>CAWELS010000052.1:0-13796 GCA_963809945.1 Bryobacterales bacterium | reverse complement strand
AGGCGCAAACTCCGAGGGACTGGGAACAACCAATGGCGATCGCATCTCCAATTCTGCTGGAACGGCCGGCATCGTCGATCCTCTCTCGGGTGGGCAACACGCCGCTCGTCCGCCTGAAGCGGGTGACGGCGGACCTGGAGGGCATCGAGATCTACGCCAAGGCCGAGTACTTCAACCCGGCGGGTTCGGTGAAAGACCGTCCGGCGCTCAACATGATCCTGGACGGCGAGCGTACGGGGAAGCTCTCGGCCGGCCGCATCCTGCTCGACGCCACCAGCGGCAACACCGGCATCGCCTACGCGATGATCGCCGCGGTGAAGGGCTTCAAGGTGAAGCTGTGCCTTCCGGAGAACGCCTCCGAGGAGCGCAAGCGGGTGCTCAACGCCTACGGAGCGGACCTGTCTACACCGACCCGGCCGAGGGATCCGACGGCGCCATCCGCAAGTGCCGCGCGATCTACGAGGCCGACCCGGACCGCTATTTCTACCCGGACCAATACTGCAACCCGGCCAACTGGAAGGCGCACTTTGCATACCACCGGGGCCGAGATCATCGAGCAGACCGAGGGTCGGGTGACCCATTTCGTCACCTCGATGGGCACCAGCGGCACCTTCATGGGCGTAACGCGGCGTCTGCGCCAGGATCTGCCACAGGTGAAGTGCATCTCGGCGCAGCCCTCGTCGGGCTTCCATGGCCTGGAGGGATTGAAGCACATGCCCACGGCGATGGTCCCGGCCATCTACGACGAAACGCTCGCCGACGACAACGTCTGGGTGGAGACCGAAGACGCCTATAAGATGGTCCGCCGACTGGCCCGGGCAGAGGGGCTGCTGGTCGGGCTCTCTTCGGGCGCCAACGTGGTCGCCGCGCATAGGGTAGCCCGCCGGATGATGGAGAACGGCGAGCGCGGCGTGATCGTGACGATGCTGTGCGACGGCGCTGAAAAATACCTGAGCGAGAGCTTCTGGAATGATCCGGATTGAACAGGACGCCGTGGGCTAAGATGGTGGCCCACGCACGGTCGACCTTTCCCGAACGAGTGCTGCGGCGCATGCTGGGCTCGATCGACGACGGGCGCAAGGCCGTCACGACGGCCGTCGAACTGGACAATGCCTTCGACGGCGACCAGCGCGAGCGGTACGAGCTGCGGCCCGAGGACCTGCTGCGCGCCGAGCGGGAAGCCCGCGAACGCGGCCTGGACCTGGTCGGGATCTTCCACTCGCATCCGGACTGCGACGCGTACTTCTCCGAAACCGACTTGAAGAACTCGTGCCCGTGGTACTCGTTTGTCGTCCTGTCGGTCAAGGAGCGGCGAGTTCGACCACGCGCACAGCTTTCTGCCGAATGCCGAGCAGACGGCAGCAGACGAGGAAGACCTCGAGTATCCGAACAACTAACTGGGAAACAACTATGGCCAAAGTTCTGATCCCGACACCGCTCCGGCAGTACGCCGAGCAAGACAGGACACCGTGGAGCTGAGCGGGCGCCACCGTCGGCGAGGTGCTCGCCTCGCTCACCGGCCAGTACGGCGAGCTGCGGCGTCATCTCTATAACGACGAGGGCAAGCTCCGCAGCTTCGTCAACGTCTACGTCAACGACGAAGACATCCGCTACCTGAACAAGGAAGCGACCACCGGTCAACGACGCCGACACCCTCTCGATCGTGCCGAGCATCGCCGGGGGGCGGAATGGCGACTGACGTCTACGCCTCGCCCGTCACCCTGACCAACGAGGAGATCCTGCGCTACAGCCGCCATCTCATCATGCCCGAGGTGGCGATGGAGGGCCAGCTCAAGCTGAAGCAGGCCAAGGTGCTGCTGGTCGGCGCCGGCGGACTGGGCGCGCCGCTCGGTCTGTATCTGGCCGCCGCCGGCGTTGGCCGCATCGGTCTGGTGGACTTCGACGTGGTCGACTTCACCAACCTGCAGCGCCAGGTGATCCACGGCACCAGCGACGTGGGCCGGCAGAAGCTCGACTCGGCCGCCGATCGCATGGCGGACATCAACCCGCAACATCCAGCTCGACAAGCACGAACGTGGCGCTGACGAGCGAGAACGCGCTCGAGATCTTTCGCGACTACGACATCGTCGTCGACGGCACCGACAACTTCCCGACCCGCTACCTGGTGAACGACGCCTGCGTGCTGCTCGGCAAGCCGAACGTCTACGGCTCGATCTTCCGCTTCGAGGGGCAGGCGACGGTGTTCGCGACCAAGGACGGTCCGTGCTACCGGTGCCTGTATCCGGAGCCGCCGCCGCCGGGCCTGGTGCCGAGCTGCGCCGAGGGCGGCGTGCTGGGGATCCTGCCGGGGACGATCGGCGTGATCCAGGCGACGGAAGCCGTGAAGCTGATCCTGGGCGTCGGCGAGCCGCTGGTGGGCCGGCTGATGCTCTACGATGCGCTGGCCATGCAGTTCCGCGAGCTGAAGCTACGCAAGAACCCCGAGTGCCCGGTCTGCGGCGAGAACCCAACGATCACCAAGCTCATCGACTATCACCAGTTCTGCGGCGTGCCCGCAGAACGAGGAAGCACGAAGCGAACACGGGCTTCGAGATCGATCCAGTGGAGGTCAAGGCGAAATTCGACCGGGGCGACCGCTTTGTGCTGCTGGATGTCCGCGAGCCGCACGAGTTGCAGATCTGCCGGTTGCCGGAGTTCAAGTCGATCCCGCTGGGGCAGTTGCCGAGCCGGATCCACGAACTCGATTCGGCCGATGAGATCGTAACGGTCTGCAAGGTCGGCATGCGCAGCGCCCGGGCGTTCCAGTTCCTGAGGCAGTCGGGCTTCCGCAAGGTGAAGAACATGCGCGGCGGGACCAATCTGTGGGCGGAGAAGGTGGATCCGTCGATGCCGCGGTATTGAGGCGGAGCTTTCAGCGATCAGCGGTCAGCTTTCGGAGTCCGTCCCTCGAGGCGGAACGCCGAAGGTGGCTGACGGGCTTGCGTAGGGGGCTCTCTACTGAGACGACAGCGCCGCGGGATTCGGCGACCGCTCTAGGAGCGGCCGCTCAGTCGGTGGCTGCCCGCTCGAGGGCGGCGATGTCGAACTTCTTCATCTTGAGGAATGCCTGGGTGACGCGCTCGGTGCGCGCCTTGTCCGGGCCGCCCATCAATTCCCCCAGGCGAGTCGGAGTGACCTGCCAGGACAGGCCGAACCGGTCCTTCAGCCAGCCGCACTGCCCGGCCTCCGGGTCCGCCGCGAGCTTCTCCCAGAAGTAATCGATCTCCTCCTGGGTCTCACAAGGCACGATCAGCGAGATCGCTTCGTTGAAGGCGAAGTCGTGCTCGTGCGCGGAGTCCATCGCCCCGAACTCGCGGCCGTCGAGCGAGAAGTGCGCGTATCGCACGGTCCCCTCCTCGTCGGGCTCCTCGTCCTCGCCGTAGCGCGAGACAATCGCGGCCTTCGTCTCCCCGTGCCGCTCCGCGCCGGGGGCATTTTCGAACACCGACACGTAGGTTTCGATCGCTTCCTCCGCCTTCCCGCAAACGCCGCCCACAAACATCAGCATCGGCGTGACGGGCTGCACGATGGGCCCCTCCCCCACATGAATCACCTGCCAGGAGACGCCGTACTTGTCCTCGATCCAACCGAACCGTTCGCTGAAGGGATACCAATCGAGAGGCATAAACACCTTGCCGCCCGGCGACAGGCGTTCCCAGATCGCGTCCACTTGCTCCACTGTCGCGCACTTGATGTGGAAGGAGATGGACGGGTTGAAACGAAACAGGGGCCCCGCGCTGATCGCCCGGAACGGCTCGCCGCCGAGTTCGAACGAGACGATATCGCAGTCTCCCGACGGCGTGCCCGAGAGTGTCGTCACGTTGGTGACCTTGGATTCGGGAATCACGGAAGCATACAGCTCGGCCGCTTCCCGGGCTTCTTTGTCAAACCACAAATGAGGAGTAATCTTCTGCATGGTGTCCCAGTTGCCCTTCAGTCACTGGAATTATACCGGTAGCTGGTCGCCGCTGGCCGGTGGCCTGGCAAGCCTTTCGGACTCTGGGCTCGTCCAGGCGGCGGCCATTATCCATCGCGCTCGACCGGCGCGTGGTGGTTCACCGGACCGGAGCCTGAGCCGAGACCGGGGTTGGTGGCAATGGCCGCGTGCAGGAAGCGTTTCGCCTGGGCGACCGCAGCGGGGATCGTGAGCCCGGAGGCCAGTCCGGCCGTGATGGCGGCCGAATATGTGCAGCCGGTGCCGTGGGTGTGCGGCGTGTCGATTCTGGGTGCCGGGAACTCGTGCCATTCTTCGTTCGCGTACAGGATGTCGATCGCCTCGCCGGTGGCGTGGCCGCCCTTGATCAGTGCGGCGCGGGCGCCCTGTTCACAGAGCCGGCGGGCGGCCTGCTTCATCCCCGGGACATCGCGCACCGCTTCGCCGGTGAGCGCTTCGGCCTCGGGGAGGTTCGGGGTGATGAGCGTCGCCCGTGGAAGCAGTAGCGCGCGGACCCCCGCAACGGCGCTATCCGGCAGCAGCGGCGTCCCGTGCTTGCTGATCATGACCGGGTCGACCACCAGCGGGAACGCGAAACCGGCCGCCGCCTCGGCCACCGCCGCGACAATCGCCTCGCTGCCGAGCGCGCCGGTCTTGGCCGCCGCCGGGGGGATGTCGTCGAGGACCGCCCGGAGCTGGTCGAGCACGAGCTGCGGGTCGAGGCACTCGACGCGGTCCACCCGCCGTGTGTTCTGGACGGTGATCAGCGTGATGACAGCTTCACCGTAGACACCGAACTGGTGGAACGTCTTGAGGTCCGCCTGGATGCCCGCTCCCCCGCTGGGGTCGGATCCGGCGATTGTGAGCGCCACTGCCGGCATGGCTTTATTACAGCAGCTCGGGCCGGCAGGCGCCCTCGCCGGCCGGGGGGCCCGCTCAAGGGACGTCGGGCGACGGGACGAGGCCGTACTTGGCGGCGAGCGCACCGGTCAGCCAACCGAGACCGGGCCGTTCGGCGACCGCCCGCAACAGCCGCTGCCAGCTCACCCGCCGCAATCGCGCCGGATCCTCGAGATGCTCCCGCGTCTCCCGCCAGGCACGCAGCCCGGCTCCGCCCTCGGCGAAGGCCGGATTGCGAGTATCGTAGACGAGCAGCGCATGCCCGGCCGGGTCAAGCGTCCCGTCGGCCCGCACACACGCCGCCAGCACATTCCGCACCAGCTGGAAGGTAAAGCGTAGCGGGCACGGGCGGAGGTCACGATCGGCCGCCCAGTCAAACAGCCGGGGGACGTACTCCCAATACCGGACCCCGATCTCGGTCAACTGGCACCGCGCCGCGCGCCCGTTCTGGTGGGTGTAGCTTCCATTGCAGTAGCGCGGGTCCTCGTCATCGGCCAGCGGCCGCGAGCAGCTTCCCACCTCCCACTCGGTCAGCTTGCACTCCACCGCCACCGGCCCGGAGCCCTGGACCATGACATCGACCGAAGTCGGCGTCGGCTCCCCGAGATAGTCGACGCGGCGCTCGAGCGCGGCCGCCCGCGGCGCTTCCCCGAACGCCGGCTCCCCGTCGTCGCTCGTGACTCCGGCCAGCACGTCGAGCGCATCGTGAACGGCTAGGTTCGCAAAGACGCTCTGCACCAGCGCCTGCGAGCTCTTCATACTCCGAAACCACCGATGCCGCCCCGCGGCCGGCACCGCGGCGATGACGCGAGCGTTGACCTCGTCGGGCGCGCCGGGCTGGACAATCACGTTGTGTTCGTCGTAGCCCCGCCGAAACACCGGCGGCCGCGACCCGCTCCGGCGGTCCCGATCGAACAGCTCCTCGCGTCCGGCGAAGCGCTCCTCGCGGTACCGCCACATGGTCTCCACCAGTTTCGCCATGTACCCGGTCTGATCTTTGATGCCGAGCGGCGCACCACTCTCGTCCCCGCCGGACAGCACATTAAATCCGTTAGCCATCTATCTCCAATCGGCTGAAATCAGCTCCAAAACTCCAGTGTAGTGGCGTCAGTACATTCCGCGCAGACAGACAGCGACTCCCGGCGTCGGGATCTCGCTATGCTATGAAAGGACTCTTGGCAACTGTCGCAGCGGATCATGCCAGGAACTCACCCAATCCGAGATAGATCAAGAATGCGCCGACCAAAGCCGTTCCTATACGTGCCGCCGGATGCTTCAGCTCAGCAGACAGGCATTTTGGAAAGAAACTCGCTATTACTTGACATTCACAACCAATGCCGATCACCGCGATGCCGAGAAACATTAGGCGTTCGTGCCATTCTGAGCTGGACGACATCAAGGCCCCTGTAAGGTAACCGCCGAAAGCCAGCAGAGTGCCGATGTCGTATATGAGCACGACCCAAATTGGATTGTTGTCCCACTGTGGTTTTCTATTCTTCGCGGCCAGAACCTGTTGAACAAGACCGTATACAAATAGCCCGGCTAGGCCGGCAAAGAAGAAGGTCGTTAGATTCCAGCGCATCGAAAAACGATAATCATACCTTCTTTAAGCCGCCATTTCGCGCAACACCTCGGGATGCAACTCCGCCACCCGAATCAGCGTCTTCGCGGCACCGCTCGGCTCACGACGTCCTTGTTCCCATTGCTCGAGGGTTCGCCGCGACACCCCGAGCAGTTCGGCGAACTGAGCTTGTGTAAGCCCTGCCTTTAGTCGCGCACGCACGACCGGCGATTCAGGCTCCACGTCGAATCGCCTGCCCCGACCCTTCCGGATCGCTCGAACGCCGTCAACGACTTCCTGCCAGACATCTCGTCCAGCCTCCAAAGCATCGAGGTCTTCCTCCGCCAGCTTTTTCTTACTCATCCTCAAAGGCCTCCTTCAATAATCTCCGGAGGATGTGCGCGGGCGCATTCTCCTGCTTTGTCTTCGCATACAGGGTCAGCATCCAGAACTCGTTGGGCCGATACCGGACAAAATAGATGACGCGTAAGCCGCCTCGTTTGCCCTTGCCAGGCAACCTCCAACGAAGCTTCCGAACGCCCCCGGAACCCGGGACAAGACTGCCAGCCTCCGGGTCACTGATCATTGCCTGCTGCAACTGAGCATATTCGTCGTCGTCGAGATAGGCCTCTCGATATCGCTCGAACGCAGGCGACTCGATAAACGTGAACACACCATCAATACTACGCCTCTGGCGTATTGCCCGTCAATCCGCCAAACCCGGCCGCCAGGAGGTCCCCCGCAGACGTAGACGTCTGCCCTACGTGGAGCGACCGAGCGGGCTTGCTACAGACAGACTTGCCATCAGCTCTCCCACACCAGAAATACCTGCCCCCATCCGACCGCCACCGACCACCGACTACCGACCACCGACCTCTTCCCCCGCCTCCCGCAGACGAGCCGCGGCGGACTCCGGCGCAATGTCCCGCTGCGGGTAGGCCAGGAGTTCGTAGCCGACCATGAACTTCTTCACCGTCGCCGAGCGCAGTAGCGGCGGGTAGAAATGGGCGTGGAGGCACCACTCGCCGTGAGCCTGCCCGTCGGTGGGGCGCTGGTGGAAGCCCATCGAATACGGGAACGAGGCCTGGAACAGATTGTCGTAGCGGGTCGTCAGGCGCTTCAGGATATCGGCCAGCGAATCGCGTTCGGCCTCGACCAACTCGTCAAGTCCGGTGATGTTCCGCTTCGGCAGCAGCATCGTCTCGAACGGCCAGACGGCCCAGAACGGAACCAGCACGACGAAATGATCGTTCTCGACGACGACGCGCTCGCCGGCGCCGAGCTCGAGGTCGAGGTAGTCGGTCAACAGCGGGCGGCCATGACGGCCGAGCCAGGCGGCTTGCGACGCCGTCTCCTTGGCGATCTCGTTCGGGATCGAGGAGTTGGCCCAGACCTGGCCGTGCGGATGGGGATTGCTGCAGCCCATCATGGCGCCGCGGTTCTCGAAGATCTGGACGTAGTTGAGGAACGGCTTGGCGGCCAGGGCGCGGAACTCGTCCACCCAGACATCGACCACCCGGCGGATCGCAGCCACGGGCATCCGGGCGAGAGTGAGGTCGTGCCGGGGCGAGAAACAGATTACGCGGCAGGCGCCGGGTTCGGCTTCGGCTACCAGGAGATCGTTGCGGTTGAGGCCGCCGGCCGGGGTGCCCGGCAGCAGGGCGGCGAAGTCGTTATCGAAAACGAAGATCGAATCGTAATCGGGGTTCCGCCGTCCGCCGGCGCGCTCGTTGCCAGGGCAGAGGTAGCACGCCGGGTCGTAGGGCGGGAGCGTCGCCGGCGGCGGTTTCTCGATTTGCCCCTGCCAGGGCCGCCGGGTGCGCTGCGGCGAGACAAGCACCCATTCCCGGGTCAGAGGATTGAGGCGGCGATGGGGATGTGCCGTCAGGTCGAACATGGTCGCTTCAGTCTAGCCGCTAGTGCGGTGCTTCTACAGTTCCTTAACCAGCGCGCTCCACCGAGGGGATCCTACACCGCCAGTTGGTCCATCGCGATGAACTCCCGGACATGGGGATGGTCGCTTTGGGAGAGCTCCGAGACGGGACCGAAGTAGATCGCCTGGCCCTTGTAGAGGACCACGACGCGGTCGGCGACCCGGCGCATCAGGTCGAGATCGTGGGTCACGACGACGGAGGTGAGCTGGAGCTGCTTCTTGAGGCGCAGCATCAGGTTGGCCAGATGATCCGACATGATCGGGTCGACCATGGTCGTGGGCTCGTCGTAGAGGATGCATTCCGGCTCGGCCGCCAGGGCCCGGGAAATAGCCACGGCTCGCTTATAGCCGGTCGAGAGGTCGGCCGGGTAGGTGTACTTGTGCTCCCGGAGGCCGACGAGGTCGAGCAGGCCGTCGACGACGTCGTCGCGGTTTTCCCAGTTGTAGTCCTCGCGGGTCTCGAGCGAGAACAGGATGTTCTCCTCCACCGTCATCGAGTCAAACAGCGCCCCGGATTGGAACACCATGGTGACTTTCTTGCGGATCCGCCGCAACTCGGTCTCGGTCGCGTCCGTAATATCGGTGTGCCCGACGATCACGCGGCCCGAGTCGGGCTTCAGGAAGCCCATGATGTGAGCCAGGCTGACCGACTTGCCGACGCCGCTGCGCCCGATGATGGCTACCGTTTCACCGGCCCGAACGTGAAAGCTCACGTCGTCCAAAACCGGGTAGTCGAACGTCTTATAGACGTGGCGGAACTCGACGTAATAGGGGAACAGATCGCTCATCGTTCCGGGATTCTGGTGGCCGTTGTCGGAGGATGTCCGGCGGCCGCTCAATCGGGCGACCGCGCCCCAATCCGCAATCCATCGCTCCGAATCGGGCGAACTCATGTCATAATAACAGCATCGGCGGGCGAAACGCCGGCCGATGTCGGCTGCTCTGACAAGACTGAACGATCTAAATGCGCGCGGCGCCGTCCTGGCGTCATGTTTGAATTCCAGGTCAAGTTTGCGTAAGCTGTGTGTATGTAGTCGGTTCGGTCGCCTTTTGGAACAAATAGATGAAGTCTTGTTCTAGACTCATGGGGATAGCGCTGCTGGCGGCGGGTCTGATCCCGGCCGCGGCGGCTGCCGACAGTGGGCTGAAAGCCACGTCGGTGGTTCGGGTAGATCCCCATAGTGGACGCTTGGTGCGGAAGACCATCGCACCGTCGCTGGGCGCGAAATCGTCCGGCGCGGCGATGGTGGGCCTCCGCGAGGCCGCCCACGTGGATCAACTGATCGAGGAGGCCGCCAGGAAGTACGGCGTGGACCCCCTGTTGATTCACTCGGTGGTCGAGGTCGAGAGCAACTACAATCCCTTCGCGCAGTCCGGAAAGGGCGCCGAGGGGCTCATGCAGTTGATCCCGGCCACCGCGCAGCGGTTCGGCGTGACGAACTCGTTCGACGCACGCCAGAACCTCGACGCGGGTGTCCGCTATTTGAAGCTCTTACAAGACGCGTTCCAGGATGACCGCCTGGCGCTCGCCGCCTACAATGCGGGCGAAGGCGCCGTGGTCAGGCATCAGTGGATTCCGCCCTATCGAGAGACGCAGGAATACGTCCGCAAGGTCCGCGAGAAGTATGCGGAATTGAAGCGGAAGGCGGAAGCAGACGCTGAGAGCAGCTTGTCCGAAGAGCACGACTACCGAGCGGTAGTCGCTTACGTCGACTCCGAAGGCCGGCTCCATCTCAGCACGAGGTAGTTCCAATATGGAGTGCCACCCGAAGCAGCCGATCGCTGCCGGGCGAGACGGGCACGGGGCCGTCTTGCTATTGGTAGTTCGGTGTCTCGGCCGGCCGGCCACCTCCCCCATGGTGCGGGCTATGCTCGCCGGCCTGCTGGTGTTGGGTAGCGTGAGCGTGAGTTTCGCCGCGCCGGCCCTGGTGTCGGTCACCGACGTTCGTTTCTGGTCGCTGGGCGAGATTACTCGCGTGGCCGTCCAGACGAGCGGTGACTTCCAGTTCAAGCGGCAGGAACTCGCCAATCCGCCGCGCGTGTACTTCGACATTCTGAACTCCCGGCAGCGAGTCTCGCGGGAGAGCGTACAGGTCATCGAGGTCAATGACGGCGTCATCCAGCGGATCCGTGTCGCGCAGAATCAGCGGACAGTGACGCGCATTGTGATCGATCTCGATCCGTCCGTCAGCGTGACGGCGTCGAAGCTCGCCAACCCGGACCGCCTGATTCTCGAGGCGCGACGCCCGGGAGCGGTGACGCCCGAGCCGCCGCCCGACCAGCCGCGGATCATCGAAAAGCCACCGGTGCGCCCGCGTGAGGATGCGGACGTCGAAGTGCCCTCGACGATATCCGATGCCGCGCCGGCCACGGTGACATCGACGAAATCGGAACCTCCTCCGGCCACGGCAGCCGCACCCCCATCCGAGCCCGCGCGGACCGCGGCCGTGGCGCCGAAGACGGCGGAGCCTCCACCCACCGTCGCGGTCCCAACTACACCCGAACCCGTGCGGACCGCGGCCGTGGCGCCGAAGACGGCGGAGCCTCCGCCAACCGCCGCGGCGCCAAAGCCCAAGCGTGAGCGCGTGACGTTGGCCAGAATCACCGCTCCGCCGAAGCCCAAGGCCGCCGAACCCGCGCCACGCCCCGCCGAGCCGGAGCCGGTGGCCGCGCCGGAGCCGGTGGCCGCGCCGGTCGAGCCGGCCGAAGAGGAGCCCGCTCCGGACAACGGCTTGGTGGCCCAACCGGCCAAGAGCAACGATGGAGGCGGGCACTCGCTGACCCGGGTCCTGGGACTCAAGCTCGGCCGGGTTGTCATCGATCCCGGTCACGGTGGCCGTGACACCGGCACCATCGGTCCGACCGGCGTTCGCGAAAAGGACGTGACCCTCGACGTTGCCAAACGGCTGGCCGCCCTGGTCGAGGAACGGATGGGCAGCGAGGTGATCATGACGCGGTCCGGCGACGACTCCGTATCGCTCGAGAATCGCACCGAGCAAGCCAACAAAGCGCAGGCCGATCTGTTCGTTTCTATCCACGTCAACTCGTCGCGCTACAAGACGGTCGACGGGGTCGAGACCTTCTACCTGAACCTGACGCGTTCCCGCGCCGATCTCGAGGTAGCGGCGCGTGAGAACGCCGGCTCCAATCAGTCGATCCACGAGCTGTCGAGCCTGGTCGAGAAGATCGCCCTCGACGACAAGCTGCAGGAGTCGCGGGATCTGGCCACCTTTGTACAGGCGGCGGTCCACGAGCTGGCGCTCAAGCACGATGCGGCGGCGCGGAACCGGGGCGTGAAGAAGGCTCCGTTCGTGGTTCTGATCGGTGCGCAGATGCCGTCGATCCTGGTCGAGCTGGGCTTCATCAGCAACGCCAAGGAGGAGGAGCTCATGAAGTCACCGGCCTACCGTCAGGAGGTTGCCGAGGCTTTGTACAACGGCATCTCGGGGTATGCCAACACACTGAGCCACTTTCAGGTAGCCAGCGCGGCTGCCGGGGACGAGTAGAGTTCACCGCCGATTCGTGGCGTGCCGGCCGGGCTGCGAAGCGGAGCAGGCGGTTCTGCCCGATGTGCGGGGGGACACTGCTGCGGCAGGGTCAGGGTGGAGACGTGAAAGCAGCCCGCAATGTCCCCGAAGTGGCGGGCGGCAGGGGGCGGCGGGTCGCCTTTCGGGGGTTCCGCTGCATAGTGTTCCGTCACTTGGCGGGGCGGGCTTCAGTCTGGTGCCACTTAGTTTTGCAGAGAAGATCGGGGCTGAAGCCCCGACTCCTGCACCTTTCAACAGAGCGGCATTCCTAATTGGCCAGGCGCCGCCGTCAGACGTATTCGCCGTCTATGTGAATGCGCTGCATGGCGCCGTCGGGGCCCTTCTTGTACTGCTCGACCTCCGTACCGGTCGGGCCGTTGCCGGTGCGCGCCAGCAACTCGGCGATCTCCTCGTCGGTCATCTTCTGGAATGTCTTGCAGCTGGCGACGTTCTGTTCCACCTGCTCGGGGGTCTGCATCCCGGACACGAGGACATCGATCGGCTGGCTCCAGGTGAAACGCAGACACTCCGGGATGGTGGCGACTTTATGGCCGGTGATTCCGCCCATCGCGTTGGATTTCATCGCCAGTCGTCCCAGCCCCTTCGCGGCGGCCTTCGGCAGCACGGTCTTGATGAAGCTCTCGTAGTGGGGGTCAACCAGATTCACGGGATGCTGGATGGTCTCCCATCCGTCGAAGGAGTCGATCATGCGGGCATGGACGTTGGGGTCGTGATGGCCGGTGAAACCGATGTGGCGGACCTTGCCCTGCTGTTTGGCCTTGACGAACCCTTCGGCGGCGCCGCCGGGCCCGAGGATCTTGTCGATCTCCTCGAACGTGGCGATCCCGTGGCACTGCCAGAGATCGAGGTAGTCCGTGTTCATCCGGCGGAGCGTCTCTTCGAGTTCCTTCATGGCGCCGTCAGCCGTGCGGGCTTGCGACTTCGACATCAAGTGCACCTTCTGGCGTGTCGAGACATCGAGCGCCTTGCCATAGGTCTCGTCGGCGCGGCCATCGTGGTAGGAATGTGCGCTGTCAAAGAAGTTGATGCCGAGGTCGAGGGCTTTGCGGATGACGGAGACGCCGATCTCCGAGCTTGTCAGCGACATGTCCCATCCGCCGACGGCGATCCGGGTCACCCGCAGTCCCGACTTACCAAGGGTGGTCATCGGAATGGGGGTCTGCGCCAGCAGCTTCGCGCTGGTACCCAATGCCACGGAAGAAACTTGAAGAAAGCGACGTCGATCCATGCCGGAATGATATCAGTCCGGATTGTCCATATTCAATCGCCTCGGTGCCGGGGGGGTATCGGCGCGGTGGATGGCCTCGCCGAGGCCGGGAGCAGTATCCTGGAAAAAGAACCATGGGGAAACGGGGAACGATCATCGGCATAGCATTCGCACTGGTCATTGTGGGGGTGCTGATCTACTCTTCATTCGGTCTGCGGAGGTATAGGGTGGAGGTCTGCGTCGAATTCAACGGGCAGCAGAGCTGTCGCACCGCGTCAGCGTCGAACCGCGAGCAGGCGCAACGGGCGGCAACCAACAACGCCTGCGCCCAGATCGCCAGCGGCATGACCGATTCGATGGCCTGCACGTCAAAACCGCCGGTGAGTGTGACCTGGCAATAAACCGAACGATCGCCGATACTCCAAAGCCGGTGTGCGATCGTCTTCTTCAACGGCCAGAATCTTCTGTTCGTGATCCAAGCTCGCGAGCAGCCGCCTGCTCACCTCCATTGCCGCCGGCCGAGAGTCAGGATGTCTTTTTCTAGCTGGTAGAATGAGACTTCATGGCCTACGACGTGGTGGTTTTGGGTAGTGGCCCGGGGGGCTACTCGGCGGCGGTGCGCGCCGGGCAGTATGGGCTGAAGACGGCGATCATCGAGAAGGACCCATGGCTGGGCGGGACGTGCCTGCACGTCGGCTGCATTCCGACCAAGG
>CAWELS010000051.1:0-47186 GCA_963809945.1 Bryobacterales bacterium | reverse complement strand
ATGGATGTTCCATCGCGGTGACGTGAGGCTGGGGCATGGATGTGGGCGTTGCAGTTGGAGAAAACCAAGAGCTGAGAATCTCTGCTTCAGATCCGGTCTGACCAGATCCGGGAGGCGCGGATCCCGGAGGCGTGCCGACTATCAACGGGAGGAGGACCGGCCGCGGCCAAGCCCTCCTGCCACTTCTTCGGGAAGGTTACTGGAACAGAAGCGGGGCGAACGTATATAGGCTCCTGCGCCAGGTCTGCCATTCGTGCGACGTGCCCGGTGAGAGGTACACGTAGCTGTTGGTAATCCCGGCGGCGACCAACTGTTCCTGGTGCTTCTGCAATCCGTCGGGGTTCTCGAGCGGGGGCTCGGTGCCGAAGCTCATGAACAGGACCTTGACCTGCTTGTTGAACTCCGCCGGGTCGGCCATGGCGCCGTTGTAGATGGTCTTGAGGTCGAGCGCCGCGGGTTCGGTCTCGGCCGCGGCCCCAGGGGAGCCACCTCGGCCGCCAGGACCGCCGGGTCCAAAGCCCATTGCCGCCCCGCCGCTGAACAGGCCGATGTGGGAGAACTTGTCGAGGTTGGCCATAGTGACGGCCGAGGTCTGCATGCCGCCCATCGAGAGGCCCGCCATGGCGCGGTGGTCCCGGTCGGCCAACGTGCGGAAGTTGCTGTCGACCCAGGGGATCAATTCCGCGGTCATAAAGCGGCCGTAAGCGCCACCGCCGGGGCCGCCGATGCCGAACCGGGGTCTGCGCGGCGGGGCGTTTTCACCGGCGGCGGCTCCTTCACCGCCCGCAGGGGGAGCGCCGGCTTCCGGGCGTGGAGGAGCGCCTGGACCAGGGCCGCCCGCCTCACCCACGTAACTGGTTTCCATGACCACGATCATGGGCTTGACTTTGCCTTCGGCGAGCAGGTTGTCCAGAATCACGTTGGTCCGGCCCATCTCGATCCAGACCCGCTCATCCTCGCCGCCGCCGTGCTGCAGATAGAGCACCGGGTAGCGGGTGGTGGCGTCGGAGTCATATCCCGGTGGCGTGTAGACGAAGATGTGCCGCCAGGAATTGGTCGTCTCGGCGTAGTAGTTCCTGATAAGTACGTTGCCGTGCGGCACGTCTTTCAGGTCGTAGTAGTCGACGCCGGGCTCCGGGATCTCAAAGGCGTTGCACATGTGGCCGTAACCGATGAACGCGTTGGTGCCGGGGTCCAGCACGACGGCGCCGTCGACGAGCATCCAGTAGTTGTGATAGCCGGGAGCCTGCGGTTCGCTGGTGTAGGTCCAAACGCCGGCGGCGTCCTTGACCATGTCGAACGGGAGGGGCTGGAGCGAATTCTGCCCTGAAGTGACCAGGGCGACCTGCACCTTCTTCGCGTCGGGGGCGTTGAACTGGAAGGTGACGCGGGAGTCGGCTTCAATCCGCGGATACTCCGAACGAGGGAGGTTGTAGGGTGAAGGGTGCGCTTCAAAGGCGGGCGCGGAGGCGGAGCCCACCGGAGCAGGAACCATCTCCAGCCTGGCGGCGGGCGCGGAAGCCTCGTCTGGGTTAACTGAGCATCCGAAGCCTACCAGAATGGCGGTTAGCAGTGCGAACAGAAATACCTGTTTCATGGTCGGTACTCTCGCTTACTCGTCAAATTAACCGGATTTTCACCTCTTGCCTTCCGGTCCGCTACAGTATACATCCGGCCGCCTGAGTTGCGATCTTTCCCGCTGCTGCAAGACAAGCGTGCGATTGAGAGGGATAACGGCCTGAACTGACAGGCCGGCGAATTCAGCCAACGTGCCAGTCCGCTCGGTCCCTTTCGCTGTTCTCGCAGGCGCTTGACGATAGTGGTCTTCGGCGGTGGCGCCGGTTGTGCCCGTAGCCGCCAGCACTCAGGAGGAGGCTCACCGTACAACAGCAGGGAGGCCTCGAAGTCACTCGGATTCAGCAAGTTAACACTCGTCGACACAGTTCACGAAGGGGACGGAGCCGACTGCCACTTTCAGCAATCTAGCGAAGTGCTCGCATCAGGCCGTCCCCTTCAGGCCCCCTGGCGTAGTTGGCCCGTCCCTTCATGTAGCAGGCGCGGAGCGGCCGGTCGAGGTGCTTTTGGAGGAACGGGATGTCCTTGAAGAAGAGCTGTTCCTGGAGGTTCTTGGTGCCGGTGGAGATGACGATCCGCTTGCCCGCCAGGATCGCCGGAATCAGGTAGGCGAGCGTCTTTCCGGTCCCGGTGCCGGCCTCGACGATGAGATGGCGGTGATCAGCGAAAGCGGAGGAGACCGCCTCGGCCATATCGAGCTGGCCTTGCCGGAACTCATGATTCGGATGCCATTGTGAGAGGGTGCCGCGCGGGGTGAAAAACTGCCGCGCGGTGGGAGTCCGCGTCGCCGCCATCTGGTTTCAGTGTAGCGTTTGGGGACGGAGGAAGCCGTATGTGAACGTATATGGCTGGCCCTCCCGACGTGGAGCGAGCCGCCTGGCTTGCCACGCCGACAGTCGTGTCGGCGGCTGGCCCACCCGAGCCGAACTGGACAACCGGCGGCATCCCGGCCACAAACCCTACGGCCCCGGCTCCGCTCGGATCTCGATATTGGCCGGTTCGGCACGGACACGAACCTCCGGATAGTTTGCCGCGGAAACATCCTGAAACAAGATCTCTTCCCGACAGGTCCAATGTCGTAAGCTGTCTGCAGCAACTGGGGATCGGGGAGGGAACATGGCGGAACCACAACACTACGACGCCATCATCATTGGCGCGGACAGGGTGGCGGACCGCTCGCGACCGCGCTGGCCGGGGTGGGATCAAGGTGGCGATTGTCGAGAGGCGGTACGTCGGCGGCACCTGTATCAACGACGGGTGCACGCCGACCAAGACGATGGTCGCGAGCGCCCGGGCGGCCTACATCGCCCGGCGCGAGAACCCGGGACAGACGGAACATTTTAAGGCGGATAGGGACAGACGGACCTTTCTCAGTTCTTGGGCGGATAGGGCGGATAGGGGGGCGGATAGGGGGGCGGATAGGGACAGACGGACCTTTCTCAGTTTTTCTGGAGAGCCCAGATTGCCTTCCGGCACCATGTCCATGAATGCCACGATTCGCTCGGGTCGTTGTACCCACCTATCCTCATCATGTTACGCAGCGCGGCAATGGCCGGCGCGACGTCTTCTTTACCCCCGCCGACCGGCAGGTGTATCTCCAACTGCTCAGGAAGTACTCCGAGTATTACCACCTCCAGATCCTCGGCTATTGTCTCATGACGAATCACGTTCATGTGGTCGCCATTCCCCACCGGGAGGAGTCGCTGGCCCGGACCTTTCGCGAGGTCCACGGCCGCTACGCACAGTACCGCAACGCCGCCGACTGCCGCACCGGACACGTCTGGCAAAACCGCTACTACTCGTGCGCCTGCGAGCCCTCCCGGCTGGGCAGTCTGATGCGGTATGTCGAACTCAATCCGGTCCGCGCCGGCCTCTCTCAGTCCGCCGGCGACTACGCCTGGAGCAGTGCCGTCAAACATTTAGGAGGCGCCGACCCGTTGGGGCTGGTCGACCTCGAGCTTTGGCGATCCCATTGGACCCCCGAAGACTGGGCCGACGGTGCTGCGAGACGGAGAGGAAGAGTCAGCGGCCATTCGGGCAGCAACCTTCAGCGGCAGACCACTCGGCTCCGAGCAGTTCGTAAGAACCTTGGAACAACACCTGAACCGCCGCCTCCGACGTGGTCAGCCAGGACGCCCCAAGACGTGTAGACAACCGGACATCTGCCGAAAAACCTGAGAAAGGTCCGTCTGTCCCCATCTGCCCGTCCCATCTGCCCTATCCCCATCCGCCCCATCCGCCCCATCCGCCCCATCCGCCCCTTTCATCCCCTACAACATGCCGGTTTATCCCGGCGCTTTCTCAAAGACCTCGACTCCGAACTAGCTGGCGGCGGAAGCGGACCGGGGGCGCTCGGAAGTGGTTGCAGTTGGGGGCTTTCTCTTTGTCGAGCGTTTGGGGCCGGGCTTGGCGGGGCGGGCTCGGACGCCGTAGTCGCGCTCGAGTCGATCCAGGAATTCCTCGTCGCCGATCGGCCAGCCCTTCTCGGATGAATCGTGGATTCGCGCCAGCAGGAGACCATCGTGCAAACCGTTCTCCAGACAGAGCTTCCAGCTCTCGGGCGTGTGAGCCGCCCGCCACCGGACGAGGTCCAGCAGACCGTCATCGCAAGCCTTCAGGTGAGCTTGGGCGCTGGACCATCGCCACTGCCACGGCTGCTCGACCATGCCGGCGCGCGATGGATTTTGTTCGACATAAACCATTCCTGCCCAGAGGTGTTTGTGATCCATCGGGAACGAAGAATAGCGGGCCTGCCAGAGATGTCCGGTGCGCCGAAGCCTAAGGTGAAGCGCACGGGCGTCTCGCTATGTATGCGCTGCAGCATGCGGGCGAGCGCCGTCTTCTCGCGGGGCACGACGATGAGGTGAACGTGATTTGATGACGGCAGTAGGCGAGGACGGAGACGCCGTAGTGGCGGGAGACTCGCGCAGTAAGTTCATGTAAAGACGGCGATCTTCGTCGCGGTAGAAGACCTTCTGGCGGTAGTTGCCGCGCTGGGTGACGTGGTGCGGGAGGTCGGGAAGTGACGCAGATCTCGCGGAGGCCGGGGCATCTGCGAGAATAGTGGTGATCGCCATCGAAGAATCGCGGCCAAATTCGGAAAACGAGGTCTTTGACCCCGATCTGCCCGCCGACCGCTCCGGCGGAAAGACCGGCTCCAAACCCTGATCAACTCCGCCCTCCGCGAGTACGTCGAAGGCAAAACACCGAAGTGGGAAGACACCCTCCACCGCATCATCCGTGAAGAAATGAGCCACAACAACGCCGCGTAACTAGCGGCCTCGCTCCTGCGCGAAGACCGGGTCAGATACGTCGATTCCCGAACTGACCTGGAGATGGAGAGGTTCCGCTGACGCCGACGGCGTCGACGAACGCGGGCCACACCGCCGTCACGTACAGGCAATACAAGCCATGACGCGCACCTGGTTCGTCCGGCTCGCTTGGTGAGGCAGGCGGTTCCCCTATGGAAACCACAACAGAATCAGCGGTCCCGCGAGAAACCGCGGGCCGGGAATAGGGTGGCGGCGCTGCGCTGGCCGCCAGAGCCCGCCCGGGGTGAGCTATCGCTCGGCCCGGACCTCATTCAGCAGGTTGGGGTGGCGGTCGAGCAGCATGAGGAGTTTCACCAGCGCGAGCGGAGGCTTGGTCTTGCCGTTCTCGTAGCGTGAAAAGGCATTGGCGCCGCCGCCGAAGATGACGGCAGCCTGCCGCTGGTCGAGCGCGAGCTTTTTGCGGACACGCGCGATGAAGCCGGGATCAACGATGGAGGCGTTCACCTGCTTGTTGAACTCCAGCATCGCCGCGCTGACCCGTTTCGATTCCGTTGCGGCCAGGACGCTTTCCCCGCAGGCCGGGCAGAACGCGCCGCGCACGGCCGGAATCGTGGTGGTTTCGCCTTTGTAGACGTACTGGATTTCGCGTGTGTCGCGCACCAGTTTCGCCCCTCCGCAGGATGGGCACTTCATGGTTGTTGCTCCTCCCTTCATAGTTCCTTGAACGACACGATCAGCACATCGTCGACGACCGTGAGCTTCAGATAGACATCGCCGGCCGACGTCCTCGGCCGGTAGACGTCCTGCCAAATTCGGTGGTCGGCGTGCGTGGTCATGCTCTTGTAGAAATCGCGTGTCGTAAGCGCTGCGACCACACCGACGATCTCTTCGAAGCCGAAGCCCAGCGCCGCGCCGCCAGCGAGCGCCGAAACCGTGGCGCGGACCTTGCCCGCCGCCAGCAGGTTTTTGACAACCGCCAGCTTGCAGTGCGGCGTCCGCTTCTCCATGGCACCAGATTAACCTACTTGGTGATATTTGGCAAGTAGGTTAATAGAGCGCGCCGCCGCACCCACCGTCAAGGGACCCTTCCGGCGCTCCGGGCGGCAGGTGGACAGATGCGGCCGCGGAACCCGGAGGAACCGGGCGGCAGGTGGACGATGCGGCCGGAACCCGGGACGGGAACCCGAGGAACCCGGGACAGACGGAACGTTTCCGATTTTCTCAGAGCCGGAGAAGACCAACTTTCTCACTCCGGCCGGCGTTCGCGTTCACCACCTATCGTCAATTCCGTAAGCTCCTCTGAATCAGTTGGATACCAGCGATCGAGCACAGCCCAAAGCCGCTATCTCCACCCCCGCCGCGCGACAATGGAGGCGACCATGGCTACTCCTGCTCAAATCGCCGCCAATCAACGGAACGCTCGAAAGAGCACCGGTCCGCGGACCGCCAACGGCAAACGCCGCGTGGCGCGCAATGCGCTCAAGCATGGGCTCCGGGCGAAGTCCGTCGACCCGCCGCGGGACGTGGAGCAGTTCCGGCAACTGCTCGACTGCTATCTCGAAACCCTCGCGCCTCGCGATGAGCTGGAGCACCAGGCGGTCCTCGCCGTGGCCATGGCCGACATGGACTGTCAGCTCGTTGTCGAGTACGAAACGCAGGTTCTCGCCGTCACCGATTACGAAACGCTACCCCGCAAGCTCGCCTACCTGACCTCGCTCAACTCGAAGACCCGCAATCGCTTCTTCGCCGCCCTCGCCAGGCTCGACGACCTCCGCGCCCGCCCGGATCACCTCGTCAGCCGTTCGTGAAATCGACCAAACAAACCCAGTCGAGCAGCCGCGCGCCGCGGCCGAATCGGGCGATCTGCGCGAACAAAGCCAATCGAGCGGTCGCGACGAGCCAGCCACGCGGGGAATTCGGCGAACAAAGCCAAACCAGGCAGCGACGTCAGCCGCACAACCGCCCGCCGGCGGCACTTTGGCGCGAACAAACCCAATCTGCCGGCCGCGCACCCTGCCCTCCGCGACCACAACACCCATCCGCGATGGCGCCCACGGCATCCTTCCCACCGCCGCCCCGCCGCGTGACGCACGCTCCTCAATTCCTGCGTCACACGGGACATTCGCCGGAGTATCCCATTCGACATCAGCAACTTATAGAACAAATACAAACGGGGAAATAAGCCTCTCGTGCGTCACCGAGGGCGTGGATGGCCCAGTCCAGGCGGCCCCGGGCCGGCCGGACGGGAGCGGCCGGGAGCACCCACCACCGGCACGATCCTCCCCTCGCGGTCAGGTCGGTTCCCATCCTCGTCGCCCGACCTCAATCCATCGGCCGCCGCCCACGGCAACTCCCCGGCCCCGCCCCACGATCTCAAGTAGAATAGATCCGTTCCATGCCCAACCAAAGCCAGGAATCCCGCACGGGCCTCGATCCCTGGACGCCCGGAGAACTCCCCGCACCGCCCGTCCCCAAGGGACTCAGTTGGATCGGCGTCGTCGGTCCCGGAGTCATTGTCCTCGGTGTCGCCCTCGGCGGTGGCGAGTTCCTGCTGGGACCGGCCGCCTTCGTCCGCCATGGCCTCTCGCTCCTCTGGGTGACCACCCTCTCGGTCTTCTTCCAGACCATCTTCAATACCGAGTTGATGCGGTACACGATGGCCACCGGCGAACCCGTCTTCACCGGCTTCATGCGGACGCGCCCTTCCTCGACGGCCTGGGCCTGGTTCTATTCCGCGCTCTTCGTCTTCCAGGTCGGCTGGCCGGCGTCGGCGGGCAACGCGGCCGGGGCCATCTTCTATATGTTCTACCGGCGGCTCGCCGGGAACGCCGACGCCGCGCCGGTCTACTACTTCGGCGTCGCCTCGTTTCTGGTCTGCGTGCTGATTCTGCTGGCCGGGCGCCGTATCGAGCGCACGCTCGAGCTGCTCAACTGGGGACTCGTCGTCTGCTCCCTGGGCGGCTTCTTCCTGCTGGCGATCTTCTACGTCCCGCTCCGGATCTGGATCTCCGCCGCGGCCGGCTTCGCGGGCTTCGACACCACGACCGGGACGTTCCGCTTCATCCCCGAGGGCGTCGACTTCTTCCTGCTGGCCGCGCTGGTCGCCTACTCGGGCGCCGGCGGCGTCACCAACCTGACGCTCTCCAACTGGGCTCGCGACAAGGGTTACGGGATGGCCAAGCTCGCTGGTTACATTCCGGCCGTGGTCGGCGGGCAGAAGGTGAACCTCGCCCACGCCGGCTTCCGCTTCACGCCGACCCCCGAGGCGCTCAAACGTTGGCGCGGCTGGTGGCGCATCGTCCGCGCCGACCAGTGGGGCATCTTCTTCATCGGTGCGATGGCCGGCATGGCTCTGCCCGCGCTGCTCTACATGACCTTCCTGCCGCCGGGCACCGACATTCAGGGCCTGGGCATCGCCGCGGCGCTGGCCGACAGTATCGGCCGGAGCGCGGGACCCGCCATCGCCGGCGTCGTGGTCATCCTCGGCGCGTGGATCCTGTTCAAGACCCAGCTCGACCTCACCGAGGGCATGGTGCGCGCCATCACCGACATCCTCTGGACCGGCAGCCGCCGCATCCGCAGCTGGCGCGGCGGCGACGTGCGCGCCGTCTACTACACCGTCCTCGGGACGGTCACGCTGTGGGGCATCTTCGCCCTACGCCTGGCCCAGCCGATCTTCCTGCTGCAAATCGCCGCCAACGTCGCCGGTGTCGTGCTCACCATCGCCGCGATCCACGTCCTCTACATCAACACCCGGCTGCTACCGCGGGAACTCCGCCCACCCCGCTGGCGCCGCGTGACGCTGGTCGCGATGGCCCTGTTCTACGGCTTCTTCGTCGCGCTGTCGGTCCGCAGTCTCTGGTAAGTTGCCCCCGGCGTCCCGGACCGCCGCTCGAGCACCGTCATCGCCACGGTGGGCAACGCTCGCACAGCCTATCTCACAAGCACGGCAACGTATCGCTTGGCTGGGCAAAGTGGGGCAAGCTTCAGCTTGCGAAGGGCTTCAGCCCGTTCCCCTTCCACATCGCATACGTTGCCGCAGTTGTGAAACCGTGTACTAAGTGGCGTTGACCATCCCGCCCCGCCGTCTTGCCGTCTCTAGCTCGCCGCCAGCGAGGGATAACGGCGAAGGCGGCGCCACAGGAAGAACAGCCCCGTCGCCACCAGAATGACCGTGGCTGCCTCCGGAGTCTCCTCGGGGTCCTCGAGCGGCGGCGTGACAACGGCCCCGGCGATGCCATAGGCGACGTTGTCGATCACGGGGTAAGTAATGGTGTTGACTCCCGTGGTGAGGAGGAGGTGCACTTCACTAAAAGTGGTGTCGGTGGTAATGCCGAAGAATTGAGGCGTCAGGCCGGCGGCCGTGAGCACATTGTCCCAGCTCTCTCCATTCGAGAGCATGATGGTATAGGCTTCCACCTCGCTGCCGACGGTCATCAGATCCACGGCAAACGCGGTCGTATCGCCCGGAAGCTTGATTTGGATCTCCCGGCCTAGTTCCCCGGCGGTGAAGTACGGTCCCTTCAGAACCGAACCGGTCCCGAAATCATACTCCGGGTTCGGGAGCGGGTTGATGACCCACGCCTGCTGCGCCGGAGAGCCGCCCGGCACCTGGCCGATGATCTGGGCGCCGTTCTGTGTTACTCCGTCCGCGCCGTAGAAGACATAGTTGGTCGTCAACCCTTCGAAGTCGGCGGCGTTATAGCTGGAAACGCCGGCCTCCCAGCCGGTCCAGTCCGTGTAAACGGTGGTTGCAGCCAGCGGGACCGTCACGGCAAGTAGTAAGACGAGCAGGCCCAGTGGGCGAGAACGTGTGCAATTCAACATAGAAGATCTGTCTCCATTGAGCCCACACCCGGCGGGGGCCCGGATGAGCCGGCGAGACGCAAGCGGCCCGGTTCCGTAGTAAAGGTTCGGCCGCCACGCGCAGGCCGAACGAATCAATCAGATATGCAAATCTGAAACTATGCAGTAGGCGTTGGGCGGGAAGAATCTCGTAGGCCACGTCGAAATCTGAGGAGTACACCAGTCCGGCCTACCCCCACTCATGCCCAGGTTTAGAACGGTTTCCGGGGTATTGGCAGGGCTGCAAGGCAGGCAGCCGGCGGCGTGACGGTCCAACGGCTGGCGTTGGCAAGAGTTGCCGATACGGCTCGCACGAGTGCGCACGCCACGTCATCATCCGCATGTGGCGTGGGCACTGATGACGGCCACGTTCGCAATAATGTGAACGCTGGAAGTCCCGCCGGTTCACGTCTTCGGGCTGCCCACGGGATGAAATGGCGGCGGGGTCGATCCGCTTTTCTTTGGCTGCGGCTCGCGCCCGAACGGGTGCGCCGGCCTCACTTAGGACTCGCCCGCCCTTCATCAGTCCGGAACCATCACGCGCGTCACGCCGACGTCGCCGGTTTCGATTACGTCGGCGACTTCGTTCTTCACCAGGTCGACAACATAAATCTCCCCGGTCTTGGGGACGTTGATGTAGCCGAGGAATCCGTTGGTGTCGATGGTCATGTCGTCGAACTCCGGCGCGGTGTCGCTGAGCTGGAAGGTCTCGGCGTCGATCGGCTGGAGCGTCGCGCTGTCCCACGCTTGGAGATTGGCCCCGAGCACGGTGTAGAAGCGGGAGCCGTTCGGGTGGAAGCGCACGAAATCGAAGCCGTAGAACTGGGGGATGGTGGTCTTGGTCCAGGTCAGTGTGTCGTAGTCCGCCAGCTCGATGCCGGCCAGCGTGTAGACCAGTAGCTGCTGGCCGTCCGGGCTGAGCGCGATGCTGTTCGAGAACGCATTCTCGAACGGGACGAGCGTCTTGATGATTTGTTTGCTCGCCAGGTCGATCACGAACACGGCGGCCGTGCCGTCGGCCTGCCGCCCGGCCACGTAGAGATACTTCCCGTCCGGCGCCGCGGCGATCTCCTTCTCGCCGAGGCCGGGAATCATGCCGTCCAAGGTGAAGCTGTCCACTATCGCCGCCTGCTGCTTGTCGATTACGCTGATTAGCGACGCCCCGCCCGTGGTCTGCGGCTCGCGCGCCACATACAGCAAGTTACTGTTCGGCGGACTAGCCATGCAGGAGGCACCCAAGGCCGGAATCTCCGCCAGCTTCTCGGCCGTCTCCGCGTTCAGCAGCAGGATGGACTCGTTGCCGTGCCGGTTCAGGATGTACAGGCGCCGGATGTAGCCCGCAGTCGCCGCGCGCGCCCCGGACGCGATCACGGCTACTGGGGGCAACCACGTTGCTCGCCGTATCCATGACCAGAGCCGTACTTCTGGATGCTGCAGCGAGTTTTCTGCTGACCGGTGTGTCGAGCGGGTCGCCGTTAGGGCCCACGTGCCGGGTGAGGTATCGTGTGTAGACCCCGTCGGCGTTCTTGTGGAACCACATGTAGAACAGCACGTTATGGTAGGCGATGGTGAGTCGCGTTTTGTCCCTGGACTCGTCATCACAACCGCCCACGAGGACGAGCATGGCCAACAGTATCCAGGCGATGTATCGGACCGATCGCTTCGTCATTGCGCACCTCCCTCCGACCTGGACCGTCCGCACGTCCCAGTCCTGAAAGGCGCCCACCAGCGAGTCGAGGCCGCCCGCCGCAGTCAAGACAGTCTGACGTGTCGGAATGGTTCCCAACGGCCAACCCAGGCATCGGCGTCGAACAGAGCGGATACGTCGGTGGCCGGGCAGATGGGCCAGGGCCTCGGCGGGAACCGTGAGATTGCCCGGCGGCGGGATCGGCGGCGCAGACAAAAGAGCCCGAGAAGTTATGGCGCTGGTCGGTGGAATGCGCCGGCGATCGACCACGGTGTCGCGGCTCGAATCGCCGCCCGTCCAGGTGAGATGAACCCCCTGGCGCGGGTCCGACGGCCGTCGAGATCGCCTTGATTGGTCCAGGTGACCGGCTGCGGGGCGTCGAGGTCCCGCCTGCAATGCGCCGACGCCCGCGCCACCGGGCGCCGAAAGGGTCGTCAGGCCGGGAAGAGTGAAGAACTGGGTGATGGTCTCCGGCGACCTCTCCGAGGATACGCTGGCATAGCTGGCGCCACGGCGTCTTATCGGCCGGTAGCGTCCCTTGCTGAGGCGCCGGAAGTTGATGCTGACGGCATCTACCGGCATCGAGCGCCTGAATGCCGGGAGGAGAACTCCGGCGCCGGCGGCGAGCCCTGCACCCGCACCAGGTCTCCCTGGACCGTGTAGGTGAGGCAGCTACCCTGGGGCGGCAGCACATAGCGCGGATCGAAGAAAGAATCGTTTGCCGGGTCCTGGCGAAATTCGGCCGTCGCCTCGTCGGTCACCCAGTTGTCTGGTGGAGACGGATCGACATCGATCAGACGCATTGATATGGATGGCCGAGAGAAGCCCCGTCTTCCCGCCCTGGCGCAGGAGGGCGATGGCGCGGGTTCTGCGGGTCGTCACACTGCTGCGCCGTCATTCGCAACGGCGATGGTCGCCGTGTTGCTGATGCCGTCGGACGTCTGGACGCGCACCGGGACATAACAGCCGAGCGGAGCGTCCTGCGGGATGTCGAAGACAATCTGGTCGAGGCCCGCACAGCAACCGCTACGACCGCTGTAACGCTTGGTGGTTACCTGTTTGTCGCCGACGATAGACCTGGACGCTTCCCGGCAGGTTGCCGGGCTGCGGCGGGACGTTGTCAGCGTTGAGGGCCGCGCCCAGGCCCGTGCCCCACAGCGTCACGGTTTGCCCGCGCCGCGCCGTGACGCGCGTCGTATTGACCGGCTCGTTGCCCGGTCCCACGTAGTTGGTGAAGATGCCGGGCCCGAAGCCGGCGCTGTTGATGGCGAAGATCCCGACACTCGAGGCCACGACGTTCACGGGCGTGAAGTTGCCGGGGACACCGCTGTAGGTGACCCGCACGGCGTTCCAGCCGAGCGGGGTCGCCGAGGGCATGATGACGTTCAACTGGCCCGTCATAGACGAACAGCGGATAGGCGTTCAGGCAGTTGCCGTTCTGACAGACCTCGACCGACACATCGCCTAACGCGGTGCCGAGCGGAAACACCGCCACCGATGCGGGCTGTTGCGGACCGAGATCGCGGCCGAAGATCGAGACGATCGACCCGCGGGCCACAGACCCCGTAGGCGACCACGACGGCGCATAGCTCGCGGCATTCACGACGCCGCCATGAAAGATGAACGGTTGCGCGTTGACGTGTGCAGCGGCTAGCAGACACAGCAATAGCGGCAGGCCCAGAACGGATCTCATGTGCATCCCTTTCCTTCAATTGTGATGCTGCTTTCGGCGGGTTTGGCTTCACAAAAAATTCGGATCGGATGTCGTACTGAGCCTGGAGTGCGCCGCGAGAGCGCGACGGGCGCAAGGGTTAGTGGGATAGGTCGAGTTGTTCTGGATGTTCCACTGTTCCTATGCTGCTGGCTCCGGGAAGAGGAACCGATACGCCGGATCTTTGTCTCAACTTAGCAAGAGTATCTCAGGGTCAGCCTCTATGCCTGGGTATCTGGTCTCAACGAGGAGCCGCCATGCTTCCCGATGCCGGCATAGAGTGGCGTCTCGGAGGAAGAGGGTCGGCGCGCGCCTGGCAGTACCGGCCAGAGTTCGCTGGTTCGGCCGCTGACGAGTCGAAGGGCCGGGGTCTGAGGGAGCCGGATTCTGAGGACATCGGGATATCGTCAGGAACGATCGTCCCGTCCTTGATTTACCGCCGAGGGAGGCCAGCAGCGGGCACGGCTGCCGGCGGGTGGCAAGCCTCTGGTGATTGCTCCGCGTCAGCTGCAGGCGGGTCCATACAGCATCTCCGTAACCGGCCGCCCTGTCCTCGTCGGCGGAGAGACGGTCTCAATTCCGATAGCTGCTCTCCGGCCGGAGTGCGGCACGGGTGCGCGGAGTCGACCCGGCCGGTCATTGTGTCGGGGATGCTCCCGGCGTTGCTTGCCTGAAAGCCAACGTGCCAAGGTCAGGCCGGCTGCGCGGCTTGGTGGACCTTCAGCAGGAGGTCCACCTCACCTTGGGCGATGCCCAGTGCGGTGGCAATCTGCTCGGGACGCTCCCCCCGGCGGTGCATCCTGAGCACCTGCGAGCGGCGGCTGGTGTTCATTCCCGGTCTCGGAGGCGCCAGTTGCGGGATCTCTCCGGTCCTCCGATCTAGCTCGGCCACATCGCGGCGCAGGTGATCGAGTTCGTCGCGCAAGATGTCGAGTTCTCCCCGCAGCTCGTGGGGCTGGTTCCTTGTCTCCTTGCGCAACTGATGGACTTCCTGCTTCAGCGTGACAAAGAGATAGGTGCAGAGCGCCAACCCTATCGCCAGCAGCAGTGACGCAAGTACGGTCAACACGATTTCGCTCATTACTGGATCTGCCTTTCTAGTTCAGGGTGCGCAACCGCTCCTGGCGGCTGATGATCTGGCTGATGCGCACACCGTAGTTTCCATCCACGACAACCACTTCGCCCCGGGCAATGACACAGTTGTTGATGATCACCTCGACGGGTTCGGAAACCGAGCGGTTCAGCTCGACGATTGAACCCGAGGCCAGCTTCAATACGTCTCTCAGCGGGAGGTGCGCCCGACCAAAAGAGATGCTGACCGGCAGTTCCACATCGAGTAGCAACTCCGCTGTCAGCGTGGGTGCCTTCGGAGCCACTGGTATCATGCTTGAGCCGGTTTGCGGGGACGCCGTAGACTCGGCCGGCGGTTGCGCCGCCACTGGCGCGTCGGCGTCAGGCAACTCGCCGGCGAAGACCAGGTAAAGCGCGGCCGGTTCGGCATCGGGATAGGCGATCTCAAAGCGCACCGGGTCCTCGGGCGGACCTGTTCGGATCGTCTGTCCCTCCAGACAGTTGACTTCACGGCCAAGCTTGGCCCCGATGCTCTGGGAAAACGTCGAGAGAGCCTGTTGGAGAAGCTCCTGGTAGGTGCCCCGGAAGTCCTCTTCGGAACCGTCATCAACCCCGGCGATCTCGAGGCTCCTGCGCCCCATTTCTAACCAGGCCGCTTGCTCCGCACCCACCCAAATGGCGGTATCGGCGCTGAGATCGAGCTTCTGCTCCCACCACAGCACCGTGTCGTCCGGCCTTGCCCCCGGGCGGACATCGAACTCGGGGCGCTGGCCGGTCATCACCTCGAGAACGCCGACCACGCTCTCGATCCAGGCGGATGCAAGCCAGGCGTTGGCGTCGCTCTCGGATGGGAGGTTCCAATTGGACATTCACATTCTCCTGGTTCGATTGGAAGGTCGCGGTGCCGCGAACAGGTCGGGCTATAGCGCGCGGCCGTTTGGCCAGCGCTTCCGGATATAGCCTCGCAATCGAAGGATCGCCTGGGACTTGAGCTGCGAAACCCTGGACTCGTGGAGCTTCACGATCTTGGAGACCTCGCGGAGTGTCAGCTCCTCGTGGTAGTAGAGACTCAGGATGGTGCGCTCGATGTAGGGCATCTTGTCGATGGCGCTGGCCAGCAGCCGCTCGAGCTCCGCCCGCTCCAGCAGATGGGACGGCCAGTCGTCTTCGGTATCGGAAACGAACTGGAGCAGGTCGCGACCGTCCTCTTCGGATGTGGTGCCCTCGAGGCTTCCGAGATTGACGCCGCGCACATCGACCAGCCAGGAGTGATACTCCTCGAGCGAGATGCCGAGTTCGTCGGAGATCTCCTCTTCCGACGGCGTGCGGTGCACCTTCTGTTCCACCACGGCGATCGCGGCTTCAATCTGTTTCACCCTTTTGCGCTGCTGTCGCGGGGCCCAGTCAAGACCGCGGAGGCTGTCGAGAATTGCGCCTCGGATCTTGTATTCGGCATAGGTCTTGAGTTTGACGTTGTGTCCGGCATCGAAGTTGTCGATTGCCGATATCAGCCCGACGATGCCGGTAGAGATCAGGTCGTCCAGGCTGACGCTTTCCGGCAGACGCTCGTGAATCCTTCGAGCGATCAAACGCACTTGCGGCAAGTGCTCGAGAATGAGCCGTTCTCTTTCGTCGGCTTGTGGTTCCGTGGCTACCTGGTATGGATGCATCGTTGACCAATTCCCAGCACGATGAGCTGAGCAATATGGCTCAAGCGGCCGCCGCCCGTCCTGCGGTGGGGTCTTCCCAACGGGGACCTGCGGCGGGTGACGCCCCGGCTCTTTCGGCAGGCCGCTGGCGAGATTCGCCAGGACCAGATCCAACACCGCTGACTTGGTCGCCTCCCGAAAGTCCTCGGGAATCTGCTGACCGTCGGTGAGGAACGAAATCGGTTTGCCAGTGCGAATGGCTTCGCTCAGGACCGTTCCGGGGGAAGCTGTTTCGTCCAGTTTCGTGAACAGGAGTTTCGTCGACCGGAACGCTTCAAAGCGGTCGACCAACGCTTTCAGATCGGCGGCCTTGGTGGATGCCGCCAGAGTGAGGTGTACATCGATTCTCGGATGAGCGTGGAGGAATGCGGCCAACTCCGATCCGGCGTCCAGGTCACGAATCCCGTGCCCGGGGGTGTCGATCAAAATCAGCTCTTTGTGCCGATGCTCTTCGAGTGCTTGAGCGAGTGAGAGCGGCGTCTCGAGGGCCTGAAATCCGATGCCGAGAATGGCGGCGAAGGAACGTAGCTGCTCGGCGGCGCCGACCCGATACATGTCGAGAGACAACAACTGCGCGGGCTTCCTGATCTGCAGACCGTAGGCGGCCGCGATCTTCACGAGCGCTGACGTTTTCCCCGCGCCCGGAGGTCCGACAAGCGCAATCGCCTGGGCGCCGCCGCGGGCGCCGCCGACTCGCGGATCTACGGAGAACATCTCGGCCAATTCCGCCTGTGCGATCTCGAACAGTTTTCGCCGGAGTTGCGACGTCGCGCCAAACTCCTCCCGCTCGGCCGCGATTCTGATGCGGCCGATGACTTCCGGAACCAGTTCCGGCGAGAGATCGGCCTCGAGCAGGCCGTCGGAGAGCCGCATGAGCTCGGCTTCGAGCGGCCCTCGCTCGCCCGCGGCGGGGTGCGACCGCGCCAGCGTGCCGGCGATGCGGTTCATCTGCCGCCTCAGTTCCGCGACTTCCTGTGACAGGTTCGCGAGCCGACCCGTCTCTGGCTGGGCGGCGCCCCGAATGATCTCCGTTTCCTGCGGTTCGCCGGTGGCGGCCCCGCGGATGGACGCCGCTTGCGGCGGCACGCCGATGGCAAAGACAACTTCGCAGGAGCCCAGGTGGCGCGCTTCCGGCGGGGCCTCACGTGAGTTGACCAGCATGGCGTCTTCCCCGAGTTCCTTGGCCGCCTCGGCCATGGCGCCCGCAACACTGTCAGCAAAATACGACTTGAGTTTCATCGGACTCTCTTCTCCAGAAACAGCCTGACGGAGGCATTCTGTCTCGCGGGCTGCGGTTGTCTTCCTCATGGCGTCTCTACTGCACCAGCCCGAGTGACACCACTCGGATTCCCGCGGGGATCTCACTGTGCGAGATGACTGCGAGATTCCGCAGGGACGGCTCCGCAATCTGCCGGACAAAGAACCGCGCGCCCGAGCCGGTCAGCAGCACGACCGGACTCTCGGTCCTGCCGATAGCCTTGACCATGCGGTCGGTCATATCCCGGATGCGCTGCGGCGGCAGATTCAGATGACTGGTGTGCTCGGTGTGCTCGACCGACGATTCGATCTCCTGGTCGAGCGAAGCATCGAGCAGGAAGGCCGGGAGTTCGCCAGAGGTGTTGAGGTAAGGCTTCACCACCATACGGCGAATCGTCTGCCGTACGTACTCGGTCAGCAGGATCGGATTCTTGGTGATCTGCGCGGCCTCGCCGACGGCTTCCAGAATGGAAACCGCGTCCCGGATCGAAACGCGTTCGCGGAGCAAATTCTGCAAAATCTTCTGCACCACTGACAGTGAGAGCAATTTGGGGACCAGATCTTCGACCACTCTGGGGTTCTCTTCCGTCACGCGATCGAGAAGTGCTTTGGCGTCCTGGCGCGAGAACAGCTCGTGGGCGTGAGTCCGCACGAGCTCGGCCAGGTGGGTGCCGAGAACGCTTACCGGATCGACCACCGTGTAGCCGGCCTTCCGCGCCTGATCGGACTGGCTCACCGGCACCCAAACGGCATTCATTCCGAAGGCGGGCTCCGTAGTGGGCGTGCCGTCCAGCTTGCCGCCCCCGCCACCGGGAGCAATCGCCAGTTCGCAGCCCGGAAGCAGCTCATAGCGCGCGATCTCGACCCCCTTGAGCGAGATCGAGTACTCGCCGGCTTTCAAATTCAGATTGTCGGTGACGCGCACCGGCGGCAGCAGGTAGCCCAGCTCGCTGGCGAGCTGCCGACGGATACCGGCGATGCGTCGCAGTAGCGGGGAAGAGGCGCCCCCTTCGACCAGCTTGACCAGACCGAGTCCCACCTCGGTGGCGAGCGGCTCTACTCGAAGGAGGCTCTCGACGGTCTCCTCGGCCGTCTTCTTGGCCGTGGGCGCTGCCTCTTTCTTGTCACTGGCCAAATGTTGGCTGGATCGCCAGGCGAATCCCCCCACGCCGAGGCCAAGGACAAAGAACGGAACCTTCGGCAGGCCCGGAAACAGTGCCATTGCCATCAGCACGCCCGAGGCAAGGAACAGTGGCTGGACATTGCCGAGGACCTGCTTGGAGAAATCGGCACCCAGCCGCTTGTCAGAGCTCGCGCGGGTGACGATCAAACCGCCGCGAAACCGAGATCATGAGGGCCGGGATGACAGTGACCAGGCCGTCGCCGATGGTCAGCACGGTGTAGGTCTGGAGCGCCGCTGAGAGTTCCATGCCGTGTTGCAGGACTCCGATGAGGAACCCGGCAACGATGTTGATCGCCGTGATGATGATGCTCGCGATGGCGTCTCGCTGCGTGAATCGGGAAGCGCCGTCCATGGCGCCGTAGAACTCCGCCTCGGTCGACAGATCGCGCCGGCGGTCCCGTGCCTCCGCTTCATCGATGAGCCCGGCGTTGAGGTCCGAGTCGATCGACATCTGCTTTCCCGGCATGGCGTCGAGTGTAAACCGCGCGGTCACCTCGGAAATGCGGACCGCGCCATGGTTGATGACGACATACTGGATGGCGATGAGGACGAGGAATACTACCGTGCCGACGATGTAGTTGCCGCCTACCACGAAGTTGCCGAACGCTTCGATAACCTCGCCGGCCGCGGTGGTGCCGGAGCTCCCGTTCAGCAGAATGAGCCGTGAGGACGAGATGTTCAGCGCCAGTCGGAACAGCGTCATCAGTAGGAGGATGGTCGGGAAGACGTTGAACTCGACCGGCCGGGTGATGTACATCGACACCAACAGCACGATCACCGACAGGGTGATGTTGGCGCTGATCAATAGGTCGAGGATGATCGGCGGCAGCGGGGTGATCATCGCCATCACGATCGCCAGGACAGCGATCGGGACCGCCATGTCGCTCCATCCAATCCTCGGGAACGCAGCGTTGAAGCCGGCAACTAGGCCGACCTTTGAGGTTCGCGGCTTCGGCGGATTCAGAGCCATGCCCCGCTCCAGGGTGGAGCCGGGAACGGCATTGACGGGCGTACTTGCTGTTGCCATCGAGGTTCGTTAACTCCCATTGCCGGACCGGGCTCCCGGCAGTCGTCCGTTCATGATGCGATAGATGTAGGCCAATATCTCGGCTACCGCGCGATACAGGTGCACGGGTATGTCCTGCCCCACTTCAACCGCGTCGTACAGCGCTCGGGCGAGCGGCGGATTCTCGACGATCGGGATCTCGTGGTCGAGCGCCTTCTGCCGGATCTTGAGCGCCAGATGGTTCTTCCCTTTGGCCACAACCTTGGGGGCGGCCATCGCTTCAAGCTCATAGCGAATGGCCACGGCATAGTGCGTTGGATTGACGATCACGGCACTGGCCGAGGTGACGTCGCTCATCATGTGGCGCCGCATCAGTTCCCGCTGGAGGCGCCGCACTCTGGCTTTCGTCTGAGGATTGCCCTCGACCTCTTTGTATTCGTCGCGGACCTCCTGCTTGCTCATCCGCAGATCCTTTCGGTAGCGGCGGCGCTGCCGGACCAGGTCGATGCATCCGAGCACGATGAACAGGCCCGCCGATTTCCACAGCAGTTCCTTGATTGACAGCCCGAGCCGCATCAATCCCGTCTCAACGCCCAGCAGCGGGAGGGCAAGAAGCGAATCGAGGTTCTGCCGGACGACGAGAAAGACCACATACAGAAACAGCGGCAGCAACACCACGGCCTGGAAGAACTGCGGAACGTTCTGTCGCGGGATGCCTTTGAGCTTACTCACCGGGTTGAGCCGCTGCAGGTCGGGGGATAGCTTCTTCAGTGAGAAGCCCATCTTCGTCGATCCGAGTTGCACGCCCACGGTGATGAGCATCAGCAGGGCGCCGACCGCAACGAAAGGGATCGCCGCCGGAAAGAAGACTTCCCGAAACAGGGTCACGACGGTCTCAACGCTGATATCGCCGGAGAAGCCGCGACGCAGAAGGAATTCCGTCAGGTCCTTTGTAGTTGACAGCCACTGATCAGAGAACGCCCCCAGCATCATGACGAAGGCGGTGAACTGGAGTGCCGAGACGAAGTCCTTGCTGACGGCGAAGTTTCCCTCGCGGCGAGCCTTCTCGATCCGTCGATCGGTAGGCTGCTCGGTCTTCTGTCCCTGATCGGCCATCTCACGGTCCTTGGGGCGCGGGAGTCACGATGCGAGTCAAAACTTGAAACGTTGGAGCGGCGGCGGTCTCGTAGAGCCGTGGCATCAATACCGTGATCGTGATCAGCAGCCCCATGGAGACCACCATCTTGGCGGGAAAGGCGAGCGTCAGTAGCTGCAACTGCGCGTTGATGCGTCCGAGCAAGGCGAGCGACAGGTCAATCAGCATCAGCACCGCCACGACCGGCAGGGAAAGGCGGACGGCCACGCCGAACATGTCCGCGCCGAGGCCGAGCACCGCCTCGGCAGTGACACCAGTAATCTGGAACTGTCCCGGTGGGTACTTGCTCAGGCTGGCGGCAAAGACGCGTATTACTTCTCTATGCAGTCCCAAGGCAAGGAACAGAAGGCTCCCGACCAGGTGTGAGACGATCTGCAACACACTGCTGTCCGCCTCCGTCGCCGGGTCGACAGTGGATGCGTATCCATAGCCGGCCTGAAGTCCGAAGATCTGGCTGCCGAGGACGAAGGCCTCGTTGAGGAATGAGACGGCGAGACCTACCGTGGCGCCAAAGGAAGCCTCCGCGATCATCCACATCGCGAACCGTCCGACATCGACACCTGCCGGATCGACCATGGGCCAGACGGGGAAGAGGCTGACCGCCAGTCCGAGCGAGAGCACGATCCGCGCCACCACGGGTATGTTTTTGATACCGGGAAGAGGGATCAGGCTGATCGCACCGCCGACCCGCGCCAAAACGAGCGAAAAGGCGAGCACCCCGGACAAGGGCAGTTGGATCTCAACGGGCATAGCGGCTCAGATCGCCGAATAGCATGGTCGTATAGGACGTGAGGCGAATCAGCATCCACGGCAGGAACAGGAGCAGGCCGACCAGAAAGGCTGCCAGCCGCGGCACGGTCCCGAACGCCGAGTCCTGCATCGAGGTGAGAATCTGGACCAGGCCCATGAGGGCGCCGACGACGAAGCCCAGCGCCAGGAGGGGAAGGCTCAGCCAGAACGTGGTCATCAGTGCTTGCCGGATAATGTCCACCACTTGTTGTTGCGTCATGTTGGGTCTCCCGTCGAACTCAATAGAAGCTCTTGACCAGGGAGCCGATCACAAGGTTCCAGCCATCCACAAGAACGAACAGCAGGACCTTAAACGGCGCCGATAGCATTACGGGCGGTAGCTGAATCATGCCGATTGACAGGGTCACGGAAGCGACCACGAGGTCGATGATCAGAAACGGCAGAAACAGCACGGCCCCGATTTGGAAGCCCGTCTTGAGCTCAGACAGGATGTAGGCGGGAATCAGGATGCTCAGGTCCAGGTCGGCGGGACTGGCGGGCGGTTCGCTCTGGGATATCTCGACGAAGAGCTGGACGTCCTTCTCTCTCACGTAACGGACAAGAAACCCCTGAAGCGGCTTCCCGGAACGCTCGAGCGCCTGTTCGGCGGTGATCTCACCTCGCTGCATCGGCAGCCAGCCTTCGTTGTAGACTTGCGTGGCCACCGGATGCATGATCAGGAAGGTCAGAAACAAGGCGAGGCCGACGAGGACCTGGTTCGATGGTGTCGTCTGAGTTCCCATGGCCTGTCGTAGGAAATGCAGCACGACGGTGATACGCAAGAAAGGTGTTATCGAGATGATGATGGCCGGCAGAATGGTGAGTGCCGTCATCAGCACCACGATCTGCATCGGGACGCCGAGCACCGACTGGCTCGGGGAACTGCCGCCAAGCTGCTGGGCGCCGGCCGTGGCCGGCATCAGTATCGTTCCCCAGATCGAGATGTTGAGTAGCGTGCGTCTCATGAGACCTTCCCCTGAACGGCCACCGCTTGCATGGCTGCGCCCGAACTCCAGGGCCGGGTTTCGAGAAGCGAGCATCCGCCCGGGTGGAGCCCGACGAGCACCACGCGGTCCTCCACCCGCACCAGGTGAAGAGTCACCTGCGCCGATAGTGCAAGGCGTTCGAGCGACTCGAGACGAGGGTCCGCCCCACTCCCGCGGTGACGCAAACGCGCCGGCAGGGCGCTCCGGCGAAGTGCCCACAAGGCGGCCGCGAGTAGGCCAATCACGAAGGCGCCGGCCAGTAATTGGGTGACGAGCTCCATTGATTCTCTCCCCGGGCTAGACGTCGTCGACAAAATCCGTGATTCGGATGCCCAGGCTGTCTTCGAGAACGACGATCTCACCGGAGGCGATAATGGCGCCCCCGATGAGGATGTCGATGTTCTCACCCGCCGAACGTTCCAGTTGGATGACCGAACCCTTGTCCAGGCAAAGGACGCCGCGGACCGACATGATCTTACGGTCGAGTTCCACTTCCAGCGGGACGAGGATGTCGGCGAAGTTGGCGATCTGTTCCTGGGCGTTCATGGATCCCCACGGAGGCGACTAACGCTTGAGGTTGATGGTCTCCTGGCTGATTTCGTCCACCGTTGTGACCACGCGCGTGTTGGCCTGGTAGCCGCGCTGCAGAACGATCAGGTTGGTGAACTCCTTGGCGATATCGGAGGTGGAACTCTCCACCGCACCGCCGATGATGGTTCCGCGGCCACCCGTACCGGGCACGCCGATTGCCGGCAGCGCACTACGCGGGCTCAGCCCGTAGGCGTTGTTACCGACGGCGATCAGGGACTCCGGATTCCGGATGGACGCCATGGCCAGCTGGCCGACGATCTTCTGCTCCCCGTTCGAGAACTGGGCCAGTACCGCGCCGCCGTCCCCGACACCAACCCGAATCAGTTGAGCCGCCGGGGCGCCGTCCTGCGTGTTGGCCGACACTGCGGAAGGTTGGGCGTATTGGGTGACCCGGGGAGTGGCTCCGTCGTACATCTCCCAGGTGAGCGCCAGATCCGCAGCGCCGTTCGCCAGGCCGGTGATTGCGATGGATGGAAACGGTCCTCCCACCGGAGGACCGGTGAGGGTTCCCGTGTTATCGAACGTCATGGTTCCCGTTACCGCTGCGATCGGAGTTGCGACGTCCGTGTCCGGCACTGAGATGGAGTAGTCCCACTGGTTGGCGGTGGCATTCTTGGTGAAGTCAACCGTAACGATGTGAGAGCCGCCCAGCGAATCAAAGACCTCAATTGCCGTGGAAAAGGCATCTGGCGGGGGGCCGGCGGACGCCGCCGCATCCAGGTTGAAGTCGAATGAGAACTTGGTGCTCGGAAGTGGCTGCTTGAGGCTCCCGACCGGCACGACGATATCGGCGACCGGACCGTTCGTGTCGAGCACGCCGGCGCTTTCCGTCCAACCCTGCAGCGTCTCCCCGGTCGATGTCAGGAGATGTCCGTCCTTGTCGACCTGGAGGTGGCCGCCGCGGGTATAAACGATTGCGTCCTCGCTCGTCCGTGCGAGCAGGAAGCCATCTCCCTGAATCGCCGCATCCAAGGATCCCGAACTGATTTCGATCGCGCCCTGGTTGAACTGCCGTAGCGTGTTCGGCCGGCCCACGCCAAAGCCGACCTGCGTGTCACCGAGACCCGCGCCAAGAGACTGCGTGACCAGGTCGCGAAACGCCACGACGCTCGTCTTGAAGCCCGGCGTATTCAGGTTGGCCAGGTTGTGGCCGACGACATCGACAGCCGTCGCGTGGGCTCGCAAGGCTGAAAGTGCGGTTGAGAATGAAGTAAACATTGTATGTATCCTCTACGTCAGGCTTCCGAGGTATCGGCGGTACCGTCCGCCGCGGGCGTTCCCGGTTGCACGTCGAGCGTGCCTCGGATTCCCTCCACTCCCTCTCTGATAGCAACCATTTGCTCCAGATTGGAGAACTCGGCGAGCTGTGACAGAAACTGAACTCCATCCGCGGGGTTGAGCGGATTTTGGTATTTGATCTGGGCGACGAGCAGCTTGAGAAACATATCCTTGCTCACCGGCTCGGTCGATGTCGTATTCTTCGTCGCCGAGGACTGCGTATCGCCGCCCTGCGATGCTATCGGGTTGATGTTCGAAGCCAATCGATTACCTCCTGGCTGAAATTCATGTCCGGGTCCGTCTCGTCGTCCAATTGCTGGATCCACTGCGGACGTTGTTGAGAATCACGCTGGGACTGTTGTTGGGAGCCTCTGTGATCGGGCTCCGATCCGGTTCCGCTGTCGGCGCTGTGGAATGCTTCCGGACCGGTATGACGCGGCCCCGTCGAGAATCTGTCTTCCGGCGCCCACGCTTCGGCCCGCATGCCCTGGTGGTGCATGTGCGACATCAAGCCGCCTAGCTCATGGCGGAGCGACGAGGCGAGTCCCGCCTCGGGCGTGCGGACAGCGACGTCCAGCTTGCCGCCACGTTCCATCACATGGACATCCACGCGTCCCGCGTCCGGAGCGTCCAGACGCAGGTGAACACGCCGGGCGGTCTGCGCCGTGGGCTTGTTCAACTCTGGCGGCATTGGCGGTGCGGGCGGACGGGGCGTCTCCGTTCCGCGTGCGCTTTCCTTGCCGGCGAGGGATGCCTGCGGGTGCGCGTCGGTGGCCGCCAACTTGGTGTCTGCCAGACTCCCGGAATCCTGGTGGGGCCGGTCATGGGTCGACTCCGGCCGCATCGGACCCGTCGGATCCGGCGAGCGACGCTCGAGCTTGGCCCGCGAATCCGCGCTTCCCGAGCCCGATTCGACCGCCCGTTCGAGATCCGCGGACAGCGACTGTGGTGCTTTCTCCGCGGGCGTCTGCTGATCGGAATCGAGCGCCCCGGAAGCTTCCCCTACCGTCCCGACGGCGTTCCGGACAGGCACCTGCTCGAACACCGCTCGGGGGGCCCGGTCGGCCCCTGTGTGGGCGACCGGCGGCGCCTTCGCGAGCCGCTCGTCGGCCACGATTCGAGCCGCGAACGATAGATCGCCCGCTGCCTTTGAATCTGCCTGTCCCGGCGGAATCACGCGCGCCTGACGCAGGTCCACTTGATCTTTAGTGGGCGCCGTCGCCATCCGGTCCGCCGTGTGCGGCGACGGCCCCTTCGCCGGTGCCGTGGCGTTGGCCAATTCACTTCCGGCGCGCCGCCCGTCACCGCTGTTCCGTTCCGGGGCTCGGGCGGACATCGGGGCCGGCGGCTCTGGAGAAGTGCGCACGATTTCCGAAGCGGACTCGGGCGGGCGGCTGTTGTGCTGTCCGGCATCGGATGGCGTCATGCTGTTCGTCGCGATGGGCCCCGGCGGCGGAGCGGAAACTCTGACTGGGTCTTGAGGTGCCGCTGTACCGGATTCATCCACCCCAGACCGAGTGGTCTCGTCCGGTATCTCGTCCGCTACCTCCTCCGGTGCGGTCGTCACGGAACCATGCGCCAGCGGCTCGATGGGCTCAACGGGCAGGACGGCCGCGGGAATGAGGGGGACAGTCTGAAGTGTCTGGTCCGTGTCTTCACGCGGAGACTCCTCGTCCTCGCGTTCGGGCGGAATCTTGTTGTCGGAAGCCGACACCTCGTCCAACGGCACTAGCTCCGCCGGGTCAGCCACGTCACTCCCTGCCTCCAAAGCGACGGCGCTGGTGGCGGCCTCCTTCTCGGCCGGCGCTGGGGGGGCGTCGAATGGTAGGGCAGACGTCGCAAGACCCTCGCCAGCATCTTTCCCCGGTATTGGCCGCGCCTGCTTCGGCTTCGGATTCAGAGTCGTGGCTTCCGCGGCCTGGTCCACGACCTCCTGAAAGCCCTCCATGAACGCTACGAGTTGATCGAGAAAGCCGCCGGCCGGCGCACGGGGCGCATCCGTGGTGGGTCCGTCACTAGTAGGGATGGCAGCAGGGAGAAGATGCGGCCGACTCACGACCGCTTGTGCTGTTTCCGTTGGCAGACCGGCGACTGTCACGGCCACCAATAGTGCAATCGACAGGCCAGAACCGATGCACTTCGTTCTAAAAGGACTTGGCGCCGCCCGGAGCCCGCCAACAACTTGTCACGAGTTTCAGAAAGACATCTTCTTGCCACTTCGGGACTCGATGATTTTTCGTTTCGGCACAAAACGCCCCGCCCTCTACGGCGGACGTCCGGCCCGAACGCACGATCGATTATGCGGATGGCCAAGCATTGATGTGTGGGGTCCGTGTTTTCTTAAGGAACCCGTGGCGTAACGGAGAACGGACTGCGAATTGCATCGGGAAGGTACGGGAACGCGACTATGGACACCCTGACGATTGCGGCGGCGAGCGGCATCCAGGCCCGGATGGAATCCCTCGAGATGCTCGCCAACAACATTGCGAATCAGGCTGCGGCCGGCTACAAGTCCGATCGAGAATTCTACTCCCTCTTCACCGGCCAGCCGGCACTCGACTCGCCTTCGCGGGCCACGCTGCCCGTGATCAAGCGGCAGTGGACAGACTTCACGCAAGGAACGCTCACGCCTACTGGTAACTCTCTGGACATGGCGATCTCGGGCAATGGGTTTTTCGCCGTCGCCGGTCCTTCGGGCACGCTCTACACGAGGAACGGCCACTTCGACATGTCGCCCGACGGTACCCTGCAAACCGCGGACGGATTCGCGGTCCTCGACCCGGACGGCTCACCGATCGTCGTGAATCCCGCGCTTCCGTTGGAGCTGGGCAAGGACGGATCCATTGAGCAGGAAGGCGCTCCCGTCGCCGAGCTCGGTCTGGTCGAATTCGGCAGCCCGGACGCTCTCCGCAAGGCGGCGGGTACCTATTTCCAGGCCGACGCAACAGCACAGCCGTCGCCGGCGAAGTCGGCCGAGGTGCATCAGGGCAAGCTCGAGAGCGCCAACTTCCAGCCGGCCGAGGGTGCCGTGCGCCTGGTGAGCGTCATGCGACAGTTCGAAATGCTTCAGAAGGCCGTCCAGTTGGGCGCGGAGATGAACCGCAAAGCGGTGGACGAGGTCGCTCGCGTCAGCGGGTAACCCGTCGGCCGAAGACATTACAGCTAAGGAGTCAGCCAAATGATTCGCGCATTATTCAGCGCAGCCAGCGGCATGACCGCGCAACAGATGAACGTGGACAATATCGCCAACAACCTGGCGAATGCGAATACTACCGGGTTCAAGGCCCGCCGGACGCAGTTCCAGGATCTGCTCTATCAGAACTTCATCCAGCCCGGGGCCGCCGCCGGCTCGCAGACCATCGTTCCGAGCGGGCTGCAACTGGGTCTTGGAACGCGCCCCGTCGCCAATGAAATCATCTTCTCGCAGGGCAACTTCGTGGCCACCGACAATCCACTCGACATGGTCATCGAAGGCCGCGGCTTATTTCAAATCCGCCTGCCGAGCGGGGAGCTGGCTTACTCGCGAGCCGGATCCTTCCACCTTGATCGGGACGGCAATATCGTGACCGCTGACGGCGATCCGCTCGAGCCTCCGATCTCGATTCCGCCGGAAGCCAAGACCATCACGATCGCCTCCGACGGGACCGTCAGCTATCTCCAGGCCGGTGAAACCGCCGCCCAACTGGCCGGACAGATTCAACTCGCTTTGTTCGCGAATCCCGCCGGCCTCAACTCGATTGGACGCAATCTCTTCACGGTCACCGACGCCTCCGGCGAGCCGACCATAGGAAACCCCGGCGGCCAGGAGGGCCTCGGCACGCTGCTCCAAGGCTACGTCGAGCAGTCCAACGTCAGCGTCGTCGAGGAGTTCATCAACCTCATTACCAGTCAGCGCGCCTACGAGGCGAACTCGAAGGTGGTTCGTGCCGCCGACGAAATGTACCAGCAAATCAACAACGTGACCCGATGAATCGCTGCACTGCACTGTTGTTATGCTTACTCGCGCTGTCGATACGGGCCTGGGGCGAGGGCTGCATCACGGTCGACGACGACAGGATCCATGCCGCCGACCTGGCGCGCGCCCGCCCGGCGTTCGAGGCGCTCGATCCGGTGCTCGTGGTCGGCTACACGCCGCTCCCGGGGCTCGAGCGGGTCTTCTCGGCTGACCAGCTTGATGGCATTCTCGCGCGGCACGGCGTCGCCGGCCCGGCCGGCGGACGATTGTGCGTCGAGCGGAAAACGATTGTCCCCACCCAGGAGTCATTCGTGGCGGCACTCCAAAGCGCTCTCGGTGCCGATGTCCGGATGGAATTGATCGACTTCAGCCGCAAACCGGTGCCGCCGGGCGAGATCACGTTCGCCCGCGACGACCTCAGGATCCCGTCTTCCGCAACGCCGGAAACGCCGGTCTTGTGGCGCGGAGAGGTCGTCTATGGCGACCGGCGGAGTACGCCCATCTGGGCCCGGGTCCGAATCTCGAAACAGGCGACACAGGTGGTTGCCACCCGGGATCTCCGTGCCGGAGAAGCATTGGGAGCGGCCGATCTGGCCGTGGAAACGGCGGACGTCTTCCCCGGGAGCGAACCGGCGCTGGACCGCACTGAGGACGCCACCGGCGCGATTCTCCGAAGATCCCTGCAAGCGGGAGATCCGGTCTATGCCTCTCTGCTCCGGCTTCCGAACGACGTGGATCGTGGACAAGTGGTGAGCGTCGAGGTGGCCAGCGGTGGCGCCCGACTCCGCTTCGACGGACGGGCGGAGACGGCGGGACGGCGGGGAGACCGCATTCTCGTGGAGAACCCGACAACCGGAAAGCGGTTCTCCGCCACCGTGACGGGACCGGGACAAGCCATGGTGGAAGCGTCTCCGCAGTTGTGATGCGGTATCCGTCAGTGAACGAGAAACACGATCGGAGGTATCGAATGACGAGATTGAAACTGCTCCGAGGGTCGGCGCTGGTTTGGCTGGTGGCCGCCCTGATCCCCGTCACCTCAATGTCGGAGGACACCGCCGAGGAGCTGTCCCCCATCGACCTTTACATCCAGCAGGCGATGTCGTATTCCGAGGGGGAGATCTTTTCCCCCGGGTCGCTATACACCTCCGCCGGCATTCTGGCCGACGTTTCGCGCGATCTCCAGGCGCGGCAGTTGCACGACATCGTCACGATCGTGGTGGCGGACAGCGCCTCGGCCGTATCGCGTGGGGTCACCAGTACCGGCCGCACGTCGAGCGCTTCGGCGTCCATCAGTTCGCTCTTCCGCACTCTTCCAGCGGCTGGCAAGCTCGCGAATCTGGCCGATCTCGGCGGCAGCAACTCGCTCGACGGCAAAGGTGAAACGAGCCGTGAGACCGTCCTGACCACGACGATATCCGCCCGGGTGACGCACGTCCTTCCGAACGGCTACCTGGTGGTCGAGGGGCAGAAGGACATCTTGGTCAACTCCGAACGCCAGGTGGTCACCGTTCGCGGGGTGGTCCGCTGGAATGACATCGGCTCGGACAACAGTGTCGGCTCGGACCGCCTGGCGAATCTGGAAGTCAGGGTGAATGGCCGAGGCGTTGTCGGCGACGCGATCCGGCGGCCCAATTTCTTCTACCGACTCCTGATGGGAATCCTGCCGTTCTGAGGTTCTATGCCACGCCAGCTTCTTTCGATACTCCTTTCCCTCGTCACACTGCTGACGTGGCTCGTGCCGCACTCAGCCGCGGAAGTGACTTCTCGGATCAAGGAGCTCGCCACACTCGAAGGCGTCCGCGACAACCAGTTGCTCGGCTACGGCCTAGTGGTCGGCCTGGCCGGCACGGGCGACAAAAGACAGACGCAGTTCTCCGCCCAGACCCTTTCCAACCTGCTCGAGAGAATGGGAGTATCGGTCGACGCCCAGTCGATGCAGGTACGGAACACGGCGGCGGTGATGATCACGGCGATCCTGCCGCCCTTCGCGCAGCCTGGGGGTCGCATCGACGTCACCGTGGCGACCGCCGGCGACGCCACCACTTTACAGGGCGGCGTGCTCCTGCTGACTCCCCTCAAGGCGGCCGACGGGCAGGTCTATGCCGTTGCCCAGGGCCCGGTGGTGACCGGCGGATTTGTGGCCGGCAATCAGGGAACGCAGCAGACGCTGAATCACCCAACCACGGGCCGGATTCCGAATGGCGCCATCGTGGAACGCGGCGCGCCATCGCTACCGCCGGTACAACGGATCCGCTGGCAGCTCCGCCACAGCGACTTCACCACGGCGGCGCGGGTAGCGGCAGTGGTCAACAAAGAGTTCAGCAGCGACAGCGGCCCGGTTGCGAAGGCGGAAAACGCGGCGGTGATTTCCGTGTTGATCCCGGACGCCTTCCGGTCCCGCACCGTGGAGTTCGTGTCGCTGATAGAGAACCTCCAGGTCGAGGCCGACCGCTTGGCCAAGATCGTGATCAATGAACGGACAGGGACCATTGTCATGGGAAATCAGATCAGGATCGCGCCGGTCTCCATTCTACACGGCGCCCTGACAGTAGAAATACAAACGTCGTACGAGGTATCCCAGCCGGCGCCTTTTGCCGAGGGGCAGACGACCGTGGTCCCCAATGTTGGAGTCAATGTTCGTGAAGAGACGGCTAACAACGTGAAGTTGGAGCCCGGCGCTTCGGTCGAAGACCTCGCCCGGGCGCTGATCGCAATCGGCTCCACCGCCCGGGACATTATTGCGATCCTCGAAAACCTGCGCGCGGCCGGTGCGCTCGAGGCGGAACTGGAGGTGATCTAGAGATGACCAGCGCGATCTCCGCGTACGCGGGGATGGATCCGGAGCAACTCAGAAGTGGCGGCAATGAGAAGGAGAAGCTGCGCAAGGTAGCCACTGAATTCGAATCGCTGTTGCTGACACAGATGTTGAAAACGATGCGTGAATCGGGCGCCGGAGGCTGGCTTGGCTCGGGAGACGACCAGGCGGGCACCGTCATGGTCGAGATGGCCGAGCAGCAGTTTGCCCGGGTCATGGCGGCTCAGGGAGGGCTCGGACTGAGCGAGTTGGCCGTCGCCGGACTCGCCAAGGGCGAAGGCAACGACCCGACAACGGGAAAGTCTGGCGAGTAGCGGCCGATAAGAACATTTTGAATGGACAATGAACTAGGAATCAACGGAGGTCGCCGGGCGGACCGAGCCGACAGCCCGTACCGAGGCAACGGAGGCCGGATAGGGAAATCCCGGCCGCCCGGGTCGGTCTCCCGTTCGGACAAGGTCAGTCTTTCGGTGGCCTACCACGCTATCCACTCGACAGAGGTAGCGCTCCGGCTGCAGAACCTGGAACTGCACGTCGACCAGCGATCGTATTGGGTACCATCCGGAGCGATCGGCCGCGACCTCGTTGGGGAGCACCTCGCCGCAGCGTGAAACCTCGATCCTTCGATCGAGTACTCGCGCGGCCTGCCAACGGGCGGAGGACAGGACCGCAGGAGGGAGCATCGAGTCTCACAAGTTCCGGTGCCGGGTAAGGAGGCCCTGCGTTCGAGGGTCGTTCCTGGTCGTGCGCCGTGCGACCGAGCAAGGGTGCTATGCGCCCGTTATTCGGGCAAAAGTCGCTGTTTTGGACACGCGGTCGTTAGTTTAGGCTTTCTCCACGTGGGCTCTGGGTCCGGCGGTCCGTCTTTGAGTCAGGGCGAACAGCATTGCGGCCTTCTTGCCCCCTGGAAGGCGAGCGTGCTGTCTGAACCGGCTTCTAATCAATTCGACAGTTAGCGGCTCCATGGCTCCCCAGGCCAGCTCAAATTCGCCTTCGGTGACCTCTTACCGCGAGCCCCAATTGGTCTGACCGCCACTTGGTTCGAGGCCGCATTGTCCTCCGTTGTGCCAGACCGGCCGGAGATGGCATGGGGACTTACAACTCCTCACCAGCATGGCGCCGTTTGTCTTTGGCAGCGGGATGTATGTGAGACGTTGGGCGGTTCAGCTTGGCCGCCCCTGCCCAATCTCGCGCTAATGGCCCACAACCATCAGGTATCCGCCGGCGGTCAGGAGCGCGAACATGGCGATCCCGCCCAGGACGCTCCATAGGCCAACTCTAAGATCTTCTTGTACCGATGTTTTGAACATGGGGTGTCCCCCCCCTTCTCAGTTCCAGTGCTCTGATATTGTTGACTCTGCTTCGGCCTCGGTAGCCAGAACATGGACGGCTGGATACCGCTGGGCTGCTATACCTGAGATACGTAGAATTTCCGCAAGTGTTTCGACATTGTGGGAAATCGGCGGACTACGGAACGGAGGCATCCTGACGTGGTGGTCCCACAGGGCCTCGCTCGAGGATTTACGCCGACTCGTACCGTCCCCGCCGACGAGACCACCGAACTCCGGCGGCACCCGCAAAAAGCCGTGGGCCCGCAGGGGACCACGGAGCGGGGCCCGCCGTTACCAGGGGGCACCAGGCCCCAAGTATCAGAGTCGCTCGACCGACGCCGAGGGGCGCATCTCAGATTTCGACCAGGATGCTGCGTTCCCTGACGGTTGCAGTTCCGTGCCAACTGATTCCCAGTACGGGACCGCGCGCGCCAGCAAGCGGGTCATACATCGCAGGTCTTCCGACGCACCTCACCATCAGCCATAGAGGCGGTCCCCGAGCAGGGTCCGGACGGGCTCCGCCCGGGATGCAAATCCTCCCCAACCTACCGGCCGATCCGTGCAGGCTACACTCGAGATATCCGTGGATTCCGACAGAGAGATTCGCCAGCACCTGGGCCGTTGGTATGACCAGCATCACCGTCGTCTTCCGTGGCGCGAGACGCGTGATCCCTACCCTATCTGGGTTTCCGAGATCATGCTCCAGCAGACGCGCGTGGCCGCCGTGCTTCCCTATTACGAGCGTTTCCTGCGGCGCTTCCCCGACGTCGATGCCCTCGCCGCCGCCCCGGAACAAGAATTGCTCGCGGCCTGGAGCGGACTCGGCTACTACTCCCGGGCGCGCAACCTGCAGAAAGCCGCGCGGCAGATCGTCGAGGCCGGCGGCTTCCCGCGCGAACTCGACGGGATTCGCGCCCTGGCTGGTGTCGGCGACTACACCGCTGCCGCCGTGGGCAGCATCGCCTTCGGCCTCCCGCACGCCGCCGTCGACGGCAACGTTCTCCGCGTCCTGAGCCGGCTCGACAACGACCCGGGCGATATCGGATCCCCGGTCACCCGCCGCCGGATTGCCGGGCGCGCTCAGCAACTGCTCGACAAACACTCGCCCGGCCGGTTCAACCAGGCGCTCATGGAGCTTGGCGCTACCATCTGCCTGCCAAAGCGGCCGAAGTGCCTGCCCTGCCCCATCGCGGACCACTGTTCCGCCTATCGCCAAGGCACACAGCATGAGCTCCCGGTCAAGCTGCGCCGCGACCGGATGCACCGGGAAGAGCGCGTCGTACTCCTGATCGAACGCGGAGGCCGTCTCCTGCTGCGGCAGCGACCGGCCTCATCCACCCGGCTGGCCGGCTTCTGGGAGCTGCCCGAGGCGGGCGACCTTCCCGGGATCGAGCCGGGCAAGGCGTTGGGCGGCTTCCGCCATTCGATCACGAATCACGACTACCGGGTCCAGGTACACCCGGCACGGGTACGCCGCAAACCGGCCGGCTGGTCCTGGATTGCTCCGGCCGAACTGGAGCAATTGCCGCTCACCACGATGGCGCGCAAAGCGTTGGCGTTGGCGGGGAGGCAAACACTCGCCGGTATAGTCGTCAGGAAAGGTGAATGCGGAGCTCATCCACCTCGTTGGCGTACCTAGGATCGATCCCTTGACGCACCACTCAGTGGCGCTACGGATACGGGGACAGGGCGATTCCCTGGCCGCGGGGACGCATTCGGAGGTCGCGTTGCGGGGGGACACTGCTGCGGAAAGTTCAGGGCGGATGCGTGAAGGTAGCCCGCAATGTCCCCGGTGAAACGGGTGGCGGTGGCCGGAAAGGCCGATCGGTCGATCCGCGGAAATGAGTCCCTTACAAGATATCTGCGAGGAGGGCAGGTCGAACTCGGAGGTCGCGTTGCGGGGGACACTGCTGCGGAAAGTTCAGGGTGGATGCGTGAAGGCCGCCCGCAATGTCCCCGGTGAGACGGGTGGCGGTGGCCGGGGCGGTCGTGGACGACCGCCTCACGGTTCGACGGCCGCCTATGGGAAGAGTATTTGGCTTCGGCCCCGATCTGCTTCCCGAGAACCAAAGAGACATCGGGCGGAACCGCGCGCCCCCCGCCGAGGAACGAAGAGGACGGCGGCTGCGCGGCGCTATCATACAAGATCAGAACCGCCGCGGCGGATGTCCGCCATAATCGAACGATGAAAAACACAAGTTGCGGACAGCGTTGCGATTTGCGGCTCGTGTTCTTCGAAGGAATCAGTATGACCAGCGGGTCAGGCGGATCGACCGATCCGTCGCGGACCGATCGGCGCGTCCCCCGGGGCGACCGGCTTGAAAGAGGTTGGAACGCCGCATCGGGTTGAGCCATCCGAAATGATATAGCTCCCGTTTCCCGACATTCGGGAGCGGCGCGAGTGCCCGCCCGCGCCGACCGGGTCAGAGCAAAAACGAATGATTGGACCAGTTTCGATTCCATCCCTGGCAAGCCTTCGGAAACTGACCGTACTCGCCGGACTATTGGCCCTCTGGGCACTCGGCGTGAGCGCTCAGATCGTCCCCGATGCCTACATCGTCGAGCTCACCGCGGCCGCACCGGCCGAGCAGGCCGTCGAGTACGGCCAACGACCATCCCGCCCGAACCTGCGGAGCAGCCTCAACATCGTCCATGACCAGCAACGGATCGTGCGGCGTCTACTCGAGCAGCTCGGCGCGACCCCGGTCGACGCGGTGGATACAGTCGCCAATGCGCTGCTGGTCCGGATGCCGGAATCGCGGGCGAATCGGCTCGGGACCCTGGCCGGCGTGCGGCGTGTCTATCGCGTCCGGCGGATCGAGCCGCAGCTCGAGCGGGCGCTTCCGCTGCTCAAGGTGCCGGAAGCCTGGGCGCGCGCGGGCGGCGAGAGCCGGGCCGGCGTCGGCGTCAAGATCGGCATCATCGACAGCGGCATCGACTCGAGCCACCCTGGCTTCATCGATCCATCGATCCCCATGCCCGAGGGCTACCCGCGAGTCAACAGCGCCTCGGACCTCGCCTACACGAGCAACAAGATCATCGTCGCCCGGGACTATACGTCACTCTTCTTCGGTTCCGCCGAAGGGGCCGATGACCTCGAGGGGCACGGAACGGGCGTGGCGATGGCGGCGGCCGGCGTCCAGCGCGACGTGGAAGGCGGGACCATCAGCGGTGTGGCGCCGAAGGCCTGGCTCGGCAGCTACAAGGTGCTCCGCGCCACCGGCTCCACGCGGACCGACATGATTCTGAAAGCCATGGACGATGCCGTCCGCGACGGCATGGACGTCCTGAACATCAGCATTGGCAGCGCCGTCTCGCCCCGCTCCGCGGACGATATCTTCGTGCGGGTGGCCGACCGGCTGGCCGCGATGGGCGTGGCCGTAGTGACGTCGGCGGGGAACCTCGGCCCAAACCCGTTCACGCTCAGCGACCTGGCCAGCCCCTCCTCGGTTATCGCCGTCGGCGCCACCTGGAACGACCGGATCGTAGCGTCGCAGTTCGAGCTTTCAACCGGTGACCAATACACGGCCCTCGAGGGCGACGGCCCGCTGCCCGATGCTCCGCTCTCGGCGCCGGTCCGGGACGTGGCCGGGCTCGACCCCACCGGACTGGCCTGCGGGACCTTCTCTCCGGGGAGCCTGGCCGGCGACATTGCCTTCATTCTCCGCGGCACCTGCCTGTTCGAGGAGAAGCTGAACAACGTGCAGGCCGCCGGAGCCATCGGCGCCGTCATCTATACCGACGCCGCCCGGCCGGAGGCGATCGTCATGGCGGTGGGCGCCGCCACGCTACCCGGCGTGATGGTGAGCCACGCGGACGGCCTGGCGATCAAGAGCGCCCTCGCCGCCCATCCGGACGCCACCGGGACCGTCAGCTTCAACATCGTCCAGGCGGTGGATCCGAATCGCCTCGCCAACTTCTCCTCGCGCGGCCCGAGTCCGGACCTGGCCATCAAGCCCGACGTCTCGGCCGTGGGCGCGGCGCTCAATACGGCGGCGCCCGGCGGCGGCTATCGGATCGTCCAGGGGACCAGCTTCTCGTCGCCGATCGTCGCCGGGGCGGTGGCCGTGCTGATGGCGGCCCGGCCCGGCTACCCGGTCCGCAACTATCATTCCCTGATCACCAATGCGGCCGATCCGCTGATCCTGACCGGGGCCGGTCCGGCGCCCATCCAGGACACCGGCGGAGGCGTCCTGGACCTGGACCGCTCGATGGCGACGACGGTGGCCGCCTATCCGGTCTCGATCAGCTTCGGCGACACCACCGGAGAGCTGAGCAAGCGCCTGACGATCTCGAACCTCGGCACGGCGGCGGAGACCTACACGATCACGGTGCAGCCATTCGACTCCGGCACCACGCCCGCGCCGGCCGATGCGGTGCTCGCGATCCCGGCGGGGAAGGCGGCCTCCACCACCCTCAGCCTGGCGCCGTCCGGACTGCCTCCCGGAGACTATCAGGGCTACATCTGGGTCCACGGCGGCCATGCCGGCAGCGACATCCATATTCCTTACTGGTACGCGATTCCGTCGCCGACGCCGGCGTACGTGAACATCGTGGCCGCCGACGAGACGGGATCGGCGGGCGCCCTGGTGGCGAGCGCGATTCTGTTCCGGGTGGTCGATTCCTCCGGCATACCGCTGCTGCAACCGGATCCGTCGGTCAAGGCCACGTCGGGCGGCGGCTCCGTCATCGCGGTATTCTCACGCGACCGTGAGTCCCCGGGGCTGTATGAAGTGGACCTGCGCCTCGGCCCGTCGCCCGGAGAGAATGTCTTCCAGATCCAGACCGGCCCGATTTCCGCGGAAGTCACGATCGAGGGTCAATAGGTGCCAAACAGCGAGAGCGGAATGTCTGAGTGCGAGCGTTCAGTGCGCGGCGAGCCCTTGGGCCGGCAGTTCTTTGTAAGGCGAGCGTCCGCGCCCGCGCGCGACCTCCCGGTCGCGCGAGTTGCCGATTCGCGTGGGTCGCGGATGGCCGACCGGGAGGCCGGCCGCGGACGGGGACGTCCGCCTTACGGGGACCGCCGTGGGCGCCCCGCGATCATTCTCTGTCTCGTGCTACTGGCCGTAACACAAGCCTCGGCCGGCGCGTGGAACCAGGGGGCGCTGGCGTTTGAGGCCAATCGCGGTCAGGCCGCCGCGCCCGTTCGATTCCTGGCCCGTGCGGCTGGACAGACAGTTTTCCTGACACCGGACGGTGTAACGTTCTCGCTTTTTGGCCCGAAGAGTCCGGCGTCGCTGCGGCTGGATCTGCTTGGCGCGCGGACCAATGTCGCACTCATCGCCGCGGATGCCTTGCCGGGCCGGGTCCACTACTTCCGCGGGCGCGACCCCGGGCGGTGGCAGACCGATATCCCGACCTGGTCTCGGGTTCGGGCGAGCGGTGTCTACCACGGGATCGACGTCGTCTACTATGGACAGGCCGGCCGGCTCGAGTACGACTTCGTCGTGGCGCCGGGAGCCGATCCGCACGCCATCCGCCTGTCGCTTGCCGGCGCCGGCCGGCTGACCCTCGATGAGACGGGCGACTTGCTCATCGACACGCCCGCCGGCCGGCTGCGGCAGCATCATCCCATCGCCTGGCAGGACTCGATAGCGGGCCGCGTACCGGTGACGGCGGACTACGCGATCGACGACGACGGCACCGTCCGGCTGGCGCTCGGCGACTACGACGCCGGCCGCGAGTTGACCATCGATCCGGTGATCCGCTTCTCCACTTTCCTCGGCGGCAGCGGCCTGGAAGAAGCGCACGCTGTGGCCACCGGTTCCGACGGCACCATCTACGTCGCCGGTGTGACGGCCTCCGCCGACTTCCCCACCGTCGCGGGCGCCTACCAGCCGGCCTACAACGCCGACGGTTTCCCCAGCGACGCCTTTGTCACGCGGCTCTCGGCCGACGGCACGACCGTGCTCTCCTCCACTTTCCTCGGCGGCACGGACACCGACGTCGCCCGCGGCCTCGCGCTGGACGCCGGGGGGAACATCTACGTGGCCGGTGAAACGCAGTCGTCCAATTTCCCGACCACGTTCGGCGCGCTGCAGGTCTTCAACGCCTCGATCGGTTCTTTCCCCGACGGCTTCGTGACCAAGCTATCGCCGGACGGCGCGTCGCTCGTCTACTCGACTTACGTGGGCGGCTCGTTCACCGACACCATCAGCGGCATCGCGGTCGACAGCGCGGGCAGCGCCTATGTCACCGGCTTCTCCGACTCCACGCTGCGGACCGCCGGCGGTCCGTTTCAGACGTTCTGCCAGGGCACCGGCTTCGGCGGATTCGTCTCGAAGCTCACGCCGAACGGCTCTGCCTACATGTACGCAACGCGCCTCTGCGGTTCCGCCAACGACGAGCCGCAGGCGATCGCCGTCGATGGGGCGGGCCATGCCTACGTCGGCGGGGTGACGCTGTCGCCGGACTTCCCGGTCACCCCGGGGGCGTTCCGCACCAGCGGCGGCGGCGACCAGGAAGACGGTTTCGTGGCGCGGCTCGCGACGGATGGATCGTCGCTCGACTACTCGACGTATCTTGGCGGGTCGGACGCCGACACCGTCCGCGGCATTGCCGTGACTGCCGGCGGACAGGCCGTAGTTACCGGCTTCACTTACTCGCCCGATTTCCCGGTTACTCCGGGCGCGTTTGCCGGGCAGCAGGCCGACGGCGGCGCCTTCACGGATGCTTTCGTCACGATGCTCGACGCCTCCGGTTCGGCGCTCGCGTGGTCGACGTTCCTGGGCGGGTCGGGCGAGGACCAGGGGCTCGGGGTCGCGGTGGGCGCAAACGGCGCGGTCCATGTGGCCGGCGTCACCGGGTCGGCCGACTTCCCGGCGTCCGGGGCCGCCTGCCAGACGGGGTTCGGCGGCGCGAGCGATGCGTTCGTCGCCAGGATCGCCGAGGGCGGCGCGTCGCTCGACTATTCGTTCTTCCTCGGAGGCCGGGACAGCGATACCGGTTCGGCCGTGGCGGTGGGCCCCAATGGTGGCAGCGTCATCGCGGGCCAGACCTGGTCAACCGGCTTTCCGACCACGGCGGGAGCGTTCCGAGGGTCGCTCGCCGGGGGATACGCGGGCGGCTCGGACGCCTTCGTGGCGCGGGTCGACGACGGCGCGGCGCCGGCGCCTCCGTGCATTTCCCTGAGCGGACTGGTAAACGGCGCCAGCTTCGCACCGGGTCCGGTGTCGCCGGGCGAGATCGTCTCGCTGTTCGGCGACGGCCTCGGTCCGGACGCGCTGGCCATCTACGACGTCGGCACCGGCGACGCGTTCGGCACCGAGCTGGCCGGGACCGAGGTCTTCTTTGACGGCAGTCCCGCGCCGGTCATTTCGACGGTCCGCGGGCAGGTCAACACGATCGTTCCCTACGCCGTCGCCGGTCACGAGACGACCGTTGTCCGGGTGCGCTACCTCGGCGTGGACACGGCCCCACTCACGGCGCCGGTTGCCGCATCGGCCCCGGCCATCTTCACGGTGGGCTCGGTAGGGCGCGGCGCGGGCGCAGTCCAGAACCAGGACTTCACGCTCAACACGCCGGAGAACCCCGCCGCCCGGGGCTCCGTGCTGCAGATCTACGCGACCGGTGAAGGCCAGACGAATCCGACCGGCCTCGACGGCCACCTGGCGACCGGCACGTTGGCGAAGCCGGTGCTGCCGGTGAAGGTCTTCGTGGGGGGCCTGGAAGCGTCGATCGATTACGCCGGCGCGGCGCCGGGCCTGGTCGCCGGGCTCATCCAGATTAACGCCAAGGTTCCTCTCGAAGCGGCCACGGGCAGCGCCATTCCGATCACGATCAGCATCGGCGACAAGAGCAGTCCGCCGGGCGTCACCGTCGCGATCCAGTAGTGGATCGGGCCGCCGAGTACGGTAGACTGGTGCGACCAACTTACGGAGTCATCATGTCCGCATCAAATCGACGTCAATTCCTGAAACAGATCTCTTCATCCAGCGCGGCGCTGGCCGCCGGCACATGGCTCGGCGCGCTCGGCTACGCGCAGACCAGCGGCCCCACGAGGGTCGTCGTCAATCAATCTCGAATCCGCGCGGAGATGGACCGCCGGCTGCTCGGCTCGTTTCTCGAGCACCTTGGGCGGGCCGTCTACACCGGCGTGTACGAACCGGGCTCGACAGCTCGCCGACGCGCATGGTTCCGCAAGCGATGTGATCCGCGAGATCAAGGAACTCGGCGTGCCGATCATCCGCTATCCCGGGCGGCAACTTCGTCTCCGGCTACAACTGGCTGGATGGCGTCGGGCCGAAGGACCAGCGGCCCACGGTGCTCGAACGCGCCTGGAACTCGCTCGAGACGAATCAGTTCGGCACCAACGAATTCATGGAGTGGTGCCGGCTGGTCGACACCGAGCCGCTGCTCGGCTTCAACCTGGGCACGGGCACGCCGGAAACGGCCGTCGCCCTGGTCGAGTACTGCAACATCGACAAGGGCACCAAATGGAGCGACCTGCGCCGCGCGCACGGCTACGAGCAGCCCTATAACGTGCGTACTGGTGCATGGGCAACGAGATGGACGGTCCGTGGCAGATGGGCCATATGCCGGTCGCGCGAGTACGGCCGCAAGGCGCGCGACGCGGCCCGGCAGATCCGCGTCATCGACCCCCGAGGCCCAGTTGATCGCCTGCGGCTCGAGCAACACGCATCCTGCCCGACCTACCTGACGTGGGACCGCGAGGTGCTCGAGGAATGCTACGACCAGGTGGACGGCATCTCGCTGCACAACTACTACGGCAACACGGACGAACTGACCGGCGACGAGACGTCCCGCTACCTGGCCATGAACCTCGACATGGATACGCAGATCCAGGAGATCGCGGCGGTCTGCGACTATGTCCAGGGACGCTGAAGTCGCCGAAGCGGCTCTGGCTGTCGTTCGACGAGTGGAACGTCTGGTACCGCGCCCGCAGCGGCGCTTTGCCGGGACGGGCAGCGGACGATTCGCGCCGCATCTGCTGGAGGAGGTCTACAACCTCGAAGACGCGCTGCTGGTGGGCGGCTTCATCAACACGCTGCTGCGGCGAGTCCGAGCGGGTTCGGGTCGGCCTGCCTGGCCCAGATCCTCAACGTGATCGCGCCGCTGGTGACGAATGAGACCAGCGTGCTCCGCCAGAGCATTTACTATCCCTACGCCTGGGGCTCGAGTACGCGCGCGGCCGGGTGCTCGACTTGCTGATCGAGTCGGACGACCTACCCCATCCAGAGCCGACGGGCGCGGGCGCGACCTCGCCCGCGACGATGCAGGTGCCGTACCTGGACGTGGTCGCCACGCATCGACCCCGCCAACGGCCGCGTCGCGTTGTTCCTGCTGAACCGGGACCTCGACAACGAACGCGAGGTCACGATCGAGTGGCGCGACCCCGTGCCGTACTCGTGTGCTGGCCTGCCAGACGCTGACCGGATCGGATCTCAAGGCGTTCAACACCTTCGAGAATCCCAAACGGGTAGTGCCGCAAGCCCTGGATGCGCCGCAGCCGGGCGCCCGAATGACGTTCAAGCTGCCGGCCCGGTCCTATACGGTGGCGCAGCTCGCGACCGCGTAAACAGCGCGGCCGACACGTTCTGTGACGGCGCCGAAATCGAAAGCAGGGGCCATCGTCCCGGGGCCTTTGGGACCCGCGATGCTGCCCGATCCGCTTTCGCTCGGCGCCGCTTCCGACTGCCGGCGCCTATTTCGTACTATTCTTCCGGGCGCCGCGTCCGGGCGGGCGGTGGCGGCCGACCCGGCACTCCCGCAGATAGGCAAGGGTGGATTCCGTGATGTGCTGCGCGACCATCTTCCGCTGCGGAGCCGTCATCTGCATCTGGGGCCATAGCAGGTCGAGGATCCGTCCGGAGTGCGAGAAGTGGGCCACCTGGCCGAGAATGCCGTGCACGCACAACCGGGTGGTTCGATGACGCGGCGGCCGTTCCAGCAGGGCCCCCACAATTTCACACAAACGCTCGTAGACGGGGCGGAGCGCGACGTCCACCACGCGGGCCATGGCGACGCTCGGCCGGGCGAATTCGTGCAGCATCAGGCGGTAGCGGAGGTTCGTGTCATCTCTCTTCTCGAACGCCCGCTCGAGCATGGCGTCCACGATCTGGCGTAGCGCGACCGCCGGCTCCGTGGTGGCGGGAGGCAGCGCGGGCACCGGCTTTGACCCGCACTGGAGCGACCGGCGAAACACCTCCGTATAGAGTTCCAGCTTGTCGCCGAAGTGATAGTTGACCAGCGCCACGTTCGATCCGGCGCGGCGGCAGATCTCGCGGATGGTCGCTTTGTCGAAGCCGCGCTCGGCGAAGACTTCGGCCGCGGCGTCGAGCAGCCGGGTTCTCGTATTGTCGGCTGGTTTGGAGGCCGGGGGGTTGTCCGCTTTGTTATGCCGCACGCTCATCGCTGGTGTGCTGTCCCAGAAATCCGTAGCCAGTTGGCCCTAGATCGCGTGGGGCGGCCCCACCGCTCCACGAACTTCCGAGACACCACGCTAACGCTCCCGCTTTTCGTGAAGCAGCATGTCGACCGCGTGTTCGAGCGAGCCGGCCGGCGTGATGACGCCCGAATTCACGAAGAAGATCTGGTCCACGTTGTCGATGGTATTGAGGCGGTGGGCGATGATCACCTTGGTGGTCGCCGCCGGCAGCTTGGCCAGGATATCCTGCAACAGGCCCTCGGTGACGGTATCGATGTTGGCCGTGGCTTCGTCCAGGATGAGCAGTTCCGGCTCGCGCAACACGGCCCGCATGAAGGCGATGAGCTGCTTCTGCCCCAGGCTGATGCTGTCTCCCCCGGTCACCACCTTCGTGTCGAGCCCCTCGGCGAACCGCGACAGCAGGCGGGCGAGGTTGGCTTCCTCCAGGACTTTGCGGAGCTGCTCGCTCGATGCGTCCCGATACTTCTCATTCCCGTAGAGCAGGTTGTCGCGGACCGTGCCGCTGAACAACAGCGGCTCCTGCAGGATGAAGCCGATTTTGTGGGTGCGCTCGCCGGGCGTATAAGAGCGGATGTCGCGCCCGCCCAGCAGCACCGACCCTTCGCTCGGGTCGTACAGGCGCGCCATCAGCAGCGCGGTGGTGGTTTTGCCGCCGCCCGTCGGGCCGACCATGGCGTACGCCTTGCCCTTCTCCAATACGAAGCTGATGTCCCGCAGCACCTCGCTCCCGCCCGGATAGTGGAAGCTGACGCCGCGGAATTCGAGGACCGCTTCGGAGGCGGCCGGCGCCGCCGCTACGACCGGCATATTGGATTCAAGCGCGAGCACGTCCGAGATACGGTCGATCGCGGCCAGCGCCATTTGGAAGGACGTCCAAACCGACGCGAGCTGCCGCAGCGGTCCGTAGAAATTGCTCACGTAGAGCAGGAAGGCGATCAGCAGGCCGATCGTGGCGAGGCCATGGCCGATCAGATAGATCCCGTAGGCCACGACGAGAAGCTGCGCCGCGTGCGAGGCGAATCCATACAGCGGCATCAGGACGCCGTTGGCGTAGCCCGATCGGAGAGAGGCGGTGAAGTTGCGCTCGTTAGCCGCCTCGAACCGGGCGCGGAAGTAATCGCTGCGATTGAAGGCGGCAATTACCCGGAAGTTGCTCAGGCCTTCCTGCACTTCCGAGCTCATCCCGCCGAGCGCCTGCAGGCTGCGCATGTTCCGCTGTTGAATCCACCCCGCCGTGGTACGGCTGAACAGGAGGACACCGATGGCCGGCAACAGGGCGGCCAGGCCCAGGCGGGGACTGAGGCTCAGGAGGAAGATCGCCGCGCCGGTCATCAGGAACAGGCTGCCGACGAATTGCATCAGCGCCTGGGAGACGAACTGGTTGAGCTTATCGGTGTCGTTGTTCAGGCGCGAGATCAGGTCGCCGGCCTTGTTCTGATTGAAGAAGGCGACCGGCAGGGCCTGGAGCTTCACGAACAGCGTGTTTCTCAGCTTGAACAGAATGCGGCGCCCCACGCCGCCCATGGTGCGGATTTGAAGGTAACTGGCCGATACACTGGCGAGATACACGGCCAGCACCAACAGGGCGTAGTGCGCGAGGCCGCTCGCATCGCCCACTGCAATGTAGGTATCGATGGTGTGCGCAATTAGAGCGGGCGCCACCAGCGAGGTGACCGAGCTGACGGTGATGGCCGCGACGGCGGCGATGAGGTAGCGCCGTTCCCCGGCGAACAGCGGCCGGAAGCGTTTGATCCCGCTTCGAAGAGACGCCGCCGCCTTCGGCCGCCCGCCGGTGTCAAGAGTGTAATTCATAGTGGCTGGTGCTGCGCTGGGAGTGGAAGAGCTGGACATACTCCGGCGAAGCCTCCATCAACGCCTGGTGCGTTCCCATGGCCAGGACTTCCCCCTCCATCAGCAGGATGATCTGTTCATAGTCGGCGACCGACGTTATTTTCTGAGTTATCGACACCAGCGTGATGCCGGGATAGTTCTGGTGAACATTAGCAAGAATGGACCGCTCGGTGGCGGGATCCACACGCGCGGTGAAATCGTCGAGCAGGAGCACACGCGGGTTGAGCGCCAGGGCCCGAGCCAGCATGATGCGCTGCTTCTGGCCGCCGGAGAGGCTGGTGCCGCGCTCGGAGGCGATCGTCTCGAGGCCCTGCGGGAGGCTCGAGAGCAGTCCGCCGAGTTCGGCCGTGGCGATGGCCCGGTCCATATCCTCCGGCCGCACTGTGGCGCTGAAGGCGATGTTTTCACGCAGCGTCAGATTGAACATGACGCTGTCCTGAAACACCAGCCCAACCTGCTTGTGCAGCGAATCCTTGTCGAAGGCGCCGACCGGTTCACCATCGTAGAAGATGCCGCCCCCGGTGGGAGGCAGCAGGCCCATCAACAGATAGAGCAGCTGTGTTTTGCCGGCCGCCGTCGGACCGATGATGGCCGTGCGGGATCCGGCCGGGATGGACAAGGACACGTCGCGGAGAACGTTCTTCTCGCCGAGGACCAGTGAGACGTTCCGGACCTCGACGTCACCGCGGAGGTCGCGGACCAGCCCCACCTTCCGCGGCGCTTCGGGAGCATCCAGCACCACGCTGATGCGGCCGAAGGAGGCCATCGCCTGGGCAATGACGTTGCTCATGAAGCCAATCAGGATGATGGGAAAGACCAGGATGGCGAGATAGGAGTTGAACGCCGTGAACTCGCCGAGCGTCATGGCGCCGGCGATCACCAGGCGTCCCCCGAGCCAGAGAATCGTGACGGTGGCCAGATTGGCGGCGATGGTGATGAGCGGGATCAGGGCGGCAAACAGCCGCAGGATGGAGAGGCCGATGTTCAGCGCTTCCGTGTTCGCCTCGAGGAACTTCGCGTACTCGAGCTGATGCGTGTTCAGCAGCCGGATCAGCGCCGAGGCGAGAATACTTTCACCGATCACGCGATTGAGCCAGTCGATGGTCTCCTGCCCGCGGCGAAACAGCGGCCGCACCTTCCGCAGCACCAGTTGAAACGTGATCCCGATGAACGGCACGATGGCCAGGACACTGAGACCGAGGCGCCAGTTGATGGATAGCAGGAGCGCGCTGGCGCCGAGGATCAGGAAGACCGAGGAGATGATGGAGGCGATGGCCTGGGAGACGAAGAGCTTGACGGAGTCGACGTCGGAGGTAAGGTTGGTCAACAGCCTGGCCGGACTCGCCTGCTCGACGTAGGCGTAGGGCTGGGTGGAAATCCTGGCGGCGATGCGGGTGCGCAGATCCCGGGCCACGCGCTCGGAGGCGTAAGTTTGCACGATGGCCTGCAGATACGCCAAGGCGAAGACCAGCAGGGCGACAGCGGCGAATTCCCAGATCACGGTCGACAGCACCAGCGTCCGCTGCCCGAACGCGTCCACGGCGTGGGCAATGATCTGGGGCACGACCAGGTTCAGGCCGTTGGCGATAATGGTCAGGGCCACCAGGGCGGCGATCAGCCAGCGGTACGGCTTCAGCAGGCCGAACAGCCGGGCGGCCGGGGGGGTGCTCTGGCCGGCGGGCGTTTGGGAGATACTCATCGCGACAAATTAAACACTAGATTAAAATATCTGTTTAAGATCGTCAAGAAGGGACCACGCACCGGAGCGGGCGCCAGGCATATGAATATTGTTGCCGTCTCCGGCCGCCACGGGGGACCGTCCGTGGGGGGGCGCAATACCGGGCGTACCTGGGGCTCTCCCGGTGCGGCGGGGCGGCGGTTTGGAGGGCGTCAGCGGACCTTTTCGGCCTCGTTTCCGGCCATTGATTCCCGGATCATGGTCCGGATCCGGTCGAGTGACGGGCCAGCAAGCTCTTCGTCGTCATCAAAGTCGTCGAAACCCCCGACCGGGGCTGGTTTGGGGGCCGCGGATTGGGTTTGTTTCAGCAGTATTCTGATGTCGGCGATTCCGCCGGGCTCGACGTGGGTTTGGGCGATGTAGTAGTCGTGTAAGCCGCGGTTGGTCTGGACCTGCTCGAGCTTGTGGAAGGCGCGGTGGTAGGTGCGCTCGAAGCGGGCGTGGTGGCGGGCGAGGCGGTCCAGGGTGCGCTCGGCCGCGTCGTCGAGCAACGGATCGGTCGTTTCGTACATCTCGGCTTCGAGGTAACGGATGCGGCGGAGGTTCCAGGAAGCGTGGAGGAGCTGGCGGAAGAGATCCTCTTCGAGGGCGCCGACGGGGCTGAGCTGGTGGTAGAGGTCTTGCTGGAACTCCTCGAAGATCTTCTCCTCGCCGTTGCGGACGATGAGCTGGCGGGCGGTGAGGCCGTGTCTGACGGCGTTCTGCGATACCCGGGCCTTGCCCTCGTCGGAGCGGGGTCCGGTGGAAAGCTGCGCGTTGGCGCGGTTGGCTGTGATTTGTGCGTCAGTCGACATAGTGGTCCTCCTGGGGCCGTTAATGGGCCGTCAATAAACGTGAATGCACGTGAATGGATACCGGGGATCGCCGGGAGGCCGGCACCGGTTGGGAAGGGAGCCCCATGGCCCGGCGCGGGCCTCCCACAGGGATGAAAGTCGCCGGGGAGTCGGGGCTGAAGCCCGCCTTCCAAGATTC
>CAWELS010000050.1:0-176860 GCA_963809945.1 Bryobacterales bacterium | reverse complement strand
GCTGTCGAGGGTTCCGGTGATCTTGACCTTCTCGGCGGCGTAGGCCGCGGGTGCCTTCTGATCGCTCAGAACATAGACGTGTTTCCCGTCGTACAGCGCGTACTTGTATTTGGCCGGATCCATCTTGACGCACTCACGAACGCACTTCGATAAGGTGTCACGTGCATCATCCTGTGATTGGCGCCGCACATCGTGTCGGTGATCACGCCGGTGAATGTCCGGGCATTCGGTGCGGCAACGACGGCCCCGCCCACTGCGAGTAGAATCAAGGCAAGTTTCTTCATCGGATCCTCTTCGTAACTGAAATATGTAAACTTCGGGACCGAATGGTTGCACGCTGCTTGCCAATCCCGGTTATGTCCTTGAAATGAGGTCGACCAACTCGGATGTCGGCCTTTGTGGGTGTCTGCAATGGGGCGCGCGCTGCCGGCTCGCTGCCGCAAATGAGGCAACCGGCTGTTCCGGGAGCCGAGGTCCGGCATCAGCACACCGGCCTCGATACGTGCCGTCCGCAGCCGCAGGGCGTTGCTGATCACCGACACCGAGCTGAAGCTCATCGCGGCGGCGGCGATCATCGGGCTCAGCAGCAGGCCGAAGAACGGGTAGAGCACGCCCGGCGGCGATCGGGACGCCGAGCGCGTTGTAGACGAAGGCGAAGAACAGGTTCTGGCGGATGTTGCGCATGGTGCGCGCGGCTCAGCCGCCGGGCCCGGACGATGCCGCCGCAGGTCGCCCTTGACCAGCGTCACGCCGGCGCTCTCCATGGCCACGTCGGTGCCGGTGCCCATGGCGATGCCGACCTGGGCCTGCGGCCAGCGCCGGGGCGTCGTTGATGCCGTCGCCGGCCATGGCCACGACACCGGCCCTCGGCCTGCAGCTCGCTTGACCATCTCGGCCTTCTCCTCGGGCAGCACCTCGGCCTCACCTCGTCGATGCCCAGCTTGTCCGGCCACCGCCTCGGCCGTGGTGCGGCTGTCGCCGGTGAGCATGACGATGCGGATGCCCTCGTCGTGCAGCGGCGCGATCGCCTCGGGCGTGGTCTCCTTGATCGGGTCGGCCACGCCGAGCAGCCCGGCCGGCTTGCCGTCGACGGCCACGAACATCACCGTCTGGCCCTCCGCCGCGCAGCGCCTCGGCCCGCTCGGCGAGCGCCGCCGACGTCGATCCCCAGCTCGCTCCATCAGCGCCTGGTTGCCGAGCGCCACGGCCCGGCCGTCGACCTTGCCGCGTGACGCCCTTGCCGGTGACGCGACTCGAAGTCCTCGGCCGTCGGCGAGCGCCACGCCGCGTTCCTGCGCCCCGGCCACGATCGCCGCGGCCAGCGGGTGCTCGCTGCCCGCTCCAGGCTGGCCGCCAGGCGCAGCAGCTCGTCCTCGTCGAACCCCTCGCCGGGCTCGACGCGACACGAGCTTGCGGCTTGCCCTCGGTCAGCGTGCCGGTCTTGTCGACCACCAGCGTGTCGACCTTCTCGCAGGTCTCGAGCGCCTCGGCGTTCTTGATCAGCACGCCCGTCGTGGCGCCCTCGCCCGGTGCCGACCATGATCGACATCGGCGTCGCCAGCCCCAGCGCGCACGGGCAGGCGATGATCAGCACCGCCACGGCGTTGACCAGCGCGTAGGCCATCGCGCGGCTCGGGCCCACCAGACGCCCAGACGACGAAGGTGACCACGGCGACGCCGACCACCGCGGGCACGAAGTAGCCGGCCACCACGTCGGCCAGCCGCTGGATCGGCGCCCGGCTGCGCTGGGCCTCGGCGACCATCTGCGACGATCTGCGCCAGCAGCGTGTCGCCGCCGACCCGCTCGGCCCGCATCACGAAGCCGCCGGTCGCCGTTGACCGTCGCGCCGATCACCGTGTCGCCCGGCTCCTTCTCCACCGGCATCGGCTCGCCGGTGATCATCGACTCGTCGACGTCGACGCTGGCCCTTCGAGCACCACGCCGTCCACCGGCACCTTCTCGCCCGGGCGCACGCGCAGCCGGTCGCCGACCTGCGACCTGCTCGAGCGGCACGTCCTCCTCGCGCGCCGTCGTCCTCGATCACGCCGCGCCGTCTTGGGGGCCAGGCCCAGCAGCGCCCGGATGGCCGCGCCGGTCTGGCTGCGCGCCCGCAGCTCCAGCACCTGGCCCAGCAGCACCAGCGTCGACGATCACCGCGGCCGCCTCGAAGTAGACCGCCGACCGTGCCGTCTGCCGTCCGGAACGACGCCGGAAAGATCCCCGGGAGCAAGCGTCGCGACCACGCTGTAGACGTAGGCCACCGCCGACGCCGAGGCCGATCAGCGTGAACATGTTCAGGCTGCGGTTGACGATCGACTGCCAGCCGCGCACGAAGAACGGCCAGCCGCACCAGAGCACCACCGGCGTCGCCAGCACGAGCTCGATCCAGATCGCAGGTCGCGACGCGAGGCCAGCTCGCGCCAGCGGACTGCCCCGGCAGCATGTCGCCCATGGCCAGACCAGAACGGCGGCACGTCAGCACCAAGGCCACCCAGAACCGCCGGGTCATGTCGGTCGAGCTCCGGATTCTCCTCTTCGTCGGCGGCCACGGTGCGGGGCTCCAGCGCCATGCCGCATTTCGGGCAGTCGCCGGGCTCGTCCTGCACGATCTCCGGGTGCATCGGGCAGGTGTACTCGCTGCGCCGGGCGCCGGAGCCGGCGATCTCGGGCTCGAGCGCCATGCCGCACTTGGGGCAGTCGCCCGGCTTGTCCTGACGCACCTCCGGGTGCATGGGACAGGTGTATTGGTCGTCCCTTTCGGGGCGGGGGATGCCGCCTCGAGCGCCATGCCGCACTTCGGGCAGTCACCGGGCTTGTCCTGGCGGACTTCCGGGTGCTTGGGACAGGTGTAGTTGCCTTCGGCGACGGGGGCTCCGCCGGCGGGCTTGTCTGCGGTGTAGTGCTTCGGGTCGGCGCTGAACTTCTCCTTGCAGTGTTCGCTGCAGAAGTAGTAGCGGTGTCCGTGATACTCAGCCTCATGTCCAGCGGATCGGGGATCCACAGTCATGCCGCATACCGGATCCTTCACTTGTTGCTTGGCAGAATGCCGGCACTCATCTTTTAATTCCCTCCATACGGCGTGCTACCGTTCCATGGCAGCAGACCGTGCATCGTTTGTTCCTCGAGGGCGCTACTGCGTCGGACTCTCTGTCGCCGAGAGCAGACGGGCCACCCTCCGCCATTCCCGGCGTCGTGGGAAGAACGCCGGGACGCCGCGTTGATAGGAAAGGTACTCTTCTCCAAACGCCGCAATCATCTTCCTTTCTTCCTTCCGTGCCAGGCGGACGTAGGCCCATACGATCACCGGAAACAGCGCGAGCGTCAGGATCGTCGGCCAATGGACCAACTGCCCGAACAGGGCGAGGAAGATGCCAGTGTACTGCGGATGGCGAACGACCGAGTAGAGCCTATCGGACGCGAACCGCCCCTCCCGGCGGGCCTGGTATACCTCTCTCCACCCTTCAATCAGCAGCGAGACTCCGATAAAGACGATTGACAGGCCGATGGCCATCTCGACCATCTCGCCCGCTTCACCGAAGCCCAGGAGATTGGCCCAGAGGTGTCCTCCCATGTGGAGCCACGAGACATTGATCCCGACCCACGTTGTCAGGACGTAGATCGTCAACGGGAAGCCATACATCTCCGCGTAGAGGGAGACGATAAATGCCTGGACCAGGCCGGCCCGTGTCCACTCCCGCCAGCCTTTGGGAGCGACGTAACGATACAGAAGCCAGGAAGCCGCGATGATCATCACTGCCGCAATCCACCAGAATCCCCATTGTGCTGATGTGCTGGTTTGCATGTGTTTCACCTCTTTTCCGTGTCAAACCTTCACGCAGGACAGGTCCCGGGAGAGCCTTTGGCTCTAGCGCTCCCGATGGATTTAACTCGCTGTGAGCGATGCGCCGTGCCAAAACTGCCCGGCTACCGACGACGCCCCATCATGCCGCTCATCATCATGCCGCTCATGCCGCCGCCACAGTTCATCATGCCGGCGCCGGCCGGGGTGTACATGTAGCGCATCATCTGACTCATCTGGTTCACGCTCATGTTCGACATCATCCCGTGCCACACATTCCACAGCTCACTGGCGTCCATGTTTTGAAGATGCTCCCGCTGCTGCTTGGTGAGTTTCGCGGCTATCTGCGAGGCCGTCTTATAGCCGCGGAGCAGGTCTTCCGCCTGAAGGTCCGCGATCTTGTCCATGGCGCCCTTGAGCTGCGCCTCCTTGGGCGTGCCCTGCTTCAGCAGGTCATTCAACTGCTGCCGTGCAGTATCTATCTTGTCGGACGGTCTTTTCCTCTTCGTTGACCCACTGGTCCCTGAAGCCGCTCTCAACTCGGCCGTCTGGAAGGCAAAGATTCAGTTCCGAGGCCATCTCCGGCAGCATGAAGGCCGTCGCCCTCGAGCGGCCGAGGGGCTCCTGCATCCAGTCCATCATCGGGCCTCTCATCCAACCCATGCCTCAGTTCGTCCCCATGTTCCCCCACGTTCCCATGTGTCCGGACATCATGTGGCCATGCATTCGGCCGGGCCGAGCATCGTTGGGGTTGTTTTTTCCTCGCCCCGGCCGTCCTACCGCCACCGTCAGGGCTAGTCCAGTGACAACCAATGCCATACGACTATGCGTTAGCTTCTTCATGATTTTGAACCTCCTTTGCAGTCCTTTTGAGCAGCGATATACTTGCAGGTTCCTCTCCAAACATCCGGATCGTCGAGTCGGATGTTCTTCCTGTTGCTATTTCGGCACTTATGCAATCCGATTCTGAAGGATGAGCTTGCGGCAACTGCCTGACTTGAGGCAAGGCGTCACTGGCGACGGCGCATATCAGCCAACTTCGAGCGGATCCTTTGATTTGTTGGAAGTGTTCCACCTAAACAGTTGCAGCGGGAAGTCCGGTGGTGACGTTTGGCTGACTGTCATCGCCAGCGGGCCGCACGATAAGTGTCAGCTCGGACAGAGCTTCGACGGTCACGTCCTCGCCCACCTCGATCTGTCCTGCGCCCGATGCCCTCGCCTGCCAGATTTCATTGCGCCAGGCGACCTGCCCCGAGTCACCGCTCCAATCCAGCACCCTGGCTGATGACCCGATCAGAGCATCGAGCCCTGTCTTGACCGGCAGCCGCATCGCCCTCATCATCATCCAGTCAAACAACACGGACGCGCCGACGAGAATCAAGTAAGAAGGGAGAGCCACCTGCCACGGGGACAAGAAGAACAAGGCGATCCCCAGCACGGGGAGCCCCATTATCATGGCCATCCAAATCATCCGCGTCTCACCTCATCTCATGGCGATTGCACTCACTGAGCCAACTTGGTTTGGCGTGTCCGCTACCGGCGAATGTCGGCAGCTAACTGATCGAATTCTTCCTTGGTGATCTCGCCGCGGGCGTAGCGTTCCTTGAGTATCTTTTCGGCCGAGTGATCTTCGTATCGAGAGCGATCCTCGTATCGAGGACGCTGCATCGCCCTGGCGATCACGACCGATACAAGACGATCAAGGCGATCGCGCGATCCAGTACAGCCACATGCCGCCACCAATGAACCATCCGTTGCCATCCATTCATATGCCATCCGTTCGCATACATTGATAGCCTCCTTCCTGTCTTGTTTCCTACTCCGGGGGGACCGGAAGCAATACCGCTACTTCTTAGCCGGTCGCTGGCGACATCGAGTCGCTCTCCTGCTGCGGCCGGTTGGAGTTCGGTGTCAGGACCCACTCGTGTTGTTTCCCATCATGCCGTTCCCCATCATGTAGCCGCCCATCGCGTTACCCCCTGCATCATTGGGCCGTTCATATACGCGCCCATCGTCCCCATCGACATGCCGCAATGCCCGTTGAGCGTGTTCTCGACTGCTCCACCAGCTTCTGATCCTGGGCGATCTGGTTGTGCATGGTCCCCGACGGGCTCTCGGTCTCCAGCGCGGACAGATTGTCCTGCAGCTCCGTCAGCAGATCGCGACCTGGTCATTGAAGCCATGGTCTGCGCCCATCGTGGTTGCCCATGTATCTGACCCCGTCATGCTGACCGCCGTTCATCGCGGGCGGATCAGCCTTGGTCTGCGGCGCTGCCGAACTCGGCGGTGTCTGCGCCACAGCGAGTGCGACCGATCCCAAACCGGTGACGACCCATAGTGCGACTCTGGAAAGCTTCATCCAGTCTCCCTTCCCTATCTCTAGGGGATGGTCGCGCTGGCGGTCGCCGTTTCCCGGCCGCGCCCGCCTCACGCGCGTTCGGCACGGAAATACTGCGTAGGCTGGTATGAGATCGTGGCGAGGGTTATGAGACGGTGCCCCTACTGGCGCATAAAGGCGTTGAGTCGGACCATCGCGCCGCCGTGCGTGGCGATGAAGTCCTCGGCCAGCTTCGCGTCGCCGAAAGCCAGGACACTCGGCGCGCAACGATCGAAGTCGAGAGCCATCACCTGCCGGTCCTGCTCCCGGGTCATCTCATGGGCATGTTGGACGCAGGGGTTGACGTCGCTGCCCTCCACCAGGACCGCCTTGGCGGGATCGAGCGAGGTGCGCGTGACGTAGTCGGTCAGCTCGACGATCTTGACGGAGTGACCGGTTTGGCGAGCGTAGGTGCGGGCGCACGTCGGACAGCAGAACTCCTCTTGATTGTCGCCGTCTACCAGGGCGACGGTCTTGTTGATGAGGTGCATGGGCCGTTTGCAGGCTTGGCACACCTCCTCGTGCGACGAAGAAAGAACCCTCCAGCCGACGAACGCAATGCCCGCCCCGACGAGGATCAGGATCGCCAAGCCCGTTGCGACCGCAGTCCTACTCATATCCGCATCCCCTTTTTTCTATTCTCCACCAATATCGATGCCGGTGGCGAGCGGACGATGCGCGGCTTCAAGCTCGTACAGCTTCAATTTCAGATTTCGGTACAGAGTCTGGTCGAGCGGCGCCTTGAGGTCGAACTTGAATATCCGGGTCCGGCTGAACTCCCGGCGGTTGTTGTCGTAGACGTGAATCTCGAGCCGGTACCGGTCGGCGGACCAGACCGAGTTGACGTCGCGGGCCAGCAGCCACTCGCGGGCGTCTTCCTGGTGATCGGTCACATAGTAGATGGCGTCCTCGGTGAATTCGAGCACCCCCTCGCACCCACCGAACGGATGCTGATGCTTCACCGGCACCTCGTAGAGGACCTTTTCCGGCGTCTCGACGACGCGGTTCGTCACCGGCCGGCCCAGCTTCTCGCTGATCATCGCGAACAGCTTGTCGGAGAGCATACCGTCCGTCAGCACGAACCGGTAGGACTTGTCGCGGCCGAGGAAGCGCGTCTGGTCCTGGTAGGTGAGAATGTTGAACTCCGTCTCACTGATCCGGTCGAAGTACTGGATGTCGAGCCATCCCCAGTGAAGCGGCTGCTCGTCTTTATCGCCGGTGTGGAAGGTAATCCCGTTCCCGGTGATCTCGATGGTCCCTTTCCCGTCCCGCCAGGCGAGGTTCTTATGGATGGCCGGGAACGTCTCGGCGCCAAGCACGGACACGGTCAACAGACAACAGGATGAGTGGTCTCATGACGCCTCCTTCAGGTGGTGGAATCCGGTGAACTTACCGGCCTTCGGCAGCTTGGTCGAACGCCAGAGGTAGAAGATGATCGGGTAGATCAGCAGCTCCATGATGCCGGAGGTGACCACGCCGCCGACCATCGGCGTCGCGATGCGCTTCATCACGTCGGCGCCGGTGCCGTGGCTCCACAGGATCGGCAGCAGCCCGGCGACGATCACGCTGATGGTCATGATCTTCGGCCGGACGCGCTTCACCGCCCCTTCGTAGACGGCGTCGGCGAGGTCGTTGCGGTTGCCGGAGCATGCCGCTTGCGCTTGAAATCCTCGATAGGCCTGGTCGAGGTAGAGCAGCATCACCACGCCCGTCTCCGCGTCGAGTCCGGCAAGCGCGATGATGCCGACCCAGACGGCGATGCTCATGTTGTAGCCGAGCAGGTAGATGAGCCAGATGGCCCCCACCAGCGAGAACGGCACCGCCAGAAACACGATCGCCGTCTTGATGAGCGACTTGGTGTTGATGAAGATGATCACGAAGATGATCACCATCGTCAGGGGGATCACGTACATCAGCCGCTGCTGCGGCCCGCTGCATGTACTCGTACTGGCCGCTCCAGTTGATCGTGTAGCCGGGGGGCAGTTGCACCTGTCTCGCTGACCACCTTCTGCGCGTTCCTGACGTAGGTGCCGACGTCGATGCCGCGCAGATCCACGTAGATCCAGGCGTTCGGCCGGGCGTTCTCGCTCTTGATCGCCGGCGGGCCGACGACGTACCGGATGTCCACCAGTTGGCCCAGCGGGATGTGCTGGCCGTTCGGGTGTCGGCACCAGGACCGCGCGCAGGGCGGGCAGATCGTCGCGCAGTTCGCGGCTGTAGCGCAGGTTGACCGGGATAGCGTTCCAGACCCTCCACGGTGGTCGTCACGTTCATGCCGCCGATCGCCGACTGGATCACGTCCTGGACGTCGCCCACGGTCAGGCCGTAGCGGGCGATCGCATCCCGGTTGATGTCGAAGTCGAGGTAGTTGCCCCCCATGACGCGCTCGGCGTAGACGCTCAGTGTGCCGGGGACGTTGCGCACCACCGCCTCGACCTCGCTTGCCCAGGTCTTCGAGCACGTTCAGGTCCGGCCCCGCGAGCTTGATGCCGACCGGCGTCTTGATGCCGGTGGAGAGCATGTCGATGCGCGTCTTGATCGGCATCGTCCAGGCGTTGGTCAGCCCGGGACCTGAATGGCGGCGTTCATCTCGTCGGTCAGCTTGTCCGGCGTCATGCCCGGGCGCCATTCGCTCTCCGGCTTCAGCGTGATGGTGGTCTCGATCATCGACAGCGGCGCCGGATCGGTGGCCGTTTCCGCGCGCCCGATCTTGCCGAACACATGGTCGACCTCGGGGAAGGTCTTGATGATCTTGTCGGTCTGTTGCAGGATCTCGCGCGCCTTGGTGATGGAGATGCCGGGCAGCGTGGTCGGCATGTAGAGCAGGTCGCCCTCCCACAGCGGCGGCATGAACTCCGAGCCGAGCTGGCTGTAAGGGAATGACCGTCACCGCCACAACGAGCACGGCGAGCGATCAAGCACCGGCCACTTGAACCGCATCACAACTTCGAGCACGGGTGGTAGATCCAGATCAGCAAGCGGTTGATGCGGGTTCTTGTGCTCGGGCAGGATCCGCCGCGGATCAAGTAGCCCATCAGCACCGGCACCAGCGTGATCGACAGCAACGCCGCCGCCGCCATCGAGTAAGTCTTGGTGAACGCCAGCGGCTTGAACAGCCGGCCCTCCTGCGCCTCGCAGCGTGAAGACCGGATGAACGACACGGTGATCACCAGCAGCGAGTAGAACAGCGCCGGCCCCACCTCGGTGGCCGCATCCGAGATGATCTTCCAGTGCGGCTTCTTGCCGGCGTCGCGCTCGAGATGCTTGTGGGCGTTCTCGATCATGATGATCGCCGCGTCCACCATGGCCCCGATGGCGATCGCGATCCCTCCCAGCGACATGATGTTGGCGTTGATGCCCTGCTGGTGCATCACGATGAACGCCATCAGGACCGCCACCGGCAGGGTGATGATCGCCACCAGCGCGCTGCGGAAGTGGAGCAGGAAGATGATGCAGACGAGCGCGACGACGATGCTCTCCTCGAGCAGCTTTCCCTTCAGCGTGTCGACCGCGCGCTCGATCAGCGCACGTCCGGTCGTAGGCGACCTTGATCTCGACGCCCTCGGGCAGGCCCGTCTTCAGCTCCGCCAGCTTCGCCTTGACGTCTTCGATCACCTGCCGGGCGTTGGCGCCGTACCGCACCACGACGATGCCGCCGACCGTCTCGCCCTCGCCGTTCCAGTCCGCGAGCCCGCGGCGGATCTCCGGCCCGTACTGCACGTTGGCCACGTCCCGCAGCAGGATCGGCGTCCCATTCCCGTCCGACGCCCAGCGCAATCTTGCGCACGTCGTCGAGCGACTTGATGTAGCCGAGGCCGCGGATCATGAACTCCTTCTCGGCCACCTCCAGCAGCCGCCCGCCGACGTCGTTGTTGCTGCGCTGGACCGCCGCCCGGATCTTCGAGATCGGGATGTTGTAGCCGCGCAGCTTGTTCGGGATCGACGGTGATCTGGTACTGCCGGACGAAGCCGCCGATGCTGGCGACCTCGGAAACGCCCGGGACGCTCGTCAGCTCGTACTTCAGGTACCAGTCCTGGAGGCTTCGCAGCTCCGCCAGGTCGTGCCGGTCCGACTTGAGCGCGTACATGAAGGCCCAGCCCACGCCGGTGGCGTCCGGCCCAAGCGTCGGCGTGACGCCTCTCGGCAGGCGGCCCGAGACGTAGTTCAGATACTCGAGCACGCGGCTGCGCGCCCAGTACATGTCCGTCCCGTCCTCGAAGATGATGTAGACGAACGAGAAGCCGAAGAACGAGTAGCCGCGCACCACCTTGGCATACGGCACCGCCAGCATCTGCGTCGTGAGCGGATAGGTGACCTGGTCCTCGACGATCTGCGGCGCCTGGCCGGGATACTCGGTGTAGATGATCACCTGGACGTCGGAGAGGTCCGGGATCGCATCCAGCGGCGTCTGCCGCAGCGAGTAGATCCCGGCGAAGATCAGGAAGACCGTCGTCAGCAGGACCAGGAACTTGTTCTGTGATCGACCACTCGATGATTCTGGCGAACATTCGTCCTCCCTAGTGCTGGTGCTCCGGGCCGTCCGGGCGGCATGCTGCTGTCCTGCCCCTGGTCGCCGCGACCGGGTCGCCAGCATCTTCTGAATGGCCGCCTTCAGGTTGCTTTCCGAGTCGATCAGGAACTGCGACGAAGTGACGATCACCTCGCCCGCCTTGAGCCCGCTGCCGGACCTCCTGGTAGCCGTCGCCGGTGCTGCCCAGCTCGACCTCGCGCGGCTCGAAGACCCCTTCGGCCTGCTGGACGATCACGATGCTTCGCTCGCCGGTGTGAATCACCGCCTGCTCGGGAACCTTCACGGCCCCGGACACCGCCGGCGTGCTGATCTCCACGTTTGCGTACATCTCCGGGCGGAGCTCTGCCGTCGCTGTTCGCGATCTCGACGAAGGCCTTCAGCGTCCGCGTCTGCTGGTCGACCGTCGGGTCCAGATAGATGATCTTGCCCGTCCAGGTGCGTCCGGGAAACGCGTCCACCGTGATGTCGGCCGTCTGGCCCAGCCGCACGTGCTGTAGCTGATACTCGTACACCTCGATCTCGGCCCAGACGGTGGAGAGGTCGGCGATCTTGAAGACATTCATCCCCGGCGTCATCTTCATCCCTTCGAGCGACTGGTCCATCTTCTGGACCACCACGCCGGAGACCGGCGAGAAGATCTTCAGGGTACGGGTCACGTCTGCCGGCTGTCGGCAAGTTCGTCAATCTGCTGTTCCGTGATGTCCCAGTAGCGCAGCCGTTCCCGGGCGGCCTCGAGCAGCGATCGCGCCCGCTGCGACGGCGTCCGGCTCGGCCTTCCCTTCGAGCTGCCGGACGTAGTCGAGCGCCGCCAGATACTCCTGCTGGGTGGTCACGAGTTGCGGGCTGTAGATCTCGAACAGCACCTGTCCTTTCTTGACCGGCTCGCCGACGTAGTTGACGTAGGCCTTCTCGATCCAGCCCTCGAACTTCGTATTGATAGAGGCGATGTTCTTCTCGTTGTAGGTAAGCGTCCCGACCGTGCGGATGTCGATCGGGATCGATCCTTTCTCGACCACCGCCGTCCTCACGGCGAAGTTCTGCAGGAAGCCGGGGTCCACCCGAATGCCGTTGGCCGCCGGCTGCCTCGTCCTCGTAGACGGGAACCAGGTCCATCCCCATGGGCGACTTGCCGGGCTTGTCGGAGATGTAGTTCGGGTCCATCGGCGCGCGCCAGTACTTGATCTTGCGCTCGCCCTGGCTACTGTCACTTCCGGCAGCCGTGGTGGACGCGGCCGCGCCCGTCGTCTGCTTGAGCGGCACCAGCTTCATGCCGCAGATGGGGCAATTGCCGGGGTGGTCCTCGATCACCTGCGGGTGCATGCCGCAGGTCCATAGCTGCTTGGCTTCGGCGGAGGCAGCGGCACCGTTGGTTTCATCGTGCATTTGCTTCGCGAATCGGTCAGCCCACGTCCAGTGGGCCGGGTTCACGACCAGAAACGTCGGGACCGCCGCCCCGGCGACAAAGAAGAAAGCGAGAAGTAAGATGACGGTACGCTTGTTCATTTGCTGACCTCCGGGAAGGCGCCGCCGATGGCCCGTTCCATGTCCGCCAGGGCTTTCATATAGTCCGTGTTGAGTTGGGCCAGTCCGAGGCGGATATTGAGAAGTACCCGTTCGCTGTCCAGTAGGTCGAGCACCCCGAGCGTCCCGCTCGAGTAGGCCGCCTCGGCCGACCGCAACGCCTGTTCGGCCTGTGGCTGCAGCGTGCTCTCGAACAGCCGGATTTGCTCCGACTTCGTTTCGAGCGTGAAGCCGGCCGTGCGGATGGCTTCTTCAATCGAACTGACGACGTCGCGATAGCCTTCCTGCGAGGCGATCTTGTCCTCGGCGGCTTCCTGCACGGCCGCGTCGTACTTGCGCCGCTGGATGGGGATGTTGACGCTCGCCGACAGCGCCCAGACGTTCTTGCCGTTGTCCGGAGGCGGGTTCTCGATGTCCCGGCCGAGCACGTTCACGAAGCTCGCGCCGACGGTGACGTCCGGCCAGTAGTCCCGCCTAGCCAGCTCAATGCGTTTCTCATCCTTCTCGACACGAAGTAGCGCGCCGATGGCCTCTGGCCGCTGGTTGCGGCCGAGTCCGAACAGCCGGTCGTAGTCGACCGCCACCTCGCCGCGCCGCTCCAGTACGACTTTGCCGATGGGCGACCGCGCCGGCCGGTCGAGCAGCCGGTTCAACCCCGCCTCGAGCGCCACCCGCTGAATCCGCAACTCGTCCAGCCGGTTCTGGTCGCGGGTCATCTCGGCTTGCAGCTTGACCACCGGCTGCTGCAGCCCGACTCCCTGCGTATAGCGCGCCCGCGCCAGGGTCTCGTAGTGCCCGAGCAGCGACAGGTCCTCTTGGGTGATCTCGGTCGCACGATCGAGGTACGCGAGACTGTAGTAGGCCGCTCTTCACCTGCCGGACCGTCTCCGCCTTCCGCGCCTCGTACTGCTCGCGGACCACCGCCGCTTCCTTCGCGGCGACCTGTTCGCGGTCGCTGAGCTTGCCGAACCACGGGAACCTCTGCGCCAGCGAGAGCATGGTGGTCTGCGGCCCCACGCGAGTCTCCGGGCTTCGTAAGTACTGGGTGATCGAAAGCACCGGATCCGGCAGCGCGCTCACCTGAGGCATCTTCTGTTTGGCCGCCTGATAGCGGGCGAAGGCTTGCTGCACGGCCGGGCTCCGATCGAGCGATTGCTCGATGTAGAGCTTGAGTTGCTCGTCCTGGTTGGTGCTGTAGGACTGAGCGAGACCGAGCAGCGGCAAAGCCAGCGCAAGCAGCAATCGCAGGATCATTGTTTCCTTATTGGGCAACTGGCTGGCCATTACGGGCGCCACGCGACTATCTGCTTGTTTTTAAGCTGATTACGAATGGGTTGCGCGGTTTGCGGAGCCGCTTTGCCCCCGGCAGAGTTGCCTGATATGCGCAGACAGTGCCTCATATCGGGCACCGCCGCCCCCCCCCGCCGTGGCGTGCGCACTCTTGCGAGCCGCGTTCACACTCATGTGAACGCTTGTGCCGGGCCCGTACCGCCACCCCCCTCATACCGATTGTTGTCCGGTCCAGACGGCACGTCCCTGGTGGGCGTGGGGAATCCTGTGCTGGGAGTGCCTACCGGCGGTGGAAGGGCGAGGCAGGCGTTCACACGATTGTGAACGTGGCGCGCACGAGTGCGCACGCCACGTCGGTGCCCGGACCTGCGGTCGGCGTCGGCCTGCTCGGTCACCGGAAGAGCCGGACCGGAGGTCCGGCGCGGTCGGGGACGACCGCCCTACGGCCGCCGCAGGCGCACCGGCAACACAACGGTGAAGCTCATACCCCTTTCGGCATTGCGCCGTACCTTGATGCTCCCGTGATGCTGGCTGATGATCTGGTGCGCGACCGACAGGCCAAGACCAGTTCCGGATTGCTTTGTGGTGTAGAACGGATCGAAGATCCTGTCGACGTCGGCTTCGTTGATTCCCTGGCCTTCATCGACGATCTCGATCAGGATCTCCGTGCCCTGCTGCCGCGCCGCGAGACGGATAGTTCCTCCCTCGGGCATCGCCTGCATGGCGTTCAGCGTCAGGTTCAGGACAACCTGCTGGATCTGTTCCGGGTCCCCTTCGATCATGTCGAGATCCGGCGCGATGTCGGTCTCAAGGCCAACGGCGCCGCGCTCGGCCGTGTGGCCGGCCAGGCTGACCACCGCCTCAATGACGTGCCGCACGTTTACCGCGTCGATGCGAGGCTGCCTGGGCTTGGCAAAGTCCAGCAAATTCGTCAGCAGCCGGCTCACCCGTTGGCACTCCTTCTTGATGATCGAGAGGAACTCGCGGTGCTTCTCGTCGGTGCCGCTTGCCCGGTCCAGGATATCGACCGCCCCCTCGATGCTCCCCAGCGGATTGCGGATCTCGTGCGCCAGCGAGGCCGACAGTTGCCCGATCGCGGACAACCGGTCCGCCCGCCGCAACTGCTCGAAGCTGTCCTGCAGTTCCTGATTCACTTTGCGCAACTGCTCGGCAGTTTCCTGCAGTTCCTGGCGCTGCCGCCGTTCGCGGTCCGCGAGCACGCCGGTGACGATGGCGACCAGGAAAAAGACCACAATCTCGGCGTATTGGTTCGCCGAGTAGTCCGGATCGCCATGCCACGTCATCACGATATGCGGGATATAGCAAATGCCGACGCAGGCCGCCGCCACGAGCCCGCCGCGCAGCCCGAACGACAGCGCCGCATAGACGATCGGCAGGTAGTAGAGCCGCTGGAAGACGTTGTGCCAGAGCAGTTGGGAGGGGGGCGTGAGATAGTGACCGATGCTGACCAGAAAGATGCCGGCGCCGACCAGAACGACCCTGGACAGGCCGGCTTCTCTCCAACCCCTTCGAGAAATACGATCCTCAGATCTCATGCTGTCGGCGACTTGCATTCTTCACCGTTTGATTTCCGTCTCGGCCGGGGTCCTGTGGGGTGGGTTCCCGGCCCGCCTGCTCTGAGCGCAGAAGACGGGCGGCCTGGGAGGCCGCCGCAGCCCAAGGGGCTGCCCCACGCCGAACTGTCCACCAACTCATGCTAGCTTCTCGCCATTGTATGCTGCGCTCCGCTGAAGGTCGTACCTCCCCGTTTCCGAGTGGGCGCAGACTCCGCTCCCTGCGGTCACGGCTCGCCGAGCAGCGTTCGGCCCAATGCGAGCCGTGACCAGAGGGAGCGGGCCGGGACACTTCGATCCTTGTGTTGCGCTTTCTCGAGCCGGTGCGACTTTCTTCCTTTTGGGGAGCCCGCGGCGGGCCATGCGGACTCCCTGACGATCGGGGTTGCGTGCAAGCTGCTGGGAGCACGAAACCGCGCACGTCAGCAAGCGGCGGAATTGGCGGAGATCTGGGATAGCGCATCGAGCGGCCGGTTCTGCCACTGGCGGACCTCCTCGTGCACCGCCTCGGTAACTTCCGAGATCAACGTCGGCGACACCTCGACGCCGTAGATCTCTTCGATGTGTCCCTGGATCTCGCGCGTGGTCATGCCGCGGGCGTACATGGACACGATCTTGTCGTCGAAGCCGGCGAAACGGCGCTCGTGTTTGGGGACGATCTGGGGCTCGAAGCTTCCCTGGCGGTCGCGGGGCACGGCGATGTCGATCGCGCCGAAGTCGCCCTTCAATGTCTTGCGCGAGCTGCCGTTGCGCTTGTTGGCGCGAGGGCCGGCGCGTGTCAACGACATTGAGACACTCCTTCGAAGAATCTAGTGAGCATCGTTGTCTGCGCTTACGTGAACAGAGGGTATCCGGTCTCCGGCGCGTTGCAGTCCTGCCGCACCATGGCGCCGAACGGCGCGTAGTCGATCCGGCCCGCGCACGCCCCCTGCCCGTCCAGCAGCAGGTGCGTCGAGCCCAGGGAGATCGTGTAGATTTCGCTTGACTCGGGGCAGCCTCTTCATGGAAGGCTGTCCCGACGAGCCCACGGTCGGTGCACTTCCCCCCGGCCATCGCAAGAAAAACTTCCTATCGCGGACGGTTGGCGTCGGACTCAATTTATGATACGTTGTTAGAGTAATGCCGAAGAGTGATTCCTTGGGGCAGTTCGAGCAATTGGTGCTGACGGCTGTTGTCGGGCTGGGCGACAAAGCGTACGGGGTGACGATCCACCAGAGGGTGATGGAGCTGGTGGCTCCCCGGCGGGTCACCCTGGCAGCGATCTATGTGGCGCTCGACCGGCTGGAGCAGAAGGCGATGGTCTCGTCCTGGTTCTCCGAGCCGACTGCCGAGCGCGGTGGCCGGCGCAAGCGCTGCTACCGGATGGAACCCGCGGGCGAGAGAGCCTTGAGAGAGGCCATCGAGACGGCGCGCCGCATGGCGGAAGCCGTCGCCGGGGTCTGGGGAGCACCGCGGAAGCAATGGGGGGAAACATGAATACCGCATCCAACAAAACACCGCCGGCACTCGTCGAGTGGCTGCTCTCGCAGGCGCTTCCTCCGTCGCGCCGCGACGAGGTGTTGGGCGACCTGCAGGAGCTGTTTCTGGCGGCGCCGCCGTCGCGCGCGCTGTGGGTCTACCTGTGGGAGGCCGCGGCGCTGGTGGCGCCTTCGATCCTCGATAGCTTACGGCGATGCTGGTCACCGGGGTTCGGTGTTCCGGGAGCTCTACGAGCGGGGGCGGATGTCGCCGCTGTTCGGGGCCAGGTGGAGCAGTTCCAGCAGGAGAATCACTGCCGTCTGGTGTTCTACCTGAGTTGCGTCAGCCTGCTATCGGCGTATGCGACGTGGCGGTTGTTCCATGCGTCCGCGTGGTTTCCGTGCCTGTTCTGGGGCACCTTCCTCGCGATGCTACTCTTCACCGTGGTGCAGCATCATGCGAGAGGATCCGGACGGACCGTCCCCGCCGGGGCGTCCCTCGCGATGCTCGTCGACTTCCACCGCCGCGAGCTGGCCCGGCGCCGCGACTTCTTGCGGACGCTGTGGTACTGGAAGATGCTTCCGCTGGGAATGCCGGTATTCGCCATCCTCGCCGTGAAGCGCGATTCGAGGGTAGTAGCAACCGTGTCGTTGATGGTCGCCTGCTACGCTCTGACCACCCTGGCGGCGCGGAGGCAGGCACGTGGCATCGAGCGCCGTATCGACGAACTGGATGCGCATCGGACCGCACAGCCGGGCGGAGTCAAGTAGTCAGGATGATGCCGGAATAGGTTTTCGTGGCAGGAGTGACCTCGGTCTTCACTCACATTCAGAGCGCGTGTCGTTCTTGACTGGTTTGGACAGTACGTTTGACTCTGCAAGATATAGTCTGTTGCGTTGGATACCGAATCGAACTGCACTCCGCTTACACTCGCCTTTTTTGGCCCACTCGAATCGGCAGGAATGCAGTCGTCCTTCGTCAATCCTGGAGTCGGATCACGCACCCCTTCTTGGGGGTACGCTCGTTGGGTTTCATTCCAGAGATGATGATACGTCCTTCCCTGCGGGCTTCCAACAGGAGACGCTTGAGATCCGAGTTCCAGACAAGGGGAATTCCCAGGATAAGTGGTTGGAGCTGTTCGAATCGGACGGGCCCTTGTCGCAGAATCGCAAAGAGCCGCTCATGGGCTTCCTGCAGACGTCGGACCCCGATCTGCCCCCTTAGTCAGACTTTGCTTCAAGCTGCTCTGGAAGGCCTCGAGTCGCAGCGCAGCCGCATCGACGCACAGATTACGGAGGTCACGTCCCGTCTGGGTCAAGGACGGAGAGGGCGCCCTCGATCCAAGAGTGTGGCGGCGGCCAAGAAGAAGCGCACTCTCAGCGCAGCCGCCAAGAAGCGGATTGCCGCTGCCCAGAAGAAGCGATGGGCTGAGTACAGGAAAAAACAGAAGGGATCCAGCTGACTTTGACCTTCCCCGGTCATCAGAAGAAGCCCGCCAGCAGGACCTGGAGTCGAAGTGACTCCCTTCTGCGATGTTGTGCATGTTGGGCCGGAAGTCGTGCTTGAACTGCCGGCGCTCGGATTGGGAACGAAACCCGGCCCGGTTGAGCATCAGCTCATCCTCGGCGTCCATCGGGATCTCGTTCTCGGCGGCCAGGATCGCCTGTTCGAGGGCAAGGTCGTTGATCTCCCATGTGAACGATACACCCGATTCAACAGCCTCCCCTAGACCGATGGATCTATACTGGCTTGGGACCGGGAAAGCCAAAATAGAAATCAATCCGCTGAAGGAGGTAATGCCAATGAATTCAATCCTCGAGTACCTGGATCTGGGGGTGCTGCTCACAGAGATCGTCAGCTATCTGCCGGCGGTCTTTGCTGCCTTGCTAGTGCTGCTCGTTTTCTGGGTGACGTATCGCGTGACCCGTATCCCGCTCAGGGCAGTTCTGTTGCGCGCTGGCCTCCACGAGGCGCTGGTGGCGACGATTGTGGACAGCTTCTACCGGCTGACCACGTTGGTCTTTGCCTGTGTAATGGCGGCGGCACAACTCGGAATCAATGTGGGCGCGGCACTGGCGGGTCTCGGCGTGGCTGGAATTGCGGTCGGCTTTGCGGCACAGGATTCGCTTGCGAACATCATCGCTGGATTTACCATCTTCATGGATAAGCCCTTCGAGGTTGGTGACTGGGTGGATGTGGCGGGCAAGGCGGGTGAAGTGAGCCGCATCACAATCCGCTCGACGCGGATTCGGACGCGCAACAATACCTATGTCGTCATCCCTAACAAGCTGATCATTGACGAGGTGTTGGTGAATCACTCCAAGCACGGCGCCACGCGCGTGGACGTTCCCGTGGGCATCGCCTACAAGGAGTACATCCCGCAGGCGCGGGAGGTGCTCGCCGAAGCGGCATCCGGAATCGAGGGTGTGCTGGAGAGCCCCGCGCCCGAGGTTGTCGTGGTTGGACTCGGCGGGTCGAGCGTGGATCTCGAAGTTCGTGTCTGGATTGCCCAGGCGCCACAGCAGGAGCCAATCGCAAGCCGGGTGGTGGAGGCAGGCAAGCTGGCACTCGACGCGGCCGGCATCCAAATCCCGTTCCCGCACCTACAACTTTTCGTAGACGACGTGGAGGATCAGGTCTGGAACAAGGCGGCACAGTTGCCATCAATGGCTCGCGGCAGCGCGTGAGACGACGGGGCAAGGCTGAGACCCCTCGGAAAAGAGGGGAAAAGAGGGACGGAGCCACCTTATTGGAATCGAGGTGATACTGTCTCGCTCCGCGTGGGAGAGCAGATCTCACGGGGAAACGAGATGTGCCTGCCGCTTTCGTAGCGAACCCACGGGCTCGGCATCAGTTTCGATGGGGGGGACACAGCTGCGGCAGGTTGCAGGACCGTTCCGAATAGGAGGCCGCAATGTCCCCACGGGGTTCTGGGGTCGGGGATCACCGGATCGGCTCCGTCCCCTCGCTCAGGATCGCCAGCCAGGCATCGTTGGGGGAAAAGAGGGACGGAGCCACCTTATTGGAATCGAGGTGATACTGTCTCGCTCCGCGTGGGAGAGCAGATCTCACGGGGAAACGAGATGTGCCTGCCGCTTTCGTAGCGAACCCACGGGCTCGGCATCAGTTTCGATGGGGGGGACACAGCTGCGGCAGGTTGCAGGACCGTTCCGAATAGGAGGCCGCAATGTCCCCACGGGGGAGATCGGGGTCAACGGGGGAGATCGGGGGAGATCGGGGAGATCGGGGTCAAGGTCGGAGATCGGGGGAGATCGGTGGGAGATCGGTGGAGATCGGGGTCAAAGACCTTAACTCCCGATTTTCCTGGCGGTCGTTGATGTTGGCGGATGTTGTTGAACGCACAGCCTTTCCCTGCCAGATGACGTGAAACCGGGCCAGGGTGGGCATCACGGCTGGGGGACACTGCTGCGCTGCGGTTCAGGGAGGTGCCGTCGACAGCAGCCCGCAATGTCCCCGAGGGGCGGGTGGCGGAGTTCGGAGCATAGTTGAGTGGCTCTGTGGCCGCCGGGGGCCCGGTCCACCACGCTGTGGGAAAGTCGGGTCGGAAAGTCGGGAAAGTCGGGTCAGCAACCTCTGGCACGGAGCGCTCCGTCACGAACAACGAATTCGGGCCGGGCTCAGTTCAGGCTGTCCCGACGAGGGTAGTGTCAGGGATTTTGTGTTTCCGTCATTCCTCCGTCTGTGGCACCGTGCTCGATGCCGGACCCTTGGTTGGCCCCATCGCCCTGTTCTAAGCATCTCACCGGCCGGCGGGGGGCGCAGTCCAGGCCGCGCGTCAGCGCGCTCGTCGAAGAGCCTTGACGGCGGGCGCCGCCGGTCGTATCCATAATTTGCAGGGCGATGGGGTCGGACTGTCTCACGCTTTGGCCGCCTCCATCCGCTCCGGCCACAGCAGCGAAAAGTGACTCAACGCCGCCTTCCAGTGCTGCACCGATTTCCATTTCCGGGCCACGTTCCGCAGCCCCAGATACAGCAGCTTCAGCGCCGCCTCCTCGCTCGGAAACGAGCCCCGGTTCTTGATCACCTTCCGCAACGTCATGTGCAGCGATTCCACCGCATTGGTCGTGTACATCACTCGGCGAATCTCGGCCGGATAGTCGAACATCGGCGCCACCCGTTCCCAGTTCCGCCGCCACATGCGGCTGATCGTTGGATACTTCTCGTCCCATTGCGCGCCGAACTCCGCCAGCGCCGCCTCGGCCTCAGCCGCCGTCGCCGACCGGTAGATTTGTCGTAAGTCCGCCGCCACTGACTTCCGCTCTTTCCAGTTCACATAGTTCAGCGACGCTCTTACTAAGTGCACCAGACATAGTTGCACCTGCGCCTGCGGAAACACCGTCTCGATGGCCTCGGGGAAGCCTTTCAAGCCGTCGACACAGGCGATGAAGATGTCTTTCACGCCGCGGTTTTGCAGTTCGGTGAGCACCCGCAGCCAGAACTTCGCCCCCTCATTGGCGGCCGTCCACAACCCCAGCACTTCCTTCTCGCCTTCCAGGTTGATGGCGATGGCCACGTGCACCGCCCGGTTAGTTACTCGTCCCTCATGCCGCATCTTCACCATCAGGGCGTCCAGATATACGATCGGATACAGCGGCTCGAGCGGCCGGTTCTGCCACTGCCGGACCTCCTCTTGCACCCCATCGGTGACTTCCGAGATCAGTGTTGGCGACACCTCGACGCCGTAGATTTCTTCGAGGTGTCCCTGGATCTCGCGCGTGGTCATGCCGCGGGCGTACATCGACAGGATCTTGTCGTCGAAGCCGGCGAAACGGCGCTCGTGTTTGGGGACGATCTGGGGCTCGAAGCTTCCCTGGCGGTCGCGGGGCACGGCGATGTCGATCTCGCCGAAGTCGCCCTTCAATGTCTTGCGTGAGCTGCCGTTGCGCTTGTTGGCGCGCGGGCGGCTGGCCGGCTCATGCTTCTGGTAGCCGACGTGGTGGGTGAGCTCGGCCTCCATGGCCCGCTCCACGATAGCCCTGGTGAGCTGCTTCAGCAGGCCGTTCTCGCCGACGATGTCTTCGGGCTTCTGATACCCCTCGATCAGCTTGTCGATCAGTTCCTTCTCAATACTCATTCGTTCCTCCATCTTTCCGAAGAACGAACGAAAACACAAAAATCAGGACACCCTCGTCAAGATCGGCGACAAGACGCTCTCAGGCAAGGATCTGTATCTGGCGATGAGCGAAAAGCAGCAAAACGCCTTCGTCAACATCACTGACCGGCTCGCATCGGTGAAGTTCAGCGACGGTTCTGACGCGCTTAGCCAAGTGCAGGCTATTGGCGTAAACCCCGCCACAAACCAACTCGCTTCCGACCGCATTTTTGCGTCGGTTAGCCCAGGTCTTTGGGGCAATGTTCAGGGATCCGACCAGTTTACGCCCGTGAGTGCTGGAATGCATGGTGTCTATAACGCCAGCAGCTTCAAAGACTGGGGTGTAACCCTCGGGAATGTTCAGTTTTCGTTCAACAAGGCCAGGTCCGGTACCGACATCGATATCGACATCGGGAACATAACGAACGGTTTAGCTGGCGCAGCCGCACACGGCGTGGAAGTCTTCGTCAACAAGGTCTTCGGCACGACAACCAGCCAGGATGTTGTGCGAAAGTTGCTGATCCATAACCCGAATGTGCAAACGATTACCCCTAGCCCAGTTTCCAAGTGGAACCGGCAGTGAGGGAGCATATGACGCTACAGGGTGCGGTGATGATGCTCGGCATAACACTGGCGGGGAGCCTTCCGCTGCTGGCTGGGGAGGGGTGCTCGTCATACGCGAAGACTGATCAGCAGCGCGGGCCAGCCGTTGTCTTCGGAGATGCTTTCAACGTTCCCCTTCTCCGCTTTCGCTTTGTGGACGCTGCCGGGAATCCCCACGTTCCGAAGACCGTTGATATCCACTACTACTGGCAATGGCTTGAGTACCCGTATCCCGAGCATTCTTGGGGCGCATGGTCCGATGCGGAGGAGTGGGTCCGGTGTACGCCTCTCGCCAACAATGAACTCGTCGTTTCCGGTCAAGCTATAAAGCCGCGCGGGTGGTACGACGGCAAATACACGCACTTCCCGTGGGCGCGAAGACCGAGATTCGATCGGCTAGAGGTTGTCGTCGAGAACGGCAGCGCGGCCCGAATCAAGATCTCCAAGAGCGATTTGGAAAGATACCGAGGCTCGACTGCGGTGGTGAAGCTGTCAAACGGGACGGCTGACGTCAGTTTTGTCAAGGCTCCCCGCTAAACCGATGATCCCCGTGGTGCTCGGCGACACAGAAACGGGCCTCGATTACTTCGGAGCGCGGTACTTCTCCGTGGGGGAGATCGGGTCGGAGATCGGCGCGGAGATCGGAGTCGGGAGATCGGGGCGGAGATCGGGGTCGGACGTCTTGACTCCCGAACTAGGAGGCGGCGGACGCCACCTCCTGGTCGGCGGAAGTCGCTGAAGCGGCAGGTCTTTTCGTTCCCGGCCGTGGGCCGGGCTTGGCTGGACGCGCATGGACGCCAAAGTCGTTTTCCAGCCGATCCAGGAACTCATCGTCGCCGAGCGGCCAGCCGTTCGGCGTTGCCTGCCGGATGCGCTCGAACAGAAGTCCGTCCGCTAAGCCATTCTCCAGACAGAGCTTCCAGCTTTCCGGGGTGAACGACCCGCGCCACCGGACCAGGTCCAGCAGGCCGTCATCCTGACCCCTGAGATGGGCCTGCGCGCTGGACCAGCGCCAGTCCCACGGCTTGTCCACCAGGCCGGCCCGAGACGGATTTTGCTCGATGTAAACCATTCCCGCCCAAAGATGTTTGTCGTCCATCGGAAACGAATGATAGTGGGCGTGCCAGAGGTGCCCGGTGCGGCGGAGCCGGGCGTGGAGCGCACGGGCGTAGTCGCTTTGTACACGCTGCAACAGCCGCGCCAGGCGGCCTGCTCATGTGGCACGGCGATGAGGTGGACGTGATTCTCGCAGCAAGCAGTAGGTGAGGACGGAGACGCCATAGTGGCGCGAGAACTCGCGCAGTAAGTCCATGTAAAGACGGCGATCTTCGTTGCGGTAGAACACCTGCTGGCGATAGCTACCGCGCTGGGTGACGTGGTGCGGGAGGTCAGGGATGACAATGCGTGGCGGTCGGGGCATCTGTCAGAATGGTGGCCGTGGACGCCGAAAATTCGCAGCCGAGTTCGGGAGTCGAGACGTCGGACCCGGATCTCCCCAGGATCTCCCCGGATCTCCGCGGATCTCACGGATCTCCATTTATCACCGTTCCGCTGGGCCTGATGGCGATCGCGCTGGTCGCGACCTTCGTGCCGGCCCGCCGCGCAGCTCGCATCCAACCGGCCACGACGTTGCGCCAGGACCAGCGGCCCGGCGGCGTGCCGCTTGGCCAGCGGAGGATCGATTGATCCGCCTGTTCCGCCGCGCCGTCAGCCCCGGACAAGGAGGGGGCGGATAGGCTGGACCGATGGGGTCAACCAAGGCCCATTTCGCAGAGCCCGCCTCCCGGTTTCCTCGGCTCTTTCGCCACCCGCATATACTGCAGGGAGGGGGCATCTGATGGCACGGCTTGTGTCGATCAATGTCGGGCTTCCCCGTGACGTCGCATGGCGAGGCGGGAAAGTCCACACCGCGATCTGGAAGCAGCCGGTGCGGGGCCGGGTTGCAGTCCGTCGCCTGAATGTCGAAGGCGATGGACAGGGTGATCTGGCTGGGCATGGGGGCGAACACCGCGCGGTGATGGTCTATCAACTGGCGGCATATCGCTACTGGGAAGCCCAACTCGGCCGCAACGATTTCTCATTCGGGCAGTTTGGTGAGAACTTTACCGTGGCCGGCCTTCCCGATGATGAGGTGTGCATCGGCGATCGATACCGAATCGGGAGCGCGCTCTTCGAGGTCACCCAGCCACGTGTCACCTGTTATCGCGTCGGCATCCGGATGGCTGAACCGGCTATGGCCGCTCTGCTGGTGTCACACCATCGGCCTGGCTTCTACTTTCGCGTGCTGGAGGAAGGCGAAGTTGGTGCCGGCGACGAAATCACGAAAGTGGCCGATGGCCCCCAACGTATCACCGTGGCAAACATGGACGCCCTGCTGTACCTGCCAAACCCATCGCGCGGCCAACTGGAACGCTCGTTGCGGATACCGGCGCTCAGCCCGGGGTGGCAAACGTCTTTGAAGGCGATTACGGAGCAGCCGGCCGCGGAGGCAGGAAATCCTGGACTCAAGGCTTCAGGCGGGCCGCCACCCGCCTGGCCAGACTTTCAGCCACTACGCGTCGCCCAAGTTGACCGCGAAACTGCCAATGTGGTCTCGTTGTCCCTGGAACAAACAGACGGGGCACCTCTGCCTGTGGCTCTACCGGGACAGTTTCTCGTGTTACGGTTGCGCACTACTCCCAACGGCCCACCGCTGCTCCGGAATTACTCGATGTCGGGCATGCCCGGCGCCAGGACTTATCGGGTTAGCGTCAAACGCGAGGTGAATGGGGCGGCCAGCTCGTATCTTCACAATCATGTGCATGTGGGCGATATCCTGGAGGTCAGCGCACCGCGGGGAGGCTTTACGCTGCAATCCGGCGATGCGCCAGTCGTCTTGCTTAGCGCCGGCATCGGAGCAACGCCCGTACTCGCCATGTTGCATTCGCTGTCCTCCACCGCGTCACGCCGTGAGGTTTGGTGGATCTACGGAGCGCGCAATGGAGCCGAGCACCCATTCGCGAAAGAGTCGCGCGGACTCCTGCAAAAGCTCCGGCACGGCCGAAGCCATATCGTCTACAGTAAGCCCGATTCACAGGATGAACCCGGTGTCGATTATGACTCGGTGGGACATGTGGACACGCCGCTGCTCGATCGCCTCGGCATGGCGCGCGATGCGGATTTCTACTTGTGTGGCCCCGCATCATTCCTGAAGCAACTGACCGCGGGCTTAAAGACATGGAATGCCGATCCCACGCGAATTCACGCGGAGGTGTTTGGTCCGGAAGAACCGATCACTCCAGGAATCGTGCGATCCTCTCGCCCTCGGGCTCACCCTCCCTCGGGAGAACCCGGCGCCGGCCCCCGGATTTCATTTATCCGCAGCGCGCTGACGGTCTCGTGGGATTCACGCTTCTCCAGTTTGCTGGAGCTTGCAGAAGCTTGTGACGTTCCGGTACGGTGGGCGTGCCGTACAGGGGTCTGCCATACTTGCGAATGCCCATTGATCGGCGGAACCGTCCAGTATCAGCCCGATCCCCTGGAGCCCCCAGCCACGGGCAACGTGCTGATCTGCTGTTCGAGGCCATCCGGCGATATCGAGGTTGATCTCTGATTGACGGCGCACCTGGCGGGCCGGTCGACCTGGCCGATGAAGTCACGGAGCAGGTCTTCGCATTCCGACGCCCATATAACGAGCGGATCGTAGCGCAGTAGCGTCCAGGCGGTGCCGGGAACCAGTTCGCACGGAGGCGCGACCGGGAGGGAGTGGGGGCTCAGTCGGCGGAACGATGTTCCTGCCCGGCCGCCTCACTCATGCCGCAATGCCTCCGTCGCGTTCAAGTGCGTGGCGCGGCGTCCCGGCAGCCAGCAGGCGAGCACCGAAGCGCCGAGCACAACTACCGTTACCGCCGCGAATACCGGCGGGTCCGCGGGATCAAGACCGTACAGCAGTACGGCCAGCCCTCGCGCAAGACCCGACGCGGCGAGCAACCCCAGCACCAGTCCGATCAGCGCGGGCCGCAGGCCGGAGCGGGAAACGAGCCGCAGCACGTCGATACCCCGCGCCCCGAGCGCCATCCGGATGCCGATCTCCCGCGTCTGCTGCCGTACCGAGTAGGCGACCACGCCGAAGACGCCGATCAGGGCCAGCAGCAGTGCCACCGCTCCTTGCGCGCCAGCCATGAAGGCTCCCATGCGGAGTGGGAAGAATGCCGTGGGGCTTGCACGTAGATGCTCGTCCATCGTCCGGATGTTGTAGACGGGCAGGTTCCCGTCGAGGCCGTTCAGAACCGCGCGGACGGACGGGGCCAGTTCCAGCGGGTCTCCGGATCGCGCCCGGATGCTGAGGGTCACCATGTCGGGGGCCGCCTGCGCCATCGGAAAGTAGGCGTAGGGACGGGGCGCTTCGCCCAGCGAGACATACCTCCCGTTGGCCGAGATGCCGACCACCTCGAAACGGTCGGACGAGCCGCTCCACCGGAACCCCTTTCCGAGTGGATTCTGGCCCGGCCACAGACGGTCCGCGAACGTCTGGTTCACTACCGCCACCCGCGGCGAGGAGGCCGTATCCCGCTCGTCGAAGCCGCGGCCCTGAACCAGAGGCACGCCGAGCACGCGAAAGTACGCCCCGTCCACCCGGCTCAGATACACCGCTATGCCCGGATCCGTGGCGTCGAACGCCGGCGGCTGGTCCGCGTCCACCGCGGAGTGGTCCTCGAGAAATATGTCAAAGGGCACGCGGGAGGACACCGCGACGGATTCCACGCCGGGCAGGGCACCGACCTGCTCGGTGAGCTGATCGAGAAACTGGCGCCCCCGCTCCGGCTCATAGCCCTGGAGAGCGAGATCGACCGACGCCATCAGCAGGCCGTCGGTTCGAAAGCCCAGGTTTTGCGTGGAGAGATCCTGCAGGCTGCGAACAAACAGGCCGCCGCACACGAGAACCACCACGCAGACGGCGGTCTGTGCCATCACCAGTCCGCTACGCAGCAGGTGGCGCTTGCGCCCTCCGCCGGAGCCGTCGCCCTTCAAGATGGTTTGGACGTCGACTCTGGTGGCCCTCAGCGCCGGAACCAGGCCGGTTGCGACCCCGGCCACCACCGACATCATGAGAGTGTAGAGCACCGGTAGCCAGCTCGTATCCGTCGGCGGCCGGGTGGGAACATCGAAGGACTGGGGAGAGAAGCGGACCAGGAGGAGGCCGATTCCGTGGGCGAGCAGCATCCCCACGCCGGCGGCGACGATGGCGAGCACGATACTCTCCGTCAGCAATTGCCGGATCAATCTCCACCGCGGCGCGCCCACCGCCGTCCGGATGCCGGCTTCCCGCTGACGGACCAGTGCTCGCGAAAGCATGAGGTTGGCGATGTTGGCGCAGGCGATCAGCAGCACCAGCCCGGCCATTGCCACGAAGACCGCCGCGGCGAAAGGCACAAACCTGCTGATGCTCGCATCCGGCCTCGTCAGCATCTCCCGCCGCACGAGGATCCGGGTGTCCACGTCGTAGGGCCGGTACTCCTTTGCCAGGCGCTGTGAAATCACCTGAAGCGAGCTGGCCGCCTGCCCATCGTTCACGCCGTCCCGAAAATACCCCGACACTCGGAACGGGGTGGAATGGCGGTTCTCGAGCATCCAGTCGCCTCCGGGAAAGACCTCCGGTATCATGGTCGCCGGGACAAACGCGCTGGGCGCCAACGCCCATTGGGCACTGTGGAACTCCGGTGGTGTGATCCCGATGATCGTGAGCGGGTAGCCGTTGACGACGATGGGGCTTCCCACCACGTTCGGATCGCCCCCGAGGCTCGACTGCCAGTAGTCGTAACTGAGAACAACCACCGGGCCCCGGCCCCGTGTCTCGGCGTCGCCTGTCTGAATCAGCCGCCCCCGGGAGGGCGTCACGCCGAGCAGGGAAAAGTAGTTCCCGCTGACCGCCTCGATCCAGGTGCGTTCCGGCGCCTTGCCGGGGACGCTCAGGTGGGCCGGCCGAAAGGTATACGCCAGCATGTCCGTGAACACATCGGCCTGGCTGCGATAGTCCTGATAGTCCGGCCATGACATGCCCAGAAGGAATTCGCTGCTGGAGTTCTGGCGCATCACGACCATCAGCCTGTCGGCGTTCTTCACCGGCAGCGGTTGCAGGAAGAACATATCGATCATCGAGAAGATCGCGATATTGACGCTCAGTCCGAAGCCCAGGGTCAGGGCTGCCACCGCCGTAAAGCCCGGACTGCGGCGCATCTGGCGAAATGCGTATTTCACGTCCTCCAGCAGTCTTTCGAGCGTGATCCACACCCACACCGCCCGCGCGTCTTCCTTCACCCGCCCCCGGTTTCCGAACTCCCGGTGCGCCGATCTCCAGGCCTGTTTTTCCGATTCTCCCCGCTCCATATGGTCCTGGGCCGACATCCGAAGGTGGGACTGGATCTCTTCGTCGATCTCTTCATCCCGGGAACGTTTGCCGAGCCGCGAAAACCGCTTCATGGTGCTGCCTCGCCTTCGTTCTGCCTTGATAGGGCCGCCACCGCCTCCACGATCTGCTGCCACCGGGACTGCTCCACCGCCAGTTGCTTCCTGCCGGCAGCCGTCAAACTGTAGTACCTGGCCCGCTGCTTGTTGTCGGAGGTTCGCCACTCCGTTCGCACCCATTTGCGCTTTTCCAGCCGGTGCAGCGCCGGGTAAAGTGAGCCGGTTTCCACTTGCAGAATGTCGTTCGAGCCGGCGCGGATGGCCTGGCTGATGCCGTAGCCGTGCTGGGGGCGCCACCGCAGCGTCTGCAGAATGAGCAGATCCAGCGTGCCCCGCAGCAGTTCCATCCGGTTCCCATCCTGATCCTTGGCCATGGTAGTAGATATTCTACATCTATGGAGGTAGATTGTCTACGGCATATTATCGGCGCCGTTTGAAAGGATTCTCCACGATCACGCCACCGTAGTCCCGCCCGTGGTTGAGATCCTCCGAGAGCATCTTCCCGCACCCTAGCGCCCGAGCGGCTTCGATCACGGCGGCATCCCAGAGCGAAATCCTGAAGCGATTCGCGGACTCTATAGCCGCGAGCATCACCGGAACGGTCATCTCCTGCACCGGGTATCGGGCAAAGGACTCAACCAGTGTCGAGGCCTGTTCGTGGGTCAAGGATCCGAACCGCCCCGGTCGCGTGGCCTGCACGAAGAACTCCTGGAGCACCGGCACCGAGACCGTGTACAAACGAACCCAACAAATCGCCAACAACATCGACGATATGCCGCCGCCGGCGGCCTCGATGGCGGACATGGACGCCTGGGTCGAGCAGATGATCGCCAAACACCCGGTCCCAGCGCCGCCGCAGGGGTAAAATCGGCCGCCGAAAACCTTCCGCCCGCCGCCCACCCCGCCCAACGTGTTCCCCGACGTGGCGCGCGCACGCTCGAAAACCGGGCCGAAGACCGCTCCCTTTGGTCGCGGCTCTGTCAGCGGCACTCGGCCGACTCTGAGCCGTGACCAGAGGGAGCGGAGTCTGCCCGGCTCCAGCCCTATTCCTCAGGGATTCTGAACGTCGTCACCCGGCCGCGGAGCACACGATTTCTCGTAACCGCCTCGCAAAGCTGCTGGCTGTCAGGTGCCTCAGACCGCCTGCCCGAGCAGCGCGATCGGGCAGCCGGCGCTCACCCGGCCGGCTCGAACGACGGACGCATAAAAGCCTGCCAGCCCCCACTTGGGTGACGCCGGATCGCCCTCTTTGGCCTGGGCGTCGAAGGTGGCTTGCTCGATGCCGCTCCCATAGATGGCGATCGTCGCGCACGGCTCTCGAAGCTTGGTGATCTCGACCACCGCATCGCCCACCCGGTACTGCTGGCCGATGCGGACGCGCGTGCGGTCGATTCCCGCGGTGGTCAGGTTCTCGCCCAACGCGCCCGGGTAGACGGCGAATCCTTGGGATTTGAGCTCTTGGAGGGCCTCGGAGGCGATCAGAAGGACGGCTTGGCGGGGGCCGCCGTGGACTTCGGGGTGCGCCACCGCGTCGCCCTCCAGTCCGAGTGGTCCGAGGAAGGCTTCACGGACGGGCCGCTTGGGGATCCCCCCCGGAGAAACGTTCACCTGGAGCACGGTGCCAGTCATGCCACCAGTCTAGCCCGTTGCCGCCGTCGCATGGCCGGCGGCAACGGTACCAGCCAGTGTCCAGGTCAGATACGCCGGTGATGGCGAAGGGCGGCGACCCACCCTCCGCCAAATCGCAGTGAGCTATATGTCGTAGTACATGGCGAATTCGTAGGGGTGAGGCCTAAGACGCACCGCTTGCGCTTCCGCCGTTCTCTTGTAGTTGATGTAGGTCTCAATGAGCTCTTCGGTGAAGACGTCGCCCTTGGTGAGGAAGTCGTGGTCCTCTTCCAGGCAGTCGAGCGCTTCGTCGAGCGATGCCGGCATCGACGGGACGCCCTTCATTTCCTCGGGGCTCAGATCGTAGATGTCCTTGTCGAGTGGCTCGCCCGGATCGAGCTTATTGAGCACGCCGTCCAGGCCCGCCATCAGCATCGCGGCGAAGGCCAGGTAGGGGTTGCACGACGGATCCGGTGGCCGGAATTCGACGCGCTTCGCCTTCGGCGAGGCCGAGTACATCGGGATGCGGACCGAAGCCGACCGGTTGCGGCGGCTGTAGGCCAGATTTACCGGAGCCTCGAAGCCCGGCACCAGACGCTTGTAGCTGTTGGTGGTCGGAGCGATGATCGCCGACAGCGCCCGCGCGTGCTTCAGCAGGCCGCCGATGTAGTGCATCGCCATCTCGCTCATGCCCGCATAGCCGTCGCCGGCGAACAGTGGCTCGCCGCCCTTCCAGATCGACTGGTGGGTGTGCATGCCGCTGCCGTTGTCGCCGAAGATCGGCTTGGGCATGAAGGTCACGCTCTTGCCGGCCTTGTAGGCGACGTTCCGGATGATGTACTTGTACAGCATCATGTTGTCGGCCGACTTGAGCAGCGTGTCGAAGCGCTGGTCGATTTCGGCCTGGCCGCCGGTGGCCACTTCGTGGTGATGGCACTCGATGTTGAGGCCGCAGTCGAGCATCATCTGGACCATCTCCGAGCGGAGGTCCTGATAGTGATCGGTCGGCGGGGTGGGGAAGTAGCCTTCCTTGTAGCGCGGCCGGTAGCCGAGGTTGTTCTCCACGCGGCCGGAGTTCCAGCGGCCTTCCTCGGCGTCGACGAAATAGTAGCTGCTGTGCTGGTTGGTGTCGAAACGGATGTTGTCGAAGATGAAGAACTCTGCCTCGGCGCCGAAGAAGGCGAGGTCGCCTATGCCAGTTGACGAGAGGAACTTCTCGGCCTTGCGGGCGATCCAGCGCGGATCGCGCTCATAGTGCTGACGCGTAATCGGATCGACGATGTCGCACGACAGCACCAGTGTCGGCGTGGCGGCAAACGGATCCATGAATGCCGTATCCGGGTCCGGCAAAAGCAGCATGTCGCTTTCGCTGATTACCTGCCAGCCGCGGATGCTCGAACCGTCAAACCCGAAGCCGTCCTCGAAGGATTCCTCGGACAGTTGGACCATCGGGTAGGAGACATGCTGCGACAGGCCGGGGAGGTCGGTAAAGCGAAGATCGAACTGCTTCGCTCCATTTTTTTCTGCGTATTCCAGTACTTCCTTTGGGCTCATTAATCCTCCATGGGATGGCTGATGGTTGTGGGAAACGAAAGCAGTGCCGTTGGCAGCGACTGGCCGGGGCCGGCCCCGGGCCTTTCACAACCCCAGTAAGGAGTTAGGATAGCGTGTCGGCGGGAAGCCGTCCAATAGAAATTAATTATGGGCGGTATCGGAGAAGGCAGGGCCTCAGGCCCCCGCAAAGCTCTGAGACCGTTGGCCGGGAGGGCGTACGATAGGGAGGTCGCCTCATGGAGCAACTGGAAATCACGTTCGGCCCCGAGCGGCAGGTCTTCACCGTCTCGGAGATCACGCTCGCCATTGCCGGCCTGCTCGATTCCGCCTTCGCCGACGTCTGGATCTCGGGCGAGATCTCCGGCGCCAAGCGCGCCGCCAGCGGCCATTACTACTTCACCCTCAAGGACGCCGACGCCCAAATCCAGTGCGCCTGCTGGCGGACCTATGCGCGGCTCCTGCGCTTCAAGCCCGAGGACGGCATCGCGGTGCTCGCCCGCGGGCGCATCGAGGTCTACCCGCCGCGCGGCCAGTACCAGCTCATCGTCGAGGCGCTTGAGCCGCAAGGTTATGGTGCTCTGCAACTTGCATTTGAACAGCTCAAGAAAAGGTTGAATGCGGAAGGGCTGTTTGCGGCCGAGCGCAAGCGCCCTCTACCGCCCTATCCGCGCCGCGTCGGACTGGTCACCTCGCCCTCCGGCGCGGCCGTTCGCGATCTCGTACAGGTGCTCACGCGACGGCTGCCCGGGGTCCACATTCGCCTCTACCCGGCGTCGGTGCAGGGGGCCGGATCGGCCGCGGCGGTCGTCGAAGGCATCGAGTACTTCGGCCGGTCGGGCTGGCCGGACGTCCTGATTGTTGGCCGCGGCGGCGGATCCCTCGAGGACCTGTGGACCTTCAACGAGGAGTCGGTGGCCCGGGCCATCGCCGCCTGCCCCGTCCCGGTCGTCTCCGCCGTCGGCCATGAGACCGACTTCACCATCGCCGATTTCGTCGCCGACCTCCGCGCCCCGACGCCCTCGGCGGCCGCCGAGATGATCGCCGTCGAGCAACGCGAGCTGCTCGAGCGGCTGGGGACGGCCGAGGGCCGGATGGCCCATTCCCTGCGCTACCGCCTCGCCGATGCCCGGGCCCACCTGCACCAGCGCGGGACCGATCGTGCCGCGGGCCTTCTCCGCCACCGCATCGGCGCCGCCGGCCAGCGGGTCGACGATCTCGGCTTCCGCCTGCGGGAACGCCTCCGCGCCCGCCTCACCGTCGATCACCGCCGCAGGCAGGATCTGGACAGCCGCCTCGCCCGCCGCGACCTTCGCCTGCAGCTCGCCGAGATCCGCCGACGGCTGGAACGGGCGCATTCGGCTGCGGCGAGCCACATCCGCAGGCGTCTCTCGCTCTCCGGCGCCCGCCTCGAGCCGCTCGCGGCCCAGCTCAACCAGCTCAGTCCGCTGGGGGTCCTCGAGCGCGGCTACGCCATCGTCCAGGATTCCGCCGGGCACGTGGTCAGGTCCGTCGGCGAGGCTCCGGCGGGCACGCACCTCGGCGTCCGCCTGTTCGAGGGCCGCTTGGGGGTGGTAGTGGAGGAATCGGAAGGGAAAGGGCGGTTTCCGACTGGAGGTACCGGATGAAGAAGGTCTCTTCTGAATAGATAATGTTGCTGGATCGTTGCACTGTCGAATGGCAGTGGCAGAATCGAAGTCGTGACTGGCTGACTGGCGGAGAAACGCCGGGCCCAACCACGTCCCACACACCACGGCGTGGAACAAGGCGGTCCAGCCCCCTAAGATTCCAGCGGGATACGCCGATAGAGTGGATAAGATGCAAACTCTCTCGGCGGCGGCTGCCGGCGCGGTGCGACTCTTCCGTGACCGGATCGGCGGTGTCCGTCTGCCGGCCGCCTTGCCGGTTGTGCTTTCGGCAATCGCCGGTGCGCTGGCCGTCTCGCCGGTGCTCGAAACGGCCGTGCAAATGGATCGGGCGAGCCCGCTTCGGGAGCCGGTCGCCCTCGTCTGGTCGTATCTGGTGATGCGCTTCGGCAGTCCGGTGGCGGCCGGCTACTGGTTCGTCTACCTCGTCCGGGTCTCCGGATTGTTCATCGCGCTGGGCTACTGGGCGATTGCGGCCCGCGGCGTCCGGCCCCGCCAATGGCTGGCGGCCGTCCTGATGGCCCTAGTGCTGCCCGCAGTCTATGAGGTGTTCTCAATCGCCCATGCCGCTCTCTATCTCGGGTTGGGAGTATTGCAGACCGGAGTGGAAAAGCCGGCGCTCTGGGACTCGGGCGTCGTCGGTGCACTCGCCGCTCTGCTGTTGGTCTGTTCCGCCGCCTGGGCCTCGCCTCCCACACGTGCCCGGCCCACCTCCTGTTCCTAGCGTCCGTGCCGGGGCGCACCCGGACTTCCCGGTCCCTTCTCGAGCGTCGTAGACTGGTCCTCCAGGGGCCTTTTTTCAGGCTCCCGGAGCCCGATCCTACAGCAGCACTTTCGAGGTGTATTGAGAATGAAGAATATTGTTCGCTCGGTGGGTCTGGCGATTGTCTGCGCTGTCTGCCTGGCGGCGCAGGGGGCCAACTCGGCGCAGACGGACAACGCCGGGCGTCAGGCGTTCATCGACACCCTGAACGCCCGTGCCCAGGCGCAACTCGACGAGCGCGCCGAGGCGGTCAAGAAGATCAAGACCCGCGCCGACGCCGAGCAACGGAAGGCCGAGGTCCGGCGCAAGATACTCGAGTTGCTTGGCGGCCTGCCAGAACATCCGGAAAACGTCAGCGTGCAGCGGTTTGGCAGCATCACCGGCGACGGATTCCGCATCGAGAAGCTGGCCTACGAGAGCCTGCCCGGCCTGTGGGTTACGGCGAATCTCTACCGCCCGGCTGACGGCGACGGACCGTTCCCCGCCGTGGTGCTCGCGCCGGGGCACGAGCCGATGGGCAAGTCCAGCCAGTACGGCTGGGGTGTGAACCTCGCGCGCAACGGGATCGTCGGGCTGGCCATCGATCCGCTGGGGCAGTCCGAACGGCTGCAGTATGTCGATCCGGAGACGAACACCTCACCGGTCGGCTCGGCCACCGAGCATGCCCAGGTGAACGTGGCCGCGATGCTGATAGGCGAGAACGTCGCCCGCTATTTTGTCAACGACACCATGCGGGGTATCGACTATCTGTCCAGCCGGACCGATGTCGACACCGGCCGAATCGGCGCGGTCGGCTGCTCGGGCGGTGGCATCCCGGTCGCCTACACGGCCGCCCTCGACGATCGCCTGAAGGCCGTCGCCGTCGGCTGCTACATCACCTCGTTTGGAGAGCTGCTGCCGTCCGCCGCCGGTGCACAGGACGCCGAACAGAGCCTTCCGCACTTCATCGAGCAGGGTCTCGATTTCGCCGATTGGGTGGAGGCTTTCGCGCCGAAGCCCTACGTGATCGTCTCGACGACCGACGATATGTTCCCGTTCAAGGGCGCCCGGAAGACCTACGAGGAGGCAAAACGGTTCTACGGTCTCTATGGGGCGGAGGACCACCTGCAGTGGTTCACCGGTCCGGGAGGGCACGGCGCCATCTTCCCGATGATGCCGAAGATGCTCGGCTTCTTCCTGCAGCATTTGAAAGGAGCGCCCGCCGGCGAGGTTGCCTTCGCGCGGGTGCGGCCCGAGGGGCCGGAGGACCTGCAGGTGACGTCCACCGGACAGGTGGCGACATCGATCGGCGGCGAGACCGTGCCGTCGCTCATCCGCGCTCACGCCGGTAACCTGCACCCGACCCGCGCGCCGTCCCAGGACGAGATCCGCGCCCTCACGGCGACCGAGGCGATACCAGGCGCGGCGCCGCCGAAAGTACGGACCTCGAAACCGGAACAGCGCGACGGCTACCGGATCGAGAGCCTTGCGCTGGCGAGCGGTGGCGTCGATATCGCGGGCCTGCTCGCCTATCCGCCCGGGGACGGCCGCAAACCGGCGGTGCTGCTTCTGGGCGCGCCGGCGGATGTCATGCCCGATCTCGACCGGCTAGCGCGAAGCGGGCGTGTCGTCATGGCGCTCGAGCCGCGGCCCTCGCCGCCCGGCAAGGATCACCAGACCTCGAAGTACCTGGGTTACTACAGCGCCCTGATTCTGCGGGCGCTGCTGACGGGCAACACGATCGTCGGGTTGCGAACCGACGACGCGATCCGGGCGGTGGACTGGCTCGCGGCGCGGACGGAAGTCGACCCTGGCTCGATCACGATTTACGGACGGGGCACGCTCGGCATGGTCGCGCTGCATGCCGCCGCGCTGGATGCGCGCATCGGTGGCGTGATTGCCGAGGACACGCTCGCCAGCTACCGCCTGGTGCTCGAACAGCCGCTCCATCAGAATATGTCGGAAGTGGTGATACCGTCGGTCCTGCTGCACTACGACGTCGGCGGACTGATGCTAGCGATCGCGCCGCGGCCGGTGGTGGTGGTCAACCCCCGTGATGCGACCGGTGCGTCGCTCGACGACGAAGTCTTCCGCGCGAGATTGCGCTACGTGTTCGACTCTGAATCCGCGCGCGTTCGCCTCCGCCATCGCACGCCCGGAGCCCCGCTGCCGCTCGACTGATCGCCGTTTTCGCGCTTTGTCGGAGATAGCGCGCGGGCCGCACTTAGTAACATCGGATGGCGCCGCCGGCGCGACTCAGTTACAACCGCAGATCGTAGCCGGCCTGTTTCATCCCTTCGATGATGCGGTCGCGGATGGCGCCGACCTCCTCCGACGTCAGCGTATGGTCCGCTGCGAATACCTTCAGGCGGTAGGAGAGAGACTGCTTGCCTTCCGGAAGCTGGGAGCCGGTGTAGCGGCGAAGATACTCGATTGACTCCAGGCTATCGCCCGTCAGATCCTTCAGGCGGCGCTCGATATCGCCGGAGAACTCGCGCTCACCGGCGACGACGGACAGGTCGAACTCGCTTCCCGGATAGCGATGCAGCGGATGGTAGCGTTTTTTGATCGAGCCCTTCAGTTGGAACGCCTGCACGTCCAGGTCGAGTAGCGCGGCCCGGCCCTCCACGATCCGCGGATGCAGCTCGAAGATATAGCCGAGCGGCTCGCCCCGCCAATCGATCTCGAAGGTGCGGTGCGGATGCTCGTAGGAGCGCGGTTCGGCCGGGATCAGCTCGGCGCCCGGCATGAGGCACTCGATCAGGCGCTTCACCTCGAACAGGCCGTCCACGCCATCGCCCTTGCGGGAGTAAACGGCGGCGACTAAGTGAGCCACCTCGACCGGCAGGTCCGATCTCTTACCGGGCGGTGGGGCCGGCCCGCGGCGGTGGATCTGATAGCCGATCTCGAACAAGCGAAACTGGCTCAGATACCTCGAGTTCTCGCGGATGTTGCGGACGATCCCGGGCACGAGGCTCGATCGCAGCAATCCCTGGTCGGCGGCGATCGGGTTGATCACCTTGACCTGGGACTCGGGCGGGATGTCGAGCTCGCGGAGGATATCCTCGCTGACGAAAGAGTAGTTCATCACCTCGGTATATCCCTGCGCGGCGACCAGTCTGCGAATCTCAAGCTGGACGCTACGTTCTTCTCTCGAGGGCGGCTCGGTAGCCGGAGTCAGGGGCGCTTGGAGCGGAATCGAATCGTAGCCGATCATGCGGCCGACCTCTTCGACCAGGTCCTCGCGGATCGAGACGTCACGGGTGGCGCGCCAGCTCGGCACCGAAACGGAGACGGAACTCGCACTGGTCTCCTCGACGCCGAACGACAGGCTCTCGAGAATCCTCCGCATCTCGGCCAGCTCGACCCGGCGGCCCAGCTTGTTCGCGAGCCAGTCGATATCGAGAGCGATCGGCGGCGGGGCAGGGAAGTCGCGTTTGGCGTCGCCGACGCCGCCCACCAACCGGATGCCGGGCGAAACCTCGCGGAACAGCGCGATGGCCCGGGCGAGGCCGCGGACGGTGTTCAGCGGGTCCTGCGCCTTCTCGAATCGCACGGAGGCGTCGGTGCGGAGCTTGAGCCGGCTCGACGTGCGGCGGATGCTCGCGCCGTGGAAGCAGGCGCTCTCGAGCGCGATCCGGGTGGTGGAATCGATGACCCGCGTTTCGAGGCCGCCCATTACCCCGCCGATCGCGACCGCGCCCTGGCCGTCCCCGATGATGCAGTCGGCCGGGGTGACCTGGTAGGTTTCTTCGTTGAGCGCCGCCACGACCTCGCCGGGACGGCCGGGCCGGGCGACGAGCTTGTTTCCGGTCAGCGTGTCGCGGTCAAAGGCATGCATCGGCTGCGCGATCTCGCTCAGCACGTAGTTGGTGACATCGACGACATTACTAATCGCATTCAAGCCGATGGTCTCGAGCCGGTATTGCATCCACAGCGGCGACGGCTGTACCGTCACGTTGTCGAACGTCAGCGCCGAATACCGAGGGCAAAGCCCGAAATCCTCGCTCGCGACTTCGATGTCGCCCTCGCCGTCCGGCAGCAGGCTCAGATCCACCGGATCCTTCAGTTTCTTGCCGAGGATCGCGGCGACTTCACGGGCCAGGCCGTGATGGCCCCACAAGTCGGGCCGGTGGGTGATCGACTTGTTATCGATCTCGATGATCCAATCCGGGGCGCAGCCGGGGATCGCCTCGCCGGGCGCGGCGTCGAAGACAAGCACGCCGGCCGCATCCGAGTTGATGCCGAGTTCGGCGCCCGAGGCGAGCATGCCGTCGCTCGCAAGGCCGTTGATCTCGGCCGTGAGGATCTCGGTCCCGTCGGGCAGGGTCACGCCGGCCGGAACATAGGCGGTGGTGATCCCCTCGCGGCAGTTGGGCGCCCCGCACACGACGGTCTTGGCGCCGTAGCGTCCGGTCTCGACGGTGGCCTTCTTGTTTTTCGAGTCCGGGATGGGCTCGACCGCGACGACCCGCGCCGCGCAGACCTGGGCGAGGTGCGCACCGAAGGCGACCACCTCCTCACACTCGGCGGTCTTGGTGGTAATCAGCCGCCCCAACTCATGGGCGTCCACATCGAGCCCGTCAACAAGCTCGGCAATCCAGTTGTAGGAGAACTTCATAAAGCCATTTACCGCAGAGACGCAGAAGACACAGAGCTTATTTAGCCAATTATTCCTCTGCGCCCACTGCGTCTTTGCGGTACACCATTAGAACTGCCTCAAGAACCGTAGATCCCCGCTTTGCAGCAGCCGGATGTCGTCGATGCCGTAGCGCATCATGACGAGGCGCGTCAGGCCCAACCCGAAGGCGAAGCCGTTCCACTTGTCCGGGTCGATGTTGCCCATCCGCAGGACGGTCGGATGGACGAGGCCGCAGCCGATAAACTCCACCCAGCCGGTATGCTTGCAGACCGGGCAGCCGGCGCCTCTGCAGATCAGGCAATGGAAGTCGAGCTCGAAGCCGGGTTCGACGAACGGGAAATAGCCGGGCCGCAGCCGCACCTTGACGTCACGGTGAAAGAGGCTGCTGAGCATCGTCTTCATGAAATAGACCAGGTGGCCGATCGAGACGTGGCGGTCCACCATGAGGCCTTCCACCTGGTAGAAGGTGTGCTCGTGGGAGGCGTCGACTTCCTCGTTGCGGAACACGCGCCCCGGGCATATCATGCGCAATGGCGCGCCGAGGTAGATCATCCCGCGGAACTGCACCGGCGAGGTGTGGGTGCGCAGGACGTTGCCGCCCTCCACCCAGAATGTGTCTTGCATGTCGCGCGCCGGATGGTCGGCCGGGATGTTCAGGGCGTCAAAGTTGTTGTACTCGGTCTCGACCTCGGGGCCGTCGAGCACGGCGAAGCCGAGCGAGAGAAACAGCTCTTCAATTTCAGTCTGGATCTGCGTGACCGGGTGCAGGGGGGCGGGCCGGGGACCGGGCGCCGGGATTGTCAGGTCGATCCGCTCGGATTCGAGACGCGCCTCGAGCGCGGCATCGTCGAACATCCGCTTCCGTTCTTCGATCTTTGCTTCGAGCGAGTCCTTGACCGTGTTGAGCAGCTTGCCGATTCGGGCGCGTTCCTCGGGAGCGACCTGTCCCATCTGGCGGCTGAGCTTCGTAATCTCGCCCTTGCGCCCGAGAAACTCGATGCGGACCCGTTCGAGCGACTCGGCGTCGGCGGCCTGTTCAATCTGTTCGCGAGCCTTCCCGGCGAGGGCTTCAAGAGTAGATTCCGGCATCACTCGGCTCCGGCGGGCACGAACTGCGGCTTGTCATCGGTCACTTCCCAGGAGAGGTGATTCAAGTAGAAGACGAGCACCGGCTCGGCGTACTTTTCGCGGAAGTGCTCGAAGGCCTTCTGCTGCCAGCCCTCGGTGAGGATCTCTTTGGCGTCGAGATCCTTTTCGAAGAAGCCGTCGTGGTGCGGCACGCCGAGGAAATCGAGGATCTCGATCACCATGTCGAAGTTGCTCACAATGACTGCCTGGCCGAGGTCGGAGGCCAGATCCTGGTCGCCGTCGCTGACGCGCTTCCAGAATTGAGGCGTGGCCCGCTTCAGACCTTGCACGTTGAGTTTCGGCAGATGAGCGCGCGTCTTGAGCGACTCGTAGAGTTTGTAGGTCTTCAACCGGCCAATGGAGATCGTGCGCAGCAGTTGCCCAAAGCGCTCCTCTCCGAGGGATTGAAAGATGTCGGTCAGTTCCATACGCAATCGGCGGCATGGCCCGCTGCGGGCGGCGGCCTCAGATGATTCTCGTTCAGGGTAGCATAGGGCGCTGGAATAGCGGTCAGACAGGCGTCCGGCGCCCGGCAAGGCTGACGAACCAGCGCCGCCTCCATCCTGCCGGATTCCACGGCCCCAGGTTTTTGACTTACAATTCTCGGTTGTGAACCGCCACGGCGGACGCCCGCCACAATCGTCTCGCGCCCTTCGAGGGAAGGCGAAGCTGCCGGCTATCCTCGCTCTGCTGGCTTCCGGCTGCACCGTCGGCGGCTCGTCGTCTCCCTCGGAGGCCCGCCAGTTCCTGCGGATGTATAACGAGGCGGACCAGCGTCTCAGCCAGGTCGCCGCGGAGGCGGAGTGGACAGCCGCCACGGACGTCTCCGAAGTCAACACGGCGCGGTGGGTGGGAGCGGCGACGGCGCTGGCGGCTTTTCGCGGCAGCCCTTTCGTGATCGAGTCGAGCCAGGCGTTCCTAGACCGGCAGGATGAGCTGACACCGCTCGAGTTCCGCCAGTTGGACAAGATCATGCTGCTGGCGGCCGAGTCGCCGGGCACAATGCTCGATGTGGTCAGCCAGCGCATCGAGGTCGAGGCCCGGATGGCCTCGCTACTGAACGGCTTCCCCTACTGCCGCGTGGCCGGCGGCGCTGCTCCTGGCGCCCAGGGGTGCCGCGTACCAGTGACCTCGGAGGAGATCGAGGCGACGCTGGCCGCCTCGCGCGATCTCGACGAGCGTAAGCGGCTCTGGGAGGTTTCCAAACAGCCCGGCGTGGCGCTGAAGTCTGGTATCGGCGAGTTGCGCGACCTCCGAAACCGCACCGCCACCGAACTCGGCTACAGTTCCTATTTCCACCTGCAGGTGGCCGACTACGGCATGTCGGTGGACGAGCTGATGGGCCTGATGGACCAGACGGTGGCCGACGTCCAGCCGCTTTACGACCAGGTCTACGAGTACACCCGGCGCCGGCTCGCCGCTCGCTACGGTCAGGAGCCGCCGGTGAAGATTCCCGTCCACTGGCTGCCGGATCCCGACGGGCGGACGTGGCCGGGGCTGGTCGAGGGCGTGGATCTCGACCGGCACATCCGCGGGCAGTCGCCCGAGTGGGTGGTGCGCCAGGCGGAGCGCTTCTACGTCTCGCTCGGGATGGACCCGCTGCCGGAGGAATACTGGACCCGCTCGGATCTTTACCGGCCGCCGCCGGGATCGGATCGCCGGAAGAACATCGACGCACGGACGTGGTCCATCGATCATGACCATGACGTCCGGACGCTGATGCGGGTGGCGCCCAACTTCCGCTGGTTCGAGACGTCTCATCGCGAGCTGGGACACGTCTATTACTATCTGGCCTGCGCGCGGCCCCAGGTGCCGACCATCCTCCGCGAGGGCCTGAACCGCGCCTTCTACGAGGCCGTCGGCAACCTGGCGCGGGTGGCGTCGCGGCAGGAAGGCTATCTGCGGCAGGCCGGCGTGCTGGCGCCCGGCGAGAAGGTGGACCGCATGGCGCTGCTGCTCGACGAGGCGCTCACCGGCCCGGTCGTCTCGCTGCCCTGGTCGGCCGGGGTGGTGACCCACTTCGAGCACGACCTCTACGAGGACGACCTCCCGCCGGACGAATTCAACCGCGACTGGTGGCGGCAGGTTCACCGCTACCAGGGACTGGTGGCGCCGGAGCCGCGCGGCGAGCAGTACTGCGACGGTTGCACCGGCAGCCACATCATCTCCGATGCGGCGCAGTACTACGACTACGCGATCGCTGAGTTGATCACCTACCAGCTCCACGACTACATCGCCCGGGAGATCCTGCACGCGGATCCGCGGAACTGCAACTACTACGGCAATCGCGAAGTGGGCCAGTGGCTTCAGGAGATCCTGGAACTGGGCGCGACTCGCGACTGGCGCGCGGTGCTCAAGGAGAAGACCGGCGAAGACTTGAGTTCCCGGGCGCTGCTCGAATACTTCGCGCCGTTGCGGGAGTACCTGGCAAAGTAAGGCGGAGGTCCCCGTCCGCGGCCGGCCTCCGGTCGGCCGGCTGCTGCAAACTCGGAACGCCGCCGGGGAGGCGCGACCGGGAGGTCGCCCGCGGTCGTGGACGCCCGCCTTACTGGTCGAAGTTGCCGATCAGCTCTTCCAGCTTCGAACCGCGCATCAGGATGGTCTGGTTGCGCTCCGGTCCGACGCTCACGGAACCAATCTCGATCTCGGTCCGCTCCTCGAGGAAGCGGAGATAGGCTTGGGCGTTGGCCGGCAGCTCGTCGAAGGTGCGGATCGCCGTCGTCGACGTCTTCCAGCCGGGCAGGTCCTCGTAGACAGACTCGATACGCTCCATCTCGGTGCAGGTGGCCGGCATCTCGTCGAGATCGGCTCCATCGAGCCGGTAGCCGACGCACACCCGGATGGTGTCCAGATCGTCGAGCACGTCGAGCTTGGTGATGGCCAGGCTGTCGAAGCCGTTGATCGTCGCCGTGTACCGGAGTAGCGGCACGTCGAACCAACCGCAGCGGCGGGGGCGTCCCGTAACGGTGCCGAATTCATTGCCGGCGTTGCGGATCCGGTCGCCCTCCTCACCATGGGCTTCCGAAGGGAAGGGTCCGGCGCCGACCCGCGTGATGTAGGCCTTCGAGACGCCGACCACGCCGTCGATGGCGGTGGGCGGGAAGCCCGCACCAGTACAAACGCCGCCGGCGGTGGCGCTCGAGGAGGTCACGAACGGGTAGGTGCCGTGGTCGATGTCGAGCATCGTTCCCTGCGCTCCCTCGAACAGGATGCGCTTGCCCTCGCGCCGCGGCCTTGCCGAGCAGGTGGCTCGTGTCGCAGACCATCGGCTTCAGGCGCTGCCCGTACGCGAGGTACTCCTTGAAGGTCGCCTGCAGGTCGAGGGCGTCCTCGATGCCGAACGCCTTCGCGAGGGTCGCCTTGTCCTCGGAGAGCCCTTCATAAAGGGCGGCCAGGCTCGTCTCGTCGATCAGTTCGGCCATGCGGATACCGCGGCGGGCGATCTTGTCCTCGTAGCAGGGGCCGATGCCGCGCGACGTGGTGCCGATCGCCGTCCGTCCCTTGCGCGCCTCCGACATCTTCTCCATCGTTTGATGGAACGGGAAGATCACATGGGCGCGTTTGCTGATGTGGAGGTTGTTCTCGACATCGACGCCGAGGCCCGCGAGGGTGTCGATCTGCCGGATCAGCTCCGCCGGGTTGATCACCAGACCGTTGCCGATGACCGCCTGCTTGCCCCGCACGATGCCGCTCGGGATCAAGGTCAGAATGTACTTCTGATCGCCGACATAGACGGTGTGTCCGGCGTTGTGTCCGCCCTGGTAGCGGACGACGACATCGAATCGTTCGGAGAAAAGGTCCACCATCTTGCCTTTTCCCTCATCGCCCCATTGGGCTCCTAGTATGACTACGTTTTTCATTGGCTGCGACCGAAGCAAGCTATTGTACCTGAAACCGAAGGCCGAACCGTCGCCTTCGCTCTTCCGCGGGCCGATCCAAGGGGCTGAATCGCCTCCATCCATGGGGAAAATACCGGCTGGCCTCCGGTGCCGGATATCTGGACTTCGGGGTCTTTATCTGATATTCTCGCCATGATTCGTGCCCCGTACGGGCCCTCTCATGGAGGAGAGCTATGAGTACCACTGCCCGCCTGATCCTTTTTCTGCTTCTGAGCACCTCGCTGTGTTTCGGAGTCACCCTGCAATACGCCGTCCTCGACGATGCCACTTCCGACTCGGCCTGCGACGCGCCCGCTACCTCTCAGACAAGCTTCGACCTTTCCGTCCGCGACATCTGGGTCTACCTTCGGGTCGAGGGCGCTCTCCCTGGGGACATCCTGCGGATCGAGTGGATCGGCCCCAGCGGAATGATCGAAAGCAGCTCGACGTTCGATCCACTGGAGAGTGGCGGCGAGTGGTGCTTCAGGAACTCATTGTTCTTCCTGGGGGTCGGGAACTGGGAAGTCCGGGCCCTGTGGCAGTCTGGCGGACAGGTAAGCCAACTGTTCAGCCTTTCCTTCACGATCAACGATTCAAACCAGTGCGGCAGCATCGATCCCAACACGAACCTGATACGTAATTGCAGCGCAGAGGTGGGGTCGGCCAGTGCCACCTGCACGGCGCTCGATGCTATTCCGGCGTGGTCACCCACTGATGGACCGTCGGTCTGCGCCTACGGGACCGCCGGGTACCCGGACCAGAACACGCCTGGCTCGCCCAACCGAGGCGCGAACTTCTTCAGTGGCGGCACGAGCGCGGACACGAGGCTCGGCCAGTACGTCGATCTGAACTACTGGGGCACTCAGATCGATGGTGGCAGCACACCGTACACCATGGCCGGCTACCTCGGCGGCCTCGGCGCGCAGAAAGACCTTGTCGAGCTTGAGGTGCTGTTCCTCGACATCAAGCTCGATACGATCGAATCCCAAGGCCGCCGATGTGCTGGATGCAGCCGCCCGCGGCAACACGACATCGTTCCTGTTCCGAAAGGCCTCCGGGATCATTCCCACCGATGCGCGCTACGCATACGTCCGGGTCCACACCACGAAGGACATAAACGTTGCCACCAACGCGGCGAACCACGGCTACGCTGACGACCTCTACTTCGGCATGGTCGCGGACGTCTCAGCCGGCCAGCAGTGCTCCTTCAACTTGATTCCCTCCAGTGCGTCCCTTCCGGCCGCCGGGGGTGACCGGAGCGTCAGCGTGGTGCCCACGCCCACTTCCTGCACCTGGTCGGCGACGAGTAACGCCAACTGGATCACCATCACCTCCGGGGCGTCCGGTTCGGGCACCGGGTCGGTCAGCTACACGGTGGCCGCGAACACGAGCCCGAGCCAGCGCACCGGCACGATGACGATCGCCGGGAAGACCTTTACGGTGACGCAGTCCGGAGCGGCCACCGGCGGTAGCGCCCCAGTGATCGACGCCGTGCTGAACGCCGGCAGCTTTATCCCGGCCGACCTACCGGGCGGCGCCCTGGCGCAGGGGTCGTTCGTTTCGGTCTTTGGCTCCAATCTCGGACCCTCCACGTGGGCGCAGCCCACGGCGTTCCCGCTACCGACCACGGAGGGCCTAGGCGGCACCGTCGTACAAATCCGCCAGGGCGGAACCACCGTCTATGCCGTGGTGATGTTCGCCTACAGCAGCCAGATCAACGCCATCCTGCCGTCGAACTCGCCGCTCGGAGACGCGCAGCTAATCGTCACCCGCAACGGCCTCCAGGCGACCTTCCCGATCAAGATCGTGGCGCACAACTTCGGCGCCCTCGGCCTGGGCGGCGGCCGCGGCCAGGGGGTGATCCAGAACGTCGATCCCAATACGGGCGCTCCGTCGCTCAACTCCGCGGAAAACCCATCGATTCCCGGGCGCGCGGCGATCCTTTGGGGCACCGGACTGGGCGCCATCAACGCGCCGGACAACCAGGCGCCGCCGGCCGGCGACCTGCCCTACAACATCAAAGTCTTCGTGGGCGAGCGGCTGGCCGAACAGGTCTACTACGGGCGCGCTCCCTGCTGCGCCGGCGTTGACGAACTGGTCTTCAAGACAGCGCCCGACACGCCGCTTGGCTGCAACGTCCCCGTGCGGGTGGAGATCCAGAACGGGGCGATTTCGGTGAGCAACACTGTCACCATGGCGCTTTCTCAGAGTGGGGAAGCGTGTGCCGACCCGCTTGACCCGATCAAACCCATCCTCGACACCGGCGGGCGTCTCGGCCTCGTGATGCTGCTTCGCGGCCGGGCGCTCGTGCCGCTCGAGGAAGGCAAGCCGCCCACCGACGTCAGCATCGATGCCGGAGTGGCCGCTTTCGCCGACGCCGGGGCGGGCACGGATCTGTCCGCGGTGCTCCCGTTCCTGGACCTGCCGCCAACCGGCTCCTGCCAGGTGCTGAGCGGGCCGCTCGACCTGGAGAATCTCCTCGGTGGCATCAACATCAGCGATCCCACCGGCAGCCTGCCCGGCGAGACGCCCGAAGTCGATGTGACTCTGCTCAATGCCGGGACCGTCACGCTCCAAGGCCCCCTCGGTGCGATGCCGTTCATGCCCCTGGATGAGGAGCAGCCCGGCCTCTACGCCGGGATCGGCGGTTCGATTCCGATTGAGGGCCTCACCCTTCCGCCGCCCTTCCTCGAGGCGGGCAACTACTCGATCTCGGCCACCGGTGCGGCCGGCGGCGTTCCAGCCTTCAACCTGAACCTGCCGCAGCGCACTCCGTTCAATTGGACCAACCGCGCCAACGTCGGCGTGATCACCCGCGGTCAGTCGTTTACCGTCACCTGGAGCGGTGGGAACCCCAACGACGGCGTGATCATCGTTGGCGGCGCCGCCGACCAAACGAACAACGTTGCGGCGGGCTTCTACTGCTTCGCACCGGGGGCGGCGGGCTCCTTCACGGTGCCCGGAAGCGCCACCGGCGGTCTGCCCCTCGTCGGCAGCGCCACGTCGCTCGAGGACAGCGGGGCCCTGCTGCTGGTGGGCTCGACGCCGCAGATCATCGACAGCGTGATCAACGTGCCGGGCGCCGGCTTCGACCGGTTCTTCGCGGCCCACTCGTCGGTTGACGTGAGGCTCGTCGAGGTCCGATAGTGGCGACGTGGCGATAACGACTCTCCGGTTGCTCGCGCTGGGGGCGATGGCGCTCAGCCTCTCAAGCCCAGCGCGGGCGCAATCCGACCCGCTGTTTGCGGACGGTGTCGCTGCCGGCGACGTCACGGCTTCGACCGCGGTCCTGTGGACGCGGACCAGCCGCGACGCGACCATCACGCTCGAAATCTCGCGCGACCCGGGATTCGTTCCGGTCAACTCGTCGGTGGTCCTGGCCACGTCGTTGGCGGACGATCATACGGCCAAGGCCGAGGTCTCGGGGCTGCTGCCCGACTCGGTGTACTACTACCGTTGGCGGGAGGGCGCGACCCTCAGCGAGACGGGCACCTTCCACACCGCGCCGATCCCGTGGCGTCCGGCGAGCGTCCGCTTCGCTTGGTCCGGCGACTCGGACGGCACCTTGAACGACGGCGTCCCGGCCTACGGGAACTACGAGGTGCTCGATTCCGTCCTCGCCGACCAGCCGGCCTTTTTCATCTACCTCGGCGATATCGTCTACCAGGACTCCGCGTTCCGCGAGGCGCCGGCTCGGACGCTCGACGAGTACCGGGCCACTTACTCGTACAATCGCGACATCCCGGCCTACCGGAATCTGGTCCAGTCGATGGCGATCTTCCCCATGTGGGACGACCACGAGGTGGCCAACGACTGGTATCCGTCGATGATCGACCTGGACCGCTTCGCCAACGGACGCCAGGCGTTTCTCGAACACATACCGATCCAGGCGCCGCGCATTCCGGCCGACCCCGAGTGCCTGGACCGTCCGCTGTTCCGCCACTTCCGCTGGGGCGAGGACGTCGAGATGATCATTCTCGACGAGCGCTCCTGCCGCAGTCCGTCGGCTGAGGAGGCTTGCCGGCATCCGGACGGGTCGCTCGACCTGGCGCCGCGGCTACCGTCGCTGGCCCGGATTGTCGGCGGCCTCACGCCCAGTCCGCCGGCCGGGTGTCTCGACGCGATCGCGGATCCCAGCCGCACGTTCATCGGCCGGACGCAGAAATGGCTCCTCGAGCAGTACCTGCTCTACTCCACGGCGAAGTTCAAGTTCGTCATCAGCGAGGTGGCTATCCAGCAGTACTTGGCGTGGCCTTACGACCGCTGGGAGGGCTACGCCGCCGAGCGGGCCGAGATTCTCAACTTCATCCGCGACCACGACATCGAGAACGTCATTTTCCTGACCGCCGATTCGCACGCCAATATCATGGGCGACGTCGTGCCCGACTTTCTCAATGACCGCGAGCGGGTCGCCACCGAGTTCGTGACGGGTCCAATCGCGACCATGACGCTGGCCAGCGCGGTCGAGGTGATCGCCGGCGTGCCACCGGAGACGCTCAACATGCTGGTCGACTATCTGCCGATGCGCTGCTGGGACCTCGACGCCTTCGGCTACGGCGTGGTGGACGTCGATACCGTGGCGGGCACCGCGACGATATCGCTACGCGACCAGGCGGGGGAGATTCTCCGGAGCCAGGGCGATCCGGACGTCGAGTGCGTCCAGACGTTTGGGCGGTAGGGGGGCTGTCAGCAGTCAGCGTTCAGCGCCCGGTGCGCCGTTATCAGACCGTTCGCCCTGACTCACTCACTCTGTATTCCGGCGTCCTCGAGCGAATTCGAAGACTGGAAGCCAGCGATCCGGTTCTCCCGTCTCGTTTAGGATCTCGGCGACTTCACCTTCAGTTCACGACTTAGTGCTTCGAGGGACATCGTATCAGGCGTTCTACGGCGCGATACCTGCTGAATTGCGCCGGTTGCCGGTGTGGTTCCAGCTTCAGGAACGAAGTCCACTTACCGCCCGGCATCGCGCCGGGGGGCCGGAGTACGATGGTGGAAAGCAATTGAGCGGACGGTCTTCGGTCCGCGGGACACGGACCAACCGCTTCGGGCGGACTCGCCACCCTACCTTCCAACACGGTAGTCTAGACAAGGGGCTTGGGGATGCGCCGAGTGGCGTCCGAGTCTGAACTCCGTTAGCATCTGTCGAAGGAGAATCTTATGAGCCGTCTGAGTCGACGTGAACTATTCGGTACCGGGGCCGCGGTGGGGCTCGGTCTGGTGCCGCAAATCGCAGCCGCGCAGGGGCGCCCGAACGTGGAGACTCCGGGGAGCCCGCCGCCGTACACGCTGTCGATCAACATCGAGATCATGTTCCCGCGGGAAATGCCGCGGGCGGAGCGGGTGAGGGCTGTGGCCGCGCAAGGGTACAAGGCGTACAGCTTTTGGCGTGCGAGCGACGAGGAGATTGCCGCCATGATCGCGGTTCAAAAGGAGACCGGCATCAAGTGCTGCAGCATCGTCGGGACGGGCGACGCCGGTTCCTCGACCGGGTTCACACAGCCCGGCAAGGAACAACTACTGCTCGATGAATTCAAGCGCTACATCGAGGTCGCGCAGCGGTTCCCCGAAAAGCCCGATCTGATCAGCTTCGTGGGCAGTCGGCAGGACGACGTGCCGTGGGAGACCCAGCAGGCCGGTATCGTGGAAGGCCTCAAAAAGGCGGGCGAGTTGGCCCGGGCCGGCGGCGTCTACATCACCGTGGAGCCGGTCAGTGACCAGCGGCGCCAAGCCGCCATCCATACTGCGCAGGGGTGTTTCCCAATCATTCAGAAGGTCGACGATCCGAATGTTCGCGTCTGCTTCGACTTCTATCACCTCCAGCGCATGGAGGGGAATCTGATCATGAACTTGCGCGAAGGCTTCGAGAAGAAGCTGATCAAAGTGGTCCAGATCGGCGACGTTCCGGGACGCCGAGAGCCGGGCACGGGCGAGATCAACTACGCCACCCTCTTCCGGGAGCTGCGCAAGCTGAACTACACCGGCTATCTTGACACCGAGATGGGCAGCACCTCGACGCCCGAGTATGCCATGGCGGTGACCCGTCAACTGGCGTACGCCAACTGAGGTCCCGGGGGCCGGGCCGATTGGTCCGCGGCGGATCGATTGATCCGCATCTTCGATCGCGGTTCGTGCTCATGGAGGCAATCGCCACGCCCTCCATGAGCGCCCGTATCGGATTGATGCAAAATGGGGCTCTCATGAGCCGGCGTGGTGCTTCGCCGCGCACGCCGATCCCTCGCGTTCTTCGCGGTTGGCGGGTATCCGCACGCTATACTGGACAAAGAAGGGCGAAAATAATTGCTGCACGAAATGAGCACGTTCTGGCTGCGCGTGGCCGTCGCCCTGTATTCTCTCGGACTCGTCCATGCGATCGTCATCGCGCTGCACCGGAACTCCCGTGTGTTCCGGGTCGCGCTGGCCGCGTTTTGCGTCGGCGTCGTCATCCACTTCGTGGCCCTGGTCGAGCTGGCGGTGGCTCTTGGACACATGCCGCTCGACAACTTCTATGAGTCGCTATCGGCGTGCGCTTTCCTGATCGCCGTGCTTTTCCTGTTCGTTTATTGGCGCTTCCAGTTCGCCGGGATTACGGTGGTGCTGTTCCCGCTCGTGTTCCTGATGGCGCTGGTCGGCGCGATGGAGATTCCGGTTGCTTCCTGGGCGAGCCCCCGGGTCCGCGACGCCTGGCTGCTGGTACACGTTCTGCTGGTCCTGTTGGGATACGCCGCGCTGCTCCTGGCGGCGGTGGCATCCATCTTCTACCTGCTCGAGGAGCGCCAGCTCAAGAATAAGAAACGGCGCCGGGGACCGTTCGGCAGCAAGATGCCGCCGCTCGGGACGCTCGATCGCATCATTACCCAGTCCATGGGCTTCGCCTTCGTGTTCATCACGCTATCGGTGGTGGCCGGCAGCACCTGGGCTTTCATCGAGTCCGGCAGAAACTGGATTACCGAGCCCAAAATCGCCATCTCGCTCGTCACCTGGGGCTTTTACCTCGCGATGATCTTTCTCCGTACCTCCGCCGGCTGGCGCGGCCGGAAAGCGGCACTGCTGGTGCTGACCGTGGTCTGCTGTTCAGCCTTGACCTGGGCGGCACATGTCGGATTGCGCGGGTTGCTCGTCGAATGAAGCTGTTGATCACAGGAGTCAACCACCGGACCGCTCCGGTCGACGTGCGCGAACGCCTGTCGTTCGACCACGACCGGCTGGCGATCGCCTTGCGTGAGATCAAGACTCTGGGCGGGGTCCATGAAGGGATGATCCTGTCCACCTGCAATCGTGTCGAGGTCACACTCGCCACGGACGACAGTACCCAGACCGATGGGCTGGTGGCGAGCTTCCTCACCCGGACGCAGCAGGTGGAGTCGGCGTGGCTCGAGCCGCACCTCTACCATTTTCAAGACGAGGAGGCGATCCGCCACCTGTTCCGCGTCGCCTCGAGCCTGGACTCGATGGTGGTCGGCGAGCCGCAGATCCTCGGCCAGCTCAAGGCGGCCTACGCGGAGGCCAAGGCCCACGGCGCAATTACCGGATTCCTCGAAGCGGTCCTGACGCGATCCTTCAGCGTGGCCAAGCGCGTGCGCACGGAGACCGCAATCGGCGAGTCGGCCGTCTCGATCAGCTATACGGCGGTCGAGCTGGCGCGCCAGATCTTCGGGCGGCTCGACAAGAAATCCGTCATGATTCTGGGCGCCGGGAAGATGTCGGAGCTGGCCGCGCGGCACCTGCGCCGGGCCGGCGCGTCGGACATCTTCGTCACCAACCGTACGCATGACCGCGCCATCGAGATGGCCCGTACCTTCAACGGCAAGGTGGTCGCCTACGACCGGTTCCGGCAGGCGCTCCCCAACATCGACATCCTCATTACATCGAGCGGCGCCCCGCACTACATCCTGAAGAAGGACGATGTCCGCACCGTGCTCGAGGCGCGCCGCAACCGGCCCGTTTTCCTGATCGACATCGCCGTTCCGCGCAACATCGAGCCCGCGGTCAACGAGCTCGACAATGTCTTCCTCTATGACATCGACGATCTCCAGCAGGTGGTCGACGAGAACCTCAAGGCCCGGATGAAGGAGGCGCAGGAGGCCGAGGCCATCATCGAGGAAGAGGTGGAGCGGATGGTGGAGCGGCTGAAGTCGCACGGGGTGAAGCCGATGATTGTGGGACTGCAGCAGCAGCTCGAGGCGGTGCGCGCCGCCGAGCTCGAGCGCTATCAGGGCAAGCTCTCCTCGCTCTCACCCGAACAGAAGGCGGCCGTCGAGGCTCTCACCCGCGGCATCATCAACAAGATCGCCCACGGATCGATCGCCGAGTTGCGCCGCCAGGCCACCAACCCCAACGGCTTCCGTTCCGTCGAGGTGATTCGCCGGGTCTTCCGGCTGGACGATTGATTCCATGCTGACTATCGGTTCCCGAGGATCGAAGCTCGCGCTGTGGCAGGCCAACTGGGTCGCCGCGCGGCTCCATGAGCTGGGCGAGCGGACGCGGATTGAAATCATCAAGACGACCGGCGACAAGATCACTGACGTCGCCTTGTCGAAGGTGGGCGCCAAGGGGATGTTCACCAAGGAGATCGAGGACGCGCTGCTCGACGGGCGCATCGATGTGGCCGTCCATAGCCTCAAGGACATGCCGACCGAGCTGCCGAGCGGGCTGCGGCTGAGCGCGATCCCCGCACGCGAAGATCCGCGAGACGCCATCGTCGGCCAGCGGCTGGACGAGCTGGCGCGCGGGGCGAAGGTCGGGACGAGCTCCCTGCGGCGGGCCGCGCAACTCCGTGTGCTGCGGCCGGACCTGGTGGTCGAGTCGGTCCGGGGGAATCTCGACACGCGGCTGCGGAAGCTCGATGAAGGGCAATACGAGGCCATCGTGCTGGCCGCCGCGGGCTTGCGACGGCTGGGGCTGGAGGATCGCATCGCCGAGTTCTGGCCGTGGACCGCATGGTGCCGGCGGTGGGCCAGGGAGCGCTGGCCATCGAGACACGCGACGAGGAGAGCACGGCGACCGAGCTGTGCGCGAAGCTTCACGACGAGGCGACCGGCATTGCGGTCCGGGCGGAACGGGCGCTGCTGGCCGCGCTCGGCGGCGGCTGCCAGGTGCCGATCGGCGCGCACGCCCGCGTCGAGGGCGTAACCGTCCATCTCGATGGGATCGTGATCGCGCCCGACGGCAGTAGGCCGGTACGGGGGCAGGAACAGGGTCCGATCGCCGACGCTGACGCGGTCGGCCGGCGTTTGGGCGAAGCGCTGCTCGAGGCCGGCGCCGACGAGATCCTCGAAGAGGTCTACGGGGGATGACGGGAAGGTCTACCTGGTGGGCGCGGGTCCGGGCGATCCGGAGCTGATCACCTGGAAGGGCCGCCGCCTGCTCGAAGTAGCCGACGCGATCCTCTACGACAACCTCGCGCCGGTGTCGCTGCTCGACTTGGCGCCCGAGGGCGCCGAACGCGTCTATGTCGGTAAGAAGAAGTCCGTCCACACCTTTTCGCAGGAAGAGATTTCGCGCATGCTGATCGAGCGGGCCCGCGCTGGAAAGACGGTGGTGCGGCTCAAGGGTGGCGATCCGTTCATCTTCGGCCGGGGCGGGGAAGAGGTCGAGGCGCTGGCCGAGGCCGGCGTTCCGTTCGAGGTGGTGCCGGGCGTCACCACGCCGCTCGGCATCGCCGCCTACTGCGGCGTCCCGCTGACGCACCGCGAACACACCTCGGTGGTCACCTTCGTCACCGGTCACGATGTCGAAGCACATCGACTGGGGGAAGGTCGGCGCGGCCGAGACGCTGGTGCTGTTCATGGCGCTGACGACAGTTCGAGCGAGATCGCCCGGCGGCTGATCGCGCTCGGCAAGCCCGCCGTCGACGCCGGCGATGGCCGTCCGTTGGGCGAGCCGGCCGGACCAGCAGACGATCACCGGCACGCTGGCGGACCTGCCGGAAAGATTGCCAGCCGCGGAGCTGAAGCCGCCCGCCACCATCGTGGTCGGCGGGTCGGTCGGCCTGCGGGAGAAGCTCGACTGGTTCGAGCGGCTGCCGCTGTTCGGCCGGAGGATCGTCGTCACGCGGGCGCGTTCGCCAGGCGAGCGTGCTGGCGGCCCGGCTGCGCGGCGCTCGGCGCCGAGGTGATCGAGTTCCCGACTATCGAGATCCGCGATGCCGATGACTACGCGCCGCTCGATGAAGCCATCGCGAACCTCGACCGCTATGACTGGCTGATCTTCACCAGCGTCAACGGCGTCGAGTACTTTCTCAAGCGGCTGGACGCCTCGGCCGCCGACCTACGCTCGCTACGGGCGAAGATCTGCGCCATCGGTCCGGTAACGGCGCGGGCGGTGGAGGCGCTGCACCTGAAGGTGGACCTCGATGCCGAAGGAGTTCGTGGCCGAGAGCTCTGGTGGCCGCGTTCGAGCCCTACGAGATGTCGGGCAAGCGCGTCCTGCTGCCGCGGGCGAAGGTCGCTCGCGAGATGCTGCCCGAGGAGCTTCGGCGGCGCGGCGCCGTGGTCGACGTGCTCCCGGCGTATCAGACGGTGATCCCGGAGGATGCGGCCGAGCGGGCTCGGGAAGTCTTTGCGAGGAAGCCGGACTGGGTCCTGTTTACCAGCTCCTCGACGGTAACAAACTTCGTCGACGCGGCCGGCGCGGAGGTGCTGGCCGGCGTAAAGGTCGCCTCTATCGGCCCCGTCACCAGCGAAACGGCGCGATCGCTGGGTGTCGAGGTAACGGCGGAAGCCTCCCCGTACACGATCGACGGGCTTATCGCGGCTGTCGCGGCTCACTCGTGATCTGCCGGTTGGCCCTCGCCTCAGTCCCACATTTCCCAATCGATCCGGCGTTGCTCGCGGAGTGACTCTTCGAACTCTTCGGCTTCCTCTTTGGTCCAAGTGCCGATGAAACGGGCGAGATCACGGTCTGGATCGTCGGAGCGACGCAATCCAAAGGCCTCCTCGAGCATTGAGATCACAGTTTGCTCCACTGAGGTTCCGTCCTCTGCCGCCTTCTGCTTAATCCGGCGGGCCAAGTCGTCGGGGATGTTGTTGATGGTCAAGGTTTGCGGCATGGAGCGTCTCGTCCTCTATTACATACATTGTGGGGCAGGGGTCCGGCGGTTGGCGAATTTGAACTTGATTTCCGCATCATTCAATCGTATGATTAAATCATTCGTATGAATGAGGCTCCCAGCACCAAAACCGGCACCAAAGATCGTATCCTCGATGCCTCGGAGCGCCTGTTCGCCGAAAAGGGGATCGCCGCCACCTCCCTCCGGTCCATCATCGCCGCCGCCAACGTCAACCTCGCTGCCGTTCACTACCACTTCGGGTCCAAGGAAGAGCTGGTCAAGGCGGTCGCCCTCAGAGTAACGGGTCCGATGAACGAGAAACGATTGGGCCTGCTCGACCATCTAGAACGTGAGTACGGAGAGACTCCGGTCCCGCTCGAATCGCTGGTAGATGCCTTCGTGGCCCCCATCGTACATTTGGCCGACGACCCGATCCATGGCGAGACATTCATGCGCCTGATGGGCCGGGTGATGGCGGAGCCCGACTATTTCTTCGGCAAGATCGCCGCGGAGAATTTCAGGGACGTCCGGCGCCGCTTTGTGGCGGCCTTTCGACGGACGCTCCCCGCGCTGCCCGAGGAGGAACTGTTCTGGCGGACTGATGTTCGCCGTCGGGACGGTGGCCCACACGCTTCGTATTGCACCCTACATGCCGGCGCTCAGCGGCGGCGCCTGCGCGGAACCCAAGGTCAGTCCCACCGTCAAGCGCCTGATTCGATTCCTGACCGCGGGACTCGAGGCGCCGGTCAGCAAGGAGGAAGAGAGTTGAGACGATCCGCCCGGTTTGGTTCGTTCTGGTTGGGTTCGTTCCTGCTGTTGTCGTTGGCGCTGATGGCGCAGGCGCAGCCGTTGCCGCTGAGCATGTCGCAGGCGGTGGAGCTGGCGCTCGAGCCGGATGGCGCCGTCCGCGTCGAGCTAGCGCGGGAAGCCATCGAGCAGGCCCGGGCGGCCAAGGGACAGGCCCGCGCCGCCCTGCTACCGAACGTCGACGGCTACCTGCAGTATGACGACCGAGTGGTCAACCTGCAGGCCTTCGGCGTCCACTTCGATATTCCGGGCCTGGCAATCGCGACGCCGTCCAAGGTGGGGCCGTTCAACGTGCTCGACATGCGTGCCCGCGCCAATCAGACGGTCTTCTCGCTGAGCGCGATCCGGCGCTTTCAGGCGGCCGGCGCCGGGGTTCGTGTGGCGAATGACATGAATGACAGTACCCGGGAACGCGTCGCCGCCGAGGTGTCCAAGACCTACCTGGCCGCGCTCCGCTCCCAGGCACGACTCGAGGCCGCGCAGGCCAACGTCGCCCTGGCCAAGGACCTGCTCCAGTTGGCCGAGAACCAAAAGGCCGCCGGCACCGGCACCGGACTCGACATCACCCGCGCCCGCGTTCAGCTCGCCAACGAGAACCAGCAACTGCTCGTCGCCGAGAACGACATCCGCCGCGCCCGCCTCGACCTGCTGCGTGCGATGGACCTCCGTCTCGACACCGAGATCAGCCTGACCGACCGGCTCGAGTTCCATCCGGTCGAGATCACCGACCCGGAATCGGCCCTGGCCACCGCCCTCGACAATCGCCCCGACTGGCAGGCGCAGCAGCGGCGCGAGCGGCAGGCGGGCCTGATGCTGAGCGCCGCCAAGTGGGATCGCCTGCCGTCGGTGGCGGCCTTTGGCGACTACGGCACCATGGGTAACGACTTCGGCAATTCCTTCGCCACGCGCACCTACGGCGTGCGGGTGAACATTCCGATTTTCGACGGCGGCCGCGTCGATGCCCGGCGCGCGGAGTCGGCGTCGCAGGCGCGCGAGGCGAAGATCCGGACGGCCGATCTCCGCTCGAGTATCGAACTCGATATCCGGCTCTCGCTCGACGCGCTGCGGTCGGCGGAGGCGCAGGTTCGGGTGGCCGCCGACGGCGTGGATCTGGCCGGAGACGAACTCGAGCAGGCCCGGCGCCGCTTCAGCGCGGGTGTGACGAACAGCATCGAGGTCACCGACGCGCAGAACCGGCTCGCCCGGGCGCGCGATAACCGCATCGCGGCGCTGTTCCAGTATGAGGCGGCGCGACTCGATCTGGGCGCGGCCCTGGGCAAGGTGGAGGAGTTCATTCAATGATCGGAGAGTACATGCGGAAGAGATGTCGGACCGAGCCTCCTGTAGGGAGGGTCTCCGGACCCGCGGCCGACATTCATGTCGGCCCTGTTCCAGGGATCGGAGAGCCGGACCAGAAGGTCCGGCGCGGTCGGGGACGACCGCCTTACGGTTCCGCGACCGCTGCCCTACTCTTGGCAGTGACCCTCGTCGCCTGCGGCAACGGCAACCACGCCAATCGCATCCGCGTCTCCGGCAACATCGAGCTGACCGAGGTGAAGATCGCCTTCAAGACCTCCGGCAAACTTATCGAGCGCGTCTTCGACGAGGGCGACCAGGTTGAGGACGGCGCTGTCGTGGCGCGGCTCGACCAGGAGCAACTGCTCAAGCAGAAGGACCAGGCCGTGGCCTCCCTCGCCGCCGCGCAGTCCCAACTCCGACAGCTCCAGACAGCGATCCAGTTCCAGCGGGAGTCCATTGCCGGACAGGTGGACGAGCGCCAGGCGCAGCTCCGGCAGGCTGATGCGCAACTGGCAGAACTGGAGGCCGGTTCGCGGGCCCAGGAGATCGAGCAGGCGCGGGCACGAGTGGATCAGGCCCGGACCGAGTTCGAACACGCCAGCGCCGATTGGGACCGGGCGCAGCCCCTTTATGAGAAGGACGATATCTCGACCGCGCTCTACGATCAGTACCAGGCCCATTACTCGGCGTCGAAAGCGCAGCTCGATCAAGCCGAGGAAGGATATGCACTGGTCAAGGAGGGTCCGCGGCGGCAGACCATCGAGCAGGCACGGGCGCGCGTCGACCAGGGACACGCCGCGCTTCGCCTCGCGAAAGCGCAGAACCTCGAACTCAAACGCCGCGAACAGGAGGTCGAGGCGCGCCGGGCGCGAGATCGACCGCGCCGAGGCGCAGGTGGCGCTCATTGACACCATGCTCGACGACAAGGTGGCCACGGCGCCGGTCGGAGGGACGGTCCTGACCAAGTCGGCGGAAGTCGGCGAGATACTCGCCGCGGGCACCACGGTGCTGACCATCGGAGATCTCGAGCATCCCTGGCTGCGGGGCTACATCGACGAGAGGGATCTCGGCCGTGTGAAGATCGGCTCGCCGGTCCGAATTACGACGGATACTTACCCGGACAAAGCGTATGACGGGCGGGTGACTTACATCGCTTCGGAGGCGGAATTTACGCCGAAACAGATCCAGACCGAGGAGGAGCGCGTGAAGTTGGTTTATCGAATCAAGGTAGAGGTCGAGAACCCGAACCAGGAACTGAAGCTCAACATGCCGGTAGACGGGGAGATCGTCCTGGATTGATGTGTGGCGTGTGCACTCGTGCGAGCCACCTTCACACTCGTGTGAGTGCGCACGCCACAAGCCTTTGAGAGCGGCATAAAGTACACCGATGATACACATCGCCGGAGTTACCAAGAAGTTCGGAGACCTCACCGCCGTCGACCACCTCGACCTCGACATCCCGAAGGGCGAAGTCTTCGGACTCGTCGGGCCTGACGGGGCGGGGAAGACGACCACGCTCCGCATGCTCTCGACGCTCGTCGATCCGACCGAGGGTCAGATCACGATCGCCGGCCACGATGTCGGCCGCAAGCCCGATCAGGTCAAGGACGCCATCGGCTACATGGCCCAGCGCTTCGGCCTCTATGCCGACCTCACCGTCGACGAGAATATGGACTTCTACTCCGACCTGTTCGGCATCAGGAAGGCCGACCGCGAGCGCGACCTCCCGCGCCTGCTCGAGATGACCCGCATGGGGCGCTTCCGCAAGCGCCGCGCCGGCGCCCTCTCCGGCGGCATGAAACAGAAGCTGGCGCTCATGTGCACGCTGCTGCACCGCCCGCAAGTCCTGCTGCTAGACGAGCCGACCAATGGCGTCGACCCGGTCTCGCGCCGCGACTTCTGGGTGATCCTCAACCAGTTGGTCTCCGACGGCATCACCGTCTTCGTCACCACCGCCTACCTCGATGAAGCCGAGCGCTGCGACCGCGTCGGGCTCATGTACCAGGGCCGCCTGATCCGATGCGCCCCGCCGGCCGAGCTGAAGCAGGAGTTCCGCGACCGCGGCTACTCCGTCCGGCGCGTCGGCTCCGGCACCAAGGTGAGCCCGGAGAACCCCACGCTCCAGGATGTCTTCATCGCCTTGGTGGAACAGTCCGAGGAAGCCGCATGAAGAAAGGCGAAACGGCCGTGGTCCTCGACAACCTCGTCAAGAAGTTCGGCGATTTCGTGGCCGTCGATCATGTCTCGTGTGAAGTCGGCCGCGGCGAGATCTTCGGCTTTCTCGGACCGAACGGCGCCGGCAAATCGACCACGATCCGCATCCTGTGCGGGCTGCTACGGCCGACGTCCGGCAAGGCGCTCGTCGGCGGACTCGACGTGGCGACCGACGCCGAGCGCATCCGCGAGCGCATCGGCTACATGTCGCAGCGCTTCTCGCTCTACGACGACCTGACCGTGGAAGAGAACATCGAGTTCTTCAGCGGCATCTACGGCGTGGCCGACGACCGGCGCCGCGAGCGCAGAGACTACGCCCTGCGCATGGCCGGCCTCGAGGAGCGGCGCAGCACATTGACCCGCGTTCTGCCGGGCGGCTGGAAACAGCGTCTGGCGCTCGGCTGTGCGATCCTGCACGAGCCGCCGATCCTGTTCCTTGACGAGCCCACCTCCGGCGTCGACCCCATCGCTCGCCGCGCCTTCTGGGACCTGATCTATGAGCTCGCCGACGGCGGCCAGACGATCTTCGTCACCACGCACTACATGGAAGAGGCCGAGTACTGCCATCGGCTGGTGCTGATGCACCAGGGCAAGGTGATCGCCCTCGGCGCGCCGGAAGAGCTGAAGCGGGAGCAGGGCAAGCCGTCGATGGAGGAGGTCTTCGTCAGCATGATCGAGGCCCGGGAGGACCTTGCCGAATGAGGACTCGCCGCACCATCGCCGTCGCCCGCAAGGAGTTCCTCCACATCCTCCGCGACCCGCGCAGCCTGGGGATGGCGCTCGCCATGCCGCTGCTGATGCTGTTGCTGTTCGGCTACGCGATCACGCTTGACGTCGATCGCATCCCGACGCTCGTCTACGATTCGGACCAGACGCCGGCTAGCCGCTCCCTGATCGCCCGGTTCGACGGTTCGCGCTTCTTCGACATCATTGGTTACGTGGACAACTACCACGCGATCGAGCAGGCCGCCGACGAGGGCCGAATCATCTTGGGCGTGGTCATCCCGAACGACTTTGGCGACAAACTCGGAGCCGGCGAGCGGGCCGATGTCCAGGTGCTGGTGGAGGGCAGCGACTCAAACACCGCCGGCATTGCGCTCGGCTACATCCAGAACGTCATTGCCCGCCATTCGCTCGACATTCAAATCGCCGAGCAGGAGCGGCGTGCCGGACAACAGATCAAGCCGGCGGCGGCGCCGCAGCTTCGCGTCCTCTACAACAGCGAACTCAAGTCGAGGAACTACATTGTTCCCGGACTGATCGCCGTGATCCTCATGATCATCGGCTCTCTGCTCACGTCGCTCACCATCGCCCGGGAATGGGAGATGGGCACGATGGAACAGGTGCTCTCGACGCCGCTGCGACCGGCCGAACTGGCGATCGGCAAGATGCTGGCTTACTTCACTGATCGGGGTCGCGGACGTGATCATCGCCGTGGTGATCGGCGTATTTGTCTTCGACGTGCCGATGCGCGGCAGTCCGCTGGTGCTCGCCGCCGGCTGCGCTGCGTTCCTGGTGGGCTCCCTGTTCTGGGGCATCATGCTGTCGGCTGTGACGCGGTCGCAGTTGATCGCCTACCAGGCGGCGATGGTCAGCTCGTTCCTTCCGGCCTTCTTACTCTCGGGCTTTGTTTTCGCGATCGAGGCCATGCCGCGGCCGATCCAGGCGTTCACTTACATTGTCTCGGCGCGTTACTTCATCACGATCCTGAAGGGCGTCTTCCTGAAGGACGTTGGGTTCGGCATCTTGATCTGGCAATTCGTGTTCCTGATCGTCTACGCGGTCATTGTTTTCCTGATCACGACGAAGAACTTGCGGCAGAAGGTGGCCTGAATGAACATGTGGCGCAGAATTCGCGAGATCGTCATCAAGGAGTTCCGGCAGACCTTCCGCGAGCCCCGCATGCGCTTCTTCCTCTTCGGACCGCCGGTGATCCAGCTCCTCGTCTTCGGCTACGCGGTCAATCTGGACGTCGAGCATTCGCATATGGCGTGGATTGACGGCGACCATAGCGTCGCCAGCCGGGAGCTGGCCGCGGCGTTCGAAGGCTCGACTTACTTTGAGATCACGCGTCGTCCGGACAGTCCCGCCGCCGCGCTGGATCTGCTTGATCGAGGTGAGGTGAACCTGGTGGTCGGTGTTCTGCCCGGATTCCAGCGCGACATCGAGCGCGGGGAAACGGCTCCGGTGCAGGTGCTGGTGGATGGGGCCAACTCGAACACAGCGAGCGTCGTCTCGGCCTATGCCAATGGCGTGATCGCCGAGTTCTCATCGCGGGAAATGGACGAACGGCAGCGGGAGTTCCAGATGAAGGCGGTCGCGTCGTCCGGACGCGACGGTCCACGGATGCTCGCCATCCCTTCGATAGGCGCCGACACCCGTGTGTGGTTCAACGAGGATCTTCGCAGCCGCAACTACTTCGTCCCGGGCATCCTGGTGAACATCATCACCATCGTCACGCTGATGCTGACGGCACTCGCGATCGTCCGTGAGAAGGAGATCGGCACCATGGAGCAGCTCATGGTCACGCCGATCCGGCCGATCGAGCTGATGCTCGGCAAGACGCTGCCGTTCGCCATGGTGGGGCTCGTCCAGATCACGCTGGTGACCGCCGTGGCGCTGGCGGTGTTTCGCGTGCCGCTGCGGGGGAGCGTCCTGCTGCTGGGGGTGACAGCGGTGGAATTCCTTGTGTCGACGCTCGGCAGCGGACTGTTCATTTCAACGATCTCCGACACGCAGCAGCAGGCGATGATGGGGTCGTTCATGTACTTCATGCCGGCCTTCATGCTGAGCGGTTTCGCCTTCCCAATTGACAACATGCCGGTTCCGGTCCAGATCCTGACTTACTTGAACCCGCTGCGCTATTTCATCGAGATCGTCCGCGGCCTATTTCTGAAGGGCGTCGGTGTCGAGACGCTCTGGCCGCAGATGGTCGCGCTGGGAATCTTCGGCGTGGCGATCGTCGGGATCAGCGCGGTGCGGTTCCATAAGCGGCTGGATTAGACCTGTACTCCACGGCATTCCAGCCTCGACACACACACTTCATTCGGACGATATCGGCAGGGAGCGTATCCTGAGACGACCTGAGCGGAAGACCGCTACGCAGCCCTTATCGAGTTCGGGGCCCAGTATGGGAAGACTGCCCAGTAGTAGGTCAACATATTGGTCGGCGGACACAGCGTTAGTTTCCCGGAAGAGCACCAACGAAGGCTCAGAGGCTTCACGCAGGGCCAGCAGGGTTGCGAAGTCAGAGTCGCCGGAAAGGAGAACGCGCCGTTCCCGGAGAGCCCTGTCCAGCACAATCTCGTCCTCGGCCGCCTCAAGGCCATAGTCTCGAACATGTGCTGCATCGTGCCCCGCGTCCGTGGGCAGACGCGCCAAACGAGGCGGGAGCGCGTTGTCGACGAGAAACTTCAAGCGCTTTGAGGAAGTGGAAGCTCGCGCTCGAGTGCGGTTGCCGCTGCATAGCGAAGACACTCGCGGATGTCCGCGGTCTCAAGATCAGGATAGTCATCCAGAATCTGCTGTTCGGTCAGGCCGGCGGCTAGCATCCGCAGCACCGTGGCCACCGGGATACGCAGTCCGCGGACACAGGGGACGCCCCCCATCTGTCGCGGATTGATCGTGATCCTCGGGAAGTTCTGCATCTCGGTCCCTCCCGCTAACATTATTGCCGGATGGTGTCACTTTGTACAAGGTTCACACGAACCCTCTCGAATCTGACTGGCGCCTCTGCGGCTGTCGGAGTCGGTCGCGATCCCGCATTCATGTTCATCCCCGTTCATTAACGGCTCAGAAGCGCCGCCGCACCGGACCGACCTTCCCCACTCGGACCTGACCATCCATCAGCAGCACCTCCCCGCTCGATAGCTCCAGGCGCCTGTCCCCGGCGCGGACCACCATCTTTCCTTCGACGACCAGCACCCGGTCATGCTCGCGGTCGAAGTGATACTCGCCCTTCTCGATCACCGTGACCAGGACGTCACCCACGGCGACGTTCACGCGCCCCGCACGACAATTCTCCGAACATTGAAGCCGGAAGCCCCCGGCGTCGAGCTGGACGAACGGGCGATTTACCGTGGCGTCCAGGACACGCACTTTGCCCGCAGGGTCGAGGCGCAGGTAAGTACCAGGCTGCAGTACGATGGCAGGATCCGCCGCGGCGGCGGATGCCGCGAAGCCGATCATCAGGGCAAGAATGATGAAACTCTTTCGGCCGAAATGCACGGCCCCATTGTCGGGTCCGGCGGCGACGGCTGCCTGAGGACAAAGCACCAGGACCAGGCGTCCGGCGTACTGGGCTGGATACCTCTCTACCGAAAGGAATACTCCCTGTGCTTTCATGAAAGGAAGTCCCTAAGAGAAAACAGCTGGATGCTATGAGACGACTGACACCACTGAGCGTAATCGCGATGGCGGCCCTCCTGCCGCTCCTGGCTGCTGACCTGGATGACGCGATCACCCCGGAGGTCCCCTCGCTCGAGGCCCTCTACAAGCACCTCCACACGCACCCCGAGCTCTCCTTCAGCGAACGGGAGACCGCCGCGCGCATCGCCCAGGAGTTGCGCGATGCCGGCTATGAGGTGACCACCGGCGTCGGCGGTACCGGCATCGTCGGCGTGTCTGAAGAACGGCGACGGGCCGACCGTCATGATCCGTACCGACCTAGACGCCCTCCCAGTGACCGAGCAAACCGGCCTCCCCTACGCGAGCACGGTCCGCGTCACCGATGACACCGGCGCCGAGGTCGGCGTCATGCACGCCTGCGGTCACGACATGCACATGACGGTCTTCACCGGCACAGCCCGGACGCTCGCCAAGCTGCGCGACCAGTGGAGCGGCACGCTCGTCATGCTCGGCCAGCCCGCCGAGGAGACTCGGCGCCGGCGCCCGGGCGGTGCTCAAAGACGGCTTGTTCCAGCGTTTCCCGGTGCCCGACTACGCCATCGCGCTCCATGTCAGCAGCGACCTCGAAACCGGCACCATCGGCTACGTCCCCGGCTTCGCGCTTGCCAACGTCGACTCGGTCGACATCACCCTCCGCGGCATCGGCGGCCACGGCTCGCGGCCCGAGAGCACCAAGGATCCGGTCGTGCTCGCCGCCCAAGTGATCATGGGCCTCCAGACCATCGTCAGCCGGGAAGTCAGCCCGCTCGACTCCGGCGGTCGTCACCGTCGGCTCGATCCACGGCGGCACTAAGCATAACATCATCTCCGACGAGGTCCACCTGCAGCTTACCGTCCGCACTTACAAGGAAGAGACCCGCCAGCAGGTGCTCGACTCGATCGAACGAATCACTATGAACACCGCCCGCGCCTTTGGCCTGCCCGAGGACCGGCTGCCTATCGTCAAAACATCCAGCGAACACACCCCGGCGCTCTACAACAACCCGGCCCTCATGGACCGCCTCGTGCCGGTCTGGCAGCGTGTGCTTGGCGCCGACAACGTGATCCACGAGCAGCCGGTGATGGGCGGCGAGGACTTCGCCGAGTACGGCCGGACATCCGAGAAGGTGCCCATCTCGATGATCTGGCTCGGCACTATCGACGAGCAGCGCTTCAACGCTGCGAAGGAGTCCGGTGCGACGCTGCCGAGCCTCCACTCCTCGAAGTTCTGGCCGGCGATTCATCCGACTATCGAGACCGGCGTGAAGGTGATGAGCGCGGCGGCGATGGAACTACTCAAGAAGTCGAACTGAGCCCATGCCCCTCGAGAAGTACCGCCGGAAGCGGCGCTTCGAGTCGACCCCGGAGCCGGCCGGCGAGCCGCAGCCGCCGGTGAGAGCGCGCGTTTCGTGGTCCAGGAGCACCACGCGCGGCGGTTGCACTGGGACCTGCGGCTTGAAGTAGGCGGCGCGCTGGCCTCCTGGGCGGTGCCGAAAGGACCGACGCTCGACCCCGGCGAGAAGCGGCTGGCGGTTCGCACCGAGGACCACCCGCTCGAGTACGCGACCTTCGAAGGCGAGATCCCCAAGGGTAACTACGGCGCCGGGACGATGATCGTCTGGGACACCGGGCTGTTTCTGCCGGAGGGTGCCGGGGCAGCGGAGCAGTTACAGCGGGGAGAACTGAAATTCACTCTCAAAGGGCAGAAGCTCCGCGGCAGCTTCGCGCTGGTGCGGATGAAGCCGCGGGCGGAGTCGAAGCAGGAGGAGTGGCTGCTGCTCAAGCACCGCGACTCCTATGCCGAGGCCGGCTGGAAGCTCGAGGACCATGAGGGTTCCGTGCTCGAAGCCGAGCGGCCGGCCCCGGGCGCACTCGAAGGCGCCCTGGCGGCGGCATTGCCAGCGAGCGTCGACGTGATGCTGGCCACGCTCACCGGCGATGCTTTCTCGAGTGCAGACTGGCTTTACGAGATCAAGTGGGACGGCATGCGCGCAGTGGCGACGGTCCGCTGGCGGCGGATTGCGACTACAGGCCCGTAGCGGCCGCGATGTCACGAGCTCGTTCCCGGAACTGGCCCTGCTGCCAGAACGTGTGATGGCGCGCGAGGCGGTGTTCGATGGCGAGATCGTCGTGCTCGATTCCGTCCGGCCGCAGCGACTTCGAGCGCCTCCAACCGCGCATGCACTCAGCCCGGCCCTCGGCGGCCTTGCGGCGCGAGCATCCGGTCGACTACTACGTCTTCGACCTGCTTTACTGCGACGGCTACGACCTACGCGACGTCCCGCTCATCGAACGTAAGCGCCTCCTGCGGCTGGTGCTCGATCCGCTGCCGCCGGTGCGGATCTCCGACCACGTCCTTGATCAGGGCAAGGAACTGTTCCGCCTCGCCTCCGGGCGCGGCGCCGAGGGCGTCGTCGCCAAGCGGCTCACGAGCACCTACACGGGCGGCCGCGGCGAGGACTGGTTCAAGGTGAAGGCGGTGAAGGAAGTGGACGCGGTGATCGGCGGCTATACGGCGTCGCGGGGCGCCGGTCGACCCTTCGGAGCGCTGCTCGCCGGACTCTACAACGGCGACCGCCTCGAGTTCATCGGCGGCGTCGGCTCCGGTTTCTCCGGCCGGGTGCTCGACGAGCTGTTCGGCAAGCTCGCGCCGCTCGCGACCGACCGTTGCCCGTTCGCCGCAAGAGCCCGCCGTCAAAGAGCCCACGACGTGGGTCACCCCACAGCTCGTCGCCCGCGTGAAGTACGGAGAGATGACCAGCGACCGCCGGCTGCGTGCGCCCGTCTACATGGGACTCCGCGACGATGTCTCGACGCGCGATTGCACCATCGCTTCCGAGACGCCCGCGACACCGCCGCCGAAGGTGCAGCTCGCGACGGGAATGCCCGTCTTGCGCGACGAGGCAATCGAAGCTGAACTCACCTCCGGCAAGCGCGACGAAGTGATCCTCGAGCTCGATGGCAAACCGGTCCGCGTCCGCAATCTCAACAAGGTCTATTTCCCGGAGCCCGGCCACACCAAGCGCGAGTTGCTCGCCTGGTATTACTCGATCGCCGATCGCCTGCTGCCCTTCCTGCGCGGCCGTCCGCTGGTGCTCCACCGCTATCCGAACGGCGTCACCGGCAAGCCCTTCTACCAGAAGGATGCCGGCCTGGAACGCCCCGACTGGATCGACACCGTCACGCTGGCGTCGGAGAGTGGCCGCCGCGAGGAGATCACTTACTATCTCGCCAACGACCGTGCCGCGCTGCTATTCCTGACCAACCTCGGCTGCATCGAGCACAATCCCTGGTCGAGCAGCACTGCCGTCGCTCGAAACGCCGGACTACGTCTTCTTCGATCTCGATCCGGTGGAGGGCACCGGCTACGACACGGTGGTCAGGGTGGCGCGCGAGTTCACCAAGTTACTCGCGCAGGTCGGCTGTGGGTTTTTCATCAAGACGTCGGGCGCCAGCGGCATGCACATCTACCTGCCGCTCGAACCTGTCTACACCTACGAGCAGGCCCGCAGCTTCGCCGAGATCGTCGCTCGTATCGTGGCTTCGCGTATGCCGGCGCTGACCACACTCGCGCGGCAAACCGAGAAGCGTCCCAAGGGAACCGTCTATCTCGACTATTCGCAGAACGGCTACGGCCGCCCGCTTGCCTCGGTCTACAGCGTCCGCCCCCGCGCCGAGGCGTCGATTTCGACGCCGATCGAACCCAGCGAGCTGCGGAAGACACTTAAACCTTCGAAGTTCACATTGAAAACGATGCCGGTCCGCCTGGCGAAGAAGGGTGACTTATGGGCCGGCTTCTGGGACGCCCGCCAGCGTATCGAAGAGCCGCTCGCGAAGCTGGCCGCCTCGTTCACACCGTCCGGATGACGGTTTCCGCGTCCTCCAGGTCCGGCGCCAGCGCCTTGATGCGGATCTCGCCCGGAGCATCGAGCGATCGGATCACCGCTACCGAGCGGCCGAAGAACGTCGTCCGATAGGGTTCCTGGAACGGCTCCTGGCAACGCAGGTCGCCGTTGTCGGCGCCCACCAGCCGTCCCGCCCCGCCGACGATGAACGCGATGCGGCGGTCGGCATCCGGCACCAGCACGCCGTCTTTGTCGACCAACCGAACCTCGACGTAGCTTAAGTCGTCGCCATCGGCCGCGATCTGGGTGCGGTCCGGCACGAGATCCACCCGGACCGGCTCGCCGGCGTTCTGCAGTTGATCCCGAGCCACTTCCTGGTCGCCGTTGCGGGCGATCGCGACTACCGTCCCGGGCACGGTACTCCACCTTCCAGATGATCGTGTTGTTCGGGAAGTCGGCCGTGCGGCGGACGCCGTAAGAGAAATTGCCCACCCGCACCTCGACCGTCTCGCAGTTCGTGAAGGTCCGGATCTCGAGCGCGTCGCGATCGATACCGGCGAAGTTCCAATGGCGCGCCAGCCGCGGCCAGTGCCAGGCGGCGCGGCCGTTATCGCGATCTATGCCGTCGTGGTGCACGGCCATCGTCACCGACGGCACATCGGCCTTCCACATCGCCCGGTGGAAACCGGCCATCGGCTTCTCGAACCCGCAGGTGTCGAACAGCCCCGTCGGCCAACCCTTGCTCGGCCAGCCCATCGACTCGCCGAGGTAGTCGATGCCCGGCCACAGGAATTGCCCGATCGTGTAGTCGTGCTCGGCCACGGCGTACCAGGGATTCTGCTCGTGGAGGCGCATCACCTCGTCGGTGCCGCCGCGGTAGTAGGGAAAGGCCTCGGTACTAAGCAGCAGCTTCTTCGGATCGAGCTCGTGATAGCGGTCGAAGAACTGCTCCTGATAGTTGGTGCTGAGGATGTCCATCGTCGCCGCGGTCGACATGACGCGGGAAATCTTCTGTTCGACGGGGACACCGCGCTCGGTCACGTTGATCAGCGCGGCCGTCGCCGGACGGGTCGGCTCCTCTTTGTGAACGAAGGCGACCAGCTCCGCGATGCGCTGGTTCAGCCGCTCGTCGCCCGGCTGGCCGGACTCATTGCCGACGCTCCAGAGCACGACGCTGGGATGGTTGCGGTCGCGCTCCAGCATGGCCCCCAGGTCCTGCTGCCAATGCTCGGCCCAATCGATAGGCTGCCAGTGCGGATCGCCGAAGTCGTACTTGTCGAAAGCCTCGTCTATCACCAGGAAGCCCATCCGGTCGCAGAGGTCGAGGAACTCGGGGGCGGGCGGATTGTGGCTGGTGCGGATGGCGTTGCAGCCGATCGCCTTGAGCGCCTCGAAACGGCGCTCCCAGGCGCGGACCGGCACAGCGGAGCCCAGACAGCCGGCGTCGTGGTGTAGGCAGACGCCCTTGAACTTTACCGGCTTGTTGTTGAGGACGAAGCCGCGGCGGGGGTCGAAGACCGCCGTACGGATGCCGAAGGTCGTCTCGTAGTCGTCGACCATCCGGTCATCGTGGAACACCTCGGCGCGAGCCTTGTAGAGCACCGGCGTTTCGACCGACCACAGCGACGGATTCGGCACGCGAATCATCTGATCGAACTCGTAGTCGCTGCCGGCGGGGATGTTGGCGGTCGATTCGCCCTCACCCGCTTCCTTTCCGTCCGGGTCGGTGACCACCGTCCGCAGCCGGCACCGGACATCGCTCGAACCGTCATTAGTGACGGTAGTGCGAACTCGTACAGTGGCGTCATCCGAGGAGACATCGGGCGTCGTGACATAGGTGCCCCAGCCGGCGACGTGCAGCGGATCGGTCTGGACCAGGCGCACGTGGCGGAAGATTCCGGAGCCCGAGTACCAGCGGCAGTTCGGCTGGCGCGAGTTGTCGACGCGCACGGCGACGACGTTCTCGCCGGAGCGGACGTGCGGCGTCAGGTCGTAGCGGAAGCTCGAGTAGCCGTAGCGGTGCGTGCCGAGCTCCCGCCCGTTGATCCAGGCGGTCGAGTTCTCATAGACGCCGTCGAACTCGATGGTCCATAGGCGGTCGCCGCCGGCCTGATCGGCGCGAAACGAGCGCCGGTACCAGCCGATGCCGGCCGGTGAGAAGCCGCCCGCGCCGCCGCTCGGGTTGTCGGGCGAGAAGGGACCCTCGATACCCCAGTCATGCGGGACGTCGAGGACGCGCCAGGAGGCGTCGCTGTAGCCGGGGGCTTGCGCGCCGTCGAGGTCGCCGCGCTGGAAGCGCCAGCCGCGGTCGAACGGGACGATACGGCGGTGTTGGAGGGTTGACGCGGCGGCCGACGGCACAAAGGGCAGCGCCGCCACGGCGGCGCAGGTCCGAACAAAGGTTCGACGATCCATCACGGACACCATTATCGGGGATTTTAGCGGAGGTGGCGGAGCGGGCGGCGTTGGAATCGTTTGGGGAGAAAAGAGCGGGACTGAAGCTCCGCGGCTGCTCATTTGAGACCCCGCCCCCCATCAGGTATTGCGGGCAAGGCGGGCAGGTCGCATTCGGAGGACCCGTTACGGGAGACACTGCTGCGGGAGGTTCAGGGTGGATGCGTGAAGGGAGCCCGCAATGTCCCCGGTGGGACGCTATTGTCTGACCGAGGCGTCGGAGTGGGAATGTGCTCACCCGGCCGCACGGCGCTTGCGCTTGGCCTTCTTGGTGGTGGCTTTCTCGCCTTCGGCCTTCGCCGCCGGCTTTTTCGGTGCGCCGCCGGAGCGCTCCAGGCTCTTCTGCAGCGCCTCCATCATGTCGATCACCGGCGCCAGGCGCACCGGCTCCTCGGTGGTGACCTCTTCGCCCTGCTGCTTGGCCTCCACCATCTGGCGCAGCTTCGCCTGATACTCGTCGTGGTACTTCTGCGGTTCGAAGCTGGCGGCGAGGCTGTCGACCAGCTTTTGGGCCAGCTCGATCTCCTGCGGCTTCACCTCGACGTCGGTCTGCCCGCCGTATCCTTCTACCTCGCGGATGTCGTCGGCGTAGTACATCGTGTGCAGCGTCAAGCCGTGCTCGCGCGGGCGGATCAGCACGGTGTACTCACGCTGGCTCATGGCGATCTTGGCGATGGCGGCGTAGCCGGACTCCTCCATCGTCCGCACCAGCAGGTGATACGGCTTCCGCCCAGGACCCTCGGGGATGGCGAAGTACGAGCTGTCGAAGTGCAGTGGATCTACCTCGTCCATCTTCACGAACTCGAGGATCTCCATCGTCTGCGCTGATTGCGGAGCCAGCTTCTTGATCTCCTCGTCCTCGACCAGAACGTAGGAGTCCTTGGCGTACTCGTAGCCCTTGACGATATCGGAGCGCGAGACCGTCTACCTCGCAGTGCGGGCACCAGAGCTGTTGCTTGATGCGGGTGTGGCACTTCTTATGTAGCTGGTTGAAGCTGATCTTATCGCTGCGGGCGGCGGCGAACAGGCGGATGGGGATAGAAATCAGCCCAAACGTCAGGTAGCCTTTCCAGACAGTGGTCGCCATAAGTCCCCTCTTACGGATGCACTAAGAATCCTAAAGGATACCTCCAACATTTTGCAAGCAAAATGTTTAGCCCTGGGTGCGCCGGCGGCGGCGCCCACCATATGTAGGGGGGCAGTCGATTTGAGAGCGCAACGGTCCTCATCCGCAAGGGTAGCCGAGGGTCGCCGTAAGGCGCGCGCCCCGCCAAACCGGCAGCGCGGCACGACCAGCCGGCCGCGCCCGAAAGGGGGCCGCTCTCTCCTTACAAAGTGGAGGCCTTTGCCCGCCAGATGAGTAACGATTGGAGCCCGGAATTTCTGCTGGCCGGGAGGAAACCGGTGCGGTGAAGATCGCGGCGGCGAGCCGTACAGTGGCGGTGTCTGTCGAGACGAACTGAAGTTCCCTCGGAGTGCACGGGATCGGCACTTCTCCAGCAGGCAAGTTGGCCCGTAACGACTAAAAAAATGCCGCACGGCGGAGCCCGTTCGGGACGCGGTGCGGCATCAATTGGCGGCTGCGACTACGGCGCAGCCGCCGGTTACCTAATAGCTTAGAAGCGAACCTTCAGGTTGAGGATCACTTCGCGCGGGTCAAACGTGGTGACGCCCATGGCCCCGAAGGTCGAGCTCTGGCCCATGCCGGGCTCGAGTCCGTTGCTCGAGTTGAACGTCGTCTGCGTGTTGCCGAGGTTGCCATCGTAGGAACCCCGAAGCTGGCCGTGGTTCAGCACGTTCGAGGCCTCAGCCGTGAGGTCGAGGCTGAAACGCTCGTTGATTTTGATGCTCCGCCGGAGGCTCAGGTCGATGTTGTAGCGTCCGGGGTTGCGCATGCCGTTCAAGGTGCTGGCAACGGTGCCATACCAGAACTGGTCGGTCTGGTACTTGCCGTTCGGCAGGGTGACGACGCGGCCCGAGAAGGCGCCCGAATAATACTTCAGGAACGTGTTCTTGGCGGGCTTGATCACGCGGCCGTTGGGCAGGGTGACCGTGGTGTTGCCGTCATACCACTTCTGTAGGTTTTTCGGCACTTCGAGGGGGACTCCCGACAGCCGGTCCGGGTGCGGATAAGCCGCGCCGGTGCTGGCGCCGCTGAGGGCGAACGGGAAGCCCGACTGGGCGATGAAGGTGCCGCCCGTCTGCCAGCCACCGATGATGGCCCGCAGCACGGGGTTCTGCACGTCGAGCGACTGGCCGGCACCGAAGGGCAGGTCGACCAGGAAGGTGGCGGCCAAGCGCTGCGGGACGTCGCTGAAGCCAACACGAGTGTTGTTGTTGTAGTTCTTCAGGTCGAGCGCGCCGCCCGTGGCGGAACCACCGGAATTTTGGCCCTGGTTGTCGGCCATGGTGTCGGTGTTGTCGAGCTCCTTGCTCCAGGTGTAGTTGACGTCCAGGTGGAAGCCGTTGGAGAAGGAGTGGCTCAAGCGAGCCTGCATGGAATGGTAGTTGGCCCAGGCTCTGGAAGTGGTCCGTCCATCCCGGACCAGGGGATACATGTACAGCGTATTTGACTGGGCCAGGGTGGCGGCGCCCAGGGAGCCCTGGAAGTTGTAGCGCGTGCCATCGGTCGGCTGGAAGGGGTTGGTGACCTGGACGTTGGCCGGGTTGGTGACACCGTTGGTGCCGATGTACTCGGCGCGCCAGGCATCGAGCGCCGCTTGCGGCAGGTACTGCAGGCTGTTGACCGGAACGCCCCGGTTCATCAGGTCGCTCGAGTGCGACGCGCTGTAGCCAACGGAAGCGAACCAGGCATTGGAGATCCGCCGTTCGACGAAGAGGTTCCACTGCATGGCCCGGCCGTTCTTGAAGTTGCGGTCGAACTTCGACTCGGCGCCGCCGTAGATGGAGGAAGCGCCGGGATTGGCGCCCAGGGCCTGGTTGATGCCGGTGGCATCCCAGAAGTGCATCACGGGAGTGCCGTCCGGGTTGTTGCCGTACGGTTGGTTCAGCGTACCGCTCGAGAAGCTGGCCGAACCGTAGTCGGTCGGTCCCGAGAAGTAGCCGGTGTTGCTCGGCAGGTAGGTGATACCGTATCCGCCGCGGACCACCGTGCTCTGGTTCACCTGGTAGGCGAAACCGAGGCGCGGTCCGATGTTGTTGTATTGGGTATTCCAAAGGTTGCGGCTATAGCCGTCGACGCCGGGGAACACGATCGCGCCGGGGTAGCCGAACGCATTGATGGCGTCCAGGTCGAGGCCGGACATTTGGTTGTAGCGCTCGGTCGGGCCCGGTTGCAGATCCCACCGGAGGCCGAGGTTGATGGTCAACTTTGACGTGGCACGCCAGTCGTTCTGGCTATAAACGGCGAAGTACTTCTGTGAGAAGGCCGGCATGACGTTGGCGCCCGGCCGGATCCACCACGTGGGTGCTCCCAGGAAGATCGCGGCGCCGTTGACGCCCCGCTGCTGGTTGGAGGTATTCTGACCAGCCACGCCACCATCGGCGGTGACGTACTCGAAGTTGAAGTTGCCGCCCTGGTGGAACCACTGCGCCGGCAGGGAAGCCGTCTGCTGGTTCATGTCCTGGTAGTTGGACAGCAGGTTGCGGTACTCGGCACCGAACTTGTGGGTCCAGGAGCCGTTGATCTTCGTCACGCTGCCGGTGAGGTTGTGGCCCGTCTGGAACTCACGCTTGTTACCGTAACCGGTGTAGGAGAGCGCGGTCCAGTTGCTGCCACCACCGTTGCCGCCACTGTAGCCATTCGGGTTGATGGAGGGAGCGGAGCCGGGGAGGGCGAAGTAGGGCTGGATGTTCGACGGCACGCCGAACTGCTCGTACAGCGCCGCATCCCATCCGGTCTTGTTGCCGGCAATGGCGTTGGTCTTGATGCGGTTGATACCGTAGCGGAGGTCGACTACAACGGTCGGGCTGACGACGATGGTGTCGCCGATCTGGGCATAGGGGTTCCTGTCACCCTTCTTGCCCGGCTCGTTGTTGAGGGGGGCCGTGCCGAACGGACGCGGCGTGATGTTGTCGGCTTTCTGAATTCCGCCGCTGCCGTAGATCGAGTGCTTGCCAATACGGTAGTCGATGCGGTTGTTCAGAGTGTGACGCCGGAGGGTGTTGATGGTGGACGCGGAGAAGTTGTTCGTGTTGAACTCGTCATCCGGATTCCGGTTGGGATCCGGATAGTAGGTGAACATCTTCAGGGAGTATGGATTGGCATTGGTGATCACCGCCCCGGGGATAGATGCCCGCTGGTAGAGGTCCGTGCCGATCTGAGTGGTGTTGTAGGGATCGAAAATCATCGCCGCAACGGCCTGGCCGCTCGAATCCCGGATGTTGGTCTGGCTGAAATCGCCGACCCGCTCGAGGGCGGTGGGAACCGACATCAGCGACGTGCTGCCGTAGTTGTAGCGCAGGTAGTGGTAGCTCGAGAAGAAGAACAGCTTGTCCCTGAGGATCGGACCGCCGATGGCGCCGCCCAACTCGTGAACCTTGAACGGGTTTCTGTCCACATTGTTGGCGTTGTTGGAATAGGTGTTGGCCATCAGGGCTTCGTTCCGCAGGCGATAGCTGCCCTGACCGTGGTATTCGTTGGTGCCCGACTTCGTGCTCATCGCGACGACAGCCTGGCCGCGTCCGTACTCGGCGCTGAAGTCGTTGGCGATGATGCGGACCTCTTGGAGGCCTTCGGTGTTCGGCAGAACGGACGCCTCGTTGTACCCGCCACCCATGACCGGGAGGCCGTCCAACTGGATGTCATTGGTCCAGGCGCGGCCGCCGTTGACGCCAAGGGAGGACCACTGGCGTCGACCGTCCACACCGATACCGAACGAGTTGAGGCCCGTGGTGTCCGACGCCGAGTTATTCGGCGTCACGCCGGCCTGCAGCATGGCATAGAAGAGAGGATTCTGCGTCGGATTGGGCAGGGTGGCAATCACGTCGGATTGCACCGCACCTTGAACCGTGGCGCTCTCTGTCTGGATTTGCGCCGCTTGCGCGGTGACTTCGATCAACTGGTTGACTGCTCCGACTTCCAGGTTGATGTCAGCCCGGACGGTCTGCGCGGTGGTCAGCGTGATGTCGCGCTGGCGGTAGGGCGAGAAGCCGTCCGCGTTGATGGAGACCGTGTAGGAACCCGCCGGCAGGTAGGGGAAGGTGTACTGCCCTGATGCCGTCGTGGATGCCGTTTCCTGAATGTTCGTGTTTTGGTTGGTAAGCACCACCTCGATGCCCGGAATGACAGCGCCGGTCGTGTCCATCACAGTTCCCGTGATGGTCGCCGAGCGGATCTGGGCGTAACTAACTGGTGCTAGAAGAATTGCGAGCAGCACAATGCACCCGCAAATTAACTTATGAATAGACGTAGAGGGTTTGATAGACATGTACCCCTGTTCCTTATAGGCAAACCGAGAGCCACTTCGTCCCGGTTCGCTGTTGACTCCCGTACGAGCGGATCGCTTGTGGATACGACCCACGCGAGACTATCCCCTGATGGACAGCTTCTAGAGGGAAAAGAAACTAACCGAGTTCAATTATATCGCGCGGTGGGGAAGGGCTCAATCGTCCATTGCAGATTTATAGGTCCGTTTCTGATTAACTGGCGCGGGTGCTCAAATCTTACCTGTTTTTTGGTTTGGATATTAGCCTGCTCAGGGGATGGACGCGGAGTCATCTCGCGCTTCGGGCTTCAAGAAAAGGAAAACGCCGTACCGCGTACGGTGAGGAACACGGTACGGCGTATGAAGGGTGGCGACCGCCGGAGCGGCCGCCGGTTGCCAACGTCTGGAAGTTGACGTCACGCTGGGCATTCGAGGTGTTCCGCAGGGCAACACTTCCGTGGGCGGTGACGTACTCGAAGTCGAAGTTGCCGCCGTTGTGGAACCCTAAGAGGGATAGGATCACCCACTCGGATTACAATTCCTCAAAACGCCCACAGCCAATACAATCAGGTCCGAAACGACTCTTTTGAACAACTTGCAGCGGCCCACGCGCGGCGGACGCACGGAATAGGCCTCGTGTGAGGCCTCGGGCGCGATGTGGTGGGAGATGGATCCGTAAGGATGGGAGCGCACGCCAGCTGCCACGCGGATGACAGCGGGTCGTGAGATTGGGTCGTTCTCGAGGACGCACGCACCATTTCCGCGCCGGCCAATCGCTCCGGCGCGGAAACGGTGGAAGATCCGTGGATCAGTCAGACTTCTTCGGAAGCGCGAAAGCGACGTAGCCCGTCCCCTTGGCATCTTCCGGCGCGCCCCGTCCCGCAGTCTCCCGGCCGGATATGATCGACGATGAGGCCGATACGACCAGGTACTGGCGCCCGTTCACTTCGTACATGGCCGGGATGCCTTCCGATCCGGCCGGCAGGTCGGTTGTCCACAGCACGTTACCGTTGTCTGCGTCGAATGCCCGGAGTTTCCCGTCGCGGGTGGCGACAAAGATCAGGCCCGTTTCAGTGACGATCGCCCCGTGGCGTTCGCCGGCCGACATGATCCCGGTATCCTTGCCTCCCTCGGCGGCCGCTTTGGCATCCTGCCCCAGCGGTCTCTTCCACTTGATGGTGCCCGTGTTGAGGTCGTAGGCGACGATCGAGGACCATGGCGGACTGATCACGTAGGGGAACTGCAGGCCGTAGTCCGTGTAGTAGCGGGTCTTGGGAACGTCGAGGCCTTCCGGGTACGGTGGACCGGCCATGCCGAAGTACTTCGCCGCCGGCCGTGGTGCATCGGTTCCCGGTGCGCCGCCGGAGGCCACCACCGGCCCGCCCAGCGGCTCCTTTGGCGCGTTACTCCGGGCGCCGAATCGGCCGCGGCCGCGCAGCGTGCCCGCGAGGAAAGCGTACAGGCCGTCCAGTGTTTCCTTGTCCATATCGCCGAATGCCGGCATTTCAGCCTTGCCGCCGGTGACGATGTGCTGGAACTCCTCGCGGCTCACGCGTTCCCCGAGGTTGAGGAGCGAGGGGAAGGCCGCCGAGCCCGCCCGGTCCTGGCCATGGCAGACCGCGCAACGCTGTGCGTACAGGCCCTGAGCCCCCTGGAGTTGCCGGGCGCGGCCGGATCCCGGAGCTTCGGCACTGAGCTGGTAGAACGACGGCCAGTCCTGGGCCAGAATGTAGACCATGCCCTTAGCGGGGTTCGCCGATGTGCTGCCCCAATTGGCGCCTCCGCGCGCGCCGGGCATCGCAATGGTCTCGGCCTCGAGCGACGGCGGCGTGTATAGCCCCTTGCGGTCGCTGGCGATCCGGTCCTTCCACTGGGCGCGCTCCTCAGGGGTGAGGAAATACGGATTGACGTCGTCCTGGGTCAGGATCTGGCGGGTGTACGGTGGCGGAGACGTGGGGAAGGGCTGGGTCGGCCAGGACTGCTCTCCCGGAACGTCGCTCTTCGGAACCGCCCGTTCCTCGATGGGCCATAGCGGCTCGCCCGTCACGCGGTTGAACACGTAAAGGAAGCCCTGCTTGGTGGCCTGCGCGACCGCGTCGACCGACTTCCCGTTGTGCTGCACCGTGATCAACTGCGGCGCCGCGGTGTTGTCGTAGTCCCACAGATCGTGGTGCACGAGCTGGTAGTGCCACAGGCGCTTCCCCGTACGCGCATCGAGCGCCAGCAGGCAGTCGGAGAACAGGTTGGCGCCGTGGCGGTCGGCTCCGTAGTAGTCGTAGGTCGGCGATCCTACGGGATAGTAGGCGATCCCGCGTTCGGCATCCAGCGAGATTTCGCCCCACGTATTCACGCCGCCGATGTACTTCCAGGCATCCTTCGGCCAGGTGTCGTAGCCGAACTCGCCGGGCTGCGGAATGGTGCGGAACTTCCACACCAGCTCGCCGGTGATCACGTTGTAGGCGCGCAAAGTTCCGGGCGAGGACATGTAGCCCTCACCGGTGGCCGATCCCATCAGCAGCAGGTCCTCGAAGATCCGTCCCGGATTGCTCGACTGGACGCGCATGATGGTTTCAGGGTCGCGATCGAGCCCCACCCGGAGGTCCACCAGTCCGTTGTCGCCGAACGTGAGGATAGACTTGCCCGTCTGGGCATCGATCTCCTGGCAGGAAATTCCTCATCTGGAAGATGAGCCGGCGGTCCTTCCGGTCTTTGCTTTCCCAGTAGTTGATACCGCGCGGGGCAATGCCGCGCAGGTCTTCGTGAACCCAGATCTCCTTGCCGGTGGTGGCGTCGAGCGCGACCAGCGAGTCGTTCCTCGCCAGCACGTACATGACGTTGTCCGCCACGATCGGATTGAACAGGTAGGAGCTGTTGTCCTGGGTTGGATAGACCCATTCGACTCGGAGCTGATCCACGTTCGACTTGTCGATCTGGTCGAGCGCTACGTATTTGGACGAGTCCGGACCACCCGCGTAGTCCATCCACGTCGTATGCTGATCCGCGGCCCAAGCGGACATAGCTAGGCACAGCAAAACGAGAACACGCATGTTGTTTGATCCCCAGTTTTCCCGACTCCGAACATTATGCAGTATACATGAGAGTCGCTCCGGGCGGCGGTGGACGAATCGGCCTCAGCTCCGCCCCCCTGCTAGTAGGGACGGCTGCCGCCGGGGACGGTTGCTGGCGATGTTGCTACGGAAGGTGCGTTCGACCAGCAATCTGCCCAAGCTTCGACCAGTCTGCTGCGCTCGCTCACGATGGCCTTGTGCCGGCGGTCCATGCGAATGAAGGTGACACCGGGGGCTCCAAAAGGGCGTAGGAACAGCGATCGAAGCGTTATTCTCCGCTCCCTCTGGTCACGGCTCCAAGTGGGCCGAACACGGTGATTGGAGCCGTGACCGAAGGGAGCGGAGTCTGCCGCCTGCTTCACTACGGGAAGGTGTGGCGACGCTCAATGGAGTCCCCATGGCCCGGGACGGGCCATCCAAAAGGATGAAATCTCTCGGGGCAGGCGGTTCCGCCTGCCCCACCGAAAGACTTTCAACGGAGCGGATCTCATCGTTCGCAGTTCCTCCGCCGCACCGCGCTAGTCCGACGTCTTGGGAAGCGCGAAGACGACGTAGCCGCGTCGTTCGGTGTTTGCAGGCGCCGCGGGTTGTTCGGATTCCGGGCCGAAGACGACCGGAGAGGAGGCCAGAACAACCAGGTACTGGCGCCCGCCCACCTCGTACATCGCCGGAATACCCTCCGAACCGTCCGGTAGATCGCCTGTCCATAGCACGTCACCGTTGTCCGCATCGAAGGCGCGGACCTTCCCGTCGCGGGTGGGGACGAAGATCAATCCCGTGGAAGTAACGATCGCTCCGTGACGTTGTGATCCGGTCAGCAGTCCGGTGTCCTTGCCGCCTTGGGCTGCCGCTACGGCGTCTTCTCCGAGGGGACGCTTCCATTTGATGGTGCCCGTGTTCAGGTCGTAGGCGACGATCGAGGACCACGGCGGACTGATCACGTGGGGATACTGCAGCCCGTAGTCCGTGTAGTAGCGCGTCTTGGGCGCCTCGACACCCTCGGGATACGGCGGACCAGCCATGCCGAAGTACTCCGAGCGGGGCCGCGGTGCATCACTTCCCGGCGCTCCGCCGGACGCCACCACCGGCCCGCCGAGCGGCTCCCGCGCGACCTCATCCTGGCCGGATCGGCCGCGGCCCCGCACTCCTCGTGCGAGGAACTCGTAGAGGTCGTTCAGCGCTTTGTCGTCCAGGTCGCCAAAGGCCGGCATCTCTCCCTTCCCGGAGGTGACGATGAAGTGGAATTCGTCCTGGCTGACGCGCGAGCCCAGGTCGAGCAGCGAAGGGAAGGCCACCGAGCCGGCCCGATTCGCACCGTGACACACCGCGCAGCGTGCGGCGTACAGGGACTGGGCGTTCCGCGCTCCCTGGATCCGGTCCGCTCCAGGAATGTCCGGCCCGAGCTGGTAGAACGACGGCTTGTCCTGGACGAGGACGTACACCATGCCCTTCTCCGGGTCGGCCGAAGTGTTGCCCCAGTTTGCACCCCCGACCGCGCCGGGCATCGCGATGGTCTCGGCTTCGAGCGACGGAGGGGTGAAGAGCCCCTTGCGGGCGCTGGCGATCCGGTCCTTCCACTCGGCACGTTCTTTGGCCGTTAGGAAATACGGATTGACGTCGTCCGCGGTCAGGATCTGGCGGTTGAACGGAGGAGGCGCGGTGGGAAACGGTTGGGTCGGCCAGGCCTGCTCTCCGGGGACATCGCTCTGCGGCACCTTGCGTTCCTCGATGGGCCACAGCGGCTCGCCGGTCACGCGGTTGAAGACGAACAGGAAGCCCTGCTTGGTGGCTTGCGCGACGGCGTCGATCGTCTTGCCGTTGTGCTTCACGGTGATGAGCTGGGGCGCCGCGGTGTTGTCGTAGTCCCACAGATCGTGGTGCACGAACTGGTAGTGCCACAGGTGCTTGCCGGTGCGGGCGTCGAGCGCCAGCAGGCAGTCGCTGAACAGGTTGCTGCCGTGGCGGTCGGCGCCGTAGTAGTCGTAGGTCGGCGATCCGAGGGGATAGTAGGCGATCCCGCGTTCTTTGTCGACCGAGATCTCGCCCCACGTATTCACGCCGCCGATGTACTTCCAGGCGTCCTTCGGCCAGGTGTCGTAGCCAAACTCGCCGGGATGGGGAATGGTGCGGAATTTCCAGGCCAGCTCGCCGGTGATCACGTTGTAGGCGCGCAGGGTCCCGGGCGAGGAGAAGTAGCCTTCGCCGGTAGCCGATCCCAGAAGGATCAAGTTCTCGAAGATGCGCCCCGGCGTGCCCGATTGGATGCGCATGATAGTATCGGGGTCGCGGTCGAGGCCCACCCTGAGGTCGACGAGCCCGTTGTCACCGAACGATAGGATTGACTTGCCCGTCCGGGCATCGATCTCCTGGAGGAAGTTCCTCATCTGGAAGATGAGGCGCCGGTCCTTCCGGTCTTTGCTCTCCCAGTAGTTGATGCCCCGGGAGGCGATGCCGCGCAGATCTTCGTGAACCCAGATCTCCTTGCCGGTGGTGGCGTCAAGCGCGACCAGCGAGTCGTTCCTCGCCAGCACGTACATGACATTGTCGACGATGATCGGACTGAACTGGTAGGAGCTGTTGTCCTTGGTTGGATAGACCCATGCGACGCGGAGCTGATCCACGTTCTTCTTGTTGATCTGATCGAGTGCGACGTACTTGGACGAGTCCGGACCACCCCCGTAATCCATCCAAGTCTTATGTTGATCCGCGGCCCAGGCGGACAGGGCCAAGCACAGCAAAACGAGAACACGCATTTCTTTTGATCCCCCGTTTCCCGACTCCGAATATTAAGCAGTATACAGGAGAGCGGCTGTTCAGGCAGACCGGGCAGCCGGAAGCGCTCGCGGCACTGATCTTCCACGGAATCACCACGGCCCGGTGTGGGCCACCCAAAGGGATGAAGGTCGTCGTAGCGCGACGGGTACTTCAGATTCTGCGTGGCGTCCACCTGACGATCGTGTCCCGGCCAGCTTTCCAGTTCCCGGCTACCCGGACAGCGGGAAGACGTCGCGGTAATGCTCGATGGCCGGCGGGTCGGTGAGGACTACGGTGATGATGTCGAAGCGGACGTGCGACCAGTCGGCGCCGCAGCGGCGGACATACTCCCGCGCGCCCCGGAACAGCTTGCGGCGCTTCTCTGATCCAATTGCGCGTTCCGGCGGACCGTGGTCGCCGCGGGAGCGCGTCTTCACCTCGACAATCGCGACGGTCTCGCCTTCCCGGGCAATGATGTCCAGCTCGGATACTCCGGAACGCGCGCGGTAGTTACGGGCGATGATCGTGTAGCCGCGGCGTCGCAGGTACCGGTGGGCAATGTCCTCGCCGCGGCGCCCGGAGGCGAGGTCGGCGTGCCATATGCGCTTCCGGCGCTGGTGGCGGAGCCGGTCGGAGAGCAGGAGCAGCAACCGGAACGGGGATAAGAGCATGAGATCGGCGGATCCACTACGTCGGGGAACGGGTCTCACCGGCTGTCCCGCCGGCTGATCGGGCTATGGCGAGCCGGCCGGTTTCAGTACTTCGAGCTCGAACTGGATGACCTTTCCGCGCACTATGAAGCACAAGTAGTACTCCCAGAAACGCCGGAAGCGCGGGAAGCGGTTGACCAGGAGTTCAAAGCCCAACCACCTCCACAGAGAGAGTAGCTTTAGCCGGACCTTCTTCTCCCGAAATCTGGCCGCTGAATAGTAGCCGAAGCCGCCGTGCCGCTCGCCGAAGTAGCGGAGCGAGAAACTGGTGAGGTGCCAGCGGTGGGTGGGGTCGCAGAACGAACTGAAGTCCGTATAGTGAGGCGTCTCGATCTTTACGATGCCGCCGTGGCGCACCAGGCGATGAAACTCCTCCATGGTGCGGATCACGTCACCGCAGTGCTCGATGAAGTGGATGGCCTGGAGGGCGTCGAAGGAGTCGTCGCGGAACGGATAGGGGAAGTGGTCGAGCTCGGCGAGCACGTCGGCGTTCGACGCCGGGTTGCGATCGATGCCGATGGAGCCGGATTGCTTGTTGATTCCGCAGCCGACGTCGAGAGTGGGCACGGATCTATGGTACACGGCGGGTGGCTGGTGGTCGGTGGCCGTGGGTTGGAGCAGGCGGTAGGATAACTGCTTCGGTGAAAGTCGCTCGACCGGCGCGAAACGTGAATCCGGCCCGAGCCGTGGTGGCACCTCTTGCCACCATCTGAAGCCACCAGCCACCAGCCACGAGCCACCGACCAACCTGTTATCTGCTGGTCATCGATTCCCGGATGCACGCCTCGATCGTGTCGATCGCGAAGTCGGCCTGGTCGCGGGTGATCGTGAGCGGTGGCGATAGGCGGATCGTGCTCGGGCCGGCGCCGAGTAGCAGCACACCTCGCTCGAACGCCATCTCGACGATCCGGTTGCGTAGGTCCGGATGGTACTCGCGCGTCTCGGGGTCGCTGACAATCTCGATGCCGATCATCAAGCCGAGGCCGCGGACGTCGCCGACACACGGGTAGCGCGCCGGCCATTCGCGCATGCGGTCCTTCATATGAGCGCCGATGCGGGCGGCGTTGTCGACCAGTTCCTCCTCGAGCAGCTCGACCGTAGCCAGTGACGCCGCCACCGACACCGGATTGCCGCCGAAGGTCGACGCATGGGCGCCCGGCGGCCACTGCATGAGGTCCGCGCGGGCGATGGTCGCCGACAGCGGCATGCCGCTCGCGATCCCCTTGGCCACGGTCAGAATGTCGGGGGTCGCGCCGAAATGCTCGGAAGCGAAGAAGCGGCCCGTGCGCCCCATGCCGGCCTGCACCTCGTCGTAAATGAGCAGGATGCCGTACTTCTTAGCTACCCGCGCCAACTCGTCATGGAACTTCTGCGGCGGGACGACATAGCCGCCCTCGCCCTGAATCGGCTCGACGAAGATGCCGGCGATCTCATCGGCCGGCAGGATCGTCCGGATGAGCTGGTCCTCGATGACCCGAACGCACTCCACCCCGCAAGTCTCCGGCTGCTTCCCGTAGGCGCAGCGATAGCAGTTGGCGTAGGGGATGTGCGTGACGCCCGGCATCAGCGGACTGAAGCCCTTCTTTCTGCACGCTTTTCGATCCCGTCAGCGCCAGCGCGCCCATGGTACGGCCATGGAAGGCCCCGAAAAAAGCGATGAACTTGTCGCGGCCCGTGTGATATCGGGCCATCTTTATGGCTGACTCAACGGCTTCGGCTCCGGAGTTGCCGAAGTAGACGCGCCGCGGGACGTCGCCCGGCGCCAGGTCCGCCAGCTTCTCGGCCAGCGTGACCATGTTTTCGTAGTAGAAATCCGTCCCCGACATGTGGATCAGGCGGGCAGCCTGGTCCTGGATGGCGCGGACCACCCTGGGGTGGCAGTGGCCGGTGGCGCAGACGGCGATGCCGGCGTTGAAATCGAGGAAGCGGTTGCCGTCGACGTCCTCGACGATCGCTCCTTCCCCGCGCGCAGCCACCAACGGGTAGGAACGGGTGTAGGAGGGCGACATAACGCGTTTGTCGCGTTCGATGATGGACTGGGCGCGCGGGCCGGGCAGAGCGGTCTTGAGCGCCGGAAGATCGTGACGAATGTCCGCCGTCGGATGGCTCATGGCAGATTCCTCCTGGTTGGGAGTTGTCAAACGAAGGCCAAAAACGCAGAGGGAGAAAGGCTGGCCGGGGAGTTAGTCGCAGCCAAACAGAAACGGTCGAGCTGTAGCCGGACACCGCATCTACTCTAATTATACCGCCGGCCGGTCTAACTAGCGCTGTTATTCCGACGCGGGAAGCGCCTCTTCGGCCGGCGTGTTCGACGACCGCACCACCAGCGCGATGCCGGCCATCACCAGCGCCGTGGCGACCAGGATCCGGCCCGTGATCGGCTCGTCGAAGATCAGTGCGCTGCCGAGGATGCCAAACAACGGCACCGTGAAAGTGAACATCGCGAGCGTGCCGGCCGAATGTCTCCGCAGCAAGATGGTCCAGAGGATAAAGCAGATGGTCGCCACCACGACACCCTGATAGACAATCGCTAGGACCGGAGCCGCCCTCACCGGGCCCAGCACCGGAGGTTCAAAGAGCACCGCCAGCCCCAGGAACACCGGCAGCGCGATCACCATCTGCCAGACCACCGTCTTGATCGGCTCGATCCCCTGGACGACCAGCCGTGTGTAGACCATCCGGGTGCCAAGCAGCAGGGCGCTCGAGATCAGGAGGACGTTGCCGAGCAGCGGATTGGTCGCCAGCCGTTCCACCGGACGCCCGGCAGCCAGGTAGCAGACGCTGCCGAAGGCCATCGCCAGGCCGAACAGGCGGATCCGGCTCAGCCGCTGCTCGCTGGCGACCCAGTGGCCGATCAGGTTGGAGAAGATCGGGTGGGAATTCAGGATGACTACTCCGTAGGCGGGTGAGGTAAAGTCCGTTCCGGAGTTCAGCAGGAGGATCTGGCCGGCAAAGAGCATTCCCAGCGTGAACAGCCGTCGCCATTCGGCGGCGCCGCTCGGACGGAGGTCGATGCCCTGCGACCGCGCCCACAAGCCCACCGCGACCGCTCCCAATACGAACCGCCACCACGCGCTCCAGAACGGCGGAAAGACCTCGAGACCCAGCTTCAGGGAGACGACGTTCCCGCCCCACAGCACACAGGCAATCAGCGCCATCGCGGCGCTCGGACCAGTGATCGGTTGTGGACGGGAGGAAGCGGAAGCCAACAGACTAGTGTACTGCGACGCCGTCCCGGTTTATGATCCGCGCCTCGCCAGTCGGGCAAAAGGCCGGCCGACCCCACGCCGGCGCAGTGATTCTGTGCCTGAGTCATCACGGAGCCCGGGTGTATAATCGACCCGCAAGTCGGCTTTGCGGCACCGCGCGAGGTTGACGGAAGATGGCCGGATCCGGGAGGTTCGGAGCCCCGGAGCGCTTGCTCGAAAGGATCATCCTATGCACTTGAAACGTGACTTTCTCACTCTGGCCGCGGTTCTACTGCTAGCCACTGCCGCCCGTGCCCAGAGCACCGGCACGGTGGATTGGACGAAGGCCGCCCAGGAGATCGACGGCTTCGGAGCCTCGGCCGCCTTTCACATGGCCGACAATCTGATGGGCTTCCCCGATCCCCAACGGGCCGAAGTGCTGGACGCCCTGTTCTCCGATACCAAGGGCGCCGGACTCTCCATCGTCCGTAACTTCGTCGGCGACGGCGGCTCCTGGGGATCGAGCACGAATGGTCCCTCGCCATCCATCGAGCCCGAAGAAGGCACCTGGAACTGGACCGGCGACGAGGACGAGATCTGGTTCATGCGCGAGGCGGCGGCGCGCGGCTGCACCCGCTACATGAGCACGGTCTGGAGTCCGCCGGCGTGGATGAAGACCAACAACAACGTGGTCGGCGGGCGGCTGCGGCCCGATAAGTACCAGGCCTTCGCCGAGTATCTTTCGATGTACGTCCGTGGCTACAAGGAGCATCACGACATCGATATCTACGCCATCTCGCGCGGCCAACGAGCCCGACGTCGAATGTGAAGCTACTCCTCCTGCCACTGGAACCGCGCGGAGTTCCACGAGTTCCTCAAGGTGCTGATCCCGGTGTTCGAGCGGGATCAAATCACCGCGAAGCTGATTCTGGGCGAACACAGCGCCTGGACCGAGAACCCGGTCCTCGACTCGCTAGACGATCCGGAGACTGCGCCGCGTGTCGATATCGTTGGCGTCCACGCTTACGGCAATGTGCCCGCACGAACTTCGCGCCAGTGTCCGTTCGCGCCGGCACGCTTGTTCGGACCCTGGAGCTGAAGAAGAAGATCTGGCAGACGGAAGTGGCCAACCTGGGCCGGAACGATCCCGGTATCCGCGACGCTCTCTACTGGGCCAAGGTCCTGCACACCCACGTCGCCGAAAACCATGCCAACGCCTGGCTCTACTGGTGGGCGATCAGCCAATACGGTGGCGGCGGCAGCCTGATCCACCTGGACATGGACAAGAAGACCTACACCGTGGATAAGCGCCTGTACACCATCGGCAACTACAGCCGCTTCGTGAAGCCCGGTTACTTCCGGGTAGAGGTCGACGGGCAGATGACGCCCGGCGTCCTGGTCTCGGCGTACAAAGACGAGGCGACCCACAAGCTGGTGGTGGTTGCGATCAACGAGAACGAAGGTCCACAGAAGCTGGAACTGAAACTGGCGGGTGCCGGAGCGGCGTCGGCCGTTCCCTGCCGGACGTCGGAGAACGAAGACCTGGTGACGCTACCAGCAGTTCAGTTCGCGGATAGCACGTTAAGCGCGACGTTGGCGCCGGCCAGCGTGACCACGTTCGTGAGCACCGTCGCGCCGGTTGAGCAGTAACAACCGGAGGAACGTTGGCGGGCAGTGGTGACGGATGGTCGGACCGCCGCTACTGCCCGCGGTTGGATAGATCGAACTCCACCGACTTCCTTGCGGCCGGACGGGTCACCGATGGCGCCCCTCTACCGGGAGCCACCCGAGCCAAGGTAGCGCTCCGCAAACTCCAGGAACACCGGCCAGTTCGGCCCGGACGTGTGTCCGCTGCTGTGCTGGCGGAAGGAGAGGTCGCCGTCCATCAGTCCGGTGTCGATCCGCGGGAACGTGCTCGTACCGAGATCCCGCTTACCGAGCAACTCATACACCGGCCCCGCGCCGACGCCGGCCAGGAACGTGCCCCGGGCATCGACCCATGCGTCCGAGTTATTGATGTCCACCGCCGGGCTAATCGAATTGCCGGCGCTCAGGAACACCGGACGCGGCGCGCACATCGCGACCAGCTCGTGGGAGTCCACGGGCAGATCGTCCCAGGTAAGTGGGCCGGCGTACTTCAGGAAGTTACCGGCCATCCAATGATACTCGTTGACCGCCGCGACGTTCTCCACCAGTTCGCCGAAATTGCGGCGGTGGAGCTTCGCCCCGCCCTCGCCCGACGAGCCGACAAAGGCGATCGCGAAGCGCGGTTCGTAGGCCATGGTGACGATGGTCGCCTTGCCGTAGCGCGAGACGCCTTCGATCCCGACCTTCTTGGCGTCCACGGCATCGTCCGTCTCGAAGTAGTCGAGCGCCCGGCTGGCGCCCCAAGCCCAGGCGCGCAGGGAACCCCAGTCGTCCGGCTGGCGGCGGAGTCCCTTGTTGACCAGCCCGATGATGCCTTCCGTGAGTCCGGCGCCGTTGTCGGCCTGGATGCTGGCGGGCGAGAGCACCGCATACCCCCATCCCTTCTCGAGCACCTGACCCTGCCACGAGAACCATGCGTCGGAGAGCTCAAAGCCGCGCGCCTTGGCCATCTCCACCATCCGCTGCCACTCCGGGGAGTCGCGGATCATGCCGAACTCCATGATCACCGGTACCGGTCCGGATGCATTGGCCGGCGTGACCAGCTCCAGTTGGATGTCGACGCTGATCAGCGGGTAGGCGGAGTTATCGACATGGCCCACCAGCCGCTTGGCGACAACGGGCACGCCGTGGTTCGTCTCCCGCTTCGTGCTGACCACCTCCCAGTCCACCCAGGGCGTGAGCCGGGGAACGCGGCCATACACCTCGCGGTCGAATTCCTCGACGATCTCCGGGCGGCGCCGTTTCCACCACATCTCGGCGCTCGTCACCTTCTGGCCGTTGTTCAGCACCAGCGGGTCCGGCAGGTTGGGATACGGATTCGCCTTGGACTCGTCGTAGTTCGCCGCGCCCGGCGCTCCCGCTGGCTTCATGGCGTCCACCGGCGGGCGGAGTTCGGAGATGTGCAGTAGATCGAGCATCGCCTGCCGATCCGCCGCCGAGGCACGCTCGATCGCCTGTTGTGCCCGTTGCGCCGCCGTCGCCTCAGACGCCTGAAACGCCAAACTTGCCGAAGGGCCGGCAACCAACGCCAGCAATATCAAGCTCGGCAGCCATCGAATGATTCCTGCCCGCATGGGGTCCTCCTCGAAAACGCCCTGAATCAGCCGGGATATCCTGTTCGCGGCTCCGGCGTGAGGGATTATACACCCAAGCGGCAGGCCTATTGGAGCCGTGACCGAAGGGAGTGGAGTCAGTCCCCCACCGAGCGCCGGGAAGGAGTGACTTTCAACGGAGGGCGCCTACTGGTTCAGCGAACGCAGCTCGATGTCCTTGTACTGAATGTGAACCTCGTCGTGGAAGTGGAGTTGCAGCGCGATGTGGCCGGACAGGCCGACATTGTGGAGGCGATGGTCGGCGTCGTCGAGGAGGCCGGCAAAATCCTTGTCGGTGACCGTCTTGCCGTTCACGACGGTCGTGATCCGCGTCCCGAGGCACTTGATCTGGATGTCGTTCCAGCCGTCGCCCTCGTCGGAGAACTTCCAGGGCGCGGGCGGCGGTGCCTGCTCCGGGGTGATCTGCGCGTTCGGTAGCGACGGATTGATCCAGCGCTTGGCGCCCCGCGGTCTCATCGTAGATCAGGCCGTTGCGGAACACCTGCTGTGGATGGATATCCACTTGCGGACCGTCGAGCCAGCCGGCCGCCGTATCGTACCGGCTGCGAACCTGGACGCCGGAGTTGCCGGGGGAGTCGCGGAAGCCGCGCACCTTGAGGCGCAATTCGAAGTCGCCATACTCGCCGTCCGACATGAGCCAGAAGTAGTTGTGGTCGGGGTGACCGAGCGAATCGCAGGTGATCGTACGCCATCCTCGATGTGCCAGAACCCCTTATCGGCATCGGCCGGTACGGCTGCAATATGCCAGCCCGGCAAGCGAGTGGCCGTCGAACAGGGAGACCCACCCCGAGGCGGACGTGGCGTCGTCGGCCGCGGCCGCAGTCGCCGTTAATCCAGCCGCGACGGCGGCAATCATGACAAAGCGGTGTAGCATCGTGCCTTCATCTTACCGCGAGAATCAGATTCGGAGGGGCGAAATTTCACGTGGCTCAGGGCACGGTTTCCGATCGACGTGGGGCAGCTCAGCTTGCGAAGGGCTTCAGCCCGTCTACCCTGCGATCCACACTTGTGAAACCGCGCACCTACCCGCCGCGGCGGACCACCTTGTTGCGCAGCACGCCCAGCCGCTCCACCTCGAGTTCCACGACATCGCCCGGCTTGATCCAGCGGTCCAGTTCCAGCCCGCAGCCGCGCGGGAGCGTGCCGGCGCCGATGAAGTCGCCCGGGTGGAGCGTCTCGCTCTGGGAAATGTAGGAGACGATTCGCTCAAAGGGGAAGTGCAGGGTCGCCGTCGACGTGCGACTCCACTCCTCTCCATTGACGCGGACGGTGGCGGCCAGGCCGTACGGGTCCGGCACCTCGTCGGGCGTCACGAGCCACGGACCCATGACGTTGCCCGTGTCGAAGTCCTTCCCCTTGGCTGGGCCGAGCCGCGCTTGCATCTCGCGGAACTGGATGTCGCGGGCCGAGAAGTCGTTGAAGATCGTGTAGCCGGCGATGTAGGAGGCGGCGTCGCGTTCCGCAATGTCGCGGCCCTCGCGGCCGATATACACGCCGAACTCCAGCTCGTAGTCGAGTTTTTCCGTGAAGGCGGGCCAGCGCACGTCCGCCTCCGGACCCACCACCGACGCCGGATTGCCCTTGTAGTAGACGGGGCGCTCGTGCCACACCTGAGGCGCACGGATCAGGCCGCGCCCACCAAGCTTGCGGACGGCCGTATCGAGCCAAACGGCGGGCGGGAAGCGCCACTTTACTGCCGTCCGCATGGCGCCGACCAAGTGCTGCTCGAACGCCATACAGTCGCGGATGGAGCGCGGTCGCGGGACGGGGGCGAGCAGGGCGACGGTGTCGAGCGAGCGTCCGTACTCGCGGGCGATATCGGCGAGCATCACTGCGTGCCTGATCGCCGTTGACCCGCCGCGCAGTAGCGCCAGCATGGAGGCGAAGTGCCGCGCGGCTTCACCGTCGACGGCCCGGGAAGCATGGCTCAGGTCGAGCACTGCCCGGTCCTGGTGGACGAGCACTCCGAGCCGGGGCGTGGGCGCACCGGGTTCCTGAAACGTGACCAGCTTCATGGCGTATCGAGTATAGCTACCACCCGCGCCGGGCCGGCCGATCCACCGGCGACCTTCAGCGGGAAAGCGCAAACCGTGAACCCCGTCGGCGGCAGGGCCTCGAGGTTGGCCAGTCGCTCGATCTGGCAGTACTCGCGGTCAACGCCGACATAGTGGGCCGCCCAGAAGACGTCGGAGCGGCCGGTACGGCGGGCCTCACGAGCCTGGACGCGGAGCGGCGCGTCCCATCCCCAGGAATCGATGCCCATGACGCGGACGCCGCCCTCGATCAGCCAGCGGGTCGCCTCCGCGCTCACGCCGGGGCCGGTGTGGAAGTAGTCGGGGGAGCCGAGCAGCCGGTCGTTGTCGGTGCGGAGCAGCACGATGTCGCCCGGTGCAAGCTCGTGGCCGGACGCCCGTAGCGCCGACTCGAGATCAGCCACCGAAGCGGCGGCATCGGCATCGAGCCCTCGGATATCCAGCACGACACCCGGCGCATGAAACCACTCGAGCGGCAGTTGGTCGACGGTCCGCGCCGGCCGGCCCTCCGACGTCGGTGCGTAGTGCCAGGGCGCGTCGACGTGCGTCGTCCCATGGGTCGACAGGCGGACCTCGTCGTTGGCCCAGCCGAGTCCGCCGCGCAGGTGCCGGCGTCCCACGCCGAACAGCAACCGCATGGCGAGCCGGCCGAAGGAGTGGCTCTGCCGCTTGACGCTGTTCCGCGCCCACCACGGCGCCCAGGCGGCGTCGTTGTCGAGCGGAGCGCTGAGATCGACGATCCGCCGGGCTGTTTGGAGTCGCTCCGCCAAGCTCCTAGGATAGAATGGAGCGATGTCCGTGGAGGAGCCTAAGCCCGCCAAAAGCTTTGAAGACGGCCTCAACGAGCTGGAGGCCGTGGTTAAGGAACTTGAGTCCGGTGAACTGCCGCTCGAGCAGGCGCTCGACCGCTTCGAGAAGGGTATGGCGCTGAGCCAGGCCTGCCGCAAGCAGTTGGAGGAGGCCGAAAAGAAGGTCGAGATTCTCCTGAAGAAGAACGACCGCGTGGAGCCGGAGCCCTTTGACCCCGAAGACCGCTGAAGCGGAGATGACCCTCAAGGACTACCTTGCCCGCCAGCGCGAGCGGGTGGATGCCGCGCTCGACCGCGGGGTGCCCGTCGAGACCACGCCGCCCGAGACGATCCACCGCGCCATGCGCTACAGCCTCTTTGCCGGCGGCAAGCGCATCCGGCCAATCCTCTGTATGGCCGCCGCCGACGCCGTGAGCGACGCGACCCGCGGCGTCGAGGATGCCGCCTGCTCGCTCGAGCTGATCCACACCTATTCCCTGATTCACGACGACCTGCCGGCGCTCGACAACGACGACCTGCGCCGCGGCCGCCCGACCTCGCACAAGGTCTTTGGCGAGGCGATGGCCATCCTGGCGGGGGACTCACTCCTGACGCTGGCCTTCGAGGTGCTCGCGCGCCTCGACACGGTAGATTCGGGCCGGAAAACCCGGCTGGTGGAAGAGCTCGCCACCGCGGCCGGCACCGTCGGCGGCATGATCGCCGGCCAGGTGCATGACCTCGAGGGGGAAGGGCAGCCGCCCACGGCCCAACTACTCGAAACCATCCACCGGGCGAAGACCGGCGCGCTGCTCCGGGCGAGTGTCCGCATGGGCGCGGTCTGGGCGGGCGCCGGCGACGACGAATTTGAGGCCCTCTCCCGCTACGGCGAGCACGCCGGACTCGCTTTCCAGATCGTCGACGACCTGCTCGACGTCGAGCAATCTTCCGACGCCCTCGGCAAAACGGCGGGCAAGGACGCCGCCCAGCACAAGATCACCTTTCCGGCCGTCTACGGACTCGAACGCTCTCACCAGATGGCCGAACGGGAGCTCGCCGCCTGCCATGAAGCCCTCGCCCCCTTCGGCGACCGCGCCCGATGGCTGCGGGAACTCGCCGACCTGATCGTCCACCGGAAGAATTGATGGCGAAGCGGCGGATCGACGTGCTGCTGGTCGAACGCGGCCTGGCCGAGTCACGCGAGAAGGCGCAGGCGCTGATCCTCGCGGGGCAGGTCTTCATTGACCGGCAGAAGGCCTCGAAGGCCGGGCAATCGGTGGCTGACGATGCACCCATCGAGATCACCGGCCAGCTCCCCTACGTCAGCCGCGGCGGGCAGAAGCTCGCCGGCGCGCTCGATGCTTTCCAAATCGATCCGTCGGGGCGCGTCTGCCTCGACGTCGGCGCCTCCACCGGCGGCTTCACCGACTGTCTGCTGCAGCGCGGCGCCGCCCGTGTCCATGCCGTCGATACCGGCGCCGGGCAGATCGCCTGGAAGCTGCGGACCGACCCCCGCGTCGTGCTGCATGAGAAGTTGAACGCCCGCTATCTGACGTTCGACGACATCGGCGAGCCGGTGAGCCTCGCCGTCTGCGACGTCAGCTTCATTTCGGTGACGTTGATCCTGCCCAATCTGCCGCCGCTCGTCACCGAGGCTGGTGAAATGGTTATACTCGTGAAACCCCAGTTCGAGGTCGGGCGCGGTCAGGTGGGCAAGGGCGGCATCGTCCGCGACCCGGCTCTGCAAGAGGCTGCCTGCCGGAAGGTCGAACACGCGGTCGCCGGGCTCGGCTTCCGGTGCCGGCTGATGGACAGCCCGATTCTCGGAGCCGAGGGGAATCGTGAGTTTCTGCTATATGCCAGGCGCTAGAACGATCGGAATCATCTCGAAGCCGGATGTGGCGCCGGCGGCCGCCGTGGTGCAAGAGCTCCTGCCATGGCTCGCCGAGCGCGACATCGAGGTGCGATGCGATGAGGAGACCGCCGCTTACGTGCGCGGCGTCGCGGGCGTGCCGCGCTCGCTGGTGCCGGACGGCACGGATCTGATCATCCTCCTCGGAGGGGACGGGACGCTGCTCTCCGCGGTCCGCGCCCTGGCCGGCCGCCGAACGCCGCTGTTCGCCGTCAACCTCGGTAGCATGGGCTTCCTGACGGCGATTACCGTGGAGGAGATCTTCCCGGAACTCGATCGTGCGTTACGGGGCGAACAGCAGATCGGCGAACGCAGCCTCCTGCATTGCGAGCTCAACCGCGGCGAACACTCGACGGCCAGCTACGACGCGCTCAACGACGTCGTCGTCGACAAGATCGACATCGCCCGCATGATCGACGTCACGGCGTATGTTGATGACGACCTGGTCTGCAACTACAAAGCCGACGGCCTGATCATCTCTACGCCGACCGGCTCGACGGCCTATTCCCTCTCGGCCGGCGGCCCGATCATCTTTCCTACCGTGCAGGCGCTGGTGATGACGCCGATCTGTCCCCATACCCTGACCAACCGGCCGGTGGTCCTGCCGCTCGGCACACGTGTCAAGCTGGTCGTCGAGGCGAAGGACGACGCCGCGTTCCTCACCATCGACGGGCAGGTCGGCGAGCCGCTCAAGCACGGTGACGAAATCATCTGCTGCTGCTCGGAGCGCATGGTGCGCCTGATCCGTCCGCCGCGAATGAAGTTTTTCGACGTGCTGCGCGAGAAGCTCCGCTGGGGCGTTCGGTAGGCGGTGCCGCGGGGCCTTGCACCAACCAGGTCGTGGGGCCGTCCGGTCTAGCGGCTCGCTTGGGGTTGGTTGCGGGCCGCCGTCGGACCGCCGTTCCAGTCGACCGTGATCCGCCGGTACTGGAAGCCCATCAGGAAGCCGTACATCAAGTGGGTCGAAAACCAGGAGACGACGCCGCCGATACCCAGGTTGATGCACCACGGGCCGGGCGCGTCCATCAATCCGGGCATGGCCGGATGGACCAGCGGGAGTGCCACCAGCAGACCGCCGATCACGATGGCATGAACCAGCCCGAAAAGGATGCCGAGCTGCACCGATACCCGATGGAGGACGCGCTCGAACAGGTAGACATAGACGAACGCGAAGGCCGACCCGACGAAGTTGTGAAGAAACATCCCGACCAGGAAGTTGCTCGGGAGCATCGGCAGCCCGATCAGCGTCGCCACCAGGAACTCGTAGTTGATGTTGTGCCAGTTGGTGACATGAATTGTCGGCAGGCGGATGAGCCACAGCAATCCCAGCATTCCCCATCCCGCGAAGAAGCCGTGCTTGATGATCTTTCCGACGACGGGATAGACGCCCCGGGTGGGCACCGTCCAGGTGAAAAGGTTGACGCCCGCGGGCACTTTCATGTCAGCTACGTATCCTCTCCCGTCCCGGCGATGGCAAACCGGGCAGAATCGCTATTGTATCGAGATCGTGTGCCGTGGCCCAGCCGACAGCGGCGGGCGGTGGCCGCCAGTGCCTCTCCGACGGAACTTTTTACAGGTGGAGCCGTCCCCTCAGAGCGTGTTGCCGGGTGTGGCGGGGGCGGGGGCTGCCCGGCTACGCTCGGAAGACAGCGACGAATCGGTATGCGGAGTGATACCGTCAGCTGGCCCCGTGCGGCTCGCGTGGACCCGCCGCGGGCGGGCGGAGCCGGCAGGGAGCCCGAGAGACAGATCTAGTCAGACTTGGATGGAGCCGCCTTCGGCTCGGACTTCGTCGTGGACTCGCTCTTCTTCGTGTCGGACTTCGAATCGGACTTCGACTCCGACTTCGATTCAGAACTCCTCTCGGACTGCTTCTCCGAGCCGTTCTTGCCGTTGCTGCCCGAACGGGCGTAATCGGTGACGTACCACCCCGATCCCTTGAACTGCAGCCCCGGCGCGGAGATCACCTTCTGAAGCCGGCCTCCGCACCGCGCGCATTCAGTTAGCGGCGGATCGGAGAACTTCTGCAGCTTCTCGATGACCGTTTCGCAATCTTCGCATCGGTACTCGTAAATCGGCATGGTCTGTTTCAGGTCCTAACTTGTACCGGGCCGCCGCACTGGAAACGGCCCATGGCATCAGTGCAGTGGATTCGGCTGCGGGACGCCCAGCGGCGTCAGCGTTTCGGAACCGCCCTGCTGGCTCTTGTCCTGAGCCACCTCCGCACCGCCGTTCTTCAGCACTTCAATCGCTTTCTGCAAAATCGTATCCTGGTCGATTGTCGGCTCCGGTATCGGCTTGATCGAGGGATTCTCGTTCTCGTTCTCGTCCTCGGAGACCGGCTCCCGCGCCATCGCCACTACCGACGGCGTGACGCCCTTGTCCTGAATCGCCTCACCGTCCGGGCCGTGGTACTTCGCCACCGACAGGATCACGGCGCCGCCATCCTCCAGCCGGACGGCTCGTCGCAGCGCGGCATCGCCGTAGCTGCGCTCGCCCACCACCTGACCGCGCTTGTTCTCGAGCAGCGCCGCCGCGGCGACCTCCGCGCCCTGGGCGGTTCCACGATTGATGACCACCACCAGCGGCAGGTCCGTCACCGTCGTCGCCGAGGTGGCGCGAAACTCCTGCTTTGAGACGCGCTGCCCCTGGAGCGTGGCAATCATACCGTCGTTCAGGAACAGGTCGGCCAGCGCCACTCCTTCTTCCGGATCACCCGTGGCGGCCCGGCGCATATCGAGCACGAGACGCTTGGCGCCGTGGCTGGTGACCTGCTTGATATTGCGGGCCACTTCCTTGACCCTGCCCTTCTCCAGGCTCGGCACGCGGATCAGCCCGATGTCGCCGTCGATTACCTGCGAGGTGACGTCCGGCGGCGCGATCCGCTCCCGCGTCAGCTCGAACTCCTGCGGCTCCGCGCTTTGCTGCACACGCAGGACGGTCAGAGACACCTTGCTGCCCTGCTTGCCGCGCAACAGCATCTCGGCATAGGCGAGCGGCATGTCGCGCGTGGAGACACCGTCGATGGTCTCGATCATGTCCGCGGTGGTCAGCCCGGCCTTGGCCGCCGGCGAGTCCGGCACGGCGTCGACCACGCTCACGTAGCCCACTTTGCGCGACAGCTTCAGCCCGATGTCCGCCTTGCCGGAGTCTGCGTCGTGCTCGTACTGGCGGTACTGGTCCGCCGTGAGGTAGCTGGCGAATGGGTCGATCGACTCGAGCAACCCGTTCAAGGCCCCGAGCGTCACGTCCTGCATCTCCGGCTCCTCGACGTACTCGCTCTTAATGCGCGACAGCACCTCGGTGTAGACGGCGAAGTGGCGGTAGACGTCTTCGGGGTTGGCTTCCCGTCCCATCATGGTGCCGATCAGCAGGAACAGCACCAGCGACGATGAAAGCGCGATCACGGTGAATTTCACAAGTCGATTCATAAAGCTCCAGGGTGGCTGCGGGCCCCATCCCCACGTACTCTTATTTTAGTACATCAGACGCAACCTCGAGCCGTCGGTTACCAAAAGAATAGCCGTGCGCCGGCGGCCCGGTTCTCGTGGTTTACACTCAAGGGGTAATGCGCCCCTCACTTCTCCTACCCTATTTGATGCTTTGCCTGGTGCCCGGACTCATCTCCGCCGACCGAAAGGTGTCCGACGAGGAGGTCCGGCGCGTCCACGAATCCGCCCTTCTGATCGACCTCCACAACGACGTTACCAGCAACACCGTCAAGGGCATGGACTTCGGCGTCCGGCAACGCGATACCCACACGGACCTGCCCCGGCTGCGCGAGGGCGGCGTCGGCGCCGTCTTTTTCGCCGCCTACGTCTCGCGGACCTACGTGCCGGAGCATCAGGCCGCCCACCGGCTCCTCGAGATGATCGACACCGTGCGCCACGACGTCGTCGGCCGCTATCCGAATGACTTCGCGCTCGCACTCACCGCGGACGACATCGAGCGCGCCCACCGGGAAGGGAAGATCGCCGCGCTCATCGGCATCGAGGGCGGCCATGCCATCGAGAACAGCCTGCGCGTGCTGCGGGACTCCTACGTCCTCGGCGCCCGCTACATGACGCTCACCCACTCGAATACCAACGATTGGGCCGATTCCTCCGGCGACATGGACGACCCCAAGGTCACCCACCATGGCGGACTCACCGACTTCGGCCGCGACGTGGTCCGCGAGATGAACCGGCTCGGCATGATGGTTGACGTCTCGCACGTCTCCGACGACACCTTCTGGGATGTGATCGAGACCAGTTCAGCGCCCGTCATCGCATCGCACTCCTCCTGCCGCGCCTTGACCAACATCGCACGCAACATGACCGACGAGATGATCGTGGCGCTGGCCAAGAAGGGAGGCGTCGTCCACATCAACTTCGGCTGCGAGTTTCTGTCCAAAGCATCGGCCGACGCCACCCCATACCTCCACCCCGACAGGAAGGATCTCGACGTGAAGAGCATCCCCCGCGCGACGCTCGCCGACGTGGTGGCGCACATTGACCATGTCGTCAAGCTTGCCGGCGTGGACGCGGTTGGCATCGGCACCGACTACGACGGCGTGGAATGCGTGCCAACCAGCCTGGACGACGTCTCCAAGTTCCCGAACCTCACCCGCGCGCTGCTCGCCAAGGGCTACTCGGCCGATGACATCCGCAAGATTTACGGCGGCAATACCCTGCGCGTGATGCGCCAGGTGGAGGCCGCCGCCGGCCGCCGGTGAGTGGAGCGGTACAATACAGGGAATAGAGAGGGCGGAAAGATCATTTGATGTCAGAAAGTGCTTCCGAAGGTCAATCTGCAGGCAAGTCTCCGCAATCCTGGCGCCCCAGCCGCCGCCATTTCGTCGGTACCCTGGCCGGAGCCGCGGCATTCCCGTACATCTCGTGCAGTCGCGGTCCGCGGCGTTCCACCACCGAGAAGAAGGTGATCGTGCTCGGCATCGACGGGCTCGATCCGAAGATGGTGAAGGCGCTGATCGACACCGGCCGCGCCCCGAACTTCAAGAAACTGGCCAAGATGGGCGTCTTCGCGCCCCTCGGCGACAACCATGCCCGCCCTCAGCCCGGTGGCCTGGTCCAGCTTCATCACCGGCCTCAATCCCGGGGGGCACGGCATCGCCGACTTCATCGTCCGCGACCCGGCAGACCTACATGCCGTTCTTCTCGATCTGGGAAACCGAACCCGAGCGGCCGTACGCTCTCGACTTCGGCGACTACCAGTTGCCGCTCGGGGGCGGAAAAGTGCCGCAACCGGCGCCACGGGCACCCCGTTCTGGTCATACCTCACCGCCCAGGGCATCCCGGCGTCGGTCATCAAGATCCCGACCAACTTCCCGGTCGACGAAACCGCCACCCGCGCCGATCAGCGGCATGGGCACCCCCGACCTGATCGACTCGTTCGGCATGTTCAACTACTTCACCACCAACCCCGACGAGAAGCACGAAGGCATCAGCGGCGGCAACGTCCTCCACGTCGAGCTCGCGGCGGCCGCGTCGACGCCAACCTCTACGGCCCGGTGAACTCGCTCCGCAAGCCGAAGGACGACCGGCTCGATCCGCTCATCAACAACACGCGCGATCCCGTTCACCGTCCACGTCGATCCCCGTGAGCGACGTGGTCCGCCTCGACATGCAGGGCGAGCGCATCGTGCTGTCCAACGCGGCGACTACTGCGACTGGGTGCAGCTCGCGCTTCGACATGCTGCCCGTGCTCAGCAGCGTCGCCGGCATCGCCCGCTTCTACGTCAAGGCGGTCCACCCGCACCTCCAGCTCTACGTCACGCCCGATCAACATCGACCCGGCCGATCAGGCCATGCCCGTCACCTACCCGGAGGAGTTGGGCGCCGAGATCGCCGCGCGAATCGGTCCGTTCTGGACCAAGGGTCTGCCGTCCGACACCAAGGCGCTCGACTACCGGGTGATCGAGGACGAGGGCTACGTCGGCCAGGCCGAGCTGATCCTCAAGGAGCGCCTGGCGCTGTTCGACTACGAGTGGTCGCGCTTCCGTTCCGGCCTGTTCTACTTCTACGTCTCGTCCACCGACCAGGACGCCCACATGCTGTGGCGCAACATGGACAAGACGCACCCCATGCACGCCGCCTCCGACGTCCGCTTCGCCGGCTACCTGCACCATCTCTACGAGCAAATGGACGCGCTGGTCGGCAAGGTGCTGCCCGCGGTCGACGACAATACGCTGGTGATGATCTGCTCCGACCACGGCTTCGCCCAGTTCGGCCGCCAGTTCCACCTCAACACCTGGCTGCGGAACCAGCGGCTACCTGGCGATCAACGACGAGGCCGAGAGGAAGAAGGAGCACACCGATTTCCTGACGTCAACTGGGCGGAGACCGCCGCCTACGGGATCGGCTTCAACGGCCTCTACATCAACCTCAGGAAGGCCGCGAGTGGAACGGCCGGGTGGGTCCGGGCAAGCGGCTGGAGCTGATGGCGAAGATCGCCAAAGATCTCGAGGCGATCGTCGACCCCGACACGGGCAAACACCCGGTGGCCAAGGTCTACCGTCAGGAAGAAGTCTACTCCGGCCCCTTCACCTACGAGATGCCGGACCTGCTGGTCGGCTACACGCCCGGCTACCGCAACTCGTCGACCTCGGTACTCGGCGAAACCGGCCCGAAGATCATCGACATCAACCCGTAGGCCTGGAGCGGCGATCACTCGATGGCGCGGGATCTGGTCCCCGGCTCGCTGTTCGCCTCGGTCCCGCTCGACACCACCGCTCCCAACATCATGGACCTGCCGGTGACAATCCTCGACTACTTCGGCATCGGCAAGCCGCCCGACATGGACGGCCGTTCCCTGCTGCGCCGGATAAGCTGAGCACAGAGGAGCGTGGGAGTTTGTGCGATCGAATCGGTGCCGTTCGCGGGTGGCCAAAACTCTCCGTGGTCTCGCCGATGAAGGCCGCGTCGCCCGTGCGGATAACGGAATCGCAGGGCAGCGCGCACTGGTTACGAAGTACCCTCATTGCGCCCGGTTCTGATGTCAGAATGAACTCTTATGCCCAGGTACGGCGCGGTCGACATAGGTAGCAACTCGATTCGGATGGAGGCGGCCGAGTGCCTGCCCGGAGAGCCGATGCGGATCCTCGCCGAGGACCGCGAGGTCACCCGTCTGGGCCAAACCGTCTATCGCCACGGCCGGGTGGGTCCGGAGGCGATGGACTTGACCGCCCGCGTCCTCTCCCGAATGGCGGCGACCCTCAGGGAACACAAGGTGCTTACGATTCGCGCCGTCGCCACCAGCGCGATCCGCGACGCCGGCAACCAGGTGGAATTCCTGCAGCGGGCGCAGCAGGCGCTCGGCGGCGTCGACGTGGACGTGATCTCCGGACAGGAAGAGGCGCGGCTCATCCAGCTCGGCGTTCATTACCGCCTGCCTGGCAACGGCGAAAAGCGACTGATCATCGACATCGGCGGCGGCAGCGCGGAGTTGATCGAGAGCCGCTGCGGATCCATGGGACGGGCGTCGTCGCGGCCTCTGGGAGCGGTCCGGCTCACCGAGATGTTCTTCGAGACCGACCCGCCGGCGGCCAGTGAGATCCGGAAGTTCCAGGACTACGTTCGCGAGAAACTGACGGCGTTCCGGGCCTTGGCCGAGGCGGTCGGCGGGGCGCGGATCATCGCCACGGCGGCGACGGCGGCGGCCACCATGCGGGCGATCCACGACATCCCCAGTTCAGAAAAGGACGCCGCCGACGGACGGGAAGCCACGGTCGAGCAAGTATGGGCGCTGTTTGACGAGCTTGCCGGCATGAGCCTCCGCCGGCGGCGCTTCCAGACGGGCATCAATGCGCGCCGGGCGGAGATCATCGTGGCCGGCTGCGGCGCGCTGGCCATGATCCTCGAAGCGATCGGCGTGGGGCGGTTCGAATACTCCTCGGCCGGGGTCCGGGACGGTATCATCGCCGACCTGGCCATTCGGGGCACGGCGCAGCGGCACACCCGTCTCGATGCGGATCAGCGGCGGACCGTGCGCCAGATGGCCGAACGCTACGCCGTGCCGATGGAACACGCCGAGCAGGTGGCGCGCCTCGCCGGTGAGCTGTTCGACAAACTCGAATCCCTCCACGGACTCCATCCGCAGATGGGCGGCCTGCTGGAGGCCGCCGCCTACCTGCACGACATCGGGCATTTCGTCAGCGGCGTCCGCCACCACCGCCATTCCTACTACCTGGTGGCGAACTCAGACCTGCCCGGTTTCACCGACCGCGAGCGGCTCCTGATCGCCAATCTCTGCCGCTACCACCGCAAGAGCCTGCCCAAGCCGACGCATGAGAACCACGAAGTGCTCCACCCGGAAGAGAAGAACATCCTGCGTGCTCTCATCCCACTACTGCGCATCGCCGACAACCTGGACCGCGGACACGAGCAGCGCGTCGAGCGGGTCGACGTCGAGATCTCGCCTGGCGAGGTCCGGCTGCGGCTGGAGCATTCCCGGGACGTGGAACTCGAGCTATGGGCGGCCGGCCAGCAGGGCACGGTCTTCGAGAGAACGTTCGGACGGCGCCTGATGCTGGATACGGTGGGAGCGGCACAGCTCGGGAACTGAGTTGACGGGATCTGACTTACTCGGACACCGGCGCCACCGCGACCAGCTACAGCTAACTGCCACCTGCCGCTATCCCAATTCGACGGCCGCATAGACGCCGAACGACGGTAGCGGTATTTCAATGCCCAGACGCGACTTCACCGGCTCCAGGTCCTGTTCCCCCTCGGGCGTCAGGATCCTCGCCTTCGCATATTCCTCGGACAATCCGAGCGTTAGCTCGCCCCGCCGCCGTGCACTCCCGCCGTACTTCACCAGGTGGACCACGCCGCGCCCGCCCGCCGGCGGCGCCACGTAGAGCGTGTTCATCGGTCCGGCGTTCCAGATGCGAACGACGTCGTAGCGATGGCTGACCAGCAAATGAACCTCCTGGACGAGCAGATACGGATCCGCCCACGGCACCTGCGGCGCGGCGATCGTCCCTTGCTTCCAGCGGTAGATGTTGTAGCCAAGCTTCGTCTCTGTGGGGGCCCCGGTTCCCGGCATCGGTGACGGTGCGATCAGCAGTCCGCCGGCCGCGGCAAACGCGAGCAGCTTCTCGCCGAGTCCCGTCGTGCCCGCATTGTCGTCGATCAGGAGCACGGCCCGCAGGCCTTCGAGCGACGCCTCCATGGCCGATGCCTTGGGGATGATCCGATAGGCGAGGTGGCCGCGCGGCGCCAGGTTGAGGAACTCCTCGGCCAGAAAGGCGTGCTCGCCCTCGAAGCTCGAAACCACGGCCAGCCGCGCCACCGGATCCCAGTCGCGCCACTCGGCATGGCGAGAGAAGAACTCGAGCATCGCGACCATCTGCTTCCAGGCCCCGATCGCCTCGGCGGACTGCCTCTCGATCGCCTCGCGCAGTGGATCCTGCAGCCCGATCACCCACCGCGCGCCGTAGGCCCCGGCTTCGGCCACCGGCACGGCGGACTGTGCGAACGGAACCACCTCGGTGGCGGGTGGGGGCGAATAGGTGAGCCAGACCATCTTTTCCGGTTCGAGCGCCCGGGCGAGACGGATGACAGCGGCGTTCGAGTCGACCCACGGCGCCCCGGTCGCGCCCGCATCGGCGGTATCGGTATCGGGGTCGCGGCCGCCTTCGACCTTCGGCCACCGGCCCTCGTGGAGCGCCACGCCGTCCGGCGCGGTGCCTTCCGGAACGAACTGTATGTCGCCCAGCGGAAACGGCGGCGGCGCTTCGCCGACCAGGCAATTGATCGGCGTCCCCTGGATCAGTTCCAGCCGCGCCGGATCCTTCCACCCAACCGGCCATCTCATGGGAACAAGATCGGATTTCATGCGACACTCCCGAGGTTGTGGAGCAAGCGGTTCCGCCTGCCGTGGCGTCTGCACCCGCGGCCCGCCGTTCATCACGCCGCACCAGCACAGGCAGGTTTATTATACAAGTCCATCGGAGGTGAGGCAGGCGGTTTCGCCGGCCCCGAGATCGCCACTACCCGCTGTTCCACTACGCACCCGCGGCCCATTCAACAGCCGCCCGATCGCCGTGTACCGGACAAAATACTTATAGCTGACCAACAGGATCGCGCTAACCACGGTAACCAGCAGAACTAACTTGATTCCCGCCGGCAGGTTCACATCCCGCAGCAGCGCCTGCCCGACGATGATCAGCGGCAGATGCACCAGGTACAGCCAGTACGAGGAATCCGAAACATACCGGACCCGCGGACGCTCCCGGTTGAGGATCGCCTCGAACAGCCCGATCAGCCCGAACACCATGAGCCACGTATACAGCACCTGGCCGAAGTTGGCGAGCAGACGCCGGGTGGATTCATCGCCGGCCAGCTCGCGCGCCCAGGGGTACTGGAGCGCGAAGCCCAGCGCCGAGGGCAGCACCAGCAGCGCCAGCGGCAACTGGATCCGCCAACCGCGTCCCAGCCGGTCCGTCGCACCGGCACTGGCGTACAGCAGCGCCCCGAAACCGAAAAAGATCGCGTAGTGCGCCAGTACGTGGGGCACCGGGACCAGGCCGGAAGAAGTGTCGGCGCCGAAGCCGGGCACCGCGCCGCCGGAGCTCATGAACCCCTGGGTGACCATCGTCAGCGGCACCAGCCACAGCAGACACAACGGCGTCGCGACCAGGATCCTCGGAATCGGCAGGCGCGGCAGCCAACCCGATATCACCGTCACCAGTGCAAAGCCCGCCACCAGCCAGCACAGGAACCAGAGGAACCACAGGTGCATGAACCAGTCGCCGTTCATCAACCCATGGAGCACCGCCCGCAGGCGCCCGCCGTCCGGCGATCCGGCCGGCTCCTCCGGCGGCAGGTCCTGTCCGGAGACCGCGTCGTGCGCCTCCAGCATCGGCCGAATGCGATCCCGGCCGGCGGTGACCGCATCGAAGTCGATCGGCACCTGAAGCAGACCGGCGATGTATTGCGTCGTGCCCTGGTCATGCCGCAGGGAGTCCAGCGGTGTCTCCCCTTGCACGTTCCTCGCCCTCACCGCGGCGCCCGCCTCGAGCAGCCGCACCGCCGCCTCGGCCCGTCCGAAGAAGGCCGCCGTATGGAGCGCCGTGTTCTCATCCCGGGTCCGGGCGTTCGGATCGGCGCCGGCTTCGAGCAGGTAGTCGACCACCTCCTGCTGGCCACCGATGACGGCCCACGCCAGCGGACTCTGCCCATAGAGCGGCTCGGTGGCGTCGAGCGGAACGCCGCTCGCGACGTGCGCGCGAACCGCGTCGAGGTTGCCGTAGGCGGCCGCGGTCCAGATGTCCTTGCCGGTATCGGTGGTCCGGGCCCCGGCATCGGCGGACTGGGTCGCGGTTCCGGCGGCCCACGTCCAGACCCCCCACATCGTGGGAATCACCGTCACCATGGCCAGCACCAGCGGCAGCGCGATCCGTTTGGCGCGGTGCCGCAGCAGTCCGCCGAGCCCGCGTCGCCGCCACAGCATCGCCGTGAAGAAACCGCTCAGGAGAAAGAACAGCGGCATGCGAAAGCCGTGGATCGCCGCCACGAGCAGGCCGTATTCCGGTGCCTGGAAGCGGTCCTGCACCGCCCAGGGAATCACGATGAACGACATCGCACCGTGAAGAACGATCCCCAGCAGCATGGCGAACGCACGCAATGCGTCGAGATCGTGCCGCCGCGGATCAGTAAAATCGTGGTGACGCAAGTCTCCTATTGTCACGGACATAGTAATTCCTCCACTAACTGACTTGAGATCTGTAGTCGGATTACGAGCGGTTAGCGGCGCACCACCCAGGTGCTCGCCAGCCGGTCCTGCAATCCGCGATGAGGATGAACGACGGCGTAGGCCGCCGCACCAATCCATAGGATGAGCAACACGAGCGCGGAAACGAAGAACGCGGTGCTATCTGCTCCGCCCGTGAGCACGGGCAGGAACAGGATGGGAACAAATAACGGCAGCCAGACAATGGCCCAGCGAACGAGCAGTCGCCCCCGCCCGGCCGGTTTTCCCCGGGCGTCGACAACCGCCAGCCGAAAGATAGCGTGGTCGATGGAACTCCGGAACAGAACCGCCAGTAGCCGGGCCAGCGCGACCACGGCCAATACCACCAGCGTGGTCCTTAGAACGCTCCCGATCATGGACCCGGTCCATGGCTTGTCAGGGTAGTAGCCGACAAAGACGGCGATCCAGATGTAGGACGTCAGCATGAAGACCGAGCCCGCCCGAATCCCCCTGCCGACCTCCGCCGGCCGGTCCAGCAGTCCGCGTAGCGTGCCCGTGAGGAAGCTGAGCTTCTCGAACTTCCCGCCCTCCAGGTTCTGCAACACCGGCCGGGCGTGGAGCGGCAGACCGGTCGATTCAACGCAAGCCGCGACCGCATTCAGGAAGCGCTGCTGCCCGGCGACGTCGCCCACTGGAAGCGGCTCGGCCGGCGTGCTCTCATGGGGCCACGGTTCGTCGAGCAGGACGGCTCGCCCGTCCGCCGTGATCCAGACCTGGTCCAGGCTCAGTTCCGTGGGCAGGGTTTGATCTCCCGCCGCGGCCCAAAGCTCCGAGGCGAGGTCATGGAGCCAGTGGCGCAGAGCCGACCAGGGCACCTGCTTGCCGTTGCCGGCCAGGAAGCGGAAACGGCGCTCCCGGAGCGGCCTCGAAGACATCCCAGGTGGCCTCGCCCGACGTCCACCTTCTGCAGCCAGCGCAGCCGGCCGGGCCGCGCGACACCTCTGCCGAGCGCGGAGAAGGCCCCGGTCGCATCCCGCCGCAGCAGCCAGACCGGGCGGCGCAGCACCGGATCGCATGCCGACGATCCACTTCCCCGGAACAATCTCCTGGATGATCTGGTAGGGCCCGAGCGAATGCTCGCCGTCGGCGGGACTCTCCGGCTGAGCTACCGGTTCGACCGTCGGCCGCTCGGTGCCCTTCGGCTTCACGATCACCCTGGTCCCGCTGACGCGGTCCCAAACGGTGGCATAACCGTTCTCCCGGCGCGCTCCCAACGTCAACAGGACCGGGATCCAGGCGCAGACGTTGGCAATGACGATAAACATCACGATCTGAAACACGGTCCAATCGGTGTCGGCAAACAGCGCCATCGATGAGGGGCATCCGGACGCCTTCAACCGACAGAATGGGAATGAAGATCCGCAGGAAGGCCCGGCCGACGCCTGGCCGGCGGCCGTCTGCGCCGAACCACCTGCAGCCCCTTGAGCCACTTGCCGAGCCCGGCGCCCCAGATCCCCTCGAAGATCGCTGAAGTAGAGGAAGCCGACGCCGAAGAGAAGGAAGTAGTATCTGGCGGAGTACAGGAGTGCGTTCGACAACGGGCCGAAACAGCAACTCCTCCGCGCCCACCAGGAACATCAAAGTCACATAGGCGGGCAAGAAGGCGATCAAGTAATCGATCCAGCCGGCCGACGCCCGGACCTTCATCGACGCCGGCTCCGGTTCCCTGGAACTGAAGGGCAGCAGCGCGTTGCGCAGCGCGGCGTAGTCGGCGTAGCGCCCGTCCGGTTCCTTGGCGAGGCAGCGGGCCACCACCCGCGCCAGGCCGGCGGCACGTCTTTCCGCAGTTCGCTCAGCGACCGGCGGTTCCTGGTTGACGGCGTTGGCGACCACCTGCACCGCGTTGTCCCCCTCGAAAGGCGCCCGGTCGGTGAGCAGGGTGAACAGCGTCGCCCCGACCGAGTAGATGTCGGCGCGCACGTCCAATGTGTCGCCGCGCAACTGTTCCGGCGACGCGTACGCCGGCGTGCCCATGATCTTCCCGTGGGCCGTGACGAAGGTGTCGGTCTTCGCCAGGGTGGAGACGGAAAGGCCGAAATCGCCGACCTTCACCGAACCGTCCGGCGCGACGAAGCAGTTGGAGGGCTTGATGTCGCGGTGCAGCACGCCGTTCGCGAAGGCCGATTCCAGGCCGGCGATGACGTCGAGAATCGCGTCCACCGCCTCGGCCACCGGCAGCGGGCCGCGTTTCTTGAGCTTGTCCTTGAGCGTGCCGCCGCCGGCGATCTCCATCGTGATCACCGGGAGGCCCTCGATCTCCTCGCTGCCGAAAATGTAGAGGCTGTTCGGATGGCTGACGCGCGCCGCCAGACGGCCTTCGCGGAGAAACCGCTGCCGCATCTCCGGCGAATCGAGCTGCTGCCCGAGCATCTTCAAGCGCCACCCGGCGGCCGGTGGCCAGTTTCCTCGGCCTCGTACACCGTGCCCATGCCGCCGCGTCCCAGCAATCCCAGCAGCCGGTAGCCGCCGAACTCACAAGGGAACTCCGACGGGCCACCCGGAGCTGCCGGCGCGGCCATCGCCACCGTGATGGTCGCCGTGCGGCTCGTCTGTCCGGCTCCAGGGCGCCCGACAGCAGGCAGGCGGGGCAGAGGCTGCCCGGTCGTTGCCGCGGGAATCGCCGCCCCGCAGCGCCGGCACGTTGTCTTTCTCAGAAGTGTTCATGATCCATCTCCTATCGGGTTCATCCACCTCTTCCTGAAGGAAACCGGCCCGGAGGTTACAGCAATTCACGTCTTTCTCAAAACCGCGACCAGATAGCGCATCTCGTCGTCCAGATCCGCTTCATCGCCGACCGTCTCCGCGATCCCGTCCCGCAGCAGCTTGCGGTAGCGTTGCCGCAGCCGGTGGACGGCCACCTTGACCGCGCCCTCGCTCATCCCAGCCGCGCGGCGATTTCCTCGCGGGGCAGCTCGTCCTCGCCCGTCAGCAGCCCTTGAGCACCTCGAACTGCTCACTCTTTCCGGCCTTCGCCATCTCCGCCCGCAGCGTCCGCAGCGCCGCCGCCACGGTTTCGAGCGCCCATTCGCGATCGAAGACATGCTCCGGACTCTCCGGCTCCTTCGGCGCGCCGGCGTAGCGGGCCTCCGGATCGAGCGCGTCCCATTCGATGAACCTGCACTCCGCCGCCGCGCTTTTGCGCCTGCGCCCGATGCCATTCATTGGCCAGGAAATGCTTCATCGCGCCGAGCAGGTACGATCGAAACCGCCCGCGCCCGGGTCGGCGGACGCGAACCCGCCCGTTTCGATGATGCGGCGAAAAAGGCCTGCGTCAGGTCCTGGGCATCGTCGGACGAATAGCCGCGGTAGCGCACGAAGGCGTAGAGCGGATACCAGTAAGCCCGGCAAAGCTCCTCGAGCGCCCTCCGGGCACGCGTCTCGCTCGCCTCGCCAGGACGCGCCGCGATCACCAGGCTCCAGTGCGTGGTGGCAAACTCGCGGCGGCCGGCCGGCTCGGTCATGGAAACTATTTGATCGCATTAGCGCAAGAGCCGTAGTCGAGGCGCCTTCTTCACCGGCTCTTCATCGCGGAGGCTGTGCGAAATCCAGCGCCGTTTGAAGGTGTTGGACAAGGAAGAAACAGGTAGACTAGGGGGCGGAGAAAACTCGACCGTCCAGGGCAAGGGCCTCGGCGGCGGGTTGAGAATCGTGACTCAGAGGGCGAAGTATGGCCGACTCTGACTGGGACGCGCTGGACAACCGGTCTGATCCCAGCCCGTTCACTCCTGAAGAAATGACCCGGCAGATCCGGGATCTGCAACAGAGGGTTCGCTCTCTGGAGGGGCGTATCGCTGGCTCGATGACTGAATCGAGTCCCGCGCCGGAACTCTCCCCGCTCTCCCCGCCGGCACCCGGCTCACCCCGGCCTACGCTCGATGCCGCGACAGCCCTGCCCGTTTTCGGCAAAGGATTGCTCGGTATCGCGGGCGCCTATCTTCTCCGGGCGCTGACCGAATCGGGGGCGTTTCCCCTGACGGCCGGCGCCGCCGCGGGGATCTTATACGCGCTGTTTTGGCTCGTCCTCGCCGCCCGGGCCGGCGCGGGACGGCGCCTCGCGGCCGCGGTGTACGGAGTGACATCGGTCTTGATCCTGGTGCCGCTTCTCTGGGAGACCATCGTTCGTTTTCAGGCGATTTCTTCTCCGGTAGCGGCCGGAGTTCTGGTATTGTTCTCCGGCTTCGGGCTGGCGATCTCCTGGCGGCAAGACCTGTCGGCCATAGCCTGGATCACGACCCTGGCCGGGATCATCACGGCGTCGGGTCTGATCGTCGCCATTCACGACCTGGCTCCCTTTACGCTGGCCCTGCTCGCCATGGCCGCCATGGTGGAGTTCTCGGCCTGTCTCGACCACTGGTTGCGGGAGCGATGGATCGTCGGCCTGATCGCGGACTTCGCCGTCTTCTTAATGACGTATGTGACCGTCCGCGAGGGTGGCCTCCCGGAAGGGTACGTTTTCTTCTCGACGGCAGTCGTGGTGACGGCCCAGATCGCCCTGCTGGTGATCTACCTGTCCAGCACCATCGTCCGGACGCTGTTCCGCCGTTTGACGTTCACGGCTTTTGAGACGATTCAGTGTGCCGCGGTCCTTCTCCTGGCGCTGCGTGGCGTGTTAGGCGTGGCTCACGGCAATCCTACTGTCACCGGTGCAGTCTCATTCTGTACTCTGGCTGGCGGCGCCGCCTGCTACACGATTTCCTTTGCCTTCCTCTCCCGTGGCGGACAGAAAAACAGGAACTTCTACACTTACTCGACTTTCGGCTTGCTGCTGGTCTTCGCCGGTGGCCGCATCCTGACTTCGGATGCCGTATTGGTTCTGTTCTGGTCAATCCTGGCTCTGGTCTGCCTCTGGATTGGCACGCAGGCTGAACGGATCACCCTCAAGTGGCACGGCGCACTGTATCTTCTCGTGGTCGCAACCGTATCCGGGTACGCTGCCTGGGCTACCAGACAACTTCTGGGGATGGGCAGCGAATGGGTGCGCCCGGAACTCGGGACATGGATCGCCGCGGCTTCCTCCATCATCGGCTACGGGCTAATCCTTCGCGGTCCGCGCCCCGGGAACCTGTCGAGGACCGAGCGCTTCCTCCTGCTGGTGCTGGCCGCCAACTGCGCCTGGATTGTCGCCGGTCTGGGGGCTGGCGCATTGATTGCGATCAGTTCGGCCCTGGCCGGTTCGGCCCAGACCATGGCCTTCAGCCCGACCTTTCGTACCGCCGTGTTGACGATCCTTGCCGTGGCGATGGCCTGGGGCGGCCGGAGGTGGCGCAGGTTCGAACTGGTTTGGCTCGTCTATCCCGTGATGGCAACCGCGGCCGCCAAGCTTCTGTTGCGCGATCTGCGCCAGGGGAATGCGTTGCCTCTGTTCACTTCGCTCCTGCTGTACGGAGGCAGCCTGGTTCTCCTGCCCCGGCTGATGCAGGCGGCCAACCGGACATCAAGCATGGATGGCACGGGTGAAAGCTAGGCATCCGCATGTAGCCACCGCACCTGGAGGTTCCTCTCCTGTTGACGAGCTGGTGTATACTTGTGTGCCGGGCTGTACAAGTGATCAACCTTTGGGGATGAGATGGATGCAGTAGACCCGCAGCCGACGATTCGTCGCCGGTTTATCGACTACCTGTTGGGAACGAGCCTCGGAGCCATCGCGGTATCGGTCCTGTACCCTATCGCGAAATATCTGATCCCTCCACAGGTGCCCGAGTCGACGGAGTCCAGCGTCGTGGCGGCCAAAACCGGCGACCTCAAGCCAAACTCCGGACTGGTCTTTCGCTTCGGCTCGGAGCCGGGCATCCTGATCGAGACTCCCCAAGGGGAGATTCGGGCCTTTTCTGCGGTATGCACTCACCTGGCTTGCACTGTTCAATACCGCTCGGACCTGCAGCAGATCTGGTGCGCCTGCCACAACGGTCATTACGACCTGAACGGAAAGAACGTCTCTGGTCCACCTCCGCGTCCGCTGCCAAGTTACATCGTCAATGTGCGGGGAGACGACATTGTTGTTTCGAAAGGGTAACCGGTGAACGCTCCACGCCACGAGGAAAACGGTGTGGTCGCTTGGCTCAACGACCGCCTGGGTGCCGAACCGCTGAGGCACATCGTGCAGGAGAAACGAGTCCCCCTGCACCGCCACAGTGTCTGGTACTACCTCGGCGGAATGACCCTCTTCCTCTTCGGCGTGCAGGTGGTGACGGGAATCCTGCTGCTGCTCTACTACCGGCCCAGCGCGGAGAACGCTTTCGAGAGCGTGCAGTTCATCATGACCGGCGTGCACTTCGGATGGCTGATCCGTTCCATCCACAGTTGGTCGGCCAACCTCATGATCGCCATGATGTTCGTGCACATGTTCAGCGTTTACCTGTTAAAGGCCTATCGTCCGCCGCGGGAGATGACGTGGGTCACCGGTTCGCTGCTGCTCTTCATCGCCCTGGGCTTCGGCTTCAGTGGCTATCTGTTGCCGTGGAACACGACATCTTTCTTCGCCACCAGGGTGGGGACGGAGATCCCAGGGGTGACTCCGGTGATCGGGCCCTTCCTGGTACGCTTCCTCCGGGGCGGACCCGATGTCACCGGAGCCACGTTGACCCGCTTCTTCGGCTTTCACGTCGCGGTGTTGCCCGCCATGGTCACCATGGTCCTCGGCATCCACCTCTGGCTGGTGCAGTGGCACGGCATGAGCCTTCCCCCCGGCGTCCGGAAGGCCGACGTCAAACAGAGAAAGTTCGTGCCGAACTTCGCTCTGCGCGACGCCATGGGATGGCTGGTGGCGCTGGGCATCCTCGCGGCGTTGGCCGCTATCTTCCCGTGGGAGCTGGGACAGAAAGCCGATCCGTTCGCGTCGGCTCCGGCGGGTATCCGGCCTGAGTGGTTCTTCGTCTTCATGTTCCAGACGTTGAAGTTCATTCCCGCCAAGATCGGCTTCGTGGACGGTGACGTGATCGGGGTCTTCGCGTTCGGCCTGGCGGGACTGTGGTGGGTATCCGTGCCTTTCCTGGACCGCGGCGGTGAGCATGGAGGGAAAGTCGGACGCCTGTTCACCATCATCGGGGTCGTCGCGGTGATCTACATCGCGGTGATGACGATTTGGGGATACGTCGTTTAGGAGAGTATCGAGCATGCAGGGGTTCCGGGCGCTTTTCGTGGTAATGCTGGCCGCCTCCTGGGCGGCCGCCCAACCGGCCGGGACCGCGTCAGCCGGGGCCGGAGGAGGCACCTGTGTCTCTTGTCATTCATCGATGGGCGGTGATTTTGCGGCGCCCGTGACCGCTGAGCAAAACAGCGTCCACAGACAGCACAGCTTGTGGTGCACCGATTGTCATGGCGGCGATTCCACCCAGACCGACCCCAGCAAGGCCATGAATCCGGCCATCGGTTTCATCGGTACGCCGACGCACCAGCAGATTCCCCAGTTCTGTGGACGATGCCACAGTGATCCGGCGTTCATGAAGCAGTTCGATCCTTCCTTGCGGGTCGATCAGGAAGCCGAATACCACACGAGCGTCCACGGTCAGTTGCTCCGCAAGGGCGACGACAAGGTCGCCACCTGCATCAGTTGCCACGGCCACCACGGCATACTGGCGGTTTCCGAGCCCACGGCGCCGGTCTACCCGACACACGTGGCGGAAACCTGCGGAAAGTGCCACGCCAATGCCGAATACATGAAGCCATACTCCATTCCGACCGACCAGGTGGAGAAATGGTCCCATAGCGTACATGCGGATGAGTTGCTGAACAAGAACGACCTCTCGGCGCCGACCTGCAATGATTGCCATGGAAACCACGGCGCCGTACCGCCCGGCGTGGACTCGGTCGCCAACGTTTGCGGAACCTGCCATGTGCGACAGTCCGACCTGTTCGATAGTAGCCCGCACGCGGCCGCCTTCTCGGCGATGGACCTCGCAGGATGCGTCACCTGTCACAGCAATCACCAGATCGAACCCACCAGCGACAGCATGCTTGGCGTCTCTGATGAGGCTGTCTGCACCCAGTGCCACTCCTCGGGTGACGCCGGCTATCAGGCCGCCGAGAAGATGCGAGCTTCCATCGACGATCTCTCCGGCCAGATCAACCAGGCGGAACAGTTGCTGCAGAAGGCTGAAGGCGACGGAATGGAAGTGAGCGACCCTTTGTTCAATCTTAAGGACGCTCACAGTAAGCTGATCGAAGCTCGCGTAGCCGTCCACGCGTTTTCGCCCCCAGCGGTGGAGGCGGCTGTCGACCCGGGCCTGAAAGTGGCTGCCACGGCGCACCAGGCCGGTGAGGCCGCCCTCCATGAACTCGATGTGAGAAGGCTCGGGCTAGGTGTTTCTCTCATCGTCATTCTGCTGGCCGTCGTGGCCCTCTATTTCCTCATCCGCAGAATGGAAGCCCGCGCATAGAATCCCGTCTCTCATGCCTGAAAGTAGATCCCGCGGCTGGATTCGCCGTCTCTTCGGGATAGGGCCTGCCCTCTGCCGTGCGGACGTCCTGCGTTGCGTCACCCCCGGCGCGCGAGTAAAGCTGTTGGAGGAGCAATCAGTGGGGATTTCAACAAACATTCATTTTGCCTGCGTGTTCCTCGCCGTGGTAGTGGGAGCCGCACAGGCCCAGACGACGCCCCTCACCTTGGACGACTGCGTGAACCTGGCGCTCGACGCGCCCTCGCAGGTCAGGGTCGCTGAACGAGATGTTTCCATCGCCCGGGCGGGCCAAACCAACGCGCGTTCCGCCCTGCTGCCCCAGGTGTCCCTCAACAACAGCGTCGTCTACAACAGCCCGCTCACGCACCGGCCCGACCAGTTCAGCTTCGTCGCGGCCAACGGCATTCGCGAATACCTCTCCGTGGTGGACTCCACCTGGGAGGTCGACCTCTCTGGACGCCTGCGCGCCGGACTCGCCCTGGCCCGCGCCAACCGCCAACTGGCCGGCGCCGACCTCCGCATCGCCCGGCGCGATTTGAGAAGAGCCGTCGCCTCGGCGTACTACGACGTGCTGCTGGCCCGCCGCATCGCCCAACTGGAGGAAGATTCAACCAAGGAAGCTCGTTCGTTCGAGACGCTCATCCGGGCGCGCCAGCAGCAGGGCGAATCGTCGATGGCCGACGTGCACAAGGCCGCCGCCCAGCGGGCACGCTTTGAACAACGGCTCAGTCAGGCCCGTCTCAACGCGCGCCTGGCCAACCAGGTCCTGGCTTCCTTCTGGACGGCGGACGCCGACCGCGAGCTCGACTTGCAGGACGTGCTCGACCACCCGCCGGCCCCGCCCGCCGATGTGATGGACCGGCCCGGCTCGCTCGCCGATGCCGTTGCGGACCGTCCCGAGTTCGACCGCCTCAACGCCCTGCGCAGCACCTATCGGGCCGAGCGGACCGCCGCCCGGGCCTCCCTGCTACCGCAGACCAGCGTCGTCTTTCAGTACGGCATCGACGCGAACGCCGTCAGCATGGCCGACCGCGGCTATGCCGCCTATGTCAATCTCAACCTGCCATTGTTCGATTGGTCGCAACGCCGCAGCACGGCGCGCCAGGCACGCTATCGGCGCGAGCAGGTTGACGAACAGTTGGCGGTGGCCGAGCGCAGCCTCTCGCGCGAGTATCTGGCCGCCGCGGCCTCGGTTCGCTCTTCCTTTGAACAGATACCCCTGGCCCGCGACGAGCTCACCGAAAGCCGCGAGAACCTCCGCCTGTCACGCCTGCTCTATGAGGGCGGCGAGGGATTGGCCCTCGACGTCGTCACCGCGCAGACCCAGGCCGCCGACGCCGGGACCTCTCTCTTCACGACCCTCGCCGCGTATTTCCGCGCGCTGGTCGACTTCGAGGTGGCATCAGGAAAATGAAATACCTCGCCGCGCTCCTCATCCCCGTGCTGTTCTCGATCGGCTGCGCCGGACCGGAAGAACCGCCCACGGAACTCGTGGTGGAGGTCCGCACCGCCACCGCCAATAGCCGCGACATGCAGGTTACCGTCAGCGCCCCGGCTACCATCTACCCACGCAATCAGGCCCAGCTCGCCGCCCGGCTGACGGCGCCCATCGAAACCTTGGAGGCCCACATGGGCGACACCGTCCGGCGCCGCGAGGTGCTGGCGCGCCTCTCGAGCCGTGACCTCGAGTCGCAGCGCGCCGAAGCCGCCGCCCAGGTCGCCAACGCCGAGGCCAACCTCGAGAAGGTGACCGCCGGCACGCTTCCCGTTGACGTGGCCCGCGCCCAGGGACAGGTGGAAACCACCGCCGCCGCGCTCGCCGAAGCGCAAAGCATCTACGAGCGCCGCCAGAAGCTGTTCGCCGAAGGCGCCATCCCGGAGCGTGACCTGCTCACCAGCAAAACCCAGTTCGATCAGGCCCAAACCGCGCACCGGGTCGCGCAGACGACGCTCGATCTGCTCGAGAACCGTTCCCGCGCCCAGGACCTCCGCATCGCCCAAAGCGGCCTCGATCAGGCCAAGGCCCGCCTCGCCCTCATCGAAACGCAGCTCGGCTACACCGCGATCCGCAGCCCCGTTGACGGAACCATCACCGAACAGTTCCTCTATCCCGGCGACATGGCCCGGCCCGACTCGCCGATCTTCACCGTCATGGACCTCTCGGCCGCCATCGCGCGCGGGCAGTTCCCGGCCTCCTCCGCGGCCGGCGTGCGCACCGGCCAGTCATGCCGGTTCGGCGCCGGCGATTCTTCCCGGCCGCCGCTCCAGGGCAAGGTGACCGTAGTGAATCAGGCCGTCGACCCGGCCCGCCGCACCGTCGAGGTCTGGTGTGAGATCCCCAACCAGGCGGCTCGCCTGAAGGCCGGTGTCTTCGGGCAATTGGAGGTGGTGACCGCCACGCACGCTGGGGCCGTTACGGTCCCGCTCGCGGCCGTGCAGTTCGACGAAGGCACCGCGGAGGGCGTGGTCTGGACCGTCGGCCCCGACAGCACCGCGCATGAGCGGAAAGTAGTGACCGGTGCGGTGTCCGATGATTGGGTGGAGATCCTCGACGGCCTCCAACCGGGCGAAACCGTGGTGACCGAGGGAGGCTACGGCCTCGCCGAAGGAGTCAAGGTAGTAACCGCGGCCGCCGCCGGCCAGGAGTCGTCGCAGTGAAGACCAGCTCGCTTGCCGGGTTCGTCGAAACGCATGCCCGCGCCCTCGTCCTGGTGATCCTGACGCTCGCCGTCGCCGGACTCACCTTCACGTTCCGCCTGCCGGTCTCTCTGTTCCCGCAGACCGACTTCCCGCGCGTCGTCATCCTCGTCGACAACGGCATCGCCCCCGTCGACGTGCAGATGCTCACCGTCACTCGCCAGATCGAGGAGGCGGTGCGAGTGGTCCCAGGGGTCACCGACATCCGCTCGGTCACCTCGCGCGGCTCCACCGAGATCAGCGTCTTCTTCCGCTGGGACGTCAACATTGTCGATGCGCTCGAACTGGTCCAGGGAGAGATCGCTCAGATCACCCCGACCCTGCCGCCGGAGTCGCGCTTCTATATCAACCGGCTGACGTTCTCGGTCTTCCCGATGATCGGCTTCAGCCTCACCGCCGACGACCGCAGCCTTTCCGAGCTGTGGGAGATGGCCTACTACGACATCGCGCCGCGGCTCTACCGTATTCCCGGCGTGATGGAGGCGCGCATCGTCGGGGGCAGGGAACCGGAGTTCCACATCGTCGTCGATCCCGAGAAGCTGAACAACTACGGCCTGCCGCTCACCAAGGTGACCCAAGCGATCCGGGACACCAACCTCGTCGCCGCCGCCGGCATGATCCAGGAGAACTACCACCTCTACCTGACGACGGTCGGCGGCCTGCTGCGCGGGCGCGAGCAGATCGAGCAGACCGTCGTCTCCGTGATCAACGGGACGCCCGGTGCGGATCGCCGACATTGCCCAGGTGGTCCGCGGCGAACGGCCCGTTTACAACATCGTGACCGCCGACGGTCACCCCGCCGTGCTGGTGAACGTGCTCCAACAGCCGGATGGCAACGCGCTCGCGATCGCCCAGGCCGTCAACCAGGAGCTCGAACAGATTCGCCGGACCCTGCCCGGCGGCGTTCACCTGGCCACCTTCTACGACCAGTCCGTTCTCGTCCGCGACTCGATCTTCGGCGTCCGCGACGCCATCCTCCTCGGACTCATCCTGGCCGCTCTCGTCCTGTGGGGCTTTCTCAAGAACTGGCGAACTACGCTGGTCGCCACCATCGTCATTCCCGTCTCGCTGCTCATCGCGATCGTCTTCATGCAGCTCTTCAAGATGAGCTTCAACCTGATGACGCTCGGCGGACTGGCGGCCTGCGTCGGCGTCGTCATCGATGACGCCATCGTCATGGTGGAGAACATCACCGTCCACCTGTCGCTCGGGCAGAAGCCCATGGAGGCGGCGCGCAACGCCATCACCGAGCTGACGCCGGCTTTGATCGGCTCCACGCTCACTCCGATCGTCGTCTTCGCCCCGCTCATCTTTCTGGGCGGTGTCACGGCCGTCTTCTTCCGGGCGCTGGCGATGACCATGGTGACCGCGCTTTTGGCATCGCTCGTCCTGGCCATCTTCTTCACTCCAATCCTCGCGCAGCGTGCGTTGCGGACCGCCGCTCCGGTGCGCGCCGAAAGCCTCGAAGCCGCCGAGACCGCCGGCGAAGGCCGCTTCCTCCGCTGGCTGACCGCGCGCTATGGCGTCGCGCTCGCCTGGGTCCTGGATCATCCCCGGCAAGTCCTCGTGGCCGTCGCTCTCATCGTGGGCGGTTCGGTGCTTCTCTATACCCACCTCGGCAGCGGCTTCCTGCCCGAACTCGATGAAGGCGCTTTCGTGCTCGACTACGTCATGCCGCCGGGCACCTCGCTCGAGGAAACCAACCGCGTCCTGATGCATGTCGAAGACATCCTGCGATCCACTCCCGAAGTGGAAAGCTACTCCCGCCGCACCGGCGCCCGCCTCGCGCTCGCCATCGCCGAGCCCAACACCGGTGACTTTCTGGTCAAGCTCAAGGGCTTCCCGCGGCGTTCGCTCTCCGAGGTGACCGACGATATCCGCGCCCGTATCGTCTCGAGCGAACCGGCCATCGAGGTCGAGTTCCCCCACATCCTCGAAGACCTGATCGGCGACCTCGCCTGGTCTCCCGAGCCAATCGAAATTAAGATCTCCCACCCCGACCAGGAGACCGCCATGCAGATCGCCTCCCAGATCGAGGAGTGGCTACCCTCGGTCACCGGCGTGGTCGACGTCATGAACCAGAACGTCGTCATCGGCCCGGCGATCAACTTCCGCGTCGACACCGTCAAGGCCCAGCGGGCCGGCTTTACCGTGCGCGACGCCGCCGAAATCGAAGCGGCCATGCTCGACGGTGTCCGGGCGTCGGAGACCATCGTTGGCGACCGCCTCTACGGCATCCGCGTGCGCTACCCCGAGGCCTACCGCTCCCGCGTGAACACGCTGGAATCCATGCAGATCACCTCGCCGACCACCGGCGCGATGGTACCCCTTTCGAGCATCGCCACCGCCGAAGTGGAACAGGGCCAGCGCGAGATCCTGCGCTACAACCTGAAAGAGGCGGTGGTCATTACCGCGCAGCTCTCGGGCCGGGACCTGGGCTCGACGATCCACGAGATCCAGTCGCGCCTGCCGCGGGAGATCCAGCTTCCAGCCGGCACCGACATCGAATACGGCGGCCTCTATCGAATTCAGCAGGAGTCGTTCAGCGGCCTGACTCAGGTGCTGCTCGGCTCGGTCCTGCTGATCTTCATCATTCTCGTGTTCGAGTTCCGCTCCTTCGCCCACCCCGTGGCGATCCTGGTAGCCACCTTGTTGTGCGGCTCCGGCGCGTTGCTCGCTCTCTGGCTGACCGGGCAGACGCTGAACATCTCGTCCTTCATGGGCGCCATCATGGTGGTCGGCATCGTCCACAAAAACGGCATCCTGATGCTCGATTCCGAGCAGCATTTCAGCGCCCAGGGAGTCCCGTTGCGCGACGCCATCTTCCAGGCCGGCCGCCGCCGCCTCCGCCCGATCCTGATGACCGCGCTGGCCACCATCCTCGGCATGCTCCCCCTGGCCATCGGCATCGGCGCCGGCGCCCAGTTACTCCGACCGCTAGCCATCGCCGTCATCGGCGGCGTGACAGTCTCATTGGTCCTCTCGCTGCTGGTGACCCCGGTAATCTACTACCTGCTCCGACGGAGATCGGTGGAGTCGACATAGGTTCCGTAGGCGCGGCGCTATGTTGCCTCTGGAGTTCCTCAGGTGGCGCGGCCGGCAGACCACTAGATCTGGATGACGTCTAGTGCAGGGATCAGCCGAAAGTGGCGGAGATTCGAGGTTCCCACCCCATAGCCAAGTTCCAGAGCGCTCGCTCCGATCAGCAGATCCGATAGCGGAATGCGAATTCCCGCGGCTCGGCTCTCGCCGTCGATCCTTCCGGCGCGGAGGGCGATCGAGACCGTCACCGGTTGGATGGGAACACCGGTCAGCAGGTCGTCTAGGAAGTGCTGCCGCTGGTCGCGGCGCTCCGGTGTATCGGCGCGGCTGATACCATGAGCCAGCTCCAGCACAGTCACCACCGAAATGGCGATCCCATCGTCACCGGTCTCAAGCGCCACTCCTTCGAGAAGTTGGCGTGCGTTCTTGCCCTCTCGCTCAGCGGCGACTGCCGCGGTGGAGTCAAGAATCAGTCCCAAGGCGGTGGCTCCAACGGTTCTCGATGGGCCGCGATAGCCGCTTCCACATCCTTGGAGAAGTCGGCATCGATAGTGGCGGTCAACTCAGTCGGCATCCGCGAGATACATTCGGATATCTTCCGTCGCTCCGGTTCCGCTGGGCGAATCACAGCCAGCGGACGTGCATCACGCTCGATGATGACTTCGCCTCCGGTCTCAACGCGTCTGAGAACCGCCTGGATATCCCGGGTCAAGTCGCTCTCGTTGATACGCAACGGTTCCATACTCGCGATCATAGCGCGTTGTCCTATCTGGCCGAACAATGACCGGAGTCCCCATGGCCCACCGCGGACCGTCCAAAACACGAAAGCCGCAGCCGCCAGCGCGTGGCGTGCGCACTCCTGCGCGCCGCGTTCACACTCATGTGAACGCTTGCCTCCCGAACCCGCCAACCGCAGTGCGGCCAGCCCTCACTCAAATATCGGCGTCAGCTTCGCCAGCACCTCATCCATGACTTCATCGGGGACACTCTCCAGTCTCTTCCCACCGCGCGCGGCCAGATCGAGCGCCCCGGGCTGATCACACCGGACCACGCCCGTCGTCTTTGTTCCGGCGCCCGCCAGCGGCACCGCGAACCCGGCCGTCCGCGCGAAGTTCCCGCCGCTGGTAACAGGTAGAACCACCGGCGCCGCGGTCACGCGGTTGAACGACTGCGGCGATGATCCTCCTCTCCGACCCCCGCCATCGCCTCTCCGGGGACATTGCGGGCTCCTCTGTCTTACGCATCCCACCCTACACCTTCCCGCAGCAGTGTCCCCCGCAACGGGTCCTTCGAGTTCGACCTCTTCGACTGTCGCCACCCGCCCCGCAACGGGACCTTCGAATACGACTTACCCAGTCCGCCGTATCCCATTGACACGCAGTGGGGTCTCAGATGAGCTTGCACTGGGCTTCAGCCCGCCCATCCCCCGCACCCCATCACCGCGCCGCCCGGCTCACCTCCGGCTTCGTCCCCCAAAAGATGTAAGTCCCGTGCGTCGACGACGTCACGATGTCCATCGCCCCGTCCTTGTTAATATCCTCGGCCACGATATGCGACCCCACCCCGGACCGGTTGTGCACCAGCTCCGGAACAAACTCCGCCCCGCCCGGCGCGTCCGGGTTGCGGACTGTCCGGTAGATGTACAGCACCGGCGCTCCGAACGGATCGGGATCGTGGTAGCCGAAGTGCGACATGTAGCGCTTGCCGACGATGAAGTCCGGCATCCCGTCGCCTGTCATGTCCGCCGCCGTGGAACCGTGCAGCTCCGTGAACGTCACCCCGCCGGCGTTCTTCGTCTGGAAGTTGTCCATGATCATGTGCCGGACAAACGTCGGTTCCCCGTCGGATCCCTTCTTCTGCTCGAACCACGCCAGCCCCCACGCCGTGCGCCTCGAGCGACGTCACCACATCGTTGAGCCCGTCGCCGTTCACGTCATAGATGCCCATCTCGGCGCCGCCGGCCGCGCCCTGCGACCGTCCCCGCCGGCCGAACGCCACCGGATGATACTTCCAAAGCGCTGCCCGTCCCAGTTGGCCGGCTGCTCCCACCAGCCCCAGGCGGTCAGGACGTCCATGTGGCCGTCGCCGTTCAGGTCGCCCACGCCCAGTCCGTGCGAGTTGTTCGCCGCCCACGGCCCGGGCTCGGAGATCGGCGTGAGGTTCCACGGCTTCGTCGGATTGGCCGGGTCGGGTCGCGCCAGTACGATGGTTCCTCCCGGAACGCCCATGATCAGTTCGGCCTTCCCGTCGCCATCGACGTCCTTCAGCCCCGTCTCTTCGATCCAGACATCCGGCGTCACTTCATAGCGATCCCACCGGCGCCGTTCCCCTTGCGGATTCACAAACAGCACGCCCGGGCCCCATTCCGTTGTTGCCGGTCGCGCACCACTCGTCCGGCCAGCCGTCGCCGGTGAAGTCGTAGGCGAAGTTGACGGCGCAGGCGCGCGGATACTGCTTGTGGACGTCGTAGCTCTCCGCGATGTAGATCTCGCGCGAGACCGTGTAGTCCGGACCGTAATAGACGTAGGCGCCGCTGACGATATCGTTGACGCCATCACGGTCAACATCCGCCACCGCCGCCGACCACGCCATGAAGAACTCCCGCAGGCGCTGCATATGGAAGCGGCTGGAAACCTCTTCTTTCGGGATAGACGAACCGGTTCAGATCCTTGTATCCAAGGTCCCGGAACCGCACCTCGCCGCTACCGCCCACATAGAGCGCGAACGGACCATATCCGGCGAACGACGTGACGCCCCCCAGATTCACCGCGCCCTCGTTCAGCAGCATCTCCGGCGCCTGCGCATCCATGATGATCTCGAGCTGATTCCACTCCCCCGGATGCACCGAGCCGTGCGGACGGGCGCGCACCACCTCGCCGCCCAGCGCCTCCTCCACGCCCGGAGGCGCCGCCCGCGTCATCTCGCCCGGAAGCGCGCCGCTCTGCCCCGATCCCCTTGGTTGTCCGTCAGTTGGCGCGTACGGTTGTTGATGGGATCATACATGTAGGTCACCGGGTCGGACCGCTCCGTAGGCCCCTCCTTCAACTTCTCCCGGCTGATCTCCTTTGCCCTGGGCGTCCAGGACCACGCTGTACGCCGGTCAGATCGCCCTCTTCGAGCGAGACCAGGACCCCTTTCATCCCGCCGTCACGGGTCTTCTCGGCACGCACCAGGACCGCCGTTTTGCAGCCCCCCGTGCAGCGAAAGTCCGCGACGATCCGAGATCCTGGAAGGGCTCATTGAGCACCAGCCAGCCCCCCTCCGCGGAGGTCGGCGTGCCGACGATCTCACCGTTCTCTGCCTTCCAATTCGCTTGTCCCACCGTATGCCAGTCACTCAGGCTCGAGCCGGTGAACGTGACATCGGGCACAAATGTTCTGGGCGCTGCCAGCATCGCGATGGCGCATGCCGCCAACGCCGCCGGCGACGCGGCGATTCGAACCAATTTGCCAAACATGGAAATCCCCCTCTGTTAGCGACTCTGTAGCCGTCTTACCGGGTGAGGGACGGAGCTCTTTCGCTCCCGTAGGCTCCGAATGCAGTCCCGGGCCGCGCTGGCTGTCCAGTCATGTCCTTGGTCTTGTGACGGGCGCGTGGGAGTGCAGTCCCTATTTCCCAGTTGCCCAAGAGTATACACCCCGAGCCCGTTCGCAGTCCTGGATCGTGTCCCAGACCTCACCGCCCGCCTCGCCGGGAGACATCGCGGGCAACTTTCGCGCGACCCACCCTCAACCTCCCCCAGCGGTGTCCCCAAACCAACGGAACCTTCGGATCAGGGCTTCAGCCCCGATCTTCTCTGTGAAACTAAGTGGCATTAGGCCCGGAGGCCTCTTCTCACCGCTGACGATCCTTGAGTACCGCGGCATCGCCGAAACCTACTGGCACCGTCTTGGTCGCGCGTTCTATTTAGTCTGGCCTTCCGCCTTGTCCTTTCGGGGCCACGATGCACCCGCCAGCTCGATGCGCCATGGCGGCCCGCCGACATAGAACGGGCGCTCCGCCTTGACAAACCCCGGGCTCTCTCCATTGACCACCCACACATGGCTGTCCGGTGGATACTTACCCAGCAGCTTTGCCAGCAGACCCTTGATCGGACCCAACTCCACGTTCACCACATAGTGGGTCGCCTCGTATCGCACCCCGGCCGCGGTGAAGGGCTCCTTGCCCGCCGTCGTGATCTTCAGATCCACCATTTGCGGACCCGGCGTTGACGCCAGCATGGACACCACCGTCTCCCCCGAGCCCGGCTCGATGTTCTTCACCAGGATGAGCACCAGCCCGTTAGCGAGGTCCGCCGGCAGTTCGTCGTCGCTCGTTTCGACCTGCTCCTTGCCGTCCTCGTCCGTATAACGTACCTTCACCCGGTTGCTGCCCGTGTCGATCGTCACATCCGTCGGGATGGGAAATGACGGCCCCTTCTGCACCAGGTGGTAACTTACGAGCCGGAATTGGCCCTCTTGACTGAACTCCGCCACCTCGTCGTGAAGCGACCCATCGCGGAAATGGAACGTCAGCCGGGTAGTGATCTTCCCATCGTGCCCGGACTGGCTGAGCTCGCCCCCGGCGATGGTCTTTCCCTCCAAGGTGCTGAGAGAGAGAAAACCTCGAATCAGGCCTTCCTTGTACCGTACGGCCACCGGCTCAGCCCGGATCGTTCCGGCCATCAGCACGATTCCGACCATCACCCAACCCAAGCGGCGCCATATCTGTAGCCCGGCAATTCTCAAATTCCACCTCCCGCCTTTGCCAACCATCCGGATTTCCGCGGGACTACATAGCGGACCTTATTCTGCCTAAAATACTGTGCCTCGACTCGCGCGGCCCAGCCCATCAACAGCGACGCCCCAGCGAGTGACAGACCTCCCTTTTGACGAATTTTGCACATGTCGTTCTCTCCCCCTCCAACGAGTTCTTCTACTTGGGGACCACCATCCCGCCACGGTGTTTCCGCCTCCACGCCGAATCGTGGCGGACGTCCGCCGTGGCGGGTCACAACCATTTGAAATTTTTTATCTCCTGACGTATCAACCACTTACTCTCATCCAGCAGTCCGATCCCCAGGTTCGCCGCGTTACCCTCAACACCGAACCCGCGAATGCCCGCCGTATTCGCGCAACAATCCCTACACGCCAAAAGGAGAAACAATGGCCACATCGGCTCAAGTTACTGCCAATCGCGCCAACGCGCTGCACTCCACCGGCCCCCGGACCGAAGAGGGCAAAGCCCGTTCCGCCGCCAACAGCTTCAAGCACGGCTTCTTCTCGAAGGCCTTCATCGTCAGCGACGACGAACAGGCCGACTTCGACACGCTCGTCGCCTCGCTCGAGCAATCGCTCCGGCCGGACGACATCATCGCCGAGGACCTGTTCGCGCAGCTCCTCCACGCCACCTGGAACCTCCACCGGCTCCGCCGCCTCGAGAACGAAATCTATGCCGGATCGGTCAATCCCCTCCTCGACGACGGCGCCACCCAACGGCTCGAACTGCTGGCCCGCCACCGCGTTCGTTTCGAGCGCAGCCGCCGCGCCGCGATGAAGGAACTCCGGGAGCACACCACCGGCGTCTGCAACCGCTTCGGACTCCCGGTCGAGGGGCTCGACGATGTGCCGCTCACCGTCGACGTCCACCGCGTCCACAAGACGCGCCGGGAGATGTTCCGGGCCTTCCCGCGCGAAGCCTTCCTCGACCCCGAGCAGAAGCAGCAGGAGCAGGAAGAGGAGGAGCGCCGCGAACGGGAGCGCGCCACCCGGCTGGCTGGGGCGATGGCCGACGACGGCCGCCTGCGCTACGCCGACGGCACGCTGGCCCCCGAGGGAGCCTTTCTCTACCACGCCGGCACCCGGTAGCACTAACTGGCAGGTGAAACTGTCCAATGTCACTTAGTTTCCGCGACCCTTCCATGGCGCGCCGGAGCCTTTTCTGGAAGGCAGGCTTTCGCCGGCTCGGGGCTTCAGTCCCGACCTTGGTTCCGGAAATTCCGTGACATCGAGAGAAACAGCCTGCCCCGCACGGCTGCCGGCGCCTGGCTCTTGAACTGACTAAGATAACCGTTCACTTGGATCAAGTGGGGCAGGCATTTCCGCCTGCCAGGCGGCTTCCACCGCCCCAGTGAACCCCGCGCGACCAACAACCGACCCAATAGAGAACCCGATCTGTGCCCGTCCGCCTCTTATCCCTCCAATCCTTGCGCCTCCGGTGCCCTCGGTGGTGAAAATCTGCTCTTCCGCCCCCCCCCCGATCCACCGTCCCCAGTCGGCTTCGTTCCGCCAGCTTCAAATTGCACGTTCGGCCCGCTAACGGATACCCTAGTAAGGTACCCGCCTGCCGGAGAACGCTTCGCCGCGGAGGGAGTGTGGCACTGCATTGGGGATGGAGCCGCAGCGGAGCGAGGTCGTAGCAGAACTCCCTTGGAGATATAGCGAAACATGCTGAAGAAGAAAGCCGAAACATCGGAGGATCTGAACCCCCGGGAGACCTCCGAATGGATCGAAGCGCTCGATGAAGTGATCGACGTGGCCGGGCCCGACCGGGCCGGCTACCTGATGGAGCGGCTCATCAACCACGCGGCCACGTTCGGCGTCCAGGCCGCTCAGCACCGCAATACGCCGTACATCAACACGATCCCGGCCGAGGAAGAGGTCCCCTATCCGGGCGACCGCGAGATCGAGCGCCGCATCAAGAGCCTCGTCCGCTGGAACGCCATGGCCATGGTGGTGCGCGCCAACAAGTACGACGAAGGAATCGGCGGACACATCTCCTCCTATGCCTCTCAGGCCACGCTCGTCGAGGTGGGCATGAACCACTTCTTCCGCGCCTCCTACGGCGACCAGCCCGGCGACCTCGTCTACTTCCAGGGCCACGCCTCTCCGGGACCCTACTCCCGCGCCTTTCTCGAAGGGCGCCTCACCGAGAAGCACCTCGCCAACTTCCGTCACGAGCTGCGCGACCATCCCGGACTCTCCTCCTATCCCCACCCGTGGCTGATGCCGGACTTCTGGTGCTTCCCGACGGTCTCCATGGGCATCGGCCCCATCAACTCGATCTATCACGCCCGCTTCCTGCGCTACCTCGAGAACCGCGGCATCCTGCCGGTCACGCCGCGCAAGGTTTGGGCCTTTGTCGGCGACGGCGAGTCGGACGAGCCGGAGACGCTGGGCTCGATCACGCTGGCCTCGCGGGAAGCACTCGACAACCTGGTTTGGGTGGTCAACTGCAACCTCCAGCGGCTCGACGGTCCGGTGCGTGGCAACGGGCACATCATTCAGGAACTCGAAGCGCTGTTCCGCGGCGCCGGCTGGAACGTCATTAAGGTGATCTGGGGTGAGGATTGGGACACGCTCCTGGCCAAGGACACCACCGGCCTGTTGGTCAAGCGCATGGCCGAATGCGTCGACGGCGAGTATCAGAACTTCGCCGTCCGCGGCGGGTCCTACATCCGGCGTGTCTTCTTTGGTAAGTACCCCGAGTTACTCAAGCTGGTCGAGGACCTCTCCGACGACGACCTGTTCAAGCTGCGCCGCGGTGGGCACGATCCGCAAAAAATCTACAACGCCTACAAGCGCGCCGTCGAGACCAGAAAGCAGCCGACCGTCATCCTCGCCATGACCATCAAGGGCTATGGCCTCGGCGAAGCCGGCGAGGGACGCAACGTCACCCACCAGCAGAAGAAGCTCAACGAGCAGGAGCTCGAGTACTTCCGCCACCGCTTCGAAATTCCCGTGCCGGAGAAGGCCGTCCATACGGCGTCGTTCTATCGCCCGCCTGACGACAGTCCCGAAATGCAGTACCTGCACAAGCGGCGCCAGGATCTCGGCGGCTACCTGCCGTCACGCACGGTCGACCCGAAGAAGGTGCGGATCAAGGCGCCGGATCTCGACCTGTTCCACGACCTGCTCGACGGCTCCAGGGGTCGGGATGTGATGACGACATCCGCCTTTGTCAGCATTCTGCGCGCGCTGCTCAAGCACAAGGAGCTCGGTAAGTACATTGTCCCCATCGTGCCCGACGAAGCGCGCACCTTCGGCATGGATCCGCTGTTTCGCGAGGCCGGTATTTACGCCTCCACCGGCCAGCTCTACAAGCCCGTCGACAGCGAGATGTTCCTCTACTACAAGGAAGCCAAGGACGGCCAGATCCTCGAGGAAGGCATCACCGAGGCCGGCTCCATGGGTTCCTTCACGGCTGCCGGCACCGCCTATGCGAACGTCGGTGTGCCGATGATTCCGTTCTTTGCCTATTATTCGATGTTCGGCTTCCAGCGCGTCGGCGACCTCATCTGGGCTTTTGCCGATTCGCGCGGCAAGGGCTTTCTGATGGGCGGCACCGCCGGGCGCACGACGCTCTCCGGCGAAGGCCTGCAGCACCAGGACGGTCAGAGCCAGATCCTGGCGTCGACTTACCCCACCTGCCATATCTACGATCCGGCCTACGCCTATGAGATGGCCGTCGTCGTCCAGGACGGCATCCGCCGCATGTACGAGGAGCTCGAGGATCGCTTCTACTACATCACTCACTACAACGAGTTCTATCCGCAGCCGGCGCTCGCCCCGGAGAACCGCGCCGAAGTGGTCGCCGGTATCATCGCCGGCATCTATAAGTTCCGCGGATCGCTCAAGAACCGCGCCACGGTGCAGTTGTTCGGCAGCGGACCGATCCTCAACGAGACGCTGCGGGCGCAGGAGATGCTCCACGAGCGCTACGGCATCGCCACCGACGTCTGGAGCGTCACCAGCTACAACGAGCTCCGCCGCGAAGCGCTGGCGGTGGACCGCTGGAACCGCTTGCACCCGGCCGACGAGGTCCGCGCCCCCTACATCGTGCAGGCGCTCGAAAACGCCCGCGGCCCGATCATCGCCGCCTCGGACTATATGAAGATCGTGCCGGACCAGATCGCGCCCTGGCTTGCCGGGCGGATGACCACGCTCGGCACCGACGGCTTCGGCCGCAGCGACAACCGCATCCACCTCCGCCGCCACTTCGAGGTCAACGCCGAGCACATCGTGGCGGCGACGATCTCCCGCCTCGTCCGCGACGGCAAGCTCGACGCCCACAAGGCGACGAAGGCCTTCGACGACCTCGACGTCGATCCGGAGAAAGTAGACCCGGCCATCGCGTAGTTACTTTCTCTGAAGTAACTTCCGCTTACCATGCCGCTTCTTACAGAGGCGGTCGCGCCGTAAGGCGGACGTCTACGTCCGCGGCCGGCCTCCTGGTTGGCCCTCGGCCGTTTACAGCCCGCCGCAGTCGCCCGAACGGCGCGCCGGTCGGCGCGGCCTGGAGGTCGCGCGCGGGCGGGGACCCCGCCTTACGGCGTTCAGCCTACCCCAGCCAACCACCCGACCCCGACAGAGCCATAATAGAGTCGTCTCCCATGGAGTTCGCCGCCCAGCTCAAGTCCCAGGTCGACATCGTTTCCGTGGTGCGCGAATACGTCCCGTCGCTCAAGAAGCAAGGCGTGCGGTGGGTGGCGCCGTGCCCGTTCCACCAGGAGAAGACGCCGAGCTTCGGTGTCCACCCGGTCCACCAGTTCTACAAGTGCTTCGGCTGCGGCGCCGGCGGTGACGTCATCAACTTCGTGATGCAGATGGAAGGCATGACCTTCTGGGAGGCCGTCACGCACCTCGCCGAACGCCACGGCATTCCGCTGCCCAAGAAGAGCCAGTACGCCGACGAGGAGACCAAGCTCCGGGCCGCGCTCTACGAGATGCACGAGCTCGCCCATCAGGCCTTCCGCCAGGCGCTTGCCGGTGACCGTGGCGCCGCCGCCCGCGCCTATATCGACCAGCGCCGCATCCTGCCCGAAACGTCCATGGAGTTCGGCCTCGGCTTGGCCGACCGCGGCGGTCAGATGCTGGTCCGCCTATTCGAGCGGCATCGCTTCCCGGCCGATCAAATGGAAGCTTCGGGGCTCGTCATGAAGCGTCAGGACGGCCCCGGCTGGTTCGACCGTTTCCGCGGCCGCCTCATCTTCCCTATCCAAAACGAGAGCGGCAAGATCATCGCCTTCGCCGGACGCGCCATGGCCGCCGACGAGCAGCCGAAGTACATGAACTCGCCCGAGACGCCCATCTATCGCAAGAGCGCTGTCCTGTACAACCTGCACCGGGCGCGCAAAGACATCCGCCAGCACGACCGCAGCCTGCTCGTCGAGGGCTACATGGACGTCATCGGCCTCTACCAGGCGGGCGTCGAGGAAGCGGTCGCCAGTTGCGGCACTGCATTGACCGACGACCAGGTGCGCATCCTGCGGCGGCACTCCGACAAGATTGTGGTGAACTTCGATCCCGACGCGGCCGGCTCGAACGCCGCGCAGCGCTCGGTCCAGATGCTGCTGCAGGAAGGTATGCACGTCCGCGTCCTGCAGCTCCCCGGCGGACTCGACCCCGACGAGTTCGTCGGCGAGCACGGTCCCGAGGCCTACCGTTCGCAGCTCCAGCACGCCCCGGACTGCTTCCATTGGCTCGCCGACCGCGCCCGCGCGCAGTTCGACATGACGAGCGCGGAGGGCCGCGTGGAAGGCTTCCGGCAACTGCTGCTGCCGATGATCGAACGTCTGCCGACGCAGCTCGAGCGGGCGGCGGTCGCCGAAGAAGTGGCCCACTACCTGCGCGTCGAACCGGCGCTCGTGCGTAGCGAGTTCCGCCGCCTCGGCGCGACCCAACAGAGCGCCCGGCCACCAGCGCCGTCGAGCGGAATTCATCCCAAGGAGAAGGTCTTCGTCAACCTGCTGCTCAACGACGTCGAGGCGCGGCGGGAGGTGATTCCGCGCATCAAGAACCTGGCCTCGATCGAACAATTTCGCACTTGGCCGCTGCTCGCGATAATGATCCAGTTGCAGGACGGCGGCGAGGACTGGGGCTATGCGGATGTCGAAGGGCGGCTCGCCGATAGTGGGAAAATCCTATTGGCGGAGGTGGTTTTTGCCGATGCACTAGGGGAGCCTCAGGCATCGCTGGAGCAAGCTCTCGCCTTTCTGCCACAGCTCGAACACCAGGACCGCCAGACACGCATGGCGGAACTGAAGACGCGAATTCGAAAGGCCGAGCAGGACGGAAATCTCGACGAGGCGATTCGGCTCTGGGAGCAGTATCAAGAGTCGGGAGTGGAGTAGACTCCAGTGTGCACGCGGGCCCTACGATCTCCTGAGGAGACACGAACAAATGGGCGGAATGGCACACCTGCGGGGCGAATCGTTGCGGGCGGCGACTATTGTACAATGGCAAAGACCGCGAACTGCTGCGGTGGAGCCTGGGAATCCGGTGGCGATTGACGACAAAGACACCCGGCTACAACAGCTCATCGACGTAGGGAAAGAGAAAGGCTACGTTTCCTACGACGAGGTGAATGAGCTGATCCCGGACGACCTGGTCGACGGCCAGGATCTGGACGATCTCCTCGCGGACCTCGACCGTGCCGGCATCGAGATCCTGGACGAAGCCGGCGAACGGCCTGAAAAGCGGAGCAATTCCGACGACGGGTCCGATTCCGAGACCGTCGCCGAGACCACCGAAAAGACCAACGATCCCGTCCGGATGTACTTGCGCGAGATGGGAACGGTCCCCCTGCTGACGCGCGAGGGCGAGATCGACATCGCCCGGCACATGGAGCATGGCCGCCAGGCGGTGCTCAAGGCGCTGTCCCGGTCGCCGCTGGTGTTGAAGCGGCTGCTCGAGATCAAGGCGGCTATCCAGAAGGGGCAGATGGAGGCCAATGACGTCCTCGACATCCCCGAGCCGCTGCCGGAAGACGAGACCGCCGGAAACCGCGAGGAAGAGTTCCAGACGGCTTTGCTCGAAGTCGAGAAGCTGCACAAGAAGACGCAGCAATATCGGCAGAAACTCTTTTCCGTCTCCCGAAATCTGAAACCGAAGCAGCATCGAACGCTGCGGTTCCAATTGTCCCGGACCATCGTCCGCGTTTCTCAGGCCGTTCGCCGGCAGGAGTTTTCTCCGGACTTCGTCGACGACCTGAGCTTCGATATCCGGGAAGCCGTCGAGCAGTTCCGCCTGCTCGAGCGCGAGATCGCCACCGCGCAACGCAAGCTCGAGGAGCCGGGCCAGGCGCGTTCTCCGGAGAGCCGCGAGCTGCGCAGGATCTCGAGCAGAACAGCCAGCGCCTCCAGCAGCTCGAAGAGGACTACGGCGCTTCGGCGCCGGAGTTGCGCCGGACGCTGCAGATCATCGATCGCGGCGAACACGAGGCCGAGAAGCCAAGAAACAATTGATCGAGGCGAACCTCCGGCTGGTCGTCTCCATCGCCAAGCGCTACACCAACCGCGGCCTCCAGTTCCTGGACCTGATCCAGGAAGGCAACATCGGCCTGATGAAGGCGGTCGACAAGTTCGACTATCGCCGCGGCTACAAGTTCTCGACCTACGCCACCTGGTGGGTCCGGCAGGCCATCACCCGCGCCGTCGCCGATCAGGCCCGCACCATCCGCATCCCGGTGCACATGATCGAGACCATCAACAAGCTGGTCCGCACCCAGCGGCAGATGCAGCAGGAGCTGGGCCGCGAGCCGACCACCGAGGAACTCGCCCGGCGCATGGAGATGCCGGTCCGCAAGGTGCGCAAGGTGCTGCGGATCGCGCAGGAGCCGATCTCGCTCGAAACGCCGGTCGGCGAGGAGGAGGAGTCGCACCTCGGCGACTTCATCGTCGACAAGCGCGTGGTTTCGCCGTCGGAGGCGGTCATCAAGATGAACCTCCGCGAACAGACGGCCGAGGTCCTCAAGACGCTCAGCCCGCGCGAGGAGAAGATCATCAAGATGCGCTTCGGCCTGCAGGACGGCGGCGAGCACACGCTCGAGGAGGTCGGCCAGCACTTCGCCGTCACCCGCGAGCGCATCCGCCAGATCGAAGCCAAGGCGCTGCGCAAGCTCCGCCACCCCAGCCGCAGCCACCGCCTGCGCGCCTTCCTCGAAATGAGCGGCCGCGAGTAGCCCGCAACTCGGGTAAGCTTCAGCGGGGCCCCCGCGCGGCCGCGAGTGGAACGAGGATGAGACCCACATAGGCCGGATCCTCGCCGGCGGATCGATAGATCAGCCTCCCCGATCACCACCACCCCACACACTGGGGACATTGCGGGCTGGTTTTACTTCTCCACCCCAACCCTGCCGCAGCGGTGTCCCCCTGCAACGGACCCTCCGAACAGTGTTCCCCCTCGCGTTCACGGCCCTCCCAGTCCCGCTCACTCCCCCGTCGTGCCCGCTCAAAAGAGTCGAAACCTCGTTGAGAATTTTCGTCAATTTGTTGACATCTTTGTTGGTCCTTCTTGCGTCTGAAGGATTGAAGAATTGAGGAATTGAGGAAAGGAAGCGATGAGCATGAACTTCCCAAGCAAGCCCACTATGGTCGTGAAGAGCGCCCCGGTTCACTGCCCGATGTGCACGCATACGGTCCAGGCGGAAGTTGTTTCGGTCCCGAAGCGATCGTTCGTCAAGGCGGGCCAGCACTGCCCGCGTTGCCGCGCGTCGCTCGATGCGGCGTATGTTCTAGGTTTCGATCGCGCCGCCTGATGCGCCCTTGCTCCGAAAGTCCGTGCGAGGAAAGGACGATTGGTTTATAGTGGAAACAAGGCATCGGATGAAGCACAAGAAACCCACGCAGCATGAATCGGTGGTCCCGCGGGAGATCCTCGACAACGCCAAGCGGTCGATGATTACTGATTGGGCCAAGCCGGTTCGCGTGCGCAAGTGCGTCGTCTGTTCTGAAGAGGTCGCCCCGAATTCCTCGGAGGATCTCTGCTGGGTCTGCCGTCGGCTGAAGATTTCGGCCTGGCGGGAGACAGACCATCAGATGCCTGCCAACGAGTAAGACCGATCGGCCTCACCCGCCCTGGGACACGGGTGCCGCGCCCGGTAGGTTTACCTGACCGGCTGTTAGACCGGATTCCTCAGATACCTCTATACGCGTGACCGGCGGGCCGTCAGGCGATCACGCCTGCCCGCCCACGGCCGAATAGCCTCCATCCCGGTGGGGGGCGTGCCGGTCGGCCTGCGACGGATCGATTGATCCGCCTCTCCGACCACCGCCGCCCGCTACTCCGGGGACATCGCGGGCTACCGTTACGCGGACCACCCTGCCTCCCCGCGGCGGTGTCCCCCGGCAACGGGACCTCCGAATGCGACCGGCCCGCCCGATACGTTGGCCCTACGGCGATGCCCCCCTCCGAGGTGTACGGAACTTCGATCGCCCGGCCGATGCCGCTTTCCCCCCTGCCGGCTCGCCCCACCCGTCGCTTGGTGATAGATTGGAGGACTACTTTCGACCTCAGCAATGAGCATCCTCCCATGCGCATGAATCCCGTTCTCGTCCGCGCCACGGTCGTCGCCGCGCTTGGCGGCCTGCTGTTCGGCTTCGACACCGCTGTCATTGCCGGCACCACCGCCCAGCTCCGCGAGCTGTTCGACCTCAACTCCTTCCAGCTCGGCTTCACCGTCTCGATGGCGTTGTGGGGCACCGTGGTTGGCTCGATTTTCGCCGGCATCCCCGGCGACCGCTACGGACGCCGTTCGAGCCTCCGCCTCATGGCGATCCTCTACTTCGTCTCCGCCGCCGGCTGCGCCGTCGCCTGGGACTGGTACTCGCTGATGGCCTTCCGCTTCATCGGTGGACTCGGCGTCGGCGGCGCCTCGGTCCTCGGCCCGATGTACATCGCCGAGATCGCCCCGGCCCGTTGGCGCGGCCGCCTGGTCGGCTTCTTTCAGTTCAACGTCGTCTTCGGGATCATGCTGGCCTACTTCTCGAACTTCCTCGTCGGGCTCGGCGGGTTTGGCGCGGCGGAGTGGCGGTGGAAGCTCGGCATCGAGGCCGCACCGGCGGCGTTCTTCTTCTTCGCCTTGTTCGGCATCCCGCGCAGCCCGCGATGGCTCGTCAAACAGCAGCACATCGAGGAAGCCCGCCAGGTGCTGATCGCCACCGGGGAAGAGCAGGTCGGGCAGGAACTCGCCGACATCGTCCAGTCGATCGACGCCGAGCACGGGCGAGCCACCGAAGGGCTTTTCCGGCGCAAGTACCGGCTGCCGATCTTCCTTGCCGTCTCGGTGGCCTTCTTCAACCAGCTCACCGGCATCAACGCGATCCTGTATTACCTGAACGACATCTTCGCGAGCGCGGGCTTCAACAAGGTATCGGGCGACCTGCAATCGGTGGCCGTGGCCGCCACGATGGCCGCCACCACCATCCTGGCCATGGTGATTATCGACAAAGTCGGGCGGAGGTTACTGCTGCTGATCGGCTCCGTCGGGATGGCCATCTGCCTGGCGGCGGTGGCCGCGGTCTTCTTCACCTCCAGCGGACAGGCGACGCTCGTCTGGATCCTGATCGGCTACATGGCGTTCTTCGGCGTCTCGCAGGGCGCCGTCATCTGGGTCTACATCAGCGAGGTCTTCCCGAACCGCGTCCGCGCCAAGGGCCAGAGCCTCGGCAGCTTCACCCACTGGTTCATGAACGCCCTGGTGTCGGGAACCTTTCCGATGATGGCCGAGTCCTCGGGCGGCTATCCGTTTGCGTTCTTCGCGGTGATGATGGTGGTGCAGTTAGTCGTCGTCGCCGTCGTCTACCCGGAGACCAAGGGCTACACGCTCGAGGAGATGCAGAAGCGCATGGGCATTGAGTGAGCGGTGGGTGGCAGGAAGCTGGTGGCCGGTGGCAGGCAGCAGGAGTGCTGGATTCCGCAGGACGCCCGCTCTGAGCCGCGACCGGAAGGGGCTTCCCATCGCCCTGTCGTGCCACCCCTGAGGATGAAAGCCCGCGGGCAGTCGAGGCTGAAGCCCTGCCTTCCAAAAGGCCCCGGCGCGCCATGGAAGGCACGCTTTAGCGGGCGCGGAGCTTGAGCTCCCCTCCGGGGCGACTGACTTTCAACAAACCGGACCGTATGGCCCGGCTTCTCGAAGGCAACTCGCGAAAACCGCACTCCCGCTATTAGCTACCCGCCACCCGTCACCCGCGAACTCTGTGCGCCCCGATGGCCGTTCACAGGTTATTTGAAAAAAGTTTCTTCCCTCCTGTGAACTACTTACCACTTTCGACGCCCCGTCCCGCTTGGGTCGTGATAGTAAGCTGGAGTCAGGTTCGGTTGTCTTGGGGGGCAGCCGAATCCATTACTCACCGGCCGGTGATGCGGCCGGGCTGTTCGCGCGACATTCCGACGGCGGTTCCTCGTGGAGTTGGGCGCTCCCGACGCTGGCGGAATTCCCGCCGGAGATACACTCTCCGGCTTGCCGGGTTACCCCGGCCCTCGCGCCGGCACGGTCCCTTGGGCGGGGGACCGTGCCCAGCCCGGCTACTCTTTACGCTACCCAGAAGCGCCTGCGGACATCCTCTGACGCCTTGGAGGGCCAGGGAAGATAGAGGCGCGCCGTGATCGGTCGTCCGGATTCCTCGAAGCTTTGATTCCTTTCATTCGAGTAGCCCGGACCGACCGGCTGGTCGCCTCCGCCTCTTCTCTTCGTGCGGTAGCGGCAACCGCCGCGGCCTTCCGAACCTCGACTACGCCGTCGTCTGACGGTCTCCGGCTGGCGGCGGCGTGTCGAGGACCTTCCAACTCGCCGGGTCGAAGTAGAGCACCTTGCCTTGCCGATACGACTCCACGGCCATCGTAATCACCACCTGGGCCTTAGCTCCCGTCTCCACATCCAGATTCGGCTTCGCGCGCGTTTTGATGCAATCGAGGAAGTTCAGGATGTGGTCCTTGAGCATGTCCCGGCGCGCGACCGGAATCCGGATATCGACCTTACCCCACTTCGATTCATACTCCTCATCGATCACGTTCCGCCCCGGCTCCTCGCTGTAGTCGGGCCGCACCGTAATGTAGGGAGAGTAGCGCTCGAACTTACCGTGCTCCACCATGATGATCGAGCCCATCCGCCCGCGGATCAGGCCGGGTATGTGCTGGGAGTTCGCCATCGAGGACGTGAGCACCAGCGAATGGCCCTTGGCGTAGTCGGCGACCATGTGGAAGGTGTCCGGCACTTCGCGGTCGTGAAAGGCATAGATGCCGCCGCCGGCGACCACTTTATGGGGATACTGCGGCTCGTCCCAGCAGATGTTCAGCGGGGCGACGACGTGGTAGAAGAGGTCCGTGGCAATGCCGCCGGAGTAATCCCAGTACTTGCGGAAGCGGAAGAAACGGTCGGGATCGTAGGGCCGCTCCTCGGCTGGTCCGAGCCATCGTTTCCAGTCGAGGAAGGACTCCCCGCGGCCGTTGGGATCGCAGCCGGGATAGATCTCCGTATTCCACTCGCCCTCGATCGAATTCCGATGAAAGGAACCCTGGCTCATCAGCATCGGGCCGATCATGCCGTCGGCGATCGCCTTCTTTGCCTTGTGCCATTGGTCGGCCGAGGTGGTCTGCGAGCCCACCTGGAGGACGCAGCCCGTCTGGTTCACCGTATCGATCAGCCGCTTCGCTTCGTCGACCGTGTGGCACATCGGCTTCTCGACATAGACATCCTTGCCGGCATGCATGGCGTCGATGGCGATCGTCGCGTGCCAGTGGTCGGGAGTGGCGACGATCACCGCGTCGATGTCGTTGCGGGCGAGCAGCTCCCGGTAGTCGAGGTATCCGTCGCAGGAGAACATCTCCTGGGCGGTGGTGATGCGCTTCTTCCAGACGTCGGAAACCGCGGCGATCTCGACGCCCCAGCCTTCATCGCCGACCTTCAGAAACTCCTGTGTGACAAAGGCGCCCCGCCAACCGACACCGATGACGCCGATACGGATCCGCTCGTTGGCCTCGAGTATCCGGGACGGCACCCCGAGGCCCCACGCGGCGCCAACAACAGCGGCTTTTGTCAGAAACGACCTGCGCCTGGCAGGCCGAGCGCCTTCACTCATCCCTGGTGTCTCGTTGCTGCCCCCGGGACGCGGAAAACAGATGCCGGCGGCGGAATTCGGCTACCATTCTATCGGCTGCCAGGAGGACGGTCAAAGAACGGCGCGGCGTATCAGTGAGATGCTGCCACGCGGGTGGCCGCCTCGCGCCGGCGGGCGAGCCGGAGGGCCCGGATCCAGACGAGCAGGCACAGCAGGTGAGATCCGATACCGATGAGGTAGGCGAACGTGTAGGCGCTCTCGTGGGAGAGCTCGATCAGCGATTGGCCGATCGCCTCGCCAGTCATGTTCAGCCCCATCCCGCTGCTGACCAGGAAAAGAACGTAGTCCCGGTTTCGGATCCGGATGAGGGCGAACCAGAGAACGAGGATCAGCAGCGCCGTGATGAAGCTCATATCGCGTCCAACAACCCCCAGATAGCGGCTGATGCTGAAGTGCGCGGCATGCTCCCACAGGCACGCGAGCCCAATCAGCCCCAGCGCCCCGAGAATCACCCGGGAGCGGAGCGCACGGCGGTTGGGGAGCTGCGAGGTGGCCACCAGGTACAGCGAAACCACGGCCCCGAAACCCGAGAACTGCCGCAGCGTGTTGTTGATGTAGTAGACGCTCGCGTACCAGGTATTCCAGGAGAGCGGGTCGATGCCGCCGGCGAAATCGGCGACACCAGTGAGGAAGAGGATCAGAAGGTAGACGAAAACCCAGGGGTAGCTACGGTAAAAGCCCTTCGTCATCAGGTAGATGACGACGATCTGCAGGGCTAGGCCCAAACAACCGACAATGAGCCAGGAAATACTCATGGGACACTACTGCACATCGGCAGTTCGTGTCCCATGCTACATAATTCGGTGTGAATCAGCCAGCGACCGGGAAGCGCCTCGGACCCGGGAATGGACCGAGTTCCGTGGGGAAGCGCCTCGGACCAGGGAACGGGCCGAGCGCCACGGGAAAACGCCGTGGACCGGGGAACGGGCCGAGTTCCGTGGGAAAACGCCTCGGACCGGGGAACGGACCAAGCGCCACGGGGAAGCGCCGCGGACCAGGGAATGGGCCGAGCTCCGTTGGAAAACGCCGCGGACCAGGGAACGGACCAAGTTCAACCGGGAAGCGCCGCGGACCAGGGAACGGGCCGAGCTCTGTTGGAAAACGCCGCGGACCAGGGAACGGACCAAGTTCAACCGGGAAGCGCCGCGGACCAGGGAACGGGCCCAACTGCGTGTCATCCGACGAAGACACCACTGCTGCAGTAGCGGGTAATACACTACCGAGCAGGAAAATTGCACAGAGCGAAATGATCACAACGTACTTGAGCATGAGAACTCGCACCTTTCCATCAAACACCTTAGCGAAGCACCGGTTGGGCCACACCAGTCGGCATTTTGCTAAGATAAATCCCTTATAGTGTAGTTCAGCCCTATCACCGGGTTCGTATAGGATTTGTCCTAGAGCCACACTCGGGTACGAGGTACTGGTGGCCTAGGGTGGTGCCCCTACATGGGGGTAGGGATGGTCGGTGATGCAAAATTCAACAACTTGAGCGTCAGCGGAGGGTTGGCCGGGCGGGTTGGGGGCTCAGGTGAAATCGCGGAAGGATCGCCAGAGGGACTTGTCAGCCAGGAAGCCCTGGCCTGGACCTGGAGGACCGTGAGGCTCCCTCCGGAGGTACTCTTGTCGGAAGGCGTGCGTGAGCGTAGAGAATGGGCGGGCGTAGAGAAGGGAACGCGGTCTATTCGACTTGGCGGGGCAGCTCGCGCGGGAGCAGCGAGGGCTGATTGAACGGATCGCCACTCGCCTGGGCACGCCGGCGTCGGCGTCCGGGCCACTCGAGGCGCATATCCTCGCAGACCTCGTCGAGCATCACGATGCTCGACACGCGGGACTCCATCGCGAAAGCCGTCAGCAGCAGGTTATCGCAGATCCCGTTGATGATGCGGGGGATACCCTGGCTCCTCACATGGATCTCGGCCAGCAGCTCCGGCGGGAAGACGCTCTGCTGCGGCATCCCGGCGCGATCCAGGCGGCTGGTGATGTACTCGATCGTCTCGTGGCGTTCGAACGGCTGCAGGTTGCAGCGAAGCACGATGCGCTGCTTGAGCTGCCGGAGATTGGGGGCGTCGAGCTTGCGGTCGAGCTCGGGCTGGCCGGAGAGCACGATCTGCAGGAGTTTCCCGCTGCGGCTCTCGAGGTTACCGAGCAGCCGGATCTCCTCGAGCACGTCCCATTCGAGATTGTGCGCCTCGTCGATGATCAGCGCCGTCGTGCGGCCCTCGGAAGCCATTTGCAGCAAATGCTGATTGAGCGCGAACAGGACCTCGGTCTTGGTCAGGCTCCGGCACCGCAGGTCGAGATCGTAGGCAATCATCTCGAAGAACTCGGCTGGAGTGATGCGCGAGTTGAACAGGAAGGCGAACTCGATGTGGTGATAGGAGAGAAAGTCGCGCAGGCACTCGAGCATTGTGGTCTTGCCGGTGCCAACCTCGCCGCTGAGAACGATGAAACCCTTGCGGCTCTGGACGCCGTAGATCAGATTAGCCAGGGCCTCCTCATGCTGAGTCGACCGGTAGAGAAAACCCGGGTCGGGGCTGAGGTTGAAGGGGCTGGTGGTGAATCCGAAGAACGCGTTATACATGAAATCGCCGCAGGCGCAGGGCCGGATTGACGTAACAGACCCGCCTACTGTTGAATCTTAACACGCGCCCGGTGGCTCCACAAAGCTCGGAACGCGTTCAGTCCGCATATCGGCCGATGTTGAAACTCTTTGAATTTCAAACAGATTAGATGATCTCGAGGAGCGCCCATCCGGGCAGGACGGCCGGCCGGTCCTCCAGGAAGACGATGCGGCGGGTTTTGGGGAACGGCACGTCCTGGCGGAGCGCCTTGGTGAACTGGCCCAAGTCTCGGAGCAGGTCGCGGTAGCCTTCGTGGCTCGGATCCGGCCCGCCGGACTTGCTCAGGAATCCGGCGCCCCAACCGAGGCAGACCAGACAAGCGTCTTTGCGGGTCCGAATCTGCGCCAGTTGCTCTTCGAGTTGCACCAGGTTGTGGCGCAGGCGTTCGAGGCCGGCGAACTGGGCGTATTCCAGGTGAATCCGGAGGACGTCGGCGGCGCTGCGATTGGCCGCCTCGACGAGCGAGGCCATTGTGAGCGGGCTCTTCCAGCGCAGGGCCTTGGCTACCTCCGGCTGCTGGTAGAACGGGTTCTCACGCCAGCGGCCGGTAAAGACCGTGCCCGGCGGGGCCATCTCGGCGAAGACCGGCGTCGAGTCCTGCGGGCGATTGGCGACGACGCTGCCATGCGGCGATTGCTTCCAGCGCAGCTCGTACTGGCCGGGACCGCGGCTGGCGAGCGCGGCGGTGCGGAGCATGTAGACGAGCAGCGACGACCTCTCGACCGGCGCCGAGTCGCCGATCGCGAAGCCCTTCATGCGGTTGTGGCCGGAGGTGCCGAGCAGCCGGTCCTCGAGCATCTGCCCGGGGTTGCGCGGCGTCCGGTCCTGGCCGGAGCGCTGGGCGAGGTCCTTGATGGTGCCATCGGTGACGCGCGAACGCAACAGGGCGGTGCGCAGTGCCCCGCGCAGGGCGCTCGCCGGCAGATAAGGGCCCTCGTGCGTTCCGACGAAGGTCGGAATCCGGAGGTGCTCGGAGCCGAGCTTCTCCCAATAGGAAGCGCAGGACTCGTGCTCGAACTGGATGCGCCGGTCGGCGAAGTTCTGGGCGAAGCCGCCCCAGGCGGCGAACTCGAGCTTGTCGGCGCGCTTGATTTCCTTGAGGTAGCTCTCCAGGCGCGGGCCCTTGGCGAGCAGCCGGAAGATGCGCTGCTGGGCCAGCACGTTCACCTGGTTCTTCCAGACCATGTAGTCGACCGGAGCCAGGTGGAAGCCGTCTCCGACCAGCAGCGGCGTCAGCGAGGTCAGCCGGTAGGTCATAGCGCGGCCCTCACGGGAATCGGAAGGCTGACGGGGCAGCCGTAGCGGAAGACCGGGTGGGGGAAGCCATCCGGACTCACATCGGCCGATGATCCGACCGGCGGGGAGCCGGCCATGAGCACCGATCCTTCGCCGACCATGCGGAGCTGCTTTTTCTCCTCGCCCCATCGTTCGGGGTTTTCGATGCGCCCGCCGCGGGTCAACAGCGTGTAGTGGCCGCGGTCCCAATCGACCGTGTCCCAGGAGCCGGGGCGGAAGACCGAGAGCAGCCAGTAGCCGGTATCGGGCGTCGGCGGAGCGTCGGCGGAGGGCGCCTCAACAGGCGCGGCTTCGGCCTCGGGAGCGGCCGGAGGCGGCAGCAGCAGGTCGGGCAGTTCGCCGTCCGCGAACTCGGGCGTATGGGAGCGGCCCCAGCCGGCCGAGCGCCGGCCGCCGAAGCCCGAGTCGGCGAGCAGGCGGATCGCGGCGCGGCAGGGTCCGGACCAGCGGTCGCGGGCCTGCTCGCCGGCGAAGGAGATGGCGAACCAAAGGCCGGCGCCGGGAGCGAATTCGAGACAGGCCGTGTAGCGGGCGTCGCCGCTCGCGCCGACGACCCGGTCGACCGGCGCGCGACCGCGGAGGCCGATGCGGAACGGTCCGTCAACGGCGGCATCGCTGCCTGCCGGTACCAGGCAACGGTTGTGCGGCGCCACGGTCCAGGACTCTTCGTCCGGACTCCGCCCGTCGAGCAGCGCCGCCACCACCGGCAGGGGCAGGAAGCGCGCGCCCCGCAGCCGTGGCAGGGCCGAGGACACCGGGGGCCAGACGGTCCGCGGCGGCACGACGAACAGGTGGTCCGCCTGCCAGGGGAAGCAGGAAGTAAAGCGCACGGCTGGCTCGGCGGCGGCACGGGCGGTGGCCTCGAGCCAGGCATCGAGCTCGCCCAGCGCTTTCATGGCGTGCGTGACGGCGGAGTAGAGAGAGTCGCTGTGATACAGGTCCGCCGTTTCGCTCCTGGAGCCGGCGTCGGAGCCGATGCGCCAGGGACCGCTGGGCCGAAGTCGTACCAACAGGCCGTGCATGGTTTAGGAGAGCTTCTCGGCGAATCCGTCTTCGCGAATGGCGGCTTGGAGGCCAGCCAGGTCGGCGTCGGCCACGAGTTCGGTTTCCTCAGCGCCATCGGTGTAGAAGGCGTGGTTGCGCCACTTCAGCTTCAGGTTGGCAAACTGTACCTGGCCGCTCCCGCGGGAGCCGCCGCCGCCGAGGCTGTCGTCCTCGAGCAGGCGCAGGCTTTCCACCAGCCGCGCCGGCAGGACCTTGTCCTCCTCGCAGAGCACGTCGACGATCATGCGGATGGAGAACCGCGCGCCGGACGGAACCCGCTCGAGCGTCCGGGGGTTGGCCTGCGAGGTGATGCGGTCGATGGCGTTTTCGCTCTTGACCTCGGTAAGCTCGTCGTCGAGGTTATCGCGCATCGATTCGGTGATACTCGCCTCCTCGAGCGGCGCGTCGAAGACGGCCAGGCGGGCGGGCGTCGCGGCGGCGCTGTTGAGCGTGTCGCCGGTGGTCTTCTCGAGCCGGCCGGGACTGCGCCCGAACAGCAGGCAGATCTCGTCGTCGGGACGGTCGCTCTGGTGGATCCGGACCTCCTGCCCGCGGCGCTTCGAAAGATAGACAAGCTCGGAGGGCACGGCCATGCCGGAGGCCTGCTCGAGCAGCGAGCGGAGTTTGCCGCGCAGCGAGCTACCGGGCACGTAGGGGCGGCCGAAGGCGTCCTTGACCACCGGGTTGTCGGCGCCGCCGATTTCGAGCGACCCCTTACCGGCGCCGATGTGGAGGCCCGTGACGCAGTGCATTTCGCCCTCGACAATCAGCTTGCCGACGAACTTCAATTCGGTTGCAGCGGTATGCGCACTCATGTTTCCCTCGATGTTGAACACGAACGAGCCGGTGTCCGGACGCGCGGTCCGGCCCCCGCCCCGCTACTCGTTATAAGCAATGATCGCCTCGAACAGGTCCCGAAATCGCTGGTAGCCCCGCGCGGTGTTCTTCCGCGTCACCTGGAGCAGGAGCCGCTCCAGGCTGTCGAGACTGCGGAGGGAATGCCGTGCGATGGTATAGGCCAGCCGGGCCCGCAGCATGACGAACTGGTGCTGGCGCTCGCTTTCGGGAGCGCGGCAGGCACGCCGCACTGCGTTGTACAGCCGGCGGAGCTGGCTTTTGGTGCCGGAATCCATGTCGCGCATCCGGGCCACCACGCCGTGCGCCTGGTTGTCCAGGTACAGGGCGTCGGCGATCAACTTCTCCAGGTCGATTTCGGGCGGTCCCATCCGGTCTGGGCCGCGGCCTCCGCCGCCACGCGGGGGGCCTCCCGCACGGGGCGGGCGTCCCTCGCGGGGGGGTCTTCCCTCGCGGTTTCGCGGTTCGTGTTGTGTTTCTGCCATCGGGCTAAACCTCTGACAACAGCTTCGCCCATTCCAGGGCCACACGGCCGGCTGGACGAAGCCGAGCTTGGGCGGCGCCCTTGCCGATCAGGTCGACAACGAGCTTCGAGCGCAGCCGCTGGTACTCTCGGTCGCGCGCGCCTTCGGCCACGAGGCTGAGGCGGCGATGATAGCGCCATGGACGGAAGGCGCGGTCTTGGGCGACCGCGGCTCCGCCCGCAGTGGAACCGGTTCTCTTGTAGAAACGAATCAGATCTCCCAGCATGTGGGGCGAGCCGCCGAACTCCTTGACCAGCCGGCCCAGGTTATCGTGCAGCTCGGCGGCCTGCGCCAGTTGCCGCCACTCGACGGTGTGACCGAACGCGTGGAGGCAGTCCTTCTCGCGGGCCGTGGTGAGCGTGAGCCGCCGGCCGGCATCGCGGAAGACGGCGGCCACGGTGGTGTCCGGCTCCGGGGCGAGGGAGAGAGCCATCGAGATCGTTTTACCCTCGTTGCCCGGGATGTCCTTGAGGTTCTGCTCATTGAAGCGGTGGAACAGCCGCTGGACCTCGCTCGCCAGCAGGACGAGCGCGTCCCAGGCACCGAAGACGGCGAAGTTGCTGCCGCCGGAGTACAGGATGGTCACCTTCTGCCAGAACTCCGGCATCGAGCAGAGCACCTCGAGCTCGCCGGCGAAGAACTGCTTGTAGAGCAGCGAGATCTGGACGTGTTCTTCGATGGTTTGGAGACGGCGCACCCGGAACTCGAAGCTGTCCACCTCTCCGCGCAGTACGCCCCAGGCCTTGCGTCCCTCGGCGCGGGCGGCGAGCTCGGACGGCGCGGCCAGGTCGTCGCCGTTCGCGGCCGGCGCCGTATGGCGGGCGGTGACGATGGCGTCGGGCGAGTCGGCGAGCGGCCACGTGTACTTCCCGTTGTCGAGCAGGACGCGGGCCGGGGTGTCCGGGTCCCAGCCGACGGCGGCGGCGGCGCGCAGGCCGTTCGCCATCGTGCCGGCGAAATAGTCGCCGGTGTCGGGCGGCGGCGCGGGGGAGAAGGGTTCGAACAGCCCGGGAGCCTGTCCGGCCGCCGGGTGATGGCGGGCATGGTTCACTCGCTCGGTCAGGCGTTTACGGACGGTGGTCCAGTCGCCGAGGTTTTCCGTCGACGACCACTCGAGCGATAACGCGCCGCCGGTCATGCCGGCGATCTCGGCGGCCGCGCGGCCGAGTAACTCGTTGGCCGCTTCGACCTTTTCGGCAGGCAGCACCAGCAGGAATTCGCCGCCGCCGCTCGAGCCGAGCAGGAGCTTGGCCAGGTCGAGCTCGGCGAGCAGGGCCCGCGGCAGTACTTCGCTCAGCAGCGAGACCCATCGGCTCCGCCCGAGTAGCACCAGCATTTCGGGGGAGCCGGACTGCGCTCCCTCGCTCTCGGGATACGGAGATATCAGGAATTCTTCGATGCCGTGTAGATGCCCGTGTAGGAATACTTGAACCGACATGGAGTGGGGGTCCAATCCAAGTACTACACTCTAGCACATGCGGCTACGGTGGCCGACTCGAATGCAAATTTCGGGGTGACACCGGCGGCCAGCCTGGTGCCAGTGGGGTCAATTGACCGCGCCGTCATCACTCCTTTGTGGACTTTTCGCCCAGAAGTCGTATAAATGAAGTGCGGACATGTCTAGCAATGCGAACGCCGCTTCCCCCGGGCGGCACGATTTGCCCCTACCCAAGCCGATTGCCGGGGCCCAGCCCTTGATCAAGAAGTTCCTGCAGGTGGACCGGCTCACCGCGCTCTACGACGAGGCCCGCAGCTCGGCCCGCGAGCAGCCGGTCTGGGAGCATCTGCTCGACACCCTGGACGTCGCCTATAGCGTGGACGCACGGGAGCTCGACAGCATTCCCAGGGAGGGCCCGCTGGTGGCGGTGGCCAACCATCCGTTCGGCATGATCGAGGGGACCATCCTGGCGGCGCTGCTGCCCCGGATCCGGCCCGATGTGCGGATCATGACCAACTTCCTGCTGTCGGCGCTGGTGGACCGGGATCTGGCCGACCAGGATCGGAGCGTCTTCCTGTGGGTGGACCCGTTCGGCACCCGCGACTCGCTCCACGCCAACCGGAAGCCCCTGCGCGAGGCGATGGAGTGGCTGCGCGATGGCGGCATGCTGGTGGTGTTTCCAGCCGGCGAGGTGGCGCATCTCGAGCTCGGCCGCCGGACCATCGTCGACAGCGACTGGAGCCTGACTGTTTCGCGGCTCATCCGCCGCACCGGGGCCGGCGCCCTGCCGATCTACTTCCACGGCACCAACAGCCTGCCGTTCCAGATGCTCGGACTGGTGCATCCGAAGCTGCGCACCATCCGGCTGCCGCACGAGTTCCTCAACAAGCGCGGCAAGGAGATCAAAGTCCGGATCGGGACGGCGGTCCCCCACGGCCGGTTAATCCGGTTCTCCGACGAGGAGATGCGGGATTACCTCTACCGCCGCACGTACCTGCTCGCGAACCGGGAGATCGAGGGCAGCCATCCGGCGCCCGTGCACTTGCCGTTCGCGCCGCGAAGCCACAAGCTGCAGCCCCTGACCGGGGCGGCGGACCCGAAGGCGGTGGAGCACGAGATCGAGCAGCTTGGCGCGGACCGGCGGCTGGCCGACTACGAGGAGTTCCACGTCTACGCCGCCGCGGCGGGCGAGATACCGGCGACGCTCCAGGAACTGGGCCGGCTGCGCGAGGTCAGCTTCCGGGCCGTGGGGGAGGGCAGCGGCAAGCCCGCGGACCTCGACGAGTTCGATCGCTACTACGACCACCTCTTCGTCTGGAACACGGAGAAGAAGGAGATAGTGGGCGCCTACCGCCTCGGGCGCGCCGACGAGATCATCGAGCGCCGGGGCATCCGGGGCCTCTACACGAGTACGCTGTTCGACTACTCGCGCGGCTTCTTCCACCACCTGGGGCCGGCCATCGAGCTGGGCCGGTCGTTCGTCCGCACCGAATACCAGAAGAGCTTCGCGCCCCTCATGCTGCTATGGAAGGGGATCGGGGCCTACGTGGCGGCCACGCCGCGCTACCACGTGCTGTTCGGTCCGGTGAGCATCAGCAACGACTATCATGCGGTGTCCAAGCAGTTCATGGTGCGGTTTTTAAAAAGCCGGTGCCATTCGGCCGACCTGGCGGGGCTAGTGCACGCCCATAAGGCCTTCAAGGTGCGGCCGCCGAAGGATTGGGAACTCGAGGTGACGGAAGGATTCGTCGAGGACATCGAGGATCTCTCGCACCTCATTGCCGAGATCGAGCGGGATCACAAGGGTGTGCCGATTCTGATCCGGCAGTATTTGAAGCTGGGGGGGCGGTTGCTCGAGTTCAACGTGGATCCGAAGTTTTCGAGTGCGCTCGATGGGCTAGTGGTGGTGGATCTGCTCGAAACGGATCCGAAGATTCTGAGGCGATATATGGGCGGGTCCGTGGCGGGGCGTTTTCTGGCGTTCCATCAGGCGGCGAAGGGGGCGTGACGGTTTCTTCATGAAGAGAAGAGGGCGGAGCGCAAGCTCCGCGCCCGCCGAAGCGCTCTTTCCTTTGTGCGGGCTTGAGGCTCGCCCGGGGCTTCGGTCCGAATCCGCTAGCTAGTAATTGGGGCTTGGGCGGTAGCCCGGCCGGCCTAACACGCGCAGTTTTTTGGCGGTGTCGGAGACGATCTCGACACTGATCTCCCGGAAGCCCTCGTTAGGGTTCTTCGCCGGATAGTAAGTCACCGTGTAGGAGTTACCCAGCGACTCGCGGATCGACTCGAATGCCTCGACCTGCTTCTGCCAGGTCCGGGCGAAGTAGACCTGGCCGCCGGTACGGGTCGAGATGCGGCGAAACACATTGCTCGATACTTTGTCGCCGCTCACGTCGCTGGTCGAGATGACGTAGATTGGAATGCCCTCGTCCTCGGCCACCACGCGGACGTCGTCCGGCGCCACCATGCTGGCATTGTCGGGGCCGTTCGAAAAGACGATGATCACCTTGCGTCCGGGGACCCGGGAGGCGTCGCGAAGCGTCAGCAACAGCGCGTTGTAGAGCGCCGCGTCGTCGCCGGCCACGGCGTGCCGCAGGCCCATGATGGCCATCGAACGGTCACCGGTGAGCTCGGCCGTCCGCGAGAGGTTGCGGCTGAAGGTGTAGACGGCAACCGAGTCGGCGCGGTCGAGGCCGCGGATGAAGTCGGCAATGGCATCGGAGGCGTAGACGAAGCTTCGGTACATGTAGTTGCTCGTGTCGAAGAGCACGAAGACGTTGGTGCCGACAAAGGTGTCCGAGTGCAAGTTGGGAGCGGGGTTGCCGTTGGGCGCGGGGTTGCCATTGGGGCGTGGTTCATGCGACGGGGCGACGATCAGCGGCCGGGTGGAGCCGTCGGCGAGCACTTCGAGCGGAGGCGCGTTGCCTTCGGCGAAGGTGGCGATCTTCTGGACGATGCCGTCCTCGAGGATGCGGATGTCGTCCGGTCCCAGCCCGTTCACGTAGCGGCCCTTGTTGTCGGTCACGGTGAAGCTGTGGACCACCATGTCCACGTCAGCTCGGAAGACGGCTCGCGGGCCGGACTCGGTTTGCGCGGCCAGCGGGGCGGCGATCGCCGCTAGCATCAACATGGTTCCCAGGTATTGGATAGCGTGCTTCATGGTCTTCCCTCCTTGCTCTATCGCTGGATCGCGGCCATGCTCGCCGCATCCTCCGCCGCCGGCTGAGCGGCGAGGCGTACGTCCTCTCCCACGCGGCGCAGCGATCTGAGTACCGCCGGCCAGTCTTCCAGGTGTGTGGCGAAGATCTTCTCGACGGTCGAGCGGGTCCACTCCGGAACCTTGACGTTCAACTGCGAGGGCCGCAGGTATAAGGAGTCGGCGAGGGCCGCATAGTAGATCAGGTTCGACTCCCAGCTCTCGGCCATAATGCGGCTCGAGTAGCCCATCAACGTGGGGAACGTGCGCAGGTTCAACAGGCGCGGTTGGTACGAGCTCAGCAGCGTCGGCTTGGGCGAACCGAAGGCCAGCGATACCGCCTCGTCGTTGATGTTGGACGGGTCGGCGGCCGCCAGCCGCCGGATCTCCGCGCTCAGCGGATCGCCGGTGGTGGGACCCTCCGTGACGGCGGCGCCGATCAGGAAGAGCTCCGCAGGCGTGATGTTATCGAGCGCCTCGGCGACATCGCCCGCCTCGATCTGCTGGATCACCTCGTCGATGCGGCCGGGAGATGCGTGCCGGCTAAGAGTTGACAGAACCAGCTCACGACGGCCGGGATCCACAACGGATTCGGCGACCGCGCTCTGGGCGACGCGGGTGTGGAGTGCCGTCCAGTGCATCAACTCCGGCGAGACGTTCCACCAGCGCGGCACCTTGGCGGTGACCATCATCTGGGGCACCAGGTCGGTCCAGATGAGCGCCTGCTCGGTGCTCGGAACCAGGAAGTCCTGCTCGGCGTCGGCGAGCGCGTAGGCGAGGCCGGATAGCGACCCGACCAGGCGTCCGCCGCCGCTTGACGGCCATCCGGTGGCGTAGGCCTTGGGTTCCTGCCACGCGGCGCCCTTGCCGGACGGTCCGATAAAGCTGTGGCTGCGGACAAACAGCGGGTTAGTCCGAAGTAACTGGGCGCCCGGCGGTGCATAGTGCAGGTAGTTGTAGCCGACGAGGGTATCGCGGAGGATACCGGCGAGCTCTCCGCGGAGTTCGCGCAGGTGGTCCGGGGAGCCGATTGCCTGGCGAATCTCGTTCCGTAGCCGGAGATCCTGCTGATCTTCTATGTGCTGTTGGCTCCAGTGGCCGAAGGAGAGGGTGCTTTTCTCGGCGCCGGACAGCGCCTCGCGGCGCGAGCGGATCTCTTCGAGGCGGCTGGAGAGACGATTGACGACGGTGGTATCGAGGTCGCCGCCGTTGGCGAGCGCTTCCAGGTGGTCGGCAACGTCCAGGATGTCATCGAGCGCGACGAGCTTCTGGGCATCGAAGATGCGGCGCATCTCGCTGACCATCTGGCGCTGCGTCTCGATGTCCTGGGGATGGGCGGAGCCGGTCAGCAGGTTGAGGAAGTAGTCCTGGAGGGGTTGGTCGCCGGGGCCGCCGGTGACCTGGGCCAGAAGCTCGATGCTGTGCCGCTGGCGATCGAACAGCTCCCGGTCGTTGCTGACGTTCGTGAAGCCGGAGATGATGTCGGCCAGGGTACTGTCGATCTTGTCGTCGGGAATCGCGCCGTTGCGAACGAAGATCTGCCAAAGTCCGGTGAGCGCCTCGAAGGAGCCGGCCCTGTCGGCGCGCAGCATCCGGTTGCCGGTGTCGTCAATCTGTTTGGCCACGGTCAGGTAGCTTTGAATCGTACCGGCGCTCACGAGCGGGGTTTCCGCGAAGAGCTGGTATTGGGCGCCGAACTCCGGCCAGGCCCGCGCCATCAGGTTCACCGTGGCCGGATCGAGTGGCTGGGAACGGCCGCGATCGACGCTCGACAGCGCCATGTAGATCTTCAGCGGCTGGTTCTCGACCGGCTTGCGGCAGAGCGCGAACAAGGCCTCGAGGACATCGTCTTCGTTCTTCCAGCCCATGGCGCTGCGCTTCAGGTTTCCGTCGTAAACGTTATCCGGGCTGTCGACGAAGAGGCGCTTCCAGACGTCGAGGTTGCCCGGCAGGTGTGGGGTTCCGTCCTTCTCCGTCCACATGCCGGTGGTCAGCAGCATCAAGTCGCCGTTGGACCGGAAGACCGGCCGCGCGGGCCCGGGACTGGTCACCCGGCCGCGGATGGCGGCGTAAAAACGCTCCAGGCGCGCGGGTTCTGTCAGATAGGCCTTGACCGGGCCCTCCTGCAGCCGGCGCAGGGAATCGTAGTAACTGGCCAGCCAGCCGTCGTCGGCGGCGACGAGGCGTTCATAGAATTCGGCGCCTTTGTCCGGCGAGACGCCGACGAGCTTCGCCCACACCTTCTGCGCGGCGGGGCCTCCGGGAACCACTGCGTGTCCGTTCTCGATGAGGAACAGGCCGCCGAAGAAATCGAGCACGTGGGCAAAGGCCTTGAGCTCCTCCCTCGAGGCGCGCGCGCGGAGGGCGTCGGCCGTCGGGCGGTCCAGCTTGGACATGGCGATGTAGAGGCGGCACAGCGATGGGTCGCCGAGGAGCACGTCGATGAAGGGCTCGTGATTCTCGCGGTCCTTGGACGTCATCCAGTAATCGCGGCCGTAGAGAACCGGGAGCCGCATCGGATGGAAGTCGTAGACGAAGGGCCGGTTGGTGCGTAGGGACTGTTCGAGGTTGGCCAGCGGGAAGCCGGAGTCAATGGTGAGGAATGCTCGGCTGGCGTTGACGGTTTCGAGGATGACCTCACTGCCGCAGCCCCCGCGCATGCGATAGCCGAGGACACGCAGCAGGTCGGCGGTATCGGTCGAATCGCACTGCTCGATGCGGATGACCTGGTCGCCGCCGGCCACCTGCTCGAGTTCCCGCGCCTGCGACAGGTAGCGGTTGATCAGCTTCATGTACTCGGTGGGCCGTAGCCCTTCATAGCTGGAGGAGACCCGGTATCCGCTGTTGATCACGTTGCGGGCGAGCGCGGGCAGGATGTCGGCGGGTTCGACGGCCGTGGAGAGGGCGGCCATCCGCGCGAAAGACTCGATGGGTCCGGGCACCTCGGCGAAGTCGATGTTGCTGTGCTCGGCCACCGGAGGAACCGTTCCCGCGAGTCCGGCGCCGCCGGCGTCGCGGTATGCCTTGAGGTGCCGGGTGGCGGCGTCGCGATCGCCGGCGATCAGGTCCAGGTCGACGAGGCGGCGGGCGATGCGGATCTTATTCTGGTCGTCGGCGGTGCGGTCGAGGAGCCGGCCGTAGACATCCCTGGCCTGCGGGTCGCCATGCCGGTCGAGAAACTCGGCGAAGGTGGTCAGCGAATCGATATCGCCGGGCTCGTCTCGGATCGTCTGCTCGAGCAGCGTCCGGGCACCCGACGAGTTTCCGGCGGCTTCCATCTGCCCGACTTGATCCGCCAGATTTTGCGCCCAGCCGGAGATGGCCAGACAACAGGAGAGAAGCGACACACCCAGAAACTTCATTTCTCGTTCTCCCTCAAAGCGGGCCTTCGCCGTCGTCCCAGCGGCGTCCGGGGAAACCAGCCACACGGCACCACCGGCCGAGGCGGGCCACGCTATCTGTTCAACATTAAACCACTATCGGTGTCAAGTCGCTTCAGAGTCGGGTAACCCCCACCGTCAGAACTGTAAACTTTATTGAAAAGACACCGACCCGCGCGGCGGCCGTTGCTGGAGCCCCAGGAGGGGGCGGCATGGTTTGGTGCCAGGTTGCTCTTCCCTCGCCAATCGCATCAGCGTGTCGCGCAATTCGAAAACGGATAAATGAGAACGATACAGAAACAAGCTTCTTAATACTGATGCGGCAGGACGAGTTGCGTCTCAACAAAAACCGCGCTATGCCGTTCGAGCGGATGGGAGGGCGCCCGCGGGCCGGACGACCTCAAGGGACGGGACATCACATCTGGTAGATGGCTAGGCCGCTGAGCAGCTTCGGGAAGAAATCCGTGGACTTCTGGGGCATCACCCCGCCGGCAAACGAGACATCGGCGACCTGTTTGACAGAGGGCGGAGCCAGCAGGAAGCCGGCCTGTGCGCGCCCGGCGCGTACCTCTTCAATGGCGGCGTCGAGGCCGCGCTGGTAGCGGATGTGGGTCTGTTCCCGGACGGCCTCCTCGCCGATGCCGAGGAACTCGTCGAGGAAAATGCGGTGCAGGATGCTGACGTCGAGTTCGCCGCCGGCGCGGTCGGCTTCGAACAGGCTGAGCGAGCCGCCGGCCGCGGCCAGGCCGATGCGGACCGATTCCGGATGAGGCTCGGCGAGCGCCCGGCGCAGGTCCTCTTCGGCGATGCCGGCGGTCACACGAAACCGTCCGGCGGCCTTCCGCTCGAGGTCGGCCGCGTCGAAGGTGTCGAGGCCGTGGAGGAGCCGGTGGGTCGCCAGAATCTTGAGCCCCGGAGAATCCATATTGACCAGGGTCATCATGACGTAGCGGGCCGCGGCGCAGCCGGGATTCTCGTCGCGGAACGCCAGGGCGGTCTCGTAGCGATGATGGCCGTCGGCGATGAGCAGTTTCTTGTCGGCCATGAGCTGGCTAACGAGGGCCGTCTTGGCGGGGTCGGCGATGCGCCACATCCGATGGCGTACGTCGTAGTCGTCGGTGACCTCGACGAGCGGCGCTTCCCGGGCCGCCTCGTCGAGCAGGTTGTCGACGGCGAACTGCGGGTCGCTATAGAGAAAGAATAGCTGGCCGGTGTGGGCGCGGATGTGGCGGAGGAGCTCGAGCCGGTCCTTCTTGGGGCCGGAGAGGGTTTGCTCGTGGCGATAGACGACGCCCTGGTCGTAGTCGACCACGGGTCCGAGGCAGATGAAGCCCTTCCGGGTGACGCGCTCGCCGGTATCGGGCACGGTGAAGTCCTGGAAGTAGGGATAGAATCCCGGCTCCGGATCCTGGGCGAGGAGGCCGGCGCCGCGCCAGTCCTCGAGCAGGGCGGCGGCGCGCGTGTAGACGTTCTCCGACGGCGAATCGCCGGGCTGCCGCTCGCCGAGGATGACCCGCACGAAGTTGTGCGGGCTGGCCGCGACGTAGCGCGACTGCATCACGGGCGAGATCTTGTCGTAGGGCTGGGTGACGAGCTTCTTCAGGTCACCGGCCGCAGCGGTATAGCGATAGGGTCGGAATGGACGTATCTCGGTCATGGATTGTGGCGGAGAAATAGCCAGGATAGCAGACCGGGGAAGTCCCCCCCACGGGACCGGGACATTGACCTGCCTCGCAAGAGACAATGATGTCTTAACCGTGGAGCCCCCTTCGAGCCGAACCGCATCATCCACCCTCGCCAACACGCTGTCCCGGGCGCCGGTCCTGGCGCTGGCGCTATTCGCCGTGAATGCCTGGATCTGCCGGGAGCTGTTCGTCACCCCTTACCTGGTCTACATGGATTCGATCGAGGGGGCCTACATCGGCCTGAGCCGGTGGATCCTCGCGCATCCGTTCGACTGGAGCTGGTTTCCCCTGTGGTATGACGGAATTCCGTTTCAAAACACATATCCGCCGCTGCTGCACTTCCTGGTGGCCGGGGTGGCCGGTGTCGGTGGAATCTCGGCGGCGTTGTCACATCACGTCGTGTCGGCGGTGATGTACTGTCTCGGGCCGGTTACGCTGTTCCTGTTTCTGGACCGCGTCAGCCGCCGCCGGTCGCTCTCTTTCCTTACGGCGCTCGTCTACTCACTGGCGTCGCCGTCGGCGATGATGGCGGCGCGGATCGGCAACGACGTTGGATCGATTCTCGGGCCGCGGCGGCTGCAGGCACTGATTCGGTACGGTGAGAGTCCGCACATTGCCGCCATGACGCTGCTACCCTTGGCGCTCCTGGCGCTCCGCTGGGCACTCGCCGAACGGCGTCCACTGCCGGTGTACGCGGCGGTCCTTTCGCTGGTGGCCGTGGTGCTCACCAACTGGGTCGGCGCCGTGGCGTTGGCGGCGGCGGTGGTCGCCTATCTGCTGGCGTTTGTCGAGCGGGGGTGGGGGCGCGTTCTGCTGTGGTCGGCCGCGCTGGGAGGGCTGGCCTATGCGGTAGCGTCGCCCTGGATTCCGCCGTCCACGCTGGTGGCGATCCGCTACAACGCCCAGCACGTCGTCGGTTCCTACCCGATGGGCCTGCCGCAGCTCCTCGGTGGAGTCCTTCTCCTCGCCGTGGTGGCCGGAACCTGGATGGCGCTACGGCGGCTCCGCGTCGACCCCATGCTGCAGTTCGGCGCCTACCTTTTCCTGCTGCTGGGCCCCATGGCGCTGGCCTGGCTCTGGTTCGACGTCTATCTCATGCCACAGCCGGACCGTTATCACCTGGAGATGGAGATGGCGGTGGCGATCCTGGTCGTTTTTGGCGCTGCCCGGCTGCCGCGGCGGGTGCGGCAGGGGGCGCTGGTCGTCCTGCTGGCGTTCCTGGCCGTCCAGCTTCACCATGACCGGCGGGCGGCGGAGACCTGGATCCAACCTCGGGACATCACCGACACCGTCGAGTACCATTCCGCGCGATGGCTCGCCGAGAACCTTCCGGGCGCGCGCGTCTTCGCCACCGGGTCGACCCGTTTCTGGCTGGCCGCATTCACCGATAACCCGCAATTCGGCGGCGGCTTCGACCACGGCAACCTGAACCGCTGGCGACCGCACGTCGACTACGGGATCGTCACCGGCGCCGGCGGTCCCGAGACGGCTCTGACCTGGCTGCGAGCCTACGGAATCGACGCCATCATCGTCGGCGGTCCCCAGACACGCGACGCCTATCACGACTACCACGCCCCCGGGAGTTTCGAAGGGGTATTTCCGGTGCTCTGGCGCGACGGGGACGACGTGATTCGCCAAGTGCCACGCAGGCGGCGCTCGCTGGCTCATGTGATCCCGCCGGAGGCGGTCGTCAACCGGCAGCCTGGGGGGTACACGGACACGGGGCCGCTTGGCGCCTACGTCGCCGCCACCGAATCCCCGGACGCCCCCGAGGCCCGGCTACGCTGGCGCAATCAGCACGACGTGGTGATCGATACGTCCGTCCCGCCCGGGCAATTGCTGTCGGTGCAGATCCCCTACCATGCCGGTTGGCGCGCCACCGTGGGCGGCTCCACCGTGCCGGTCCGCGCGGATGCTCTGGGGCAGATGGTCATCGAACCAGCTTGTGGCGGACCCTGCACCGTGGACCTCAAATTCACCGGAGGTGCGGAGATGCTGGTGGCCCGAACGGCCTGCGTGCTGGCACTGCTCGCCCCGCTGCTGCTGCTGGGGACGGTGGGCGTGCGGTGGCGGCGAGCGGGAACGTGGATGGCGGTGGTCGCGATTGTCGTCGCGAATCTCCTGGTCGCGGGCCGCTACATGATTGCCGCGAGCATCGGCCAGATGGGTTCGGTGGAGGGCGGCCACATCTCCATCGCCAAGTGGACCGCTGCTCATTTGGGCGACTGGGGCTGGTTCCCACTGTGGTATGGCGGGACGCCGCTGCTCAACACTTACCAGCCGCTCGAGCCGTTCCTGGCGGCGGCCACGGCCAGGGTCCTGGGTCTGACGCCGGCGCACGCCTACCATCTGCTGGCGGGGCTGCTATACGTTTTGGGCGGCGTCACGGTGCTTTGGCTGGCCCGGACGATGTCGGGGTCGCGGACCACCGGCCTCGTGGCCGGGCTCGGTTATTCGTTGCTGTCGCCGTCGGCCTGGCTGTTTCCCGCTATCGCCGAAGACATGGGCACCATCCTGGGGCCGCGGCGTTTCCAGGATCTTGCCCAGTACGGGGAAGGACCGCACATCGTCGCCCTGACCTTGATTCCCGTCGCGTTGATCGCCCTGCGAGCGGCGCTGCGGAAAACGACCCCCGCGCGGGTATTGCTGGCCGCGATCGCCGTGGCCGCCGTTCCCCTGGCCAACTGGATCGGTGCCGTCGGCTGTGCCATGGCCGTGCTGGCGCTGCTACTCACCCTGCTTGGCGACCGCCCGTTGCGGACCGTCGCCGTCGCCGCGGGGATCGGCGTGCTCGCCTATGCGCTGGCCTCTCCTTGGCTGCCGCCGTCCAACATTGCCACTATCTCCCGTAACTCGGCCCAACTCGCCGGCGAGTTTCCGATGACCTGGGTTCAGGCCGTGCTCTGGGCGGGCCTGCTGGTGCTGACCCTGGTCGCGTGGCGTGTTCTGGCGCGGCTGGGAGCGGGCGAGCTCACGATGTTTTCCGCCCTCTACACGGTGCTGATGGCCGGCATTGTCGCCCCGCAGTACTGGTTCGGCGTCTACGCGATCGCCCAGCCGCATCGCTACCATCTGGAGCTCGAGCTGGCTCTTGTGCTGCTCGGCGCCTCCGCGGTCCCAACGGTAGTGCGCCGCCTGAAGCCGGGGTTGATTCGTTGGGCGGCCGCGGCAGTGGCGCTGGTCGTGGTGCTCTTTCTGCTCAACGCCGACGCTCGCCGGGCCCGCTACTGGGTTCGGCCCGGCGATGTGACGGAAACGGTGGAATATCAGATTGCCCGTCAACTGGAGGCGACGGTCGACGACGGGCGAATCTTCGCGGTCGGCTCGACGCGATACTGGCTGGATGTGTTCTCAAACGTTCCGCAGTTCGGGGGCGCCGCCGACCAGGGGATGGTCAATCCTTTCTTTCCGATCCTCATGTATGGCATTCCCTACACCGAGGGTGATGGGGAACGCACGGCCATGTGGCTGCGCACGGTAGGCGCTAGCGCCGTGGTCGTCACCGGCCCCGAGGGCCGCGACGCCTATAAGGACTTTCGCGACCCGGACAAGTTCGACGGCGTGCTGCCCGAGCGGTGGCGCGACGGCGACGATGTGATCTACGAAGTGCCGCAGCGGTCCACATCATTGGCGCGGATCGTTCCCGCCGATGACATCGTGGCGCGGCCGCCCACGGCCATGGAGGACATCGATCCGATCCAGCGCTATCACGCCGCTTTGGAGAATCCCGCGCTGCCGGTGCCGGCATTCCACTGGATCACGCCGGACCGCGCTTCCATCGAAGCCGATGTGGCACCCGGGCAGGTGGTTTCCGTTCGCATCAGCGACCACCCCGGCTGGCGAGCCGAGGTCGACGGCCGGGAGGTGGCGATCCAGCCTGACGGTCTCGGCTTCATGATCATCGACCCCGGCCGGCCGGGCCACTGCCGGATCGACCTTCTCTGGGACACCGGGCTGGAACGGGATCTGACCTCCGGCGCGGCGGTCGCGGTTCCGGTGTTGATCCTGTTGTGGTCGCTCGAACGCCGGCGCCGTGCTTTGCGCCGACCTCCGCCCGCGTGATAGCTTCAGGATTGGCTAACCGCGAGGGATGACGGGAAGGCGGTGTGATTCCGCCACTGCCCCGCAACTGTGAGCGGCATCGATTCGGCTACCGGAGTCACTGGAACCCGAGGCGGGTTCCGGGAAGGCTGCCGGTCGCGACGCCGAGCCGCGAGTCAGGAGACCGGTCCCCGCGCCGCATGAGAGGTTTCGTTTGCGAGGGACAGCGAAGCACGCGCAACGACCCCCACGCTTGTCATCGGCGCGAGACGCCCGACGTCCCTGGTGATTACCGGGATCAAAATGGACATCCGAGCACCGGAAAACGTGTTTTCGGCCGCCCGTGAGCGCGGCTGGGACTGGCATGACATCGTCGATCTGTCCGACGGGGTGAATCCGCTCGGTCCGGCGCCAGGCGTCGGGGAAGCGGTCGGCGCGGCGATCGATCGCATCGGGCATCATCCGGAAGTTTCCCCGGTCCGCCTGACGGCCGCGCTTGCCCAGCGCTGGCAGGTCGCACCTGAACAAATCGTCTCCGGCAGCGGCATCGCCGAGCTGATCCACTTCACCGCCCGCCTGTGGCGCAAGGAGACGGCGACACTGGCCGTGCCGGCGGTGCGCGAATTCCACCGGGCGCACCGGGCGGCGAACCAGGTGGCGTGGAACGAACCGCAGACCTGGCCGGAGAGCGGGCTCATGATTTTCTCGCAGCCGAACACGCTGATCGGTCAGGCGCTCGGGTTCGACCGCATCCGCAAGTACCTGGCCGGGACGACGAACCCGGTGATCATCGACGAGTCCTTCATCGAATTTACGGGCTCGCCGACGGCCATCGGACTCATCGGCGAGCGTCCAAATCTGTTCGTCCTGCGGTCCATGTCATACTTCTACGCGCTTCCCGGGCTGCGCATCGGAGCACTGGTGGGCGACGTCGACAACCTCGCGAACCTGCGTGAGCGGCGCGAGCCGTGGATGGTGAGCGCGCTCGCCGAGGACGCCGCGCTCGTGAGCCTCGCCGACCTCGACTACGCCGCCCGCACCCGAGAACACGCCGCCGCCGAGCGCGAATGGATGTGGGGCCAACTACGCCGGCTCCCCATCATCACGGCCGTTCGCTCGGAGGCGAGCTTCCTGCTGATCCATCTCGCACGCGGCGCCTCGGACCTCGCGAAGTGGCTGCTCGACCACAAGGTGCTGGTGCGCGATTGCACCGGATGGCCCGGCCTCGACGGCGATGCGATTCGCGTGGGGCTCGGCCGCCGGGAGACCAACGAACACGTTGTGGCACTGCTGCGGAGGTACATCACCGGACGCTAATGCGACGCCTCAAGGTACTGCCGTTGCTGCTGGTGGCGATTGCCTGCCTGGCGGCGGGTCCGCAGCGGATTGTCTCGACGGCGCCGTCGATCACCGAGATGCTGTTCGCACTGGGGTTGGGAGATCGCGTGGTCGGCGACACCATCTACTGCCGGTATCCGGAGGCGGCGCGGCACATCACCAAGATCGGCACCTACATCGCGCCGAACCTCGAGGCGATCCTCGCGCTGCGCCCGGACCTCGTCGTTATCCAGGAGAATCCCGTGCGGCTGAAGGGCCGGTTCGAGGCCGTCCACCTGAACGTGCTCGAGCTCCGGCAAACCACCGTGGGCGACATCTATGCCTCGATCGCGACGCTGGGCGCAGTGGCCGGGGTCGAGGAGCGGGCCGAGGCGCTGAACGCCTCACTGCGGGGGCAACTCGACGAGATTCGCCGCCGCGTGGCGCCGCTGCCGAAGCGGCGGATGATGTTCATTGTGGGCCGCTCGCCGAACGCGATCGAGGGACTCATCGCCGTCGGCCGGGCGTCCTACCTGAATGACCTGATCCGGGTCGCCGGCGGGGAGAACGTCTTCGCCAACGCCCCGTCGCCGTATCCGAAGGTGTCGCTCGAGGAGGTGCTCGCGCGGAACCCCGAGGTGATCGTCGACATGGGCGAGATGGCCGATCCCGAGGGCGTGACCGACGAGCAAAAAGCACGGGTAGTGCGTCTCTGGCAGCGCTATCCACACCTGGCCGCCGTCGAACGAAACGCGGCCTACGCGGTGGCGTCCGGCATCTTCGTGGTGCCGGGTCCGCGCATGGTGGACGCCGCCCGCGCGTTCGCCCGCATGCTGCATCCGGAGGCCGGGTTTTGAGCGCGCTGTTCGAGCTGCGCTCCACGGCGATGCGCTATGGCTCGACCACGGTGCTCGACGTCGAGGCGCTTGATTTCGGCGCCGGACGGATGGTGTCCGTCGTGGGACCCAACGGGGCGGGGAAGTCGACGCTGCTGGGCATCCTGGCCGGGCTGCGCGACGGCTATGCCGGCGAGTGCCGGTTCGAGGATCGCGAGGTGAGCCGCTGGGCGCGGCGGGAGTTCGCGCGGGCGGTGTCGTTTGTGCCGCAGAGTCTGCGACTGGAGTTTCCGTTCACCGCCGAGCAAGTGGTGCTGATGGGCCGGACGCCGTACTGCAACGGGTTGTTCGAGTCGCCCGACGATCACGCGGCGGTGGAACGGGCGATGGCGACGACCGACGCACTCGAGTTCCGGGCGCGCGATTTCCGTTCGCTGAGCGGCGGCGAGCGGCAGCGGGTGGTGCTGGCCGCGGCGCTGGCGCAGCAGCCGCGGGTACTGTTGCTCGACGAGCCGGTCACCTTTCTCGACGTCAAGCACCAGATCGCGATTCAGCGTATCCTGCGCGAGCTCTGCCACGGCGGAATGCTGGTGATCGCCGCCACGCACGATCTGAACCACGCCGTGACGTACTCGGATCGTGTCGTCGTGCTCAGTCGCGGACGGGTCGTGGCCGATGGTGAGCCGCGCGAGGCGCTCGACGAGGACACGATGCGGCGGGTTTTCGAAGTGGAAGCGCGCCTGGAGCAGGACCCCGGAGGACGTCCATGGATCCGCTACGAGCAGTAAATGTGGGGCAGATCGGGGCCGACACCCCTCGCCAGCTGAAGCTTGCCCAACGAAGGCGCGGTGTGGGGCGAGCTTCAGCTTGCGAGGAGCTTCAGCTCCGCTCTCCTTCCGGCCCGCTACCAACCACAGAGATCGAAGGTAGCGTCCGCCCGAGCGGCTCCCCCAAATGAAACAGCGCGCCGTCATCCTCGCCGTTGGAGCCGTGCTGGTCGTCGCCTGCGCGCTGCTTCTCCCTCTGATCGGCTCGGCGTCCGTCGACTTCGGCCGCGCGCTCGCCGGACAATCACCCGACGCCGAGATCATCTTCTACGCGCGGCTGCCGCGGGTCCTTCTGGCGCTGGTGGTGGGTGGAGCGTTGTCGCTGACCGGCGTGCTGTTCCAGGCGCTGGTCCGCGACGCGCTGGCTGATCCTTATGTGCTGGGCGTGGCCGGCGGGGCGTCGCTTGGCGCGGTGATCGCGATCTGCTTCGGATGGCGCGGCACGGAGTCGGTGTCGGCCGTGTGGCTGGCGGCCTCCGGTGGCGCGGCGCTGACGCTGGTCCTGGTACTCGCCATCGCGAGCCAGGGCCGCCGGATGTCGTCGTTCACCTTGCTGCTGGCGGGCATCACGATCAACAGCATCTGCTCGGCCGCGATTCTGTTCCTCCACAACATCGTCGAGTTCAGCCAGAGCTTTGTCGTCCTGCGGTGGCTGATGGGCGGCATTGAGCCGGTCGCCTACTCGACCATCGGGTGGCTGGCGCTGCTGGTGGCGGTGGTGGTGATCTACGTTTTCGCCCGTTCACGCGACTGGAACCTGCTGGCCGTCGGCGAGGACTGGGCGGCGGCGCGCGGTGCTTCCACCGGCCGGCTCATGATCGCCGGCTTCGTGGCCGGCTCCCTGCTGACCGGCGCGGTGACGGCGATTTGCGGGCCCATCGGGTTCCTCGGCCTCATCGTTCCCCACGCGCTGCGGATCAAGTGGGGCGCCGATCACCGGTTCCTCATCCCGGCGTCGTTCCTGCTCGGGGCCGTGTTCCTGGCCGTGTGCGATACCGTGGCGCGGACGGCGATGGCTCCGGCCGAGATTCCGGTGGGTGTGATCACGGCGATGCTCGGCGGCCCGTTCTTCATCTGGCTGCTGCGGTCGAAGCGGAGGAGCCTGTGGCTGTGATCCTGATCGGCGGCGGATCGCGCAGCGGCAAAACGCGCCTGGCGATCGAGCGCGCCCGGAGTTACGGCACGCGGCTCGCCTACGTGGCGACGGCCGAGGCGCGTGACGACGAGATGCGGGAACGCGCGGCGGCCCATCGTCACGAGCGCGGCGCCGATTTCGAGACGGTCGAGGAGCCGCTGGCGGTGGCGCGGGTGATCGAGGAGCGGAGCGCGGGCTGGCACGCCGTGGTGGTTGACTGCCTCACCATCTGGCTCAGCAACGCGATGCTGGGCGGGTTGGAGATCGAGCAGGAAACGGAGCGCCTGGTGGAAGCGGTGGGCCGCGTGCGATGTACCGTCGTGCTCGTGACCAATGAAGTCGGCTCCGGAATTGTGCCGGACAACGAACTGGCGCGCCGCTTCCGCGACCAGGCCGGGTGGCTCAACCAGCGCCTGGCGGAGGCGGCCGACGAGGTCTGGTGGACGGTCTTCGGCTGCTCGCTGAGGGTCAAGTAGATGCGCAGGCTGCTCGGCGCCATCCAGTTCCTGACGCTTGTACCGGTGCCGATGCGCACCACCGAACCGGGGAAGGCCGCGCTCTTCTTTCCCCTCGTCGGCGCGGGGCTCGGGGCGGCGGGGGCACTGTTGCTGCTGGTGCTCGGGCCGCATCTGCCGGTCGAGCTACGGACGCTCCTCGTGGTTGTCTTCTGGGTCGTGGTGACGGGCGCGCTGCACGAAGACGGGCTGGCCGACGTCGCCGATGCGGTGCGGGCGGGGCGCACGCGGGAGCGGATGCTCGAGATTCTCAAGGACAGCCGCGTGGGAACGTTCGGCGCGCTGGCGCTGGTGGCTTCCGTGACGCTGCGATGGCAGGCGCTGGCCGGGCTGAGACTCGACTACATGCCGGCGCTGGTGGCGGTGATGACGCTGTCGCGGGCTTCGATTGTGGTGCTGGCGCGGATCGCCCGTCCGGCGACCGACGGCCTGGGATCGCAGTTCGCCGCCCGAGTTTCAACGGCAACGACGCTCGCGGCGGTTCTGCAGGGCGTCGCCGCGGCACTGTGGTGCGGCTGGCTCGCGGGCGCGGCGTTGGTGGCGGCGACGGCGCTCGTCGTCGTGGTGGCCCGGTGGTACTTCCAGCGGCGCCTCGGCGGGGTGACGGGGGACTGTCTGGGCGCGACCAGCCAGGTGGTCGAGATGGTCCTGTTGGGAATGCTGGCATGCCAAAGCTATACGTGGTGAGGCACGCGGAACCGGCGCTGCGCGGTGTGTTGCTGGGACGCACGGACTCGCCGTTGAGCGATGCGGGCCGTCGGGCGGCGCGGAAGCTCTGGGATGGGTTGGGGGTGGACGTCATCTATACGAGCCCGCTCGCGCGGTGCCGGGAGACGGCTGCGTTGGCGGAGGCGCCGGTGGTGGTGCTCGACGATCTGGCCGAGATCTCCTACGGCGCCTGGGACGGGCTGACGTGGATCAAGATCGAGGAGCGCTTTCCGGAAGCGGCGCGGGAGAAGAAAGCCGACTGGTTCGGGTTCACGCCGCCGGGGGGTGAGCGGTGGGAAGAGTTTGCGATGCGCGTTCGGCGGGCGCTGGCTGAGATCTTAAAAGGACCACTTCCGGCCGTGATTGTCGGCCATGTTGCGGTGAATTCTGTCCTGGCCGCCGAGCTTTCGGGCATCGATCCGGCCGAATTCAATCAAGCTTACTGCGGCGTGCTGGAGCTTGACGTTTGAGTGACAGAGCAGGCGGTTTCGCCTGCTCTCTAAGAAGAAGAGAACCATGACGTTTGATCGACAACTCAAGGAACAAATCGAACAGCGCTGGAACTCGCTCACCAAGCCGCCGGGCAGCCTGGGTCGCCTCGAGGACCTGGTCCTCCACTACGGCCTGATCCGGGGCGAGGCGATGCCGGTGCTCGAGCGGAAGGGGATGTACCTGTTCTGCGGCGATCACGGTGTCGTCGCCGAGGGTGTCTCGGCCTTCCCGCAGGCGGTGACGCGGCAGATGACGCTCAACTTCGTCGGTGGCGGGGCGGCCATCAGTGTCCTGTGCCGGCAGTTCGTGATCGAGCCGGTGATTGTCGACGCCGGGATTATCGGCGCGACACCCGACGGCGTCGTGGATCGCAAGATCGGTCACGGGACCCGCAACTTCGTCGTGGAGCCGGCCATGAGCATCGAGGACGCCGGTCGCGCGCTCGAATCGGGACGAACGCTGGCGGCGGAGGCGGCCGGGAAGTTCGACATCGCTGGTGCGGGCGAGATGGGCATCGGCAACACGACCGCCGCCGCCGCTCTGCTGAGCGCGTTCACCGGCCTCCCGCCGGAGGAGTCCGTGGGGCGCGGCACGGGGGTCGATGAGGATGGCTGGCGACGCAAGGTGACGGCCGTGAGCCGTGCGCTTGAACGGCACCGGCCGGATCCCGGCGATCCCGTCGCCGTGCTGGCGGCGCTTGGCGGCTACGAGATCGCCACCATCACCGGTTTCCTCCTCGGCGCCGCCGCCGCACGCCTGCCGGTGGTAGTGGACGGCTTCATCGCCGGTTCGGCGGCACTGGTCGCCGGGGCGTTAGAGCCTGAGGCGATGCGGACCGTGCTGTTCTCGCACCGGTCGGCCGAGGCCGGGCACCAGCGGATGCTCGAGCATCTTGGCGCCACCACCTACTATTCCCTCGACATGCGCCTCGGCGAGGGGACCGGCGCGGCGCTCACGATCAACCTGCTCGAGGCCGCCCTGGCGCTCTATCGCGACATGGCGACTTTTTCCGGGGCGGGTGTCCAGCGGGACTGAGATAGAATGGGTGGTGTCAATTCCCTTCAAGGACGAGATCGCCTGCCAATCGCAGCGTCCTGAGACCTTGGAATGTCGCCTTGCGCAGGCTGGTCACGCCGCCCCGGACGCCCAACCGGTAGTCCGACGGACAACCACGGTAGGACGGTAGGAAGGTTTACTTGCTCAACAAACTGGTCATCGAGAACCTGAAGCATAGGCCGGTGCGAACGGTTCTCAGTCTGCTCGCCATCGCGCTCGAAGTCATGATGATGCTGACGGTGGTGGGTCTTAGCCGGGGCATGCTCGAGGACTCGGCCCAGCGTGCCGAAGGTGCTGGCGCCGAGGTCTGGGTTCGTCCGCCGAGTAGCGCGGCCATCGGACTATCCGGCGCTCCGATGCCGGAAAAGATGCTCGATTTCTTCCGCAAGCAGAAGCACGTGGTGGTGGCCACGGGATCCGTCAATTACCCGATTGGCGGTTTGCGGTCGGTCGTGGGTCTGGATCTGAAGGCGTTCGACGAGATGAGCGGGGGATTCCGCTACATACATGGCGGGCCGATCACCGGCGACGATCAGATCCTCGTGGATGAGCGCTATGCCAAGGAGAAGGGGCTCCACGTCGGCGACGACCTGAATCTGATCAACCGGAACTGGAAGATCGTTGGCATCATCGAGCCGGGCAAGCTGGCGCGCCTGGTGGTACCTCTCAAACAGTTGCAGGACCTGACGGGTTCGACCGACAAGCTCAGCCAGGCGTACCTGAAGCTCGACGACCCGAAGTACACCAACGAGGTCATCGCGGCACTCAAACGACAGTTGCCCGACTACCAGATCTACTCGATTGAGGAGTTCACCTCGCTGTTCAAGGTAGACAACATCCCCGGACTGCAGGCCTTTATCGCCGTGATCATCGCGTTGTCCGTCCTGGTCGGGTTCCTGGTCGTCTTCCTGGCTCTGTACACGGCGGTGCTCGAACGGACGCGGGAAATCGGCATCCTGAAATCGCTGGGGGCTTCGCGGGGCTTTATCCTGGCGGTGCTGCTGCGGGAGACGGCCCTGCTCGCAGTGATCGGCTCGATTCTCGGGATCATCTTTACCTACGGAACGCGCGCGATCATCATGGGCTTTGTTCCGGCGTCTCTTGTCCAGAAGATCGTGCCGGACTGGTGGCCGATCGCCATGCTGGTGTCGCTGGTGGGCGCCTTGCTCGGCTCGGCCTATCCCGGCTGGAAGGCGGTAAACCAGGACGCGATCGAGGCGCTCGCATATGAATAAGAACGAGCCCATTATTTCGATTCGCGACCTGCACAAGATTTTTCGCATGGGCGAGGTGCGGGTGCCGGCATTGCGCGGCATCAACCTCGATATTGCGGCCGGTGAATTTGTCGCCGTCGTCGGGCCCTCCGGGTCCGGGAAATCCACGATGTTCCACGTCGTCGGCGGACTCACCCCGCCCACGTCGGGCGAGATCTGGGTTCACGGGCACAACCTCACCCAGATGACCGAAAGCGAGCGCACTAAGCTGCGCAAGACCGAGGTCGGTTTCGTCTTCCAGAAATACAATCTGCTGCCGACGCTGACCGCGCGGGACAATATCTCGATCGCTCGGCATATCGCCGGCAAGCCGCTTGAGCTCGAAGACGGCTTCAAGGAAGTGCTGGAGCTGCTCGGTGTCGGCCACCGGCTCGACCATAAGCCGCGGGCGCTGTCGGGCGGCGAGCAGCAGCGTGTCGCGATCGCGCGGGCGATCGTCAACCACCCCTCGATCCTGCTGGCCGACGAGCCGACGGGCAACCTGGACTCGAAGTCCTCCGAGAACGTCCTCAGCGTGTTGCGCAAGCTCAATCAGACCCTCGGCCAGACGATCCTCATGATCACGCACAACGCCGACGCGGCGGCCGTGGCCGACCGGATCGTCCACATGCGCGACGGCGAGATCGTCATCTGAACTGCCTCCCGGAACGTGTGGTTCGGGGGGCTGGAAATTCTATCGATTGATGCGGGCCGCGGTTCCTCGCGTGCCTCAGCCCACCGATCCGGTGTTGTTGTTGATCGTTGCGTCCGCTTGACTCGGCCCCGCGGAACGGGCGGCCGGCTTGCGGACGTCGGCGGGTGTGTCGAGCAGGTCGGCCACGGAGACGAGGAGATCGGGTACCGTGAATGGCTCCCGAAGGACGGTGTAGCCGGAGGCGCGGGCGCGTTCCTCCAGCCGATTCGGGTGAGGGCTGCGGGATAGGAAGAGCGCGCGCATGAGCTGGTGTTCGCCGGTCAGTTCGGCGGCCAGGTCGAGGGCGCTCATGCGGGGCAGCGAAAGTTCCGACACGAGGAGGTCGACCGCGCGGGTTTCCGTCGCGGCATTGAGGGCCCGCCGGCCGCTGCCGGCTTCGATCACATCGTGATGGAGACGCCGCAGCGCCACCGCCAGGAGTGTGCGGACGACCCTTTCGTCGTTGACGAGCAGTATGGTTGCCACCGGTTGCTCCGCCCGGCCACTATACTACACAACCATCCCGTCATGGCGTGCTGTGAACGAGGGCCCTGCGGTGGCCGGGGCGCACCGGGGCGGAAACAGGCACCAACGGAGGACGCGGGCCTTCCTAGGCGGTCGATTCCGGCGAGACGCGCTGCCGTTCGAGCGACCGGGAGACCTTCGTGGCCAGCTTCGCCAGTTCCTCGGCGGCGCTGGTGGCGGGCTCGGACCGGGGCTGGTCGTGGGGAATCACCGCTAGCTTCAGGAGACTGACCTGAAACCGAAGCGAGTTCGACAGATCCTTGTGCGGACGGCTCATTGTTCTTAAATCGGACGGCGGCGCGGATTAGTTTAGCGTAGGGTTCCAATGCCGGTCGTGTGGGACTGGAACGTATCCTTCCACTGAGTGCGTTCAGGGCGGCGGAGTTCTCCGTCGACTATGCCGGCAACGCCGCGCCGGCCGCGCATCGTGGGGTGCCGCGGGCGACGGCTTCCCGGTACCGGGACGGGAATGTGGCGGATGCCGCGCCGCCGAATTGTCACTGACAAGCGATTGGCACCCGGACTCGCCGGCGGAGGCAGGTTATCCCTGCCTCACCTGACGGGCGAAGCGGCTCAAGGAAGTGGGTTGGGAGGGATTCTTGGAGGGATCAGAGGGGTTTATTGCTGCGTTGTGGGGTGTCGTTGCAGGCGGAAGCAATTAGCGGATCAACCATTGCCTTCCTTGAGCCCTTGTCGTTTTGCATCGCACCCTGACTTGAGCAATCTCCGTGCCAAAACATCCGGGCCGTCAGGGAAGGCTTTTTCAATCATTTGGAGAGCACGGCCGGGGATGTGTTCCGATCTGGAATCCCAAGCCCGACCTGGCGTGCCGAATCGGCATCACGAGTGGTGCGTGGCCTGGGGTCAGGCAAGAATTAGGCTGAAGACCTGGTCGACTCCGCTCTCTCGCGGTCGCGGTTCTTTGCGGCTGAACGTGGGCTAACAGAGGCGCGACCGGGAGGGAGCGGTCTTCGCCCGGTTTTCACGAATGCGCCGCCAATCAAAAAACGCCGGGACGCGAAGGGCGTCCCGGCGCGGATCAGCGGCTCGATTGTCGTTACGGCTGCTGCTCAGGCTGTGTTTCCGGCTGCGGCGCCACCGGAAGATCCGGCGGCCGGCCGACGACGCCTTCCCGGGCCTCGTCGATCGAGACGTGGTAGGTGTCGAGCGTGCGGCCGACGGCGTTCTCCAGGTCGACCTTCGCCTTGGCGTACTGCGCGAGAGCCTGGACTTCGGTGGACTGCGCCTGGGCCAGATCGCGCTGGTACTGAATCACGAAGAAGACCGTGGAAGCGCCGAGAGCGTACTTCTTCTGCTCGGCGTTGAGGGTCTCCTGCTGCAACTCGCGCTCCTTGACGGCCGCGTCATAGAGCGCCTTGGTTTGTGTCAGCGAGATCAGCGCGTTCTCGACCTGGACGCGGACGCTGTTATAGAGCGCCTGCTCGCGGAGTTCCTGTTGGCGGAGCGAGAGCGAGTCGCGGATGTAGTCGGCCTGCGCCGAGCGGTTCCGAAGCGGGAAGCTCAGCTGAACGCCAATCCCGTAGTCGGGAAAATTGCGGCGGAACAATTGGGCTAGGGCGGTGCCGTAGCCGCCAACCAGGAACTGGTTCGGATTGGCGGTGAGGTTCAGAATGTTCGGGTCGCCCGCCAGGGCGTTGTGGTTGTAGAAGCCGACCGCGTTGAGCGACGGCTTGAGCTGGCTCTTCGAACCGGCCATGCCGATGCGGGTGTTCTCGATATTGATCTGCGTTTGCTCGATCTCCGGACGCTGTGAGCGCGCCAACTGAACCAGCGATGAGAGCACCGCCATGGTCTGCTCATTCGGCCGGGGAAGATGGTCGGTCGGAATAATCCGGGCGTCGGCCAGCGAGGGACTGTTGACGCCAGTGCGGCTGAGGGCGTTCTTGATCACCGTTTCCTGCTGCAGCAGGGCGGTCTGGGAAGCGGTCAGCTCCTGCTGGCGGCGCGCGACCTGGGCTTCGGCGCTGGTGATCTCGATCGGAGCGAGGGTGCCGATCTCGACCTGCTTTTTGTTGTCCTCATAAAGTTTTTCGGCGGTCGCCAGGGCCTGTTCCTTCACCTTCACGTCCTCGCCGTACGCCACCAGGTCCCAGTAGAGCTTGACGATTGAGGAGACCGTCTCGATGATCTGCTCCTTGAAGACGAGGTCGGAGACGCGCAGATTGTTCTTGGCCACCTGGATGTTGCGGCCATTGACCGCCCGGCCGAAACCCTGCATCAGGCGCTGGGTGATCTGGATCTGGAAGTTGCTGTCCCAGGTTGGGTTGAGGTCGCTGTTGCGGTTGGTGGTGTTGATGTGGTCGTTGTTCCAGCCGAAGGAGGCGCTGGTACCAGTGAGCCAGTTCTTTGACATGCCGAGGTTCCAGGTGTGGCTCTCGTAGACCAGGGACGTGGTGCCGGTGGTGATGGTATTCGAGAGCACGCTGGTGCGGTGGCTCCAGTTGTAGCGGCTGAAGACGCTCGGGTCGAGGTCGGGTGTGGCGACGCCGGTCTGGGTGATGACCGCGCCGCCCGCCTCGGTGGCTGTCGCGCCTCCGCTGCCACTGCCGCCGCCGCCGCCGCGGGCGCCGGTTGACTGCACGCCGATGGCGCTTTGCTGGATGCTCTCCGGTCCGATGTTCACGGTCTGGGGCACGCCGCGGAGCAGGCCGCCGGCCTGGGCGCGCAACAGGTCCGCCTGGGCGATCTGGGGCCCGTAGCGGGAGACTTCGATGTCCAGGTTATTCTCGAGCGCGAGGGCGATGGCATCCTGGAGCGACAGGTAGAGATTTCCGGCCCGCAGGAGGTGATCGAGGCGGTCCGAGTTGGACAGGTCGACAGGCGCGACCGTCCGTGGCGTATACGGAGCGATCAGCGGATTCCTGTTCGACTTCTGCCACGAGTATCCGACATCCTGGGCGGCCGCCACGGGCGCCAACATGAGCGCAGCGCAAAATATTGCGAGCGTTTGCTGTAGAGTTCTCATTAGGTTCTTATCCTGGTCCTCAGCTAATCCGTGACTCCATACCGGCCGCTTGGAAAGAGGCGTCCCTGGAGGGAGTCATCCGGCACCTTGTCCGGCGGCGAAACCGGCGGGTCCGGCTCGATCCGGCCTCTGGATGAAGTACGTGGCCGGGATCGCGTTGTTCCCTGAATTTCCAATGCTATAGTAGGCTTTCCCGGCGCGGCAAGCGAATGTTGGCGAACCACCCGCCGCAGCGCGTGTCCGCCGCCATCGAGCGATGGATCACGCCGGTCGCCGGCGCTATCAAGATCCGCGACTCGTGGTTCTCGAAGGAACACGTAACTCCGATGAGGCGTTTGAAAACGACCTTGTGTTACGACGGCACCGACTTCCATGGCTGGCAAGTGCAGCCGGACCTGCCGACGGTGCAAGGGGAACTGCAGGCGGTGCTCAGCCGGATCGAGGGCGCCCCCGTCCAGGTGACCGGTTCCGGGCGCACCGACGCCGGCGTACACGCCCTGGCGCAGGTGGCCGGTTTCACGCTCCGGAACCCGATTCCGGTGGACAATCTGCGCAAGGCGATGAACCGCTTGCTGCCTCATTCCATTCGTGTTTTGCACGTCGAGGAGGCGGTCCCGGACTTCCACCCGATCCGCGACGCCGTCGCCAAGACCTATGAGTACCGGATCCACCGGGGCGAGGTTTGCCCGCCGTTCGAGCGCCGGTATGTTCTTCATCATCCCTATCCGCTCGACGAGGAGCGGCTCGGCCGGCTCGCCCGGGCCATCGAGGGGGAGCACGACTTCGCCTGCTTCGCGGCGGCCGACAAGACCGATGCGGCGGAGCGCTCGAAGGTCCGGACTGTGTTTTCCTCGCGTTTTCATATTCTTGACGAGCGACTGACCTATCGGGTTCGCGGCAGCGGCTTCCTGAAGCACATGGTCCGCAACATCGTGGGCCTGCTGCTCGAGGCGCGGCAAGGGAAATGCGGATCTGCTGGAGATCGAGCATTTCCTTTCCGGACGAGCGACGACGAAGGCCGGACCGACCGCACCACCGTCGGGGCTGTTTCTGGTCAGTGTCGAGTATCCGGAGAGCACGCTGCCTACCAAATGATGACGCGTTGAAACCGGGAGAGTTAGCAGGCCGTGGCGCCGCCGGCCCCTGTCCGGTTTTGGGACGAACTGGTGCGAGAGCGAAGCGGTACGCTGCCCGGCGGCCGGAGATCGCTCGAGAGATCGAGGTCACTCATCCCGCTCCCTCCGGTCACGGCTCGCATTCGGCCGCCGTCGATGCCACCGCCGCTGCCTACGCTGCCCGCTCGGGAGGCCGGCGGCGCTCCGATTCGGGTTCGGTGCGGCGCGGACGGTCTCCGGGATCGTTGCTATCCTTTTGATTCTTTATGTCGTTACGCGAAACTGGGTTCGTTTCGTAGTCTTCTCGAATGGGTTCCCGTGCTTCAGGAAGCTGAATGGCCGGGGAGGCGACCAGTGTGAGTTCCGTCTCCTCCTCCTCGATCTCGACGGGTTCGGGCTCCGGCTGTGAGAGCCGTAGCTGGCGGCGGGCCTCGAACATTTGCAGGGCCTGGAAGAACTGGCGGCGGATGGCCGCTTCGTAGCGGGAGAGCGAGGTGAGGCGGTCGGTTTCGCCGGTCAGGCGCTTGAGCGCGGAGCCGCCGTAGCGGTTGGTGATCTCCTCCTCGGAGGCCGGCTTGAAGGGGCCGTAGCCCCACTTCTGAAAGTATTCGGCGCCCTGGCCCATGCAATCGGTGAGCAGGCCGGTTTCCATGCGGAGATGGCGCTGGAGGCGCCACTGGCCGGCGGCGATCTGGAAGACGAGGGCCTCCTCGACGGCATCGGCCGGTTGGAGAGAAGTGTGGAAGGCCTCGAGGAGACTCTCGAAGTCGGCCGCATTCTCGCCGGGGACGACGAGGGATTGCGCGGTGAGTCCGTGACGGAGCGCGTTTTTCGAGGACCGGGCCTTGCCCGCGGCGGAGCGGGGTCCGGTGGATTTCGCTGCATTGCGGCGATTGGCCGCGATCTGTTTTTGAGTTGCCATTGGGATGCCTTTCCGGGGCCGTGAATTAACGTGAATCGCCGGGGACGGGGCGATGGTGGGGAGGGGAGCCTGCCCGTCTTTATGGTAGCTGGCGGGGTCGGGGAGGAAGAGGCTGCAAAAGGGTTATATGGTTGATATTGTGGGAGTTAAATGCTTGTGACTGGGATTGGGCGAAGGTGGGGATTTCTGCTCGGAAAATGGTGCCAGAGGTCGTTGACGCGACTTTCCTATCCCGACTTTCCCGACTTTCCTATCCGGTCTCCGCGACCAGAAAGTCGAAGACGGTGCCGCCATACTGGAATCGCGGTGGTACTAGCTCTCCCCGTGCGGAGCCGCCGATCTGGCATAAACATAATCGTGACAAAACGTTCGCGCCAGAGAGGAGCAACTTCTCGCTATGACAGAGTGTACCCAGCAGCTTTGCCTTCGCCAGTGATACTCAGCGCACCGTCGTGGCGAAGTTCGACGGTGGAACGATCACCACCGAAGGCGGCGGTCTGCTGCTGCACCAAGTCGAGCAGAAGACGGGCATCCTGCGGCATTTGCCGCCTGCTTCCGGGATTTCCGGGATCCGACGCGGATCGATCACACGGTGGAGGAACTGGTCCGGCAGCGTGTCTACGCTCTGGCGCTGGGCTACGAAGATCTCAACGATCACGACCAACTGCGGGCCGACCCGCTGCTGGCGATGCTGTCGGGCAAGGCCGATGTGGAAGGGCGCCAACGGCGCCGGCAGCGAGACCGGCCCGCGGGCGCCGGCAAGAGCACCCTGAATCGAATGGAGCTGACACCGGCCGACGCCAACGAGAAGTCGCGTTATAAGAAGATCGTCCTGGACACCGCGGCCGTCGATCGAACGCTGGTGGATCTCTATGTGCAGCGGCAACCGCGGCCGCCGAAGCGGATTGTCCTGGATCTGGATGCGACCGACGACCGGCTTCATGGGCAGCAGGAAGGGCGCTTCTTCCACGGCTACTACGGCAACTATTGTTACCTGCCGCTGTACATCTTCATGGGGAGATGCTGGTCTGTTCGCGGCTGCGGGAGTCGAACCAGGACGCCTCGGCCGGCGTAGGGAGGAAGGGAAGAATCGGAAGCGGCGCGGGGACAGGGCCCACGGCCAGATCACCGCGGGCCGACTCCGGCTTCTGCCGTGACGAACTGAGAGCTGGCGAGCGGAGAGGTGGACACGGCGGCTGGCTAAGAACAGCCGCTGTGAAGAGACCGCCGACCGCTGCAGAGGCAGCGGCGCAGGCCGAGACTGTCAGGCCGACGACGACCACCAGCCGTATCGACGCGACAGGAGCAAAGCGCCGGGGGCCAAGCGAATCTGAGCAGGCGAAACCTCGTGGGGACGTCGCTGAGCGCCGAGCAGAGGCGCCCGAGCTGACGAAGACTCTACGCGCCCAGCGAGAGAGAACCGATCAAGAGCAACAGCTCGACCTGTGCCGACCGACCTCCACGGCGTCAGCGATCCAATCAGATCCGGCTGACTTCCTCAATCGCGACGCCGCGCAGGCTGCGAGGGTAGAGAACGAAGAGGCGAGGCGCAGGTCGACGATCCGACGGCTGCTGAAGAGCGGCGCGGCGGACGGCGGAGGTCGTCGATCATCACCATCAGCGAGAACTGTTCGCGCGTCTACGCAATCTCCAGAGACGGAGCCACCGGGTGAGCCGAGTCGGACCTCAAATCACGAAGCAGACAGCCCCGCAGCGCCCTGCGGAGATCGGCAAAATCGGTTTGAACCGTCTTCCCACCCCCCGAAGCGTTCGAGGCCCCATCGCGGCCCACAAACACCCTGCTGTAACGACAATGCCCCAACGACCCAACCTCCCCCAGTCTCTCCGTGTGGTAGATCTCACTGGAAAACGGAACGCGCAGGCCGCTTTCGCGGTGAACCCACGGGTTGGGCATCATTTTCGGTGGGGGGGACACTGCTGCGGCAGGTTTCTCGAAGGTCCCAAAAAGGGAGGCCGCAATGTCCCCGCAGGGTTCGGGGTTTGGGAGCTGCAATCAGCAAAGAGGGACGGAGCCACCATATTGGAATCGAGGTGGTACTAGCTCTCTCCGTGTGGTAGATCTCACTGGAAAACGGAACGCGCAGGCCGCTTTCGCGGTGAACCCACGGGTTGGGCATCATTTTCGGTGGGGGGGACACTGCTGCGGCAGGTTTCTCGAAGGTCCCAAAAAGGGAGGCCGCAATGTCCCCGCAGGGTTCGGGGTTCGGGAGCTGCAATGTCCCCGCAGGGTTCGGGGTTCGGAGCAAAGAGGGACGGAGCAAAGAGGGACGGAGCCACCATATTGGAATCGAGGTGGTACTGCTCTCTCCGTGTGGTAGATCTCACTGGAAAACGGAACGCGCAGGCCGCTTTCGCGGTGAACCCACGGGTTGGGCATCATTTTCGGTGGGGGGGACACTGCTGCGGCAGGTTTCTCGAAGGTCCCAAAAAGGGAGGCCGCAATGTCCCCGCAGTCTTCGGGGTTTGGGAGCTGCAATGTCTCCGCAGGGTTCGGGGTTCGGGGACCGCCAGGTCGGCGCGGTCTTCAGGGCTCAGGGCGTGGTCTACGACGGCGACGGACCTATCCGGTCTCCGCGACCAGGAAGTCGAAGTCGCAGCCCTGGTCGGCTTGGGTGACGTGGTCGAGGAAGAGCTTGCCGTAGCCGCGGGTGTAGTGGGGCGGCGGCGGTGTGAAGGCGGCCTGGCGGCGCGCGAATTCATCGGCGGGGAGGTTTAGGTCGAGGCGGCGGTTCGGGGTGTCGAGCACGATCTCGTCGCCGGTTTGGACGATGGCTAGCGGTCCGCCGATGGCGGATTCGGGCGCCACGTGGAGCACCACCGTGCCGAAGCTGGTGCCGCTCATGCGGGCGTCGGAGATGCGGACGACGTCCGTCACGCCGCGCTTCATGCAGGACCTTGGGCATCGGGATGTGGCCCCATTCGGGCATCCCGGGCGCGCCCTTCGGGCCAGCAGTTCTTCATCACCAGGACCGAGTTCTCATCGACCGGCAGGTCTTCGCTATCGATGAGCTGCTTCATCTGTTCGTAGTTGTCGAAGACGAAGGCGCGGCCGCGATGCTGGAGCAGGTGCGGCGAGGCGGCCGTCTGCTTGATCACGGCGCCGCGGGGGCACAGGTTGCCGGAGAGGGTCACCGTTCCGCCCTCGGCGTGCAGTGGCTCGGCCATGGTGCGGATGACGTCGCGGTTGACGCATTCGGCGCCTGGCGACGTTTTGGGCGACCGTCTGGCCGTTGACGGTGAGGGCGTCTCCGTGGAGCAGCGGCAGGATCTCCTGCATGACGGCGCGGACGCCGCCGGCGTAGAAGAAGTCCTCCATCAGGTATTCGTGCCCGAGGGCCTGACATTGGTCAGGTAGGGAGTCCGGCGCGAGATGCGGTCGAACTCATCGAGCGGGAGGCGGATGCCGAGGCGGCCGGCCATGGCGATGAGATGAACGACGGCGTTGGTCGATCCGCCCAGCGCCATGCAGACGGCGATCGCGTTCTCGAAGGCTTCCCGCGTCATGATCTCGGGAGGGGCGCGAGGTCCTCGGCCGACCATCTCGACGGCGCGCTTCGCCGCTGAGCTCGGCGATGGCCAGGCGGCGGGAGTCCGCCGCCGGGATGTTGGCGCAGTCGGGTAGCGTCATGCCGAGGGCCTCGGCCAGGATCGTCATCGTAGAGGCGGTGCCCATCACCATGCAGTGGCCGGCGGAGCGGGCCATCGCGCCTTCGATCTCGCACCATTCCTCCTCGGTGATCTGGCCCATGCGGTATTCGTCGTAGAGCTTCCGGCCGTCGGTGCCGGAGCCGAGCGGCGTGCCCTTCCAGAGGCGTTCAGCTGCGGACCGCCGGGAACCATGATCGACGGCAGGTCCACGCTGGCGGCGCCCATCAGTTGCGCCGGTGTCGTCTTGTCGCAGCCGCAGAGCAGCACTACGCCGTCCAGCGGATTGGCCGCGGATGCACTCCTCGACGTCCATCGCCATCAGGTTGCGGAGGAGCATCGCGGTGGGCTTGATGAAGGGCTCGCCGAGCGAGATGGTCGGGAACTCGAGCGGCACCCCGCCGGCCTTCCAGACGCCGCGCTTGACGGCTTCGGCGACCTCGCGCAGGTGCCGGTTGCAGTGGTTGAGCTCGCTCCAGGAGTTGCAGATGCCGATGACCGGCTTGTCCTCGAAGATGTCCCGGTTGAAGCCCTCCGAGCGCAGATAGGAGCGCCGGGCGAAGGCGTAATACTCGTTATCGAAGAACCATCCGTGGCTGCGAAGCGGTCGCTTGGGCATGACGGTTCATCTTATCAGTGGCGGTGGGGAGGTGGGGATGGCGCTACTAGCGAGACATGACAGGGTTACTCGAGGGAGCCCTGCGCCGCGTCCAGTCTCTTTCGCCAGAAGAGCAGGACGTCGATCTCGCGGTTCGGGAACGACTGCCACTCGCAACGTTCGACGCAGCCCTGATCAAGACGTTTCCCGATGTTGCAGTCCGGCCTGCTGCGCTTAAGACGAGATGAATCCGGTAGCGCGGCCGTTACCGTCCGCCCGAGCCACCGGGTGCACGAATGGATGAGGCGCGACCGGGAGGTTGCGCGCGGGCGTGGAGGCCCGCCTTACCGGCTGAAGTGCTTGTCCGCGAAGTTGAGGTACTGCTCCCAGTCGAACTCCGTGACGTCGTGCTTGCCGTCGCGGATGTGGTAGCCGATGCGTCCGACCACCGGGTGGTTGACGGCGGGCATCTCTTTCGTGCGGCAGGCCCTCGGTGCCGAGCAGGCGGTAGACCGGCTCGGCGTTCGGCGCCGCCAGGAACTCGCCGCGCGGGTCGGCCCACTGGTCGTCCTCCGCGCTGGCGACGTAGACCGGCCGCGGCGCGATCAGGGCGATCAGCTTGTGCTGGTCGACGGGCAGCTCGTCTTCGGCGTCGTTGTACTCCGTGAAGTTGTCGCAGAACCAGTGCGGGAAGACGTGTTGATGCGCTTGACCGTCTCGCCGAACCGCCGCCGGCTCAAGCGCCGCGCCGCCGCAACCGGAGTCGTTCGAGATCACGATGGCGAAGCGCTCGTCCTGCGCGCCGGCCCAGAGCGCGGTCTTGCCCAGCCGCGAGTGGCCCATCACGGCGACGCGCTTCGCATCAATGTCGTGGTCGGTCTCGAGGTAGTCCATGCCCGGCTCAGGCCCCAGGCCCAGGCGCCGATGCGAACCCCACGTCGCCGGGCCGCGGCTCCTGGCTGTCCCGGTCTGTAGAAGAGCGGATGGACGCCGTTCTGGAAACCGTCGTCGAAGTCGGGATCGATGTCGCCGTAGTAGGCCGTCGCCAGGGCGTAGCCGCGGGCGAGGATCTTCTCCACGGCCAGCGGCTGGAGGCGATGCCGCGCGATTTTTCGGTCGCCCGGTGGTTCACGACCGCCCCGCCTTCGCGCGGGCGCATCCATTGCTTGGAGAGCAGGATGCCGGGATCGGCGTTGATCGAGTGGTTGCCCTGGAAGTTGAGAGCCAGGAAGGCGGGCACAGGCCCTTCCGCATTCGTTGGAATGTAGAGCAGGACGTCGAGTTCGGGGCCACCGGGACGGCCAGTGAACAGGAT
>CAWELS010000049.1:0-164226 GCA_963809945.1 Bryobacterales bacterium | reverse complement strand
ACCGGGGGGCACCGGGGGAAACCGGGGAAACCGGGTCAACGACCTCTGACACCTTTTTCAGCCGGTGGCTTTTGGACGTCATGGACCGGCCGAAATCGTTGAATGTGCAGGAGGTTCAGTGGTGGCCGGCCACGGGGCGGCGGGCGAGTGCGGACGGCGAGGTCGGGCTCGAGGTGGTCCAGTGGCCTCTCATCGCCTGGCGGCCGGGCTTTGCGCGGCGCCTCGCGGATGTGATCGAGCAGGAGGGCGCCGGCTAGGGGCGGATGGGGTCACTCGCGATGCTCCCGTCGAGGCAGCGGACGCCGGTCGGCGTGGCGGGCGGCTCGCACGAGTGTGGCGTTGCCTGCGGGCCGGCAAGGATCGGGCTGAAACCCGGCGGACTCCGCTCCCTCCGGTCACGGCTCTGAGTCGGCCGAGTGCCGCTCGCAGAGCCGTGACCAGGGGGAGCGGTCTTCGGCCGGGTTTCGAGGGTGTGCACGCCACGATGCCTGCGGCTCTCATCCGTTTGGGTGGGCCGCGCCGGGGCCATGGGGGCTCCGTGGAGAGTTATTGTCTGAGGGCAATAAGAGGCGTTCACACGAGTGTGAACGCGGCTCGCACGAGTGCGCGCGCCACATCCGGGGTCAGCGGCTCTCATCCGTTTGGGTGGGCCGCGCCGGGCCTTTGGGGGCTCCGTGGAGAGTTATTGTCTGAGGGCAATAAGAGGCGTTCACACGAGTGTGAACGCGGCTCGCAGGAGTGCGCGCGCCACATCGGGGGTCAGCGGCTCTCATCCGTTTGGGTGGGCCGCGCCGGGCTGGGGCTCCATGCCGGATCAACCGGGCAAGGCGTATTCGGAGGTTCCGTTGTTGGGGACACCGCTGCGGTAGGTATCGGGTGGGGCGCGTGACAGGAGCCCGCAATGTCCCCGGTGGGCTTGGTGATGGCGTTCGGGGAGGCGGACCGGCCGGTCCGCCGAGGATGCCGCTTCCGCGATTGGGGCGCCGAGAACGTGCTCCGCCGGGGTCATTGCTTCCTTGCCGGGGGGAGGATGGGGCGGAAGTCTTTGGAAAGAGGATGGATGCTGCCGGGAGTGAGAAGCGCGGAGCGAATGCCGGGGAGCGGCGGGTGGGACTGCCCGCCTTGGCCAGTCTGGGGGATCGGTGCACGTTGGGGAGAAGAGATCCATTGGGGAACCCACCAAAGCCGCAATTTCACGCTGCCGGTGGGACTGGTAGCGGTGCTCGGGGAGCCGGACCGGGAGGTCCGGCGCGGTCGGGGACGACCGCCTTACGATGGGAAGCGCGACGGCGGATTTTTTCGAAGAGGCAGTGGATTGGCGGGCGCGCTGAAGCCCTTCGCAAGCGCAAGCTTGCCCCACATTGCGGAGCCCGTACTGGAGAGAACCGAGGTGTTTAGCCGGCGTGGCGGAGGGAGCGGGCTACCCGTTTGGTGGCGCGCATGGCGATCAGGTAGGCGACCTTGGACAGCAGCTCGGGTAACTGCTCGGGGGCGATCAGGACCGGTTCATCCACCGGGGCGTCCTCTCGGACGTGGCTGTCCTGGTAGGTCGTGATGACAGCCGTCGCCGGGCGGTATTCCATAATTCGGGAGTGGGCCAGGACACGATAGCCGGCCTCTGGAGACTCCATGCGGAGGTCCGTCAGCACCAGCTCGTATTCGCCCTCGTCCAGCTTGCGGACGGCCTCGGCGGCAGACGCGGCCCCCTCGACCCGATAGCCACCCGCCTGAAGAACCGTCTGTAATGTTAATCTGGAAGCCGGATCGTCATCGACAAGCAAGATGCGCGCCATCGCTGTGGCGGTTCTTGTCGGCTCCGTCAAAGGAGTGTTCATCTCGCTCCGTCGTCAACCCTGGGAATCATTTCCCCCACCTGAACTCCCCCCAGCTTTACTATAACCGAGATTCAGGCAAAACCGACCCACAGATTTGTGTCTATTTTTCAAGTAGTTCCGGTGGAACTTCTAATCTACACTCGGGATCGGGACTATCGTTTCACGGCCACCAGAACACCGTCGCGGAGGGGGATCAGCACACTGAACAAGTCTTTATTTTGAAACACTTTGGTGTTGAAATCCGCAACGATTTGTGAAGTCTCGTCCTGGGGATCGACGACCTTGCCGCGCCACAGCGTGTTGTCGGTCACGAAGAGGCCGCCGGAGCGCAGGCGCAGGGGAACCGCCTCGCAGGCGGCTGGGTAGCCCTGCTTGTCTATGTCGTTGAAAATGAAGTCGAACTTGCCGGGGGTGGCGGCCAGGCTCCCGAGGGCGTCGCCGACGTGGATGGGGACGCGGTCGGCGACCCCGGCGCGCTCGAAGTACTGGCGGGCCTGTTTCGCCTTGCCCTCGTCACCATCGGTGTAGTGGACCTCGGCACCTTCCCCGGCGGCCCGGGCGAGCCACAGGGTGGAGTAGCCGATGGCGGAGCCGAGCTCGAAGATCCGCTTGGCGCCCGATATCATCACCAACTGGGCGAGGAGGCTGGCGACGGCGGGTCCGACAATGGGGACTTTGTGTTCGGCGGCGAAGGCCTCCATTTCAGCCAGGACGGGGTCGCGCGCGGGCAGCAGAGCATTAATGTACTGTTCGATATCCGGGTTTACAATCATAGAGTTCAGACCTGTTGATTAAAGACACGCTCGAAGATGCGATCGATGTTTGCGAGCTGGCGTTGGGCCGAGAATGTTTCCTCGAGCTGCCCGGACGACAGAAGGGCCGTGATCTCGGGTTCGGCGGCGATCAGATCGCGGAAGTTGAGTCCGTCGAACCAGGCGCGCATGGCCAGAGCCTGGACCGTCTCATAGGCCTTCTCGCGCAGCATGCCGGCGGCGGCGAGGTCGAGCAGAAGCTGGCCGGAGAAGACGAGGCCGCCGGTGAGATCGAGGTTCTTCCGCATCCGGTCGGTGTCGACCCGCATGCCCTTCACCAGCCAGATGGTCTTGGCGAGCAGGTAGTCGGTCAGGATGGTCGAGTCCGGCAGGATGACGCGCTCGACCGAGGAGTGCGAGATGTCGCGCTCGTGCCAGAGGGCGATGTTCTCGAACGCCGCCTGGACGTTCGACCGGACCACGCGCGCCAGGCCACAGATCTGCTCGCAGACGATGGGGTTGCGCTTGTGGGGCATCGCCGAGCTGCCCTTCTGGCCGGCGGCGAAGGGTTCCTCGGCCTCGCGGACCTCGGTGCGCTGGAGGTGGCGGACCTCGAGCGCGATCTTCTCGAGCGTGGCGGTGATGAGCGCCAGGGCGGACATGTAGGCGGCGTGGCGGTCCCGCGAGATGACCTGATTGGTGATGAGCGCGGCGCGGAGACCGAGCTTCTCGCAAATGCGCTCCTCGGCGTCCGGACCGATGTGGCCGAAGGTGCCGACGGCGCCCGACATCTTGCCGACGCGGATCTCGTCGGCGGCCTGGACGAAGCGCCGGCGGTTGCGCACCAGCTCGTCGTACCAGAGGGCGAATTTGAGGCCGAAGGTGATGGGCTCGGCGTGGACGCCGTGGCTGCGGCCGGCCTGCACCGTGTCCTTGAACTCGTAGGCGCGGGCCTTGAGGGCCTCGATCAAAGTGTCGACGCGGCCGAGGATCTGCCCGGAGGCTTGCTGGATCTGAAGCGCCTGGGCGGTGTCGACGATGTCGTTCGAGGTGAGGCCGAAGTGGAACCAGCGCGAGGCGTCGGCGGCGCCGGCGGCGGCCATGGTCTCGGCGACGGCGGTGTTGAAGGCGATGACGTCGTGCTTGACGGTCTCCTCGATTTCCAGGATGCGGTCAACGGAGAAGCCGGCGTGGGCACGGAGCTTGCTCGCGGCGTCGGCGGGCACGTCGCCCATTTCGGCGAGCGTTTCGCTGGCGGCCAGCTCGACGGCGAGCCACTGCCGGTACTTGTTCTCCAGACTCCAAATGGAGCCCATCTCGGGGCGTGTATAGCGTTCAATCATGGTTATTCGAATTCGAACAGATCGGTGGGACAGCGCGGCAGGGCGACCACCAGGCGGGTTTCGAGGCCGCGGTGGTCAAGTGCCTGCTGCGCGGTCACGCGGGCGATCTCGGGATGGTTGTTGTGCTCGCTCAGGTGTCCCAACACCAGGGTGTGGGCGTTGCCGGCCAGCTCGGTGGCGATGAACTCACCGGCGAGGTCGTTCGAGAGATGGCCCTTGCGGCTCATCACGCGCTGCTTCACCTGCCAGGGGTAGGGGCCGACCTTGAGCATCTCGATGTCGTGGTTGGATTCGAGGATCAGGAAGTCGGCGCCGCGGAGGTGGAACTTGACCGAGTCGGGGACGTAGCCGAGGTCGGTGGCGAGGCCGATGGTGCGTCCCTCGGTGCGGAAACAGAAGCCGACCGGATCGGCGGCGTCGTGGGGGGTGGTGAAGGTCTGGATGTCGATGTCACCGATCGCGAAGCGGCTGCCGGCCTGAAATTCGCGGAGTTCGGGCTCATAGCCGTTCCAGTCGATGGTGGGCGCGGTGAGCCAGGTGGCGTAGATGGGGAGGCGGCGCGTTTTGTTGATCTTGTCGACACCTTTGGCGATGGTGACGAGGCCGGAGACGTGGTCGGAGTGCTCATGCGAGACGACGATGGCGTCGAGGGCGCCGGGGTCCTCGCCGATGGCCTGGAGGCGCTCGAAGGTCGCTTTGCGGCTCAGGCCGGCATCGATAAGGATGCGCGTTCGGGGAGTGGCGATGAAGGTGGCGTTTCCCGAACTCGAACTGGCGAGGATGCAGACTTTGACGATTGCGGTCTCTCCGGAACCTTCCACTTGTAGCAGAAAGGAGCTCATGCGGACAAGCCGGGGGAACAGGCGGCCAAGGGCATTGGGCAGGACGCGGCAGCGCGGCGGCGGGCGGAGGTTCCCGGCCGCGAAACGCTTGTGGCTCGCCGGTTGTCAATCAGTCGTCGAGTGCCGGGTTGGCTTTGATGCCAGGAAAGGGGGACGAATGTTACGTGGACTCTTATTACTAACGATCGGAGCTTTCGCGGTCGGGACGCTGCAGGCGCGGGAGACGGTCTCGGGATGCCTGGCCCCGGACAAGGAGGTCGGATCGTGGCTGCTGGTGAGGGAAGGCCAATACGCGTTGCGGCTATCGGGTGCGCTCAATCTGGACAGCTATATCGGGCAGCGGGTCAAGTTGGAGGGTGACTTCAGAGACGGCCAGAACGTTTTCGCGGCAACGAAGGTGATCGGCAGCAGCGGAGATTGTGATGGCCGCGCCGACCAGGCGACGGCCGACGACCAGGCGATGGATCGCAGCGACATGCTGATCACAAGCAAGATCCGGCAGGCGATCGTCGCCGATGACAAGCTGTCGACGCTGGCGCAAAACGTCAAAATCATCACCCGGAGCGGAGTTGTGGTGCTGCGGGGCCCGGTCCGTTCGACGGAAGAGAAGGAGCGCGTGGAAGCGGTCGCAAACACGGTGGCCGGCGCCGCGAACGTCCGGAGCGACTTGACGATCGCAACAAACGCAGGCCGGTAACTGGGGAAGCGGCGGGTAAGAGCGGCGCCGATCGGCCCTCCCCGTACCCCGCGAAGTGCATCCACCAACCGCGGCAAGCTCGACGCGACTGACGTCGACAAATGCCGACTGAAAGGAGAAACGTCATGGCCAAAAACAAGGCAGTATTTGGGATCTACGCGAATCAGCAGAATCTTCGCGAAGGATTGGCACAGGCACGGGCTGCCGGCTTCCGGAACACGGACCTCTCGGTGCTGTTCCCGGAGAATCTGGGCACCAAGGAGTTCGCTCACAGCAAGAGCTCGAAGGCGCCGGAGGGAGCGACCGCTGGAGCCAGTTCGGGCGCGGTAATCGGAGGTGCGCTCGGTTGGCTGGCGGGCATCGGATCTCTGGCCATTCCCGGGATCGGGCCGTTTATCGCCGCGGGTCCGATCATGGGGCTGCTGGCCGGGATCGGCGCCGGGGGCGCTGTCGGCGGGATACTGGGGGGACTCATCGGTATGGGCGTGCCCGAGTATGAGGCGAAACGCTACGAAGGCCGGCTTCGCAGTGGGGGAATCCTGGTCTCAGTCCACTGTGACGGCAGCGACTGGGTGAGCAAGGCCAAGGAGATTCTGGAGCGAACCGGCGCCGAGGACATCGCCACGGAATCGGAGGGAAGAGCTGATTTCGCAGCCTCCGACAAGCCGGCCCCGCGAAGAGCTGTCGCCACCGTTGACCGGCGGGCGGAGGGTGACAATATGACGATTCGCGAGCTGATGGTGAGGAAGATCGAAACCGTCAATCTCAGCAGCACGCTCAGGACCGCCATGAAAAGGATGGATGAGAGCGGGGTGGACCTGCTGGTGGTGCGCTCGGGCGAGGATGTGGTCGGCGTGGTCACGAACCGCCAGGTCCGCCGCGCCGTTAGTCAGGGACACGATCCCGAGAACACGAGCGTGCGTCTGGCGCTCACACAAGACTATCCATACTGCTTCGAAGACCAGTATCCGTCAGACGTAAAGAGAACCATGGCGGAGAGTGATGTGAAGGACATGCTCGTCCTCAACGAGGACCGCAGGGCAGTCGGAGTGATCTCGATGAACGACCTGTCGGCGCCCAAGGAGCGGCAGATCGGGCGCGGCGCCTAGCAATTCGTAGATAGCGCGAGGCGGCCTCAGCGGGCCGCCTCCCCGCCAGCTCAGAACAGACGGATCGAGGGCCCGCCGCAGGCCTGGGAGGCCGTCCCACAGATCCATGAACTTCCGAAACCCGGAGCCTCCGGACTACGGCGAAAGAGCTTCGCCGACGTCCAGGCCGAATTGCGGATCGTCGCGCTTGCCTTCGATCTTGATCGGGATCTCCGAGCCCGCCCCGTTCTTACCCTTGAAGAATAAGTCGGCTATCTTGAGAAACCACGATTTGACACCCGTCGTTGTCTCAGAAACCTTCGCGTCCATCTCGAGCTTACCTTTGAAATCGAGGTCTTCCCGGATCAGGTGATAGGTGCCGTCGAGGCGGACCCGGGCGCCCGGCACATGAAACGAAAGGCCATGGAGCGTCAGCAGGGCGTTGCGCAAATTGAAGTGCCCGCCGAAATCGCTGGCGGTGTCGGCCGGTGGCGGGGCTTTCGGTTCGCCACGGGCCTTATTACTCAGGTTCCCGAGCTTCTCGCGAACGCCGGCATCGGCGAAATGGCCTTCGGCAACACGGAACTGGCCGTCCAGCCGCAGCTTGCGGACGACGCGCTCATCGCCCGGAGGGATCTCCATCTTCGCCTGGTATCGGATCGGCCCCTGAATAATTGGCTTCTCGACGGCGAAACGCATCATGTCCTCGATGCGCGCGTCGTCGACATCGACGTCGAGCTTGACGGTTTTCCCCTTGACGCCCTTGATACCGTAGACACCGCCATTAACCGTCACGGTGGAATTGCCGAAGCGGGCGACTACGGGCTGCAACAGGGTGTCGCCGTTGGTGCCATCGACGATGGCGTGGAAACGGGTCTCGAGGTGCACGGGACGGCCGCTGACGTCGACACTGAAATCGGGCGTATCGGTGTGACCATCGACCACCAGACGCGCCAGCTCGCCGTCGAACGTCCCCTTCGAGGAAAGAGTCCCGCCGATGCCGTTGAAGTGGCCCAGGTCGGCGTTGTCGAACGTATAGTCGCCTTCGACCGGGGTCAGGCCTGGATCCTCTTTGCCCCAGGGACCGAAGTAGCCCTCCGTGTGGATGAGGCCCGGGGGCGTGGCATTGGTGAGCTCGGAGACGAAGTGCATCGGCTCGTCGGGACCCACCGAATTCATCCGCAGGGACTTCAGACGATATTCCATCGGGTCCTTCCATTCGTCTTTGGGCAAGATCCGAAGGACGGTTCCATCGGCCGCCAGCTCTTCGATGACGAAGCTGGGGGTGGAGTCGTCGCCGGCATCGGACTCCTTCTTTTGGTCGTCGCCGGGGGCTTTCCGGCGGGCGACATGGATGGTGAGGCCGTCGAGCTGGAGGTATCGAATCGAGGGAACCGCGCCCAGAAAGGAGAACAGCGAGCCGATGCTCACGTACGCCGTGGCGCGGCGGATTTGAACCAGCGGCGGCACGTCCCGACGGCCTTTGTGGCGGAAGACGAGGTCGTCGACGCGGGCGGTGAGCGGCAACAGGGTGACACTGATGTTCGAAAACTCGAGGTCGCTGCCCATGTGCTCCCGGGCGTATCGATGCAGCCGTCCCTCGACGTAGGGCGTGATCGGGACACCAACCATGGCGATTACAGTCACCACCGCGGCCAGGGCCGCCACCGCTAAGCCGGCAATGCGCAGGAACCGGGATCGTCGCGTCATGGGATCCTCCAACTGCCGCCGAGGAACGCGTATGCGGTTCGTAGGAGGGCCTGGCCGGTGGCGGCCTCGCTGTGGCGGCTACCCAGGGGCCCGATTTGCTGGGCGGTCGCCGACAGGAGAGCGAACAGCAGACTCATGTCCGTGAACGCTGCAATTCTACGTAAGCTTGCCGTGGTTGTTGTCATTCCGGTGTGCTAATTGGCCACTGAATAGAGCCTTGGCGATCGAAACGGTTACTGGGCCACGGCCGCCCCCAGGCTGAGAGGGGGATTGCGCGAACCGTCACGGAGGATGTCTGCCACAAGCGAACGATGAAAGACGCAAGCCTCTGACAAAGTTGATGTTTGCCGTTCGTGTCTTTCAGATAAATGATTCGTCCAGAAAATTGATACCCGTGGGAAAGTTTCTAATGATATACTCTCTCCCACCGGGGGGGCAGACAGAGGTGCCCCCCAAACGACTCAGGAGGGTGCTTAGATGACACTGTTAGCTGTCCCCGCGCTTCTGCTTCAGAGTGGCTATGGAGACGAGGCAGGTGCGGCCGCGGCCGCTGGAATTCTCGGTATGGGCGTCGTGATGATGCTCGTGACGCTGGCGATCGCCGCGGTCTTCATTATCGGGATGTGGAAGGTCTTCACCAAAGCCGGACAACCTGGCTGGGCGGCCTTGATCCCCATCTACAACACGATCGTGCTGCTGCAAATGGTGGGCAGGCCGATCTGGTGGATTGTCCTGTTCTGCATTCCGTTCGTCAATTTCGTGGCGGCCGTGATTGTGCTCATGGACCTGGCGAAGTCCTTCGGCCAAGGCGCGGGGTTTGTCGTTCTCATGCTGCTGGGCGGGATCGGCATCCTGGTGCTCGGCTTTGGGAGCGCCCGGTACGTGGGGCCGGCGGTGGCGTCGGGCCAGTTGGCAGCGGGAACCGCGGCCTGAGGCATCCGCGCCTGTCGGGGCGCGAGGGCAATCCGCGGGACGGCATCCGACGCGACGGTTCGGTTTATGGCGTCAGCGCTCTACCTACGTCGATACCGAAGTCGGGGTCGTCCCGCTTGGCTTTGATCGTGATAGGAACCTCCGAGCCGACGTTGCCCATGAAGAACAGGTCGGCGATCTTGAGAAACCAGGACCTGGCGCCCGTCGTCGTCTGCGATGCCTTCGCCTGCGACTCGGGCGTTCCGTTGAAAGTCATCGTGTCAGCCGGCTCGGGGCTCTAGCCCCGGCTCCCCGTGACTTTCGTCCCTTTGGCGGCCCAGCCGGGCCATGGGCGTTCCCTCGAAATTCCGGATCCTCCTGGATCAGATGGATGGACCCGGGTGCCTGATCACGGGAGCCTCTGGCGGATGTCCGGCCAGAACTCGGCAAAGGCGTTGGAGCCGATGCGGCTGAGGAACGCATAGCCGGTCCGGAGAAGCGCACTGCCGGTGGTGGCCTCGCTGTCGGGTCGCCAGATGTTGGACAGGAAGTTACTGCCGGGGTACGCGACGTAGCGGGCGTAGGCGGGCATCGCCCGGCCGTCGGAATCGCGGGCCGTGAAAGCGCCACCCAAGACTTTCCATACCCGTTGGCCGAAGGGCAGGCCGGGGTGGCCTATATAGCGGGGATCCTCGCCCCAGACGGCGCCGAGAGTGGCCTCCATGCTGTTGCTGGTCGCGACTCCGACGGTGTGCTGGGCGAAGCGCTTACCAAAGCCGCTCCAATGGGTATCGTACTCCTCGGGCAAGTCAAACAGGGTCCCCCAGCCGGCGACCACCGCGCCGGCTGCCAGGCTGGATACGCCGAACGTGCTGGAGAAGAACCACCGTAGGCGCCCCGACGCATCCAGCGGCGGAAGAACCGGTGGCGAAGGCTGCGCCAGCGTCTGGGGCGCGGCGGACGGGCCGGGGCCAGAGGCCGCCTGCGGCGGATCGTAGCCGGGGGCCGGCGGGGTCGCGGCGGGCCAGTACGCGAGCAGCCCGGCCGGGGGCGCCGCCAGTGCGTCATGGAGGGGACGGTCGACGGTCCAGGGAGGTAGCGCGAGCGCCATTCCGCGAACGACCGGCGCAACCTTCTGGCTCGGTGCGTCTGGTCCGCGCAGGACCCGCAGATCGATGGCCGGCAGCGGCGCGATCCCGCGACCATCGAAGGGCTCGGTCTGCTGGGCGGCTGCCTGGGCGAGGGGGAAGTGCAGACACAACACCGCGACGGCTGCAACCCGGCGGAGGCTCGTTTTCTTGTTCTTCATATTCAGTGTTCAGGCTAGTCGCCGAGTAGAGCCTTGGCCGAGGTGAACGGTTACCGGCGACCTGCACCGTCGGTCTCGGGGAGGCGCGGTTATTCAGTGGCCTTTGGATCGCCGCCGACGGGCTCGATGATGGCGGACATGGAACCCTTGGAGCTGGGCATGCGCCAGTCCGGACCATAGGCGTGGATCTGGTCGCGGGCGTACTCGGCTTGCGGGAGCTCGCAGGTGAGCACCACGGTGCGGCCGACGGTGTCCACCTCGACGGCGTGCTGGAAAGCCCTGGCCTCGCTGATCAACAGAAGCTTCTGGAGCATCTCGATGACGTAGTCGTAGGTGTGATCGTCGTCGTCGAGAAGCACCACGTTGTACACCGGGGTCAGCTCTTCGTCCCTGATGGTTTCGGTCTCCTGAGTGGTGGTGATATCGGGCATGAGGCGGCGCTGCTCCTTTCAATGCTAGCCGATTCGGTCCAGTGACGGAAGGAACAAGGCGGCGTGGGGCAGGCCGGCTATTCTCGCTCACGCGGAGCCGGCAGAGGTCCGCCGAGCCGGCGTCGCGCATCGCGTCGGTCCCAATTCAGGGCGGATGGGAACAAGGGATAATGGCAGCTTGGCTGCCATCAGTTTGACACCGTCCGGGCACCTTCGATGGGAGCAGGGCGAGCGCACGGAGCTTGCGCCGCTGGGACGGGTATTCGACGCCGACTGGCGGGAGGGGCTCTTCCGGCTCGCGGCCGATCGGATCGACACCAGCGGCTCGCCGACGTTGGGCTACTGGCAGGAGATGGCCGAGCGGTACGTCAGCGGCCTCTGCCACATCCCCCGCGAGGCGGTGCGCGTCCGGGTGGAGCCGCCGACGCCGGCTGAACGTGACTCCCGCGTTCTGATGGCGCCTCCGATGAGCGGCGGCGAGTACCTCACCCAGGACGTGCTGCTGGCGGTGTGGGAGGAGCTGGACCGCTGGGGCGCGGAAGCGGCGGACACGGAGGGCGGGCTCGAGGGATTCCTCCGCGAGCGGGCGCCGAAGTGGCGGCCGGTGGGCCGGGTCTGCTTCCACCTGGCCGAGAACAAGCAGAACCCCGGGCGGCCGTTCGCCTTCATGGCGTCCTATACGCTCGGGCTTCGGCGCGGGCGGACACCTGAAGCACGTACCGTTGCGACGGGCCCTGGAGCAGTACGCCGGCGAGAAGAACCGGCCCGCGCTGATCAATCTGCTGACGCCGGTGGAGCAGGCAGCGGCGCGATGCGGTTGGGTCCGCGAGCTGGTCGACTCCGGGCGAGGTCTACCAGCCGCTGGCGTGGACGCCGAACCTGGCCCACCGCTTCCTGAGGTCGGTGCCGGAACTCGAGCAGAGCGGTCTGGCGGTGCGGCTGCCGGACTGGTGGAAGCGCCGGCCGCGCCCGCGGGTCTCGGTGACGATCGGCAATCGGAAACAGCCGGCGCTGGGGCTGGAATCGATGCTCGATTTCAATGTCTCCGTGGCGTACGGGGACGAGCCGCTGTCCGAAGATGAGTTGCGGGGGCTGCTCGCCGGCGGTGAGGGACTGACACTGCTGCGGGGCCAGTGGGTCGAGGTCGACCGGGAGAAGCTCGAGGAGGCGATCCGGCACTGGGAAGCGATCAAGGAGCAGAACCCGGACGGGGAGATCTCCTACATCGAGGGCATGCGCCTGCTCGCCGGGGCGCCCCAGGACCTGGGCGACGAGCCGGTCACGGATCGGGAACAGCCGTGGGTCGATATCACGGCCGGACCGGCCATCCGGGAGACGCTGGCCGCCCTGCGCGACCCCGGACGGGCGGGCAGAATGGCCGCAGCCAAGGGCCTGCACGGAACGCTGCGCACTTACCAGTGCGATGGGGTGCGGTGGCTCGAGTTACTAACTGAACTGGGCCTCGGAGCGTGCCTGGCCGACGACATGGGCCTGGGGAAGACCGTGCAGGTGCTGGCCCTGCTGCTCGCTCTGCCGCCCGCGAGACGGCAGCCGTCCCTGTTGGTTGTGCCGGCGTCGTTATTGGGCAACTGGCGTCACGAGGCGGAGCGGTTCGGGCCGTCGCTCCGGCTGGAGTTTCTCCATCCCGCCGAGACGAGCCGCGAACGACTGACGGAGATCGCCGCGGCGCCCGGGGAGCGTCTGGCGCGGACGGACCTGGCCGTGGCCACCTACTCCATGCTGACCCGTCAGGCGTGGCTGGCCGACGTCGACTGGGGGCTGGTGATCCTGGATGAAGCGCAGGCGATCAAGAACCCGTCGACGCGTCAGACCAGGGCGGCGAAGAACCTGAAGGCCCGGGCGCGGGTCGCACTGACGGGGACGCCGGTCGAGAACCGTCTCGGCGACCTGTGGTCGTTGTTCGACTTCCTGAATCCGGGCCTGCTGGGCTCGGCCAAGCGCTTCCAGATGTTTGTCTCGCGGATCGAGCGTTCCGGCGGCGACGTACGGCCCGCTACGCCGGCTGGTGGGGCCGTATATTTTGCGCCGGCTGAAAACGGACCGGTCCATCATCACCGACCTTCCGGAGAAGACCGAGACGTCGCGGTACTGCCACCTGACGAAGCAGCAGATCGGTCTCTACGCGCGGACGGTGAAGGCGATGGAGAAGGCCCTCGAAACGATGTCGGGGATCGAGCGGCGCGGGCTCGTGCTGCAGACGCTGATGCGGCTGAAGCAGGTGTGCAACCATCCCAGCCAGTTACTGGGGGATGGCGAGTATGTCGCCTCCGCCAGCGGTAAGTTCTTCTGTCTGAGCGAGATTTGCGAGGAACTCGCCGAGCGGCAGGACAAGGTCCTCATCTTTACGCAGTTTCGTGAAATCATCGAACCGATCGCGGCTCATCTGACCGGGATCTTCGGCCGGCCGGGACTGGTGCTGCACGGCGGGACCAGCGTCAAGAACCGCCGCGGCATGGTCGAGCAGTTTCAGGGCGACGGCGGGCCGCCCTTCTTCATCCTCTCGCTCAAGGCCGGCGGGACGGGCCTGAATCTCACCGCCGCCTCGCATGTGATCCACTTCGACCGGTGGTGGAATCCGGCAGTCGAGAATCAGGCCACCGACCGGGCGTTTCGGATCGGCCAGCGACGCAACGTGCTGGTCCACAAATTCATCACGCGGGGCACGGTGGAGGAGAAGATCGATGCGATCATTAACGAGAAGCGGCACCTGGTAGGCGCCGTGGTCGACGGTGCTGGCGAAGTCAACGTGACCGAGCTGCCCGATGAGGAGTTGCTGGACCTGGTCCGGCTGGATTTGAGCCGGGCGGAGTTATAGGAGAGAAGGCGGTGGATTACTACTGGCGGCCCTATGTGCCGGTTGGAGCGCGGAAAGCGCGCGCGTTGCTGGAGATGGCGAAGCTGCGGAAGAGCGGGGCGCAAATCCAGCCGGTGAAGATCGAAGAGCGGCAAATCGCCCGCAGCTTCTGGGGCCACGGCTGGTGCAAGCATCTGGAGTCGTTCTCCGACTACTCGAACCGCCTGCCGCGTGGACGCACCTATGTGCGCAACGGGTCCGTGTGTCATCTCGCGATCGACTCCGGCCATGTCGAGGCTATCGTGAGCGGGTCGGAGCTCTACCGCATCGAAATTCAGATCAAACGGCTGGCCGCCGAGACCTGGACAACGATCAAGGCCGAATGCGCCGGACAGATCGGCTCCGTGCTCGAGCTGCTTCGGGGCAGTCTGTCCGAGGAGGTGATGAGGATTGTCACGGACCGCCGGCGGGGACTTTTCCCGATGGCGGGCGAGATCGAATTCACCTGCGATTGCCCGGACTGGGCGGTGATGTGCAAGCATGTCGCGGCCGTTCTGTACGGGGTCGGGAATCGGTTGGACCGGGAACCGGAGCTGCTGTTCCGCCTGCGCGGCGTGGACCCGGAGGAACTGATCGCCTCGGAGATCGCCCTGCCGGCAGCGTCCGCCGGCGGCGCTGACGTGCTAGCCGACGAGGACCTCGGCGCCGTGTTCGGCATCGAGATCGATACGGGCGCGGGACCCGGGACACAGGTCGAGCCGGTCCGGGAGGAGGATCGGGTGGCGCCGGCCGCCGAGGCCGTCGCGCAGGGCCGTCCACGGATACGTCCTACGGGAAAGTCGGTCGCCCGTCTGCGGAAGAGACTGGGGCTCTCCGTGGCCGAATTCGCGACTCGGCTGGGCGTCACCGCGGCGAGCGTCTATCGCTGGGAGGCGACCACCGGACGGCTTACGCTGCGGGAACGAACGTTGAGGGCACTGGGCGACGCCTCTGCCGGGCGCCAGGCGCGGCTAAAGGGTCCAACGCAGGGCGATCCCGGCGCGCGGACGTATACTGTGGAGGCAGTTTCCTGCCGCCGGCAAGGCCCGTAGCGTCGCTCGGACGCGGGCTCGAAGGTGGCCCCGCCTGCCGGCGAGCCAACCGTTGAGGTGATACCGATGAAAGCCACGACAGAGTCGATCGCCGCTCTGACAGCGATCGCATTTCTGATCGCGGGGCTGAACGCGTGCGGGCCCGAGCACGAAGCGTGGGAGCCCTTGCCGGAGCAGATCTCGACCCGACCGCTCGAAGAGGAAGCCAGGCGGGCGCTCGAGCACGTCCGTCAGGCCAAGAGCATGATAGAAAGCTCCCCCGATGGCGCCGCCACCGAGATCGCCGCCGCCGAGACCGCACTGACACATCTGTCGAGTTACTATCTGCCGCTGCTCGAGGCAAGGGCCGAGGCTTACAATGCGTACTTCAACGCCCGGGCCGGAGAAAAGGAGCTGGCGTTGGAAGAGCTCTCGTCGGCCGAGCGGATCCTGCTACGGGTGGCCGACCAGACACCCCATGCCGCCGGGCTCATGAAGCAGACGGCCGAGAAACTGGCCGAGGCCAGGGTAGCGCTGGCCGGCGGAGAAGTGGAGACGCAGGAACTGCTGGCGGAACTGGCGTCGTTGCTCAACCAGGCGATCCTGAAAGGTCCGATCGAATTCGGCGCCGAGTGAACCGTCGCGGCAGATCCCGGAGGTAACAGAAGGGCACGAAGCCGCATCTCCAATTTCGGAGCGCTGTTTCCGGGGAGAAGAGATGCAGGATTCCGACTATCCGCCCATCGGCGACTACGGCTTTATCGCGGACTGCCATTCGGCCGCACTGGTGTCGAAGCGCGGCTCGATCGACTGGTGCTCCATGCCCCGGCTCGACTCGGCCAGTATCTTCGGCAGGATCCTCGACTGGAAGGTGGGCGGGTACTGTCAGATTGAACCGACAGCGCCCTATACCGTGAAGCGCCGGTACCTGGACGGCTCGCTCGTTCTCGAGACGACCTTCCGCACGGAAGAGGCCGAGGTCCAGTTAGTGGACTGCTTCACGATGACGCGCGGCGGAGAGCACGAACCTTACCGGCAGATACTTCGCACCCTCATCGGCATTGAAGGAAACATGGAGATCGGCCTGGCGATGGTGGCGCGGTTCGACTACGGCGCGATCAAGCCGTGGATCCGGAAAGTTACCGATACGTGTTACTGCGCAATCGGCGGCAGCGACGGGCTGGTCCTGACCGGAGACTTTCCGATGAAGATGAGGCACCGGCACGACATCGAAGGCAAGTGCCGCATCGAGGCGGGCCAGCGGGTTCGCCTGTCCATCACCTACCGCAGGCCGGAGGAGATCGACGACGAGCCCGCCGACCAGATCAGCCCTGGTGAGTTGGATGGACGCCTGGAGGAGACCATTGACTGGTGGCGCTCCTGGTCGGTCCAGGGGACATACGCGGGCGTGGAAAAGGAGAAGGTGTTTCGCTCGGCCGTCGTCCTCAAGGGACTTACAAACGCGCCCACCGGCGCGATCGCGGCGGCGCCCACCACTTCGCTGCCGGAGGCGGCGGGCGGGGTCCGGAACTGGGACTACCGGTTCTCCTGGGTCCGCGATTCCTGCTTCACGGTGCGGGCCCTGGCCGAGCTGGGGTTCGATCGGGAGGCGGACGGGTTCCGCCGGTTTGTGGAACGGACCGCGGCCGGCAGCGCGGACCAGTTGCGGATCCTGTTCGGGATCGGCGGAGAGCGGCGGCTGTACGAGCATGAGCTGGAACACCTGGAAGGCTACCGCGGGGCGAGTCCGGTGCGCATCGGCAACGCGGCGGAGACGCAGGTGCAACTGGACGTCTATGGGCTGCTGCTCGATCTCGCCTATAACTGGCATCGCCGCGGGCAGGCGCCGGATGATGATTACTGGGAGTTTCTGGCCTCGTTAGTGAACCATGTGTTCTCCTGCTGGAAGAAACCGGACCGCGGTATCTGGGAGATACGGGGCAAGTCGCGGCACTTTGTCCAGTCGAAGGTGATGTGTTGGGCGGCACTGAACTACGGCATCCGGCTGGCGGAGGAGTTGGATCGGGACGCCCCGCTGGAGAAATGGCGCCGCGCCCGGGACGAAGTGAGGCAGGCCGTGGAGCGCGACGGATACGATTCCCGAAGAGGGGTCTTCATTCAGGCTTTCGGACACCCGGTGCTCGATTCGAGCCTCTTGCTGCTGCCGCTGGTCGATTTTGTCGCCTTCGACGACGAGAGGATGATTCGCACGACCAATGCCATCCGCGAGGACCTCATGGAGGACGGCCTGCTGCGCCGCTACGCACCGGACGGCGACGGGCTGGAGGGACGGGAAGGCGTGTTCCTGCCGTGCACGTTCTGGCTGGTGGAGTGCCTCGCGGGCCAGGGCAGAAGCGAGGAGGCTCGCGCGGCATTCGACCGCGCCCTGACCACGGGCAACGACCTGGGACTGTTCCCGGAAGAGTATGACACGGAGACAGGCGAGTTGCTGGGCAACTTTCCGCAAGGTCTCACGCACCTGTCGCTGATAACGGCCGCGGTGGCCCTGGCGGACGGGAAGAAGAGTTAGTGGTTATCATTGCCAACCGCCGCTGGGGACCGCCGCCGTGGGGAGCCTGGCGGCTCACTCCACATCGGCGGTTCCCCGCCCTCAAAGCCCGCACGTGATCCCCTGGCCCGATCAGTCATAGCGACGCGGGGGCAGGTCGCTGCTGGACGCCGGCGTGGCTTCCAGGCGCTTGCGGAGACGGCTCCGGACCCGGTGCAGACGGACGCGCATGGCCATGTTCGAGCATTGCCACTCCTGGGCCAGCTCGTCCACGTTACATTCTCCGAAGTACCGCTTCTCGAGCAGGATGCGGTCCTGCTGCGGACAGCGGGCCAGCGCGCGCTCGGCGTCGATGTGGGCGGTGAAACTCTGCCGGGGCGCGGTGGGCTCCTGCGAAAGCTCGCAGCGTTCCCGCTCGTGGCGGGCGCCGTCCCGACCGATGTTGAGGGCGATCGAGTTGACCCACGGGAGCGCCTTGTGAGGATCCCGAAGCTGCGTTCGTCTCTCCCAGCCGCGCACCCAGGCGGCTTGAGCGGTCTCCTCGGCGGTGTCCCTCGAGAACCCCTTCGAGATCAGGAAGCTGATCGTCCTGAGGTGCCCGTCATTGTAAGCTTCGGCAAATCTCTCCTGTGTCATATGAGTAAGTCATCCTTTCCGATGTACGAGCTGAACCGAGACTGTGCGTGGAGATATCTGATCGATGACGATGCCGTGAGGCAGGTCGAGGGTATCCCCGGGCAGGGGTACCCGTTGCCAGCCGGTCCCGGCGCCTCTGAGATCGACATGCGCGATCAGGTTGTTGAGGTCGACCGAGTCCAGCAGCCACTCACTGCCGCGGAGCTGGACTCGCACGTCCGTGGTCGATTGGCCGACCACGACCATTCCGGCGGGTACGTTGCTGAACTCCACTGGAACGTCGACGGAGCGCACGCTCGCCGCGACCCACAGTGATGAAATAGCCCAGAGCACAAACGCGAGGCCGAGCGCGGCCAGTTTGGGCTTGAGATTAGCCAGGGCGCCGCGCCGGAGCTTGCCCCAGAAACTCATCTTGAGTTGTTCGTGACCAACCTGCAGTGCGCGGACCAGGCTCGCGACATCCTCCAGCCGGCGAATTTCGCGCCCCTGCATGAGGTGGACCTCCCCCGTCTGCTCGGAGACGGAGAGGACCGTCGCGTCGGACCGCTCGGCCAAGCCGATGGCGGCACGATGCCGGCTGCCCCAGGAACGGGGGAATCCGTGCCTCTGCGTCAGGGGGAGAAAGACCCTCGCCCGCAAGATTCGATCGCCTTCCACAATCACCGCTCCGTCGTGCAGCGGCGAGGGCTTGTGGAAGATGGCCTCGATGAGCGGTGCGGATACCTCGGCGCCGATCTTGACACCGCCGTCGGTCAGTTCCGTGATTGAGTTGTTACGCACGATGGCGATCAGCGCGCCGGTGCGCGAAGCGGCGAGTGAGAAGGCCGCCTCGGCCAACTTTTGGTGCGTTGAAGACCCCGTTTTCAATACGTGCGACAAAAAAAGCAGACTCCCATCGAATCGCGTCAGCGCCCGCCGGATCTCCGGTTGGAAGACCACCAGCAGGAAGGCCACCGTGGTGACCGCGGCCCCCTCCAGAACCCAACTGGTAATCACCAGATCGAAGTGGCGCGCCACCTGCGCCGCCGCGTGCAGGAGAACGATACCCAGCATGACCCGCAAGGCACGAGCGTCATGTGCCCAGCGAATCAACAGGTAGAGCGCGACGGCCAGGACCATGAAGTCGACTGCGTCCTTCCAGCGAAGAAGATGGGAAGCTGCAAATAGATCCATTGGCGTCTCACGAAAGAAACACGACAGTCCCGAAGGGCTGCCGTGCAAAAGGGACGGGGACTAGGACGAGGCCCCCATGCGGAGGTCGTTCTTCAGTTGCCGCGCTCGCGCGTACTGAACGGTCCGGGTCATCAGGTTGTGCAACTCACGAGCCTCCGACTGCAGGTCGGTCTCGAACTTCCGGTAGGTCGGGCGCCACAATCCGGTGTGCATGTCGTTGAGATAGCGGATCGCATCGGTCGTGTGCACGGCCATGAGGTCGAGTTCCGGCCGGGCTTCGTCGATGGCGGCCTGCTCACGGGCCGGCACCGTAGACCGAATGGCTTCGAGTTCGCAGAGCTGGGTGCCCATGCGGTTAATGTCACGCTTGACCCCGTTCAGCTCCGTGGCGACGTACTGCCAGTTCTCTTCCCTGATCGGAGTGGGGATCACCATCGTGTCAACCCTCGTGGCCACGTCGTCGGACTCGCCACGGATGGAAGTCATCAACTCCGTCGCCTGGTTTCCCGTGCTGGAGTTGATCATCGGCATGGTTGAGGTACACGCGGCCCGCATCGTCGACGCAGACGAGATCCCCGGCACGAGAAGCAGAACAGCCATCATCGTTGTCACTGCTGCAATACTGCTTGTTCTCATCGGTTCACCTCCGTTTTCATATCTTTCTTGCCTCTATTCCATTGGACGGGCAAGCGAGAGATGAGGGCATACCGGCGGAAGGGTATATTAGGGGCGAGCGCCCGGGGATTTGGGACGAAGAAGCACCGACGGACCGGTTAGACAGGCTGTTGGCGCCTGATTGGGCCCATGTTTTCGAACGGTGCCCGCCGGGGAGGGGTGGATGGGCCGGCACGGGTCGTTGAGGGCCTGGCGCCATGGAGTAGAAGATGGGGCGAAGACAGGCACGCGCGGGATCTTGTCGACCCCGGTTTGTCACGGAGGCAACAAGACCCCCAGCAGGACCGGGCGCGTCCGTTGAGAGTCGTCAGTCTTGAGCGTATGGGCGATGACGGATGGCTGTCCCGGGGAACACGATCCGTGCGATGCCCGGCATTCACAAGATTGTGAACGCGGCCGGCACGAGTGCCCACGCCACAGCTGCCGCGGCGTGGCGTGCGCACCCTCGAAAGAGGGACGAAGACTCCGCTCCCTGTGGCCGCGGCTCCGGTAGCCGCTAGCTGATGATGCCCTTGCGGACGGCGTAGAGGATCAGTTCCGGAACGGTGTGCAGGCCGAGCTTCTGTAGGATATGCGCGCGGTGGGTCTCCACGGTGTAGAGACTGAGATTGAGCATGTTGGCGACGTCCTTGTTGCTCTTGCCCTCGGCGAGAAGCTGGAGGATCTCCCGCTCGCGCGTGGTCAGCAGCTCGTAGCTGTCTTCCTTTTCCTTTAATTGGAGCTGGCGAACATAGTCTTCGAGGAGGAGCTTGCTGACCGTGGGACTGAAGAACGACTTTCCCTCGTAGACGGCGCGGACCGCGCGGATCAGGTCGCCCTCGGCGGAGTCCTTCAGCAGATAGGCACGCGCCCCGGCCTTGAGCGCCCGCATGATGTAGCTCTCATCGGAGTGCATGCTGAGGATGACCACCGAGACCTTGGGATTCTTCGCTACAACCTGCCGCGCGGCCTCGATGCCGTTCAGGTTAGGCATGGCGATGTCGATAACGGCCACATCGGGCGACTCCCGCTCGGCGAGATCGACGGCTTCGCGGCCGTCCGCGGCTTCACCTATGACCTCCATGTCGGTTTGGCGCTCCAGCAGCATCCGCAAGCCGGACCGGATGACCGTATGGTCGTCGGCGAGGATGATCCGAATCTTGTTCATCGCTACTTTGTTATATACCCTGATGCACTCAACTGGCGATCGGCGTCCCGGATTGTGACTGGTATGCCGGGCTGCGCTGAGAGTGGCGCCGTTCCTCGTTGTCTGGGCGCCGCCCTCCGCTCCCTTCGGTCGCGGCTCGCCGCCGGCCGAACGCTCACTTGCGAGCCATGACCGAAGGGAGCGGAGTCTGCCAGCCAGTTTCAACGTCGCGGCTGATCGTCTTCGGAGGTTCCAGCGCGCTGTGGGTGGCAGCCCCGGCTCAACGCGCGAGACTAGACCGGTGTCCTCTCCAGGGGAAGCTCGATCGAAATCGACGTGCCCTGGCCGGGGCGCGACTCGACCCGGAACTTGCCGCCCAGGTGGCGGACGCGCTCCTCCATCCCCACCAGGCCAAGGCCGCGGGTCTGCCCGGCATCGAAGCCGCGTCCATCGTCGCGCACGGTCAGCACCAATCGGCCGGACTCCTGCGAGGCGGCGATGTGCACCACCCGGGCGCGGGCGTGCCGCGACGTGTTGTGGAGCGCCTCCTGTACCACGCGGTAGACGCACGTTCTGTGCTCGTCCGGCAGTTCGTCGGGGACGCCTTCAGCCTGGATGTCGATCTGCATGCCCGTGCGCCGCGAGACCTCCCGTGCCTGCCAGTGCAGCGCCGGGACGAGGCCGAAGTCGTCAAGCATCGACGGCCGCAATAGCAGCGCCATGTTGCGCACCGAGCCGAGGCTGGACTCGGCCAGTTGCTTGGCGGTTTTGAGGTGGTGCTGGACCTCCGGATCAGTGGGCGGCGCCACGGCACCGAGGTTGCCGAGGTCGACGAGCAGGGCGCTGAGTGACTGGCCGATTTCATCGTGCAACTCGCGGGAAATCGACCGCCGTTCCTCCTCCTGCGTTGCCACGAGCTTGGCGGATAGCCGCTCGAGTTCGGCCCGGGCGCGGAGGATCTCCTCGTAGCGGAGAGACGCCTCGCGCTCCAGTCGCAGGAGGTGAGAGATGCTGAATGCGGCCAGCCCGACGCCCAGCGTGAGGGCCAGGGCCAGGACGACGCCGGTGCGAAACCGGAACGAGTCAAACAGCTCGACGGACCGGACGTTGCTCGCGTCCACCGTCTGGCGATTCACCGCATCGATCCGGTCGACCACTTCGGCCAGCCTCCGGCGGTGCGGGGATTCCTCCATCAGGAAATCGTCCTCGCGAACGCGGGGAGAGCCGGGGGACCAATTCATGATCGGGGCGAGCACATCCCAGTAGCGTCCCACTTCATCCTGCAGGCTGACGTAGAGTTCCTGCTCGGTGGGTTCAACGTAGCGCGAGTACCGATCGAGCGCGTCCTGCATCTCCTTCCGGAGCTCATGGAGGCGGGCGACGAAGGACGCCGCCTGGCCGGGATTCCCGGTGAGCAGGTAGTCGCGGATGACGTTGCCGGACAGGTAGAGGGTCGATCGGATCTCCTCGATGGTCCGGTGCTGGGCGAGATAGGTACGGGTAAGTTCGGTCTGACTCTGTTCGACCTGGTGGAGGACACGAATGGAGTCCACTCCGGCGACGGCCATGAGGATGAGCACGCCGCCGAATCCGAACAATAGAGCCAGTTTTGGCCCAAACCGAGGCGTCTTGGCTGCCCGGTCGCTCATCGGATCGTACGTCTGCGAGTCGTCCGCGCCCATCCGGTTCTGGACTCAGTGTAGCGAACAGACTCGCTCGTCGGGAACCGGGCCGTGGACGCGGGCTTCTAGGCCGCCCGGCGAGAGGCCGCCCCAACGCCCACCGGCTCCTCCTCCTGGGTCGACCGGTCGGCCTCGTCCTGACAGACGACGCAGAGCCGGGTCCAGGGGACGGCGTTGAGCCGGCGCGCGGGAATTATCGTCTCACAGGCGCTGCAGATACCGTAGGCGCCGTCGCCGAGGCTCTCGAGCGCAGCCCGTACCTCCCGTAGCAGGCCCGCCTCGCGGTCCAGCGTAGAGATAGCGAGATCGCGATCGTTGGACGAAAGGATTTCGTCCATCAGGTCCGGGATACGCTCCGAGATGGCGATACCATCCCGTCGCCGCAGGTCCGCGAGCAGCGCTCTCTCCTTATCCTCGAGCAGCCTCCGGTAGCGGTTCCTGGTCTGCTTATCCAACATTGTTTCGTCCATTCCTCTCGATTCGGCGGCGCCTCTTCAAGCGCCCTCTAACGTCAACGATAGGGTTCGCGAGGCCGGCAAGGTATCCCGCCGGGGCGGTATTTTGGCACCGCCCGCGTCCGGAGCCGCCGCATACCGCCCGTTCCGGAGCCGCCCGTTCCGGCGCCGCCGGACGTCATCCGTTCACCGGCAAGCCCTTTTGGACCGGCGGGATACCGTCCGTTTCGACATCAATTACAGGCTCGATGGTATAGGCCGCGAAGGGCGTCTTCCCTAGGCTGGAAGTGTGGAAGGAAAACTCAGTTTCCAGCAGGTTCGCCAGACGCAGGCAGGATTGCCGGCACAGCGGATCGGAACGGCTGACGTACTGAGGAGGTATTAAAAAATGAGAACGCATTCGACTTCAGTCCGCCGGGTATCGGTGATCCTCGCGTTGGGGGTGGCGGCCATCCTGGGTGGATCCATTGCTTCGCTGGCCCGCGCCAGCGGCACCACGCGCGTCCCTATCTATGAGACGGCCTCGACAAACCCGGGCGTATCCGGGGAGGCGGTGGTCAGTAGCTTTGCCCCGATCGTGAAGCGCGATCAGCCGGCGGTGGTGAACATCTCCTCTTCCAAGGTGGTGCGCACGCAGGGCGGCCAGCTCAACGGCCCGATGGCGCCTTTTTTCCAGCAGTTCTTCGGCGGGCAGTTTTCGAATCCCATGCAGGTTCCACGCGAGGAACTGGAACGTAGCCTCGGCTCGGGCGTGATTGTGAGTCCGGACGGGTATCTACTTACCAATAACCACGTGGTCGACGGCGCCACGGAGATCCAGGTGACGCTGTCAGACAAGCGGGAGCTCAAGGCCACGGTGATCGGCACGGATCCCAACACGGACATCGCCGTGCTCAAAGTGGACGCGAAGAATCTGCCGACCATCACGCTGGGCAACTCGTCCAACGTGGAGGTGGGCGACGTGGTGCTGGCGCTGGGCGATCCGTTCGGCGTCGGGCAAACGGTCACGATGGGCATCGTCAGCGCCACCGGGCGCGGAGACCTCGGTATCGAGGACTACGAGAACTTCATCCAGACGGACGCGGCCATCAATCCCGGCAACTCGGGTGGGGCGCTGGTGAATGGGCGCGGCGACCTGATCGGCATCAACACGGCGATTCTCTCCGGCCGTTCCGGCGGCAACCAGGGAATCGGCTTCGCCATTCCGATCAACATGGCCCGGTCCGTCATGGATCAGCTCATGGAGCACGGTCATGTGACCCGCGCCTGGCTGGGCGTGATGCTGCAGAACGTGGACTCGGACATCGCCAAGTCGTTCGGCCTCGACAAACCGCGTCGGCGCGCTGATCGGAGACGTCCAGAAGGACGGACCCGCCGCTCACGCCGGAGTGGAAACGGGTGACATTCTGATGGCGGTGAACGGGAAGCCGGTGGAGGACGTCAACCGCGTCCGTCTGAGCATCTCGATGATGAAGCCGGGCACGACGATCCAACTGAAACTCCTGCGGAACGGACACGACATGACGCTACCCGTGACCCTGGGCGAATTGCCCACTCAGAACCAGCGGGCGAGCAATTCCAGCAATGGGCACAGCGAAACGCTCGCAGGACTTTCGGTGGAGAGCCTGACACCGGATATCGCCCGGCAACTGGGCATGTCCGCCGGCACTCAGGGCGTCGTGGTCGACTCGGTCGACGGCGCCAGCCCGGCCGCGCAGGAAGGCTTGCAGCGGGGCGATGTCATCGAGCAGGTAAACCGCAAGCCGGTGCAGAACGTCGAGGAATTCGAGCAGGCAGCCAACAGGGCCGGCGACAAGTCGGTGCTGCTGCTGGTGAACCACGACGGCAGCACCCGGTTCGTGGTGTTGGAGGCGAGTTAGAGGGAACGCGCGGATCCGGCCGAAGTGGCGCCTCGGTCCGGCGGGCCGGGTCAATGCCGGGCGGCTTCCCCCGGCAGCGCGCAACGCAGCCTCGGCGCGGGAGAGTCGGCGGCTTCCCGGCCGCCCCAACCCGCGCCGGGCGCTGCGCGCTGTTTGAACGGTGATGAAAGGAGAATGTCATGCGACTTTCAATCAAAGGTATGGCAATTACCCTCGCCCTGTTGTGGGGCGGGTGTCTGCTGACGGTGGGGCTGATCAATGTTTTCGACCCCGCCTACGGCACCGGCTTTCTGGCGGTGATGAGCTCGGTCTATCCGGGTTTCCACGCCTCCCATAGTCTCGCTAACGCGATCGTGGGCGCGATCGAGGCCACCATGGACGGCGCCATTGCCGGAGCTTTGGTGGCTTGGCTTTACAACAAGCTGAGTCCACGGATCATGCAGCCGGCCGAGCACGCAAAGGCCGGAGCGTAGAGCGGCAAAAGACGAGAAGTTAAGAAAAAACGGGCGGCAGAACCAGGGAGGATGATCACGATGGAGTTCGCACCTTCCAGTACCCCGGCGAGTAACTTGCCAGTCGTATCCGGTCCCCTAAGCCAAGTCACCGTCCTGTTTGTAGGCGCGGCCGACGAGGACTGGCGGGCACTGCTCCGAATCTTCCAGCACACGAACTGGACGATTCACCACGTCAGGGACTTCGCGAAGGCCGTCGAACTGCTCGAGCGCATCCCGATCTCCGTACTGGTCACCGACGAGCGGCTTCCAGGCGGTGCGACCTGGCGCGACCTGCTGCGGCTTGCATCCCGGTGCGGCGGGGCTCGCATCATCGTCACGGCGACATGCCAGGACGTGTCATTATGGGCGCAGGTACTCAACCTGGGGCGGCTATGACGTGCTGATGAAACCGTTCGAGAGGGCGGAGGTGATCCGCCTCATCAGCTTGGCGTGGCTCAACTGGCGCGACGAGCGGCAGAAGGCCGGACGCGGGATTCCGGCGACGCACTAAGATCCGCAAAAAAAACGGGCGCGGCGCACCGCACCGGGACTGGGACACTGGGGCTGCATCGGTAATGGGGGGTTTGGGGTAATGGGGGGTTTGGCGACAGCGTGGTTGTTCGCCGTGGCCGTGGGCGCGGCGATAGGAGCTGTGGGAAGCGGCTCCATGATGACTCTTCCCGTGCTCGTCTACCTGGTCCACCTGCCGGTTCGAACGGCAGTGGCGGTTTCGGTAGTGGTGGCGGGAACGACCTCTCTTGGCGCGGCGATCTGGTATTACCGCCGTGGATTCGTGCATCGCCGGGCAGCGGTGCTGTTCGCCGCCAGCGGGATCCCCGCCTCATACGCCGGCTCCGCACTGACCCATCTGCTACCCGAGCCGGTCACGATGTTAATCTTCTCGGCGCTCCTGCTCACGGCGGCGGTCGCGATGCTGTTCCGTCCGAAACAGAAGGCCCCCGGTGAGGAACTCCGGCTGGAGGTGTGCCTGATAGCGGGCGCCGCGGTCGGCGTGGTCACGGGATTTCTCGGCGTGGGAGGCGGGTTCCTGATCGTCCCGACGCTCGCGCTGCTCGGCGGGATGGAGACGAAGACGGCCGTGGGAACGGCGCTCACCGTGATCACACTGAACTCGTTCGCCGGCGTCGCCGGCCACCTCCGGTTCGTCACCATCGACTGGAGATTCGGTCTGGCATTTGTCTGCCTGGCCCTGATGGGGATGATGGTTGGCGTCAGTCTCGCCGACCGGCTGTCGAGCGGGGCCCGCAGCAGGCTCTTCAGCGGAATCGTGACCATCGTGGCCATCGCGGTGGCTTGTGAGAGCATGCTGGACCTGATCTGATGCGGCGTCGAGATGAAGGTTCTACTTGGTTTCCCGGTAATAAATGGTACGCAACCGGTATGGTTTGAAAATGCCCGCTTTTCTATTCTGGGAGTGTCGGAGGCATGGAGCACATGAATCGCCTCGTTGAACAGATTCGGAGCCCAATCGGATGGCTGGGCAATCTCGTCGTGGGACCCTGGCATGCGATTCACCGGATCCAAGGGGCGACAACGGTAATCTCCTACGCCGTCGCGTGTGCCCTGCCTCTCGCGGCGTGGGGCATCGAGGAATGGTTGGCGCCCCTGAGCGGCCACACCTCATACCAGCTCTTCCTGGGCGCAGTTGCCCTGAGCGCCATGTATGGCGGAGTGGGCAACGGGCTGTGCACACTGGTGCTGTCCGCCCTGCTGACGCACTTCCTCTTCCTGATGCCCCACGTCGCCGACAGCCGCACCGCAACGGCGAGCCTGCTGCTGTTCATCGGCCTTGGCCTGATGGTGGCGTGGCTTGCCGGAACACTGCGGTCGGCCCAGCGGCGTCTTCATGCGACGCTGAGGTTTATCGGGGATGCGGTGATACTTACTAACTCTCGCCGGCAGATTACGTTCATGAACGCCGTGGCCGAGGTGCTGACCGGTTGGGAACGGAAGGACGCCAAGGGCCGTCCCTTCGACGACGTGGTTCTGCTCGAAGACGGGGGGGGCGGGCAGCGGATCGCCGACCCGGTTGCGCGGGCGTTTCAGGAAGGAGCGGCGGTTAGTTTCGAGAAGCCGCTGCTGCTACGGCCCACCGCCGGCGACGCCTCGTCGGTGGAAGGCAGCGTGGCGCCGATTCGCAACAGTGCGGGTAAGATCACGGGCTCGGTCACCGTGCTTCGGGACATTTCAGAACGAGAGGTGCTGGAAGCGGAGCTGAGAACCGCGCAGAAGATCCAGGCGCTGGGCCGCCTGACGGGTCCGCTGGCTCACGATTTCAACAACTGGCTGACGGTGATCAGCGGCCACGCCGAGCTGCTGCGCGGGAAGCTGACCGACCTGAACACGCCGGCGATGAGAGAGTCCGCGGAGGCCATCGTCAGGGCCGCCGATGAGGCCGGCCGGCTGGCCCGGCAGTTCCTCGTCTTCGCCGGCGGGCCCACGGCGCGGCGCGGTCGCGTGAACGTCAACCGTATCCTCGACCGCATGGAAGCGGGGATCCACGCCGTGGCCGGCGACTACGTGTCGGTGACCCTGACCGAAGACAAGGACCTGTGGCTGGCCTGGGCCGCCCCCGAGCAGGTGGAGCAGGTCATCATCAATCTCGTCGCCAATGCCAGGGCGGCGATGCCGAGCGGCGGACTCCTCGACATCCGGACGTCAAACACATACCTGTCGGACGAAAAGGACGGCCACCAGAGGGCGTTCGTGCTACTCGAGATCAGTGATGATGGATGCGGCATGGACGAAGAGACCAAGGCCAGAATCTTTGAGCCGTTCTTCAGCAGACTGTCCGGACACCAGGCAGCCGGGCTCGGGCTGTCGCTCGTCTACAGCATCGTCGCCCAGTCCGGAGGCAAAATCGAAGTCACCAGCGAGCCCGCCAAGGGGACCGCGGTCCAGATTTACCTCCCCCGCTTTGAAGAGCCGCCCCAGCCGATCCGGGACAGCGCAGAGCCGGCCGACGCCGTGACGGCGGACATCATGCCTTCCGTCCTGGTCGTCGACAGCGACGACGGGGTCCGCCGTTTGATCGCGTCGACGCTCCGGGCCGAGGGGTATTCGATTTTGGAGGCCGCCGACGGCCGCAAGGCACTCGAGATCGCCGTCGAGAACATCAATCACCTGGACCTGGTGGTCACGGAGCTGGCGACACCGCAGGTCACCGGTCCGGAACTGGCCACGCGGCTGTCACTGCTGCGGCCGGACATCAAGATGGTGTACATCTCTTCCTATCCCAAACCGGCGTCGTGGGAGGATAGCGGTCCGGAGCCAAACCGGGCCTTTCTCTTCAAGCCCTTCTCCCCGAGCGAACTGCTGGCGCAAGCGGACTTCATGTTATCGATGCATCCGTCCGGGGGTTAGCACGCCCCTACCCACGAAGAACCGGGCCTTCCGCTGCGCCCCGCGCCTCCGGTATCGCCTTGCTACACTGAGCTTACAGTGGATAGGGCCATTTATCGGGCGGCGCGCTGCACCTTCCTCTGCCTGGCGGTGGCGGCGATTTCCCTGTTCGCGCAAGCTTCCGGCGGCACCATTACCGGAAACATCATCGATCTGACGGGCGTCAGTGTATCCGGCGTCCGGGTCTCGCTTTCCGGCGCCGCGATCAGGACGGCGACTTCCGACAACGACGGGATCTTTCGTTTCACCGGCCTCGCGGACGGCAGCTATGGTGTGACCTCCCAGAAGACCGGCTACGTCCTGCCGTCCCGTGTCGTGACGGTGAGCGGCGGCGGCGACTACCGGCTCAATCTCACCGCTTCCGTGCCCCTCAGTGCCTCGATGGGCGGAGAGACCAACGGAATCCTGATCCGCAGCGCGCAGAATGCCGCCGCCAATCGGGCGTCGATCGTCCGGGGGGTGGGTCTGGCCCCCGGCAGCATCATCACCGGGCTGCTCAGCAACGTCGACTTCGGCGACCTGGTGCGGGCCACCGAGACTCCGCTCGGGACCACGCTGAATGGCTTCTCGGCCTGGATCGAGGCCGACGGGGAACAGTATCCCACCTACCCGGTCTTCACTTACAACAACCAGTACGCCACCATCCTCGACTCCTCCACGCCCGTTGGCCGTCACAACCTTATCGTGCGGGTGGGCACGCGGCAAAGCGACCCGTTCGCGGTGAACATCGTCCCGGCCCAGCTCAGCCTCTTCACCTGGGACAGCACCGGCCAGGGACGCGGCATCTTCACCAAGGCCGACGACTCCCTGGTGAGCGCCAACAATCCGCTCCAGCCGGGAGACGTCTTCATCGGCTGGGGGACCGGCGGCGGCGCCGCGCCGACCGACACCGAGGGTACGCTGCACGACAAGCAGCCCTCCTACGATTCGCTCGACGTCTCCTTCGGAGGCGTTCGGGTCCCGGCCAAGGATCTCATCTACAGCGGCTCGGCCGGTGGTTTCGGCGGCGGCGACCAGGTCATCGGCTACGTGCCCGAAGGCATTCCGTTCGGCTGCGGGACGCCGTTCACCATCAGGATCGTCAAGGATGGCGTGGAGGGGCTCTCGAACGTCGTCTCCGTGCCGACGTCGCCCGACGGGTCTCCTTGCGGTGACTCCTACGGCCTGCCGGCGGACGCGGCGGCGAAGATGCCCGGCTACCGGGACTTCCGCTACTTCCTCACCGAGATCCTGTCGCAGACCTCGCCCGACGTGGCGCCGGTCTCGCGGCTCCAGTCGACCCTCTCCGTCCGGGACCTCGACGAGTTCACCTACGTGCCGCCGAACCCGCTCAACACCTGCTCCTACGTCTGGCGGCCAGTCGAGTACCAGGGGACCAACACCTCACCGTTCGTGTACGGGTACCTCTCCGCCGCGTTGCCGGGTTTCACAATCGTCCTGACTCCGAACGACAACCTCGGCGCCTTCAACGCGCTGTTCAGCGGCCTTTCGAACGATATGTTCAACGCGGGACCCTACACGATCAGCACGGCGCAGTTCCTGATCAACTACGCGGTGTTCGTCGCGAGCTGGCAGGGCAACTACACGCGCGCGGCTGGCAATCTGCAGCAGTCAACCGGCGGCGAGCTGTCGGCGACCTACGCCAGCCAAAACGGCTTCATCTCCCCGGACCAGGCGTTCGATATCGTACGGAAGGCCGCACTGCCGAGCTCGAATCTGGCCGTCGAGTACCGGCTCGAAGTTAAGGCGGGCTATACCGGCTCACACGTGATGAGCTGCACGTTCGGGCTGGACGACGCGACCGATCCGGAGGCGGCGCGTCTCGCGATCCGGCAGCAGAGCTGGCCCATCCTCAGCACGTTCCTGCCGGACTTCTTTGAGACCGCCGGCATCACGATCCGGACATTCCCCATCGATCCCCCCGGCGCAGCCTCGAAAACGACGTCGTGGATCAGACCTCGGAAGTCTTCGCCGCCTCAGCCGTGTTCCTCACGACGCCCGACGCCGTCGGGGCCGCCATCACGGACTGCGAAGCCTTCTCCACCTGCCCCTGAGGCGTCGGCGGCCACCCCGTCGGGACGAAACGTCTCGTTGCCAGTATGTTGTTGGCTGTCTGGCTGAACCTCGCGGGGAGCCCAAAACAGTTCATTCCCGACGCACTATTCCCTTGACACCCATAGGGATATCCACATACTGTGTCGGAGATTAGCAGATTAATCGACCTGATAGTCGTCCGGGTGCTGATCGGAGGCCAGGAAGCCGTAGTGCACTACAAGGGGCGATCGGCTGAGTTCCCCGGCATCGACCAGCTCCAGTTCCAGGTCCCGGCCGGGGTCTCCGGCTGTTTCGTGCCGGTAACTGTGATCGTCAACGGCATGATCAGCAACTTCGGCACCATGGCGATCGACAGTGGTAGCTCGTGTGCGGATCCGGTGAGCTTCACGACGGCCGATCTGGCGCCGACGGCGCTCGACGGAGACACCAGCATGGGAGCGATCTCACTCCTGGGCATCGATTTCACCGGCCCTGGCGTTCCGGAAGGCGCCGGACGGTCCAACGCTTCTGCCGGGTTCGCATCCGTGACATCGCTGTCGATGATGACCAGCCTCGGGCCGTTGGGCTTCCTCGGGATCCCCCCGGCATCCATGGGCTCCTGTTACGTCTACCAGGGACCGGGGGAGGACATGGAACTCGACGACCGGGTCGCCGTGCAAGGTCTGAACGCCGGCAGCGCCATGAGTCTCACCGCGCCGTTCGGCGTCTACGACCTTAACCATGAGGGCTCCGCGTTCGCCATTGAGGACCCGGCTCATAACCTGCTCACGCCGGGGATGTACACGTTCGACAACGGCGCCGGGGGCAGCGATGTGGGTTCATTCCACGCCAGCATCTCAATTCCCGCCTCGCAATTCACGTGGACCAATCGCAACGCGATTCAGAACGTCGTGCGGGGGCAGGACCTGACCGTCACGTGGACCGGCGGCAACGCCAGCCAGGAGATCGCGCTGGTGCTCGGCTACTCGGCCCGCAAGGACCGCGGGGTGGTGGCTTCCTTCCTCTGCGCGGGGCCGATCGGTGCCGGACAATTCACCGTTCCCGGGTGGGTCCTGGCGGCGCTGCCGGCCACCGGTTCGGAGGTGCAGAATCCGGCCAACCCGGCATCGATACTAGGCGTCGGGAGGATGTCCCGGCTCGACCAGAACCGCTCCACGGCGCCAGGTCTTGACGCGGCCTATATGCTGTACATCCTGATCAACGCGTCGATTGTGCCTTACGAGTAGGACGTCTAACCGGACTCCGCTCCCTCTGGTCGCGGCTCGCAGTCGGCCGAACGCTCACTTGCGAGCCGTGACCGAAGGGAGCGGAGTTTGCCACCTCATCGCGACGGGAAGGCGCAACTTTCAACGGAGGCCCCATGGGCCGCCGCCAAAAGGATGAAAGTCGCGATCGGAGGATCGGGGCTGAAGCCCCGAGCAGCTAAAGCCCGCCCCACGATGACTTTCAACGGAGCGGCCAAGTTGCCGGCCACCAGCCACCCGCTTACTCTTCCAGCAGCTTGTCGGCCTTGCCGCTTTCGACGAACGTCTCCCGGCCCTTCTTGAAGACACGATCCAGGATCTGCAGCGCCTTGTCGACCTCCTGCTCGGACATGATGTACGGCGGCAGCAGGCGGATCACGCGTTCCTGCGTGCAGTTGATCAGCAGTCCATTTTCCAGCGCATCCTGGACCAGTGGAGCGCCGGGGATGTCGAGTTCAATGCCGATCATGAGGCCGTGGCAGCGGATCTCCTTGATGAACCGGAAATGCCGCGCCATCTCCTCGAGCTTCATCCGGAAGTAGCCGCCCAGTTGGTAAATCTGCGGCATCAGCTCGTCCAGCAGATCCAGAACCTCGAGGGCCACCCGGCATGAGAGCGCCCCGCCGCCGAACGTGGAACCGTGGGATCCCTTGCCGAGCGCCGCGGCGGCCTTCTCACTGGCCACGATCGCGCCCAGCGGCAGCCCGGCGGCCAGCGGTTTGGCGACGAGCAGAATGTCGGGCAGCACCACCGGGTCGAGCAACTGGTAGGTGAAATACTTACCGGTACGGGCGACACCACACTGGATCTCATCGAACAGGAGCAGCGCGTTGTGTTGGTCGGCGAGTTCGCGGGCCTTGCGGACAAAGGCATCGTCCATCGCCTGGACGCCGCCTTCCCCCTGAATACCCTCGAGCACGATGCCGGCCGTATTGTCGCCCACCACCGCCTCCAGAGCGGCGATATCGTTTGGCTGGATGAACTTCACGCCGGGCAGCACCGGCTCGAATGCGCCCCGGACCTTGGTCTGTCCGGTGACCGAGATGGCGCCGAAGGTCCGCCCGTGGAACGATCCCTCGAGGGAGACGATCTCGTACTTGTCCGGACTGATCGCCCGCCCGTGCGCGCGGATCATCTTCAAGCCGCCCTCGGTGGCTTCCGCCCCGGAGTTGGCGAAGAAAGTGCGCTGGAGTCCGCTGATTCGCGCCAGCCTCTCGGCCAGCTTGCCCTGGTACTCGTGGTAGTACAGGTTCGAGCAGTGGATGAGCAGACCGGCCTGCTCCTTGATTACCTTCACGATCCGCGGATGAGCGTGCCCGAGGGCGTTGACACCGATGCCGGAGATCAGGTCATAGTAGCGCTTTCCGTCCACGTCGTAGAGCAGGCATCCTCTGCCGCGGTGGATCACCACCGGATAGCGCGCGTAGTTCTGGACGAGGCATTCTGCCTCCAGCTTCATGATCGAATCGGCGGTGGACTGTGCGTCGGCTCTGGTGGAAGACGTACCCATAGTGTTTCATAATACTGCAACAATGGCCGGAAAGCGCTGTTCGGCGGCCTGATTCGGGCATCAACGGACCTGTATATCCACGCCAATGGCGTCGTGGTCGGACAGGGGCGTCTCGCGGCGCTCCCTGAGATCGTGGACGACAACCGGTTCGACGACCTCGAGATCACGGGCGGCGAACCAGTCGAGCTTCAGCGGACAGCGCCCGTTGTTCTTGCCAAGAGCCCAGCGAATAAAAGGGAAACACCAGCGGGGCACCCACTCGGCCAGCGACTGGTAGGTCCGGACATTATTGAAGTCGTAGTAGATCGTATATTCACCGAGCCGGTTGGCCGCCCGGTAGTCGAACCCGCGGGACTCGAGCAGCTCGAAGAGCCGGCGCTCGAAGCGGCGGTACGGGTGCAGGTAGTGGTTCCGGATCACGCGGTTCGGCCCCATCAGGACCCGCAGCCAGTAACCGAGGATCGCGTCGCGCGCGGTGGCTGAATTAAAGGTGGTGGTGTTCCAATCGCCGCCCACGACGGCCGGTCCCTGCCGCGGAATCGCATCGAGCACCGCCTGCATCTGGTCCCGCCGGTGATTTTGGGTCGAGTTGGCGTCCAGGTGGACCGAGACCGCGGTCAGCGTCAGGTTGGGGAAAACCACCTCGGCGGATACCGCCGCCTGACAGCCCAGGCGCTTCTCGCGACCGGCCATCTTGTCGATGCCGTTTTCGAGCGGAATGGCACGGACATGCCGGATCGGGTAGCGGCTCAGCAAGGCGTTGCCGTGCAGGCCGAGGTCGTTTTCCCCTTCGATCGAACGCTCGGCGCCGGCGCCCTTGGCGAGATTCAGGTAGCAGGGGGCGAAGGCGTAGTGGAAACCCAGTTCCTCGGCGAGCGTGCGCGCGACGTCGCGGTTGCCTGACCGAGCCATGCCGATATCGGTCTCGGTGAGCAGGACTACGTCGCAGGTCTTCAGATAGTCGTGCTCGCGAAAAGCGCGGATCTGGCCGTCGAGCTCAATGCCCCGCTCGACGTTCCAGGCGAGAAACCGGTAGCGGTCCTTGGCCGGAGCGTCGACACCCCTGAAATGGCCGACCTCCGGTGACGCGAGGACCCGGATGATCGCACTTTCCAGGCGCTGGTAAATGGGGTGCCGGTGCAGCTCTTCGGTCGACTGGCACCGGGCGAGAACCGGCAGAAACGGCCGGATCCGATCGCGGATCAGTTGATGGATCTCCTGGGCGGACCACTCTTTTTCAGATGCGTCAACGTGCATGGAACTTGAACCGGCCCCCTATCATCCATGATACCGAGCATCCCGGTGATGCGCGTCTACGTACAATTGGGAGATGCCAGAACCACTCTCGACGGTCATCCTGATCCCGCACGCCGGCATGGGTCACGCCGACCTTGGGCTCCAGCGCACGCTCATCGCGAAGTACCTGCAACTGCTCGAGGACAAGGAGCCGCTGCCCGAGGCGATCTGTTTCTACACGGATGGCGTGAGGTTGGTGGTCGAAGGGTCGCCGGTGGTCGCGCAGCTCAAGCAGCTCGAATCGCGCGGCGTCCGGCTCATCGTGTGCAAGACCTGCCTCGATTACTTCGGCCTTACGGACCGCGTCGCCGTCGGAACCGTGGCCGGCATGCCCGACATCATTGACGCCCAGTGGTCGGCCGCGAAGACGGTGACGCTGTAGGGCGGACGTCAACCGTCCGCGGCCGACCCTCTGGTCGGCCCCTCTTCCACAACCCACGGCGCCCGAACAAGAAGAGACACACGTCACCTGGGCTGTTGGGAATCCTTCGGCGAATCTGCCAGCGTCAGCAGCAGCGCGACCGGAGGTCGCGCGCGGGCGGGGACGTCCGCCTTACTCCAGTACCCGCCGCTCCTTGATGTAGTCGATTAGGGCCTCCCGGACCAGCGGACCCTGCTCGGTGAGTTTCACACCGTCTCTCGTCCGCCATTGCTCCTCGATGAAGTCGTTGGTGGCCACCGTGTAGAGCTTGCCCGGGTCGATCTTGCGTCCCTGCCGCAGCGCTTCCGGCAGGTCCCGGCCGTAGAGGCGCCCGTAGACAATCCGGTTACCGAACGGCAGGATGTTCCAAATGTGCCGGACCAGGATCTCGCCCTCCGGAATGACATCGCGGACCCCGCCGGCATTCGTAAACGCCAGGTCCGCGCCGACGGCGTCCGCCATCGCTTCCTCGATCATCTTGCGGACCTCCTCCTGCCGGATCTCCCGCTTCGACGTGCCGATGGGAACGTCGACGACCTCGGACACCTTGCTCTCCCACTTGTCGACCAGGGCTTCGACGTCTGGATCGGCGGGATAGTCGGAGCTGTTGACCTTGATGATCCGCCACCGGTGCGACGCCACCGTGCCGGTCTTGCGATCGACCTCCAGATCCAGCCGCCCGAGCTCGACCCCGTAGGACCGCACCCGGACCAGAATGCGCCCGTCCACCACCACCGGCTCTCTGAGGCCGGCGTGGTTGTGCCCGCTGACGACCACGTCGACCTCCGGCACCGTCTCGAGGATCTCCTTTTCTTCCTCTTCATACAGGTGCCCGAGCACGACGATCAGGTCCGTCTTGTCCTCGATCTCGCGGGCGTAGCGGCGCACTGTCTCCGCCACCGGCAGCACCCGCCAGTCGCCGCGCTGATGGGCCTTGGTCAGTTCGTCAAGCCGCTCGAGCAGGACACCGATTACGCCCACGCGCAAGCCGCCCCGCTCGAGGATGACGTACGGTGCGGGTGCGAGCAGCCGGCCGTTCGGGTCGACGACGTTCGCCGTCACGATGGGAAAGCTCGCGGCCGCGACAAAGTCCGGAATCTTCCGCCAGGTGTAATCGAACTCGTGATTGCCAAGCACACTGGCATCGAAGCCCATCCGGCTGGCCACCTCGTAGCACGGCACGCCTTCAAAGATCGACGATACGGGCGTCCCCTGGACCAAATCGCCCGCATTGAGGACAAGCGTCGCCCGGGACCGCTCCCGCTCCATGCGGATGGCGGTGGCAAGCTGGGCGAAGCCTCCGCGGCCGTGGTCGTCCGGCAGGAAGTGCGCGTGCAGATCGTTGGTATGGAGGATGGTGAGCGAGCGTGTATCGGCCCCGTTGCACGCCGCCCCGATCAGCAGGCTGCCCAGCAGCGCCACCAGCAGAAGCGAAAAACGCCGTCTCATGCTCACAAGCTAGCACGCACCATGACACGGAAGTGAACCGCCAAAAGGGGCGTCGCGCTACGATAGGGAATTAACTTCGTGCCCGTATGGTGGAATCAACGCTCGACTCGCCCGGCAGGCTTGCACCTGTTCTGCTTCGGTCCCTTATCGGCGGCACGCTCATGGGCCTTGCCAACCTCGTCCCCGGCATCTCCGGGGGAACGATGCTGCTGGCCGCCGGCATCTACCCGCTCTTCGTCGGCGGCATCGCCGAAATCACCACGCTCAAGTTCCGGCTCCGGAACCTGCTGACGCTGGGCGCCATCGCCGGGGCGGCAGCACTCTCCATCGTTCTATTCGCGGGTCTCATCAAGGGACTCGTCGTCGATCATCGCTGGATCATGTTCAGCCTCTTCATCGGCCTCACCCTGGGCGGCGTCCCGGTGGTGTGGCGCCTGCTGCGGCCGCTCAACCCGGCGGCCATCGTAGGCGCGATCGCCGGGATCGTAGTCATGGCGCTGATGGCGCTGGCCCAGCCGGGCGGCGGCGGCGCGAGCGGAGGCCACGCCTACGGCATGCTACTGTTCGCCGGCGTCGCCGGCTCCTCGGCCATGATCCTGCCCGGCGTCTCGGGCGGCTACCTGCTACTGGTCCTGGGCCAGTACATCCCGATTCTCAGTGCGATCGACCACGCGAAGACCGGCGTGGAGGCACAGAACTGGCCGCAAGTATTCGAGGCCATGCACGTATTTATTCCGGTCGGTGTCGGTGTCGTCATCGGCGTGGTCGGCGTAAGCAACCTCATGAAACTGCTGCTCGAACGGTACCGGAAACCCACGCTCGGCGTGCTGCTGGGGCTACTGCTCGGCGCCGTGCTCGGCCTATGGCCTTTCCAGCAGGGCGTCCGGCCCGAGCCCGGTGACGTCGTCAAGGGCCGCGCCGTCACCGCGGCGACACTGACCGAAATCGATCCCGAGGACTACCCGCTCGAGCCCTTCCAGCCGAGCGCCGGTCAGGTCGCCGGCTCGCTCGGGTTGATCGTGGCGGGCTTCATCGTTACGCTGGGCGTGTCCCGCATCGGCGGCAGCGAAGGAACCGAATCCTAGCTCGATGGAACAGGCGCTCGGACAGTTTTTCGCCAACCTCCACTGGGGATTCCTGCTACTGGTCATCGTCGCCAGCCTGGGTCTGCTCGGCCGCTCGGCCGACTGGCTGGTGGACGAGGCGGTGGTCCTATCGGAGAAATCCGGTCTGCCCAAGGTCATCATCGGCGCCACCATCGTCAGTCTCGGAACCACCACGCCGGAGGCGGCCGTCTCGGTGTTGGCCGCCATTCAGGGCAGTCCTGGGCTGGCGCTCGGCAACGCGGTCGGCTCGATCATCTGCGATACCGGACTGATCCTCGGTCTCGCATGTCTGATCTCGCCGCTGCCGATCAATCGCGGTATCGTCAACCGGCAGGGCTGGATTCAGTTCGGCGCCGCGGTGGCTCTCGTCGCTGTCTGTTTCCCGTGGACGAACCCGGCCGCGACCTTTACCACCGGCGGCCAGATGCACCGACTCGCGGGGTACGTCTTCCTCGCCGCGCTGGCCGTCTACATGTGGCTCTCGGTGCGCTGGGCGCGGCAGGAGACACGGGACGACACGGTCAGCTCGCATGAACGCGACATCGCCTCTTCGACGCCGCTGATCGTAGTCAAGCTGGTGGCCGCTGTGGGGCTGGTCGTCGTGTCGGCGCGAATCCTGATCCCGGCCATCACCGAAGCCGCCGAACGTCTCTCCGTGCCCGAGAGCGTCATCGCCGCCACGCTGGTGGCCTTCGGCACGTCACTGCCGGAGCTGATTACCGCCGTCACCGCCGCGCGCAAAGGACACGGGGAATTGGCCGTCGGCAACATCGTCGGCGCCGATATTCTGAACGTGCTGTTCGTCTCCGGCGCCGCGGCGGCCGTGACGCCCTCGGGACTCGGAGCGGGCGGTCACTTCTTCATCGTCCTGTTCCCGATCATGCTGGCGGTCCTGCTCATCTTCCGCGCCGGCATCATCTTCTCTGGCGACCACCTGAAGCGCCCCTTCGGCTTCGTGCTGCTGGGCGTCTACGGCATCTATATGGTTATCAGCTACCTGGTTCCCTCGGCGGCGCCGGTTCACTAAAAGGGGAGCGCACCCTTGAAAACCGGACTCCGCTCCCTCTGGTCGCGGCTCTGTTAGCGGCGCTCGACCGACTCTGAGCCGTGACCGAAGGCAGCGGAGTCTGCCGCGTTGGGGATTCTCGCCAACGCTAAACGTTGGGTCGCCACGGTCTGAAGCCGTTGCCCAGGACTCCGCCGGGGCTAGCCTTTGTACGGGTGCACGTACGGCGCCCGGTACTCGCGCTTCAGCAGCGCCTGGCCGGCGGGGTTGTTCGTGATGCTCTCGGTTTCCGGATCCCAGTCGACGCGGGCCCTGGTCTTGTAGGCAATCATGCCCAACTGGACGGCGACCGTCGCCTGGAAGCCATCGTCAGGCGGACAGTCGGCCGGCTTCCCGGCCCGGACGGCCTTCAGGAAGCTGTCCATGGAGAGAACACGGACCTCGGGCCCTTTCTCCACCAGGAGCTTCTTCTGCGGGTCCTGGCCCCGGGGCACGACCGCCCACCGGTCATCGTTGGCGTAGACGGTCTCCTTCTCGCCGTAGAAGAGGATGGCGCGTAGTGTCGTCTGGTCGTACTCGGCCGCGCCCCAGCACCGGTGCCGCCACACGACGGGACACTGCTCGTACTCGAAGTGCGTGGTCAGCGTATCGGGTGTCGTGACCTTGCCGACATACTCGTAGATGCCGCCCATCGAGGTCACCGACTTCGGCACGCCAAGATCGAGTATCCAGCGCGTCATGTCGACGAGGTGGATGCCCCAATCGACCAGGTGCCCGTTCCCGTACTTCTCTTCAAGACGCCACGCCTTGTGTCCGATGTTCGGGCAGTAGGGAAGCTTCGGCGCGGGACCGCACCAGTGCTCCCAATCAAGCGCAGCCGGGCGGGTCCTGCGGCGTCGTGTCGAGCACTTCGGCGCTGGTAGTGGATGTTGACGTCGACCTGGACGATGCGGCCGGCGTTGCCCGACCGGATGTAGTCGCGCGCGGCGTTGAAGTTGGCGCCGGTCCGTCGCTGGAATCCGCATTTGACGATGTTGCCGGCCTGCTTCCACGCGTTGACCATGGCGCGGCCTTCGCGGATATCGTAGCCGAGCGGCTTCTCGGCATAAATAGCCAATCCTTTCTTGCAGGCATCGATGAACGGCAGGGCATGCCAGTGCGGAGGGGTGGCGATGATCACCGCGTCGAGGTTGGGCATCTCATACATCTCGCGGTAATCGGAGAAGGTTTTCGGCCTGGTGCCTTGGCGCTTCTCGATAGTCGTTGGCCGCGGTGTTCAGGTGATCGGAATCCACGTCGCAAACTGCCACGCATTCGACGCCGCCCGCCTCGAATGCGGCGTTGATGTTGACGATCCCGTACCAGCCGCAGCCAATGACGCCGATTCGCACTTTGGAGTTCTGCGAGAGCAGCGCGGGCGCCATGGCCAGGGCGCCGGCTGCGGTCTTGATGAAATTCGCGTCGGGGGGTCATAAAGCCATTGTAATGAGGCTGTGGACTCGCTGGCGATCGAAACAGGAAGAAAGAGTCGGAAATCTCTGTACTCCTCGCCAAGTTGGTGATATTCTAGCCAGTACTCAATCGGGAGCACGTTGGAACTCCCGGGGCCTGTTAGATGCGGTTCGGCAGGTCCTTAGAATAAGGCGATGAACCGAACGGTGCTCACCACCGCGTTGTTGGTGGCATTTCCGCTGGCCGCGGTCGCGCAAGATGTCGTTGCCACGCGGGCAGGCCTGATTTACTCGTTCGAGGGCGAAGTCCACGTCGATGAACGCGCGCTCGAACAGAGCCCCACACGCTTTCCCATGCTGCCGAAGCAGTCCGTACTGCGGGTCAGCGACGGGGAAGCGACGCTGGTGCTGGCGCCGGGCGTATTGCTTGATGTGCGCACGGCGAGTGAGATCCGCCTGATCGACAACGGGCTCCTGCATCCGGTGGTCGAATTGATCACCGGTTCCGTCCGCCTCCGCTGCAAGAAGAGCAAGGGCCTCAAGAGACGCCACATCACCGTCTACGTCGGCGATGTGCGGGTAGACGTCACGAAGCGCGGCGACTATACCCTCGAGAAGACACCGCCACAATTGACCGTCACCAAGGGCGAGGCCACCGTCGCCGACCGAGGTGATTCCATCGAAGTTGAAGCCGGCGACAGCATCCACCTCACCCGAGGCAGCGAAGCGATCGCCTTGCAGCGTTTCGGTTCCGGCCAAGCGGCGGCGGAACAGCAGTAGCACGACCCGTCAATCGCTCCGTTGTAAGTTGCGCCTTCCATCATTGTCAGGGCGCAGGCTCCGCTCCCTTCGGTCACGGCTCCGGGAGGAGCGTCTCGCCGACTCTGGGCCGCGATCAGAGGGAGCGGAGCACAACGCCTCGATCGCGGTCTTATGCTCTCACCAGCCCGGTGCGGCTTTCATCCGTTTGGGTGGCCCAGCCGGACCATGGGAACTCCGTCCAGAACTCTCGTCTGAAGTTCGCCCGGCTGCCCCGCTCTACCGGGCGGCCCAAGCGGATCACGGAGACGCCCCCCCTTGTCCAGAGGCCCGCGCACGACCAGATGGTAAAATGACAACAACGCTAGCCTAATTCCTCATGACAGACCATGAAAACCGTATCGAGGGGCTGCTCGACGCCCTGAATACTCGTATTGTTGTTCTCGACGGCGCTATGGGCACCGTCCTGCAACAGAAGAACCTCACGGCGGACGACTTCGGCGGTCCGGCGCTGGAGGGCTGCAACGAGAACCTCGTCGCCACGCGGCCGGACGTCATCCTGGACGTCCACCGCGCCTATTTCGACGCCGGCTCGGACATCGTTGAAACGGACACTTTCGGCGCGACGCCGCTCGTGCTGGCCGAGTACGGGTTGGAGGACAAAGCGCTCGAACTCAACCGCCGCGCGGCGGAACTCGCGAGACAGGCGGCGGAGGAGGCGGCGCGCCCCGGCCGTCCACGCTTTGTCGCCGGATCGATGGGCCCCACCACCAAAGCCATCACTGTCACCGGCGGCATCGCCTTCGAGGGGCTTCGCGAGAATTTCTACGTCCAGGCGAAGGGACTGATGGAAGGCGGCGCCGACGTTCTGTTGATCGAAACCTGCCAGGATACGCGCAATACCAAGGCGGCGCTGCTCGCCATTGAGCGGCTCCGCGGCGAACTGGGCATCCGCATCCCGGTCATGGTCTCCGGCACCATCGAGCCGATGGGGACGATGCTCGCCGGGCAGACCGCCGACGCCTTCTGGGTCTCGGTCGCCCACGCCGACCTGCTTTCCATCGGACTGAACTGCGCCACCGGACCGGAGTTCATGACGGACCACGTCCGGACGCTCGACCAGATGGCCACTGTGCGGCTTTCCTGCTACCCCAATGCCGGACTGCCAAACGAGGAAGGCACCTACGACGAGACGCCCGAGTCGCTCGCCGCGCCAGCTTGAGAAGTTCGCCGATCACGGCTGGCTCAACATGGTCGGCGGCTGCTGCGGCACCACCCCGGACTACATTCGCCGCATCGCCCAGATGACCGAGGGCAGAACACCGCGCCAGCCGCGCCAGCCGTCCCGGCGAGCGTACTACTCGGGCATCGAATTGGTCGAGGCCGACGATGACAACCGCCCGCTGATTGTCGGCGAGCGAACCAACGTCATCGGCTCGCGCAAGTTCAAACGGCTTATCAATGAAGAGAAGTGGGAAGAGGGCACCGAGATCGCCCGGCGGCAGGTGCGCAACGGCGCCCACATCATCGACGTCTGCCTGCAGTCCAGCGAGCGGGACGAGATCGAAGACATCCCGCCCTTCTTCGAGCACCTGATCCGCAAAACCAAGGCGCCGCTCATGATCGACACGACGGACCCGAACGCCGTCGAGCTGGCGCTCACTTACTGCCAGGGAAAGAGCATCATTAACTCGATCAACCTCGAGGATGGCGAGGAGAAGTTCGAGATCATGTGCCCCATCGCGCGGCGCTACGGGGCGGCGCTCGTGGTCGGTTGTATCGATGAGGACCCGGTCCAGGCGCAGGCGTTCACGCGCGAGCGCAAACTGGCGGTCGCCGAGCGCTCCCTCGGATTGCTCACCAGTAAGTACGGTATCCCGGCCGAGGACATCGTTATCGATCCGCTGGTGTTCCCCTGCGCCACCGGGGACGAGAACTACATCGGCGGCGCCGTCGAGACGATAGAGGCGGTGCGCCTGGTCAAGGAGAAGCTGCCCCACGTCAAGACTATTCTCGGCATCTCGAACATCTCCTTCGGCCTGCCGCCCGCGGCGCGGGAGGTGGTCAATTCAGTCTTCCTCTATCACTGCACCAAGTCCGGCCTCGACCTCGCCATCGTCAATTCGGAAAAGCTCGAGCGCTTCGCCTCCATCCCGGCCGACGAGCGGCGGATGGCCGAGGATCTTCTGTTCAATAGCCCCCCGGCGAGCGTTCCGGATGGCCACAAGGACGCCGAACTGCTGCGGAACGCCCCCGCGGACTGGCGCCAGCAGAGCCGCGAACAGCGGGCCACCGTCAACCAGTTCCATATCGCCACCATCACGGCGCGCTTCCGCGACGCCACCGGCCGCAAGAAGAAAACGGCGGCCGAGCTGCCGCTCGATGAGCGCCTGGCCAACTACATCGTGGAAGGCACCAAAGAAGGGCTCATCGACGACCTGGAGCGTAAGCGTGCCTCGGGGGCGGCCCCGCTCGAGATCATCAACGGTCCGCTGATGGCCGGCATGAACGAGGTGGGACGCCTGTTCAACAATAACGAGCTGATCGTCGCCGAGGTTCTGCAGTCCGCCGAGGCAATGAAGGCGGCCGTGGGGCACCTCGAGCAGTACATGGAGAAGACGGAAAGCTCGACCCGGGGCCGCGTCCTGCTCGCCACCGTCAAAGGCGACGTCCACGACATCGGCAAGAACCTGGTCGACATCATCTTCTCGAATAACGGCTACCGCGTAATCAACCTCGGCATCAAGGTGCCACCCGAAGAGCTGATCCGCGCCTATGGCGAGCACCGCCCCGACGTCATTGGACTCAGCGGACTGCTGGTGAAAAGCGCCCAGCAGATGGTGATTACCGGTGAAGACCTAAAGGACGCCGGCATTCAGGTGCCGCTCCTGGTCGGCGGCGCCGCACTGACAAATAAGTTCACGCGGAACAAGATCGCGCCCGCTTACGGCTCGCCGACGATTTACTCCAAGGATGCCATGAGCGGGCTCCGGCTCCTCAACGAAATTATGGACCCGGCCACGCGCGAGCAATCTCTGGCCGAATACGCGCCCGGCGCGACGGCCACCGGAGCGGCTCCGCCTCCGCCAGAACCGGCACCGGCACCCGAACGCCGCAGCTCCAAGGTCGCTACCGACATACCCAAGCCACCGCTTCCCTACCCCGAACGTAAGGTCCGCGATGTGCCCGACCTCGCCGAGATCTGGAGCTATGTCAACCCCTACATGCTCTATGGCCGTCACATGGGCTTCAAGGGAAACTTCGAGAAGATGCTCGCCGAGCACGACGCCAAGGCCCTGGACCTCCACAACCGCATGGAAGAGGTGAAGCGCGAGGCCGCTTCGTTCATGAAGGTACGCGCCGTCTGGCGGTTCTTCGGCGCCGCGTCCGAAGGCAACACCGTCCACCTGTTCGCACCCGACACGGGCGCGCCGGTCCACTCGTTCCAGTTCGGCCGGCAGGAAAAGGAAGACGGGCTCTCGCTCGCCGACTACGTTCTGCCCGCGGATGACAACGGCCCGGACCACATTGCGCTGCTCGTGTGCACGGCGGGCGAGGGCATCCGCGAGCGGGCCGAGAAGGCCAAGGCCGACGGCGAGTTCCTCCTGGCGCACGGACTGCAGGCCCTGGCGCTCGAAACGGCCGAAGCCTGCGCGGAGTGGCTCCACCGGCGTCTGCGAGAGGACTGGGGATTCCCCGATCCGCCGTCGACGACAATGAAACAACGATTCACGGCCCGCTATCGCGGCAAACGCTACAGTTTTGGCTACCCGGCCTGCCCGCGGCTCGAGGACCAGGCCGGCATCTGGAAGCTGCTCCAGCCCGAGGAGATCGGTGTCTCGCTCACCGAGGGTTTCATGATGGAGCCGGAAGCGACCGTCAGCGCGCTCGTGTTCCATCATCCCGACTGCACCTACTTCACCGTGGCCGAGGCCGCCGAGAGTGTCGCTGCCAACTAACTCGGCCGCCGGTGAGGCCCGGCCCGGCAGCAGTACCGCCGGTATGACAGAGGCCCCTGCTGGTAATGGTCACGGCTGGATCCGGCGGTCGGCTATCGAATCGTGGCAGAACTCCGCATAGGACTAACGTTACCTCCGTACTACGTGCTTCTACTAAGCTTCGAATCATTTCCCCGCCCTTTGTTCGGATTTAACTTAAGCTGTCCTCCGGATCACCCGCCGAAAGAAACGCATGGTACTCACTAAATGCAAGGACTATTTTCCCAATTGAACATGATAATACGCCACAAACATGGTAGAATCGACCTGCTAACCGAGGCGAGTCCGGATGAGTGCAGCATCACAGCCCGCGGTCGAAGGACCGGACAGACGGGCCACGTCAACTGATCGCACCATAGCGGTTACGATCTTCCTTACTGGAGCAGCCGTATTGGTTCTCGAGATCCTCGGCACGCGGCTTCTCGCTCCTTACTTTGGAAATAGCATCTATGTCTGGTCGTCACTGATTACCGTGACTCTGGTGGCACTGGCCGCCGGCTATTGGCTGGGCGGCGTGCTGGCCGACACCCGAGGCGAGCCCTCACTACTGGACAGGCTGATTGCCTGTTCCGCGATCTGGGTGGCGGTTATTCCGACGCTCATCACCAAGATCTCCGACTATTTGACGGCCATCGATTTCCGGGCGGCGATTCTGCTGACCGCGCTTATCGGCTTCGGTCCAGCGTTACTTCTGCTGGGCATGGTCACGCCAGTGGCGGTGAAGCTGGCCGTCCGTGATCTGACTCATGTCGGGCGCTCCTCCGGGAATGTATACGCCTTGTCCACGGCGGGTGGCGTCTTCGGCGCGCTGACGGCCGGCTTTCTGCTCTTCCCGGCCGTGTCCGTCACGACTATCTGTATCCTAACGTCCTTATTACTGTTAATGCTGGCACTTATCCGGTGGCTGCTCCGCTGCCGCCGGCCGTGGCTCGGCGCGCTTCCCGTCTTGCTTCTCGCCGGTATCATGCTGGCCGCGCCGGGATCGTATCTTCCGCGTCAGCAGTGGCATGACCGCGACGCCACTGTACTCTCCAACCGGCCGAGTTTCTATGGCACCGTCCGGGTGGCCGAAATGGGTGACTACCGGATGATGTTCATCGACAACTTGTGTCACACCGCCAGGGACATCGGCGACGGGGAAGCGGCCATGCCGCACGTGTGGGTAGTCGGCGCCCTGCCCTACCTGCACCCGGATGGGCGGACCGCCCTGCTGATCGGGCTGGGGGGTGGTGACATGGTTGGAACGCTGCACCGGCATGGCATCAGCACCGCCGCGGTGGAGTTGGACCCGGTGGTGTTTGAAACCGCCTCCCGCTATTTCGGTTTCGACGAATCGGACACTGACGTCACTGTCGCCGACGGACGATTCTATCTGCACCGGAGCTTGCGGCGGTTCGATTTCGTGATTCTCGACGCCTTCATGGGCGGCTCCGTGCCCAGCCATCTGCTCTCGCGGGAGGCTTTCGCGGAGATGAGAGACCATCTCAATCCCCGTGGCATCCTGGCGGTCAACGTGGCAGTGGACGGTCACGACAGCCCGATCGTGTACGATGTCGCGGCCACCATCCGGTCCGTCTTCCCGCAACTGCTCGCCGTGGCCAGCAACCCGGATCCGCACGGCCTCGGCAACATGATCTTCTTCGCCTCGGACCGTCCCGTCGAGATCCCTTCCACCTGGAATCCCGCTCCGCAACCACCCGAGGCAGCCGCGACGCTGGCAGCTCTCCCCAGCCTCGTGGTCGACTCGATGGCCGGGCACGGTACGGTTGCCACCGATGAGTGGAGCTTGATCGAGGCGCGTTCGGTGACCACAGAACTCGCGCTCCGCCGCCAGGCACGGGAGATGCTGCCTTCTTCCCTCCGGCTCCCCTGACTCTGAAGGCAACGCCGGAATCCTGCATCCTTGTAGGTCAGCCCCGTCATCTGCTATATTCAACGCATATTTGCCAACGTTCGAGGCAGTCTGCAGTCTCTTGAATAGAGGCCTTTTCACTGGGAACAACTGACCTCCTGGAAATCGGACTGTCTCCGAATTACCATTCAACCTGGAGCGGGAAAAACTCGGACCATTGACAAGATAGGGCAAGAAAGGCGGTGTCTAGTGAAGTCGAAGAACGACTCTGACGTTCGGAAGACGCCCGACAGCGGTTTCTCACGCCGTGGATTTCTGCAAGGCGTGGGCATCAGCGGAGGCGTCGTCGGAACGGGAATCCTTGAAACGGAAGCCAAAGCGGCACCGGCCGGTGAAGCGGTCGGTCCCGGCGAGGTACCGATAACCTTATCGATCAACGGAATGGAGCGCAGGCTCTCGGTCGAGCCCCGGGTCACCCTGCTCGACGCGCTGCGCAATCATCTGGGCCTCACGGGAGCCAAGCGGGTCTGCGACCGCGGCACCTGCGGCGCCTGCACGGTACTGGTGGACGGCAAGGCCGTCTACGGCTGCACAATGCTCGCCATCGACGCCCAGGGCCGGAAGATCGAGACCATCGAAAGCCTGTCCACGGAGAACGAGCTGCACCCGGTCATGAAGGCCTTCGTCAACAACGACGCCCAGCAGTGCGGCTTCTGCACGCCGGGGTTCGTCGTGGCGTCGAAGGCATTCCTCGATGAAAATCCGTACCCGAGCGACGAAGAGGTCCGCGACGGTCTCGGCGGCAATCTCTGCCGCTGCGGGACCTACATGGGCATTCGCCGCGCCGTGGTCGAGGCATCGAGAGCGATGGGAGGGAGAAATGCCTGATTACAGTTGGCCACCGATGGACCAGCGCCGCGTCATGGGCCGCGCGCTGAACCGTCTCGACGGCCCGGCCAAGTCGAGCGGCAGGGCCCGCTACAGCCAGGACGTGGTCATGCCCGGGATGCTGTTCAGCGCCCTGCTGACCTGCCCCCATCCGCATGCCCGCATCACCAGCGTCGACACCAGCGAGGCGGAGAGCGCACCCGGCGTGTCCGGTGTGCAGGTGACCTCCGGCCCCGGCACCGAAATCCAGTGGGCGGGAACCGAAGTCGCCATGGTCTCGGCCAACACCGAGGAACGCGCCCGCGACGCCATCCGCATGATCAAGGTCGAGTACGAAGTCTTCGACGACCACCTGGTCAAGGAAGACGACCTGGCCAAGGCGCAGAGCATGAACCGCGCCAGCCCCTCGGGCGAAGTCGTCACCGGCGATCCCGATCAGGCACTCGCCGACGCCGACGTCGTCTCCGAAGGCGACTACGGCATTCCGGTGCTCACGCACTGCTGTCACGAAACGCACGGGCAGGTGATCGGCTTCGACGGAGAGCACGTCGAGTACAGCCCGTCCACGCAGTTCGTCTCCGGCGTCGGCGGCGAGGTCGCCAAGAGCCTCGAGATCCCCGCCACCAACGTCCATGTCCACCAGGACCATATGGGCGGCGGCTTCGGCAGCAAGTTCTCCTCGGACCGTTGGGGATCGGAAACGGCCCTGCTGTCGAAAAGTTCCGGCGGCCGGCCGGTCAAGTTCCACCTCGACCGCCGCACCGACCTCATCATCGCCGGCAATCGCCCCTCCTTCTACGGCCACATCAAGATGGGCGCCAAGAAGGACGGCACCATCACCGCCTGGGATTCGAAGACCTGGTCCACGGGCGGCTTCGGCGGCGGCGGTTTGAACGCCAACCTCGCCCCGTACGTGTTCAGCAACGTCCCCAACCGGCGCATCAACCATTCCGCGGTCTCCACCAACACCGGCGGCTCGCGCGCCTGGCGGGCGCCGAACCACCCGCAGCTCAGCTACCTGACCTGCTCGGCCATCGAGGATCTGGCGGCGGCGATCAAGATGGATGCCCTCGAGGTCTTCCTCAAGAACTTCCAGTACACCGACCGGGCCGACGTCTACCCCTCGCAGCTCAAGAAGGCGGCCGAGATGGTCGACTGGGCCCGCAAGTGGCATCCGCGCGGCGACTCCGGCAGCGGGCATGTGAAGCGCGGACTCGGCATCGGCGTCGGCACCTGGACGCGGCCTCGGCCACAACTGCACGGCCACGGCCACGATCCACCCCGACGGCGCCGTCGAGATCGAGATCGGTCACGCAGGACCTCGGCACCGGCACCCGCACCATCATCACGCAGGTCGCCGCGGAGAGCCTCGGCCTGGGCATGAAGGACGTCCGCGTGAAGCTCGGCGATAACGCCTTTCCGCAGGCAGGCGCCTCGGGCGGCTCCACCACGGTCGGCGGTGTTTCCGCCGCCACCCGCAAGGCCACGCTCAACGTGCTCGAGAAGCTTTTCGATGCGGTCGCGCGTTCGCTCGGCACGACCCCGGACCAGTTGGTAGCCAGTGACGGCAAGATCATGGTCAAGGGCGACTCTTCGAAGAGCCTCACCTGGAAGGAGGCCTGCCCGAAGCTCGGCGTCAGCCCGATCCAGGAGTCCGGATCGAACAACCAGCGCAGCCCCGGCGGAGTGATTTCCGGCGGTGTCGGCGGCGCTCAGATCGCCGATGTCTCGTCGACATCGAAACGGGCATCGTCAGCATGAATCAGCTCGCCATGGTCCAGGACTGCGGCCTGATCATCAACCCGAAGACAGCGGAAAGCCAGTGTCTACGGCGCCTGCATCATGTCGCATCTGCGGCGCGCTCTACGAAGAGCGCGTTATGGATGCCAGCGACCGGCCGCATGCTGAACGCCGACATGGAGTTCTACAAGCTGGCCGGCATCAAGGACATCGGCGAAATCGTGGTGTCACCTGGACATCGACCCGGACGCACGACAAACGCGGTGTGATCGGCCTCGGCGAACCGCCCGCGATTCCCGGCATTGGCGCCATCTGCAACGCGGTGGCCAACGCGATCGGCGTCCGGGTGCCCAACGTGCCGATGACTCCTAACGTGTTCTGGCTGCGCTGGAAGGGAGGAAAGCGTAATGCAGACCTTCGAATATGCAAATCCCAGACTCACTGCAAGAGGCGTTCGGGCCTGCTCGGGACGAGCTGGGGAGAGGCAGATGTGCTCGCCGGCGGCACCGACCTCATCAGCCTGATGAAGGAGTACCTCCACTCGCCGCAACGCGTGGTCAACATCAAGGGCATCAAGGAGCTTCGGCGGAATCTCCAAGATTCCGCCGGGCCTGCGCATCGGCGCTACCGTGACGTTCAACGAACTGCTGGCCGACGCCACGCTGCGGCGCTCCGAGTACCCCGCCTCGCCGCACGCGGCGCGGGGTCATCAGCAGCATGCAGATCCGCAACATGGGCACCGTCGGCGGCGACCTCTGCCAGCGGCCCCGCTGCTGGTACTACCGCAACGGCTACGGCCTGCTGGCCATGAAGGACGGCAAGAGCCTGGTGCCGGATGGCGAGAACCGCTACCACTCCATCTTCGGCAACCGGCCCGGCCTACTTCGTCAGCGCGTCGAGCCTCGGCCCGCCGCTGGTCGCTCTCGGAGCCAAGGTGAAGCTGGCCTCGCCTTCGGGCGCGCGTGACGTGGACGTGGCGAATTTCTTCGTCGCCCCGCACGACGCCTCGACCCGCGAGGTCGACCTCAGGCCGAACGAGATCCTCACCGAGATCATGGTGCCGCCCACGGCCGACGCGAAGAACGCCACCTACGAGGTCCGCGAGAAGGACGGCTCTCGATTGGCCGCTGGTTGCCGCCTCCGTCGCCCTGAAGATGGACGGCACTCGGTCTCGAGCGCGCATCGTGCTGGGTCACGTGGCGCCGACGCCCGTCCATGGCCGCCGCAGCGCCGCGATCCTCGCGGGCAAGACGATCGACGAGGCGGTCGCCGAGGCAGCCGGTGCGGCCGCGGTGTCGGGCGCGCAGCCACTCAACGACAACGCGTACAAGGTACAGCTGGCGAAGGTGGCCGTGAAACGGGCCCTGCTGGCCGCCCCATGGAGGAGAGAAACATGGAACAGCAAGACTCATCATCATCGACGACGACCGCTGCGATTTCCTTCGCTGGAAGGGCATGTTCGTGGACACGCCCCACGACCCAAGCTCGCCTCGGGCGACCGCCTCTTCTGGTGTGACAAGACCCGAACTGCCTCGGACCCGACGGCCGGCTGGGACGACTACGAGTGCAATGCCACGCGCGGCTGCTACCGGCCGCTGTAGCTGGGGATCCGGAGACCGCGCAACTTTGACGGAGGGGGGCAGACGGTACCGCCTGCCCCCGAACTCCGTCTTCCCCTGCACCTGATTCCCCCCTCCCTTCACACATCCACCCCAACCCTCCCGCAGCAGCGTCCCCCACAACGGGCCCTCCGCAATCGATCGGCCGACCGCCATCCCGATGCTATACTAGTAGGTAAAGATTCTCAGAGGAGTACTAGGGATGCGACTACTCACGGCAACAGCACTTGTGTTTCTCGACTACCGTCGCGATGGCGTTCGGCGGCACCCTCCCACAGACCGACGTCCAGGGCTTTTACGTCGAGGCGCGCACGGCCGATGTCTACACCGGCCCCTGCTTCGCCAATGGCGAGTCCGGCCTCGTCGGCAAGCGTGCCGTCCTCGGCTGGAACGTCAGAAAGGCGCCTGGCACGGCGTGCAACTTGACGGGCTCGGCGTTGTCGGCGTCATCCGGGCGAGCAACACGCTCGGCATATGAGCTGGCCCACCCGTTTCCGGTCAAGGCCGTGCTCATCGTTGACGAGAAAGCCAACCTGGAGCAGCGGATGGCGCTCAAGAGCCTCGCGCAGCAGATGTCCGGCGAACTGTTGAGCGACGTCGTCAAGGTGGAGTACCGCCCCATCGAGCTCGACGTCACCAACAACGATGTGCATGGCGGGCAGGCGAAGCTGGTCGCCGGTGAGCTGGCCAAGATCGAGACCCGCGCGCTTACTCATGGCGACGACATCTGCTCGAACGAAGAAGTCTGGTACAAGCCGCTGGCGAAACTCGGTCACGCGATGCCCGCCTACACCCTGGCCAACGCTACCAGGGCGACGGACTCGACACCCGCTGGAGCATGCCCCGCGAGCGCAGCTCCTTCGTCGGCGAGTTCCACTATCAGGACTAAGCACCACCGCAGGAACTAACGCTCCGCAGTGTCCCCACCCACTGCCCCCTGGGGACACTGCGGGCTGGTAGCCATAACCTACCTAATACCCACTGCAGCAGTGTCCCCTTCCGGACGACACCCAACCAAGCGTTCTCGCGCATTCCCGCGGTTGCGACACCCTCGTGTGGATTGGCAATTCAGATGGAAATTGCCAATGTATACTGGAATCATGGAGACAGAGCTGCGCCTCGACAGGTTGGGTAGAGTCGTGATTCCCAAGGCGATGAGAGACGAACTCGGCATCCGACCGGGAGATCGGCTCAGAGCGGTTTCGGGATCGGGTCGGCTGGAGCTTGAAGTCGCACTGGAAGCGAACCCCATGAAGAAGGAACATGGGATCTGGGTGTACTATCCGGAGTCGGTCGAGCCGTCAGCGGCCGGTGACATGATCACCGAGATTCGCGAGGAGCGGATTCGAAAGCTGGCCCGGTGACCGTCTTCTTCGACACCTCGGTTTTGGTCGCCGTGTTCCGCGGCGACCATCCTCACCACCGTGCGTGCCTGGATGCGTTCCGGAAGGCGGCGGAGCGTGTTTCGGCCCATTGCGCCGCCCACAGTGCCGCGGAGCTGTACTCCGTCATGACACGCTTACCGGTCAGACCCCGGATCACACCGGAACGGGCGATGCTCTTTCTCGATAGCCTGGAGGCTCAGGTGACGCCAGTAGCGCTCACCGCCAGGGAATACGCTCGGGCGCTGCGGCAGGCCTCTGAGCACGGTATCTCAGGTGGCGCCGTCTACGATGCACTGATTCTGCATTGCGCCAGGAAATCAGGGGCGGAACGAATCTACACCCTTAACACGAGCGATTTCATACGTGTCGCGCCCGAACTCGCCGATCGAATCATGGAGCCGTAGCATCGTGAGGGAGCCCCCTTTACCGGGCGACACCTCACGATTCTTCTTCCCCCGTCAGTTAAACTCCAGCACCCGCACCGCGCCGATCGTGCCCAACTCCCCATCCTCGCGTGGCTCGTACTCCACCACTACCGGCGTCAGCTTCTGCTGGCTGCAGGTGAGCTCCACCACGGCACCGTCGGTCCCCTTGAGCACCACGGAAGTCGGATCGTAGACCGCAAAGCTCCGCAGCTCGCCGTCGACATAGACGTTCAGGCGGGCTCGCTGGCCCAGGCAGTCGACCGATTGCAGGCTCCCCTCCACCCGAATCGTCTTCTTCTCGACCGGCACCCGCGCCGGCTCCTCGACCGCCCAACCAGGCTCCCGGGACAGTCGTGGACGCCCGCTATCCTTCACGCCCCCGACCAGAGCGTCCTGGGGCATGGATCTACGCTCGGCCATCTGGCGCCGGTATTCGTTCTGTTCGCGGACCTGGCGCAAGTAGGTTGACACCCCCTCCACCTGGGTCTGCTCCTCCGGTGTCCGGGCGTACTGCCGAGCCCTGTCGGCCGCCTTCTCCGCCTCATCCAGTTTGTCCATGCCGATGTAGGCCAGAGCGATATTGTGAAACAGCGGCAGGGCCCGCTCCGGAGTGACCTTCTTCACCAGGGAGAATTGCCGGAGTGCCGCCTCGTAGTCCCGCTCCCCGAGCAAATACTGCCCGAGCATGAAATGCGCCTCCCGATACTCCGGATCGAGTTCCACCGCCTTCTTGAGAAGCGGGATGACCTCCGCACTCTTGGTGCCCGCCTGTCGCGCCAGCGCCGAGTACTCAAAATACATCCGGGCGTTGGTACTGCCGAGTTCCACCGCCCGGGCGAAGTGTTCTCGGGCCGGCTCGAGGTCGTTCCAACGCCAGTACCGGTAGCCGAGCGCCTCCTCAGCGCGCCAGTCGTCCGGCCGTTGTTTCTGGTACTCCGCGAACCGCCGGTCGGCTTCATCGATCTTCCCGACGCGGGCCAGCAGCTTCGCCTGGATGAGCTCAGCCTCCAGCGGGTCGAGCGGCTCCACCTCCGGCTTGTCGGCGAACTTCTCCATTTTGGTCGCCAGGATGGCAATCCGCAGGTTTGAGGGATACCCGTGCAAGTCCTTCTCCACCTGCTCCAGGCTTTTCCCGTAGATGGCCTGAAACACGTTCTCGGCCCGGTCCCCCCTGGCGAACGCCGCCACGCACTTCGGGAAGCCGGTGCCGTACTCCTCCGACAGCGCCAGCATGTGTGTCAGCAGCCAGCTCTGCGCGTAGAAGGTGTTCGCCTTGTCCTTCTCGTTGTAATAGGCGGAGCGCATTCCCACCGTCGTCAGTGTCTCGAGCGACAGCCACCGGCCCTGCCGGACGCTGGCCGCCTGTCCTGGACCCGGCGTCCCCACCAGTACCTTGTCCCCCTGCGGCGCCAGCGTCTCGTAGAGTTCCGCCAGTCCTTCGTTGAGCCACACCGGCAGCTTCATCCCCGCTCGCGCCACCAGCAGGTGAACGAATTCGTGGGTCGCAGTCGCCTCGTAATGGTCGCCGAAGCCCCCCATCACGATCTGGTCCGAGTCACGGTCCGTCAGATAGAAGGCCGCGGCGATCTCGTTCGGCCGGAACGGTTTAAACTCCTTCTCATTCCGGAACGCGATGATCTCGATGGGGTCGCTCTCCGTCTCCTCGCGCGTGGTCTGCTGGACAAAGAAGCCCCGGACCCGCTCGAAGTGTTGCAGCGCCCGCCTCGCATCCCCTTCCCCGGACGAGGTGTACATCTGAAAGTGTGGAGTGCTCACCTTCAGCCACCCTCGCGCCGCAAACCCGGATCCACCGGGGACCAATAGGAGAAGAATTACTACCGCCGACCGCCACATAAGACACGATAAGTATATCCGAAATTCGGAATATCCGAGCCTCGCAACGATCTTTTAACACTATTGCCTCCAGTTGTCACAATGGCTGTCTCTTGATTTGCCAATTCAGTTCGGGTACAATTCCCGCCATCGGAGGTGACGCTGTCGTCTGCACTGGGATCGTGCGGCCGACGTTCCGGTTGGGATGCGCTGGGCGAACCGCGAGTTTCATTTGACTCACTCTCCGTCTCGAGCATTGCGATCAGGCATGTAAGCGAAACGCCGTCGACGCGTTGCCGTTCCGCGCTCTCGAAATCGTGAGAAATCGAGGTCTCAAATGAAGCTCTGCGCCGGACCCCTGCCAGCAAGGATCGCCGACACCCGTCGCGCGCCGAAGCCACCATGGCGATTTACCGCGACAGCCCTTGTTCTTCTCTCCATCCTCGTTCCGAACCTGTTCGCGGCCAGCGGAAACAGCGTCCGGATCCTCAAGGCGGACCAACGCGACCGCGCCTTCCTCCTGCAGCCCGGTGCCACCGCGACCTTCACGATCCTGGCGCAGGCCGCCGACGGCAGTGGCGTCCCCGGCGTCACGCTCAACTTCGCGGCGCCGACCGAGGGGCCCTCGGGCACCTTTCCCGCCTCCAACACGCCGACCAGGACCTATCTCTCCGTCCAGACTGACGCGAATGGCATCGCCGCGGCCACCTTCGTGACCAACGACATCCCGGGCCTTTTCGAAGTGGGCGCCAGCGTTGCCGGCGGCACCGCGATTACTTCCTTCGCCGTCACCAACACCCCGGAGCCGCCCGAAACGCCGCTCGAGCCGCAGGCCGTCCGCGACGCCGTGAACCAACAGCTCTACGACGGCGTCGCGTCGACGGAATTGTTCCAGCTCCACGGTCCATTCTTCGTGCCGCAGGGCGCCGTGATCCGCGGCTATTCCGAGGGCCGGCTGTTGCGCCACGGCCCGGTCCCCGTCGCCCGCGATTCCTGGCTGCTCTGGGCGGATCAGGTGCCGAACGCGCAGTTCGCCCACGAGGCGGAATGGATCCTGGTCGACGCCGGCGACGCTTCGGGCTTCGAGAGCGCGGTCACCTACCACGTCCGGTGGTGGCCCATCGTCGAGGATCCGGAAACCGGCGACGAGGACTCGCTCTACACCCTCGCCTGGGCGCACCCGGAAGCCGAGCAGCTCGACTCCGACGGCAGTCCGATCGAGACCGGCGAAGCCATCGCCGCGGCACGCAGCCTCAGCATGGTCCGCCATCGCGCGGACGCCAAGACGGCCTGCGCGATCCTGATGTACGGCCCCGACACGCCGCCGGCGGACGTCCTGAAGTACGAGAGATACCTGCTGCTTAACGGCCTGGTACCCCGCGAGAACATCTTCAAGAACGTCGACGCCAACGGCAACCCCAAGCCCGTCAGCACCAGCGACATCGACAAGCTGATCGACGCCGCCAAGGCACGCAAGTGCGACAAGGTCTACTTGATGTTTGCGACGCACGGCGGAGAGGATGCCGAAGGCGGCGGCCTCGCGACGCGGGGGCAACTGATCGGGTACAAGAACAAGTTCGGCAACCCGAACTTCCCCGTCCACCAGCACGTCAAGCTCAAGTACGAGCAGTTCGTCGTAAAGCTGGAGCGTCTGGGCAACATAGAGCTCAATATCTTCCAGAATTCCTGCTTCTCCGGCCAGTTACTCGACTGGATCCAGGGTCGCGGGTTCACCGGGATGATCGTGAGCTCAACCTCTGAAGGTAAGGTCGGCTGGGTGATGCCCTGGGGCAGTGTCGTTCTCGATTACTTCCTGCGCGCCAAGACGACCTCCAAACAGGCGGCCGACACCGACCACGACGGCACCGTCACCGACTGGGAGGCGATCGACTGGGTGCGGACCCAGAAATTCGTCCGCCAGACCCCGCTGGGCCCCATCGATTGGATCGCGGAGGCTCTCCCGCAGGTCGACGCCATCCAGCCCGTCTGGCCGCGCCGCATGTCGGTGCCGAACGTTTACATCCCACTCGGGCAGCCCAGGGAGGTCCTCCTCCGGCGGCCCTTCAACGCGAAAGGCGACATGACCGGCGGACTCACGGTATTCGATACCAGCATCGCCGAACCGGTCTGGAGCAGCGCCGACAAGCTGGCCGACCGTAGGCAAGGCGTCAAGAAGTTCACCCTCGACTCCTCCAAAATCAAGATCTGGTTCCGCGGGAAGGACTGCGGTTCCACCGTCTACGAGGTTCGCCTCTTCATCGGCGAGCAGGAATACCACGGCCAAGCCAACATCCAGGTGGGACGCTTCAAGGCCACCCCGATGAAGATCCGGATGCAGACCAACTCTTCGCGGTATATCACCCTGGACTTCTACGGCAAGAGCTTCAATGGACCGGAGCCGCTTCACTCCAATCAGGTCATCAAGAGCCACGAGGCCGGCGTGACGATCGATACCGACAAGGCGGATGTCGCCAAGCCCAGTCCGGGCGCGCTCATCAAGGCGGGCGATCAGACAACGGCGAAGTTTCAAGCTCTCTCGGGGCAGATCACCGGCAAGGCGAAGTTCACAATTACCGAAGACAAGAACTACTCGAGTAAGTTCGTTGAAATCGAGGTCTACAAACCGGGAGACAAGCGCGTCGGTCTGCTGGATGCCTGCCCAACGACTCGGAAGACATACGCGTACGCCGCCAAGGTTCGCAATATCAATGACAAATGGAACCACGGACCGCGCGTCGGCGCCTGGGAGTCGGTGCTGGGCAGCTTGTGGCTCGAGAACGGCAGCATGGGCATCGACGGTAATATTCCCCAGTGGGTCGCGGCTGTCGGCGACGTCGACTGCATGACGGGTCGCTTCACGCTCAAGGGCAATAGCGGAAACACCCAAATCGCGGGCTACTCAAACGTCCCGGCCGTCTACACGGGCGCGCTTCCAGACGATGGCTCGATGAGCGCCGGCGTCCTCGGCAAGAGGGCGATCGACCTCCCCGGCCTGGACATCGTCTATGAGCTCGGCGAGGGCGCCTTCCCCAACGGACCGATCGTCTACGAGTTGGACGGCACCGTCGACGTCGGTGACGCCGCCTGCGAGTATTCGCTCGAGCCAGCCGGGATGACCCGGAGCTTCCCGGAAGGCACCGCCACCGTGTCCATCACGACCGATGCCGGCTGCGGCTGGATGGCATCTTCCGATCAACCCTGGCTCACCGTCGACAGTGAAATGTCGCCAATGGGGGCTTCCGTGCTCGAACTCACCTACGAGGAGAACCCCGGCGAGACCGCCCGCACCGCGACCGTCACCGTGGCCGGGCAGCCCTTTACCTTCACCCAGGAAGGACAGGCCGCCACCCGACCCGTCATCGCCGCCGCGGGCATCGTCAACGGGACCAGCTTCGACCGCGGTGTCGCTCCGGGCACCTGGCTCACGATCCAGGGCTGGAATCTGTCCGCGACCACCCGCATCTGGAACCAATCCGACTTCAACGGCTCCAGCCTGCCCACTTCGCTGGACGGCGTCCGGGTGACCATCGGCGGCATTCCGGCCTACGTCTACTTCATCAGCCCGACCCAGCTCAACGTGCTCGCCGCCGACGGACTCGAACAGGGCTACGGCAACGTCATCGTCACCAACGCGGCCGGCACTTCGGATCCCCGACTGGCGAGCATCCGGACCATGGATCCGGGGCTGTTCCAATTCGATCCGGAGCAGCGCGCCTATGTGGCCGCCGTCCATCCCGACGGCGCCTTCGTCGGGAAACCGGACCTGTTCGGCGGCGCGGTCGCCACCCGCCCCGCCTTGCCGCTGGAGGACATCCTTCTCTACGGCTCTGGCTTCGGCCCGACCGATCCACCCACCCCGAGCGGCCAGCTTGTCCCGGTAGCGACGCCGCTCGCCAGACCGGTGGTCGTGCTGATCGGGGGCCGCGTCGCCCAGGTGAAATACGCCGGCCTCATCTCGAGCGGCCTGGTCCAGTTGAACATCGTAATCCCGGACGGGCTGCCAGCCGGCGACTATGAGGTCGAAATCTTCGTCGACGGCGTGCCGATCCAGGACGGCGTCTTCATCACCATCGGCGAGTAGAGTGGCCGCCCCAGCAGGGTCTGCGTCCAAACTCCTGTATCCGGGTGTTTGTTGTACGATGAAACTACTCCGTAAGGATTTTGATGCTGGATCCGCGCGGGAGGGGACTCCCCCACCACTCCTCAGGAGTCGACGAAAAAGTTGCTACCCGCGCTTGCCGGAACCGGCGTATAGGAAGGTAATCCATACATGCTGCCAGAACAGTGGGAAACGTTCAAGAAAGCCGTCCGCCGCGAGAAGCTCGACAAGATTCCGATGGCTCTCATCATCGATAGTCCGTGGATTCCCGGTTACCTCGGGATCAAACACATGGACTACTTTCTGGACCCGGAGCTGTGGTTCCAGTCCAACCTCAAGATCATGCAGGAGTTCCCGGACATCATCTTCGTCCCCTCGTGGTGGATGGAGTACGGGATGGCCGCCGAGCCTTCGGTGTTGGGAGCGAAGATCAAGTTCTGGCAGGACAACACGCCCAGCGAGTACCACACGCTGTATCACCTCGAGGACATCGACGAGTTCCCCGAATACGAGGTGGACGCCGACGCCTTCGCCGCGCTGACGCTGCATCGCATCGGGATGCAGAAGCAGCGCATTCTGGACCACGGCTACATCCTGCCCATGGTCACGGCGCGCGGACCGCTGTGTACCGCCGGCTTCGTGCGGTCGACGACCAACTTCATGATCGACCTCGTCGAGAACCCCGAAGGCGCGCATAAGCTGATCGACCTCTGCACCCGGGTGATCATCGACTGGCTCAAGGCCCAGCACAAGGTGATGGGCGATACGGTGGAAGGCATCTTCATCCTGGACGACATCGTGGGCTTCATCAATGAGGACCACTACCTGGAGTTCGCCCACCCGTACCTGAAGCGCATCTGCGACGCGTTCCCGGACGACTGGGTGAAGCTCTACCACAACGACGCCGAGGTCGACGCCTGCCTGGACCATCTGCCGGACGCCGGCTTCAATGTGCTCAATTGGGGCAAGCAGAAGGACATCCGTGAGGTGAAGGAGCGCGTGGGCGACCGGATGGTGCTCGATGGGCAACGTGAACCCGCTCGAGATCGGCGTGCGCGGAACGCCGGAGGAAGTCCGCGAAGCGACGCTCGACGTACTCGAGGGCGCCGGCGGCGAGGGGATCATTCTCTCGGTGGGCGGCGGCACCAGCCCCGGCATGCCGCGTGAGAACATCGTCGCCATGCAGGCGGCGCTCGAGGAGTTCAACGCCGGCCGGATGGCGAGCCGCGCCTAGCGCGGAAGGGGGATTGCACGAATGGTCGACTACGCCCAGATGAACCAGTACCTGTACGAGGGCAACGCCAAACAGGTGGAACAGATGACCAAGGACGCCCTCGCCGAGGGCCGGACCGTTCAAGAGGTCTTGAACGACGGCCTGATTGCCGGCATGAGCGTCGTCGGGGAAGATTTCAAACACAACATCCTTTACGTGCCGGAAGTGCTGATTGCCGCGCGCGCCATGAAGGCCGGCATGGCCGTTCTCAAACCGCTGCTGAGCGCGGCCGATGACAGCGAGCGCGCGGGCGTTCTGCTGATGGGAACCGTGCGGGGCGACTTGCACGACATCGGCAAGAACCTCGTCTGCATGATGGCCGAGGGCGCCGGCTTCGAGGTGTACGACATTGGCGTGGATCAGAGCGTGGAGAAGTTCATGACCGCGGCGGATAAGTACCAGCCCACCATCATCGGGATGAGCGCGCTGTTGACCACCACGATGACTTACATGAAAACCGTCATTGACGGCTTCGCCGATGCCGGGCGCAGCGAAATCAAGATGGCCGTGGGCGGAGCGCCGATCAGCCAGATGTTCGCCGACGAAATCGGGGCCGACGGCTATGGAGCCAACGCCTCGGCGGCGGTGGACCTGTTTCTGCAACTCGCGGGAAAGAAGGCTTGAACGATGGCGGCTTACAAGATTCTCTACTGGCAGGAGATCCCCTCGCAGGTCAAGGCCGAGGACGATATCGACGAAGTGAGCCTGCCGCTCGATGGGAAGTTCGTCGCGCGGATCGATCAACTGGCCATGGAGCGCGGACTCCAGGGCACGGACGACTTCCTGGACCAGTGGAACTGGAGCGAGGAACAGCACCGGGAGGGCTCCGCGCAGGAAGTCGCCGCGGCGGTGAAAGCCGAACTCGAATCCAAGGCCGACTTCTAGGGCCGCTCTCGCGATGCCGGTGACACTCACCATCAACGGACAAACCACCGAGGTCGGCGCCGGTCCGTCGCTGTTCGACATCGCCGAAACTCTGGACGTGAGGGTCCCCACCTCGTGCCAGAAACAGGGCAAGTGCAAAGAGTGTATGGTCGAGGTAATCGAGGGGATGGAATGTCTCTCGGCGCCCGCCGCCGAAGAGCAGCACCTCAAGGGCGCGTTCCGCCTCTCCTGCCGGGCGCGCGTGGTCGCCGAAAGCGGCGTCGTGCGCTGCCACACGATGCGGCGCGGCCACATGCGGATCGAGCGGCACGCCGTCGAGCTGCCGGCGGGCGGTCGCGCCCTGCGGTTCGACCCGGCCGTCACGCGCGACGGCGACCGCATCCTGATCGACGGCGAGGAAGTGGAGCGCTCGACCGGCCCGATCTACGGGATCGCCGCCGACCTGGGCACCACCACCGTCGTCCTGCGCCTCATTGATCTGGCGACGGGCGAGATGATTGCCGACGCATCGTTCGAGAACCCGCAGCGCTTCGCCGGCTCCGACATCATGGCCCGCATCCACTACGACGGCGAGCATCGCGGCCGCCTGCTGATGCGGACGCTGGCCGGCTACCTGAGCCACGCCATCGAGGAGTTCCCCGTCGATCCGAAGACGATCTACGAAATGGTGGTGGTCGGCAACTCGACCATGCGCGATCTCTTCTTCCGGCTGAACGTGCATTCGATCGGCCAGAACCCCTACCGGTCAATCACCGAGATCGAGATGGCCGAGGGCAGGCGCCACACCACCAGCCTCACGGCGACGGGACAGCGGGCCCTGCTGCCCATCCATCCCCAGGCGCGGGTCTACGGCGTCCCCATCATCAGCGGGCATGTCGGCGCCGACGCGGCCGCCTGCATGCTCGCCGTCGACCTGGCGCATGAAGACCGCCTGGTCGCCATCATGGACATCGGCACCAATACGGAGCTGATCGTGGGCAACCGAGAGCGGATCCTGGCCGCGTCGTGCCCCGCCGGGCCGGCGTTCGAGGGCGGCGCCATCGCCTGTGGGATGCCGGCGCTCGACGGCGCTGTCGAATCGATCCGGCTCAACGACGACGGCACCGCCCTGCTCGGCGTGATCGGCGACATCGCCCCGGAAGGCATCTGCGGATCGGGCCTGGTCGACCTGTTGAGCGAGCTGCTACGTACCGGCCGTATGAACCAGATGGGCCGCTTCGAGGAGGACGGTCCGCGCATCACGCTCGACGAGGAGCACGACATCTATTTCCTCGAAAGCGACGTCAACGAACTGGCGCAGGCCAAGGGCGCGAACGTGGCCGGCCTCCATGTGGTACTGAGCGAATACGGCGCCAGCTTCGACGATATCGAAGTCTTCTACCTGGCTGGCGGCTTCGGCCGGCACCTGCGCGTCGACGCTTCGCGGCGCATCGGACTGATTCCCTCGTTGCCTGACGCCAAGGTCGTCCAGGTGGGCAACGCCGCCATCGAGGGCGCGCTCATCGCCCTGCTCTCCACGTCGCGCCGGCGGGAACTCGAAGAGCTGGTCAAGCGCGTGACGCATTGCCGGCTCGAGACGCACCCGCACTTCTTCGACTTCTTTGTCGAAGGCTGCCAGTTCAAGCCGCTGCAATCGGCGGAGAGGGTGGCGGGATGATCGAGCTGGCCGATACCCGTCCCGAGGTTCACGTCGAGCAGGCGGAGTATCAGCGGCTGCTCGGCTATCCGCGCGACCGGAAGATCGAAGGCCGCGCCCGCGAGTTGTCTGATTGGGCCCGCGCCTGGTACGCCGGAAACGGTCGCCCGTGGGTCTACGCGCGCGGGGAGGAGAACCTCCACCTCGACGGCCGAGCGATTCGGATCGGCGACGCGGCGTTTCAAAGCGAACGGCTGCGGGCGACCCTGGAACAAGCCGAGGCCTACGGCGTGGTCCTGGTGGCCGTGAGCGCGGGGGTCGAGTTGGAGCAGGAAGCCCAGAAGCTGTGGCAGGAGGAAAAGCCCGACGAGTACTTCTTCCTCGAGATCTTCGGATCGGCCGTGGTGGAACACCTGACGACGATGACCGGCGCGCGGCTGTGCGCCTGGGGCGAGGACGAGAAGGTCGCCGTGTTACCGCATTACAGTCCTGGCTACCCGGAGTGGGACATCGCCGAGCAGCCACAGTTACTCGATCTGATCGGACGGACGGGCGCGTTGCCGGGCAAGATGGAAGTGCTCGAGTCGGGGGCGCTCGTTCCCAAGAAATCGCAACTGGCCGTATTCGGACTGACGCGGCGGACCGAAGGCGTGCGGCCGTTGTCCGCGATGGTTCCCTGCGAGAACTGCTCGTTCCGCTCCTGCCAATTCCGGCGGACGCCCTATCGGCGAGCGGCGAATCGGACCTCGGAAGTCGCCCCGCTTCAGGCGCCGGCGGCGCCGGGCTACACTGTCCATCCGCGGGCTCTTGCACGTTGGGCCGAGCAACGGCTGTCGCTGGCGCAGCGCCAGGACGGCGCCGTCGCTGCGCGGTTCCGCTACGACGGGACCACCTGCACTAACATGGGACGGCCGCTGGCGTTCGACTATACGGTGGAGCTGGGCTTGCCCGAGGACGGATACCCGATCCTCGAGCAGCATTGCGAGCCGGCCCCCGGCGACACCGGACACACTTACATGTGCGGCTATCTTGACGACCCCGAGCGGTTAATGGCGACCATCTCCGGTGAAAAGCCGCTGCTCGGGCGGCCGTTGGATACCGTACTCGGCTGGCAGCGCGCGCAGAGTCCGGACGGCTGCTACTGTAAGCCGGCGGCGCGGGAGCATAAGTGGGGACTGGTGCTCGAAACCATCCACTATGCGCTGGCCCAACAAAAAAATAACCGCCACGGCGGGCGCCGGCCGCAATCGAGCGATGAGAAAGAAAGTTACTGACCAGTTGAGGCCCCGGGAACGTATGATTCGAAGGGATAGATCGAAGTGAGACTCTTACACCAAGCCATTCTGGAACGCCCGCTACTCTCTGACGGCGCCATGGGCACGCAACTGATGCTGGCCGGGCTCGAGCAGGGCGGCTGCGGCGAGGCCTGGAACCTCACGCCATCCGGAGCGGGTGCTCGCCATCCAGCGCCGCTACGCCGAGGCGGGCTCCGATTGCATTCTCACCAACACCTTCGGCGGCTCGCGGATCATGCTCAACCGGCACTCGAACGGCGACCAGGTCGGCGGCATCAATGCCGCGGCCGTGGGCATCGCCCGCGAGGCGTTCGGCGGCCGCGACGGATACGTGATCGGCGACATCGGTCCCTTCGGCGGGCTGATGGAGCCGTACGGCGAATTCACCGAGGCCCAGGTTCGCGAAGCGTTCGCGGAGCAGGCGCGAGCGCTGGTCGACGCGGGCGCCGACGCGATCATCATCGAAACGCAGACGTCGCTCGAGGAGCTGGGACTCGGCATCCGCGCGGCGAAGGAAGCGGGCGCGCCGCTGCGATCATCGGCTCGATGGCTTACGACGTGACGCTCGACGGCTCCACGTTCCGCACGATGATGGGCATCGATCCGGAACGGGCGGCGGAGTTCATGGAGGAGCACGGCGCGGACATCGTCGCGCTGAACTGCGGCACGGGCATGGACATGGCCCGCGCACGCGAGGCCGTGGAGCGGTATCGCAAGAAGTGACCGACCTGCCGGTGATGGCCCAGCCGAACGCCGGCCAGCCGCGGCTGGTGAACATGAACGTCGTCTACGACGAGACGCCGGAGCAGATGGCCGCCGGCGTGGTGCCGCTGCTCGAAGCCGGCGCCAACATCATCGGCGGCTGCTGCGGCAGCACGCCGGACCATATCCGCGCCTTCCGCGCGGAAATGGACCGTGAGTTCCTCTGCGGATGCTGGAACGGAATTAAGCGAACGGACCCGATGAAGATGAACAGACTCTGTGACGTGAATCAGGCCGCGGCCGAGAAGCTGCCCGGCACACCGGCGACAAGTCGGGCGTAGGCGTCCACTATGTGGATGCCTACCTCAAGCCGATGAACAAGGGCTGGAAGACGGGACCGCCATTAAGTGCAAGCGGCGCGGGCTGAAGATCACCCTGGCCGCGGGCGGCAGAAAGGCGAGGGGCTCCTGCGCCGGCTGGACGTAGGGCCGGACCCGGTAGCCATGCTCGACGCCGCCCTGCAGGAAGCCGCCAAGGCCGCCGACCTCGAGCTGGCCATCGAGGACGGGGCCATCTTTCTTTCGCTCTGACGGGACCGGAACGAGACAACCGCACAGACCGCGGCTAGCTCTCGTGCTGCTCACTGCTCCGTTGAAAGTCGCGCCGCCCGTCGTGGTATGGCTTCAGACTCCGCTCTCTTCGGTCGCGGCTCGTCGTGAGCGTTCGGCCCGATGCGAGCGGTGACCAGAGGAAGCGGAACTGGCGCTTTATCCGTTTCGTCGCGCCGGGCTCAAAACCACGGTCCGGCGAGCCCGCCGTGCGCGACCTTCCGCCCCATGGGTGGTCCCCACAGGCCGTGGGCTGCCCATCCAAGCTTCCATCCTTCTCCTTTGATACCCTATCTGGGTCGCGTCACGAAGGGGAACTCATGCAGCCATCGAATGCAGGTCACGGAAACTCCGATTTAGCCGGCGCCTCCCGACGCCCGCGGGGGCTCCCCCTTCGATGGCGCATCGCGCTGCTGACCAGCGCCGCCATCGCCGTCAGCTACTTCGACCGCCAGACCCTCCCGGTGGCGATCGTCGCCATCCAGCGCGACATCCCCATCTCGAACACCCAGTTCTCACAGCTCCAGGCGGCTTTCCTGGTGGCCTATGCGCTGATGTACGCCGGCGGCGGCAAGCTCATCGACTCGCTCGGCACGCGCAAGGGCTTCCTGTTGATCATGCTCTGGTGGTCGCTGGCCTGCGCGAGCCACGGCCTGGCCGTCGGCTTCGGACTACTGATGGTCAGCCGTTTCCTCCTGGGCATGGGTGAAGGCGGAGGCTTCCCCGCCGCCACCAAGGCCGTCGCCGACTGGTTCCCTGTCCGCGAGCGATCCACCGCCATGGGCATCATCAACGCAGGCACCGCGGTGGGTGCCGTCATCGCGCCGCCGCTCATCGCCCTGGTGCTGACAACGTTAAACTGGCGCTGGGTCTTCTACCTGTCCGGCGCCGTCGGCCTGCTCTGGACCCTCTGGTGGGTCCGCTCCTACTTCCTGCCCGCCGAGCATCCCAAGCTGAGCGCGGCCGAACGCACCGAGATCCAGGAGGTGCTACTCAGTCCTGAGCAGCAAGCGCAGGGCATCCCCTGGCTTCGGCTCTTCTCCTACAGGGAGGTCTGGGGACTGGTGCTCGCCAAGTTCCTCAGCGACGCGGCCTGGTACTTCTATCTCTTCTGGCTCCCGAAATATCTCTACGACGTCCGTGGATTTAACACGGCAGAGGTCGGCTACTTTGCCTGGATCCCGTATGCCGCGGCGGGCGTCGGGTGCCTGGCCGGCGGATGGTTCTCGAGCTGGCTGATCCGCCGAGGCCGCTCGGTGAACTTCTCCCGCAAGGTGGCGCTGGGCGCGAGTGCGGCGGTGATGCCTTTCATCATCTTCGTCTCCCACTCGCCCGTCCAGTTAGCGATCGTGTTATTCAGCCTGGCATTCTTCGGGCAACAGTCCTGGTCGACGCTCGTGATGATCCTCCCGGCCGACATCTTCCCCCGCGGCGCAGTCGGCGCGGTCGCCGGCCTGGTCGGTTTCGGCGGCGCGATGGGCGGGGTCGTGTTCAACCTGGTGGTCGGCTACTTACTCGACAACGGCTTCGGCTACGGTGTGGTCTTCGCGATAGTAAGTACCCTGCACGTTCTAGCCTTCTGCGTCATCCTGCTGACCATCCGGGTCGTCAAACCCGTCGAAGCGCGACACGCCGTCAGCCATCAGTAATATCGGGACAGGGGGTTTCCGCCTGCCACGTAAGCTCCCCTTCAATCACTCCCCCAGCAAACGATACCCGACTCCAGGCTCAGTGAACAGATACTTCGGACGGGCCGGCTCAGCCTCCAGCTTCCGGCGCAATTGTGCCATGTAGACCCGCAAATACTGCGAATGCTCGGTGTAGTTCGGCCCCCAGACTTCCTTGAGCAATTGCCGCTGCGTCACGACTTTACCCGCATGGCGCACTAGTGTCTCCAACAGCCGGTATTCAATCGGTGTGAGGTGGACCTCCCCGCCTCTGGCCAGTACGCGCCGCCTCTCGAGATCTACTTCCAAGTTGCCAATCTGGAACACGGGCTGCGGCTGACCATCTCCGCGGAGCAAAGCCGCCCGCCGCAACAGTGCGCGTGCGCGGGCCAGCAGTTCACCAACACCGAACGGTTTGCTCACAAAGTCGTCGGCACCGGCGTCGAGAGCAGCGATCTTGTCTCGCTCCTTTTCGCGCGCGGATAGAACCAGGATGGGTGTCCGGCTCTCTGCCCGGACGGCAACGATCACATCCAGACCGTCCATATCCGGCAACCCGAGGTCGAGCAGGATGAGGTCCGGGCGCCTGGCGGAGATCTGTGCCAGTCCCTCGGTGCCGTCGAGAGCCTCGTGGACCCGGTACCCCTCGGCGCCCAGCGTCGCGCGCAGGAACCGCCGGATCTGCGCGTCGTCTTCGATGAGTAACAGCTCGGCAGGCACCGTGTCAGACAAGCTGATCCGCCTCCGGCACCTTGCCTTCAACGACCGGAGCCTCCCGGACCGGCAGTTCAATCCGGAATGTCGCCCCGCCGCCCTCGCGGTTCGCCGCCGAAATAGTGCCGCCGTGTGCAGTCACGATGGCGCGGCAGATGGCGAGCCCCAGCCCGGCGCCCAGCGAGCTGTTCACGGAACCCCGGACAAACTTCTCGAAGATCCGTGACTCGCTCCCGGGCTCGAGACCCGGTCCCCGGTCGGACACCTCGACAACCAGGCGATTCGATTCGCCGCGAGCCGTGATCTCGATCGGACCGCCGGGGAGTGTGTGTTTCACCGCATTCTCGATGAGGTTCACGAATACCTGCTCCATCAATACCTCATCCGCCTCAATCCAGGGAAGCCCCGGTGGAATCGCGGGAACAACCTTACGGCCAGCCAGCGTACGATCGAGCCTGGAAAGCGCCGTCCCGACGATCTCCTCCACCGGCACCCAATCTCTGTGAACCTCCACTGCCCCCGATTCAATACGTGTCATTTCCAGCAGATTGGTCACCAGGCGGCTCAGCCGGTCCGCCTCACTGACGATGCTCTCGAGCAGCTCCCCGCTCGTTTTCTCGTCGAGAAGCCTATGCTGCCTGAGCAGACTCGAGGCGGCCCCGGTGATCGAGGCCAGGGGCGTCCGCAGATCATGAGACACAGTGCTCAGCAGTGAACTCCGCATCTGCTCGGACTCCGCGCGGATCAGCGCCTGTTCAGCCGTGGCCGCGGCGGCCGCCCGCTCGATGGCCACCGCCGTCTGGCTGGCAAAAGCCTCGAGCAGGTGGTACTGCTCCGGGGTGAACGGGGGCGCCTCCACTCGTGTCGCAAGCGCGACCACACCGATCACCTGCTCAGGGCCGGTGCGCAAGGGCAGGTAGAACATCGGCGAGCCCGGCAGCGTCTCGGTGCCGCGGCCGGCGGCCTGACGGTGATCGAAAACCCATTGCGCCACCGCCGGATCGGCTCCCGGCTCCGACTGCACCAGCGCGTTCAAGCCGCCTTCCGCCGCGCCCAGGAAAACCGCGACCTTGGCCTGGAACGTCGAGCCGGTCGTCTCCGCCGCAATCCTAGCGGTCTCTTCCACGGTGCGTGCCTCGGCAATGCTTCGGCTCAACTGGTATAGTGCGCGAGTGTTCCGCTCGCGTTCCAGGGCGCCGGCCGCCTGGGCGCGGGCATTGATGCTCAACCGGCTGATCAGCAGCGCCACCACCAGCATGGCCGCGAGCGTGATCACGTATTCGTAGTCATGCACGCGGAACGTGTAGTAGGGCGGGATGCAGAACACGTCGAAAGCCGCTACGCTCACCACCGACGCGGCGACGGACGGCCACTTCTCGGCCCGCCGCGCCACCCAGACGACACCCAACAGGTAGACCATTGCCAGATTGGTCGGCTCCACCCATGGCCGCAGTAACAGGCTGATCGCGGTGCACACGCCCACCACTGCCGCCGGAAACAGAAACTCCGCCGCCGCGTGGTTGCGCGGTGGACCTACCGGCACCCGCTCGGCCGGCGGCGCCGGATCGCCGCGGATCGCGAGGATCTCGATATCGTCGCTGCCTTCGATCACCTCGTCGATCAACGATTGCCGCAGCACCCGCTTCCACAGCGGCCCCACCGGCTTGCCAATGATGATTTTCGTAACGTTGCGGCTCTTCGCATAGGCCAGCAGAGCGTCACTCACCCTCGACGCGGAGAGCGTCACCGTCTCCGCGCCAAGCCGTTCCGCCAGCCGCAACGTCGAAAGAATCCGTTCCCGGGTCTCCTGCGACTGGCGCGCGATCTCCGGTGTCTCGACATAGACGGCCAGCCAGTCCGCACCCAAACGGGAAGCCATGCGCGTTGCGTTCCGCACCAGGCGCGCGGAGAACGGGCTCGGCCCAACACACACCATCAGACGCTCGTTGGCCGGCCACGTCGCGGTGATACGGCGTCCCTGCCGATACGCGAGCATCTGGGCGTCCACCCGGTCAGCCGTCCTGCGGAGCGCCATTTCTCGTAACGCGTTCAGGTTGCCCGGCCTGAAGAAGCTGGCGAGGGCCCGGCCTGCCTGCTCCGGAACGTACACCTTGCCGTCTTCCATCCGCTTCAGCAGGTCGCTGATAGGCAGGTCGACCAACTCGATTTCATCGGCCTGATCCAGCACGGCGTCAGGTATGGTTTCCTGCACGGCGATGCCGGTGATCTGGGCGACCACGTCGTTCAGGCTGTCCAGGTGTTGGACATTCAGGGACGTGTATACGTCGATGCCGGCGGCACACAACTCCTCCACGTCCTTCCAGCGCTTGTGGTGACGCGAGCCCGGCGCGTTGGTGTGGGCTAGCTCATCCACCAGCATCAGCGCCGGACGCCGGACCAACGCGGCCGTCAGGTCGAACTCGCGAAGCCGGATGGCCCGGTGCTCCAGTTCGGCCGGAGGCAGTATTTCCAGTCCCTGCAGCAGCGCGTCGGTTTCGGCACGGCCGTGGGTCTCCACCCAGCCAGCCACCACGTCCACGCCCTTCGCCTTCAGCGCCCGGGCGGCCTCGAGCATGGAGTAGGTCTTCCCAACCCCGGCACAGGCGCCGAAGAAGACTTTCAAGCGGCCACGGTCGCGCTGGCGGGATTCTCCCTCCACCTGGCGCAGCAAATCGTCCGGATCTGGACGTGCGCTTTCCATCACCGCTCCGAGACCAACTTACCACCGGCGATCCGGTCCAGGGCGAGGTTCAGTTCCACCACGTTGACCACCGGCTCTCCCAGCACGCCGGCAAAGCGTCCCAGCGTGTGCGCGGCCACCAGGCGTTCGATCCGGCCGCGATCGATGCCGCGGACCCGGGCCACGCGCCCGATCTGCCAGCGTGCCGCTTCTGGACTGATGTCCGGGTCCAGCCCGCTCGCCGACGCCGTCACCAGGTCGATCGGGATGGGCGCGGCGTTGGCCGGGTCGGACGCCCGCAGCCGGGCGATCACGGCTCCTACCCGTTCGGTCGAGGCGCACCGAAAGAGGCCCGTCATTGGAGCCGGACGAGGACGCCGCATTGTACGACTCGGGCGAGGTCGCCGACGGCCTTCCCCAGAAATACGCGGGATCGCGGAACGACTGCCCGATCAATCGTGAGCCGACGATCCTTCCACCAACGTGCACCAAGCTCCCGTCAGCCTGATCACGGAAGGCGCCCTGCGCGACGGCGAGCACCAGCAGCGGGTAGAGCACCCCGGTCAACGCGTGAACACCGCGAGGGCGCGCAAGGAAACCACTACATCGCGCCTCATCGCAGCACCCCCAGAACAAGGTCGATCAGCTTGATTCCCACAAACGGCGTGGCCAATCCCCCCAAGCCCGTACAGCAGGACGTTGCGCCGCAAGGCCTCGGACGCCGTCCGGCCGCGGTAGCGTACCCCGCGAATGGCGATCGGGATGAGCGCGGCGAGGATCAGGGCATTGAAGATGACCGCCGCCAGTACCGCGCTCTCGGGGCTCCGCAGCCGCATCACGTTCAGCGCGCCCAGTTCCGGATAGATGCCGGCGAAAGCGGCCGGAAGAATGGCGAAGTACTTGGCGACGTCGTTGGCGGTGGAAAACGTCGTGAGAGCGCCGCGCGTCATGAGCATCTCCTTGCCGATGCTGACGATCTCGAGCAGCTTGGTCGGGTCGGAATCCAGGTCCACCATGTTGCCGGCTTCCTTGGCCGCCTGGGTCCCGGAGTTCATGGCCACCGCGACATCGGCCTGCGCGAGCGCCGGCGCGTCGTTGGTGCCGTCGCCCGTCATGGCCACCAGGCACCCGCCCGCCTGTTTCTCCCGGATCAGCGCCAGCTTGCGCTCCGGCGTGGCTTCCGCCAGGAACTCGTCCACTCCGGCTTCCGCGGCGATGGCGGCGGCGGTGAGCGGATTGTCGCCGGTGATCATGATGGTGTGGATCCCGGCGCGCCGCAACTGAGCGAACCGTTCCTTGATCCCGCCCTTAACGACGTCCTTCAGCTCGATGCACCCGAGGACCCGGTCGTCCTGAGCCACGACAAGCGGTGTCGAGCCCTGCCGTGCGATCCGCTCCGTCTGTCTCCGGACCTCGTCGGGCACGCGCCCACCGCGCGAGGCGACGTATTCCGCGATCGAATCCGTCGTGCCCTTTCGGATGTGACGTCCATCGAGATCGATCCCGCTGATGCGGGTGCGGGCGGTGAAGGGTACGAAATGCGCACCCGTCCGGGCGATGTCCCGGCCGCGCAAACCGAACTCCCGCTTCGCGAGTACCACGATGCTGCGGCCTTCGGGAGTCTCATCGGCGAGCGACGCCAGTTGCGCCGCGTCGGCCAGTTCCCCGGGGGCCACCTCCGCGGCCGGAAAGAAGCAAGTCGCCTGGCGGTTGCCGAAGGTGATGGTGCCGGTCTTGTCGAGAAGCAGGGTGTCGATGTCGCCGGCGGCCTCGATGGCGCGCCCCGACGTGGCCAGAACGTTCGCCTTCAGCATCCGATCCATCCCGGCGATCCCGACCGCCGACAGTAGACCGCCGATGGTCGTCGGAATCAGGCAGACCAGCAGCGCCACCAGCACCGTGACCGAAGCCGGACTTCCACGGCCCGCCTGGGCGACGGCGAAAACCGAAAATGGCAGCAAGGTCGCCGTGACGGTCAAAAAGATGATGGTCATGGCCGCCAGCAGGATGCTCAGCGCAATCTCGTTGGGCGTCTTCTGACGCCGTGCCCGTTCGACCATGGCAATCATCCGGTCGAGGAATCCCTGCCCGGGATCGGCCGAGATACGGACGATCAGCCAGTCGGACAGTACCTTCGTCCCGCCGGTCACGCTGGACCGGTCGCCGCCGCTCTCCCGGATCACCGGCGCGCTCTCGCCGGTCACCGCACTCTCGTCCACTGAAGCGGCCCCCTCGATCACCTCGCCGTCCATTGGGATCAGTTCGCCCGCCTGAACCAGCACCACGTCACCCCGCCTCAGCGCCGAACCATCCACCGGCTCCACCCTCGCATCGCGACGTGGTTCCACCAGCCGATTGGCACGAATCTCGCGACGGCTGCGGCGCAGACTCTCCGCCTGAGCCCGGCCGCGGCTCTCGGCCAAGGCCTCGGCGAAATTGGCAAACAGCACGGTGAACCACAGCCAGACGGCGATCCAGAGGGTGAAGCCTTCGCCCGACCGCGCCCCCAGTCCCGTCGTCAGGATCGCGCCCACATAGACGACAAACATCACCGGGTTCCGCAGTTGGTTCCGCGGATCCAGCTTGCGCAAGCTCTCGATGGCAGCCCGCCGCATCTCAAAACCCTCCCAGGCGCAGATGTTCGACCACCGGCCCCAGCGCCAGCGCCGGCAGGAACGCCAGCACTCCTACGAGCAGAACCGTGCCCACCAATAGGCCCACAAACAGCGGCGTATCCGTCGCCAGCGTGCCTGGACCGGCCGGAATCACCTTCTTGCGCCCCAGCGAGCCGGCCATCATCAATACGGGCACCGCGACACCGTACCGCCCCACGATCATGGCGACTCCACCGGCGATGTTTACCAGGACCGTATCGGCGCCGTAGCCCGCGAAGGCACTGCCGTTGTTGTTTCCCATGGAGCTGAAGGCGTAGAGAATCTCGCTGAATCCATGGGGGCCGTGGTTGTGTAGACCAGCCGTTCCACCCGCCGTCACGACCGCCGCCGCCGTCCCCACCAGCACCGCCAGCGGAGGAAGCAGGACCGCCAGTGAAGCCATCTTCATCTCGAAGGCCTCGATCTTCTTTCCCAGATACTCGGGCGTTCGCCCCACCATCAGGCCACTTAGAAAGACGGTTACGATGGCGAAGATCACCATCCCGTACACCCCGGATCCGACGCCGCCATAGACAACCTCCCCCGTGTCGATCAGCAGGAGCAGGACGGCACCGCTGGCCGGCAGATAGGAATCGTGCATCGAGTTCACCGATCCGTTGGACGCCGCCGTGGTCGCCGTTGCCCAAAAACCGGACGCCGCCGCGCCGAAACGGACCTCCTTGCCCTCGAGGTTCGGACCCGCGACGCCCATCGCGTGGAGCGCCGGATTACCGGCAGTCTCCGCATGAACCACCACCGCGAGACACGGCACGAAGATCAGTGTCATCGCCGCCAGCAGCACCCAGCCCTGCCGCGTCGAACCCACCATCCTGCCGAACGTGTAGCACATCGCCATCGGAATCAGCAGGATCGACACGCATTCAAGCAAATTCGCGAGCGGCGTCGGATTCTCGAAGGGATGCGCCGAGTTCACGTTGAAGAAGCCCCCACCGTTAGTCCCTAGCTGCTTGATAGCCACCTGAGACGCCGCCGGCCCCATGGGCAGCAGTTGGGTCCCGCCTTCGACGGTCCCGACAGTCTGATACGGCAGTAAGTTCTGAACGACACCTTGTGAAACCAGTGCCGTTGCCAGCACCAGGGACAACGGTAGCAATATGTAAAGGACACTCCGCGTCAAGTCCACCCAGAAGTTACCGGCATCGTTCGTCGAGCGTCCGCGCAGCCCCCGGGCGAGCGCCACCGCCACGGCCATCCCGCCGGCCGCCGAGACGAAGTTCTGGACCGTCAACGCCGCCATCTGCACCAGATAGCTGAGCGTCGTCTCGCCGGAGTAGTTCTGCCAGTTCGTATTGGTGACGAAGCTGACCGCGATGTTGAACGCAGTGTCGGCCCGGACCCCAGGGAAGTGTTGCGGATTGCCCGGGAACAGACCTTGTATCCGAAGCATCCCCCATACCGCCGCGATCGAAAGGCCGTTGAACCAGAGGAACGCCCGCGCGTAGGCGCCCGCGTTGCCCAGCTCGTCCGGGTGGACTCCGATTGCCCGGTACAACAGTCGCTCCACCGGACCCAGAAACCGTTGTGCTCGGACGGCGCGCCCGTCATAGACCGCCGCCATATACCCGCCGAGAGGTTTCGCCAGAACCAACGGCAAGACAAGATAGAGCGCTACCTGCAACCCATCGGACGCGGTCATTGAAAACGCTCCGGCGTTAACAGCGCAACGAACAGGTATATCAGTAAGGCAATGGCGACCAGCAGCCCGACGACGTGGAGGGTCATCGATGCCACCCAATCATTTCGATGTACTTCGCCAGCGCCCAGCCACCCGCAATGGCAACCGCCATCGCCACCAGCACCATCACCGCGGTCCACATCTCTTCTCTCCTGGTTCCACGGTAGGGGTTGCCGTATCAAGACTTCATCAAAAGTGAGGCGGCTCGCGCTAAGAAATCCTAAGATTGCACCTCGACCTTGACCCGCGCCCCGTCGGAACCGGACGCACTGTCAGTCATGAAGGTGGTCGGAGTGGTTTACCGGTGGGCACGCCATGCCGGCCCACAACAACCGCCGGCACGCCACAGGAATCCCGCTCCGCACGGACCGTCACTGACCCGGCCCCGGAGATAGTAAGTACCCTGCACGTTCTAGCCTTCTGCGTCATCCTGCTGACCATCCGGGTCGTCAAACCGCTTGAAGTGAAGACCGCCGTCAGCCATTAGAGGACCGGAGCTTCAGCCCAACACTGTTCGACTTACTGAGTGGGGCGGGTCCCCGGACCCGCGGCCGGCGCCCTCGCCGGTCTTCCTCTGGCGCCGGAGAGCCCGACCAGGGGGTCCGGCGCGGTCGGGGGCGACCGCCTTATGATTCCGGCGCTTGGGCGAACTGGGCTCTTTTCGGCCCCTCTTTCCACACTGTCCCAGTCCACCTCGTCATACCCTATCGAGGACAGAATGAGACTCGCGCCCATCGTCGTCCTGCTCCTGTCGACCATTGCCGCGAACGGCCAGGACCCGTCCGCCGCCACTCACGGCGCCGGGGTCCTCGACGATCTGGAACAGCGCACCGAGGAAGCGCTGGCGCGGATCCCGCGGGCCACGTCGTTCGACGAGGCGAACAGAAACCGCCCCGCCCTGCGCTCCCGGCTGCGCGAGGCGACCGGCATTGACCGCCTGCCCATCGTCCAGGACAGCCGCGCGGCGGTTCTCGGCGCCGTCTCCCGGGAGGGCTATCGCATAGAGAAGGTCGTCTTCGAGACCCTGCCCGACGTCTTCGCGACCGGGCATCTCTACCTGCCCGACGAAGCGGCCGCTCCTGCGCCGGCCGTTGTTCTCTACCCCGGCCGCTCCTGGGAGGAGGGCAAGTCCAGTCCGCCGGCGCAGATCTTCGCGAGCAACATGGCGAAGCTCGGTTTCGCCGTCCTCGCCTTCGATCCCATCGGCCAGGGCGAGCGCCAGACCGACGACGAGGCATCCTACGATCCTCCGGCCCAATTGCTCGGCGTCTCGGCACAGGGCCTTATCCAGTACGAGATCCGATCCGCCCTGGATTACCTGGTATCCCGACCCGAAGTCGACGCGGACCGTATCGGCATCACCGGCGTCGCGGACGGATTCGCCACCTGGATCGCCACCGCGCTCGATGACCGAATTCGAGCAGCCGTCGTGATCGACGACACCACCGACCTTTCCGCCCTCATCCGCCGGACGCGCGTATCCGACTGGTCGGGCGGACCCGATGCCGGTGAAGTGGTCCCCGGACTGATCCGTTTCGCGAACAACCATGAACTGCTCGCGGCGATTGTGCCCAGACCGGTGCTGATCATACCGGCGCCGCAGGACGTCGACGGAGCGCGTACGGTCTACGACTACGGCATGGATCTGTACAGCGCCACTAACACGGCACGGCTCGGCTTCCTGGAAGTCGGCGAGCCCGGGGACCAGCAGCCGAAACGCACGGCGGCTTATCGATGGTTTGCCCGCTGGCTCGAATCGGCCCCGGACACAGGGTCCATCCGCGAGCAACAGACCGTGGTCGCTCCGGCAGATTCTCCCCAGATGCGATGCCTCCCGGAGGGACAAACCCTGCCGGCCGGCCCAGGCATATCGAAGGCGCTCGCATCCTTGTTAAAAACCGTACCGGCGTCCGGCGGCGAAGATCCCACCAGCCTCATGGGAGGAGTGCCGCCGCGGCATCCCGTCAGCTACGGCCTGGATACAGTCCCCGTGCAGCGGTGCATGTTCGAAACCCAACCCGGCATCGAGGTTCCCGCCGTCGTCCTCCGTCCCGGACCGGAGGGAGTGGATTTCGAAGCCGGCATCCTCATTGCCCTGGCGGACACCGGCAAGGAATCTCTCGTTTCCGACCCGCTCGTAACGGAGGCTCTCCGCAGGAAGTGGATCATATGGGCGATCGATCCCCGCGGCACCGGTGCGTCCGCCGTTGCATCTCCCAACTGGGCGCTCGCCGTGAGCCGGCTACTCGGGGAGGATTTCACCTGGCGGCAAGGCTGGGACGTCTATCAGCTCGCAACGGCGGCGGCCAATTCCATGACCCATCGGGTGGCCTTGTATGCCCGCGGCCGGACCTCCACGCTGGCCGCCGCTTACGCCATCTACTTGGACAAAAGCGCGTCGCTTCAATGGGCTGTCCTGCGGGATGGCGTAGTCAGCCTGAAAGACGCCGCCCGGCGGCCGCGGTTGCTCCAGCCGCTGCCCACCGCGCCCGCTTCCCTACCCTTCGGGCTGCTCCAGCAAACCGACCTGCCCGCGATGCTCGAGCAGGCGAATGTCAGAATCTTCCTCATCGACCCGGCAGATCAGCCACGCCTGTCCGAGACCGGTCGCATGACGCTGGCCAACGAGGACGCCTTCATCCACCGGGACTGGTAAGCCTCATTACGATGGACCCGGCCCCGACGTCAGTAAGTTCTCCGCACCCCGGTCAAAGGCCAGCACCTTTGTCAGCTGCCTCTCCACTGCCTGGGAACGCCGGTACCCCACGGCTCCAAAGTAGATCATCACCGCACTGAATAAAACGAGCCCGGCGTCGAAGGCCGTCCACGGCGAGATCCCAAAAATGCGGAAGAGTGTGATGCCAAGCGTCAGGAACGCCAGGCCTGTGCGGATCAGCGCCAGCGAGGTTCTCCCCCTGGCGAGTTCGGTGCGCTGCAGCGAGAGGCGGGTCCTCGTCACCGCGCGGACGGTTCGCTGGCCGGCCAGATCGGTACGGTCCTGGGCCAGCGCTGTTCCGCTGCTCGGCTAGCGACGTGCGCTGGCGCGACATTCCCGTTCGATCGGTGGCGAGCCGGTTACGTTCCCTGGCGAGATCGGTGCGGCCCTCGGAGAGCTTGGTGCGCCTCTCGGCCAGCGAGGTCCGGCCACGCGCCATTTCGGTCCGCTGTGTCGCCAGTTGCGTCCGTTCCCCGGCCAGCGATGTCCTCTCCTGGGCCAGATCCGTGCGGATGTTTCCCAGTTCGGTGCTGCGTGTCGAAAGGCGCGTCTGTTCCCGGGTCAGCGCCGTTCTTTCCCGCGCCATGCCGGTCTGGACCTCCGCGTTCTCGGCAGATCGGGAAGAGTACGACGCCAGACTCCTCGAGGTCTCTGTTCTCTGCCGCGCCAGCTCGATCTCCTCGGGCACGGCGCCGGCCTGCTCCTCTTCCAGTTGCACCAGCTTTTCGAGCAGCGTGATCATCGCCCCCGGGTCATTGTGCTGTGATTGGCTGTTAGACGGATCCATCGTAGTCTCTCCTGCGAGCTATACCTGCCCGGCGTCAAAAGCGGAACGCCGGCGCATACCCCGGCTCATACTCGACGCCCCGAACACCCGGGACCGTGGTGGCGATGGCGAAGACCGTCTCGCGATCGCCCTCTGATAGATACGGTCCCTCGAGCCGGACAACGCCATCTGCGGCGGTGGCTCCCAACTCGAACGACAGCGTGCGGGAGTCGCTCACCAAGGCCGCCAGGACCTCGGTTGCCAGAAAGTCATTCTCGACGTCGCGAATCGATTCCGGCGTGGCCTGAAAATCGGCTAGCAACATCAGCTCCCGGACCAGGTCGCAAGCACCTTCCCTGGACATCCGCTCGAAGTTCAGGGTCAGATCGTAGAGGGCGGTATCCCGGATGTCCAGCCCGTACATGAGACGCGCCCAGCGTGTCCTGTCCCGGTCCACCCGGCGGATGTAGTCCCGCGCTTGGGCCTCCGAGTGGCCGAGCCGCTCCTGGGTCCGGGCCACTCGCACTTCCATGGGGGAGATCAGTCGAATCCGGACGAAGTGGCGGACCGGGTTCAGCAGCAGGTGCCCGGAGTAGCCGAAGTAGACGAGCCCACCCTTTCGCGCCTGCTCGAGCAGCGCCTGCTTCATGAGGATCAGGTAGGGTCGGCGGAGTTCGCTGAACTCCGCATAGGCTGCCTCCGCCCCCTCCATCCGTGCAGTCACGCGGGTGGCGAACTCTCCCAGCCTGTTGACCGCGGCCAGCAGGTTCTCCCGCGCCAGACAGCGGGTCCCCAGGTGCTCTGACAAGCACTCACCGATGCTCAGGGCCCCGGACATGGTGCCCCGCGATATCAGGAGAACTGTCCTGTTGTCCATCAGCCACCGCGCGGGATCGGCGGCACCCGAGAAGGGCCCCCGCCCGCTCTTCTATGATGCTATCAGACCTGAAACTATGGAAATCGCTTGAAGCTTGGCCTCCTCGCCCGTGAGGCAGGCTCTGCGAACGCCGTTCCCCGAAGTCCCTGCCGCCCCAGCCAACGCCATCAGTGAGACAGGCTGCCTTTCGGCTATGGCCGAAGATCTTGTATATTCGAATCTGTAGCCGCAGAAATCCCCAAGTGTTATCCCGCACAGGAGCGGTGTACGAATGGACCGGAAACCTATGAAGAAGACCGTAATCGGCTTGATGAAGATGAAGGCGAATGGCGAGCCGCTGGCGTGGATCACCGCCTATGACATGCCCTTCTCGCAAGCCGCGGAACGCGCCGGCGTGGATATGATCCTGGTGGGCGATTCAGGCGGAATGGTCCAGTTGGGCCATGCGACCACGAACCCGGTCACCATGGACGAGATGATCATCCTGGCCAAAGCGGCGCGCCGGGGCGCACCGAACACCTTCATTGTTGGGGACATGCCACAAGGCTCTTACGAGGCCTCCGAGCGGGATGCCGTGGTCAACGCCATGCGCTTCATGAAGGAGGCAGGTTCCGACGCCATCAAGTGCGAAGGCGGACGCCGCCTGGCGCCCAAGGTACGCGCCATGGTCGACGCCGGCATCCTGGTGATGGGCCACTTGGGCCTGACGCCTCAGAGTACGGCCACGTTTGGCGGCTATCGGGTCCAGGCGAAGACACGGGAGAGCTTCGAACAGACGCTCGAGGATGCTTTCGCCCTCCAGGAGGCGGGGGCCCTGGCCATTCTGCTCGAGGCCATGCCGGAAGAACCGGCCGCGCAGATCGCCCGGCAATTGCGGATCCCGATCTACGGCATCGGCGCCGGCGGCAAGGTGGACGGCCAACTGGTCATCATGCACGACCTGATGGGGTTCTACGAGCCGTTCCGGCCGGCATTTGCGAAGTGCTACCTTCCGGTGGTGGTTCGCAAGTACGCCGAATACCTGGACGGGTTCGCCGATCTGCGGCAACTTGGCCGCACGGAGCGTCGGGACGGGCTCCTGGTGCTGGCGGAAATGGCCATCGCGGAGTATGTCAAAGAGGTACGCGAAGGCACCTTCCCGGGTCCGGACTATACCTACCCGATCAAGGACGCCGAACTCGCCGCCGTCTCCGCCTCGGAGCGCTGGATGACCCCTGCCACTGCCCCCATCACCACTGCTGGCGTCGATGGGGGCCTCAGACCTTCGGATTGATACCGGGGATACTGATCGCGGGCTGGCGATATCCGGCCAGCGGTGCATTGTGCCGGCGATCTCTTCGTTGACTAACCACTGCGATTGATTGGCAGGGTCAGCGAGGAGATCGTGGCGCGCCCAACTGGCGCCCCTACCGTGCCAAAATCGCCGTCCCCAACGTCCGCCCCGAATCGTTGAACGCGTCCACCGCGAAGTAGTATTGCGCTCCGGCGTTCAGGTCGTGTAGGACGATCTCCTTCTTACCGCGGATTTCTCGGTTATGGTACAGCTTGTCGGGCGCCACTCCGTACCGCACCACGTAGCCTTCCGCGTCGCGTAGCATCTCCCAACGGACCACCGCGTTCCGCGCGTCGCTCGGGTCACGGTGCGCTTCGAATTGCGGGGCCTTCGCCGGGGCCTGGCCCAGCCCGCTGCCGAACAGGCGCAGGTCGCGAATCGAGAACGGACCGCCGCCCGGCATGTGGACATTCGTCAGGCGGACATACCGCGTCTCCACCGGAGCCGGAAGCTGCACGTAATCGTGCGGCGTGTCTTTGAGGCTGCTGCTCCGGTCCACCAGCGGACGTCCAGCGGCGGCCGTCTGTCGAGCTCTCCAGCAGGTATCGATGATACAGGTCGCTGGCGCCGGCGACAGCGGTGGATTCGTGCTCTGCGAAGTTCACCTGGACGGCCTCGATCCGGTCACGTCTTACCCAAGTCCACGCGCAACCATTCCCCCGGGTCCGCCGTCCGCGCGCTCCAGTAAGTCTGCACATCCTCGTCGAAGGCCTTCTCCGGACCATGACCGTCCAGGCTCGTCGAAGCCGTCGCCGCTTTCCCGTAGGACACCAGCATCCAGCCCGGCTGGTTCTCCACGCCGTCGCCGGGGCGCTCGGACGGGACGAACTGGGGATAGTCCCCGAAGAGAGTGTTCGCGTGCAGCACCCCGTCCGCGTCGAACCCGGTCGGGAAGATGCCCAGCCGGCGCTCGAAGTCGTGTTTGACGGAGATCCTCATCGTGGCGATGTGCCAGTAGTGCCCTTCCTTGTCGGCGTAGGTGGCGCCGTGGCCGGCGCCCGGCAGGAAGCCGGTCGTCTTCTGCGAGAACGGACTCGACTCCGAATACGTAAACGGTCCCCGCGGGCTCGGCGCCGTGTACACGCCGTCCGCGTAAGTGCGAAATTCCGTCCCCGGCGCGGCGTATTGCAGGTAGTAAGTGCCCGCGTGCTTGGTCATCCAGGAGCCCTCGAACCACGGGCCTTCCTGAAATCTCGGTCCCGTCGGCGCCCCGAGATTATCATCCCCGCGGCGCTCCCAGCCGTGCTCGGCGTAGTTGGAGCGGAAACACTCGAAGGGCTCGCCGATGGGCTTGAATTCGTTCTTCGGATCCAGCTCTAACCCGAAAACGCCACCGTTGTAGGATAGCCCGTAGTAGAGATAGACCCGCCCGTCATCGTCGGCAAACAGGTCGGGATCGCCGACGTCGAAGGGCTTCCCGATCAGTTCCCACTTCCCCCCTTTGGGATCCGCGGACTTATACAGACCGATATTACAGGCCGTATAGTACAGCGCTCCCTCGTACGCCATCACGCCCGGCGCGTACGCTTCAATCGGCAGTCCCGTCGGCTCCACGAACGCTCCAGTTGAACATGTCCGGGGAGTGCCAGTATCCACCCGATTTCGATGCGAACAGATAGTAGTCGTCCCCGAACAGAACGATCACCGGATCGGCCGCCTCACGCCGGCTCGGCAGGTCGGTCATGAACCGGTATTCAATGTTGATGGGATTCGCGAACGTTTGCGGGCGGTCCTGGGCCGCGGCCGGCGCCACGCAAATTGCTGCTACCACCAGCGGAAGGCACTGCTTAAGCCATGAAGCCATAGAACAATAGTACCCGCAAATCCTGGCCGCGGCACATCGATTGGACCTGCCCGCCCCGCCGCCCCGCTCGCCGTTCCCGCCATCCCGCCGAAAGGGGTCCCTGTGATATATTCGGATCTCCACGGAGTAAGCTATGCAAACGAATATCTATGTTACATTGACGATCATGCTTGCCGCGGCGCTGTCGGCGCCCGCGCAGGTCGAGACCCAGGTGCCGCCCGTCGAACCGAGCGCCAAGCCGGTGACAGTGGAGCACATCAAGATTCACGGCGCCGCCCTGGAAGGGAATCTCGAGGGCAACGCGGTCGACCGCGACGTAATCGTCGTCCTGCCGCCCAGTTACGCCACCGACCTCACCCGGCATTACCCGGTCGTCTACGCCCTGCACGGCTACTCCATCGGAGCCGAGCAGTGGACCCACGAAATCCACGTGCCGCAAACAGTCGAAGGTGCGTTCGCCCGCGGCGCCCAGGAAATGATCGTCGTGCTGCCGGACTCCAAGACCGTGCACAACGGCTCCATGTACTCCCGGTCCATGACCACCGGCGACTTTGAGCAGTTCATCGCGCACGATGTCGTCGCCTATATCGACGCCGCCTACCGAACCATCCCCACGCGCACCAGCCGCGGACTCGTGGGACACTCCATGGGCGGCTACGGCGCCACCCGCATCGGGATGAAGTATCCGGACGTTTTTGGCGCCCTCTACATCATGAGCCCGTGTTGCCTGGCGCCACGGAGCGCCGGTCGCGCCAACGCGGACAGCGAGAAGGCGCTCGAAGCAGTGAAGACGCCGGCGGACTCGGCCAGCCTCCCCTTCGGCCTCCGCGCCCAACTGGCCTCCGCGGCCGCCTGGTCGCCGAACCCGAAGAATCCACCGCTCTATCTCGATCTGCCGACAAAGAACGGCGAGGTTCAGCAGGATGTCATCGCCAAGTGGGCGGCGAACGCGCCCCTGGCCTTCGTCGATCAGTACATCGATAACTTACGCCGGTACCGCGCTATTTCAATGGACGTCGGCGATAAGGACGGCCTGCGCATGGGCGCCAGTAAGCTGCACGAAGTCATGGACAGCTACGACATCGACAATGGCTTCGAGATCTATGAGGGCACGCACACCAGCGCCGTCGCCGTCCGTTTCCAGAACTACGTCATGCCCTTCTTCAGCAAGAATCTCTGTGGGGATCAGAACTGTCAATAAGTCCGGATTCCGAAGGGAGCGACGCGATGCGGACACTTCGGCTGTTACTCAACTTCGCGGCCATCGCGGCACTGGCGGGCTCCGCCTGGTGCCGCGCCGCCGATGACGACAACGCCTTGAAGCTCTGGTACCGGCAGCCGGCCGGCGAATGGGTACAGGCGCTGCCGGTAGGCAACGGACGCCTCGCGGCAATGGTCTTCGGCGATGTTCGCCGGGAGCACCTGCAACTCAATGAGGACACTGTCTGGTCAGGCGAGAAGCGCGACCGGAGCAACCCGGCGGCGCCGGAGGCCGTTCCCCGCATCCGGGAATTGCTCGCGCAGGGACACCCGGCGGAAGCGCAGGAGATGGCCGATCGCACGATGATCGCCATTCCCCGCGCCCTGCCCGTCTACCAGACGCTCGGCGACCTGTGGCTCGAATTCGGTGACCAGGCGGAGCCCGAGGACTATCGCCGCGAGCTCGACCTCGAAACCGGCATCGCCACCGTCCGCTATACGGCTGGCGGCATCCACTATGTGCGCGAAGTCTTTGCCTCCACCCCGCAACGCCGGTCCATCATCGTGCGCCTGAGCGCCGACAAGCCCGGCAGTATCTCGTTCCGCGCTACGATGAACCGGCCGGCCGATGCGGCCACCGAGTCGGCGCCCGGGCGGCTGATCCTGACCGGCCAGGCGCTCCCTAAGCGTGCCCCCGGCGAGCGACAGACCGGGGTCCGCTTTCGCGCCGAAGTCCAGGCCGCCGCGCCCGGCGGGCGCTGTCGAAGCCGATGCCGATCATCTCGACGTCACCGCCGCCGACAGCGTCACGTTGACCATCGTGGCCGCGACGGATTACCGGGAACAGGACCTCGCGGCGGCGTGCGAGCGCGACCTGGCAACCGCCTCCGCGCCTGTCGACACGCTCCGGACCGAGCACGTTGCGGACCATGAGCGATTCTTCCGGCGCGTGCACCTCGAGCTTCCCCTCGACGCCGCCGCGCGCGCCCTGCCTACCGATGAACGGCTGGAACGCGTGAAGCAGGGCGCCACCGACGACGACTTACTCGCGCTCTATTTCCAATACGGCCGCTACCTGCTGATCGCCAGCAGCCGGCCCGGTTCCATGGCGGCCAACCTGCAAGGCAAGTGGAACGATAGCCTGACGCCCGCCTGGGGCAGTAAGTACACGATCAATATCAATACGGAGATGAACTACTGGCCGGCGGAGACGTGTAACTTGTCGGAGCTCCATGAGCCGCTGTTCGATCTCATCGACATCGCGCGCGAGGACGGCCGCCGCCAGGCGAAGTTCTACTACGGCGCTGGCGGGTTCGTCCTGCACCACAACACCGACCTGTGGGGAGACGCCGTTCCGATTGATGGCGCGCGCTGGGGCATCTGGCCGATGGGCGCCGCCTGGCTTTCACTCCACCTGGCCGAGCACTACGACTTCACGCGCGACCGCCGGTTCCTCGCCCAACGCGGCTACCCCGTAATGAAGGAGGCCACCGAGTTCTTTCTCGACTACCTCGTCCCGGACGGCAAGGGCCATCTGGTCACCGGCCCCTCGACATCGCCGGAGAACGAATACCGCCTGCCCTCGGGCGAGCAGGCCGTTCTCTGCATGGGACCGACCATGGATACCGAGATCCTCCACGAGCTGTTTGGACGCGTGATCGAAGCGAGCGAAGTCCTCGGCGTCGACCCGGAATTCCGGGCCCGGGTGATGGCCGCGCGCGATAAGCTGGTGCCTCTGCAAATCGGCCGCTACGGGCAAATCCAGGAATGGCCGGAAGACTATGAGGAGGTGGAGCCCGGACACCGTCACATTTCGCAGCTCTTCGCCCTGTTCCCAGGCAGTCAGATCTCACCGCGGCCGACGCCGGAGCTGGCCCGCGCCGCCCGCGCCACCATCGAGCGGCGGCTGTCCCACGGTGGCGGGCACACGGGCTGGAGCCGCGCCTGGATTATCAACTTCTGGGCCCGTCTGGCCGACGGCGAACAGGCGTATGAGAACTTGAATGCCCTGCTGAGTAAGTCCACGCTCCCCAACCTGTTCGACAATCATCCGCCGTTCCAGATTGATGGTAACTTCGGCGCCACCGCCGCGATGGCCGAAATGCTCCTGCAGAGCCACGCCGGCGAGATCGAGTTCCTGCCCGCGCTGCCGCGGGCCTGGAGCGATGGACGCGTGACCGGGCTTCGCGCCCGCGGAGGGATCGAGGTTGACCTCACCTGGCGCGGCGGACTGCCCGCCACCGCTACGCTGCGGCCGACAGTGGACGGCGTACACCAGCTTCGGTTCACGCCGCTCGTACGCATTCGCTCTATCCACGACGACAGCCAGCCGATCTCCGCCCTATCAGCGGGCGACGGCACGGCTCGGCTGAGCGTCCGGGCGGGGCACGTCTACATCATCGAGTTGGGACGGCCTGGAGTATAGAACAACGCGGAACGAGATCGTCCGATCGGCGTAGTTGAGAGAAGCCGCGGAGCGTTCCGCGGCTCCCCAGCGAAATACCGTGACTCTCTAACGTCCCCTATGCCGTGCCGTTGATGGAAGCTCGCCATCGCAGCAGGAAAAAGTGGTGATTACAAAAATCACACCGGTAGGGAAGAAGGAGCCAGTGCAGCGCCCTCTCGAAACCGTTTCGCACGCCGACGCCTCGAAATTGAACGGATCCGCAATGAGGACAGCGCGCGGAGAGCAACCCCACCTTGATCCCGATCATGACCCGTCAACCTTTGCCGGGCTATGTGCGGCCGAACCGGCTCGATTGTGGAACGACGGTCTCGCGTACTGCGAATTCGGGCCGCTTCCCCATCCTTGGGCGGGACGGCTCGCCTCCTTCGCTGCCTTGATTTCTTCCGGTGTCCTCACGTCGGGCTCCGAAAGCTTGACCCGCATTTTCGCGCGCGCTACCTGGCGCTTGTGTCGCTTCTGCAGTCTCTTGTCCATTGGTGTTCTCCACCCCCGCAAGCAGCTAACTGTCCACTTCGTCGACTACCTCGCAGATCAGGGCCTCGGTCGTGAGCATGAGAGCGGCAATGGAGGCTGCGTTCTGGAGAGCCGTGCGAGTTACCTTGGTGGGGTCAATCACCCCGGCCTTCACTAAGTCCTCGTACTGTTCGGTAGAGGCATTGAAACCGAAATTGGCATCCTTGTGGTTCTTGACCTTCTCGGCGACCACGGCGCCCTCGGTCCCGCAGTTTACCACGATCTGACGGATCGGCTCCTCGCACGCGCGACGCACGATCGTCACACCAAACTGCTCATCGCCCTCGAGCGTCATCTTCTCGAGCACCATCGATGCTCGCAGCAGCGCGACGCCTCCGCCCGGTACGATCCCTTCCTCCACCGCGGCTCGAGTGGCATGAAGAGCGTCCTCGACACGGGCCTTCTTCTCTTTCATCTCGGTCTCGGTCGCGGCGCCAACCTTGATGATGGCCACGCCGCCGGCGAGCTTCGCCAGGCGCTCCTGCAGTTTCTCGCGGTCGTAGTCCGACGTCGTCTCCTCGGCCTGGGCCCGCAGTTGTTTGATCCGGCCCTCGATGACCTTCTCGGTTCCGGCGCCGTCGATGATAGTGGTGTTGTCCTTATTCACCGTGATCCGCTTGGCTTGACCCAGATCGTCTAACTGAACGCCCTCCAGCTTGATGCCGGTCTCGGCCATAATGGCCTTTCCGCCAGTCAGGATCGAAATATCTTCCAGCATCGCCTTGCGGCGGTCGCCGAAGCCCGGCGCCTTCACGGCGCAAACCTGGAGCGTTCCCCGGAGCTTGTTCACGACAAGCGTCGCCAGCGCCTCGCCATCGACATCCTCGGAGATCAGCAGCAGCGGCCTACCCGCGCCCGCAACCTGCTCGAGAATAGGAAGCACGTCCTTCATACTGCTGATCTTCTTCTCGTGAATCAGGATGTAAGGATCCTCGAGAATACACTCCATACGCTCCGGGTCGGTCACTAAATATGGTGAGAGGTACCCGCGGTCGAATTGCATACCGTCCACGGTGTCCATCTCCGTGGTCATGGTCTTGGACTCCTCGACCGTGATCACGCCGTCCTTGCCCACCTTCTTCATCGCTTCGGCGATCACATCCCCGATCGTGGAATCGCTATTCGCCGAGATGGTGCCAACCTGCGCGATCATGCCCCCGGAAACGGGCTCGGAATACCGCTTGAGCTCTTCCACGGCCGCGTTAACCGCTTTGTCGATGCCCCGCTTGATCGCCATTGGGTTCGCGCCCGCCGTCACCGCCTTGACGCCCTCGCGGAAAATCGCCTGGGCCAAAATGGTCGCCGTCGTCGTACCATCGCCGGCCACGTCGGAGGTCTTCGAGGCCACCTCGCGCACCATCTGGGCGCCCAGGTTCTCGCCCGGATCCTTCAACTCGATTTCCTTGGCCACGGTCACGCCGTCCTTCGTGATCGTGGGTCCGCCGAATTTCTTCTCCAGAACGACATTGCGGCCCCGGGGCCCGAGGGTCACCTTCACCGCTTCGGCGAGTTGGTTCACACCGCGTAGAATCGTCTGCCGGGCGTCGTCACCGTAAATGATCTGTCTTGCCATCGATTGATCTCCTTAGTGCGTCTAACTCAGCTCGCCTGCCCGGTCCCACCGGCTGCCGGCGGCAGAACGCCAAGTACGTCGTCTTCGCGCATGATGACGTACTCGGCACCGTCCCGCGTGATTTCGCTGCCGGTATACTTCCCAAACAGGACGCGGTCGCCCGGCTTGACGGCGAGAGTAGCCAGGCGGCCATCCTCGAGCCTTCTGCCGGGCCCCACGGCCATCACCTCGCCCTCTTGGGGTTTCTCTCTGGCCGAGTCGGGAATAACAATGCCGCTCTGCGTGCTCTCTTGTTCCTCAATCCGCTTCACTACGATGCGGTCATATAACGGTTGAATGTCCATGATATTGTCAACCTCCGGTCACGGTTGGGTCTGTCACAAGCTGGCGAAATTGCCTTGCCGGGCATCACCGGCGTGTTCCTCTTTGGTCTTTGATCTCCTGCGTGGCAGGCATCGTGAAATATCATCTATCGCACCTGACCACCGATTTCCTGCCAGCGCGGATACCGAAATCACTCCGATGACCGCAAAGAACCTAAGAACCAATCGTGCGCATTCAACCTCCTCGGTTGGGCGGGTGGCAAACAGGGAGGAGTCAGATTACCTGACCGTCTTCAGGCGATCTGCGAGTGGGCAACGGCGCTCAGCCATTAACTAGTGTAGGTTAAGCATACCCGTCTGTCAACATCGCGCCATTGCCATACTTTACCCATTTGGTTAAGAATCGAGCGCAACCCGGAGCGCCGGTGTTGTCGTGGGGAGATCGGGGCCCAGGAGGGCGGGGGAAACCCCGGTTTCCGCACCGAACCTACCGGACCGCCTGGCCGAGCGCGGACATCTCCTTCGAGCAGTATCGCGAACCCCGGGGAGGGACCGAGTTCCCCTCCCTCGCCGCTCGCCGCAAGCGATCACTCCGGCGCGGTCACCGTCAGGCTGTTATTGTTTTCGTTCGACTCGAGGACTTCGTTGAACGGATCGACGACCACCCGCACCGCGGCCGCATCCACGTCCGGCGGCAGCATCACGGTGAACTCCTGCGACTCCTGGCTCGCCAGTGGCGCCAGCAGGAACTGAAACACGACGGTATCCCCGACAACTCCCTGCACGGTAGTACGCGTCACCGTATTGTCGCCGATGTTGGCCACCTGGAACCCGACCGTCTGTGGCGCGGCCAACGTGGCCGATTCGATCACCAGGTCGGAGTCCATCACCGTGGGCGCCGCCAGCGGATACAAGCGGATCTCCGCCTGCGTGACTATCCCCGCGCCGATGTGCCCTGCCCGCGCACGGTCACTCTCGAACCCGTGCAGATGAACCGGCGCGCCGATCACCGACACCAGCGACTGCGTGTTCGCCGCGGCCGCGTAGAAGCCGGACATCTCCCAAGTCGTATCGCCCTCGACGTCGAAGAACAACTGGTAGGGCGCCTTGTCGGCGGCCGGATCGGTCAGCGGCGTCCCTTCCTTTAGTAAGTTGTGGGCGACACTGTAGCTGACCTTCGAAAAGACGCCCGACACCCGGATGCCGGCGAAGGCCATGTGGTTCGCCCGCGCGAGTTCGACGATCTGCTCGTGAATGGAGCGGCCCGGCTCAGCCATCGCGACCACGGCGCTGGCCGGGTTGCCGGCCGCGACGCCGACAAACGGGATCGGCTCGTCCACCAGCGTCCGGACCGTGGGCGGGAACTCCGGGTCGGCCCAGATCAGCTCCGGCGAATCGGCGTATCCGTAGCTGATCAACTCCCCGTTGCGGGCCACCATGGCCGTGGTCCCGACACCCATCAGCGGCCAGCTCCCGGGCACGGAGGCAAGATCCGCGAAGACCTTCGCCGGCGTCGTTACGTCCCACAGGTCTCCGGCCAGTAAGTCGGCCACGGAGTTATAGACCAACGCGACGCCGTCGGCCACGCAGTTCGTCGATGTCTCCGCGAGGGCGCCCACTGTAAAGGTGACCGCGTTCGACGTCACGCCGTCAGCGGTAACGCGCAGCGTCAGCTCACCGGCGTTATCGAAGTCGGCGGGCAAACGCAAGTTGAGCTGGTCGAGTCCGGGCGAGCTTTCCGTGGCGCCGGCGAACTCGACCGCATCCACCGTCCGCGGCGCGCCGCCGGCGTCCTCGACGCTCACCTCGACGGAAGCGGCGTCGCGGAAACCCGTCCCGAAGACCGCCAGCCGCGTCCGCTTGTCGCAGCCCGCGGTTTCGGCAGTCTCGACGAGGAAGGGACCGCCCGCCCAGGTGACAGCGTTGAGAATCGCGCCGGGGCCGGCTCCGGAACCGTCGGCGGCAAAGAGTCCGGGCGCGACCGGCGCCACCTCGGCCGTCCCCATCGCGACAACAACCCCGTTGTACGAAACGCTGACCGCGGCTTGCCCCGCCGGCGTCTCCTCGGGGATAACCATGTTGACCTGGCTCCCGGACACGTAAGCGAGTCCAGCCGCGCGGCCCGCGATCTCGACCGTCACTCCGCCGAGCACAATCGGGAGCCGGCCGCGGGCGTCGAGAGTTCCAACGGCGGGAGCCGGCGCCAGGTTCGACCCGAAGACCGACGCCAGCGATCCCGGTGACACTTGCTCCCCATAGGAAGCGCCGGAGACGACCGCGAGCCCTTGCGCGGCTAACGCGCCGGGCAGCACCAGCGCACCAGCCGTTATCAGGAGGAAACAAAGAAGCCGGCAACGGAAAGCAGACAAGCTCCCCATCCCAAACCCCAGACGACTGCCGACAGCAGCCCGGCGAACCCAGTGATCGGACATTCATCCGATCTTAGCGCTCCGGCATGAGCCGCATCTGCCCCTCATATCCGTGGAGCGAGTCGCAGGCTTGCCTGAACGGCGGTCGTGCCTCCAGTTGTACCCGGCTCCGTACTAACTCCAGCCGCCGGCATGACTGCATTTTTCGCGGCTCCCCAGCCCCCCCGGCCTCCCTGAAAACCGCCCGGGTGTACACTTACGTTAACAGTCAGAGGAGGCTGGTGAATGCACCCTGGGAACAAGACCGAAGCTCCGTTGACCCCTGGTCTGGTCTTCGAAATGCTGCAGGCGCATCAGCGCACGGCGGCCCTGAAGGCAGCGATCGATCTCGACGTGTTCCGGGCCGTGGGCGAAGGGCCGGGAGACGTCGCCTCCATCGCCCGCCACTCAAAGGCATCGGAACGCGGTATCCGCATACTCTGCGACTTCCTTACTATCTACGGCGTTCTGGCCAAAGAAGATGGGCACTACCGGCACACGCCGACGAGCGCCGCCTTCCTCGATCCCCGTTCGCCGTCGTCGCTGGCCTCGATCGCGCAATTCCTTGCGAACCCGGCCATGCGCGAACCCTACGATCACCTGGCCGACATTGTGCGCGCCGGCCGCACCACCTGCCGGGGCAAGGCACCGTCGAACCGGAAAATCCGATCTGGGTCCAGTTCGCGGAGACCATGGCGCCGATGATGGCGCCCATGGTGGGTCCGCTTGGCAAGGTGGTGCTCGATGGACACGCCGGCCCGATGCGCGTGCTCGATATCGCCGCCGGTCACGGACTGTTCGGCATCGAGATCGCCAAGCAGAATCCGGAGGCCCACGTCACCGGTCTGGATTGGGCGCCGGTGCTGCGCGTGGCTCTGGACAATGCCCGCAAGGCCGGCGTGCAGGACCGCTACGACATGCTGCCCGGCAGCGCCTTCGAGGTCGATTTCGGCGGGCCCTATGACGCCATGCTGCTCACCAACTTCCTGCACCACTTCGATCAGCCCACCTGCGTGGCCCTGCTGAAGAAGGTCCATGGCGCCCTGCGGCCGGGCGGGCGCGCGGCTACGCTGGAGTTCGTGCCCAATGAAGACCGCGTCTCTCCACCCATGCCCGCGGCCTTCAGCATGACGATGCTGGCCTCCACGCCGGAGGGCGATGCCTATACGCTGAACGAACTCTCGTCCATGTACAACCAGGCGGGCTTTGGTGGCGTCACGGCCCACCCGATCCCGATGAGTCCCCACACCGTGGTTATGGGACGCGCTTGAGCCCAGCTCAATCCTAACCATCGAGAGACTCCGGCTCTCCCGTCGCCGTACCACCCCACGGCCTGGATCACCAGGCTGGCAGGAAGACTGTGAGCAGGTCACGAACCTCTTACACGCCCCCGCCGTGTTCTGCGGGCGTGTAAGAGTGTTCTGCGGGGTGTAAGAATGGTAGTGTTAGGCGCGGCCGCGCGGCCGTAACGACGGGAGGCATCATGTTTGGCAAGTGCGTACTACTTCAATTAAGTCTGGCGGGATTGGCCCTCTTCGCCCAGCCGCAAGGCGATCGGATGGACCTGGGGCGCTTGGAGACCGGCGCCACCGTCTCGTTCACGCGCTCGACGTCCGGTGAGTGGGGCATTGAGATCGCCGGCGCCGCCGCCCCGCGCATTCGGCAGGCCAAGCCTGCGGAGTTAGAGGTCTTTGTATCGGAAGACGACATCCGGCAGCTTGCGGCCGGCTACAAGACGGTCGAAAAGTCGGCGGGTGGAGTCGACGCCCGCACCGACGTCGCCTATGGCGACAACGTCGTCTTTCACGTTCAGGACCACTGGAGCCTGGACGGCGCCGTGGTGTCGGTGCGGCGGCAAGTGGAAGTCGACGGCAATGCGTCGGGCGGCTTCCTGTCGTCCGTCGTTCTCACCGTCGATCCGGCCGTCGCCTGGGTCGACGTGAAGTATCTGGCTCCGGGCATCCTGTACGGTGATCCCACCTTTGATGGCGACCGCTCGCCCGGCGGCACGCTGAACTACGCGGCCCGCCGCTTCGTCCTGCGCGAGGACTTCCTCCCGGCGCCCCTGTTCGCCCTCTCATTCGAGAACGGCGCCTCGGTCGCGATGCTCGATCCTTCGCCCCGGGGCGACTCGACCATGGAGGAAACCAGGCTGACCGAAACCGTGATGACCGATGCGCGGTTCGAGTTCGGCGCGCTCGGCGCGCAGCAGCCGGACGACAGCCCGATCGAGTTCGGTTTCTGGTTTCCCGGCAACATGAGTGTCTACGGCCGTGCCCCCGGAGCCGCACGCGGCCCCGGCGCTCCGCCGACAGCTCGGAGGATTCGCCGCTATCACCCGATCGCTCCGGGCGTGTCCCACCACTACGAGGTGAGTTTCCGCTTCGGGCAGAACGAGTCATTCCGGGACGTGACACGGAACACGTGGCGCTGGGCCTGGAACACGCTGAAGCCCGCGGTCACCTACATCGACGTCGAGCAGATGCGCCGCGTCCTGACGGACCATCTGGACGCCCAGGCCGCCACCATCGACGGCCGGACCGCCATCCCCTTCGTCCTCTCCACGGTCTCAGACCAACTGCAGTGGAACTGGACAATGGCGGCGATGGGCTTTGTCGGCAAAAACATTGAATGCGCCGACCAGTTGTTGCGTGAGGGGGATCGCGACCACACCGAACGCGGACGGAAAATGCGCGAGACCGGCCTCGCCATCATCTCGTCGATGATCCAGGCCCTGCCGACGGTGCCGCTCCAGGCGACCGGCTACGACCTCGCGACCGGAAAGCCGCACGACCACCGCTGGCTCGCCCCCTGGCTGAGGAATGCCACCGAGGATATGCGGGTACTGATGCGAGCGTACCGCCGCGAGCGCGATCTGGGCCGCCAGCATCCGGAATGGTTCAATTGGGTGAAGCAGTACGTTGACTGGCTGATCCTGCAGCAGCGGGAGGACGGATCGTTCCCGCGGCGGTGGAAAGCCGGCAGCGACGAAGTCGAGGAGCCCACGGGAACGACAAGCTACATGCCCGTGCCTCTGCTCGTCATGATGACCGAGGAGACGGGCGACCCGAACTACGAGCAGTCGGCGATCCGCGCGGCCGAGTACGTCTGGGCGAACTGGGGGACCCAGGGCCTGTTTGTCGGCGGCGCGAGCGATAACCCCAACATCACCGACAAGGAAGCCGGGATGCTCAGCATGGAGGCTTACCTGAGTCTCTATGACTCGACCAAGCAACCCAGGTGGCTGGAGCGCGCCAAGGCGGCGGCGAACTTCGCCGAAAGCTGGATCTGGATCTGGAACCTGCCCATGCCGCTGGATGCGGACAACTCGCAGCTTCACTGGAAGAAGGGCGTGCCGACCATCGGCATACAGGGCATCACCGCCCTCGCCGCCGGCGGCACCGACGAGTACCTGGATTGGGCTGTGCCATCCTATGCAAAGCTGTACAACTACACGAAGGACGAGCACTACCTCGACGTGGCGCGCGTCCTGCTGCACGATACGAAGTCGATGGTCGCCCTTCCGGGACGCCAGTACGATATGAAGGGTATTGGCTGGCAGCAGGAGGGCTGGGGCATGGGGCCGGGCCGGTCCGGACGCGGCGTCGGCGGCCACCGGTTCTGGCTGCCGTGGGTTTCGGCGAACCACCTCTACGGAATCACGGGCCTGGAAGAGTACGATCCCGCTCTCTTCAAGAAGTTGAGCACGGCGCCAGGAACCACGGCAAAATAACGGCCGCCTCCCGCGCTTGCCGGTAACCGGCCAGCCGCCGGAAACACGAGAGGTGCCGGTAGGTCCGGAGGCTGGCGGCCCCCGGTCTCCCCGGCGTTTCCGAGGACAAACGCATCGCTCCTCACCTACATCGGGGCCGTGGCGATCGTCTTGAAGAAACTGAAATCGAGTATTTCGTAATACTCCTTGTATCCGTGAGATACATTCGGGACGATTCTGAAGTCGTGCTCAATGCCCAGCGTCGCGAGACGGGCGTCAAATGCCTTATTGGCCTCCAGCGTAAAATCATCGGTGCCGACGACCATGCGAATCTTGAACCTGCCTTTGATGGCCGCCAGGTTCTTCTCCGCCAGAGTAAATGGGTTGTTCGCACGATCGTAAGCGGTTTCGACCCGCCGGGGAGCGCCCTGTCTCGGGGCCGCACCGGGAGCGGAGACACCGGCGCACATAGCGGAAATCAGGCTGAACGTCTCAGGATACTTGAACCCGAAATGGAAGACGCCATATCCGCCCATGGACATGCCCTCGACCGCCCGCGCCTCACGCCGGGGAATCGTTCGATAGTTGGCATCGACATTCGGTATCAGGTCCTTGATAATGACCGATTCGATCGGCGTCTTGCCGTCCGCCGAATCCAGGTACCGGCCGCTGGGGAGCCCTTCGATCAGAACGGCGATCATCGGCGGGCAAACGTCCGCCTTGATCGCGGCATCCAGTTTTTGAACCCAGATATCGCCGACGCGCTGGCTGCCGCCGCCACCGTGGAAGTAATAGAGCACCGGGTAGCGCTTGGACGGAGCCTTCTCGTAGCCGGGAGGAAGATAGATCAGATAGCTGGCCATTCTGCCGGGGCCAAGCGAGGGCGCCGCAAACGTCACATACCTTGTTCCTTCCGGTTCATCGATAATCGGATCGACCCAGGAATCGTCCGGAGGATCGATCTTGCCGAGCCAGATCCTTTCATCATGCCTGCCGCCTTTGAGATGCTCATCGAGAAAATTATCGACGCGATCCACTGAATCGCCTTGCCGGAGTTGTTTGAAATCGTGCCCTGCGCTCTTGATCACCGTTAGTGTCGAATTCGCGCCGGCTTTGCGCAGCGCCGCATCGAGTGTCTGGCTCTGCCGCAACGGTACGACCTTATCGCTGTCACCGTGTACGATCATGATCGGCGCGCTGTCTTTAGTAGCATAGGAGGCCGGATTCAGACCGTCGTCGTTCACCGGTCCGGAGAAGTCGACCACCGCCTGCACCCGGCTGGCTGGATCTGCTTCCTTCAACCCTGCCGGCATGCCAAGCAAAGCGGCCAAACGGCCACCTTCCGAGACTCCCCAGACACCGATATGGTCCGCGTCGAGGCTGTACTTGTCCGCGTTGACCCGCAACCAGCGGATCGCGGCCCTGCAATCCTCGAGCTGTTGCGTGTGATTTGCCTCGGCCAAGGATCGATAGTCGATGCTGGCAACGGCATACCCGTTACCGACCATTCTTGCGACCGGGCTCGGATATCTCCCGGCGAACCGGCCTTCCTCGCCGTGGAGCCAAACGATGACCGGCAAAAGAACCTTGGGTTGGCTGCCGTCAGTTTGATAACCGGCGTGGGGTATATACAGGTCGAGGAGGAGGCTTCTGCCATCGACTTGTGTGTACTCTAAACTTCGGTCAAATGTGAACTTAGTCGACGGCCACTCCCGGCCGGGTATCACCCCTGACGCAAATTGCGCCGGAGCCACCGTGGCGAGCAGGAGCAGCAGAACACAAACGCCAGCCGACTGCTTGAGCATGCGTCTATGCTATACCAGTTCGATTCGACCTGGGCGTGAAAAATGGGCTGCTGGAACCTGTGAAAAGATCGGGGGACCGTCCCCGCGCAAGGCCTTCCCACGGCCATCCAAGGCGTCGTGTCCCAAAACCGTCCGCGATGGCTTTCACCTTTTGGTAAGGAGTGGAGCACCGTTGCTGGCACGCACTGCTTGCAGTCGGCCGGCATCCTGCGCCTCCGGAAGCCGAAAGCACGGGCAACGGGCGTTCCAGCGCCCCGCGGAGCGAGATCATCCAAAGCTGATTACTGCGTACTCTTCCTTCTCGAAGATATCGAACACGGTAGTCAGCTTGGTGATTTGCAGCAGACCGTGGGCCTTGGACGAGAGGCTTACCAGCTTGAGCTGGCCGCCCGCCCGGTTCACGCTGGTATACGACGCGGTCAACTGTCCCAGGCCGCTGCTGTCAATGTAGGAAACGCCGGCCATATTCAGCAGGATCTTGGTCCGCCCTTCCTGCGTTAGCCCCTGAATCGCCTCACGCAATTCGTCCGTGGCATCGCCCAGGGTCAGTTTGCCGGCCAAGTCCAATATGGTGACCTCGCCATTCTGTCTCCTACTGATCGCGAAGCTCATTGGTTCCCCTCCCGACACCCAGCCCAATCCGCCACTACAGTATAGGCCGAACCGGCCCTAACCAACGGCGCGTGCGGCAATCCCGGCCAATCGGCTCCGCCGCACCCAAAACCACACCCCGGCTCCAAAACCGGTCACAACCACTTTGGACCCCTGTCAATCCAATCAGTCCAGTAACTTACAGCTGAGCGAGGGTCAGCCGCCGCCTCCCCTCGTGCTACGCTCTTGTCCGAATAGGCCGTCTCGCGCCCGCCAGCCGGCCCCTCCGGCCCCGCTCCGGCCAACCCCTTGAAAGGAATCCCGAAATGGCAACCCTCGCACAAGTGATAGCCAACCGCGCCAACGCGCAGCTCTCCACCGGTCCGAAGACCGAAGAAGGCAAAGCCCGCGCCGCTGAGAATAGCTTCAAGGACGGCTTCTACGCCAAGGCCTTCGTCGTCCGCGGCGACGAACAGGAGGCCTTCGACGAGATGCGCGACACTCTCGAGGCAACCCTCCAACCCCTGGACATCGTCTCCTACGACCTCTTCTCCCAGATCCTCCACGCCGCCTGGAATCTTCACCGTCTGCGCGAGCTCGAAAACAAGCTCTACGCCGCCTCCGCCGATCCCTTCGACGACGCAGCCTCCCAGCACAAGCTCGAACAGATTGCACGCCACCGCACCCGCTTCGAGCGCTCCCATCGCACCGCGCTAAACCTATACCAGGCCCACTTCACGAATATGTTCAACGCTGTCGGCTCGCTTCCCCACACGGTGGTCGGCAGCGCCCCCCTCATCGTCAGCGTCCACGGCGTCCACAGAGCGCACCGCAACGCGCAACGGCTCTACCGCCGCGAGGACCTCCTCTCTCCCGAAGAGCTGGCCAAGGAGAAGAAGGAACAGGAACGCGCCCGGCAGGAACGGGTCCGGAAGATGGGTCCAGCCATGGGCTCCGACGGGCGATCCTACTACGCGGACGGCACCCTGGCCGACGACCGGCCGCGTAAGTCCGGCCCCCGGATCCTGTAACTGGTCCGAGTGAGTCTACCCCTGGAGAAGGGCCTTCAACCCTCTTCGCCCCGCACTCCGAGCATCGCGCCTCGGCCGACCACACAACCGACCCCCGACAATACCCGAACTGTCCCCAGCCCCCGCCAACCGCTCAGAACTGTCCCCGCCAGCCCGATTCCACCCACCAATCGCACCGATCGCCGTCGCCCCGGCCCCGGAATCCGCCCGTTCGCCGCCCCCGGACATTGGGTTCGTTCCACCACCTTGCGGTCCCGTCGCGGGCCGCTTGCCGCCCACCGGCGGCGGCATAGGCTTCGTGAGTGAGCAGCGTTAACCAGCCACCGCTCCACCGGCTGCCGCCAACCTTACTCGAACGGTACGATGCGATAGTCGGCAAGCAGGTAGAACAGGAACCCCGTATCAAGGCCCTCCGCGGTGAAGCGATTCCGGTCTATCCGCGACATCCGGCCGACGATGACACCCGAGGTCGGATCGCCGTCCCCATTCCAGGGGCTGCTGACGGGCAGCGTCGAAACGAGCCACGCCGGGATCGTAACATGGCCGGCGCTGACCCGTTCCATGCACATGAAGGCGCCGATCAGGCCGAGATCGACGCGATTGGAGTGCCCGAGAATCAGCACGACTTCGTTGTTATCGTCCCCTCCGGTCCAGGTGATGTCCAGGTCGTCCGAGCGCGAAACGCTGGTGATCGCATCCTTATTGGTCCAGACAAACTGCGAGTCCTCGATCATCATGTGGGCCCCCTGCAGGGGACCGACTTCGGCGGTGCCGCTGCCGTTGGTGAAGGAATAGAGGCCGGGAACGAGTTGCACGGTCGGGGCGTCGGTTTCAATCAGGTAAGCGCCACCGTCTTTCTCCAAATCCACCGTGCCGAGTGGCGCCGGCGCACTGAGTTGGACAGTGTCTCCGGCGTCGAGCTGAGCCAACGGCACGCGATCGTCGAACTCGATGCCCTTGCCGAAGCCGGAGAATCCAACGCAGGATCCCACCGACGCCGGCAGCAGGTTGGTGGTGAGGCCGAGCGGCCCCAGGCTTTGCAGCATCGACGGCGCCGTCACGGATCCGAACTTGGCGGAGCCGAGCATGATCCCGCCGCTCTCTTGATTTCCGGGTGCGGTCAACTCGACTCCCAGCATCGCAATCCCGCCGAACCGCGTGTCCTGTCCCTGCCCGGTACGTTCCAGATCGGAGGTCTGAAACGTAACGTCATCCGTGCAAGTGCCCCCGGAAGCATTGACGGCCATCGTACCGAAGTTACTGGCAACACCGTTGACGATGACGACGATCGGGACGTAGCATCCCGCCACACCGGGCGGCACCTGAAACTGGATCTGATCGATAGCAGGAAACTCGGAGGATCGGCCCTTGTATTGAGCCACCACCTCCTGGCCCCCGACAAATATCTGCACGTCGACGGGGAGATCGCCCACCGGAGGCGGTCCGGAGTCGTCTCCCTCGATGGGCCCCAGCCCGGTGCCCCACAGGATCATGTACTGGTTTTCGATGGCGGAATCCACCAGGGAGTTATGACGAATCTCGGTCGGCGAGTACCAGTTCTGAATGCTCGCCGGTCCGAAGCCGGACGAATTCCGCGTGAACATGCCAAAGGCGCTCGATACCACGACGATTGGAAATGGAGCCGAGGCCTCGCCGTTGTAGGTAACCGTGACCGTCCCCTCGCCGGTGGCCATGGAGGACGGCAGCACCGCCGCGACCTGTTTGCTGAAGCTGTAGACCATAAGGGCGTCTTTCGTGACGCCCCCGACCGTCACGGAGACGGAAGTCTCCGCTATGGCCGTCTGGAGTGGCAGCGTGCCGGGAAACACGATTTCGTCAGGCCCCATGCCGGTACCCGTGATCACGAACATGGAACCCAGCGCGATGCCCTGGCCGGGGAAGCCTGCCGGTTTCCAGCTCGCCGCGTTGAACACGCCCAACAGCGACGGTTGTGCCGACGCGGTCCCGGAAAAGACCAGCGTCAGAGCAAAGAGAATGGTGACGATCGAACGATTCTTCATGGCTATTCCCAGAGTCCAATAGTGAGAGTTGCAACGATGTTATCACGTTCGGTGGTAGTCGCTCCGTCCGCCCCCGCGTGCGGCAGCCCTACTGGTCGTCCTTCGAGCCGAGCCACCCCTTCCGGTGGAAGTAGATCAGCATTCCGAGCGCGACGGCCGCCATGGCCAGCCAAATCGCCGGGTAGGCGTAGTGGAAGTGCAGCTCCGGCATGTACTGAAAGTTCATGCCGTAGACGCCGGCCATGAAGGTAAGTGGGATGAAGATACTGGCCATGATCGTCAATACCTTCATCACTTCATTGGTCCTGTTGCCGACCATGGTGAGATAGGTACTGGCGATGGCGGCCACGATCTCGCGATAGGAGTCGACCACCTCGGAGATCTGCACCGAGTGGTCGTGGCAGTCGCGGAGGTAGGTCTGGACCGTGCTCGAAATCAGCGGGTGCTCGTCCCGGCTCAGGCTCCGCAGCGCCTCGCGCTGGGGCCATAGAATGCGCCGCAGATGCAGCAGGTCCACCCGGGCGTGGCTGGCCCGGCGCAGCGTGGCCGGATTCGGCCGGTCGAGCGCCTCCTCCTCCAGTTCGGCCAACATCTCTCCCAGGGACTCGAGCAGCGGGTAGTAATAATCGATGACCGTATCGAGCAGCGCGTAAGTCAGATAATCCGATGCCTGGCGCCGGATCCATCCCTTGCCCGCCCGGATGCGCTCGCGGACCGGATCGAGGATATCGCCGTAGCGTTCCTGAAAGCTGAGCACATACCCGGGTCCCAGGAAGATGCTCAACTGCTCCGAGTCAAAGCGCTCCGAGGCTTCCGGACGCGGCATGCGGGCGACGATGAAGAGGTAGTCATCGTAGGGCTCGATCTTGGGACGTTGCGGCGTATTGACCACGTCCTCCAGAGCGAGATCGTGCAGTCCGAAGGCCTGCGCGACCTGGCGAAGCACCTGTTCGTCACCCAGCCCCTGGACGTCGATCCAGGTGACTGCGTGGCTCTCCACAATGGCTGGAAGGTCGGCCGGCGCCGGCCCCTCGAACTCTTCGACGGCCTCCGGAGAGTAGGCGATCGCCCGGATCCGGGGCGCCGGGGAAGCGCCGTTGATGACCAGGGTTCCCGGCCGGGAACCCGCCTTGGGATGGCGTTTCCGGAACATGTTACGGATTTCTATCATCGCACCGTCGTGAGCCGCCCGGCTTGGAATCCGTCGTCCGGACGCGGTTCGGGAGCGGGGGCCGCCAGCGGCTCCATCGCGGCGCGCCCGGGAAGCCGCTACCGGCCCCCGGCCGCCTCGCGCGCCTGCCGGATGTGCCGCCGGTCATGCGCGGCCAGGATCCAGAAGCCCATGCCGAGGTTGTAGTGGACCCAGTTCGAGAAGGCCGAGCGCACCCGGATCCGGGCCAGGTCGAGACCGTTGGCCGAGCGCAGCAGTTCCTGCGCCTCCCGATGCAGCGTCTCGAAGTCGGTGGCCAGCTTCTCCCCCGAGACTCGCTCGGACGGTTGAAACGCCGCCGGGGCCTTGATGCGCAACCTGACGGGGGGCTCCACCATCCGAAGCATCATCCGGGAAAGAAAGCCGTAGGAGAACGGCCCCTCGCTCAGCGTGCCCGCGGCGCGGCCGGCGGCGATCGCCTCCTTGAACAGCGGCAGCGCCAGCCGGTGGGTGATGTTGAGATGCTCGATCGATTGCCCGGCCGACCATCGGCCCTGCCCCGGGCTCCGGTTGAGCGCCTCCTCGTCGAGCGAATCGATCAAGCCGGTGGCGTCCATGACGACGACGTCGATCTGATAGAGCAGGCGCTCGACCTCGGAGTTGAGCGCGCGGTCGTATTCCCTGGCGGGCAGTGGTCCCAGTCCCATTGCTTGTTCCATGAGGTAATCATCCGGCCGGGAGCCGGCCGATGCCCTTCTTTGATCTATTGTAGTCGGACGGCGGTCGCCGAGTCTGCCTCCGAGCGGCGTTACTTCAGGGTGACGATGGTGGCGCCCCAGCCGCCGGCCTCCGCGGGAGCGTCTCCGTAGGAGGCGACAAAATCCGTTCTCTCGAGCAGCGACCGGACGATCTCCCGCTGGACGCCGATGCCCCGGCCATGGATGATGCGTAGGGCCTTGAAGCCGAGCGCTCGCGCCTCCTCCAGATACGCCTCGACGACCTCCTTGACGTCGCGGGGCGGCACCGAGTGGAGGTCGAAGACGTCGGTGATCGGGATTCGGAGCGGCTCGGAGAAGGGATCGTCCGGATTTTCCATCTTTCGGCGCCTCTTCGCCTATTGTATTTCGCCGACTACGCCGATGGATGATCGGGGAGGTATCTGGTGAGCATAAAGCACTCTCTACGCCCCCTCCCTCGTGTTGCGCTCCTAATTTTCAGGGAGTTAGCACCTATGACGTGGGAATCGGCTGCTCCGGGCCATAGAATAGGGAGAGAAGAATCTCGGGCATGCGTTGTCAGGTCTGCGGTAACGAGATCGGCCTCTTCCGTCGGATATGGGACCAGAAGTACTGCAGTGAGCGCCATCGCAAGACAGCTCGGAGGTTATCCGCCCGTGCTGTACGGGATGCTCAGGATTTCGACGAGCTGGAAGAGCCATGGCTGATCACGCCGGGTCTCGGTGAAGAACGGCGGAAGTCTGCTGGGCCGGGCATCAGTCCGGCCGGCGGGATTCTGCTGGTGGTGTTGGTGATCTTCGTCGTGTTGGTCGCACCGCCAAGCAGGAACCCGTCCCCTACTCCCCGTGCGCACACACGTTCCTTCTCCATCCCCCCCCAGATCCGTCAACTGATTCCGGGCGCCCCCTCGGAGGACCACTCCGAAGATTTCGCCTCGGGCTTGAGAGATTGGGTGGGCGGGCTCGGCAAGGACGATGGCTGGGGCCGCGATGCCGGCAAGATCCGTCTCGGGAAGCTCCGGCTCTGGAAGCCGACCCTGGCGATGTCCAACTACCAGATGGTGTTCCAGGGACAGATCGAGACCAAGGCGATGAGCTGGGCCTTCCGGGCCACGAATGTCGAGAACTACTACGCCACCAAGATCGAGGTTCCGGGACCGGGCGGTCCGCGGCGCCCCGAGATCGTCCACTACGTAGTTCAGAACGGTCGTAAGATCGACCTCGTGCAGTTGCCGCTGCCGATGTCGCTCGAGGCCAACACCCCGTACCGGATCCGGGTTCGGGTGCGGGATGACCGGTTCAGCACTTCGATCAACGGACAGGTGGTCGACATCTGGAGTGATTCGCGGCACCAGGACGGCGGCGTCGGCTTCTTCTCCGATCCGGGCGAAGAAGCCCTGATCAGTTGGGTTCGGGTCAACAACGCCGAAGGCTTTTTCAGCCGCTTCTTCTCGTTCTCCCTGCTGGTTGGGCCGGCCGGTCTCCCCCCGCGCTACTGATCCGCGGCGGGTTCCAAGAGCTGGCCTAGGGGGGCCACCCTAATCTTCTCGGCCGGAATCTTCTCGGCCGGCGGCGTGCTTGGGCGGTGGAAGATCCGAAGTGTCCGGCTCCAGAGGCTGGGGCGGTGTTCGGGGCAGACTTCGTGCGGCTCGGTTCCGGCGATGAAGACTTCCTTGATCGTCCGCTCGCAGCCGGGGCCGGCCAGCAGGCCAGTATCGGCGTCGATCAGCGCCTCGGTCACACCGCAGGCCGGCTCGAACGGCCGGGGGTGCCGGTAGGGGTACATCTGGTGGGCCTGTTTCATAAACTCGGTCCAGATGGGCAGCGCGGATTTCGCTCCTTCGATACCGAGGTCCGTATTGTCGTCAAAGCCCACCCAGACGACGCAGAGCAGGTTCGACGTGAAGCCGACGAACCAGCCGTCGTTGTCAGTACCGGTCTTGCCCGCCGCCGGCTCCCGGAATCCCATGGCGCGCACCCCGGCGCCGGTGCCGCGGTTAATGACGTCCTCCATCATGTTGGTCACGATATAGGCGACCCGGGGGTCGAGCACGGCGGTGCGTTGGGGCCGGTTGCGGTAGATCGTCCGTCCTCCGGCATCCTCGACGGAACGGATGAGGGACAGCTTCGTCCGGAGCCCTCCGTCGGCGAACACCGTGTAGGCTTCGGCCAGCTCGAGCGGCGTCACCTCGTAGGCGCCCAGGGCCAGGGACGGCGTCGGCTGTATACGATCGCCCATCCCGGCGCGCCGGGCCAGTTGGGCGACCCGGCCATAGCCTACCCGCTCGGCCACACGGACGGTAGCAATGTTAATCGACTCGCGTAACGCATCGCGAAACGTCACCATCCCGTGCGTCTCATGGGAGAAGTTCGAAGGCTGGTACTCCTGATTGTCGGCCGTCTCAAAGACAGTGGTCTCATCGAGGACGGTCGACGCGGCGGTGAGCGGGAGATAGTCCCCCGTCCGCCCCGTGTCGATCGCGGCCGCGTAGACGAATGGCTTGAAAGCCGATCCGGGTTGGCGCTCGGCCAGCACCCGGTTGAGCTGGCTTTCCGCGTAGTTGCGGCCACCGACGAGCGCTTTTACCTCGCCGGTGGCCGGACTTATCGCCACCAGAGCGGCCTGCGCCCGCGGCGCCTTCTTTCCGCGAAAGCGCCGCTGCCTGGCGATGCGCTTGTCGACGGCATCGAGCCCATCGCGCACCGCCTTGACGGCTTCCCCCTGGAGCCGCAGGTCGATGGTGGTCTGGACACGGTAGCCGCGGGACTCGAGCTTATCGGTGTCGAAGTTCTGCTCGAGCTCATGCCGTACCAGGTCGACGAAGTAGGGCGCCTCCCGGACATCCAATGACCGGCTGGCGGTCGGGATCGGCTCGGCGATGGCGGCGTTGTACCGGGCGCTCGTGATCTGCCCGTAGTGCAGCATCTTCCGGAGCACGACGTCGCGCCGGCGCCTGGCCCGCTCCGGGTAGCGAAGCGGATTCAGGGAACTTGGCTGCTGGGGCATCCCGGCGAGCAGGGCCGCCTCGGCCAGCGTGAGCTCGGAGACGTCCTTGCCGAGGTAGGCCTCCGCGGCCTCGGCGAAGCCGAGAATATGGAATCCGGCCACGCTGCCCATGGCGACCCGGTTGCAGTAGTAGGCAAAGATCCTCCGCTTTGAAAGCAGCGTCTCGAGCTTGAGGGCGATGGCCGTCTCCTTGATCTTACGTTCGTAGGTCCGGTCCTTGGTCAGGTACAACTCCCTGGCCAATTGCTGCGTCAGGGTGGAGGTGCCGCGCGGAGTGTGCCAGCTGGCAAGCCCGTCGTGGGCCGCCTTGATCGTCCGCACCACGTCGATGCCGTAGTGCTCGAAGAAGCGATGGTCCTCGACGGCGAGGATGGCGTCGCGCAGCTGGACGGGAATATCGTCGTACTGGAGCGCGCGGACCTTCATGCGGTCGCGTCCGAAGAACGGCGTGACGAGCGCCGGCGCTAAACGGTATAGGGGAAGGCTGACGTAGTCATAGAGGCGGGCGATCTTCTCCACCCGACCGTTGGCAATCTGGATGGTCGCCGGCTGGAAGCCGGGCCGGAAGCGGTCTCCCGGATGGACCTCGATACTGTCGCCGACCCGGCTGAAGTAGCCGACCGGATTGTCGCGGTCCTCCGACAGGCCGGCCTGCCGGAGGTAGGACTCGATGTCTTCGAACCCGGCGCGCTGGCCGGGGAATACGGTCCGCGCCTCGGCATAGAGGAGCGCCGGTTCACGCCACCCCAGACTGTCTACGGCCACCCTGTCGGTGACCCCGAGATAGACAAAGAAGACGGCGGCAAACGCGAGCGTCGTCATCGAAGCCAGCCCAACGGCCAATCCCTTGCCCCAGCGGGTGCGGAAGACCTCCACGGCTAACCGTGGCAAAGCGGCGGCGAGGACGAAGAACCACGGCGGCTCCCTCCTTACCGGCCGGGAACCGCCGTCGTTGCGCTCTGACAGCCTCAGTCGGATCGGCATGGATCAGGACCCGAGCTCAGTCGAATGCGTCACCCGGAACGTCAGCAGACTCTCGGCGGGAACCTCGATCTGCTTGCCGTGCGTCGCCAGCACCAGGGCGGTGCCCGCACCGGCGCCAGCCGCGGCTCCGATGGCAGCGCCCTCGCCGCCCCCGGCAATCGCTCCGATGGCAGCGCCAATTCCACCACCACCGCCGATCTCCGCCGCGTCCTTCTTCTTGGTGGCGGCGGCCCGCCAGCTCAGGGTGTTGGTCTTGATGTCGACCGTACCCCAGTCGGTGGTCTCGAGCTCGGCCAGGCGGACGATCAACTGGGCACGGCCCTCGACCCTGCCGCCGCGATCGGACTCGGCCACCAGCCCGCGAACATTGGCACCCTTGTCAGCAATGGTGCGGCCGTCCACGACGATCGGCTCGGTGAGCGTCGCCGAGAACTCGTCGCCGCTCTCGAGATCCTTCGTCGAAAGGGTCACGTTAGTGCGGACCTGGACCGGCGTCCCTTCGGTCAGCGTCACATGGTCCGGCCGACCGAGCGGACCCGGCAGGCCGGAGAGTAATGACGATCCCTCCCTGGCCCCTTCCGCGGTGTCCGCGTCCGCGGCTTTCCATCCAACAAAGGCCGCCGATGCGGCTACCGCACAAACAACGGCTAATAGGATCAGCTTGTTTCTGCTACTCATCCCAAACCTCCTTCCCTGACCTCATGGCATCCTACTGAACTCTGCTCCGTCCTATATGGCCCGGCGACCCTGAATCACGCGGATCAGCACCGCGGCGATGGCGATGACCAACAGCAGATGGAGAAAGCCGCCGAAGGTATAGGACGAGACCATTCCTATAACCCACATCAGCAACAGAATCGTGAAAATGAGCCAAAGCATAGTGGTCTCTCCTTTCTCTGGTATCGTTCTTACTTACTGCGATGCCGGCTGGTACCCGTCGCCGGCTTGCGACATCGCGGACGTCGACGAGGCTCCAGCCATGCCGACCTGGAACTGCTCGTTGTCCTCGATCACGATCTCGACGCGCCGATTCTTCTGGCGTCCCGCCGGGGTATCGTTGGAGGCCACCGGCCTGGACTCACCCAGACCCTTGGCCGTGATATCGACCCCGGAAAGATCGCAGCTACCCAGGTAGTTCTGCACCGAGCCGGCACGCCGTTCCGAGAGCTTCTGGTTGTACTCGTCGGAGCCCACGGCGTCGGTGTAACCTTCCACGCTCAGGTCGTAGCCATCCACAACCGTGAGAATGCCGCAGACCCGGCTGAGGACCTCGCGGGCTTGCGGCTTGAGCGTCGCCTTGTCGAAGTCGAACAGGATGTCAGGCAGATTGACGATCACGCCGCGAGCTGTCTGGCGCGTCTCGACAACCTTGCCGAGCGCCTCTTGCAGCCGTTGCCGGGCCGCTTCGCGTTCCTGCCGGGCGCGTTCAGCGTCCTGCTCGGCCTGGGACTTCTCGGCCGCCAACTGGTCCGCCCGCTGGTTGGCCTGAAGCGCCTGCTGGCGAGCCTGCCAGGACTCTTGTTCGGCCTGCTGCCGGAGGCGTTCCTGCTCGGCGGCACGCCGGCTGGCTTCGGCCAATTGGGTCTGCACCCGCTGCTTGGCCTGCTCCTCGAGGTTCAACTGCATCTCCTTCTGCTGCGCCTGCAGCCGGGCACGTTCGGCTTCACTTTGGGCCTGCTCGATCGATTGCTTCAGCCGGGCCTGCTCTTCCTGGTGCTCCTGGCGTTCCGCATCCAGCGCGGCCTGAAACGCCCTTTCCTGGGCCAGCTTCCTGGCTTCGACGGCAAGCCTTACGGTGTCATGCGCCTGGGTCATCACGATCCGCTTGCCAACACCGCTTTCGACCGAGGCGAACATCTCCTGCAGCGCTCCCTTTGCTTTCTGCAACTCGTCGTTCGCAAAACGTTCGGCGCCGGCGCGCTCCGCCAGGTCGACCGCCACGCGAGCCTGCTTGGAGTCGGAGCGCACCTCGCCCTTCGGCTCGGGCATGTCCGCCAGGGACTCATGATCGTGGTTGTAGATCCCGTCGAAACCCCGGTACTGGATGTTGGAGACTTTCAACATCTGCCCGCTCACGTTCTCGGTGGGCCGCGTGTTTTCCATCACTACCAAGCGGCTCGGCGTATCGACCAGAAAGTGCGGCTCGGCGGTGATGAACATGCCGAACGTCTGCAGCGGCGTCGACACGTCCAGCTTGCTCCGATTGCCTTCCAGGATGAACTCGCCGGCGTTATCGACGTGGCCCTCCGGAGAGGCGATCCAAAGAACGTAGGTCGAAACGTCGCCGCCGAACAGCGTGGCGGACTTCATCTCGTCGAGTTCGACTTCGATCTCCGTCATCCCCTTCTTGCGTTCGACCTTGGCCTCGCCGCTCGACCTCGGCAGCCGTTCCGTACCCGCGAATTTGACACCGATCGTGGGGCCCTCCGGGTACATGATGGCCAAACTGGAACGAACTCCGGTAATTGGTTTTACACCTTGAACCTGTGTCGCCGTCTGAGCAGCGGCGGGAAACGCACAGGCGCCCGCTAAAAGAATGATTGACAATCTGCAAAGGTTTTTCATAGCATCCCTTCCCGATAATTGCTTGCAGGGGAGTGACCGCAACTGCCGTGCCAGCGTTTCAGTCATTCATCGAAAGTTCGTACGGACATTGGACTTATTCGTGTCTGGTCGTCCTGTCGCATAGGCTTTGAACCTCCGGAGCAGTATGTAGAATCGACACTCGGTAACGCATACCGGCAGGATTGACACGATCTTCGTTAGACAGGGCCGATCTCAGACCGGATGTGAAACAGGGAGCCGCCCCCGAATGTCATCCCAACAGAATTTTGAAGGGAGGTTCGAAAATGTTGGGTTGGACGTTGTTTTTCTTATTGATTGCCCTGATCGCGGGCGTCTTGGGCTTCGGCGGCATAGCGGGAGCGGCAGCCGGCATCGCCAAGATTCTTTTCTTCCTATTCCTGGTCGTATTCGTTGTCTCGCTCATTATGGGACGACGTATCACAACATAGGCGGGGAGGGACTAATGAGGCATTTAGGCAGAAGAAACTGTTTGGCGGCGGTCACTGTCTTCGCGGCCCTGTTGAGTTGCTCTTCGCGGCAGCCGGGGCAACGGATCGACCCCGGCTTCAACTTGTATTCACAGCAGGATGATATTCAGCTGGGACGCGAGGCAGCCGCCGAGGTCCGGAAGCAGGTCGATGTAGTGGACGACCAGCGGTTGCAGAAGTACGTTTCGGAGATCGGCAATAAGCTTGCCCGTGAGCCGGCGGCCGGTCAGTACCCCTACTCGTTCACCTTGATCAATGACGATAGCATCAACGCCTTCGCGCTTCCGGGAGGTCCAATCTTCGTTCATAGCGGCCTGCTGGAAGCGGCCGACAACGAAGCCCAGTTGGCGGGTGTTCTGGCTCATGAGATTGCCCACGTCGTTCTGCGCCACGGGACCAGTCAGGCCTCGAAGGCGAATCTGGTGCAGTTGCCGGCCGTGTTGGCCGGCACGGCCATTGGCGATCATGGCGCTTTGGCGCAGTTGGGCCAGGTCGGTCTCGGCCTCGGCGTGAACGCTTTGATGCTCAAGTATTCGCGTAGCGCCGAGAAAGAGGCCGACGCCCGCGGCGCGCGGCTGATGGCGCAGGCGGGCTACAACCCCATGGAAATGGCTGATTTCTTCGAGAAGCTGGAAGCACAGGGCGGGTCCCGGTCGCCTTCGTTCCTCTCGTCGCACCCGAATCCGGGCCACCGGATGGAGCTGGTGCAGGCGGAGGTCCAGGCACTGCCGCAATCGGGGCCGTACCGGACCAATACCGGCAGGTTCCCGCGCATGCGGAAGCTGGCCGCGCAACTGCCGCCGCCGAACCCGCCGCAGCAGACCGCGCAGACAGCCTCGGCGCCGCAGCCATCGGTATCCGGCTTCAGCACACTGAACGCGGATACTTACAGTATTGCTTATCCGAAACAGTGGCGCGCTTACGGGAACAAAAGTACGCCCTCGGTTACGATCGCGCCGGATGGCGGCCTTGTCCGCGGCAGCTCGGGGGGCGTGTCAGTGGGCTTTGGCGCCGTTCTGAGTTACTACCAGCCAAATTCAAGCGGGGCCAGCTTGTCGAGCGCCACCAGTGCGTTGCTCGATCAGTTCCGGCAGTCCAATTCGAGATTCCAGGTGGCCGGCCGGCAGCAGAGGGTCACTGTGGACGGCAGCGCGGGGCTGCTAACACCGTTGTCCAGCCAGTCCCCTTATGGCGGCACGGAGACGGATACGCTGCTCACCGTGGCCAGGCCTGAAGGGCTGTTCTACGTCGTCTTCGTCGCGCCCTCCGGCCAATACCAACAAGTCCAGTCCGCCTACCAGCGGATGATAGACAGCCTGACTTTTCCGGGATAGGGCGGCTCGGGGAAGCGATGCGACGTTGTCGTCGGCGCTTCCCCGCAGCAGTTCAGAACCGGAGTATTCATTCCCCGTTTCCGGCCGATGTCTCTTCGGCGCGTCTCACAAACAGGTCAACCTTTTTGGGGATCATCGTCTGAACCGTCAGCGCCTGCGGATGGACCACGTCGTCGGGAGAAATCCTGAGTCTGCTGTGGCCCCTGACCGCTGGGGACGCATCCAAGCGGACCCCCAGATCAGCGGCACTGACTAGGTAAAAGTCCCGTCGCAGACCACTGAACGTTACCTGCAGTTGTTCGGGTTCAATCCTTTCGACAGCGTAGTCTGCCTGGATGTTGTCCACCATGACCGGGACAGTGTAGGTTTTTGTGGTGGCTTGCGTGCCGGAGACGAAGACGATCCAGAGTCCGATCGCGAAGGTGACTGCAAGCAGCCTTTCGCTCCAGTGCATAGTCAACAGACGGTACCACGGGTTCGGATGCAGGCTCGGCAGCCTACGGCCCGGCCGTTCCAGGATCGCCGACAGCTCACCAGGGTTCTCACAGACCGTCAAAGTCCCCGCGCGCGCGATTGAGATACTGCCGGTTTCCTCGGAAATCACCAGACACAGCGCGTCCGTGCGCTCGGCGAGCCCGAGGGCCGCGCTGTGGCGAGTGCCGCGTTCTCCGAGTTCCGCGAAATTCTCCGACAGCGGAAGCTGCACGGCGAATCGCGTGACGCGATCGTCAGCCACGATCATGGCGCCGTCGTGTCCCACCGAGCTCGGATCGAAAAGGCTCAGGATCAATGGATAGCTGAGACTGCCATCGAGTGCGACGCCGCCTTTCAGGTGCCGGTCCAGCGGATCGAGCCCCGGAATCACGACCAGGGCGCCGACCCGGCGGACTGAGAGGTCGGTCAAAGCTCGAATCAGCGTACCCTTGGTTTCCGTTGACATCTCCCGGCTCCTGAACCTGCCGAACGGAACCAGAGCAATCCTTTCGAAGAGCCGGCGCATCTCCGCCTGGAAAGCGACTGCGAGGACAACCAGAGCAAGCAGGAGGAAACCCTTCAGAATCGAGGTGGTGAGGGGGAGACCGGCCTCTTCGGCGAGCAGATAGCAGGCAGCCAGGATGACAATCCCCGCAGGGCGAAACCGGCCTTCACCTTCTTCATCCAGATGATGAAGCAGTAGAGCAGCAGCGCGACCAGTCCTATATCGATCGGTACTCCGGCACCGGCGGCGCGCAACGAATTCAGCAACCAATCGCGCCACATTGGGGCGCTCCTTCTCCGCCCGATGCAGAAAGGGCGGTCAAAACGGTCCGACCGGTGACCGTTTCGGACCGGTCGCAGTTACTGGGCTGCAGGCGTGGCGCTGCTGTCCCCGGACTGGCTTCGAATGGCAACGAGACGCGCATCTTCGGCCGCCTGGGCTGCCGCCCGAGCCAGCGTCACGACCGTGGCATCCTTCGGGCGCCGCTCGTAGATGGCCCGCGCGTCGTTCAGGCGGGTCGTGGCCTTGGCCAGGATGGCTTGGGCGTGCTCTTCAGCCCCCACGACCCGGGCGAGTTGAATAGCATTTTGTGCCTGATAGAGCGCCAGCAGCGATTCGTACTCCTTCATTGACACCTTTGGGCGCGCGGCCTCCACAGCCTCCTGCGCGGCGGGGACGTCCAATGTGTACTCCCCACGATGCAAGAGCTCGTATCGCGCGTCCACCGTCTCTATCCGGCCCTCGGTGTCCGGGCGGATCACGTTCTCCATCACCACCACGTCACTTGGCTGGGTGACCGCGAAATACGGCTCTGCGGTCACGATAAGGGCGAACGTCTGGAGCTCGGTGGCGGTCTTCACTTTGGCTTCGTTATCCTCATTGGCCACAATCTCGCCCAGGTTCGTCGGACGGCCCTCCGGTGTGATCGCCCACAAGACATAGGTGAGATATTGCCGGCCAAACCTGTCCGGCGGTGCGAGATTCTCAATGTTCGCCTTCACCTCAACGGCGCCGTGCGATGTCTCCACCCGTGCCTCTCCTTTGGCTTCAGGCAGCAATACCGTGCCTTTGAGCCCGATCTTCGTCGGCCTTCCCTCATGCCCGTAGTTCACCGCCTTTGTGGTGCGGCCGACCACGTTGATCTTGTAGATAGGCGTGCCGGCCCCGTCGTGTACCCCCGTGTTGTCAGTGCGTTGCATCGGGTTCGACTCCTGAGCGCCGAGCAGAGCCGCGAAGAAAATACCCAGTAAGATCTGTGTCCTCATTGTTCCCTCCGTCAGAGCGGGCAGTCTCACGTCGGTGAGCCCCCCTCTCCCCTGGAACTGGCACGTTGCCGGCCAATCCGTCGCCGAATCCTCCAACCGGCGGGAACGGCGGACCTTACCCGGGGATCGATCGTCGCCGGCGGCCCCGGCAGTCAGGCAGACGGGGTGAAATTCTGCACGGTGCGTCAATCCGACACTGCCCCCAGCGGGCTTCGGCAGGCGGACGCCCCGATCGGGAAAGCGGGTCAAGACCAGGACAAAGACGGGGAGAAGGCGCGACCACGGGCCTTCAGCGCAGCGGATTATCGGCCTCCGCCGCGCCAGCTGGCTGGATCAGAACGTCAGGCCGACAAGGACCTGGGCATCGTTCTTGTTACTTTCGAGGAACTGGCGGAATCCACCCGCGATGTTGTCCGAACCCCACCGTGTGTAGCGGATTTCGGGGCTGATCTGCAGGGGGCCGGCCTTGAAGTGGAGGCCGCCGCCGATCACGAAGCCGACGGTGTTGTTGTGCTCCACGACGTCGCCACCCGAGGAACCCGTGATGTAGTCGCCGATGTCACCAAAGTCCCCGAGATGCCGCACGGAAACACCCGCTCCGACGAATGGGGCCACCGCGCCGCTGGCGGAGAACTTCAGCATGATAGGGAACTGCCAGGCGTTCGCCGTTACCGAGAAGACCTGTAGTTCGGAGGAAGTGACGTCCACGTCCAAGCGCTGATAGAGGACGTCGCCCACAACGGAGAACCCGGCCGGCAGTCTGATGCCCAGCGTGGGTCCGACCACGTAGTCCTTGGTGGCCGTATGAACGTTTTGTTCAGAAACGGAATCAACGATATCGGTCAGAGGTACTCCGCCGCGAACACCGATAATGAGCGGGCCGGCGGCGGACGCGGAAGGTGTCGCAAGCAGGAACAGGCCGGCGAATGTCAATAATGCAGCAAAAACACTAACCCTATTGTTCATGGCTGGAAGAAGATGAAATGGGTCCCGGAGCGGCACGAAAGCGAACCTCCTCCGATTCGCCTAGCGCACCGTCCCGAGATTGGTTCTGCCCGTTACCCAAGAGTAGCGTAGTCACGCCGAGGCCCGACACTGGGATTAGTGCTAGTTTCCCTACGAGTGAGCCCCAGGCAGCCCGGACGGCCCTTCGATTCCCGAGTAGTAGCGGCGTATGTGCCGGCGCAGGTCGGTCCGGTCGCGCTCGTGGTTTCGCTTTAGCCACCACCAAGGCGTGAACGGGATCCAAGCTAGCGCGCGTCGCAACCTTTTACCCTCTGGCGTCCATCTGCCGGAGCGATAGTCCCCTCCCAGGCTACCGCTCCGGCCCGCTAAGCCTGCGTGATTCCGCTTAAGAGAGGAACGACGCCGAGGCATTAGTCAAAAGGATAAGCCAGGACGCACGGTGGCTCTACTGGGAAGAATCCGAGGTTTGCGAGGGTGATTTATCCAGCGACGAGCCGGTCTTTACCGATCTGGATCGATGAACTCGGGCGCCCCCATCGGGTCGATGATGCGGTGCTTGATGGCATACTGCGTCAACTCGGCAACCGTGCGTAGGCCGAGTTTGTTCATGATGTTATGCCGGTGGAATTGGGCCGTCTTGACGGAGATATTGAGCGTCGTGGCCACTTCCTTGTGGCTGCACCCCTCCGCGGCCAGTTGCAGGACCTCTTTTTCCCGAGCCGAGAGCGGCGATGGCAGGTCTGCCGCCGTGGTCGGCTGCCGGAGGTACGAGTCGAGCACGCCCTTGGTAACAAGCGGCGTCAGGTAGGCGTTGCCGTGACAAACCTCATGGAGGGCCGCGACTACCTCCGAAGCCGGCGAATGCTTCAGGATGTAGCCGGACGCACCAGCGGCCAAGGCCTGCCGGGCGATTTCCACATCCGGATGCATGGTGACAAAAACAATGCGGACGTCGGGGTGGCTCTTCTTAATAAGCTTGGCCGCGTCGATTCCGTTGAGCAACGGCATCGAGATGTCGAGGACGACCACGTCGGGCAGAAGCGATTCCACCGCATTAAGCAGGGCACGACCGTCGGCCACGGTCCCCACAATGTCGAATTCCGGCTCGAGGATCTTTGTGAGGCCGTCCAGAACCACCGCGTGATCGTCAGCCAGGAGCACCCGGGCGCGTTTCATGCCCGTCCTCCCCTATCCGCGCGAATGAACAAACTAACTTCCGTCCCTTCACCGGCCGCGGATACGATGGAGACACGGCCACCGAACGGCCGCACACGTTCCCGCATGCTGATCAAGCCGAGCCCGCCGATTACCTGACCGGGATTGAAACCTTCACCCTGATCCTTAATTGTCAGGGAGATTCCTTCCTTCCCACATACCAGATTAACAGATGCGGTGTACGCCTGGGAGTGTTTTACGACGTTGTGAAGAGCCTCTTGCGCCACGCGGAAGATACAGAGCGCGACGTCTTCGGAAAGTGAAGGCGGCATGCTCTCGCAGGTGAAGTCGATGGCGATCTTGTGCCGCTGGGAGATCTCGGTGCATTCGGTGCTGAGGGCGGCTTCGAGACCGACGTTTTGCAGCACCGACGAGTGGAGCCCGCGGGAAAGCAGCTGCATGTCGCGGGCGAGATCGCCCAAGGATTCTCCGATGGAATGGATTCTCTCATTGACCTCCGCGGAGGAATCCGGCGGCCTTTCCTCGAGCAGCGACAAATCCATGCAAAGGGCCGCGATCCGCTGGCTGAAGTCGTCGTGCAGTTCCCTGGCGATGCGACGGCGCTCGAGTTCCTGGGCGGAGATGAGCCGGGCCGCCAGTGCGTGCATCTGCCGCTCGTGCCGCTGGATCTTGAGCAGGTTGTGAACGCGCGCCGCCAACTCGGCACGGCCGCAGGGTTTGGTGACATACTCCTGGGCCAGCCCGTGCAGCATCTCCACGCGCAGCGATTCGTCCGTCTTGGCAGACAGCACCAGCACCGGCGTGGACTGGAACCTCGGATCGGCCCGGAGCGCACGGATCATCTCGCTACCGCTCATCCGCGGCATCATGAGATCGCTGATGATCAGATCGGGCTCGAGCTCGGCGGCCTTCTGAAGACCGTCTTCACCGTCCACCGCCACCTCGATACGCCCACTGTCGGCCAGGACCTTCACCAGGAACGAACGCGTCTCGGGATTGTCCTCGACAATCAGGATGAGCGGCTGGTCCACTCGTGGTTCCATCAGCTTTTGGATCTCGACCTGCTCACGCCGACGCGTTCTCTCTCGCGCGGCATGGCGACCGCGCCGGGAAGCGGGACCGGGGCAGGTTCCCGCAGGTAACACTGCCGATGCGGCATATAGGGTCCGGTGCCGAACAACCCATCGAGAGCACGCCACATGTCGTCCAGACTCTCCTTCTCCAAGATTGTAGCCGGAATGGTGCGGCAAAGAAGACATATTTCGCCCCCGGCAGGTGATAACTGCAAATCAGGAACGAGAGAATTATCCTACGCTGCATCGGTAGGTTGCCAAAAAGCGGCCCCCCGGGACCGATAAGTGCCTGGCTGTTCGCTCCACAATAGCCACGCCAGGCCGATCACATGGGTCACCTCGGCCGTTTCGAGCGGCCTCCCGATGACGCAGTCGGCACCGCGATTCAGCGCCCCGGCCCAGGATTCGACATCCCGTCCGTTCGTAATCATGGCCAGGTGCGGCGGCGACGAGAGATCTGGCAGGCGGCCGACGAGCTCGCGCCATGTCGGCGCCGGCAACTCTTCCGGAACCACCACGACGCCCACCGGATCGTGCCGCAGAAAGCGGATCGCCTCCTGGCTCGACCGTGCCCGGGCCAGCCGCCAGCGGGCCGACGCGAGTATCCACTCGAGTGAAACGTAGTCCTGATCGGCAATTCCCACTGCCAACACCTCGACCGCTCGCGCCTCCCGTGCCGTGTCTGAATAGGCGTAGTTCACATTCCTCATGACATCCCTCCTTCCGCAGGGCCTCTCCACTCCGAATCCTCCTCTGAGTGGAACGCTCATGCGGCGAGGAGAGCACGAACCGGGCCACTTCACTCGCAGCCGCTTTTAAAGGCAATGAACTCAACGGTGTGGTTCTTGCCATCGTGCGCGGGGCCGGCCGGCGCGGAGACGCCGAGGGGAGGCCATCCTGACATACCCGGGTAGGATTTGCCGGGATGAGCGGTGCTGTCTTGCGAGCTGGCGTGGTACGTCACAAGAGATGCCAAACGCGGACAACAGGCGCCTCTGGCCATTGTGTCGCGCATGTGTCCTGGTCGCCATATGGCGCGCGTGTGCGCGAGCAACGAGGAGTCCTTTGGAGTCCAGATGGCCCGTGCGGACCGCCCAGGGTAAGCAGCTAACATGGAACCGCAACCGCCAGGGAACGCGGCATACTGGTCGTGATCTAAGACGCAGCCCCCTGGGTTTCGCCGTGCCACCGCCCGGCCAGATCTAGGACGTCGCCCAGTTGTCAAGCGTGCCCCCAGCGCATAGGCTCGGGGCATGGGTAAAAAATTGGCCGGGGGTGCCGCTAGACGTGATGCTAGCTGGCGTTCAGGCAGTTAGGGCCAGGGTCCTGCTGGCTGACGACCATCCGGACGTACTCGGCGGGTTGGTCCGCACGCTCGAGCCGCACGTCGATGTGGTGGGCACCGCCGAGAATGGCCAGGACGCGGTCGAGAAGACGGCGAGCCTGACGCCGGACGTTCTGGTACTTGATGTCTTCATGCCCCGGATGAACGGCTTCGAGGCGGCCGAGAAGCTCCGGTTGGGGGGGCGGGCCCCGATCATCATCTTCATCTCCGCCCACGAAGAGCCGTGTCTCGTGAAGAAGGCTCTCAATGTAGGCGCCGCCGCCTACATTTTTAAGCGTCGAGTCGCACGGGATCTGGCGAAGGCGATCTTCGAGGTTCTGGCGGGACGGATTTTTGTTTCCTCGCAGTAGCGGCCGCAAAACGGGCGCTCCCGTCTGGGAACATTCCCAGTATCGGAAGCCGACGGGATCACACTACCCTGGAAATACGGGCTGAAATCGTGGGCATGCGTTCCCGAACCGTGCCGGCGCATCGACCGGAGCCATTTGATTGAGGGGGTGCCGAACAAGAGGGGCGGCGTCCGACACCAGGCCCCCGGAACTGGGCGGCCTCATTCAGGACTCGACCGTTCAGCATCCCGCCAGAGGAACTTCATGAGAAAAAAAAGCCTACTCCGTTGGATACCGGCCGCCTTGCTGGCATTGCTGCTTGGCGTGCCCGGCGGCTACGCGGATACCGATGCCACCGCCGCAACCGATACGGCCTCCCCGACTGCCACCACGCGGATCGAACGGAACGAGCCGGCCACGGCCCAACGAGACGCTCCACAACCTCTGGATCGCCAAGAGGTAGCGCAGCTCGAGTCCCGGACCGAGCGGCCGGGCGAAGAGGTCGCCGGCGGCGCGCTGACCAATCAGCAACTCACGTACATCCTCATCGCAGTGGCCGCCGCCGTTGTCGTCCTGGTGTTGAAGTGAACCGTCTCGGCGGGTGCATCCGGAGGAACCGGAACGGTGTCCTGCGCTTGGCGATCTGCCTTCTGCTGGCGGGGGCGCCCGGCGTGCGCGCCGCGGACACCGCGCTCGACGTGCCCCACTTCCGGCAACAGGAGAACGGGTGCGGCGCGGCGGCGTTGGCCATGGTGATGCATTACTGGTCAGGACATTACTCGCTGCCCGCGGCGATGAGCCCCGCGCCGGACGCGGTCTACCAACGCTTGTATCGGGAGAAGCTTCGGGGTATTCGCCTGGTCGACATGCAGGAATACGCCGCCGATCGGCACTACTACGCTTTCACGCTGAAAGGCACCGCCGGGGATCTGCGGGCCCAGCTCGAAAAGAAACGTCCGGTGATCGTCGCCCTGAGCAAGCGGCCGGGCGCGAACCGGCATTTCGCCGTCGTCGTGGGCATCGACGGGGACCGTGTCTGGCTGAATGACCCGACGCGGAAGAAGCAGAAGAAGATGAAGCTTTCCAGGTTCGAGAAGAGGTGGTCGGCAGCGGAGCGTTGGCTGCTGCTGGTGGCGCCGAAAGACTTGCCCGCTCCATCTTCTTCGGCACAAGTACGGTACCGGCCGGCACGCTGATGTGGTGTCTCGGAAGTTGATAGACCTTTGGGGCGGCCTGCGAGGCCGCCGCAGCCGGAGCGGCGGCCCCACACGAACCGACGACTCCGGGGGTCATTTGAGACAGCCACCGCGACTCCGCGAACATCCGGCGCCGGCAAACCTTCACCGCGGCACTCGCTGCCCATCGATCATCCCACCGCAATCCGGCACGCTTCGACGCCATGCCTTGGCCGAGCGGGCCGGTGACCCCGCGGAACAGCCGCCGGCCGGCGCCGGCTGTGTACCATAGTGGGCTTATGTCTAAAATGGCATTTCTATTTCCGGGACAAGGCTCCCAGGCGGTGGGTATGGGCCACAGCCTGGTGGAAGCCCACGAGTGCGCCCGCGCGGTGTTCGCCGAGGCAGACCGCGCCCTCGGCTTTCCGCTCTCTCGCCTCTGTTTCGAGGGGCCGGAAGAAGAGCTGCGGCTCACTGAAAATACGCAGCCGGCCATCCTGACCGTCTCCACGGCCGCCGCGGCGGTGCTGCGCGAGAAGGGTCTGCGGCCGGACTTCGTGGCCGGCCACAGCCTGGGCGAGTACTCCGCCCTGGTGGGAGCCGGGTGCATGGAGTTCGCCGACGCCGTCCGCCTGGTGCGGAAGCGCGGCCGGTACATGCAGGAAGCGGTGCCGGCTGGGGTCGGAGCGATGGCGGCGCTGCTACGACTGCCCGACGGCAAGCTCGACGCGATTCTCGAGGAGGCGGCGCAGGGCGAAGTGGTCACCGCCGCCAACTTCAATTCCCCGCAGCAGATCGTGATTGCGGGCCACAAGGGCGCCGTGGAGCGGGCCGTCGAACTGGCCCAGGCGGCGGGCGCGCGCAAGGCGGTGCTGCTGCCGGTCAGCGCGCCGTTCCATTGTCCGCTGATGGTTCCGGCGCAGGCGAAGCTCTCCACGGACCTCGAGGCGACGGCGTTCACCGATCTGGCAGTCCCGCTGATCAACAATTGGCGGGCGCGCCGGATCACCACCGCCGCCGAGGCGCGCGAGGGACTGTTCGAGCAGGTGCCGAACCCCGTACGCTGGCGGGAATCGATGCTGGGCCTCGTCGCCGAGGGTGTAACGCAGGCGATCGAGGTGGGTCCGGGCGGCGTGCTGTGCGGCCTGATGCGGCAGACGGCGGGCGATCTCCAGTGCTTCAAGTTCGGCGAAGCCGGCGACTGGGATGCGATCGGCGCGGCTCTCGAGTAGCGGTCAGGTGCGGATTGGCGGACCGGTATGGTTCGCGAGATCGCCGCCGCCGAAATCACCGAAACCGTGGCCGGAATGAAAATCGTGAAGGAGATGGCACGCGATTCCTCGCAATGCATTCAAAAAATTAAGGAACACCGGATCAGCTCCGGATTCTTGCGCTTCCGGTCCCGGAGTCATTTTCACACCGTCCCGAATGGCTTTTCGCGGAAGACGGCCGGGGCAGGTTGGGCGAAATGGCTGAAATCCTTATAGAATCAATAGGATATGAGGTCCACATCGCGGTTCGATGCCGCTGCGAACAGGAGGGCGGCTCCGAGGCCCGCTTTCGATCGTGTGACCGCGATTTTCAGCCCTGACGGTCCGCCCGGAAACAGACGCTAAAAATCAACGACATCGGGGCGCTCCCGGACCTTCCGGCAAAATTTCGAAGTCCTTACGGGGCAGGGTGTTGCAGCGAAAAAAGGACCCCTTTGAGGCCAACCGGTTTGGCTCGGCATACGTCCAATAGTTCTGGTGCACTGGGGAAGTAACGATTGGCCCCTGTTGGTCGCCTTCTCCACTGAAGCCCGGGAGGACGCTCACACTTGAAAGCTAAGAATATTATTGTATTCGTCGCCATTGCGGCGGCGATCGCATTCGGCGCCTACTTCTATAAGCAGTCGGCGGCTGACACCGCCGGAGGGCCGGGAGGAGGACGCCCCGGTGGCGGCGGTCCGCGAACCCAGGTCATCACGGTAAGCGCGGTGAAGGCCGAGGTGGGCAGCATTAGCGAACGCCTCCTGCTGACCGGCTCCCTCAAGCCGAAGGAGCAGGTCGACGTGATGCCGCAATCGACGGGCCGCGTCGAGGCCATTCACTTCCATATTGGCGACACCGTCAAGGTCGGCGATCTGATCGCCCAGTTGGACCGTGGCGAACTCGAGCAGCAGATGCGGCGCGCCGAGGCGACCATCCAGGTCAACCGCGCCAGCGTGCTCCAGCGGCAAGCCGAGCTGACCAACGCCGAGACGATGCTGCACCGCTCCGAGCAGCTCAGAACCGAGGGCCTGGTATCGCCGCAGGACTACGAGATGCAGAAGACCCAAACCGAGGTCGTCCGCTCGCAAGTCCGGCTGGCGGAAGCCCAGATGAGCCAGGCGGAAGCCGAGTTGCGTGAACTCAAGATCCGCCTCGATCAGATGAGCATCCTCGCCCCGATCAACGGCCAGATCGCCGCGCGCTACGCCGATGTCGGAGCGCTGTTGGGTCCCTCCACGCCGATCGTCCGGATCGTCAACCTGCGCACGCTGTACACCTCGGCCAACGTACCGGAGCGCAATGTGTCCAAGCTTCGCGTCGGCAACGCGGCCATCGTCCACGTCGATTCCTTCGGCGATCGCGGGTTCAACGGGAAGATTGCCCGGATCAGTCCGGTGCTCGATGCGGCCACCCGCAGCGCGAACATCGAAATCGAGATTCCGAACCCCGGCAACCTCCTGAAAGCGGAGATGTTCGCCCGCGTCGACCTGGATCTGGAGTCCACCCGTCAGGCGACGTTGATTCCCCGGGAGGCGCTGGTCTATCGTGGCTCGCAATCCGGTGTCTATCTGATTCGGGACGATCGTCCCGAATTCCGCGCCATCGAGACGGGCTCGGCCGAGGAAGGCAAGGTCGAGGTGCTGGCCAACCTGGAGCCGGGCACCGAGATCGTGGGCCGCGGGTCGACCATGATCGGCGAGGGCGACCGCATCCGAGTCGCCGGACGGGAAGCCCCTGGGCGGCCCAACCGCGCGGGCGGGGACCAGGAACATCCCGGGGCTCAATCCGTCAGCGGTGACAATCCGAGTCAGGTCGCGCAGACCGGGAGCGGCACTGCCGGCGCCGAGCCCGCGCCGTAATCGACTACTACAGAACGGGCGAGAGACAGAGAAATGAACCTTCCGGATTTTGCTATTCGCCGTCCGGTCACCACGCTGATGGTGACCCTGGTCGCGGTCCTGCTGGGCGGGATCGCGTTTGTGAAGATCCCGGTCGACTTGATGCCGGAGATCGTCTTCCCGACGCTGAGCGTCCAGGCCAACTACGAGGGCGTGGCCCCCGAGGAAATGGAAACGCTCGTCACGCGCCCGATGGAAGAGGCGTTTGCCGCGGTGCCTGGGGTCGAGGAGATCACGTCGGTGTCGTCGGAGGGCTCCTCGGCGGTTCGTATCAGCTTCGAGTACGGCTCGAACCTCGATGAAGCCGCCAACGAACTGCGGACCCGCCTGGACCGCCTCCGCCGCACGCTCCCCGAGGAGATGGACCCGCCGGTCATCTTCAAGTTCGACGTCTCACAGTTCCCGGTGATGTTCCTGACCATCGCCTCCGACGAGATGGATCAGAAGGAACTCCGCTACTTCGTCGAGAAGAACATCCAGTACCGGTTGGAGCGGGTGCCGGGCGTCGCGCAGTTCAACGTGCGCGGCGGGCTGCGGCGCCAGATTCACGTCGATCTCGATCTCAAGAAGCTGAACTCGCTCGACATGTCCGTGGCCCAGATCGTTCAGATCATTCAGCGCGAGAACCTGAACCGCCCCGTGGGTCCGGTCCGTGAGGGCCGCTTCGAGGTCCTGCTTCGCACCCAGGGCGAGTTCGAGAACCTCGAGGAGATACGCAGCATCGTCATCTCCACGCGCAACGGCGTGCCGATCTATCTGCGCGACGTGGCCAATGTCGAGGACTCGCACGAGGAGATCCGCTCGAGCGTGACCGTCAACGGGAAGCCGGCGATCCGGATCTCGATCAATAAGCAGTCCGGCGCGAATACCGTCGAGGTTTCCGAGTCCATCTGGAAGGAAATTGAAAACATTCGCCAGGACTATCCGAACCTGAGCATCGAGGCGACCCGTGACACGGCCGACTTCATTCGGACGTCGATCTCGAACCTCGAGGAGGCCGCCGGTCTGGGCGCGATTCTGGCCGTCGTTGTTCTCCTGTTCTTCTTGCGCAGCATCGCGAGCACGTTGATCATCGGCACCGCGATTCCGATCGCCGTCATCTCGACCTTCGCCCTGATGTACTTCAACGGGTTCACGTTGAATACAGTCTCGTTCGGTGGTCTGGCCCTGGGCGTGGGCATGCTCGTCGACAATGCCATCGTGGTGCTCGAGAACATATACCGTCACCGGGAAGCAGGCCTGGACCGTCGTGAGGCGGCCCGGCGCGGCAGCAAGGAAGTGGGCATGGCCATCACCGCTTCGACGCTGACGACCGTGGCGGTGTTCGTGCCCGTCGTCTTCATCTCGGGCATCAGCGGACAGCAGTTCCAGCAGTTGGCCTGGGTGGTCTCCTTCGCCCTGCTGTGCTCATTGGTTGCGGCGCTGACGGTTGTGCCGATGCTGGCCGCGCGGTTTCTGCCGCGGCCGAAGGATCCGAAGGACCGGAAAGGCGTGGTCGGCGTCCTGGACCGCGGGGCGGCAGGCATCGTGGACCGTGTGACGAACTTTTACTCGGGCATTCTGGACTGGGCGCTCGACCATCGCCTCATCGTCGTGCTCAGCGCGGTCTTCCTGTTTGCGGTCACTGCCTACCTGATGCCGCTGATCGGCGTTGAGCTGCAGCCGCAGGCGGATGAGGGCCAGATCCGCGTGCATGTCGAGCTCGAGCCCGGCACCCGAATCAACGTCACCGACTCGGTGATGCAACGGTTAGCGAAGCTGGCCAAAGACACCGTGCCGGAGGCCGAGTATATCCAGGTCGAAGCCGGCTCCCAGAACGCTTTCCGCGGGGGCGGGCAGCACACCGGGGATCTCGAGCTGAACCTCGTGGAAGAGGCGAAACGGCATCGGTCCTCGCAAGAGATCGCCATGGCTCTCCGTGATGCCATCGGGGTGGAACCGGGCGTAGCGGTGACGGTGCGCTCCGGCGGCGGATTCTTCTCGCGTATCAGCCGCTTGGGCTCCAGCGAAGGGGACCGCCTCGAAGTCGAAGTGCGCGGCCATGACCTCGATGTGCTTTCGGGCATCGCCGACCAGGTCCGCGAACGCATGCTGACCGTGCCCGGCGTGACCGATGCGCAGCTCAGCCGCAAGCCCGGCCTGCCCGAGATGCTCCTCAACGTCGACCGTGCGAAAGCCTCGAGCATGGGACTCAACATCTCCGACGTAGCCGACACCATGGAGACCGCGGTCGGTGGCCGGCGCGCTTCTTTCTACCGGGAAGAAGGCGACGAGTACGACATTCTGGTCCGGTTGCAGGAGGCGGACCGGATGGATATCAATCAGGTCGGCCAGATTCCGATCACCACTCCCGGCGGGCAGACCATCCCCGCTGAAAGCATCGTGAAGATGGGGCGCCACGAAGGGCCGATCTCGATCAACCGCGCCGATCAGGAGCGGGTCATCGCCGTCACCGGCTCCATTGCCGACCGTGACCTCGGCAGCGTCGTCCACGACCTGGATGCTTCGCTCGCCAGTATCAGCGTTCCCACCGGCTACGAGATCGAGTTCGGCGGCGAGTGGGAAGAGCAGCAGAAAGCATTTGGCGAACTGACCTTTGCCGCCATTCTGGCGCTGCTGCTGGTCTACATGGTGATGGCCTCGCAGTTCGAGTCCCTGCGGGATCCGTTCATCATTCTCCTCTCGATTCCGCTCGCTGGGATCGGCGTGACCGGCCTGTTGCTGATCACGAATACGACCTTCAACATTCAAGGTTTTCTCGGGATCATCGTGTTGGTCGGCATTGTGGTGAACAACGCCATTGTGCTGATCGACTACATCAATCTGCTACGCCGCGAGTACCATATCGATTTGCGAGAGTCGATCATGCAGGCCGGCCGCCATCGGCTGCGTCCGATTCTCATGACGACCATCACCACGGTGCTCGGCCTCGTGCCCATGTCGCTCGGCATCGGCGAGGGCGGTGAGCTGCAGGCCCCGCTCGCCAGGACGGTGATCGGCGGCCTGGTGACCTCGACCATGATTACTCTCGTCGTCATCCCGGTGATCTATATGATCCTCGAGGAGCGGACCGAGCGGGCAACCGTACCCCAGGTCGCGCCCGAGCCGGCCGTAGGCGACTGAGCCAGCCTTATGCGACGAGTGCCCGGACCCGTCCGTCGGGTCCGGGCGCCGACGCCGTTCCTTGAAGTTCTGCCATCATCCCTCCCCAGTTAGTCAGGCGCGGTTGTCTGACTCGTAGTGCCAGTGCTCGAGCCAACGCTCTCCGGCGCGCGGGCCGGGACCGCCGTGGCAGCTGACGTCCAATCGCTCGGCGGCTCGATCTGGGGCCGCGGCGCGGAGCGGGCGCTCGCCAGGTATTCCTCGATCCGGGCAATCACATCCGGTCTGGCGGCGGCGACATCGGTGGTTTCACCGCCGTCACTGATCAGGCTGTAGAGCTCGAGCGCTCCGTTCGGCTCGGGCCGGACGGCCTTCCATCCATTCCATCGCACCGCCTGCGGGGGCGTCTCGGACGGAAATTCACCCGTCTTGGCGTCGTAGCGCGGATACTCCCAGTAGAGGAATTCGTGGGCGCGCTGCTCGCCCTGATGAAGCAGCGTCTGGGTCATCGAGAGGCCGTCGATGGAGGGCGGGATGTCGACGCCGGCCAGGTCAAGGAAGGTCGGAAATACGTCGCAGAAGGCGCACGGGTGGTGGCTGGTGAAGCCCGCCGGCACCTGCCCCGGCCAGCGCGCCAGCAGCGGGACGCGAATGCCCCCCTCGTAGAGATCGCCCTTGTAGCCTCGCCAGACGCCGTTGGTGCCGAAGAACTCGCCACCGGCGGGCCGCGCGCCACCGTTATCGGAGCTGAACAGCACGAGCGTGTTTTCGGCGAGCGATAGCTCGTCGAGCAGGGCCAGGAGGCGGCCCACGTTCCGGTCCATGCGGGTGATCATGGCCGCGTGCGCCGTGCGCGGCTCCGGCTGCGGAGCGTAGTGGCCGCTCGGGTCGGTGTAGGGGACCGGCTCGGGAAACTGGCCGCGGTATTCGGCCATCGAGTCCTCGGGCGCCAGCAGCTCGAGATGGGGAAGAGAGAACGGGACGTAACAGAAGAACGGCTGGTCGCGATGGCGCTCGATGAAGTCGAGCGCGCGGCCGGCAATTACATCGTGCGCGTAAGTCTCCCGGCCGCCGTTCTCATTTCCCGGCAGCGGGAACTTACTCTCGTTCTCGTACAGGAAGGCCGGGTAGTGCTGGTGCGCGTGGACCTGGTGGAGATAGCCGAAAAACTCGTTGAAGCCCTGCCGCCAGGGGACACCTTCAGTGCCGATGTCGCCCAATCCCCACTCACCGAAGCAGCCGCTCACGTAGTCCCGCTTCTGGAGAGCCTCGGCGACGGTAAAGTCCGGATCGATCAGTCCGATGCCGCCGGTGTTGGCTCGGATCGGCGTGTGTCCCCCGTGGAGGCCCGTCATGAGCACGCTGCGGGAAGGCGCGGAGACGGTACAGCCGGCATAGGCGTCGGTCAGGAGCATGCCCTCTGCCGCCACGCGGCCGAGGTGGGGCGTCCGGATTCGCTGCTGGCCGTAGCAGCCTAGTTCGCCGGAGCCGAGATCGTCGGCCAGGATGAGCACGAAGTTGGGGGGCCGGGAGGAACGCGGCCGGGCGCCGCAGGAGGCGAGCAGACCGGCAGTGGCGGAAGTGACCGTCGAGAGGAGTCGTCGCCGGCTGAGCGAGGGCATCGAACCTATGATTTTAATTGAATCCGCCGGGCGGCTGGCTGGCCGCGACGTGCTGTCGGGCACCGGCCGTTCGGGTGCGCGGGATCAACTTCGGCGATAACCGGCTAAAGAGGAGCGCGCTCGGGTCGATTAGGGAAATGGAGCGTTTCGCGGCGTTCCGGCCGCCGCCGCCGTGCCGAGGCGTGGCGTGGTGCTGACCCGGCGAGGGCCGGCTGCCCCGCGCAGCATGACCTCGCAGGCCGTACGCCGCGGGCGCTCGTTGAGGAGAAATTCGCATGAGCTCTACACTCGTTAATCAGACCGCCGCCGACGAGCCGTGGGCGTTGCGGGACCTGCCGCCGTTTCCATGGATCACCACGAAAGTCCTGCAGTTGTATGGACAGCACGGGGATGAGGTCAACGTCGCCCGGCTCAATGAGCTGCTTCGCTCGGATGCGAGCGTGGCCGCCGAACTGTTGCGAAGAGCCAATTCCGCCGCCTTCGGACTGCGGTCGCGCGTCGCGAGCGTCGAGCATTCCATCACGATGCTGGGGCTCGAGCGAGTCCGGATGCTCATGCTGACGCTCGGCATGGGCAACTACGTCCGCGCGGCGATGAGGGTGGTGGTGCTGCGGCGCTGCTGGCGGCATAGCCTCGGATGCGGCATGCTGGCCGAGGAACTGGCCGAGGCCTTTGACGTACGCCCGGACCAGGCCTACACGGCCGGGCTGCTGCACGATGTCGGCCGCCTGGCGCTGTTGGTCAAGTACCCGCAATCCTATGCGGACCTGCTCAGCGTAGTCGCCGAAAACCACCTCAGCATGCTCCAGAGCGAGCGTGACCTATTCGACATCGACCATTGCGAGGCCGGAAGCTGGCTGGCTGACGAATGGGACTTCCCGAAGGACCTCATCGCGGCGATCCGGCACCACCATGACCCGGATGGCGATACAGCACCGCTCACGGGCCTCGTCCACTGCGCCTGCCGGCTGGCGGAAGCGCTCGGCTTCGAGATCGTCACGCCGGAGGAGACCGAGGACGCGGTCGCGCTGCTCGAGTCGATGCCGCGCCCCGTGAGGCTGCAGCCGGAGGACCTCGAAGAGCTGAAGCACCGGATCACAGACAAGGTCAACGCTCTGGAATAGCGCCGCGTGGCGACGGCATGACCCACGCGGATGGCTGGCGCGCGGCTAGGTTGCGAATACGTGCGCTCGAGCCCCGGCCCGCAGGCGGTGGGCAGGGCTGGCAGTCCGTGGTGAAAGTGGCGTGGGTCCCCTTGCGAGCGCCACCGGGCCAGATGCCAGGCACGGCGACAAAAGCGATGCGGCTTCATCATTGCGGAGCCGCAACAACGCAGATGGTCCGGTGCCGCCGCAACCCTCTGGGCGACAGGGATTTGCGTCCGCCTCGGGGTCCGTACGGAAAAAATCGAGCGACGACGTGAGGAAGTCGAGATCGCAACATCGGCGGCGCGCAAATCCTTGGCGCGCGGCCCGCGCCATTTTCGCCACGGGCTGCTATACGAACCATGGATAGCGTCGCGGTCTGCAACTCCCGTCGATTCGCCGGCGGGGTGCTGCGGGGACGGCTCACCCTTAGGAAGTCCGGAGCCGGGCGGGCTCCTCGGTTCCTACTGGCCCGTCGCGGGGAAATCGTTACCAGGGGCGTTTGACGTGGTCTCATGACCAGCCGGCCACTCCCTGACTGTCGCGGTTCCCTGCTGGTGGACGAACACTCTCCGCACTGAACCTCGACCGTCGGGGAGCGTCCAAGTCGGCCCAACCAGCCTCACTCGTAACGAGGCTGCCGCGACAGTCCGCTAGTCGGTGACCGGCTCCTTGGTACGCAGACGGTGACAGACTTCTGAGCGGTCCACAATCGGAGGCAGACCCGTCATCGGTCCGCAGGCAGCGATCGGCACGCTAAGGTTCCTATAATGGAGTCCCCAGGGCCCGGCGCAGGCCGCCCATGAGAATGAAAGTCTCGGCGGGTAGCCGCGGCGGAGGTATAGGTCTTGCTCAACTCGACTGGGCCCGGCCGTCAGGGAGCGCAACGGGGCGATCGAAAGGCTGCATTACGCTCCCTGGCGGTCGCGGCCCGGTCGATGGGCGCCATTTTCCAAAGATGAGACGACTTTCGACGGAGGCATCTGGGAAACGGCGGATCGGCCGGCACGGCGCGAAGAGCGCCGAAGTCTCGCGAGTCGAGGCGTTGGGCATTCTCCGGATCTGTCGAGCGCGGTGACTTACACGACCAAAGTCGACTGGTGGGTCCTTGTTCTGGTGGCGGGGCCTCTCGCCTTGGGCCCGGTGCTCATCCTTGTCCTGTCGCCCGATCTTGGCCAGGCGCTGACGATGCTCGTACAAATCCTCCCCTGGATCCTGTTCGCCTGCATCCCCGTGGCCCTGCTTGCCTGGCCCGTTCGCTATCGCCTCGACGCCGAGGAGTTGTCCATTCGCTCCGGACGACTGATGCGCTGGCGGGTTCCCTACAAACAGATCATTCAGGTCGATTCGCCACGGCGCCCGCGGGGCTCGGGGCCGGTCTGGTCGATGGACCGGCTCCAGATCGACCGGGTCGGCGGCCCGCCGCTGCTGGTCTCACCCGTCAACAAGGATGACTTCCTGGACGAACTCGCAGCCCGCGCCATGCTCACCCGAGACGGCTCGCGACTGATCCGACCGGGAGCCTTCCGATAGGACAGCGGGACCGCGAGTGTCTTGCGGCTAAGTACACGGTTTCGCAGGTACGGTAATGCATGCGATGCGGAGGCTGGATCGCGGGCAGACTGGCTGAAGTCTAATACCACTTAGTTTTGCGAGAAGATTGGGGCTGAAGCCCCGAGCCGGCTAACTAAAGCCTGTCCCCCAAAAGGCTCGCGCGCGCCACGGAAGGCGCGCTTTAGCGGGAGCGGAACTTCAGCTCCCGCTCCTTCTCGCTCCGACAGGGCTCGGAAACCGAGATCCCACCAAAACTAAGTGGCATTGGGCTGAAGCCCTTCGCAAGGTGAACCTTGCCCAACTTTGCCGAGCCACCCGCGCGCGAAAAACCAACCGCTCCCGGGCTGATCTCCAAGCCCAAATGCTACGATCCTCTCTCCCGTTCGATCCCATCGCCCCCGGGATCTCCCCGTTGCACCCCGACCCGCGCACCGAATACAATCGGTCCGAATCACCATGTCCAAGCTTGTCGTCACCTTTGGAGAGATCATGCTGCGCCTCGCGCCGCCTGACTTCGACCGCTTCCTCCAGCGCCCCCAGTTCGACGCCACCTGGGGCGGCGGTGAAGCCAACGTGGCGGTCGCGCTCGGCGGGCTCGGCATGCCGGTCCGGTACGTCGAGCGTCCTGCCGCCCAACAACCCGCTCGTCGACGCCTTCCTCGGTGAGTTGCGCCGCTTCGGCGTCGACCCGAGCTTCGTGCGTCCGCAAGCCCGGGCGCCTCGGCGTCTATTTCGTCGAGCGCGGCGCCAACCAGCGCCCATCCAAAGTCGTCTATGACCGGGACCACACGTCCATCTCGCTCGCCCAGCCCGGCGACATCAACTGGGACGTGACCTTCGACGGCGCCAACTGGTTCCACATCACCGGCATTACCCCGGCCCTCAGCCAGGGCGCCGCCGACCTCGCCATCGAGAGCGTCCGGAAGGCCAAGGGGAAAGGGCTCACGGTCTCCTGCGACCTCAACTTCCGCAAGAAGCTCTGGAACTACGGGAAGACGGCCCGCGAGGTGATGCGTGAGCTGGTCAGGTACGTCGACGTCGCCATCGCCAACGAGGAGGACGTGCAGAAGTCGCTCGGTATTGAGGCCGACGTCGATGTCGATGCCGGCGCGCTCGAGACGGCCAAGTATAAGGAGCTGACCGCAAGGGTGCTCGACGCCTATCCGAATCTGCAAATGATCGCCATCACGCTGCGGGAGTCGATCAGCGCCTCACACAACGGTTGGTCGGCGTGCCTCAACGACCGCAAGGAGTTTCACCTCAGCGCGCGCTACGACATCACCGACATCGTCGACCGGGTTGGCGGCGGCGATAGTTTCGCGGCCGGTCTCATCTACGGCCTCGACAACTACGAGAGCACCGGCGAGGCGCTCAACTTCGCGGTGGCTATGTCGTGCCTCAAACACTCCATCTCTGGCGATTTTGCCCGCCTCACGCGCGATGACGTACTGGGCCTGATTCGCAGTGGCGGATCGGGTCGCGTGCAGAGGTAGAATATACGTTTGTCGTTGGACGCGGGACGCCTTTTGGGCTTTCCGCAATTATACGGCGGCCCCTGGCACAGGAATCGAGTCAGGGGCCTTTTTCTTTTCCCTTCGCCCCGCCGGCCGGGAGCGGCGCGGATCTCCCGCGGACGCGCATCCGGATATGGCGGGACGCCGGTCTTGGCGGCGGGGAGGGAGCCGCTCAACCCTCCATGTGCCCTGGCAGCGGACTGGCCGCCTTCGAGTGGATCCCGGAGATCGCGGAGCCGCGGCGAACACCAGCCAGGCGAATGGCGGGAATCGACGCGCGGAATCGCAGGTAGCACCGGTGGCACCGATACGGAGCGATCAGAAACAGGCAGAGAACCTTGTCCCACCAGGAGGTCAGCTTCGAGCGCCGCACTGCGAGTGAGGAGCAACGTGGACACGGATACCGTTCCGGGGAGTGCGCCCGGTGGCGGCGCGTTCTGACGAGGCGGGTCGCGGCCGCTGGCGGGGCCGCCGTCCCCACTGTGGAAGCTTGGGTGGACAGATACATGGGCGTCTCATCCATTTAGTGCCGCTAACAGGACCCGATTCTCCTGATAAAGCTGACAAATCAAGCACTTATCGTATAGCTTTTGTCTGACGGGAGTACTCGATCCGATCAGGCAGCAGCCCGCCTACATAGAAGGTTGGGGATCCGACGGGGGCGACGACTCCGCCTGGCAGCGTCGGGCTAGCAGGATGGCGCCGACTCCCGCCAACGCCGCGACCACCAGCGCGACGGCGCCGTTCCACCGCATAACCGCCGCCGGTTGCTCGACGAGCACAGCGCCCAGACCCGCGGCGGCGACCCAGAAGACGGCCACACCCGCGCTGACGAGGTCCAGGCCACAGGTTAGCAGCAGCAAGGCCACGACGCCGACACCCAATGCCACCGCCACCGCATGGAAGGACCATTGCCAGATGTTGACCGATTGGCTGAGCGCGATGAGCCCCACAACAACCGCCGCCACCGCGGCCCCGGTGCGATTCCGCAGGTGCTTCCAGGCCGCGGCGCCCACCACCACGACCACCGCGATCGCAATAGCTGCCGAAACGAGCGCCTGCGTCAGTACGGAAAGGGCCGGCAGCGCGGTACCGGCACCCGGCAGGTCCCACAGCGCAAGACTAAAGCGGTCGCCGGGAACAGCCTGCCCCAAAGCGCGAAACAGCCGCACGGCTCCTCCCAGCAGGACCGCCATGGCCGCTGCCCGCACGACCGATGGCCGGTTGAGGCGACGCCGGCCCACAGCGTCCCGCACGAACAAGTCCGCCGCCAGTGCGGTAAGGAAAGCGCCCAGGCCAACGAGGGCGATCAAGATGCCGCGCGTCAGGAGCCACTGGCTGATAAAGCTCGCGAGCGGCTCCGCCGTATTGTAGGAGATCAGCACGTCGCCCCAACCGTTGGCCGCGCCGACCGCTGCAAGCAGGGCCGCCGCCACTCCGGCCGACGTGTACCAACGCCAGGCAAGCCGCCCCGCCCCTTTCTGTCCCGCCGAGACCAGCCCGACGAAGACGATCAGGAGCGTGAATCCAATAGCTCCCAAAAGCGCCGGCATGACGTATTCCTGCAAACGGGGCCGCCGAAATTCGCGCTCCCAACTTTCGGGCAGCTTCAGGAAGCGGCGAAAGTAGCCCGGCTCGTCGCCCGTCAGCGTCATTGAGATGCGAGCGGTCGCTTCGCCCACCCGGAAGTCCTTCTCTTCCCAAACGAAGTTGTAGTCCGTCCGGTGTTCCCGCTTCTCGGCTCCGCTGTCGACCGGCCGGTAGTTGTCGAGGGCAATGCCCTGCACGTCCGCGAGATACGCCTGAGCCAGGAGAAGCGCTTCGCCGGCAGTCAGGTTGGCGCCCGGCGCGGTCTCGGCGAGCACGTGATCGACACGGTACGCGTCTCCTGCCTGGTTAACATACACGCGCCACTCCTCGCGTTGCTGCGGCCGGACATAGCGCACATACCAGACACCGTAGATCGTCTTCTCCCGGACAACGCGATTCGCGGCCTCCCTACCCCGCAGGCGGCGGACATACTCAAAGTCGGCCGTGTCCAGGTTCACCAGAAAACGGCTCGCGGACCGCCAGCCGTCAGGATCGACGCCCCGGCTCCGTAGCATCGCGTCGGCCGTCGCCCGCGCCTGGGCGCCCGACGCCGAGGCCTGCACGAAGTCACCCAACTGGGTGTACCGAACGGCCAGACCCGCCACGAGCGCCACTCCGGCGGCCACGTAGAGCCATCGGCGCCGCCAGGGGGGCCGCATCGGTTCACCACGCTCCGGCTCGGCGGCCGGCGGCGGCGTCTCCGGCTCCGGCACGGCGCGATTCTCGAGCGCGGCCGCCACCAGGAACCCACCATGCCTCCGGTAGGAGATCAGCGAGATCCCAAACGGCACCAGCACTGCCCCCGAGACGAGGATTCCCGCCGCCCACAAATACCAACTCTGAGACTGGAACAGGATCGTACTTACTAACAACGCATCAATCGTGTAGTGCCAGATCAGCGTTGCCAGAATGCCGAACCGCAGCAGCACCAAACCCGCTACAACGCCGATGATGCCCACCTCCAGCCCGCGGATGAAGCCCGGCTGCTGCGGGTAATTCGCATGCATGAAGCCCCAGATGAAGGCGGGAATCAGGACAGCCAGCCACGTCGAGCGCAGGTAGCGCTTGAGCAGAGGCACCGCCAGAAGACGGAACCAGAACTCCTCCGACAACGACGCCAGCACACCGATACTCAGCGGATAGAGCCAGGGCGCCGTGGTCGACAGTAAGTCGGAATAACTCGTATCCTGCGGGCTCCAGACGCCCAGTCGCTGGCCGACGATATAGAAGGCGATCAGGAAAATCAGGTGGACCGAGGTCAGGCCATAGCCGGCGAGCGTCGCGCGGAAGAACTCCCTGGTACGAATGCCCCGCGGGCTGAGTCCGGCCGTCAGTCGCAGCCGGTCGGGCATCATGCCACGATACAGCGGCTCGCCCGGCGCCGCGCCCAGAATAATGAAGAAGAAGTAGAAGACGCCCGTCCCCAGGCCCTGCAGGACACCTAACAGGATCATCTCCCGGTAAGCCATGCTGGTCGGCATGGAGTCGACGAAGAACGGCAGCATGTTCCACTGGTTCAGCACCGCTACACCGGTCGCCACGCTACAGATGGTCACCAGCGGTCCCCAGCGGACGTCGCGCCGCTGGAGCGCCCGGATCAACACCGCCATCGCGGCCAGAATCAGCACCAGATAGAAGGCTTGTGCGATATCGGTATAGAGCTCGTTCGCCGAGCGCATGGCGGCGTACTCCCGGTCCCACCGCTCGGGCACCTTGAGATACTCCGAGTAGCTGCCAATCTTGTCGCCCTGGATGACAACCGTCCACCGGTAGGTGGCGTCTTTGACGTGGAATCCCTCGCGTTCCCAGGTGAAGACGCGATCGAGCCGTGCTGGCCGCTCCTCGGTTGTTTCTTCGATCAGGCGGTGCGGGAGTGAGGTGCGGTGATTGAGGTACTCTTGCGCCAGCCTCCGGGCTGCATCGCGGTCCAGGCGCGCCCCCGGCTGCGCCTCGGGAATGACGTGGCGGAACCCGACCAGCTTGCCCGTGGGGCTGAGGCGGACGATGAGCTCTTCCTCATCCGGCGGCCGGAACCACCGGGCGCGCCAGCGCCACACCGACACCTCACCCTGCATGAGACGATTGGCCTCGGTGAGTCCGACCTCGTGCTCGAGGAAAAGACGGGCGCTTTCGTCGGGGTCGAAGAGGGTCAGGTTCCGAAAACCCTTTGGCGAGAGTCCCTGTTCAGCGAGCACGCGCTCGGCCAGGGCGGTAATTTCGCCCTTCGAGTACTTGAGATCGAGCGAAGCCTGGGGAAAGGCCGCGTTGTAGTTTCGGAGGGTGTAGAGTGTCGCCGCTGCGATCAGCACGAGGACAAGCAGAGCGAGCCGCTTGTCAGCCGACCGCAGCGGTTCAACGGACATGGATTCTGCCGGCGGCGTGGGTCTGCTACTTCACCCGCTGGCACGCTCCGAGCGCACCCATCGGGTCCACGGCGTCGCTCCCTTCCTCGATGTGCTGAATATGACCGTCCTTGTCGATCACGAAGGTCGTGCGATTGGCGATTCCGCGTTCCTCGTTGAGGATACCGTAGGCCTTCACCACCTTGCGATCGACAAAATCACTCAGCATGCTGAAGCTCACACCAAGCTCCGCGGCAAAGGCCCGCTGGCTGGGTGAATTGTCAGTGCTGATCATGAATACCTGCGCGCCGGCCTGCTGGAAGTCGGCAAGTTCGGCCTGGAAGCCCTTGGCCTCCTTTGTGCAGCCTCCGGTGAAGGCGGCCGGAAAGAACCCGAGCACGACGGTTGATTTTCCGAGGTGCTGCGAGAGTGTCACGACACCGCCGGTGGACGCCGGAAGGGTGAAATCCGGAGCCTTGTCCCCCACCTTCAGATTCGTGGCCGCGCTCAGCATCCCGGCGAGCACAACAGTAAGTCCCAGTAGTTTAACGATCTTCATCGCATCCTCCCTCAAAGCTAGCGTACCGCGAAACAGATAGCGCCGTATCAGCTATACGATGACGACTGGGCGAGTCTGGATCTCTCCGGTTACACGCGCGCCAGTCGCTCTCCCACAAACACATTCACCTCGGACCGGACGCCGAACTTCGGCAGGTAGATGCCCGGCTCGATCGAGAAGCACGTCCAGGGGATCACGCGCCGCTCGTCGTGCGTCTCGAGGTTGTCCATGTTCGCCCCGGTTCCGTGGACCTCCCGTCCGATCGAGTGCCCGGTGCGATGGATGAAGTACTCGCCGTATCCATGCTCGGCGATATGCTGCCTCGGCCGCGTCGTCCACCTCGTAGCCGCAAAGCGTGGCCCTCCCAGCCACGGCCCGCTTGACTCGTTCAATCGCCCGGTCCCGCGCCCCGCGTACGATCATGAATACCTTCTCGATCTCGGATGGAGGGGTCCCGCCGCAGTAACCGGTCCAGGTGATGTCGTAATAGACGGCGTCAGGCTGATTGAGTTTGGCCCAGAGATCGATCAGCACCCAGTCGCCCGCGCTCGATGGCACGGTGCGCGTCAGCGGTCGGCTCGTAGTGCGGGTCGGAGGCGTGTCTCGTTCACGGAGACGATCGGACCGTGGTCCGTGCGTCATGCCGCTCTGCTCGAATGACGCCAGGATGAAGCGCTTGATCTCCCATTCGGTCACATCCGACGCCGCGCCGGTGACGGTCGCCGATCTTCTCGAACGCCGACCGGCGGACCTCGTCGACCCGCCGCCCCGCCTCGAGGTGGCTTTCGAGCTGTTCGGCGCTCCAGCGGGCCTCGAACTGCTGAACGAGATTCGCCGAGCTACGGACCTCGACGCCAAGACCGCGCACGAGTTCCACCGTGCCGGCGTCCACCAGCGAGACGTACGGAACGGCGCAGTTGGGCGAGTACTGCATCGCCACGGCTCCGGCACTCCCGCAGGAGTTCCCGGAGGCATTCGCTCTGCTCGCCCCAGCCGGCGTAAAGCGTCTTTGCGCCCGGCAACGCGTCGAGCATCGACGGTTCGATGCGGTGGACGAGGGCTCCGGGCTCGCCATCGGCGGGGATGAAGTAGTACCAGCGGCGCGTCGGCGTGCGCGGTGCCTGGAAGCCCAGGACCCGGTACGCCAGCGGATCCCGCTCATGATGATCGAAAAACAGCCAGCCGTCGAGTGCTTCCTCTTTGAGCGCGCGTTGTATCTCGGCAATATCCATCTCTATTTCACTCCACCCATCAGCCGTTTGATTGGCTTTACCATAAGCGCCAACACGATCGCCGCCACCAGCGCACAGGCAGCCACAGCCCCGAACAAGGCCGGCAGCGACAGCGATTCATAGAGTGACGCCACCCGGCCACCCAAATAATTGCCTACGGAAATCGAAAGGAACCAGACGCCCATGATAAACCCTGCCACCTTGGCCGGCGCCAGCTTGGTCATGGCACTGAGTCCCACGGGACTTAGCAATAGTTCACCCGCTGTGTGTAGGAAGTATGTCAAGACGAGCCAGCCCGGACTCACCAATGCCCCGCTCATAGCACGCATCGCCGGCGGAATAAGCACCGCGAAGCCGAGGCTCACACCGAGCAGCCCCAGAGAGAACTTCGTCGGGCTGGAGGGGTCTTTCGGTCCGAGCCGAATCCACAGCCAGGCGAACACTGGCGCCAGCATGATGATGAACAGCGAGTTGAGGGATTGGAACCAGCTTGCCGGCACATTGAAGCCGCCAACGATGAGGTCAGTGTTGCGCTCGGCGAACAGGTTCAGTGTTGAGCCGGCCTGTTCAAAGACCGACCAGAAGACGGTCGAGGCGAGAAACAGCACGGCGACCACGATCAGGCGTTTCCGCTCGATGGTCGTCCAGCCGCGTCCTCCGATGAGCCAGGCGAACACCGCCACGACGGCGACCAGCAATCCCACGCCGAAGACATCCGAGATCGCCTCGGCGGTGATCGCGACCGTATTGGAGTAGGCAAGGATTCCGACGAGGGCGATCAGGCAGAGAAAAGATCCGACCCCGATCCACATGCGGGTGACGGCCTGCCGCTGCTTTTCCGGGGTTTCCGCCGGCGTCGGTTCGAGTCCGGCGTTGCCAAGGTGCTTCCCGCCGAGCCAGAATTGCAGGGTGCCGAGCGCCATCCCGACGGCGGCCAGCCCGAAGCCGAGATGCCAATTGACACGCTGGCCAAGGTAGCCGCAGACCAGAGGCGCCAACAGCGCGCCGATGTTGATGCCCATGTAGAAGATCGAAAAGGCGGCGTCCCGGCGGGTGTCCTGTTGCGAGTAGAGCTGCCCCACGATGGTGCTGACGTTCGGTTTCAGCAGTCCGGTGCCGATCGTGATGACAACCAGTCCGAGGAAGAAAACCGGCATGCTGTGAGCCACCAGCAGGAAGTTTCCCGCGGCGATCAGCATCCCGCCGTAGAGAACCGCGCGCCTCTGCCCGGTTATCCGGTCCGCGATCCACCCGCCCGGCAGGCTCAGCAGGTAGACCATGGAAGTGAACAGCCCGTATACCGCTCCGGCCTGCACTACGTCGAAGCCGAACCCGCCGTTGGCGGCGGACGCCGTCAGAAACAGGATCAGCAGAGCGCGCAGGCCGTAGTAGCTGAAGCGCTCCCACAGTTCGGTAAAGAACAGCGTCGACAGCCCTCGTGGGTGGCCGAAGAACCGGGTGTCGGCCGTTGGGTCCAGGTTCTGCACGTTCGGAGTCGTCAATCTCTCTCCCAATGGATGTCGGTATCGAGACTTAGGATTCCGGCGCGATCCCTGGCGTCGATCACGCGGAATTCGAGAACATCGTCAAGCCAGTCCTGGCTGGTTCCGTCCCAGTTCTGCGTGGCTACCGTGAGTGTATACTCCTGCCTCGTCAGACAGCAACGGAACGCGAAGCTCACGTTGACCGACTCGCCCTGTCGGAAGGAGCCGAGTTCGTGTCCTTCGATCTTTGTGTTGGTTCCGTAGACGTCGATGCCGAGGCGGTTGCGAATCAGGATGCCGATGACTGGATGGTCCGCATCCTGTTCGAATCGCGCCCGCACTCTGACGGTCACCGTTGCACCGGCTTCGATGGAGGCAGTGGGGCGCCCCTCGCTGTCCAGCAGCTCGACGCCCTCTATGCGGCTCCCGCCGTCCCCGTGGCGGAACCGCGATCGGAGGCGCTCGGCCGCCGGCTGTCGTTCGGCGTCGGCGGGATCACGGTGAAGGACATGCCCGACGTATCGATTCACCACTTCGCTCGGCTGTCCTTCCGCGGCAATGCGGCCGTCGAGCATCAGGATCGCGCGGTCTGCCAAGCGCTTGACCAAGCCTAGGTCGTGCGAGACGAACAGGACGGTCACTCGCTTCGCCTTGAGCTCTTCGAACTTCCGCACGCAGCGGCTGGAGAAGATGGCGTCGCCCACGGCCAGCGCTTCATCGACGATCAGGATATCGGGATCCACATGGATGGCTGTCGAGAAGGCCAGCCGCACGTACATGCCGGAAGAGTACTCTTTCACCGGCCGAGACATGAATTCACCAATCTCCGCGAACGACTCGATAAGAGGGAAGATCCGTTCAATCTGGCTCCGCGGCAGGCCCATGATCTCGCCATTAAGAAAGACGTTCTCGCGGCCCGTGAAATCAGGGTTGAATCCTGCACCTAGCTCGAGGAGAGCGGCAATGCGCCCTTCCGCCGAGACACGGCCTTTGGTGGGTTGAAGAATCCCGCTGACAATTTGCAGGAGGGTACTCTTGCCGGAGCCGTTCGGGCCAATCACGCCGAGAGTCTCACCCTTATCAACGGTTAGCGTGACGTCGCGCAACGCCCAAAAATCACTATGGTGCTTGGCTGAGGAAAGGGGCAGCGCCTCCCGGATTCTGTCGGAGGGTTTTTGGTAGAGCCGATAGAGCTTGGAGACACTTTGGACCAGGATCACGAAACGACAACTATAGCGCGCCGCCAACGGCTAGACAACGCGGGACGCGCTAACCCAGGTACCGGCTGCGCCGGTGCGACCTCGGCAACGGAACCGGATATCCGATTAGACAGAACTGATCGAGCGCGAAAAGGACGACCGATTCGACGTTCTCGGCCTGCGCCCGATTCACCTCTTTGGCCCAGGGCACCTTCGAGTCGCCGATCCCGACCAGGAAGCTACGCTGATGCGGCCCGAAACCACGCTGGGTTCCGTAGCAGACAGTTCCATACGCGGCGTCCAGGTCGCGGGTGTAGGTATAGGTAAAGCTCTCCGTTTTGAGGTTGTCCAACTTCTCTGGTGTCCAATGAAGAGCCGGATAGTTGATGAGGGTGTTGAGTGCGGTGTCGTTTACGTCAGTGGGATAGAGGACCTCGAAACGGCAGGTCGGATGTGACGCACGGACGTATTCGACCACGGCGTCAGTAAACTGGCCGATCAGTCCGGCCACGAAAGCCACCTCGTCGGGATAGTCCGCCGGGTCCGCTTCGTGACTCGGAATCACGACCATCTCACGCCCGTACAGTGATGCGAACGTGTCCTTTGTGTATTGGTCGTAAAGCGGCATGCCGCTGCCGTCATACGGGAAGTACCACCATTGGACCTCGCCGAATTGCAGATACGGCTGCACTCCGGCCTCAGCCATCACGTCGGCCATGTCTAAGTAGACCTGTTCCCAGAATGCGATGCTTGTCGGTGAGAAATTAGTCTGCAGCGCAGGCGTATTCAGCAGCACCGCTTCACCGCTGGGATACCGTTGCGCCATGCCGGCCGCCGGCGAGGGGTCCCCGTGCTGCAGCTCCATGCTGAAAGCCGCGACAACGTCGATCCCGTAGCTATTGAGAGCTGCATAAAACGCCCGGCCCCAGTCCCGTACCGCGCGATTCAGCCGTGGGATCGCCGTCAGGTCCGTGCGCCAATCACCGTCCACTCCGCCGACCAGCGTCGAACCCGAAACCACGGGATAGAAGCTCCCTGTCCCAGGTGAGGCCGAAACCGTGACCAGATTACCCTCTTCGCCCATTGCCCTGGCCGTTATCGTTAGGACCCCGCCGCTCGCCTCGGCGCGGACCGCCGTATAGCCACGGTTCAACTCGAGCTCGAAAGCCTTGGCGATAGTCTCGGCAGTGTCCCCAATGCGGTGCAGGTGGGTGATGACAGCGTCATCCTCTGGTGGGTAGCCAACCCGGCCGATCCGTAGATCGGTAACCTCACTGAACGCCGGCGTCCCGACGAACTCCACCGTCGCGCTCGCATAGCTGTGACCGACCCGCATCAGCTCGTAGTGCCATAGCGCACCGACATAGTGGTTCGCACGGCCGTGAAACCCCATCGAGTAAATCATCCAGGCCGTCCGTTCCGCAGCGATAGCAAGCGAGTGATCCGTATCCCAATCGGTCGCGAGGGTGACCTTCGGATTTCCGGAGATTTCCCTCAGATCTTGTGCCGGTATGGCAAGCTCGAGAAAGTCGAAGTACAGATAGCTCCCCGCACTCCCGGCGTGTGTCACCGTCATGGTGTGGTCACCAGCTCCGAACGAACCTAGATGAATCCTCCGCAGCACGTCCTCGCCGGGAATCAGCAGGTTCTCATTCGACGGTGGATTGTCGTCCACCTGAATTGTGATCTCTGCCCCGTTAAACGCAGACCTCGTTCCCAGATAGAGCTCATGGTCGGCCGTTGAGAAGTAGTGGCAGGTGACGGCGGCCCCGCTCTCCGTGGTCGAGTGAATGATGCCCCCAGAAAAATTCCCTTTTGCCTGCGTCCAAGTACCGGAGTATTCCACGCCGATTCCGTCGTCCTCAACGCGTCGGCTGCCGGCGCCCGCAACCGAATACGTGCTTCCGCTGCCGGAGACCTGCCAATTTGAAACCACAACATGAAACTCACTCCGCTCGAATTCGCTGTCCTGCAAGGAGGCAGCGTAGGTCCACCTCATTTTGCGGACCGCGTGGACAGGCACCGACAAACCATCCTTGTCCGTCAGCGAATCGAGCGGCAACGTGATCTGCCACTTCGATGGCGATTCGCCCCCGGAGAAGATCGTCCACCACGACGTCCACTGCTCGGTTCCCGCTCCGCTGATGAAGCCATAGACGCCGATGCGGTTCCCGTCGGCGCCGGTTTCACTGTTCTCAACGGTCTGCCCCGCTCCGGCGTAGGTGAGCTGGATCCGATCGCCATCCCGTGTCGCCACCACCTGTGCGGAGAAAGTGTTGACACTATCGACCAATGCCTGGACCGCGTCGTCCAGCGTATCGTTGGCGTAGAGTTGATAGGTATGGTTCTCGCCTAGAAAGTCGATTCCGACATAGTCACCGACAGTCGGAGAGCCAACCAGCTCCATCACCGCCGTCGCGGGTACGTAGCTTCCATCCGTTGGTGTCGCATATTCCTTGAGTGGAACTTGATAGAAGTGCTCCCCGGTCCCGTCGTCAGCCCAGATCCGCAGATATGGCCAGTCCACAGTGGGAAAGAGATCGGAATCCAGTGGGATGCAGTTCTCCCGGCTCTCTTCGTACTGCAGTTGGAGGCCGCGGAGATCGCCATCCGGAAGATTGCGGAAGGCAGGATGTTCGATGACGTTGTCGCGGTTCCATTCGACGACGGCCCAGTCGAACTGCTGGCGCCACGTCCCACTCACCTCGAATCCATCTGCCGAGGCGCCGTGCATCGCGGCGATCGCTGATGGACGCTCGAAGTAACACTGGAAGTCGCGGTCAGGCCTCAGCTTGGTTAGTATCTCCGGCATTCTTCAGATCCTAGAGGCGAATCGTCACGGTAAGGTCGCGTCCCGTCGTCGTGTCGGAGCTCTGCCCCACCGAGACAATGTCCAGAGTAATCTCAGCTTTCTCTCGGAGCGGCGGCAAACCGAACCCATCTACAATGTCGGACATCCTCTGTCCCGCGGGAATTGTCAGGTGGCAGTATGATTCCGCGTCTTGCAGAATCTCGATCTCAATGGGTGCCCCGACCGGTGCTTCCTGCACCACGGCAAAGACATCGCGGACCGAGTGCGCGTCTTCCACCACCAGCAGGGGCGCCGCACCGGACTCGATCGCCAGGAAGCCGTCGACCTGAATCGAAAGCTGCCCTCCAGACAGCGTCCGAACCCCCTTCTCGGTAACTGCCGTAAAAGACTTGCGAGCCGTCTCGCTGTTTCCCCGCGGGTTCGTGACAAATAGCTCCGCCGCGGCAATCCTGGCATCCGGAAGAAAGACTGGGTAGCTGAAGGAACCGCTCGCCGGACTTCCAAAGAAGTCCTGAACAAATGCGATCACGAAGACCTTCCGCGTCAGATGGTAGACTGGCTCATCCGCGGCATGGGCAGCGGCCGTCGTGCCATGTGAGCCTCGCGTCACATCGTAGCGAAGACCACCATCGAGCACATCCTCCACCACGAGGATCTCCCGGTCAATCTGGATTAAACTGCCGAGGCTCGCGGCGCCCGGCGTGTCGAGTTCCACGGTGAGGTCCGTGTCCCCCAGCGCAACTGCCAGATGGCACGATGCCGGGCTTCCCAACTCGTCCCAGTAGTGCACACTCAGCGTTCCAGCCTGAATGCTGCGCGTGTTTGTGAAGTCGGTGAATCCGACCCCGACCACCTCCACCGTCCCCTGTCCCGTGGGGTTCAGCCCGAACACCGGCTGCGGAGGTACGTCTACGTCCAACTGCGATCCGCTGGCTCCACCGATGACCCAACGTGTGAGAGGCGAGAGGCCGTACGGGGCCTCGCGCCCCAGGGCGTTTGCCGAACGCCCCGAGATATGCACCGTTGCACCGTAATGATTCGGCACCTCGAAGTCGAGCGGACTGCTCACGCCGCTCGCCCCCAGGTGCCAGCTCGCATCGGCCACAACAAACTTGCTCGAACTGTCAGGTGTCACCGTCCAGTGGCCCTCGATGGTCAGCACCTGGGTATCGTTTGCCAGACAGGCGCGTTCCTGCCCGGCTCCTGTCCCCCCAGTAATCCGGACCGTCGCCCCCACGTGCTCGTTGTCGATCATCTGGAGGGCATCGCTGCCGACCGTAGTGGGAGACGAGGACGTCACCGGGTGCTCGGGCACGCGCTCCATTCGCCAGTAGAAGCGTGCATGGTCGTAGTTCGCATCCGGCGGACCGACGTCGATTGGCGTTGCCCCTTCATCTCTGTAGACCTGTGCCACGGCGACACCACTCTCCACCTGTGAGAGTTGCCACGGATTTATCCCCCGGTACACATTGAACGACGTGGTCTCAGGCGGGAAGCTTAGTCCTTGTAGGTTGACGATGTTTGCGTCCGAGCCTTCCGCCACCCGCGCGCGAACCACGAACGACAGACCGCTCTCCTCGCCGCCCGCGTCCATCGCCGAGACGGCGTAGTAGTAGGTCACTCCGCCAGCCAGACCGCCGCCGCTTGTATCAATGTCTGGAGTAAGGCTGACCAGCGGAACTCCGCGAAATCCGTTGCCCGGCCTCCGGGGGGCCGCAAAGCCAACCGACAAGGTCACTCTCATGCTGCCGTCGGTCAGCTCCGAGCCGGTCTCAGCCACCGCGAACTGAAGGACTCCGTCCTCGTCCACGATCGTTCCCATCAGCGGACGTGGCAGCCCCACGTCACCCGGTTGCTGCAGACTCGCCGATCCCCCGGCTAGCACAGCGTCGGAATACCATCCGTCATCGTGCTTCTGCGCCGTGATCCTTAGCGTTCCGTGATTGGTTCCAGCCGCCACTCGCACCACTCGAAACGGCTGGCGCGCCAGCCCTTCCTTGAAGTAGCTCAGAGTGATCAGATCGCCGGGCTGCAAGCCGATTGCTCTGACGCTCGTCTCGACCTCGACAAACAAGTTCCCGCGGATCCCCTTCTCGAGCGCTCGCCGGACGATGCGCGCCGCCTGGCTGAAATTAGGAATCCCGAGTGCAACAGATCGGACACTTATCTCCTGCCCCGACTGCAGGGCATCATCGACGTCGACAAGCGACAGACTGTCCTGTTGATAACGATTCCACTCGTCCTGAAACTCCACCGAACAACGGTTCGGTGTATCGGAGGTTGGCTTCGTCCAGAATCGAATCGCCGGCTCGCCATTCGTGCGGCGCAGGATCCCCGCTCCCCCCACTACACCGTCCCCAAACTCATATGCCGGCCACCCGTCGTCCAGCACTTCCTTGCTGTTGCTCCCCTCGGGCTTAGTCGGTTGCTGCCCGGCGATCGTGGTCTCTGCCTTCAACTGAAGAAGCCCGCCCGATCCGTACGTCAAATAGAGGCCGCCACCCTGGCGCACTCCCCGGACCAGATCCGCGGCACTTCGCCGCCTCCGCACCACAAGATTGCACTGATATCGAGGAATCAGCACCGGAGTTCCATTGAGGTCCTCCGACCCAATCAGTTCGCCGCAATGCTGAGCCGCAACCGCGAAACTGCTCATGTCAAGCTCAGACGGCCTCCATCCACAGCGGCGCAAGAGGTCCAGTAGGACCCACGCTGGATTATTCGTGTAGCTGAAGCCCTGATAAGACCCGTCGGTGTCGAACGTCTCGAGCTTCGCCCCACGAAGTAATACCTGAATCCGCGGGAGAGCTCGGCCGTCGCTAACGTGGTTTGGAACCACCACCGATAGTAGTGCCATACTGCCATATGGATCGCCCATTGGGTTACCGGCAGCGTCACTGACATTGGCGTTGAAATCACCGGTTCGATTGCCGGGGCTGATAAGGTTGAACCAACCCGTGGCCGTCATGTCCGTGCCCGCACGACCCTCTGGAATCTCGACATTGTTCACCACGACATCGAGAACATCCGCGATCTCCCCCATTCCCAAGAGCACTTCCATGCGGGTCAGGTTACCGTCGTTCCTGGCAAAGACAATGGGAGGCTCATACCACGCCGTACCGTAGATCAGAGGTATGAAGTCGTTGTAGCGCGCCTCGTTCTCGACGCTGCTCGAGTAATGGGCGCCCTGCTCACCATGTGTCCGGACAGCGATGGTGGGTGGAACGAACTCCACACCGCCAAACCGCCTTGTCACCGCCCCCGAGGCGTCCGCCGAGAACATCCCCCGCGCCTCGCAGTTCCCGCGGCTTCCATCGCACGTCGTGAAGAAAATCTCCCCGTCAAGATTTCCAACTCCTCCTGGCTGGCCCGCCGAATAGCCACAGCGAAAGAACAGACCGTATCGGCCCCTCCCTCCCCCCAAAACCGCTTCCGCTCGTTGCTCCTCATTCGCCGGAAAAGTCCACGGACAACGACGCTGAATTCGTACCTCGGGCAGCAGGAGACGCTGCAGCGAGAGACGGCTGGTAAACGTCAGCCGACAGAGCGATTCCGTAATTTCATCTGGAGAGTTAGCCGTGCCGCGAAAGACCACGACGTCATCGGAAGCCACGGCATTGTCGACAAGGTTGAAGAAAAGAAATCGGACCGTGAGCTGAGCGCCCTTCCACCCCGTCGTACGCTCAATCTGTGATAGTAGCGAATCCGCATTTCCCAGCGTGATTGTGATCTTGGAAGTAGCGTCTATCCCTTCGTCGGACAGTGAGCGGGACTCCAGGGGACTGTGTTGAACAACACGACCCTCATATTCGTTGTCCTCGACTTGCACACCGTGCGTCGCCCACCGCAGTACCTGCCCGGTTTGGAGCGCGCACTCGAATAGTAGCAGGGGCGTCTCCAGGACCGCGTTTTCCTTGAGACTTGGAATAGTAGCCATCGTGTCCTGTCCTAAATCACACTTTCAATCTTGACTCGCGTCGAGTTCGAGCCCAGTGCATCAGTTACTCGAGCAAGATGGTCCTGGTCAAAGTGTGACCTCGGATATACGCCGCCGCTTCCTGCTGTCTTCCGATATAGGGACGCTCCCCACTGCGCCTCCACCTGCATTCCGCAGACTTGCGCGGACGCTCCCGGTGGGATGTTGAATCCAAACGCGACCTCCTCATCCGAGGCGGCCAGCGTCGTTGACAGGACGAAACGGCGCCAATCGGTTCCTACGGCGTGCGTTTCCTCTTGAAGGCCGTTTGCCGACGCCAGTCGCAGACGCAACGTCGTAAGGCTGTCGCTCCGTGCGAACAGACTCAGCGCATAGCGATAACTCGCCGGCACCGATAATGTCTGAACGACCCCTTGGTCGGCCTGGCCGGTGTTGAGGATTCCCGTCGCCCCATTTGCTCCCAGGACATCCGGCAGATCCTTTGACAACTGAATCATCGGATCCGGTTGCCAGACCTCCATGGAAAGATCTTCGCTACACGACAGCAGGTTCGCCGTCGGGTCAAGAAACGTGAACTCCCGCAGTCTCCCCTCGCAGGCCTCGAAGAACGTCTGGAGAGTATCCCAGTCCCCATCGCTCAACCCTGTCATACTGAGCTCCCACGCCAAACTCGCAGCGGTAGGGTCACCATAGAAGAACGCGCTTCCTCCTTGGCACCGATTCACTACGGTGCGATACGAGCGCGTTACCGTTACCGGATATTGAGCCATGCTCATTCCAAGCTGTGGAAAGGCCGTCATCATGTTCTGTTCTCCCGAATTAATAGAGTTGCCTTTCCTCGCCCTTCGCCCAAATACTCAAATACAGTATTGGCGCCGACCACCCGGCAGCTTAAGTACTCGTTTCCGTTCCAGGGGTCCGTGAAAGAGAAGTCGTAGAGTTCTCCCTGTTGGGCATGTAGGAACTCGGCCAGCGCCGCTGTCTCCGCTTCGTCAAGCAATTCGAGACGAACTGCCCACGTTCGCTCGGGCGAGCCGATGTCGCGATAGCGCTGTTCGCTTCCGTCGATGAAGCGCAACACGGTCGTTGAATATGCCAGCGTACGTTGGGCTGGGTACTGCATCACCGCGCCGGTCTTGAGGATAGGAAATTCCGCCATGGCCCTAGAGCTCCGCAACGACGTCGCTAAGCGAGTGTGAGTCGAGCAGGGCCCGTCTTACCGCCATTGCAATGTCCTCACTCCGATCGATGAATGACCGGCTGTCCAGCGCCTCTACCTGCACCGTAATATTAGTCTGCGGTGCTGCGTGCTGGCGCTACCGCCCTCGGCAAAGCATCTTGGCCGTATCGAACCGGGCTCACATATGTCCCGACTCCGGTCAGGGCCCCCTCGTAGTTGACCGCCGTCGGCAGTGTGAACTTCACCGGCGTCGCCATGGCCTCGGACTTGTCTCCGCCGAAAAGACTGCCGACCAGCTTGAAGAGGCTGAATCCACCGCCGAGAAACGATCCCATTGTCTTGCCCAACGATGCGATCTTCGATTCCGAGTCGCCGGTGAGCCGGGTAACCGAACTCTCAATCACCGCAGCAGTGTTTGCTTCCGTCGTCTGGGTCTGTTGCTGGGCGGCCTCGGTCAGCCACGCCAACTGCCGCGCAAGGCGGTCCTGCGCCTCGGCCAGGGCCAAGTCGACGGTATTCCTTTGGCTCGGTTCACCCACTCCTGGTGCCGCGCCGGGCATGCCGCCCGCCGGCGTCGAACCTATCGCGAGCTTATGTGCCAAACTCTCAAGCGAGTCCTCGGATAGCGCCACGGATTGCGCTGACACCGGGTCTCGAAGAAGCTGACGCAGTGTGTCGGTCAATATGTCATTCGCCATCGGTTAGCTCTCCACGGTACTCGTTCTCCAGTACACAGAACGCATCCACCATCTTTGCAGCACACTTATTGAGTTCCAGCCCGCCAAACAACTTCCACGCGGTGTACTGCTCAATCCACGCCGCACTGTCAGGTGTAATGTACGAGACCGGACAGGTATGTATGGCCACCGCCTTCCGCGCCCAGACGGCACCCCTGTCGGACTGCTGCGACGGCTCCAGCCACCCACAATGTCGTCTCTTCTCCAGGCCGCTTCGCCGACAACTGTCGCACTTCCATGCGGCCTGGTTCGCATACTGAAAGTGGAAGGCGACGATTAGTTTTTTCGCTCCTCCTCGGAGAGGCCACACTCCTTCTTGATCTCTTCGACGACCTCGCGGCAGAGATCCTCCGGGCCGGACCCCAGCAGCGTCTCAGGTGTCGCTGCCACCCCATCGATCTCCAGTCCGCTCACCGCTCTGAGCCCCCACTCGAGATACAGAGCTTCGATCTTCTGCGTCAACACGGCCGCGTCCAGTTGTTCTTCCACGTTGTCTCCGCCGCCGAGGAACGGTATCTTCGCTCCCAACTCCCGAACTCTCCGCGTCAGTTCAATTCGCCTCGAGAACGACATCCGCACGATCTCGAACGTTACTCCATCGTGCAGACGCGAGGTCTTTGTGACAGTGCTCTCGTATGTCATGGCTCATCCAAAGGCAATGAACAACTCGTCATCCACGATGCCCTGTGCCTGGCATTGGCTGAACCGCCACGCCAACTGCGGATCGCCGTCGGCGAACTGCGGGATCTCGGGGACTACACTCTTCATGTACACACCACAAAGCTGGCCCGGTTGCTGCCCCAGCTGGAACATCACACTGATCGGCGACTTTTGCCGCGCCGCCTGATAAAGGGCCTTCGTTGCGTCGTCCGGCTTCTCATAGAGGCTGAAACTCGTTCTGACCTCCCGCATCCCCGGGACGAGGCAACGTGGCGTCGCGAGGCCGAATTCCCTCGATCGCAGGTCGATGTTGTTGTTTAACTCAACCTCCGCGTTCGTCAGGGTGAAGAACCGGTCCGGGGAATAACCCAACCAAGCCTGGCCCAGGTTCCCGGGAACCACTGAATACGCTGCCTCGACCAGAGTCGGCTCCTCGGGGTACGACACCAGCCCTGCCTCGCCGGATACGAAACTGGCGCTGTCGATGATGTCGCTCGCCGGACCCTGGAAGTTGAACTCGTGAAAATCACCGTTGATCCGTAGGGAGAATTTGTCCACCGCACAGCCGGTCAGCACCCGGTGCACCGAAGATGTCGGACTCCAGTAGTCGTAAATGCTGGCGCTGCGCAAACCGGAGGCGGGCTGATAAGTAACGGTCCGATCCAGCGGCCAACCCGCGCTCTGCCCTTCCGTCAGCGGCGCGTTCAGGACGACCGTCGTGCCGTCGACCACCGCCGCAATAAATCGCACTTCGCCGCCGACGCTGACACCTTGGCCAACGGTAAGCCCATGGGGTGCAGCTAGCGTTAGCTCTGTTCCCACAACGGATTGGACTGACCCTCCGTCAAATACGAGCGGCGTTCCGCCGAGCGCCGCTTCAAGCAGCGGGCCGCAAGGCGGCTCGGCGTTTTCGATCGGCCAGCTCGTAAGGTACGTCGTGAGGTCGAACGTCGTTCGCTTTCTCCCTCCAGAAGCGAGTCCTGGGTACGTGCGCGACCCCGTTTTATCCAGCCGCTGCAGCTGCTCCGCCCTTTGCGTTGCGCCCAGCTTCACGGCCGGCACACGACTTTTGTCAGCTATGAGGGCAGCGTAGCCATACTCTTCCTCGAGAGCAGCATAGAATCGGTTCTCTTTAGACGAAACGTAGCAAGATGACATATCTGGTATCCCATATCCCATTCACACTGTCGCTCGGGTCACTTCTTACCCAAATGTGGTTGGCTCACATCGACCTCTACGAGTATCTTAGCCGTTTGTTCGTAATTTAACCCTCCGAGCCTTGGAGGCTGATATTGAATCTCGTACTTGCCCCCAAAACTGATGCCTTGTCCCCAGTCGCCGTAGTTCTCCTCCAGCACCTCTGTCACGGCTTCTGTATAGATGTGCATCGAGCGGTCGAGATTTTCCAGACGGCTTTCGGACACATGAACCTCGAGAATCAGTCTGGCTCTGCCTGAGAAGCGGGTGAATTTTTCGCGCTGCAGGTTGCTTACCCTGTCACAGTAAACGTAAAGAGTCGGGTGATGAAGCGAGGGGTTTGGCGCTTTCGATTCATTGATGGCCGGCCCCGTCACCACCTGGTTCTCTTCGATCTCGGGCAGTTCAACGTTCTCGGCTACGGCAATGTCGCATAGCTTCGCATTCACTCCTTGCCGGGATCGGAGTAATCCTGCTAACGTATTGACAGACGTTCGTGCAATTTGCGCCATCGTTGTCATCCCCGCTGAAGTACCCGGTCATTGCGGAGATAGCGCTGCGGTGTCTGCCCGCTCCCGGGCCTCGGCCCCACCACGGGTCCAACTTCCGGCATCCTCCATTCAGTGCCTGCCTCCAGCATGTCGTTGTTCTGTCGGAAGACTTCCTTGGGTTCCGTTCCGACGTAAACATCGAATCCGCAAACACCCGCCGGAGGTGTTCCAGTGCGAACCACCAGCGTTCCGCCGGACGTCAGCGAATACGTGACAAGGTCACTTACACTTCCGCTCTCACCCCGACTATTCCGCCAACACACTCGTAGGTAGTACGTACCTGGACCCTGTGGACCGGCCGCTGATCCGACCTCCGGCTTTTCCGGCTTGGGTAGCGGGGCGTCCACGAGGCCTACTCCGATACGAAACAGGGAGTCCTTCACCCACCGCGCTCGTCGCTCTAACTCCTTCCACTTAGCCTCATACCGGCTCTCGACGTGATTTCCGCGGATGTCCCCGTACACCAGAACAAGCGTCCATAGCGTGTGCCATTGCTTCAGAGGCGGTGTAACAACCACCTGGCTCAGCCTTGGGCCCTCTCTCGGGCCGCCGCTCGCACCGCCGGCCCGACGAACAAGAAATTCGTCCAGTTCAGCGCCGATCTCATCACTCGCCAGGCTAAGCTTGGCATCGACGTCTACACCTTCTGACCCGGCGACGGCCAGGATGGAGGAGTCGTACGCTCGGAGGTCATCGATATCCGAGAGGTTCCCGTCGGTAAATAGTGCCATCTCAATCTCCGTACTGGCCGTCCAATCGCTCGTCCTACTGCTTTGCCGCCGGTTTCTTCGTTGTCCTTTGCGGTTCCTGGACGATCGCGATCTGAACCTTCTTTGCCATCGCCTCCTCCGCCGCTCGAGTCCGGGCTTCGCTCAGCGTGTCCAAGAATGTTTTCTCTTCATCGGTACTCGCCAGCCGTGCTCTGCCTTCGACGATCATCTTTGCTGCCATGTGCCTCGACACCTCCGAGCCCACATTGGCACGACCTCCATCCGGTGTCTCCTGGCTCATCACGACTACGTAGTCATCGGGAATTGCGTCTTCCACTTCACGAATCTTGCGATAGTAAGCTCTAAGATTCATCTCTGCTCCTCTCTGCTGGCAATACTATGGGCCCCAGCCTCGCCTGGGGCCCATTCCTCGCGGTTTAGCTCGTAATCTGCACGCCAAACGTGTTCCGCAACACGCCGACGCCGTAAAGGACGTCAACCGTAAACTGCTGGGCCAGCGTATTCGGCTGGTAACTCATCACGACCCGAATTCCGAAGTTACCAACCTCCGCGTACTCCGCCACCGCTCCCGTTCCCGGCAGCGGCTGCGGCAAACGTCGGACCACAAGGCCCATCGCATTGCGTGCGAATGCCAGATTGTGAACTGACGTCGGCGCGCTGCCGGTCTTGTGTACGAATTGCGAGCGGAAAACGAAGAAGTCCTTGATCTTGCCGACAGAACCTTCAATGATCGCCCGTAGGCCCGCATCGCCGGCCGTCTGGAACTCGCTGAAGCGCTCGATTTGCCGCAACTGCGAATACGTTCCGCCATCAACCACCAGGTACTTCGGCATGCCGGCCGGCACCTTGGCATTGAACAGCGTCGTCTCGGCACCGTCGATCGCCTCCTCCGTCACTGGGGTACCCGGCGCCCCAACGCTGGAATTCGACGTGAATTGGGCGTAGAGTCCCAGCAGGTCCGACTCGATCTTCTCCGCCAGCGCGATCACGGCTGGCTGCATGTAGAGGTACAGGAGGTCCGGAACAGCCAGGACCTTCGTCACGTCAGGCACCTGAAAGGTCGCCTCAGCGTGCGTGTTGAGAACAATCTGTGCGTTCCCGGCGTCCGGGTTTTGTGCCGTGACGGTCCCGCCTTCGGCCAGGTTGTTGGCTACCAGGCTCGGTGGAATTGACACGTTTACCGTGTCGCCGGCCTGTGCCAGAGTCGGTTCGTAATCGCGATTGACAAGGTTCCCCATCACAAGGTTACCCATCAGCGCCGGTAACGCATCGGCCGCCACCAGCTTGACGATTGCGTTCGCCAGATTTGCAGACGTAATAGCTCCCATGTTTTCTCCTATCTCGGTTCTAAACAAAAAGCGCCATGAAAACCTCATGGCGTCTCAAGCCGGCTCTTCCGGCGTAGTTGCACGGCCATGCTGCTCCGCCACAACACTAAACTAGCGACTCTGGCGCGAGTGGCAGGCCGGCGGTAACATCAACTCCGGCGCGTTTGAGTGATCGCTTCTGCGATCTCCGCCCGCACTCTCTTTAGCTGTTCGGCATCCATCCCCGGTTTGATGGCATCGAGTGTCACGGATGTCTCGGCACTCCGTAGCGCGCTCGCACCCGAGCCGCCCATGATCCTGGCTGGCAGCAATTCAGGGTTATCCTGAGTGAAGCGCATCAAATAGTCGTGCAAGTTGACCTCGCCGGTTTCGGTCCGAGCCACTAACCGCCCGTCATCTGTGCGAAACACATCCTCCTTCACCGCCCGAAACGCCAGGTCCACCTTGTTTACGCCCAGGCGGCGCAGTTCGTCGCGAATCGTTGCATTTCGCTCCGTCTCTTCCGCCTGGCGACGGCTTCGTTCGTTCTCCGAAATCAGCTCGTTCACGCGGCGCTCCAGTTGCTCGCGCCGACGCCGCTCGTCGGCGAGCTCGGTCTTATAGGCCGGCTCCGCCTTTGCCCGCTCGGAGTTCAAGTATTCCCGGATGGTCTCTTGAACCACATTCCGCAGTTCCAGCCCGGGCTCTGTTCCAATTCATTTGATTCTTGACGTTCTTCTTCCATCAAGTCCTCCCTCACCATTACTTGTCGGCGTGCTCCGCCTCTATCTCTTCCGCGATTCGGTCCTTGACTCCCTGTCGGACATCGCAGAGATACTTGAATGCAAGTTTCTTGAATATGTGCTTCTTCAGCGTCGGCGACTCAATCCCTAGCTGCAGCAGTCTCTCGGCATCGGCCAGCTCACTGCTGAAGTCACCGATGTCGAAGTCATCCAAGCCCATCACATCGACTTCAAGCTGGTCCTCCCTTGCCGCAACCACTCCCTTGAGGACGGCCTTCATCGTGTCTTTGACGATGTCTCCGTACGCCCGCAGCACCTCCTGCGTGATCGCGAAGTCCCGTTGCTTGCTGAGGCCGGACTGAAGCGACCGACTGGACATTGATCCGCCTGCCTGAGAAAGCAGGTAACAAACGCGATAGATCTCTTCCTGCAGACGGCGAAGATTGTCCGTCGCCACCTGAAACACGTGCCCTTCGGGTTCCGTCCAGCCAAAGCGATCCTCAGGGCCGAGTTGGATGTAGTAGGATTCCCCTACCATCTGGTTCCACTCCCGGTCCGAGTACACCACCGGCATCGCAAACAACCCCATCGTCAGGGCCCACGAAAGAGCATTGGACTTGTTAAGGTGCTCCAACTGCAGTAGCCCGGCCTTGTTCATGAGCCACAACCCCTCCGGGACCTTCATTTCGAATACAGGCACCCGCCCCTGCTTTGACAGGGCATGCAGCCCTGCGTCGATCTTCTCGATCCTCCCCGATGCACCTGGTCCGTCAAGCTTTTGGTAAACTTGAAACTCCCGCTTGTCGTAATACGTCCATCGCGTCTCCCGCATTCCGTCCGGACTGCCAAGAGTGTCCTTCTTTGTCCGGACACTCTTGAGTACGATCCACTCGTACGCCCCCCGATCGTCATGAGCCCAATTTGTCACCGCCTCCGCTGAGTATTCCACCAGGTACGCTCGGGACGCTCCTCTTGCTTCCTCCTCTGCCCGGCTCTCGGCGGGTACACAGTTGCGTGGAAAATCCAGCAGAATGAAGCTCGAACCGCACACCAGCGTCTCGATGATCCGCCGACGGAGTAACTCCGTAATGCTGCCTCCCTTGAGGTCGCAATCTTCCACGAATCTGCCGAGAAACTTTTTCCCGTTTGGGTCGTCACCTTCCGCCAGAACCATGGGTTCACGGCGAAACAGCGTCGCCGCGTACCAATCGACAATCGAACCGGCATAGTTTTCGTAAAAGACCCGGCTCAACCGCTCGTTGTAGACATCCAGGGGCTCTTTCTGCCGCCGCGTCAGGTAGTACATCGCGTTGCCACGGAGCTGCTCCCCTCCTACATACAAGTCTCTGAATGTGCGCCAGATGGGGCGCTTGGCGACGTACTCCGGGTGTTCAGCACTTATGGGTTCCATCCTCTTTGTCTTCCTTCCTGCCGTCGAGCCTACGGCTTACATGAAACGCTCCCGACGTCCCCCGATCTTGCCCAGGTCCTTAAACTCCTGCCAGATCAGGTATCCCAACGCATCTGATAGGTGAGTCCTCTGCGAGTCGCTTTCTTTGTCGATTACGCTTGAACCTTCCTTGTAGGAGACGCGTTCGAGATCCTCGATCAGTCCATCGCACTTCGGACTCACCTTCAGGTTTACTTCGCCGGCAGCGTTCATCAGCCTGGCGTTCACGCTCCCTATCCTGTCTCGCACTGCTGGATTGCTTCTGCCCAGGCGGTATTCGAGGGAACGGTAGTCTGAACGTCGGAAGGAGGCTTTCACGATTTCATAGTCGGTTTTGCCTCGTGAGCTCATATTGTTCCCGGTGGCGTCTCCGTAAATCCGAAGGCCTTTCTCGTGATTCGGATACCGATTTAGAAATTCCTCGCAGGCCTGCGCCGTGCTGGCCCGACTGAGGACAATCTCGTCGAGGACGTTGACCGTATCGCCGGAAATCTGTGCAACGACGCTACACATTGGATCGACGTTGAAGTCCAAGGCCCATAGCAACGGGGCTTCCGTATCAACTTCCGGCTCTTGAACGTGCAGGTGGCGTTTGAAGGCGTGGTAAGCCATGCCCTCCTGCGTGTTGAGATACTCGCCTAGGACTTCCTGACGGAAGAATTTTTCGTCGTAGCTATGTCGAAGCCTTTCATAGAAGTCCGGGATCTTATCGAGAATATGGCGGTTCTCCATCGCTTTCGCGATAATCGTCTCGTAGCCCGGGGCGGCCCGGACTAGGAACCGCTTGTACACCCAGTCATGCCCCTTCGGCGTCCAGACTGCAAACCCACACAGTCGCTCTGCTCCCGGATCTCGCAGGCGGCCCTCCAACCTCAGCCAGGCGGCCTCTTTGCAGTAAGTCAACTCGTCAACTCCGAACCACGCGAGGTTCGTACCTCGAAGCCGCTCGAATTCCTCGAGAGACCGAAGGAGAATCCGTGCTCCTGTGTCTTTCATCAAAAGAACGTTCTCGGTCTTCTGCAGTACGTACGGAATCTGATTCGCATCCAGCGCCTGCAATAGGGCCGTCTGCGTCGCGTCCCGCAGCATGGGATATGTTGGTGCCCCAATCAATCCACAACGCCCTGGGTTCAAATAACTCAGCCTGATCGCTTCGTGACATAAGGCTTGGCTCTTTCCCGAGCCGATAGGTCCGGAGAATCCTTTGAATCGTGCTTGCGAGGCGTGGAAGTTGCCTTGCGACGGAAGCGCTGCGTACTCGATCAAGCAGGTGCACTTTCCTCCTCTGACGGTTCTACCCATCGGACTTCGATCTCCCTTGGACGTTCGTCCTCTATCTCTTTTCGTAGCTGGAGAAGCCGGATGAAGTCGCCTACTGTTGCTTTGACATCTGCACCCTCCAGCTTCTGCTCGACCCGCGCTAACAATTTGTCCAATCGCAAGGCCTTTTCGGCCGCCCAGTCGATTGGCTCATCCGCGTCGGTGTCTCCGCGTCCTGGTGTCGGTTCTTCAAGCGAGGCCGACACCTCACCGTCTTTCTGCTGTGACCTCCCGGAATCTTTCTCCATATCTCATAACCGACCACGAAGCCCATCTTTGCTCTGGGGCGCGCTCGTCATTGCGCGGCCATCAGACTGCGTTCTCTGATCCGAGAGTAACAAGCGACTTCCATGGTTTCACCGCACCGGATTCATTAAGTCATTGAAAAGATAGTAGAAAATAACTGCGAATACCTTGTGAACGGCTTCCCCGCCGAACACGAAAATCTCGACTGGGCGTTTCGATTTCCGCTGTAGGGGCTAGTGTAGGGCGTTGCGGATTCTTTTTAACACCATCAAACGTCGTTGATGGCCCCGCTTCAACCGTGCCGCGGACCTGCTCGTGACATTTCGCCTCAGCTGCGGATTGGGGTCTGATGGACCACGTCGCGATGGAGGAAGAGCTTGCCGCTATCGTTGGGCGCAAGGTGGATCTCGTATCTGAACGTGCGATCGAGCGGAGCGCCAACTGGATTCGCCGCAAAACCATCATCGAGAGTGCGGAGCCATGCTTTGTCTCGCGATAAGGCGGATCTTCTCATCTTCTCGACAGCCTGAAGGCGGCTCGCCTGGCGATCGTGTTCCTGGGGACCGGCGGACAAAGCGGAGTTCCTCGAGGACGCGAGGACCCGATCGGCGGTTCTGCGCCAGCGGCTGATCGTCGGGGAAGCAGTCAAGCGGCCATCACCAGAATTCCGGGCAGCACATCCAGAAGTGGCCTGGAAGCTGATTACCGGGACACGCGGCAAACTTATTCACTGCTATGGGGAGGTCGACCTCGAGGAGGTCGGGAACACGGTGACTTCCGATCTCCCCTCGCTCATAGAGAAGATCGAGCCCTTGGTGCCGAACATAGACTGATACTCCTCGCTGATCGACCGCCGCACCCGGACCAAGCCGGGCGCCGACGCGGTAGATGCCCGTGAACATCGGCACCCCCTGCAGGAACAGACCGCCCGGACGGTGCCGGAGACCGATGCGCCCGAGTACGCCTCCACTTTCTTGGCCTTGGGACCCAGATGTCGCGGCCCGGCCTCCTTCGACAGGAAGGTCGTTTCGGAATCGAGGTCTTTGATCCGGACCTCTGGATTTCTTAAGGATGCCCTCCGTCAGGCTTTCAGTGGCATTCGTCGCCGACTCCCGCGACAGCCTACTACTCCACCGCCATCAACTTTTGGACCGAGAGCTGTCGAATGGAATTATCAGGAACGGCTTTTCCGAGCGATCAGGTAGATGGACACGATACCCGCGAGAATCAGTGCTACTCCGACAGCAATGATTTCGGTGTCCCACATGAGCCGAGCGTACTCCCAGAGCGGTAGTGAGAACAACTGGGGGTATCCCTAGTTTCTCCCTCGGCGGACCCCAACGCCTTTTGTGCCCCGGCGAGCTACCTCCCACTCCTGGAACACTTGATTCATCGAGGCGGCTGCGCCTTAAGTGTGCCAACGGTCTGTGACCCCCGTCGCAAATGACGATGGAATATCCCAAGAGTCACCCTTCATTTCGCCGCACCGCGTTGCGCCGGCATGAGCTCCGCCATCAGCTTACGGATCGTGTCGGCCTTAAGCGGCTTCGAGAGAAAGTTATCGACCTCCAGCTCTTTACGGCGCCTACGAAGCTCATGAAGTTCCGAATCGCCAAGCGCCGTCAGAATCACCACGCGGGAGCGCCGGGTTGATGCTATCGACCGTAATCTCTTCACGACGTCCATGCCCGCCATGTCAGGCAGGTGCAGATCACATAAGATCAGTTGCGGCCGGAATGCCGGCGCCGAATCCAGGGCTTCCCGGCCCGAGTGCGCGATGGCTACCTCGAGTCCCTGCTGCCGCAGCATCTCCGCCGTCGCTTCCGCCAGCGCGGCGTTGTCTTCGATTAGCAGGACCCGCAACGCCGTGACACCCTTGCGCGTCCGGCGCGCTTTGTCCGCACTGGCCCTCCTGGCGCCGGCGTGCGTGTCGATTAGCTTCAGACAGCCGATCGACATCCACCGGTTTCACGAAGTAATGGTCGAAATCGTCATGCTGCTTCCCTGCCCGCGCGCGACGCTTGAAACCCGACACCCCCACGAACAACGTGTGCTGCAAGTTGCGTTTCTTTCTCAGCTTCGGCCGCCAGTTCATACCCGTCCATACCCGGTAGCCCTACGTCGAGCAGGATAGCGGCAGGCCTCAGACGAGCCAGCCCGGACAAAGCTGAAGGGCCATCCGCAAACAGACGAACCCGGTGTCCGGCCTGCTCCAGGGCCATCGTGATGGTTTGAGCTACTTCACGGTTGTCTTCCACCACGGCGATGGAGAGGGCGCGTCTTCGGCCCGCCGCACGCGCCTCTTTGCCGGTCGCACGAGGAGGCGGCGGCGCCTCCTCCAGCGGCAACCGCACCGTGAATTCACTTCCAGTCCCAGGACCGCCGCTTTCGACGGACACCGTCCCTCCATGCAGTTCCACCAGACGCTTGACCAGGGCCAGACCGATGCCGAAGCCCGCCTCGCCGTCGTCTCCGGTGTACTCCAGGCGGGTAAACGGTTCGAAGATCGCAGCCTGCTTCTCTAGTGGAATGCCGTGGCCATTGTCCTTGCACCGCAGAACGACCTCGGAACCCTCTCGTACGCCGGACAGCTCGATCCTGCCTCCTCTGCCCGTGTACCTGGAAGCGTTGTTGAGCAGGTTAGCGGCAACTTGAGTCAGCCGCGCCTCGTCGGCCACGAACCGCACGTTCTCGGGCGGGAATGTGGATATCCAGTTCCTGCCCGCGGGCCGCGATCAGTACCTTGGAAGTGGCCATTGCGGATTCCAGCACCCTGGCGAGATCGGTGGGCCCCTTCTTCAGCTCGATCTGGCCGTGCGTCATGCGGGAGAGGTCGAGGAGATCATCCACCAACCGCCTCAAGATCCCCACCTCCCGGTGGATCAACTCGTCAAGATAAGCACGCCTGGTGGGACTTACGCCGCCGGCGATCACCTGCATGGCCGTGGAGATGGCTGCCAGCGGGTTCCTCAGCTCGTGGCCCAAGACGGCGAGAAACTCGTCCCGCATCCTCACCTCTCTGGCGCGTTCTTCCTCGATCTGCCTTAGGTGCGGTCAGATCGACGACGAAGGAGATCCATTTCAGCGGATCCTGCTCCAGGCGGGCGGCGCCAATCAAAATCGGAACGGGGTGGCCGTCTTTGTGATAATGCGCCTTTTCGTACGGCATGCACGCCCCCCTTTCGCGCAGTTGATGAACGGCACGCGCATCCACAGCCCGAAACTCCGGCGGCGTCATGGCCGGCCAGCGGACTCTCCCTTCCCGCAGGTCCTCACGTGTGTAGCCCACCATCGCCAGGTAGGCGCCATTGGCGTCGATTATCCGTTCCTCATTCGCGATGACCATTCCGATGATGTTGGAGTCCCATAGCCGGCGATGCAGTGTTTCCGCCTCTCGCAGCTCCGCTTCGATCCGCTTCTGCTCGGTGATGTCCCGATTGATTTCCAGCACGCGAGTGCGCCATCGGCACCAAGGACGAGCTGCTTCCGAGCCGAGACGATCAGTTCCCGTCCGTCCCTGGTGCGGTGCCGGAGCTCGCCTTCCCAGGTTTCAGACTCTCTCAGAACGGACTCGATCTCGGACCACGGGAACCGGGTGAACGGTCTTGAGCAGTTCGTGGGCACTCCGGCCGATCGCCTCCTGCTCCGTGAAACCGTAGAGCGCCTCCGCTCCCCGGCTCCACAGCTCGATCCCGCCGTCCAATCGCCAAAGGATAATCGCATCGTAGGCGAGATGCAGCAGATCCGCCTGGTGCCGGATCGTCTCCTCGGCCCGCTTACGCTCCGTGATGTCCAGAGTCACCGCCACGCCACCCGTCACGTCACCTTCCTTGTCGTGGATCGGTGCGCCGGAAGCTTCGGCGAACCAATCGCGGCCGCTGGGCAGTTCGACGTGAAGTTCCATCGGCGCGATGAGGCGATTCTCGCGGACAGCGCGCTGTAACGGAAGTTCGGCATCGCTAATCTGGCGCCCCTCACTGAAAAAGCGCAGCTGACGGCCCGGTGCGGACGGCTCTGGCGCGGAGGCCGAAAGGTTTCCCTCGGACGACGCCTCAAACTGTGCGAGCGCGGCGGGATTGCCGGTGATGCGCTCGCAAGTTGGATCGTCCGAGAAGACCACGCCGACCGGCAGCGCATTCATCAAGGCCTGCAACCGCTGATGTGTCGGCGAAAAGCTGCTCCTCTATCTGCTTCCGCTCGGTGATGTCTTGAATGATGCCGAAGGCGGAGGGAATCCAATTCCAGGTACCATTTCCCCCGAATCCATTTGACCTGCCCATCAACAACGATCCGGAATTCGATTTCGTAAGGCTCACCCGGAACCATGGCTTTCCAGCGACTGTCCACGTGCTCGCGGTCGTCCGGGTGAATGAACTCCGGAAACATCTGGGGGGTGACCCGTGTTCCCTCGGGCACGCCGAATATGCGATAGGTCTCGGCGGACCAGATCAGCACGTTACGGCGACCGTCCAGCCGCCAACTGCCGATTTGCCCGATCTCCTGAGCACGGTCGAGGTCCTCGCGAATCTCGCGGAGTTCCTCCTCGGCCCGCTTGCGCTCCGTGATGTCCTGAGCAATGCCGAAGCCACCAATCAGCCCCCCGGACGCATCGCGTTCCAGGTAAGCCTTCTCCCGCAGCCATTTGACCTGCCCGCCGACGACGATCCGGTGCTCAATATCGTAGGGCTCACCGGCGAGCGCCGCCTTCCAGCGGGTTGCGACGTACTCGCGGTCATCGGGGTGAACGATTTCCATGAATGCCTGGTAGCTGAGCGGTGTTCCCTTGGGCACACCGCAGATACGATAAGTCTCGTCGGACCACGCCAGAACTTCGCCGCGCACATCCAGCCGCCAACTGCCGATTTGCCCGACCTGCTGGGCATGGTCCAGGTCGGTGTGAGTCTCGCGGAGTTCCTCCTCCGCATGTTTGCGCGCGGTGATGTCCGCTCCCACGGCCACGGCGCTGATCACCTTGCCGTGCCGGTCGTGGATCGGCGCGCTGGAGGTTTCGACCAGACGGCGCAGGCCGCTCGGAAGCTCGACCTCTAACTGCACGCCCGGTACAACGCGGTCTTCCCGGATCGCCCGCTGCAGCGGCAGTTCGGCGTTCTCGAGCTCCCGCCCTCCCTGAAAGAAGCGCAGCCCCAAAGCAGTCAGGTTGTCCCCGGGATCGGCTTCAAACTGCGCGGCAAAGGCAGGGTTGCCCGTCACTCGCTGGCAGGTTGTGTCCTCCGAGAAGCACACACCCACCGGCAGCGCCTGCATCAGGGCTTGCAGCCGTTCATACGCTTCGAAAAGCTCATCCACGGTCTTCTTATGCTCGGTGATATCACGGGCCACCACTACCGACCCTGTGATCTGGCCTTCTTTGTCGCGTATGGGGCTGAAGCTGTAACTCCCGGACCAGGTCTCGCCGGTATCCTTTCGACGGAGGGTATATTCCGCGTTCGCGACCTTCTCGCCGCGGAGTGCCCGCGGTACCGCCCACATGTCAACCGGAGCTGGAGTCCCATCGGGAAACAATACCTCCAGGAAGTCAGGGTAATCGGCCAAGCTCCGGGAACATTCGTCCCTGCTTCCAAACCTATGGAAGGTCACGAAACCATCATTGAAATTAAGGAACCGTCCCTCGGCATCGGAAATGAACACCGCGTCGGTCGTGCTGTCCAGCGCAGCCTGGAGCTGCGCACGGCCCCGGCGCACGGCCTCCTCCATTCGCTTGTACTCCGTCAGATCCAACTGAAAACAAAACCACGTCAGGGGATCACGCTTCAGCAGGGCGGCCCCGGTCAGCACCGGCACCGTGGAGCCGTCTTCTCGCTGAAGCTCCCGCTCAAAGGGCGCACACTTCCCGGTCTTTTGGAGAGCCTCTCTGGCCTCATCGCTCAGACAATGACATTCCTCACCCTCGAGCAGATCATCGCGCGTGCAGCCGGCAATCCGGAGGAACTCATCATTAGCTGCAAGGATGAGGGTCTCATTGGAGACCGCGATACCCATGATGTCGGAGTCGAACAGGCGCCAGAAGTAGCCCTCTATTCCCGGGAGTTCCTGCTCCATCCTGGCCCGCCGCCGCCGCACAGCCCCGGCCGTCTCCTCGGCGAGCATGAGGATGCGATCAACCTCCCCTCCGGGCGTCGTAAGTGGAATCAGGGAATAGGTTATGGAGACCGTGTCGGGAGGGCGATCAGCCCCCTGTTGGATTCTCCATGGAGCATCTTCGCGACGAAAAGTGCGCCCGGTTGCGATAACGTTCTGTAGTGTCGCGACAGGCTGACCGGCAACTTCCGCCCATACGTCGGCGTAACGGAGCCCAACGAGCTGCTTTCCCGGCATCAGCTTCTGGAAGGCCGGATTCACGAATTCGTGGACAAAGTCCGGCGCCCGGAGGATGGAGACCATCAGGGGGGATTTTTCAACAATCTGCTTCAGGACGTCCCGCTCTTGCTCGAGTTCGGCGATCCGCGCCCGGAGTTGCTGAGTTTCCTCTGGCGATCCCGATTCTATGGAACTGATCATAGAATCACCTCCCGTTCTTCCGCGGAACGATTGTAACGCTGTGTGGGCCAACTCCGGGTATGTTCCTACCGAAAATCGGAAATTGGTGGGACCGAGGGGATGGGGACAGACTGCTTGGATGCATAGGTGCTGGGGAAGCGGGATCCCCAGTGGTGGAGTGGCCGGATGAGGGCCACTCCATGGACAATGTCCGGTCGGGAGGATCCATGAAAGAAAAGCCTACTTTGTAGGCCTGAATGTCCATCATCGTATCGTCGCCTACTGCATCGCCCTATCGAATTCGGGCTTTGAGGTCTTTGGAAGGTGTGAAGAATCCGGGGACGTCCCACACCGCGCCCAATAGTTTCAGGAACTTCGAAGGCGTCGTGGGTTGTCCCCTGGCATTATTTCACAGCTTCTTGACACGGATCTCTCGAGCCTCGATGTCGCCGCGCCTCTCCGCGATCGCCCGTAGCGGACTGTTTGCGCGCCCCACGAACGAGTTCTCGTCTTCGCCGCCCCCGTGGAGGATCACGGCCGACGGGTACGCCTTCGAGGGATCGTAGCTGGCCGGCACATAGACCCGGTACAGCATCAGCTTGCCGCCGAAGCTCGACCGGTAGGCCAGGTGCCGGCATCCCTTCTCGGTCTCGAGCTCATTGCGGCCCGCCTTCCGTCACCTGCGCGCTCGTCGGAACCACTAGCCCGGGCGCCGGCAGCGCCGAGGAGGAACCAGACGAAGCGGGACGGCGCGGCGGGCAAGACGAGTCCCAGCCCCGAAGAGAAACTGACGTAAGCAAGGTAGGCGACGACCTGGAACGTCCACCATGAATTGGGATTGGCCTTGCCGGGGACGTGAGAACAGTAGAACGGCCGGCGCCTGCCGGTCGCCGTCCCGCCCTCCACGGACGACTGCGGATTGGGGGGGGCACCCGTCGAAACGCATTCTGGACTACGCTAATCAATGATGCAAACCGAGATTGCTGTCCCCAAGAAGACAAGCCTTTGGCCCGAACTGGTTTCTGAGTTTTTCGGAACGCTGATCCTGATCTTGATGGGATGTGGAGTGGGCGCCATGACTACGCTTTTTGCGACTGGCAGTCCCGGGGAGGTGGTTATGGGCGGGTGGACCAATATTACGCTCGGGTGGGGTCTCGGGGTCACCTTCGGCATCTATACGGCCAGGCGGAGCGGTGCTCATATCAACCCCGCCGTCACATTTGCCTTCGCTGCCTGCAACGGCTTCCCCTGGCGGAAGGTCATTCCCTACTCGATTGCGCAGACGGCCGGTGCCTTCGTGGCTGCCGCGGTGGTTTTCGTCAACTACCGCCCCGCATTCGCCCATTTTGACCCGAACCTGGCGTCGACCGCCGGCATCTTCACAACCTTCCCGGCGTTTCCTGACGCTGTCGGAGCCGGCCTCTTTGACCAGATCCTCGGCACCGCACTACTGCTTTTCCTGATTCTTGCCGTTGTGGAGCATGCCCCTGATTGGATCCAACCTCCGATGATTGGTCTGATCGTTGTCGGGATAGGCATCTGTTTCGGCGCCATGCATGGGTACGCGATCAATCCTGCCAGAGATTTCGGGCCGCGATTGTTCACTGCCGTCGCAGGCTTCGCGAATAACGGCCTCACTGACGGATCAAACGTCTTTTGGGTCCCGATTGTAGGACCCCTGGTTGGCGGGCCACTAGGCGCCGTGCTCTATCTGAAGTGCCTAAAACCCTACCTCCAGTCAGATTAGAGATGCCCCTTGTTTGGTGGTCATTCGCTTAGGTCTTGGCGTCTCCCACTCGTAACAGATCCATAGTCTCGGCGGCAATTCGTTCGACAGCGCTCTCAGTG
>CAWELS010000048.1:0-97205 GCA_963809945.1 Bryobacterales bacterium | reverse complement strand
TGAGGTTCGCGCAGGTGCGGACCGGCTTGGCGCTCGAAGGCGGCTCGATCGACGTCAACGGCGCCGGCACACTGCTAACGACCGAAGAGTGTCTGCTGAGCCCCGTACAGGCGCGCAATCCGGGACTCTCACGCGATGAGATCGAAGCGGCGCTCGCCCGGCACCTCGGCGTCCGGCATTTCCTCTGGCTCAACCGCGGCATCGCCGGCGACGATACGCACGGCCACATCGACGACATCGCCCGCTTCGTTGATCCCACCACGGTAGTCGCCGCCGTCGAGCCGGACACCTCCGATCCCAACCACGAACCGCTCGCCGAGAACCTCGCCCGTCTCCGCCGGATGCGCGACCAGGACGGGCGGCGTCTGAAAGTGGTCACTGTCCCGATGCCGGCGCCGGTCTATTTTGCCGGCCAGCGCCTGCCGGCCAGTTACGTGAACTTCTATATCGCCAACAGCGTCGTGCTGGTGCCGGTCTTCAATGATCCGAACGACCGCGTCGCCCTCGTGACGCTCGCCCGCTGCTTCCCCGATAGAACCGTCGTACCCATCTACTGCCGCGACCTGGTGTTGGGTCTCGGAACGCTCCACTGCATGACGCAGCAGCAGCCCGCCCCCGGCTCTTGAAGCTCGCATGTGGCTGGGTGTCGACGGATGAGCGCCGCCGGCCGTTGGTTTCTTGTCGACTGCGGGCCAGCCCGCCGAGGTGATGAAGTTGGTGTCATCCGGCGACTGGACACCGTCACCGCGCTGTCACATAGTGAAGTGGAGCGTAGCGAATATGGAGTTCTTCCTTCTCAAGGTGTTCCACACGGTTGCGGCCGAGAAGAGTTTCTCGCGGGCGGCCGAAAAACTGAGCCGCACCCAGCCGGCGGTGTCCCTGGCGGTGCAGCGGCTCGAGAACGAGCTTGGCGAGAAGCTGATTGACCGGTCGGCGAAGGACCTGCTGCTGACCGACGCGGGCCGCATCGTGCTCGACTACGCGCGCCGCTCGGAAAACCTCCAGCGCGAGCTCGACAACGCCTTGGCGGAACTGCGCGACAACTCCGCCGGACGCCTGATCATCGGCGCCAATGAGTCCACATCGCTTTACCTGCTGCAGCACATCGAAGGCTACCGGCGGCTGTATCCGAAGGTGAAGGTACAGGTGCGCCGGTGCCTGTCGAGTATGATCCCGTCCCAGCTTCTCGATGGCGATCTGGAGTTGGGGGTCATCACCTACGATCCGCAGGACTCCAACCTTGTCAGCTCGACCATCTACACCGATCACCTGGCGTTTGTCGTCTCGCCGCGACACCGGTTCGCGAACCGCAAGGCAGTGCCGATCACCGAACTGGGTATGGAGACCTTCATCGCGCACAACGTGATCAGCCCGTACCGCGAGATCGTCCTGCGGACCTTCCGCAGCCACCAGGTGGCGCTAAATATGGACGTCGAGATGCCGACGCTCGAGACGATCAAGAAGATGGTCCAGCGGAACGAAGGCGTCGCGTTCGTACCCCGGATGTGTGTGGAGCAGGAGATCGAGCAGCAGATGCTGCGGGAGGTGCGGGTCGAGGAACTGAACGTCGAGCGGCCGATCCGGCTGGTCTATCCGGCGCGCCGGGCGCTGAGCCATGCGGCGCGCGCCTTCCTCGAGCTGGTAATCCCGGACGAAGGCACACAGCGGGACGCGGGGACTGCGGCGTCTTAGCGTCCCGTGCCGCGGGCTAATCGGTTCCCCCCGCGCGATCAGCGCAGAACGCGCTCGTCCAGGATGCCGAACCGCGTAAAGGCCACCCGCTGCGCCAACCACAGCGCCAGCCACAGCGTCAGGGCCGTCCCGCACAGGATGGCCAGCATGATCACCATCTGATACTGGATCGCGTCGATGGGCCGGGCTCCAGCGAGGATCACGCCGGTCATCATTCCGGGCAGTGATACCAGCCCGATGGTGGCGATGGTGGCCACCGTGGGCGACAGCGCCGCTTCGAAAGCCTCGCGCACGTAGGGCAGCACCGCTTCGGCGAGCGTCGCCCCTTGCGAGAGCCGTAGCAGGAACGGCTTCTCCCGTTGCCGGAGTCCGTCGAAAAAGCGGCTGAGGCCGACGATGTCGGCGCGCAGACAGTTGCCAAGCACCATGCCGCCGAGCGGGATCGCGTACTGCGCTTCGAGCACGTTGGGACGCGCCAGCACGATGCCGGTGAACATGAGCAGAGGGAAGGCCGTACCGGCGAGCAGGGCCACGAAAAGCGCGCCTCCGAGCCGCCGCCAGTCGAGCCGGACCCCGCGGACGACCGACAGGTCGGCCACCGCGATCATCACCAGCAGCCACAGCGCAGTCAGCCCCGGGTGGTCGAGTTTGAAGACCACGCTGAGATAGAGGCCCACGAACAGTAACTGGACGGCCATCCGTACCAGCGCCACCAGCGTGCGGCCGACCATCGGCACGCGGTACCACAACAGCAGGGCCAGTGGAACAAGCGCCGTCAGGTAGGCGAGCGCCAGGCGCCACGGAGCGATCTCCTGCAGGTTCACGGCCGCCTCTCCTCCGGATCGAGCGACACCACCGCGCCGCCGAGGTCGAACGCCGCCGGATCGTGGGCCACCGAGAGGATGGTCGTACCCTCGAGCTCCCGCAGGCACGTGACGACCGCCGCGCGGCTGTCGGCATCGAGCGCCGAGGTGACCTCGTCGACGAGCAGCACCGGCCGGCGGAGCAGCAACGCGGCCATCAATGCGACGCGCTGCTTCTCGCCGCCGGAGAGCTTTGCAGCGGGTTGATCGAGCAGCTCGGCTTCGAGCCCGAGTCGCTCGGCGAGGGCGGCCACGTGCGCCGGCTCGGCCTCCTGCCCCCGGTTGGCGCGGAACCGAAAGGGCGCTTCGATGGCCTCCCGCGCCGTGGCGTCGCCCAATTCGGGCTCCTGCGCGACCCAGGCGACCTGGCGCCGGACCGCCCAGGCGCCGGGCGCGTCCAGCTTGTGACCGAGTACTTCGATCCGTCCCGCCGCCGGCTGCGCAAAACCCAGCAGGCAGCGCAGGATCGTCGACTTGCCCGTCCCGGAGGCCCCGGTGATCGTACATCGCTGGCCCTGCCCGAGCGCGAGCGAGAAGCCCGACAGCAGGGGCCGTCCCCGGGCTTCCAGGTGCAGGCCGTCAATGTCGATCGCGTTCATGCGCGGGATGTGTCGCCTTCCAAATGATAGGATAGCGGGCAATGGTGCCCTGCCCGCTCTACGGTGCTTCGACGGGGAATGAGGCGCACGATCCAGATCAATAGAGAAAGCTGGTCCGTCACACTATGAGCAGTGAAACTCCTCCCCAACGGGAGATCCTGAGCTGGGACGCATATTACCTGAACCTCTGCCGTCACGTCGCGGCGCGCAGCAAGGACCCCAACACCCAGATCGGCTGCGTCGTCGTCGGTAAAGCGCATGAGATCCGCACCACCGGCTACAACTCCTTCCCCCGCGGCATCAAGGACGACATCCCGGAACGCCGCACCCGCCCGACCAAGTACCTCTGGATGGAACACGCCGAACGCAACGCCATCTACAACGCCGCCCGGGCCGGCACCTCCACCGAAGGCTGCTCGATCTACGTCGACATCATGCCGTGCATGGACTGTGCCCGCGCCATCGTACAGGCAGGCATCCGCGAGGTGGTCATCGCCAAGGAGCGCATGAGCGTCTATTCGAGCGAGTACTATGACGAGCATTTCAAGATGGTAGAGGTGCTGTTTGGAGAGGCGGGCGTGACCATCCGTCAGGTTCCGCTGGACGAGAAAGAAGCAGCGTCTTGAGGAAGAGGCGCGTCCGCGGCCGGCCCTCCAAGAGGCCAAGTCGCCGCGGATTTATTTCGACAGGTGCGCTGACCGCCGCCGGGGTGGCCCTGGGCGCCTGCGCCCCCAAGCCGCCGGAAGCCGCGCCGTCCGGGGAACCGCGCTCCACGGTGGTCACGTTCGCCCGTCCGCCGGTCGTGCTGGTGCGGTCCGGCTGGCGGTCTGACGATATCGGGAACATCGCCCAAACGCCCGGACTGCTGCGGCTGCTTGGGCAGTATCTTTCGGAAGGCGAGATCATTCTCTGGTCGAACGCGGTGGATCGCGGCGTCGAGGCGATGTTGCGCCGCTACTATCCCAAGGTACGGATCGTGCAGGGGGATGTCGACGACGCGGGGCAGCCAGAATCCCCGCCCCTGAAGGATGCCTTTGAACGGGCCGATTTCCTGCTGCACGGCTCGGGTCCGGGCATCGTAGCGCGGCGGCAGGTCGAGGGGTGGCGCAAGGCAACGGGCAAGCCGTACGGCTTCTTTGGCGTCAGCTTCCCGCTTGACGACGGCAACACCCTCGACCCGGGGCTCAAGGAGTTGCTCGAGGCATCCGAGTTCGTCTTCACCCGGGAGACGACCTCGATGAACAACGTCGTCCAGGCAGGTGTCAGGGGGACCCGCGTCGCCTTCGCGCCAGATGCGACCTTCAGCATCAACGTCCGCGACGACGAGACCGCTCGGGCGTTCCTCACCCAGTATGAGCTTCCCTCCCGGCAGTTCCTCATCGTGGTTCCGCGGCTCCGTTACCGCCCCTATGACAAGCTTCGCGACGCCGACTGGACAGATGAGCAGATCCGCGCCCGGGCCGCCGCCAACAACCGGCACGCTGAGAGCGATCACGCGAAGCTGCGGGAGGCGATCGTCCGCTGGGTTCGCGGGACCGGCTGGAAGGTATTGCTGTGCGCCCAGACGATCGACCAGCTGGACATCCTCAACCCGCTGCTGTCACTCCCGCTGCCGGAGGACGTCGGTGTCAAGGTGGTAAGCCAGCCACACTACTGGCTGGCGGACACGGCAGCGGCCGTCTATCGGCGCGCGGCGGTCGCGCTCAGCCTGGAATGCGAGTCCGGGATCATCGCGGCGGCCAACGATACGCCTTCTATCCATGTCCACCAGCCGGAGGAAGGCCCCCAGGGCCAGGCGTGGAAGGACATCGGCCTCACCCGCTGGTTCATGGACATCGAGGCAACTGGCGCCGCCATCGCCGAACAGTTGATGGGCATCCAGGCGAACTACGTGTCGTCGGAAGTGCAGGTGCACGAGGCGGTGATCTATGCGCGCAGCCGACAGGCGGAGCCGATGAGGGTGCTGCGGAATTTGCTGGGGACGTAGAGGAGAGCGATTCGCTCTTTCACCTCATCCGGGGGCGAAGATAGTCGCCGAGACGCTTGTCGGCGCCCAGCATGTGATCTCGCAGCCAGTCTTTCAGAAAGGCCATGATCGAATCGGAGAAGCCGGTCCGCCCGGCTTGTAGCTCGGCCCGGAACTCCATCACCTGCCGGGTGAGGAAGTCGTGCTGGGCCTTGTGCCGATCCGTCTCCGGGTACTGGTGGCGGATCATGAAGCCCTCTTCGGTCGTGAAGTGCGCGGCCACGGCCGCAATCAGTGCATCCAGCTTCTCGACAAGTTCTTCCTGTGGCGCGCTGTTGCGATACGAATCATTCAGATGATTGAGCAGCGTCCCGAGTTGTTCATGCTGGTGGTCGATCTCATTCACGCCCAACAGGTAATGAGTGCCCCAGCGAAACAGATGATACGTGGTCGACGGCATTGCAGGCTTTACCTGTGTTGATTATATACGATTTTGGCGTCTTTATATCGCATAACTCAGCATTAATACACGAGACAGAGGAGGGGCAATGGCGTACCAACGCCCGCGGGAAAGACGGACTGACCGGGAACGCTATCCCTTCCAGCCCAGGATCTGGTCCACACTGGCGACCGAAATGGGATGGTACGTGGGCCGCGCCCGGCGGTAGATCTCCATGGCGCGCTGTTTTCCCTCGGGAGTGCTGGCCAGCGCCGTGTACAGGGGCAGGAGAAACTTCCGGCGGCCTTGCGAGGTCAGGAACTCCTCGAGGCGCGGATAGGCTGCCTGGTAGTTGTTCTTGATCGCCATCTCCAGCCACTGGCACAGGATCTCGGAGTTCCCCGTCTGCGTCAGGTGGAACGCCTGGTCCAGCTCCGCCATTTGGCTCTCGTTGACCTTGTCGCGGATCATGTTGAGCATGTGGAGCCATTCCTGCGTGGTCCAGCCCTTGGTGTCGATGGCGGTGGCCGGTTCCCGGCCCTCGAGCCAGGGCTCAACCTTCGCCTCCACCACCTTGAAGGCGTCCGACGTCGGCGTCCAGGCTCCCGCCGGCACTCCGGGCTCATAAATCCATTCGTCGATCGGGATCTTGACGGACGTCTGGGTGACGTCGATCAGGTGCGCGTGCAGATAGCGCAGGAATTCCGCCGTCGTGATGCTCTTGAAGGCGTAGGTGGAGAAATAGCCGTTGAGAAACTCGTCGAAGCGCGGGCGCCCGTAGGCCGCTTCGAGCGTCCGCAGGAAGAGCGCTCCCTTCTCGTAGGGGATCTCCGTGAATCCCTCGTCGGGATCCTTCCCCTTGAGGTCGACCCATAAGGATTGCTTCCACTTCGGCTGATGGTCGATCTCGTCCTGGAGCGTCTGCCGCCCGAGGACGGCCTCCATCGCCGCGCGCTCCGGACCGTAGACGGCCTCCTGGATGCGGCGCTCGATGTAGACGGTGAAACCTTCGTTGAGCCAGAAGTCGTCCCAGGTGGCATTCGTGACGAGATTGCCCGACCAGGAGTGTGCCAGCTCGTGGGCCACCAGCGAGACCAGGCTCTTGTCGCCGGCGAGCACGGTCGGCGTGGCGAACGTCAACCGCGGATTCTCCATGCCGCCGTAGGGGAAGCTCGGCGGCAGCACCAGCACATCATAGCGTCCCCAGCGGTACTCCCCGAAGAGGCTCTCGGCCACCTTGAGCATCTCCTCGGTGTCCCCGAACTCCCATGCCGCGCGCTCCACCACCGACGGCTCGGCATAGACTCCCGTGCGGTCGCCGATGCGGCGGAAATCGATGTCCCCGACGGCGAGCGCGATCAGGTACGAAGGGATCGGCTGCGGCATCTCGAAGGAGTAATCGCCGTCGCGAACCTCGTTCGGATCGTTGCTCGCGCTCATCAGCGCGCGCAGCTCCGGAGGCGTGTGGATCCGCGCCGAGTAAGTGATCCTCACCGCCGGCGTATCCTGCAGTGGGATCCAGCTCCGGGCGTGGATCGCCTCCGATTGGGTGAACAGATACCGGTGGTGCTTGCCTGCCGTCTGTTCCGGCGTCAGCCATTGCAGGGCGGTCGCCCCGTCGGTGGTCGCGTAGTGGACGCGGACCTGGCCGGTGCTGACCGGCAGATCGATCGAGAGCGGCGTGCCGAGGATCGGGTCGGGCTTGCCGAGTTGAAACTGCGTCGGCTCGAACTCCCCGCCCTCGCCGCGGACCTCCACCCGGTCGATCGTGAGCGCCCGGGTGTCGAGCACCATGGGGCCGCTGCCGGCGATGCGATTGAAGTCGAGCGTCGCGGAGCCGCGCAGGACCCGCTGCTCGAAGTCGACCGTGAGATCGAGCGCGAGGTGGCTGACATGGATCTGATCGGGGTTCGACTGCGTGTGCACGTAGAGTGTTTCCTCGTGTTGCTCGGTTGCGGGTGGCGATGGGCTGCACGCGATGCTAATAGCAAGGAGCCCGGCGACGGCGGGCAGTAGGTTCAGGCGGGATGGTAGCACCATATTTCAGATTACCGAAAAGCGGCCACCCCCTGGGAGGGGGTAGTGGGTGAGTAGCGCGTTGGTCCGAAATCTCAGCGTGCTCGCGACCCTTTTGCGCCCCAGGCAATCAACCACGCCCCGCCGACTATGCGTAGCAAATTTGGGATCCATCCGATCCAATCGCCCTTCGCTGTCGGCTGGAGGTACCCGAGCGAGATTAGTAAAAGCACTCCAAGAAGAATAGCTCCCCACCGTTTCTCTCTTTTCTCGCCGGGTTTTCTTCCGTGCCAGTACCACCAAGTTGGTGGGCCGAATACCGCCAGCATCATTGCGAAGGCGAGGAAGGCGACAAGGAACATGTTGTTTCCGATATCCATCTGATCCGAAGCACAGCATACGTCAAGTCAACAACTCCGTAGCGTTGCGAGCTGACAGAACCACCCTTGCTGCCAAGTGCGGCGGCAGGGGAAGTCTTCGACCAAGACTGCTTGATGAGATCGTCGGCGATGGCACTTGCGGCTTTAAGTTTTTCACGGCTGGAGGGAATCCTGGGCGGGTCTGTCTGGAGGGCCAACTCAGCTTGTTCGAGAAGTTCCCGGAGAGCGTCTAGCGATGTTCAATCAACTGGCATACATCCATGGTGGGGCGGATCTGATGGTGAAATCAAGCGGTAGCTGTTTTCCGGCCAACGCACCTTTCACCCACCCCCTGGGAGAGCGGTGCGCGCGTGAGCTCTTGCCTTACGCGGCCGGTATCCCCCGGGGCGTTGCTCCGGCGCGGCTGGCGACGAACGCGCCGACGCGGTTGGCGAACTCCCCGACCTTCGCAGCCGGCCAGCCGGCATTCAGGCCGTGGAGAAAGGCCGCCGCAAAAGCGTCCCCTGCCCCGACCGTGTCGACCACGGTGACCGCAACGCCGGGTACCTCCGCCGTCCGGTCGCCGGCCAGGACCGTCGATCCGGCCGCGCCGCGGGTCACGCAGACAGCGTCCCAACCGAACCGCTCCGCGTTCGATCGGCAGAACTCGAGCGGCGACGCCGCCGGCAGGGCGAGCATCCGGCCCAGCTCGACGACCTCTTCGTCGTTCAGCTTGACCACGTGCGCCTCGGCGAGCAGCGCGGCCACCAGCGCGGGCGTAAAGGAGTCGCGCCGCAAGTTCACGTCGTAGAAGCGGCGGGCGGCCGGGCAGGCCTCGGCCAGGCGACGGGTGAGCGCGCGGGCGCCGGGGTCCATCTGGTGCAGCGTGCCGAAAGCGAGCCAATCGGGCCGCCACGCAGCGAGTTCATCCAGTGCCGTGGCCGTTAGGTCGGCCAGGTCGTAGGCTGCCGGACGATGAATGACGTAGCTCGGCTGTCCGGCGCCGTCCACGGTTACCGTCACGTAGCCGGTCGGCGCTCCGGCGACGGTGTCGATCAGGCGCGTGTCGAGGCCGAGATCGCGGGCCTCGGCCAGGGCGCGGCGTCCCCGGTCGTCATCACCGACCGCACTCACGAACCGGACCTCGTGTCCGAGCCGTGCGGCGTGTGCCGAGAAATTGAACGGGGCGCCACCGAGGTGTTCGGCGTTCGGGAAGACGTCCCAGAGGATTTCACCGATGGTCAGCAGTCTCAAGCGACTCAATCTATCACGGGATCCAGTCCGGCGCCGTCGCCGAGGCTGCGCCAGAGATACCAAGTGGCCACGGTTGCGTAGGGCCGCCACGGCGCGGCGATCCGCTCCATCTCGGCGGCCGCCGGCAGCGCATCGAGCCCGTAGGCTTTGCGCATCGCCACCCGGACGCCGAGGTCACCCACCGGCAGCACATCCAGCCGCCGGAGCGCGAAGATGAGGTACATATGGACCGTCCATGGTCCGATGCCGCGCCGCGCGCTCAGCAGGCGGCCGACTTCCGCGTCGGGCAGCGCCGCCAGGGCGTCCAGATCGATGTGTCCGTCGAGACAGGCGCGGGCGAAGTCGTGGATATAGTCGATCTTCTGCCGCGAGAAGCCGAGCGACCGCATGGTGTCGGCGTCAATCGCCAGGGCGGCCTCCGGCGTCAGGCCGTCACCGTTGCCCGTGGCGGCCTCCAGGCGGCCATAGATCTTGAGCGCGGCCTTGCCGCTCAGTTGCTGGTAGGTAATGCAGCGTACGATGGTCGAGAAGCCGGCCGGACTGTACTCGATCCCGTACGGGCCGACCTTCTCGATGATCCGTCCGATAATGGGATCGGCGCGTTTGAGGTGTCGCAGGGCTTTGGTCATGACATCGTAACGGCGCCGGGTGGAACATGATGCCGCCGAAGCGCATCTACTCAATTGTCACCACTTTGCCATGAAGTACACGATTCTGGTAGCTGCATTGTCCATTATCGGGTCCCTTGCCTGGGCGCAAGCGCCCGCGCCGGAGCCCGCACCGGCGGATCCTGGCGACGTAGGCGATCTGCCGACCATCCAGGTCAACGTCAATGTCGTGAACATCCTGTGTACGGTCCGGGACAAGCACGGCGGCATCGTCTCGACGCTCTCGAAAGACGATTTCGTGCTGCAGGAGGACGGCGTCGAGCAGGAGATCAAGTACTTTACCCGGGAGACCAACCTGCCGCTAACCATCGGCCTGCTGGTCGACGTCAGCGGGAGTCAGGAGAACCTGATCGAGGTGGAGCGGGCCGCCGGCTACCGGTTCTTCAACGACATGCTGCGCAAGGGGGACCTGGCGTTTCTCATCAGCTTCGGCAAGGATTCCGAGTTGCTCCAGGACCTCACCAACTCCTCTGAACTGCTGCGCGGGGGGCTCGATAACTTGCACCTCAATGTCCCGGTCACCGGCATCACGCCCGGGACGGTGCCCACTCACGGCCAGCAGGCGAGCACGGTCCTCTACGACGCGGTCTATCTCTCGGCCGCGGACATGCTGCGTAAGGAGGTGGGGCGGAAGGTCGTCGTGGTGATCTCCGACGGGGTCGACTACGGCAGCAAGATGAGCAAGTCCGAGGCAATTCGCTCGGCGCACCAGTCGGACGCGATTATCTACTGCATCTACTACTCGGATCCGCAGTATCAGATGTACCGCAACGGCTATGGCGACCTGAAGGACATGGCCGAGGAGACCGGCGGGCGCGTCTTCCGGGTCACGCGCAAGGAGCCGCTCGAGGCGATCTTTGCCCGGATCCAGGAGGATATGCGCAACCAGTATGCCCTCGGCTACACGCCGACCAATACGGCCAAGGACGGCGGCTTCCGGCGGGTTAAGGTGGACACCAGGCAGAAGGGCATGGACGTCCACGCACGCAAAGGCTATTACGCCGTCCGGGAGTAGGGGCGCGGTACGGAACTGGCGGCCCGGGCGGTGGCATGGGTACTCGGCGGCCCATTCTCGATCAGTGTAATGCCGGGTGGGTTACCCCCATCGCCGGCGTTGCGGAGCATGAGAAAACGATCGTCGGTCCGCGACCGGGAACCAACCACCGAAGAATTAACAACTGGATGGGGGAAGTGTGGATATGTCATGTATGTTTCAATCGGTCTTACCCTTCAGTGGACTCGCCCTTGCTTCTGCCTCCCTCGCTCAGGCGGCCAAGCGGTGAGCCGAATTCGCAAGGTCCGCGGTTCTCGCTAAGCCGTTCGAAATAGGCTGCCAAGCGTTCTTGTTGCGGTATACTGATTGCTAGGAGTGGGTGTTCCAGTGTCAATGATCCGAACCTTCTTGCGCTTGGCGGCGCACGTGCAGATGCTTCCCATCCTGGAAAGCGGCGAGGAGGAGACCCTCGTCGGCGGCCAAGCCGTCATGGAGGGTGTCATGATGCGTGCTCCCCACAGCTACTGCGTTGCGGTGAGGAAGCCCAACGGAGAAATCGAGACCCAAGAGAGTCCCCTCTCCCGGGTCTCCGAGAAGTATCCGATCTTCAAGTACCCGGTCTTTCGCGGTATCGGAACACTGGGACAGGCGATGCAACTCGGCATCAAGGCGCTCCGCTTCTCCGCCAACGCATCGCTCGACGAGGGAGATCCGGACAAGAAGCCGGAGGAGATCTCGGGTTGGATGATGGGCCTGAACCTTGCCTTTTCGTTCGCGTTCTTTATCTTCCTGTACAAGTTCGTCCCCCTTTGGCTCACCACCTTGCTGGGTAAGTGGTTTCCGGCCGTGCAGGGTCACATCCTCTTCAATCTGACCGACGGCATCATTCGCCTGGCCATCTTTTTGGGGTTCCTGTACCTCATCTCCCGCTGGAAGGAGATCCGGCGGGTGTTCGAGTATCACGGGGCCGAGCACAAGGTGGTTTTCAACTTCGAGTCCGCCAGCCGGTGACGGTGGAGAATGCGCAGCGCTTCGTCACGTTCCATCCGCGTTGCGGAACCAGCTTCCTGCTGGTGGTGATGATGATCGCGATCGGCGTCTACACCCTGGTTCCCTATGATGGCTTCGCTGCGAAACTCGTGGCTCGCATCGTCCTTCTGCCCGTGATTGCCGGCATCAGCTATGAGATCATCCGCTACGCCGCCCGCAAGCGCGGCGGACTGATGGCCGCCATCACGGCGCCCGGCCTTTGGCTGCAGCGGATCACCACGCAGCCCCCATCGGACGAACAGGCTGCCGTCGCCATCCATGCCCTGGCAGGAGCCATGGCTCTCGAGGAACGGCAGGGCGGCCAAGCCGTGATCGCCTAACTCAATTCCGCGTCAATGAAGTACCAGAAGAAACTCGAAGAGATCGAGGCGCGTTTCGACGCGCTGAGTACCCAGATGGCGGATGCCGAGCTCATCGCCGATCCCGTCCGCTACCGCAAGACTGCCAAGAGCCACCGCGATCTCGAACCCGTCGTCGGCAAGTTCCGGTCGTGGAGGACGCTGAACCGGGATCTCGAAGGGGCGCGCGAAATGCTCACCGAGGACGACCGGGAACTCCGGGAGATGGCGCAGGAAGACGTCGACCGCCTCACGGGTGAGGCCGAGCAGCTCGAGGCGGATCTGAAAATGTTGCTGCTGCCAAAGGATCCCAACGATGACAAGAATGTTGTTGTCGAGATCCGTGCCGGCACCGGCGGCGACGAGGCGACCTTGTTTGCGGCCGAAGTATTCCGCATGTACTCCCGGTACGCCGAGGAGCACGGCTGGAAGATCGAGATCACGTCCCTCAGCGAGTCCGAGGTGGGCGGCATCAAGGAAGTCATCGCGCTGGTCAGCGGCGACGGCGTCTATAGCCGTCTGAAATACGAGAGCGGCGTGCACCGCGTGCAGCGCGTGCCCCAGACGGAGACCCAGGGCCGCATCCACACCTCGGCCATCACGGTGGCGGTGCTGCCCGAGGCCGACGAGGTGGAGATCAAGCTGGACCCGAAGGACATTCGGATTGATACGTTCTGCTCTTCCGGCCCCGGCGGCCAGTCGGTGAACACCACCTACTCGGCGGTACGGATCACACATCTGCCCACCAATACGGTGGTCTCCTGCCAGGACGAAAAGTCGCAGATCAAGAATCGCGCCAAGGCGGAACGCGTGTTGCGCTCCCGGCTGTACGAACTCGAGCTTAAGAAGCAGCAGCAGGAGATCGCGGGCGAGCGCCGCACCATGGTGGGTAGCGGAGACCGCAGCGAAAAGATCCGCACCTACAACTTTCCGCAGAACCGCGTCACTGACCATCGCATCGGCCTTACGCTCCATAAGCTCGATCTGGTGATGCAGGGCCGGCTGGACGAGATTCTCGACGGCCTGACGACCTTTTACCAGACCGAAAGACTAAAGGAAACGGAAGGCGACTAAGTCATTGGTAGTGGAGAACGTAGCAGGGACAGCCGGGTTTTGAAGATCAACGACGCGCTGCTACTCGGGCGCACACGGTTGGAAGCGGGTAGCATAACCGCCCCGAGGCTCACTGCGGAGGTACTTCTGTGCCGAGTCCTGGGTTGTGAGCGGGCCTTCCTCTACGCCCATGGCGCCGACGAACTGACGGGCGACCGGGACGCCGGGTACGAAGCCTTTGTCCGCCGCCGCCTGGCCGGCGAACCGACCCAGTACATTACGGGAGTCCAGGAGTTCTACGGCCGTGAGTTTCTCGTGTCGCCGAGCGTCATGATTCCCCGCCCCGAGACCGAGCACCTGATCGAAGCCGCCCTCGGCCTCGCCTCCAGTCCGCAACGGGTGGTTGACGTCGGCACGGGATCCGGTGCAATCGCCGTGACGCTGCAGCTTGAAATCCGCTGCCAGGCGCTCGCTACCGATGTTTCCCGGCCCGCGCTTTGGGCTGCCGCCGAGAATTGTCGTCGCCTCGGCGCCGACGTCAGCTTCATCGCCGGCGATCTACTCTCGCCACTGGCCGCTGAAAGTGTTGACGCGGTCGTCTCCAACCCGCCCTACGTTCCGGCAGGCGATCGCGATGGCCTCCAGCGCGAGGTGAGGGACTTCGAGCCCCACATCGCCCTGTTCGGCGGCCCCGACGGGCTCGACCTCTACCGCCGCCTGGTCACCGAATCCTGCCGCGTCCTCCGTCCCGGTGGCTGGCTGTTCGTCGAGCTGGGTATCCGACAGTTGGGCGCAGTCCGGGCCATGCTCGGCGCGGAATGGCGCGAGACAAAGGTGCTCGATGACCTAGCCGGTCTGCCTCGGGTCCTGGCGGCACGCTATCGCGCCTGAAGAAGGCCATTCCCTTTCCACATCCCGTTGGGCCATCCGGGACCAAGCCCCCGTCGTCACGGAACCGCGTAACCGGGTAGCGGACGGGAGGCTTAAGCGGCTCATGTGACCGTTCGCGGGCAGTTCCCCGGCGATGCTCCCGCGAACCATGAAGCGACCGGCATTTCAACAACCAGCCAGACTAGTGGCGATAACAACGGTAGGATTAGCCTGAATACACCACCACCACTCCCTTATCAGAGCGGCGCCGATCGCCTATCGAGGGGATAGTACATCGGACCCGTTTGTCGGCATATTAGTTGCAGAGATGCTTCCCACCCCCTGAAGCACCGGAGATCGGATTTGTTTTTGCTTATCCTTTCCGGCGCCGGGAACGCTCTCGATTCGCCAGAGGCCGAGGGAATCTCTACGGAGAAGGTCTCTACGCGTTATGGCGAAGGACATTGTGGAGTCCTTCGCCCCCCCCCGTCTCAATTAAATTCCTATAAGTACGAATAAGTACAACATGGCCGCCTGTTATGCCATCTCACGGCCTTTACATATGTGACGCCTGGAGCAACTCGATAGCTTGCGGAGAATATCTTGCACTGAGTAAAGGAATTGGCTGTACCCTCGGAGTTTCCGGCCGCCGGAGCCGATGGCGCAGCTCGTGTTATTCGTTTCCGATCAGGCGTAGGTATTCCCAGGTGTAGATTCCGGTATCGTGCCCGTCGTTCCAGACGATCTTCATGGCGTAGTTGCCGACGGGTTCGACGCTCGTGATCTTCAACACCGGTTGAAACATGTGAAACGGCTCGCCAGCCTTCGTTTCGGCGGCAGGTGGGGTACCGTGCGCGCCGGTGCAGGTGGCACAAGGACATTTGTCCCGCAGGAACTGGAGGCCGAAGTCGCTGGTTCGGCCGTCCTGCCATTCGATGCGCATTCCTTTCGACTTCGATACGGAGATGTGGAGGGGATCAGTAGCAGCAGTCATTTACTGGACTCGTTCGACATCGCGCACGCCGGAGAGGCGCCGCATGGCCGCGGCGACCCGCTGGAACTGTTTCTTGTCATGCACTTCGACGGTCATATCCACGACGGCGCCATCGGCGCCGCGGTCGTCATCAAGGCGCGCCTCCAGCGACCGGATATTGCTGTTCTCTTTCGTGAGGATCGACGTCAGGCTATTGAGGATGCCCGGACGGTCGTCGGTGCGGATCACGAGCTTGACCGCGAACGACTCGCCGGGGCTACGCGACCACTCGACCTCGATGCGGCGCTCGGGCTCGTACATCAGGTTCTGCACGTTCGTGCAGGTGGCCGCATGGACGGCAACACCCTTGCCTCGGCTGATGTAGCCGACGATGGCTTCGCCGGGAATCGGGTTGCAGCACTTCGGGCGAAAGACCATCAAGTCATTGAATCCCCTGACCTGAACGACCAGATCGTGGGCCTGCCGGCTGTCCTGGGTGCGGTCGGCAGGGCCTTCCGGCGCCGTGGCCGTCTCCGGGTCCGTCGGAGCCCGATCCGGCATTAACTTCTGCAGAACCTGCCGGGGCGAAAACCGGCCGTAGCCCAGCGCGGCATGCAAGTCTTCGAGCTTGCCGCAACCGTAGTCCTGGGAGACCCGTTCGAGCTCGTCCCGACCCACGCGGCCAAGCTGGACACCGAGCCTGCGGGCTTCCTTTTCGAGCGCCTTCTGGCCGATCTCAATAGCCTTGGCGCGTTCGTCGGCATTGATGACGTGCCTGATCTTGTTGCGAGCCCTGGAGGTCTTGATGAGCGACAGCCAGTCTTTGCTGGGCTTGTGGCCGGTCTGCGTGAGGATCTCGATGACGTCGCCGTTCTTGATCTGGTAGCGTAGCGGGACGATGCGGCTATTGGCCTTGGCGCCGACGCAGGTGTAGCCGACCTCGGTGTGGATGGCGAACGCGAAATCGATGGGCGTCGCCCCCCGTGGCAGCGCGATCACCCTCCCGCGCGGGGTGAATGCATAGACTTCTTCCGCGTAGAGGTCCACCTTGAGGGTGGACATGAAATCACTCGGATCGCGGACCTCCCGCTGCCACTCGACGAGCTGTCGAAGCCAAGCGATCTGCTGCTCGTCGGGTGCGGGCCCGCGACGTCCTTCCTTATACTTCCAGTGGGCCGCAATTCCCTCTTCGGCGATCCGGTGCATGTCCTCGGTTCGGATCTGGACCTCGAAGGAGTTGCCGCCCGGACCGATGACGGAGGTATGTAGCGACTGGTAAAGATTGGGACGCGGGATGGCAATGAAGTCCTTGATCCGGCCGGGAATCGGCCGCCACTCGTTGTGAATCACGCCGAGGGCGGCGTAGCAGTTCTTCACCGAGTCGGTAATGATCCGCAGGGCGAGCAGGTCGTATACCTGGTCGATCGTGATCTTCTGGCGTCGGAGCTTCTGATAGACCGAGTAGGCCCGCTTGATGCGGCCCTCCAGGTGCGCGGGAATACCCTCCCGGGCAAGTTTGGCCTCGAGGACACCACGGATCTCGTCGAGCAGTTTCTCACCGGCGAGCCGTTTGGACTCGATCTGGCTGGTGATGTCGGCGTAGGCTTCCGGCTCCAGATAGCTGAACGACAGGTCCTCGAGCTCGCTCCGGATCCGGCCCATTCCGAGCCGATTGGCGATGGGCGCGTAGATTTCGAGCGTCTCGTGGGCGATACGCTCCTGGCTTTCGCTCGTCAGCGACCCGAGGGTGCGCATGTTGTGCAGCCGGTCCGCCAGCTTGACCAGGATTACGCGGATGTCGCTGACCATTGCCAGGAGCATCTTGCGCATCGTCTCCGCCTGGCGTTGCTCGCGCGAGCGGAACTGGAGCTTGGTCAGCTTGGTGACACCATCGACGCAGCGGGAGACATCCTCACCAAACTCCCGGCGCAGGTCCTCGAGGGTGACGTCGGTGTCTTCCACCACGTCATGCAGCAGGCCGATCTGCAGTGATATGAGGTCTACGCGCCGTTCCGCGAGGATTCGGGTAACGGCGAGCGGGTGGACCATATAAGGCTCGCCGGACTTTCGGACTTGTCCGTCATGCAGGCGCGCGGCGAACTCGTAGGCGCGCCGCAGCTCGGTGAGATCGTCGCTCGGACGCATCTCGCGGACGACCGCTTCGAGTTCCTCGTATTGTGCGTCCACGTTCCGGGCTCGATCCTCGACGACAGCGCCAGGACGAGGGACCGGGACAGGGTCAGAGACCATATCTAACACCAGAGTAACGTCTTCCCAGAAAGCGCACAACGGCTTGGGCGATCGCGCTATCAGCGACGGCTGACGAGAACGACCAGGGGCCAAGCTCCCCATCCTGGAAATCCAGGAAAAGACGGGCCCCTGCGGGCCACCCAGGGGCACTACCAGGTTTCTTTAAGCATCCTTCGCGGACTTGAACGATTCGCGCCGGGGGTCGGCGCGATCGAAAGAACAAAACCGCCTTTCCCGCCGCTCATACGAATCGCTGAGCCGGCAGGTCAGGCGGTTAGCTGTAGATCTATCGTCCCGAGGAGGGCGCGAGGCCTACTCGTCAGTGACGCCGATCGCTTCCACGGACTGCGTGCGCGCAGCCTTGATCTTCTTGGTCTCGAGAGTCTTATCTACCCAGTTGTCCGCCTGCGCGATCTCGGCGTCGTACTCCTCTTTGGTATCCATCAGGTCCGCACGCTCGCGGTGCAGGAGGTTGAGATACGCCATCGCGTCGTCGTACTGGGGGTCGATTTCAATGGCCTTCTGAAGGTCCTTCAGCCCCGTATCAACTACGGGCAGGAGTTCCTCCTTGAGCTTATCCCGCACCGTGGTATCCCGTAGAGGTCCTGGATCCTCGGGCTTCATGCCCATTTCGGCACGGGCCTCCATGCGAGGCTGGAAGCTCCGGGTCCAGGCGATGACGCCGAGAGTGTAGTAGGCCTCTTTGTTCTGAGGATCGATCTCGATGAGCTTGTGGTACCAGTCTTCAGCCTGATCGAACTGATTCTGATGGAAGTGCAGAGACGCGATCGACATAATCGCCACGGTGTCGGTGGGATCACTCTCAAGCACCTTCTGGAACTCATCCAACGCCGTCCGGGCCATCTCGACGTTCTCGGGTGAATCGGCACCCGGGATGTACTGGCTCATGTAGGCGGTGGCCAGATAAAGCCGCGCGGTCTTAAACTCCGGATCGAGCTCGATGGACTTCTTGAAGTGGTCCACAGCCTCGGGATACTGGGCGTTGGTAAACGCTTGGACCCCCTTATTGAGCTGATCCCTGGCTCTCAGCTTGGTGCACCCCGTCGCGCTGACCATAAGGAAGGCGACGGCGAGAGCGAGGGCGGTAGTGTACAGACTTCTTCTCATTGGAAACTCCTCAATTTGCCGGGTTGAAAGAAGCGGTTCGACGGGCGAGCCTACTGGCCCGCCTCGACCGCGTCGGTCATCAACCCGACCTTGTCAATTCCGGCGCCCTTCGCAATGTCGATCACCTTGGCCACCTGCTGGAACTCCAGCCCGCCGTCGCCTTTGACGAAGACCACCCGCTCTGCACGTGTCTTGAAGATCTCCTCCAGACGGACACCCAACTGGCTCTCGTCGGTGGCTTCCTGGTTGATCTGCATCGTGCCATCAGCATTGATCGACACCACGACGGTGCGCTGGTCGGCCGCCTGTTGTTCCTGATCGGGCGGAGCCGGCTGAGGCACCAGAGCCTCCAGACCTTTCGGGGTCAGGGGCGTGATGACCATGAAGATAATAATCAAAACAAGCAGAACGTCGATGAATGGAACGATGTTCGGCTCGGACATTTCGACGCCGCCGCCACCAACTGACATTCCCATAGCGAATTCTCCTTATTTCTCGCGGCGCTGACGGCCCCTTACGGGGTCATCGCGTCGCCGCGCTTGGCCTTCTCGGTAAGCAGGCCCACGTTATCGACACCAGCGGCCCGGACGTTATCGACAACCTCGACGACGCGTTCGTAAGTTGAACGGGCGTCCGCTTTGATGAAGGCGGTCTTGTCCAACTGCGTGGACAACATGTCCTGAACCTTCTGGGAAAGTTCGTCCGGAGGGGTGGGCGTACTGCCCAGATAGACCTTCCCATCACGGGTGACCGCGATGAGGACCGCATTTTCCTTGTCGGCGTCGTTCATCGCGATCGGGTTGTTCGTCATCACCAGGTCGACGCTGACGCCCTTGGAGAGCAACGGCGTGATGACCATAAAGATGATGAGGAGCACCAACATCACGTCGCAAAAGGGAATGACGTTAGGGGTGGCCAGTGCGTTTGGCGCTTTCTGTTTCGGCATTCTCAAACCTCCTCTCGTACCCGGTCAGGTAAGGCGCGGCCGGCGGGCGCATGGGCGCGCCCGCCAAACATCGCGCAACAACTCGCCGGGCAAGATCTGGCGTCGGTCAGGCCGCCCGCTGAGAGCGCTTCAGGAAGTAGTCGATGAGCTCGGAACTAGAGTTGCTCATCTCCACATCGAAGCCCTCGAGCTTGCTGGTGAAGTAGTTGAACGCCCACACCGCGGGGACGGCCACAAAGAGACCAATAGCCGTGGCCACGAGGGCCTCGGAAATTCCACCGGCCACAGCGCCCAGACCAGTCGACTTCTCGGTCGAAATGCCCTTGAACGCATTGATGATGCCGACCACGGTGCCGAACAGACCCACGAACGGGGCCGACGCCGCGATGGTCGCCAGCACCGGAACGCCACGCTTCAGTTCGGCGTGCGTGATGGCTTCGGCGCGCTCCAGGGCCCGGCGGGAGGCTTCAATATCTTCGCCTGGTATCTCCGCCCCTGCTTCGTGTGCTTTAAATTCCTGTAGCCCGGCCACCACAACCTTAGCCAAGTGGCTCTTCTTGTACCGGTCGGCGATCTTGATTGCTTCCTCGAGCTTGCCTTCGCGCAGGGCGCCGGCCACGGCCGGGGCGAACTGACGCGATTGCTTCCGGGCGGCGCTATACGCCAAGCCGCGGTCGATCATGATACCGATCGAGTACGCGGACATCAGGAACAACAGAATGACGACGACCTTGGCCGGGACACCCATCTGGACCCACATCGACCGAACGTCGAATCCGACGCCGCCGGTAAGTAGCATGAAGGCCCACGTATGCAATGTTACTAACATTTGTTCTTCTCCTGCGAGTTGATATCAGTCTTTCTTAAGTCTTATAGACGCTCGCCCGCTCCACAGACCCCGATCACGGCCTGGCTTCCAGTCGCTTCGATCGAGAACTGCTTCCGGACCTGTGCGAGCGTGGCCGGAAATCGTTTGTCCGCAGCCGCGCCTGCATCACCCGTTGAGGGTGAAGTTGACGTCGATCACGGTAACCACCTCGACCGGCTCTCCATTCAACAAGGTCGGCTGGTACTGCCACTGCTTCACCGCAGCCGTAGCCGCGGGAACCAGCAGCGGGTGACCGCTCACCAATGTGAGGTTGGCGATGCTGCCGTCCTTGGCGATGATTGCATTAAACCGAACCGTGCCCTGGATGCGCGCCTGCCGGGCCAACGCAGGATACTGCGGCTTCGGCTGACGGATGAGACGCGCGGCCTGGACGTTACCACCAACGCGAATACGCTGCGGCGGCTTTGGTTTTGGCTTCGGCTTCGGAGGAGGAGGAGGCGGCGGTGCCGCTGTCGGGACGGAATTGATAATTCCACCAATTACCCCGCCTGCCGCGCCACCTGCCACACCACCCGCGATACCACCGACAACGCCCCCACCGGAGAAAGCCGGCGGTGTCTCGTCTTCCTCGATAATCGCGATGTCTTCCGGGATCTCTTTCGGCGCCATCAGTTTTCCGGCGTCGAACTGCCTCGGAATGACCTTCACGACTTTCGTCGGAGTAGCGGCGGGCGGAGGAGGCGGAGGAGGTGGTGGCGGAGGAGCCGTCAGGAAGCTTGTCAGCTGAGTGGCGGGGAGCGTATCGAAATAGATCATCGGGAGAAGGATCATGACGGCCAACAACAATATTTGGATCGCGAACGATAGGAGCACGCTCCAAATACTAGTGGTCCTTCCCTTTGCCACCATGCTCTGTTCGAACATAAGCAATTACCCTTTCCACACACCAGGATCCCGGGCTCCGACCCCTAGACATCGCTAGGAGCCGACTGCCCAGTCACCAGTGAATCATTCAAAACACAAACACAACCCTTGTCATCGGACCGCCTTGGCGGACCCTTTCTTTGTTGCCGCCTTGCTGGCCCTCCCGGTGCTTGACACCACCCGGGCCTTCTTGCGGCTCTCCAATGCGCCTTGCAAGGATATCAGAATCGGGCTGGCGATGAAAACGGATGAATAGGTACCCACCAAGATGCCAGCGACAAGCGCGAAGGCGAACCCGTTGAGCACCTGGCCGCCGAACAAAAACAGGGCCAGCACCGCGAGAAACGTGAGCCCCGACGTCAACACAGTCCGATTCAGGCACTGATTAATGCTGAGGTTCACCAAAGCCGGGAAGTCGCCCCGGCGCACCACTTTCAGGTTCTCGCGGATCCGATCGAACACGACAATCGTGTCGTTCATCGAGTAGCCGACGAGGGTCAGCAGCGCGGCGATAACCGTCAGCGAGATCTCTCTATCGGTCAGCGAGAAGAGCCCGATCGTAATGATCACATCGTGAAAAACGGCCACCACTGCGGCTACACCGTAAATCCACTCGAAGCGGAACGCGACGTAGACCAGCATGCCGCCCAGCGCGAGCAGCGTCGCCATTATGGCCTGGTGCCGAAGTTCCGCACCGATCTTCGGACCGACGCTCTCGAAGCTTCGAATCGAAAACGGCGCGAGCGAGAAGGTCCGCTTCAGGGCCGCGAGGATGTCGGGCGTGACTCCTTCGACTGACGACAGTTCGTCGAGGTTCGTGATCAGCCCGGAGCGCGGCGCCGAGTCGCGAAACACCCGGAGGCGCTCGGCAAGCGCGTCGATCTCATCGTCGGAGAGCGGAACGCCCTGCTCCTGCAGGGTGGGACGCAAAGTACTGGCGATCAGGCTCGCGCCCGCGTTATTGAAATCCACCTTGCCATCGCCGGCACCGAAGGTCGTGTCCAGCGTTTGGAGCATAATGCGCCGCGTCTCGGCCAACTCGGCGTCGCTTTGCAGCTCCGTGCTCACCATGACCTCTTCGGAGGATCCCGGCTGTCCGGCGACGGCTCGCGCCACCTGAACGGAGATCTCGCCATTGAGGGCCTTCGAAAGAGCCGAGCGAATCTCGTCCACCGGCGGTTGTTCGGCGAATTTCAAAGACATCATCGCGCCGCCCTTGAAATCAATGCCATACTTTGGTCCGCCGTGCATCACTAGACTTGCCACACCCGCGACGATCAGCACGAGCGAACCGATGATAAATGGCCACTTCCTACCCAGGAAGTCGTACTCAGGGTTCTTAAATATCTCCATGCAAAGTACACGCCGGTGCTCGATGAGATAGACACCGCCCGCGCCCGTTTTGTTCCCGATTCGATTGGGTCCAGATCGGCATTTTCAGCCAATCAGATGCTTAACCTCGCCATCCGCGGATTGCGCGAGACGGCGAGGTCGAACATGCTCTTCGAGACAAAGACCGCCGTGAACAGATTAGCGGCCAGACCGATGGTTAGCGTCACCGCGAACCCCTTCACCGGGCCCGTGCCAAAGATGAACAAAAAGGCACAAGACACAACCGTGGTGATATGGGTATCGATGATCGTCAAGAACGCCTTGGCAAAACCGGTGTCGATGGCCGCCGGAATCGCCTTCCCAGCGGTCATCTCCTCCTTGATCCTTTCGAAAATCAATACGTTGGAGTCCACCGCCATACCGATTGTGAGAATGATCCCGGCGATGCCCGGCAGCGTCAGCACCGCCCCGAAGTAGCCCAAGATGGCCAGCAGAATGACCGCATTGAGAACCAGCGCCAGGGTGGCGTTAATGCCCGCCCTCCGGTAGTAGAAAAGCATGAGGACGATGATCGCGAGGAGCCCGGCGATGCCGGCCGTGAAGCCCTCGCGGATCGAGTCGGCGCCGAGCGACGGGCCGACGGTGCGCTCCTCGAGATACTGGATCCCGGCGGGCAACGAACCGGCTTTCAGCACGATCGCCAGATCGGTCGCATCCTGCTCGGAATTCGCGCCGGTGATGCGGCCCGAGTCGTCGATCCGGCCCTGGATCACCGGAGCCGTCCGGACCTTACCGTCCAGCACAACGGCCAGCCTGTTACCGATGTTCGCCTCGGTGAATCGCCCGAAGCGGCCGGCAGCCTCCTGCGATAGCGTGAAGTCGGTTTCCCACTTGCCGAACTCGTCCCGGCTTGGCCGCGCATTCCGGACGTCGCGTCCGGTGACCACCGCGCTGCGGTTCAACAGCCACCATTCCTGGCTCTCGCCGGTGGCGGCGCTTCCCTGCACCAGGCGTGTGTTCAGCGGCAGCACACCACCGTGGTCGGCGAGCGCCTGCTGGCGGCTGGAAAACGGCCCATCCTGGACCGCCACCAACTCGAGCATCGCCGCCGTCTGCAGGATCGCCTTGACGCGGGCCGGGTCGTCCACGCCAGGCATCTGCACCAGAATCTCGGAATCGGAGTCGCTACGACCGCGCTGTTGCACCGTCGATTCCGCGAGACCAAGACCGTTGATGCGGTTCTGGATTGTCTGGATTGCCCGCTCGACGGTGTCGCGCCGCAGATTGAGCGCCTCGGTGGGCCGGATGTTCAACTTATAGTCGGTAGAGCTGACCGGCGCCAAAACCCAGTTGGGGAAGCGCTCGGTCGCCAGACTCCGGAAGGCGGCCGTCGAATCGAGCGGCACGCCGTGGACGTTGACTTGAATGGAATCGGCCTCTTCGAGGGTCTGCGGGTCGTTCCGGTCGATGGAGTCGTAGGCGATGTGCTGCTCCTGCATGCCTTCCTTGAGCCGCTCGATGACGAGGTCGGCCTCCGACTTGAAGGCATCCTGGACCTGAACCTGGAGAACCAGGTAACTGCCGCCCCGCAGGTCCAGCCCAAGCTTGACGTGGTCGTGGAAATTCCGCTCCACGTCGGCAAGCGACTTGGGCAGCCCGAACAGGCCGTAGACGCAGGCCAGCACAACGGCCAGAATCGTCAATCCTCTGTACTTAAGATTTCGCATGGCGGACAGATTTTATGTCTTCTGCTCCTCAGCACCCACCTTGCTGGCTATGGCGCTCCGGGCGATTTCGAGCTTGGTGCCATCGGGGCGGACCCGGATGACCAGCTTGTCCTCTTCGACCTTGACGATCGTACCAATGATGCCCCCATTCGTGAGCACCTGTTCGCCGTTCTGGAGTTCCTGGAGCATCTTCTGCTGGCGCTTCTTCTGTCGCTGCATGGGCAGGAAGAGAAGGAAGTAGAAGATACCGAAGATGAGAATGATCGGCAGGAAGCCGACGATCGGATTCGCCGGACCCGTCTGTGATTGCAGCAATAAGTTGATCAACACGGCCGTTTGATACCACCCGGGCCATCATACCCGGTTTCCGGGCGGCGGTGGTGCAACGCATGTACACACAGTCGCCGTCCCACGACTCCCGGTGCGATGGGGTAAGGCTTTGAGTACCGCGACAAGGCTCAGCGTACTACATCTCGAGCAGCAAGGAACGCACTTCACATCGGTACTCGGGGAACGTCCCTAGCTGTATAGAGTGCCTGATCCCACGCATGATGTCAAGGTACCGGTAGAGATTGTGAATTGTGGCAAGCGTTGAATATAGCATTTCGCCGGCCTGGAACAAATGGCGGAGGTAGGCCCTCGAGTACTGGCGGCACGTACTACAACCACACTGCTCATCCACCGGGCGACCATCATCCTTGAATCGCGCGTGCTTGATTGATAGACGTCCGGAGGAGGTGAACAGGTTCCCATTGCGGGCGTTGCGGCTAGGCAGCACGCAGTCCATCATGTCGACGCCGAGGGCGACGTACTCGGGCAGTTCCTCGGGCATCCCGACCCCCATGACGTAGCGGGGCCGGTCGGCGGGCAGCAGCGGGACGGTGGTTCCGGCCATTTCCATGCTCAGCGGACGTGGCTCGCCGACGCTGAAGGCCGCCGATCGCATAGCCTTCGGCGTCGAGGTCGAGCAGCGCGGTAGTGCAGTCGCGGCGGAGATCGGCATACATGCCGCCCTGGACGATCGGGAACAGGGCATTCGGCAGCCCCTCGGACTCCCGCCGCCGGCGGTAGTGGTCGCAGGCGCGCCTCGCCCAGGCAAGCGTTCGGCGCACCGATTCCCGCACGTTTTCATGGCTCGCCGGATGGGGCAGGCACTCGTCGAGCACCATCATGATGTCGCTACCGAGAGCGAGTTGGACGTCCACGGTGGACTCCGGCGTGAAGTGATGCTGATCGCCGTCCAGATGCGACCGGAACAGCACACCGTCCTCGGTCACCTCGCGGAGACTCGAGAGGCTGAAGACCTGAAATCCACCCGAGTCGGTGAGGATCGCCCGCGGCCAGTTCATGAACCGGTGCAGTCCGCCCAGATTGCGGATCGTCTCGTGTCCGGGGCGGAGGAACAGGTGGTAGGTGTTGGCCAGGATAATGCGGGCGTCGAGTTCCTCGACCAGTTCGGTGGGACGCACCCCCTTGACCGTCGCCTGCGTGCCGACCGGCATGAAGACCGGCGTCTCAATGGTCCCATGGGGCGTGTGCAGCAACCCGGCCCGGGCGCCGGTAACGGGGCAGGTAGCTTCGACTTCAAAACGGAGAACCGGAGGGACGGACACTCCGCTCATTGTAGCGGGGCCACGCCCGATCCGAGGCGACGCGTTATCCTTTCCGATCTGACCATTTTTACTGACTGGATAATTTATATGTCCAGTACTACAATGAGAAGTGATGCAGACAATCAATGCGACCAAGTTCAAGGAGCAGTGTCTGGCGTTGCTGGACTCCTTGAACAACGAGGGACTCATCGTGACCAAGCACGGCAAGCCGGTCGCGAAGGTGATCCCAATCGGCACTGACTGTTCAGAGTTGATCGGCTCGATGCGCGGCAAGATCAAGATCCACGGCGATATCTTGTCGACGGGAATCCGCTGGGATGCTGAGCCTTGACACTCACATTCTTGTGCATGCGTTCGCCGGTGAGCTGACGAAGCGCGAGGACCGCCTTCTTCGCACCCAGCGCTGGGGGATCTCCGCGATTGTCCTTTGGGAGCTGGCGAAGCTCTCCGATCTCGGGCGTATCACGCTCGATCTGGATGATCCGGAACTCAGCCAGTGGCTCTCTAGAATTCATGTCTGGCCCCTTGACCTTCAGGTGTGTCGGGAAATTCCCAGGCTCGACTTTCGGAGTGATCCGGCTGACGAGATCATCGCGGCGACAAGCATCGTCCACAACGCAAAGCTGGTGACGCGCGACCGCAAGATTCGTGCGTCCAGGCGCGTTCCGCTTGCCTAGAGGAGACCAAAGCAGGCCGGTCCGAGCAAGGCCTGACCGCCGCGCCGAAGGACCGCTGCTACGATAGGAAATCGAGTTTATGCTCCGCTTCTACAACACGCTCAGCCGCCAGGTCGAGGAGTTCCGGCCGCTCGAAGATAATCTCGTGCGGATGTACACCTGCGGGCCGACCGTCTACGACTACGTCCACATCGGCAACCTGCGGACCTTCACCTTCCAGGACATCCTCCGGCGCTGGTTGCGCTACCGGGGCTACCGCCTCGACCACGTGATGAACATCACCGACGTCGAGGACAAAATCATCCGCAACGCGCTCGCCCGCGGCGTCTCGATTGCGGACTACACGCGACCCTACGAAGAGGCATTCCTCGAGGACACCGGCCGGCTGCGGCTCGAGCGGCCCGAGCGGATCGTGCGCGCCACCGAGCACATCTCCGACATGGTCGCGGTCATCGAGAAGCTGGGCGAGAAGGGCTTCACCTACCAGAGCGACGGCTCGGTCTACTACCGCATCGACCGGTTCCCGCAATATGGCAAGCTGTCACGCATCGACATCACCGGACAGCGCAGCGGCGCCCGCGTGGACGTCGACGAGTACGAGAAGGACGACGCCCGCGACTTCGTGCTCTGGAAGGCGCACAAGGACGACGAGCCGTCCTGGGAGAGCCCCATGGGCGCCGGCCGCCCCGGTTGGCACATCGAGTGCTCGGTGATGTCGATGAAGTACCTCGGCGAGACGATCGACATCCACACCGGCGGCATCGACCTGGCCTTTCCGCACCATGAAAACGAGATCGCGCAATCGGAGGCGCTCACCGGAAAGCCGTTCGTGCGCTACTGGCTGCACGCCGAGCACCTCATGGTCGAGGGCCAGAAGATGTCCAAGTCGCTCGGCAACTTCTATACGCTGCGCGATATTCTCGAGCGCGGCTACTCGCCGGCGGCCGTTCGCTACGTCCTGGCCAAGGCGCACTACCGCGCCAAATTCAATTTCACCTTCGACGAGTTGGCGGGCGCCAACACCGCCATCGAACGTTTGCGCAACTTCAGGCTGCGCCTCGAGGCCTCCTTTCCCACGGGCGCCGGCGCGGCGATGACCGACCGTGCGGCCGAGGCCCGGCGGCGCTTCGAGGAGGCCATGGACGACGACCTCAACACGCCCGAGGCGCTGGCCGCGATCTTCGAATACATCCGCGACGCCAATACCGCGATGGACGAGGGCACCTTCCGTGCCACCGACGCCGAAGGGGCCCGCGACCTGTGCCGGCGGGTCGATGCGGTGTTCGATGTGCTCGAGCCCGAACCGCCCGCCGCCGGTCCGTCAGATGAGGAGATCGACGTTCTGATCGCCGAGCGAACGGCGGCGCGCAAAGCTCGCGACTTCGCCCGCGCCGACGAAATCCGCGATCAGCTCGCCGCGCAGGGAGTCGTCCTCGAAGACACGCGGGAAGGCATTCGATGGAAGAGGAGGCCGTCGTCATGAAGCTGCACACCAAGGCGGTCCACGCCGGCGACCGGAAGAAGCCGAGCGGCCAGATTCCGGTGACCACGCCGATCTACACCGCGGCCAGCTTCATCCCCGAGTCGATCGAGCAGCTCGACCGCATCTTCGGCCGCGAGGAAACCGGCTGGAGCTATGCCCGCTACGACAACCCGACCAACGCGGCGCTGGAGGAGGCCGTCACGGCGCTCGAGAACGGGCGCGGGGCGCTCGCCTGCGCCTCCGGGATGGCCGCGCTGCAGATGGCGATCCTGACGGCGCTGACCGACCGGCGGCGTCACGTCCTGGCGGCCAGCGCGCTTTACGGAGCCACCTACCGGCTGCTCTGGGACGTACTCGGTCCGCTGGGCGTGGAATCCACCCTCGTCGATGTCTGCGACTTGCCGGCCGTCGAGAAGGCGCTCGCCGAACACAAACCCGGCTGCCTGCTGATGGAGACGATCTCGAATCCGCTGCTGCGCGTCGGCCCGGTGGATCGCATTGCCGAACTGACCCGCGCGGCCGGCTGCGCCCTGGTGGTGGACAACACCTTCGCCACGCCGCTGCTGATCCGTCCGCTCGAGCTGGGCGCGAACCTCGTGATGCACTCGCTCACCAAGTACCTGTCCGGTCACGGCGACGTGCTCGGCGGCATGGTGATCTCCGACGAGGCCCACTACGAGACGATGCGGGCGCTGTCGCGCACCTACGGTCCGGTGCTCGGACCCTTCGAGTCGTACCTGACCCTGCGGGGCGTCAAGACCTTCCCGCTGCGCATGGAACGGCAGTGCGCCAACGCCCGGCACATCGCCGGATGGCTGCGCGAGCGCCCGGGCATCGAGCGTGTCTTCTACACCGACGATCCCGAACATCCGGACGCGGAGACGATCGGCCGCCTGCTGCCGGACGGCCTTTACGGTGCCATCGTCAGCTTCGAGCTCAAGGAGGCCCGGACCCACCAGGACGTTTTCGCGTTCCTCGACCGTCTGCAGTTGATCGTCCGCGCCACGTCGCTCGGCGACGTGCACACGATGGTCTTGTACCCGGCGATCTCCTCACACCGGGACATCGCCCCGAAGCAGCGCGAGCGCATGGGCATTCGCGACAACCTGATACGTCTTTCAGTGGGGATCGAGGCGGCCGACGACATCGTCGCCGACCTCGAACAAGCGCTGGAGGCGCCCGTCCGAGAGTGTTGAGCGACGTCGATGGCCTCCCCGCAACGCAGGACGGGGCGGCCGCCCGCTTCAAATCGATGCTCGTTTACGCCCTCACGATCTTCACCAGTGCGTTTCTTCTGTTCCAGCTCCAGCCGATCATCGCCAAGCTGATTCTGCCGTGGTTCGGCGGATCGGCGGCGGTTTGGGCCACCTGCCTCGTCTTCTTTCAGACCGTCCTGTTGCTCGGCTATCTCTACGCGCACGGGCTGATCTCGTGGCTGGGTCCGCGTCTCCAGGTGGCCATCCACGGAGCGGCCATCGCGGTCAGCGTGCTGGTGCTGCCGATCATCCCGGCCGCCGATCTCAAGCCGGACGATCCGAGCGAGCCGGCGCTACGAATCCTGGCATTGCTCGCCGTCACCGTCGGCCTGCCGTACTTCCTTTTGTCGGCGTCGAGCCCCCTCATTCAGGCCTGGTACTCGCGCGGGCATGAGGCGCGGTTTCCATACTGGCTGTTCGCGATCTCGAACGGCGCCTCGCTCGCGGCCCTGCTGGCCTACCCGTTTCTGATCGAGCCGGCGCTACCCACGCGTATGCAGGCGTGGTCCTGGTCGGTGGGTTACGGAATCTTCGCCGGGCTGACTATTCTCGCGGGCCTCGTGTCTATGCGCGGCGCACCAGCCACTGCCGCCGACGAGGACCTGGCGCCGGCCATTCCGCCGGGGGTATTCGATCACCTCGAGTGGATCGTCCTGGCGGCATTCCCATCCTTCCTGCTGGTGGCGATTACCAACCACCTCAACGAGGATATCGCGACTACGCCGTTCCTCTGGGTGCTACCCCTGTCGGTCTACCTGCTGAGCTTCGTCATCTGTTTCGGGCGGGAGGGCGCCTATCGGCGCAACCTGTGGATGCGGCCCTGGGCGGTAGCCATGGCCGGCATGGGAGTACTGCTGCTCCGAACGGAGTTCAGCTCGACACCTTGGATCGCCGTGCCGATCTTCGCGGCCGGGCTGTTCATCAGCGCGATGGTCGGCCATGGAGAACTGGCCCACTCGAAACCCGACGCGCGTTTCCTGACCAGCTTCTACGCGATGGTGGCGCTGGGCGGAGCCATCGGCGGACTGCTGGCTGGCCTGGCCGCGCCCGTCCTCCTGCCGATCAATATCGAGCTCCAGGCGGTCCTGACCCTGATCGCCATCGTCGTCCTGTTCACCACGGGGAGACGCAACTGGATGTCCATTGTCGTCTGGATCCCCGTGGTGGTGCTGCTCGGCGAGACCACGTCGCGCTACATCGACGCCCTGGGTGCGGGGACCATTGCCGCCGACCGGAACTTCTACGGCTCGCTTCGTGTCACTGACGTCCCCAGCGCCATCCCGGGAGAGGACATTCGGATCATGGTGCACGGTACCACGGAGCACGGCCGCCAGTTTCTCGCGCCGGGCCTCGCACGGACACCGACTTCCTACTACGGGCGGACTTCGGGAATCGGGCGCCTGCTCGACGCGGTACGGCACCCGGCGCGCGTGGGTGTCGTCGGGCTCGGCACCGGGACGCTGGCCGCGTATTCAGAACCCGGCGACGTTTTCCGCTTCTATGAAATCAACCCGTTGGTGGAAGAGTATGCCCACCGCTATTTCACGTTCCTCAGCAGTGCTCGCGGGAACGTCGAGGTCATCTCCGGCGACGGCCGGCTGGCGCTCGAGCGGGAATCGCCCCAGGGCTACAACGTCCTCGCGCTCGACGCTTTCTCCGGCGGCTCGGTACCTGTGCACCTGCTGACAGTGGAGGCGTTCGCGCTGTACTTCCGGCATCTCGCGCCCGACGGCGTTCTCGCGCTGCACATATCGAACAAAAGCTTCAACCTCGCCGGGGTCGTGGCGGCCGCGGCCGATGAACTCGGCGCCAAGAATCTCCTCATCGTTGACAACGCCAGTCCCGAGCGCGAGACGAGCGCTTCGAGTTGGGTCCTGGTCTCGCGAGACCAGGCCGCTCTCGATCATCCACGGCTCATCGACGCCGGCATCGCGGTTCAGGCTCCCCCCGGCGTACGCCCCTGGACGGACGACTTCTCGAATCTTCTGCAGGTGCTTCGCTGAGGCCGGCCGCCGCCTCACGGGGCCGTTGTCGGGAGGGGGCGGTATACTGGCATTAACTTCGCGGCACAACCGTCACGCACATCCAGGGCCAACGTCTTACATCCTGCGGGAGGGTTATTGCCGTCCGGGGGGAATCCGCGTGATTCGAGGACAAGAGGGATAGGGAGTCTATGAGGCGTCTACTGCTACTTGGGTGCAGCGTTCTGTTCGCCGGTGCTCTGTTGCCGGGACAGACCACTGGAGCCCTCGAGGGAACGGTCGTCGACCCGAGCGGCGCGGCCGTGGCACAAAGCCGGATCCGGATCGTCGAGGAAGCCACGGCGGCCGAACGGGTCCTCGAAGCGACCACCGCCGGGCGCTTCGCCGCGCGCGGACTCCTCCCCGGCCTCTATCGCGTGGAGGCCTCGATGCCGGGGTTTCAGACCCGCGTCCGGAGCGGCATCGAAGTTGCCGCCGGCCGGACCGTCCAGGTGCGCCTCGAGCTGGCCATCGGCGAACAGTCGCAAACGGTCGAGGTTCGCGCCGACGCCCCCGTGCTCAGTACTTCGGCGAGCGATTGGGGTGGCTCCATCGAAGCGGGAAAGCTCGAAGAACTGCCGCTGGCGGGCCGCGACCTGTTCGACCTCGTGGACCAACAGCCCGGCGCCACCGTCGCCCTGAACGCCCAGAACAACCTGGTCAACGGCCCCGGCGTGCAGATCGCCGTCAACGGAAATCGGCCCGCCCAGAACAGCTACCTGCTGGATGGCATCTACATCAACGATGCCACCAACTCCGCCCCGGCGAGCGCGGGGGGGATCTGCTCGGCATCGAGGGACTCCAGGAACTCCACCTCGTCACCAGCCCCTTCTCGGCCGAATACGGGCGTGCGGCGGGTGGGGTGATGACCGCCGTCACCAAGGCCGGCACCAACCAGTATCACGGCAGCGCCTACTGGTACTTCCGCGATGACGCCTTCGACGCGCGCAACTTCTTCGACACTTCCGAGAAGCCGCCACTGCGCCGGCAACAGTACGGGGCGTCGGTGGGGGGGCCCATACGGCCCGACAAGGTCTTCTTTTTCGCCAACTACGAGGGCATTCGCGGCAACCTCTCGAGCACGCTGCGATCCACCACGATCACGGCTGAAGCGAGAAGTGGAATCCTGCCCGGTCCCAATGGCCCAACCGAGGTGCCCGTCGCGGCGTCGGTCAAACCGTACCTCGATCTCTTTCCGCTTCCCAATGGATTGGACTTCGGCGACGGAACGGCCGAGTTCATCACCCAGGGCCGAACAAGCAGCCGGGAGGATTTCGCGGCGGGCCGCATCGACGTCCTCTGGACCGAGCGGCTGCGTTCGAGCTTCCGCTACACCTTCGACGACGCCGACCAGTCGTTTCCCGATCCGTTCCTGATCTGGGACCTCGCCGCGACGTCGCAGTTCCAGCTCCTCCACACCGACACGCAGTTCGTCCAGTCGTCGAACACGCTGCACAACTTGCGAATCGGCTTCAGCCACGTGGGCAACGACGAGGAGGCCAATGTCCGTTCCGGCGTACCGGGGAGCGAACTGGCCTTCCTGCCCGGGCGGTCGCTGGGCGCGATCGAGGTGACAGGCACCTCGCCGCTGGGCATTGAACTCATGCGCACCCGGCCGCGCGTGCAGATCACCAACGACATGCAGCTCAACTATGAGGGCTCGCACCTGGTCGGAAACCACGCCATCCGGTTCGGCGGCGGCTACGATCGCATCGCCTTCGATCAGCGAGCCGACATCTCGCTCAACGGCCGCTATTCGTTCACCTCGCTCGAGGCATTCCTGCGGGGGCAGGCAAACCTCGCCGACGCCATGACGCTCGAGGGCACGACGTCGCGGAACTGGCTCCAGCATCGGGGCTACGGCTTTGTCCAGGGCGAGTTCCGTCCGGCATCACGGCTGAGCCTGACGCTGGGCGTACGGTACGAGGGCTACACCTCGCCCTCGGAGGTGAACGGACAAGTGGCGACGCTGCGCGATCCGCTCACCGACAGCACGACCACCGTCGGCGGCCCCTATTTCCGGAATCCGTCGAAGAAGAACTTCGCGCCGCGCGTGGCCTTCGCGTGGGACATCTTCGGAAAGGGCTCCACCGTCCTGCGCGGCGGAGCGGGCGTCTTTTACGACCTGCTCGGCATCCGCGAAACGCTGATCGGCGGCGTCCGACTGCCGCCCTTCTTCCGCCGGGCCTTCATCTTTCGGCCCCAATTCCCGGACCTGGCGGCGGCCATCGCGGCGACGACGCCGTCGGCCTCGGTCGACACGTTTACGTTCGAGCCTCACCAGCCGTACGTCATCCAGGTCCAGACGGAGATCCAGCAGCGTCTCGACCGCAACACGGTGCTGACGGTCGGCTACGCCGGTTCCCGGGGCATCCACTTGATCGGACAGTACGGCGACATCAATCTGGCGGTGCCGGAGGTCCTGTCGGACGGGACCTTGTTCTTCCCGGAGGGCGCGCCCTTGCGCAATCCGAACTTCACGCGGATCGGCCTCCGGGATACGGCTTTCGACTCGATTTACCACTCGCTCGTCGCGAGCCTCAACCGCCGCCTGAGCCACGGCGTACGCTTCCAGTTCGGCTACACGTGGGGCAAGCTCATCGACAACGCCTCCTCGACGATCTTCCAGGACTTCACCAACAGCGGCGCCATGCCGAATCCGTTCAACCTCCGCTCGGAGCGCGGCCGCGGCGACTTCGACGTCCGCCACTCCTTCACCGGCAACTTTTCCTGGCTGCCGAAGAGCCACATGCACGGTCCGATCGGCCACCTGGTGAACGACTGGGAGATCCATTTCCTGGTGCGGGCGCAGACCGGCTACCCGTTCTCACCGACGGTGGGCTTTGACCGGGCCCGGTCGGGCTCGAATTTCGGGGATCTCGGCCAGCGTCCGGATCTTGCTGCCGGCGCCGGCGACGCCGTCCTGGGTGACCCCTACCAGTACTTCAATCCGACTGCGTTCAACCTCCCCGCGGCGGGATTCTACGGCAACCTGGGCCGCAACGCCCTCGACGGCCCCGGCATGTTCTCGGCTGATCTGGCGCTGCACAAATCGATCTACCGTTCCGAGGGCCAGGACATCCGCTTCCGCCTCGAGACGTTCAACCTGACCAATCACACCAACCTCGCCTTGCCCACCGGCCTGGAGCTCTTTAGCGAAGGCGGCGACCGGGTGGGCTCGGCGGGCAGAATCACGAGCACGGCAACGCCCAGCCGCCGCATTCAACTGGCTCTCCGCTGGACGTTCTAGAAACCATTTAGAAACACCACATCCGCCAGGCGGGTGCGTTACACTATCAGTTCTTATGCACACACGTCGACTCGCCACCCTCCTGCTCGGTCTGTGGCTCGGAGGATCTTTTTTCATGACCTGGGTGGCGATCTACAACTTCCGGGGTGTCGATGAACTGCTGCGCTCGCCGGACGCGGCGGCCACGCAGTACATCAAGGTGCTCGGCAACAGCTCCACCCGCACGCTGCTGCGCCACCAGGTCGGCGAGCTCAATCGTGTCTACTTCAGCACCTGGGAAATCGCGCAGTTGGGGCTGGCGTTGACGTTGATCGTCATCCTGCTGTTCACCACCAACGGGGACAAACTCTATATGGGGTTATCCGTCCTGGCGTTGCTGCTGGTGATCGTGCAGCACTTCCTCATAACACCCCAGGTGTCGACATTGGGACGGGTGCTCGACTTCCTGCCGCAGGAGGCGCCCTCCGCCGAGCGCGCCGGGTTCTGGCGGTTTCACAACGCCTACTCGGGCCTGGAGATCACGAAGCTCATCGTCCTGCTGACCATCTCAGTCCGCCTGCTTATGATCAGCAACCGGCGCCGGCGTGGTTCCCGGAAGAAGGTCGATCTGGTCGATGACGCCGATGATAGCTGAGTCGATCGGCGAGAGAGATTTCCCCAAACTCGAGAAGGCGCTGTAGCCTTCCGTCGTTACCAGAACTTTGTCGCCGACACCCGCATCGACAGCATCGAGTGCCACGATCGTGTTGCCCCGGTCGCTCCCGTCGAGATCGAGGGGCTGCACCACCAACGCCTTGCATCCTTCATGAGAAGGATGCTTCGAAGTGCTGACTACTTCGCCGATCACCCTGGCAATCAGCATTCCTCCGGCGCCTCCTCGACGTGCACCTCATCGACGATCGCCACAATCGTGCTGTCCGAGGGAACCTCCGCCGGACGGAACGCGTGCGCTGCCTCCCGGCCGCGGACCCAGTAGATCAGCTCGCCCGCGCCGGCGGCATTGGTGGCATCGGTACACACAATGGTCCGTCCGAAAGGCTCGCCGCGGTGGGTAACGGGCTGGACTAGGAGCAGGCGCTGGCCCTCGAGATTCTGGTTCTTCACCGTGGACCAGACGCGGCCGATGACTTTGCCGAGCTGCATGGTGGTGCCGAGGTCAAGACTCGTCGACGTGCACCGTGTCCACGATGCCGACGATGGAGGTATCCACTGGGCGGTCCTGACAGCCCTCGGCCATTCGGGCCGAGCTGCCGGACACTGCGATGACCGTTTCTCGATAGCCGGCGCTGACGGTATCCACCGCAACCACGTAGCCGCCAATGTCCTCGCCCTGGGGCGTGATCGGTTTGAGGATCAGCAATTTCTTGCCCTCCAGACGCGGGTCCTTGCGTGTGGCAACCACCGTACCGACTACACGGGCCAGTATCATATTTTGATCCGCGGAACGGAGCCGGCGCTACTTGGCGTTGCTCTTGCCGATCGGCAGCACGTCTTCGAGGCTCGGGTGCGGACGCGGGATCACGTGAACCGCAGATCAGCTCGCCGACCCGCCGGGCCGCCGCCGCTCCCGCATCGGTGGCCGCGCGGACCGCCGCCACGTCGCCGCGGACCATCGCTGTCACATACCCGGACCCGATCTTTTGCCACCCGATCAGCGTTACGTTGGCCGCTTTGACCATCGCGTCGGAGGCTTCGATCATCGCCACCAGACCGCGGGTCTCAATCATTCCTAAGGCTTCGCCCATCAATCCTCCAGATTATCCCTCGTGCCCGTCGCGGCACGACATCTCACAATACACCACGGGCCCGCAACGCGTCGTCCACCAACGCGATCAGCTCCTCCCGAGTCACCTGGAACCGCTCACCGGATGGTGAAAGATCCTCGGCCGCCACCGGACAACCCGGCTCGCCGGCCACACGCGCCTTTATCCCGTAGCGGGTCCGGGAGTCGAGCAGCTTGTCCACTTCGGCCCGGGGCAGGATCGTCGCCCCGCCGAGCAGCTCGGCCACCAGCGAGATCCGCGCGAAATGTTCGACCGTCTCCATCTTGAAGAAGGCCTTATAGAGGTCCGGACCGTAGCAGACAGAGCCGTGGTTGGCCATCATCACCGCGTCGTACTTCGGGATCAACGGGAGCATCGGCTCGGTCAGGGCGGGCGTGCCCGGCAGTCCGTAAGCGGCCATCGGCACGCATCCCAATCCGATCACGACCTCGGGCAGCAGGGCCGCGTTTAACTGCCGTCCGGCGGCGGCGAACCCGGTGGATACCGGCGGGTGCGCATGGACCACGGCGTTGATGTCCGGCCGGAGGTCATAGACCGTCAGGTGCATGGCAATCTCCGAGGTCCGCTCAAGCCGGCCCTGGAGCTTGTTGCCCTTCATGTCGCAGATGATCAGGTCGTCGGGGTGCATCATCCCCTTGCTGACCCCGGTGGGCGTGGCGAGAATCCGCTCCGGGTCCAATCGCACGGAGATGTTGCCGTCGTTGGCGGCCACCCAGCCCTTCTGATAGACCAAGCGCCCGATATCGACGATGTCCTGGCGCAGCTCGCGTTCCGTCTTCGGCATCCGAATTCTCGATTGTAGCATCGCCCGTCCGGCGTGGTGGCGCCGCCGGGGCCGGTGGGCCAAGACCTTACGCCGTTCGGGATAACCCGGAACCATCCTCGGGAGAGCGGGTCGTCCGGGGCCGCCAATCCTCCCCCTGCCGAGAGGCGGTAATAGTACTGAGCGGCATTGACTGAGTTAGCGAGCTGGACGACGATCCTAAGTGAGGGCGGATATTGAAAGGAACCTATTTCACTGTGCATAAAATATTCAGCTACATGCCGGTCTTGTTTCTGGCGTGGGCTTTGTCGCCGACGGCCAGCGCGACCACACTGATCTTCGGCCAGGGAGGAACATCCGGCTTCACCAGCGGCGGGGTGCAGAGCACCGGCGCGGTGGCCGTCCCCGGAGCGCCGGGCCTCACGCTTGAAGTACAAGCGCTGTCGACTTGGAACTCGCCCGCCGAATGGCTGATTGACTCCGCCGCGGGCGGCTACGGCGTGGACAACGGAGGCGTTGACGTCTGCCTTCCCTTCCTTGGTCACATTCACATCGATGACGACCCGGCAATCGACAGTTCGGGCGGCGACGACACCCTGCGGTTGATCTTCTCACAGCCCGTGACATTGAGCGAAATCCTGATCGGCGATATCGACGTCGCCAGCCGCGGCTTGCTCCGGGAGTTCAGGAGCGATGCCGTCGACATTTCGAATCTCGGTGCCGGCACCGTCTACTCCGGCAGCCTCCTGTCCCTCGGGCCGGGCATCGGCACGCTGTCCGGCGCCTCGCTCGGAAACACCACCGGGACCGTCTTCGACATTCGAGTACTCGACTACAACGACGACGTACGCCTGCGAGGGATTTCGTTCGACAACACGTCCGTCCCCGAGCCGGCCACATGTGGCCTGATCGGCTTGGGACTCGTGATGATCGGTCTCGCTCGCCGTCGCCACGGCCAGTAAGTGCCCGGCGCGAGCGGCCGCCAGTCAGGTACCGGCCGGCTGGCCGTACTGAAGTACTGTAACCCGCTCCAGCGTTACCAGGCCGCTCGACATCATTTCCCCGGTCACCTCGACAAAGGCACGCACCTTCTCTTCACTGTCGACGATCTCGACCACAATCGGCAGGTCCTCGGAGAGCCGCAGCACTTTGGCCGTGTGCAGGCGGCTCGAGTGGCCGAACCCGAGCGGACCCCGCAGAACGGTGGCGCCGGCCAAATGCATCTCGCGCGCCTTGAGAACAATTGCCTCATAGAGCGGCTTGCCGTGATAACGGTCATCCTCGCCCAGGAAGATTCGTAGCAGGCTCGCCTGTTGGGGAAGAGTCATCGTCGCCTCCTATCTCTGGTTCAGGGCCGTGGCCGCCATGTAGCCGGCCCACACACCGATCAGACAGCCCAGTAGCGTTCCGGCGATATTCAGTCCGGCGCGCCAAACCTGTCCGTCCCGGGCCAGGTTCAGCGTCTCGAGACTGAAAGACGAAAAGGTGGTGAATCCACCGCAGACTCCGATCATCACCAGGGCCCGTACCGAGACCGGTACCAGCAGGCGGCCCTCCGGAGCGGAGAGAGCGGCGAGGAAGCCAATGAAGGCGGAACCGAGCACGTTCACAGCCAGCGTGCCCCAGGGAAACGTGTCTCCCATCAGCCGCGCCGCGACGCCGCTCACCCAGAAGCGCGCCATGCCACCGAGGGCGGCGCCCAGGCCGACGGCAGCGTACAGAAATGCGGAATGTGCCCTCATGCGATTCTATTCCGAGAACATCCGGACTCTGAATTGTACAATGAGGGGCAGTGGATAAGCGCCGCATGTGCCCGAACTGCCGGGCCTTCATCACCGTCAAAGACAAAACATGCCCGTATTGTGGCGTGAAGGTAGGTCCGCGCGCGGTCGACAGACGCAACCCGTCGGACGTGCTCGGCGGGCTGATCCCAGCCGCCCGCTTCACCACCGTCATGATCATGCTGATCAACTTCGGCCTGTTCGTCGTGACGGTCGTGTACAGCATGCGTGCGGGCAATCAGAACGCCCTCATGGGGCTTGACGGGCAGACGCTCGTCTACTTCGGCGCGAAGTATCCGCCGCTGATGGTATTGCATGGCGAGTGGTGGCGCCTGATCACAGCCGGGTTCCTTCACGGCGGCCTGCTGCACATTCTCATGAATTCGTGGGTGCTCTTCGACCTCGGCACCGCCGTGGAGCAATTCTACGGCACCCGCCGGATGCTGGTCATCTACTTCGTGTCAAACGTTACCGGCTTCCTGACCAGCACGTTCTGGAGCAGCGGGATTTCGGTCGGCGCCTCGGCAGCGCTGTTGGGCCTGGTCGGCGCGATGATCGCCTTCGGCGTCAAGGACCGCAGCGGCATCGGCTCCGCTGTCAAACGAATGTACATCCGTTGGACCGTCTACATTCTGATCTTCGGCCTGCTCTTCCCGATGGTCGACAACGCCGCGCACATCGGCGGTCTGATCGGCGGCTTCATCGTTGGCTACATCGCCGGGACCCCACGGCTGGTCGAGGACTGGCGGGAACAGCTCTGGCGCTATCTCGCCTACGGCTGCGTCGCCATGACGGCATTCGCCTTCGTGCAGATGTTCATGAGCCTCAAGAATTTCACTGGAGCCTGAGGCGCGGGCCGCGGCCACTACCTCGACTCGTCGCCTTCTCCGAGGCCCATCTGCGATAGCCGATAGCGAAGCGCGTTCCGCGTCAGGCCCAGCAGCCGGGCCGCCTGGCTCTTGTTCCCCTTGGCCTTTTCGAGCGCCGTCCGGATCAGGTCTTGTTCGTGTTCCTGCAGCGTCACCCCCGCGGGCAGGAATGACTCGGCTCCGGCCGCTTCCCGCTCGGCTCCGCTATCGTCCATCTTGATGTCGCTCGCCTCCAGACGCTCGTCGCGGCAAAGCACGAGGCTGCGCTCGATCACGTTCTGCAGCTCGCGCACGTTGCCGGGCCACCGGTGCCGGGCCAGAAACCGCAGGGCTTCGTCTGAGATCGACGTGACCGGGCTACCGAGCTCGGCGGCGTACTCACGGATGAAATGCTCGGCCAGCGCGGGGATGTCCTCGCGGCGTTCTCTCAGCGGCGGCATGTTGATGGGCACGACGTTGAGCCGGTAGAAGAGGTCCTCGCGAAACTCGCCGCTCTCGAGCGCCGCCCGCAGATCCGCATTGGTCGCGGCGAGCACCCGCACGTCGATCTGGCGGGTCTTGTTGCTGCCAAGCCGCTCGAACTCGCGTTCCTGGAGCACCCGTAACAGCTTCACCTGGACCGCCGGCGGAACGTCCCCAATCTCGTCGAGAAATGCCGTACCGGTGTCGGCCTGCTCGAACTTTCCCGGCTTGCTCGTCACCGCTCCCGTAAACGCCCCCTTCTCGTAGCCGAACAGCTCGCTCTCCATCAGGTTCTCGGGGAGCGCGGCGCAGTTGATCTTGACAAACGGCCGGTCGCGCCGCGGCGAGTGGTGGTGGATGGCGCGCGCGACCAGATCCTTGCCGGTGCCGCTCTCGCCCGCCAGCAGGACTGTGGCTCGTGTCGGCGCCACCCGCTCGACGGTGGCGAAGATCTCCTGCATCGCCCCGCTGCGGCCGATGATGTTGTCGAACTCGTAGCGGCGGCCCAGCTCCTCGCGCAACTGCAGGTTCTCGTCCCTGAGCGCCCGCACTTCGAGTGCCTTGTGGATCACCGTCATGAGGTGGTCCATCGAAAACGGCTTGGGCAGAAAGTCGATCGCCCCGGCTTTCATCGCCTCCACGGCATTCGCTACCGTGCCGAAGGCCGTCATCACGATGATCGGCGTGCGTGAGTCCTGCCGCCGGATGTGACCGATAAACTCGAGCCCGTCCATGCCCGGCAGGCGGAGGTCGGTGAGGATCAGGTCGGCGCGCTCGGCCAGCCGCACCCCTTCCTCCGCGCTCCCTGCCTGGTCAACCTCAAACCCACCGGAGGTCAACTGGAGCTGAATCACTCGACGGAGCTTCTCTTCGTCTTCGACAATCAGAATGCGCTGTTTCATTGGCTATTCTCGCGGGATCCGCCCGATCGACGACCATGACCGATCTTTGACCGCTTCCGTCGGCAGCAGGATCCGGAATACGCTGCCCTGCCCTGGCTCGCTTTCCACGGTGATCCGGCCGCCGTGCTCGTCGATGATCTTGGAGACGATCGCCAGTCCGAGCCCCACACCGGCGGATTTGGTGGTGAAGAACGGATTGAAGACACTCTCCACGTCCTTCGGATCGATACCCGAGCCGCGGTCGATCACCGTCACCTCGACCCCGCCCGCCACCGGTCTCGTCTTCACGGTGATGGCGCCGGCCGGGGGAGAGGCTTGCGCGGCGTTCTCGAGCAGATTGTAGATCACGATCTCCATCAGTGCCGGATCGAGCGGCAGCGGGCGGATGTCGGGCGAGTAGTTCTTGTAGACGGCGACGTCCAGCGGAGGGCGGCGATGCTGCAACAGCGTGACGGCCTTGTCGATCACCTCGGCCAGTTCCGTGTCCTCGAGCTGCAGTTTCAGCGGCCGGGCAAAATCCAGGAAGCGGGTGACGAGGCCATTGGTACGGTCCACTTCCGCCGCGATGATGTCGGCCAGCTCCCGCGCAACCTCGTTTTCGTCGCGCACGTTGTTCCGCAGGATTTCCGCTGAACCCTTCATGGTGCCGAGTGGATTACGCAGCTCGTGGGCCAGACCGGCGCTCAACTGTCCGATCGCCGCCAGTCGGTCGCTCCGTCGCACTTCGGCCTCGGCGCGCCGCAAATTGCGATTGGCCTCGGCCAGCTGCTGGGCGACGGTCTGGTATTCGAGCGCCTGGGCGCGGTTGGTCGCGACGAGCTGGTGCGTGAGGTAGGAGATCAGACACAGGAACAGTACCCGCAGCGACAGCTCCCGCGCGTCGTCGGGGAGCAGGGCGAGCTGCTGCCAATCGATGAACAGGAGAAACGACAGGTAGGACAAAGACGCCGCGGCGGTGAACAGCACCGTGCCCAGCGGTCCGCAGGTGGTGGCCGCGGAGACAACCGGGACGAGGAGAATCGGATAATAGCTGCTATCAACGCTGCCTGACACGCCAATCAGTAGATATCCTAGTACGAGCTTTAGCGAGATGGCGACGATATGGCCACGGGCGCTCTGAAAAATGGGGAGGCGCGGTTCGAGCACCTGCAGCAACGCCAGCGCTACCAGCAGCTCGATCTCGGCGTCGTTCAGCGTCGGACTGGCGGCGGCCAGCGCCGAGAAGAACAACAGCCAGGCGATGTCCTGGGGCCGGATGTAGCGCCCTACCACGTCCTTGACTGTGGCGATGGATTGCACGTAGTCATATTAATCCGACGGCGCTCCGTCCGCTCGGTTTCCAGGAGCTTGGGGCCGCCGGAAGGCAATACTCTGCCAACACCGGATTGTTTGTGTAAAAATGAAGGGCGATCTTCCATGAGTACCCCCAATTCCTCCGACCCGAAGCGCGACCAGACTGCGCCGGAACCGGACCAGCCGGCGACTCCGGCCGCCCCCGCCTCACAGAATGCAAACGCAGCAGAGCCGGACCACGCCCCTGGACCTCCAGCGGCGCCCGGTGCGCCGGAGGCCGGAGACCAGACATCCGCGGAGGCGCCCGCGGAATTTGATGAAGGTTCCTTCGCCGACATCCTGTCGGAGTTCGAGCAGCAGCACCACGCCGGCGCCGCTCTGGGACAGGTGCTCGAGGGAACCGTAATTGACTGCACCGCGAGCGGCATCCTCGTCGACATTGGCCTGAAGCGCGAGGGATGGCTCGCGCTGGAGGACGCCCGCGACAAGTCCGGCGAGCTGAAGCTCAAGGCCGGCGACACGGTGAAAGTCTCGGTGGTGGGACAAACCCCGGACGGCTACAGCCGGCTGTCACCGGCCAAGGTCGCGGTGCCGCGAGACTGGAGTGGCCTCGAGAAGGCGCACGCCGAAGGCACGGTCATCAGTGGCACGGTGACGGGCGCCATCAAGGGCGGCCTCAGCGTGGACGTCGGCGCGCGGGCCTTCATGCCCGCCTCGCGTAGCGGCACCCGGGACGCGGCCGAGATGGGGTCCCTTGTGGGCCAGCAGATCCGCTGCAAAGTGATCCAGCTCGATACCGCGAAGGAAGACGTCGTGGTGGACCGCCGCGCGGTTGTCGAGATCGAGGCCCGTGAGGCACGCCAACAGCGCGTCGCCGCACTCGAGGTCGGCCAGGTGATCCAGGGCACCGTGCGCAGCCTCACCGACTTCGGCGCCTTCGTCGACGTGGGTGGCGTTGACGGCCTGCTGCACGTGGCCGATATGGCCTGGCACCGCGTCAAGAAACCGTCCGACCTGCTGAAGGTGGGCGATGAAGTCGAGGTCAAGGTCCTCAAGGTCGACCCCGCGAGCCAGCGCATCTCGCTCGGCCGCAAGCAGCTCGCCCCGGACCCCTGGTCGCTCGTCGACGAGAAGTACGAAGTGGGCCAGCGTGTCCAGGGTCCCGTGGTGCGCCTCACCGACTTCGGCGCCTTCGTGCAGCTCGAGCCGGGGGTCGACGGCATGATCCACGTGTCGGAGATGTCCTGGTCGAAGAAGGTCAAGAAGCCCGCCGACGCGGTCAAGATGGGCGAGGTCGTCGACGTGGTGGTCCTGTCTGTCAACGGCGCCCAGCGCCGCATCGGACTTGGGCTGAAGCAGGCGCTGGGCGACCCGTGGCAGGACGTGGAGAAGAAATTCCCGGTGGGCAGCGTCGTGGAGGGCAAGGTGACCAACATGGCGAAGTTCGGGGCTTTCATAGAGTTGGGCGAGGGTCTGGAAGGAATGATCCACATCGCCGACATCAGCCATGAAAAACGCCTGAACCATCCCAACGAAGAGCTCTCCGACGGGCAGGCTGTCCGGGCGATGGTGCTGGAGATCGACCGTAGCCGCAAGCGTATCCGCCTCGGCCTCAAACAACTACAGCCCACCAGCGCCGACGAGTACATCGCCGAGCACAAGGTCGGGGACGTCGTCACCGGACGCGTCGTCGATTCCAAAAAGAAGGTCAGCAAGGTGGACTTGGGCGATGGCGTGTTCGCTTCCTGCCGCAAGGTGACCAAGGCGCCGGCCGCCGATGCCGGCGAACCACAAGCCGACCGGCCTGATCTTTCCGCATTGACCGAAATGCTGGCCGCGAAGTGGAAGGCGGGTTCCATGCCCCAGGGTAGTGAGGCCGAAGACGAACTCAGCCCCGGACAGGTCCGCAGCTTCCGGATCGTGGCTCTCGACGCCCAACAGAAGAAAATCGAACTCGAGCTGGCCGAGTAACCCGTTTGGCTGGTGACGTTTTCGCCACCGGGCCGTCTTGATCGTTGAGCGGCTATACGGGAGCTATGTCGGCAGCTGCGATCTCAACAACGGCCGTGGATGACGCTGCTCTGATTCGTGCGGCCCAACGGGGCGACGAGGACGCCTTCGAGCGCTTGGTGCGCGCTCACGACGAGGGGGTGCTGCGGCTGGCGATGAACCTGCTCCGCTCCCCCGAAGATGCTCGGGACGTCTATCAGGAGGCTTTTCTGCGGGTCTACCGCAACCTCCACAGCTTCCGCTTCGATTGCAGCTTCCACACGTGGCTATATCGGATTGTCACGAATCTGTGCCTCGACCATCTCCGAAAGAGAAAGGTCCGGCGCGAGGAAGCGCAACTGGTCGAGACCGAGGATGGCCCCCGCGATCGCATGGAATCCGTTGCCGAGCGGCGCGCGGCCAGTGACCCGCAGCGCGCCGCACTCAGCGCAGAAATCGAAGGCCGTATCAGGACTGTGTTGTCTGAAATGACGCCGCGCGAGCGGACGGTTTTCGAGCTCCGGCACTATCAGGGCATGCGACTCAGGGCGATTGGCGAGGTTCTGGGAACCTCCGAAGAGGCCGCCAAGAACTGCCTGTTTCGGGCGACTCAGAAAATGCGCTCAGCATTGGGAGACTTGCTATGACCTGCGAATCAGTACGAAAGCAGTTGTCACTCTACCTCTACGGCGAGCTGTCCTTCGACGGCGAGGAGGCCGTGGCCCAGCATCTTGACGGCTGTGCTGGCTGTGCTGAGGCGCTCGACCGCGAACGGCGCATGCAACGCGCCGTGGACATGGGGGAGTTGGTTCCGCCGGTCGAGCTGCTCGATCGGTGCCGTCTGGAATTGCCGCGCGCCTTGCGGCAGACAGCCATGACGAAGCAGGGATGGCTCGATCGCATTCGCCTGTTGGCCTTCCCCCGGGGGCTGTTCGCGGCTCGCTGGCTGCGTCCGGTAGGGGCCGTGGCCCTGGTGGCAATCGGCTTTTTCGCCGCCCGCTTCATCACCACCGACGCCGGCGCGAACCTGGCGGCGCCGTTTTTCGGCGGCTCGGCTTCGCCTCCGGCCACCACTCACGTCCGTCTCGTGGAACCGTCCGGCAAGAGTGGCGGCGTCCGTATCGTGGTGGACGAAACCCGCCAGCGGGTGCTGTCCGGGAGCGTCGAGGATGATCGGATCCGCGGACTGCTGCTGACGGCGCTGCGGAACCCGTCGGATCCCGGTGTGCGGGCGGAGTCGGTCGAGGTTCTCAAGAACCGCCAGCACTGCGAGGACACCAAGCAAGCGCTCCTATATACGCTCGAGAACGACCCGAACGACGGCGTCCGGCTGAAGGCCCTAGAAGGTCTCAGGCCATACGCGACGGATCCCGATAGCCGCCGCGTTCTGTCGCGAGCTCTTCTTCACGACGACAATCCCGGTGTCCGCACCATGGCCGTTGAACTGCTCATCCAGTCCGACGACGTCGATGTCGTCGAAACATTGCAGGAGCTGCTGCGGCGGGAAGACAACAACTACCTTCGGTTGCGCTGCCAGAAGGCGTTGCAGAATATGAACGCATCGGTGGAGACGTTTTAAAGGATGTGCGGATGATGAGACTTCTCTGCCTGACGCTCTTTGGTCTGGTGACGCTCTGGGGGCAGGCGCCACTCCGGCAGGAGAACGGGAACTGGGTACAGACAGTCGAAGAGCGGGTAGGCGCCGAGGGGGCCAGGGTGCTCGCGCTGACCACCTGGGGCGATGTCTCCCTCACCGGTGCGGACGCCAACGGTGTCACCTATACCCTACGGAAAAGCGTCCACGCCTATTCGCAGGCCGAGGCGGCCCGGCTGATGGCCAGTATCCAGGGACACCAGGCCTGGAAAGAGAGCGCTCTGCTGCTGCACTTCGAGTGCCCGACGCCCAATCGTATTCAGCCGACCCTGACGGTGACCGCCCCGGCATGGCTCGCCAAGGCTCACGTGAAGACGCACGGCGGAAACATTGACGCACGTGGCCTGCAAGGAAAGCTGGTCGCCGAATCCGGCGGCGGACGCATCACCGCGGACGCCATCGAGGGAGGCGTGCACGCCGAGACGATGGGTGGCGAAATTCGGCTGGGACGGGTCAACGGCATGGTGCGCTGCGTATCCGGCGGCGGCAACGTCCAGGTGGAACACGCCGGTGGTGAGGCTTGGTTCGAGACGGCCGGCGGCGAGATCCACGTCACCGAGGTCACTGGCAACGCCCACTTCTCGAACGGCGGCGGCAACATTTACGTCGGCAAGGCCGGCGGGTCCGTCACCGCCCATGCGGTCCACGGACTGATCGAGATCATGAAGGCGGGCGGCCCCGTATCCGCTGAAACCACCGGCGGCGCCATCACCGTCGTCTCCGCCCGCGGCGTGAAATGCCAGTCAACCGGCGGCGCCATCAAGCTCAAAGAGGTGTCCGGTTCGGTACACGCATCCACCACCTCGGGCAACATCCTGGCTTGGCTGTCGAAAGGCGAGGCGATCGAGGATTCCTTCCTCGATACGGGGCTAGGTGACATTACCATCTATCTTCCGTCCAATCTGGCGGTGACCATCAGCGCCTACAACAATCCGTCGGGACAGGCCGGCAAGATAATCTCTGACTTCCCGGAGATAGCGGTCCGGCCGGGCCAGCGTGGCTACGGGACGTTGGTGGCGGAAGGGTCGCTGAACGGCGGTGGGCCCTTGTTGAAGATCTCAGCCGTCGGCGGCGCCATCTATCTGCGCCGGCGATAACAACGGCCACGGACCGAGGGACGTGCCGGCAGGATGGAAGTGAGGTTTTGCCATGAGTCGATGCACACGAATACTTAGCCGACACTACGCGACTGCGGCGCTGAGCGCCGTTTTCCTGCTGGCGGTCCCAGTGGCGGCGAAGAGCGCCCAGGCACAGACTGCCCGTCCCCTCGGCCAGGGCATCGTGGTATTCAGCGAGGATCCGGCAAAACAGAGCTTCCTGGGGGTCAATATCTGGGAGGTCAACGCCGACGTCGCCAAAAAGAAGCAGCTGTCGGAGGAGACCGGAATCGTCATCACCAGCGTGCTCCACGGCAGCGCGGCCGACAAGGCCGGCCTGCAGAAGGGGGACGTCGTCATGGATTACAACGGCACGCAGGTGATCGGCGAAAAGCAGTTCGTTCGCCTGGTGCGGGAGACACCGGTGGGCCGTCCGGCGGTGATGAAAGTAGTTCGCGACGGCAAGACACTCGAGATCACGGTAACGATGGGTTCACGGCAGCAATTGCTGAACCTTGAGGGCGGCGCACCGAAAGCCGCCGAAACGCCGGACGTCTTCCGCGGCGGCATGATGGCGCCGGATGTGCCGCACATCTCGACGACATGGCGGAACACCAAGCTGGGTATTGTCGGCGAATCCCTCGATGGTCAGTTGGCCGACTACTTCGGCGTGAAGGAAGGCGTGCTCGTGCGGTCCGTTGGTGATGACACACCAGCGTCACGAGCCGGGCTGAGAGCGGGCGACGTCATCGTGAAGGCTGGGAAGATGTCGGTCGCCACACCGCGCCAACTCACCGACGCCTTCCGGGACGCCAGTTCCGGAACCACCCACCTCACCGTCATGCGGCGGGGGCAGCAAATCAACATCGACGTCACCATAGAGGACGAGTCCGGCGCGGTCCCGTTCTTGTGGAAGATGTGGCGCGGCGACCTGCACAGCCTGTAGCCCGCTGCCCACGAGCCCCAGGCGGGGTCCCCGCACCGGGACCCCGATCGCCGCCTGCCTCCCTCGCCCGCTATCCCGGCCATTCCTCAGTCCGTATAAGGATCAACCACCTCACTGCAGCATGGTTTCTCGACCGGCTTGCGAATCATCACCTCGGTCCGTGTGTGGTGCTTGTCGTAGAGGTGCAGCAGCCAGCGTCCGTCGCGTCCGATGGCCGGTGGACGATCGCCCTGATAGCCGCGCGCGACCACCGTGTCCCACACCTTCTGGATGTCCTTCGTCCCCACACAGACATGATTCCAGACGCCAAGCTGATTGGCGTCCGGCGGGTTTCCTTCCTCCCACATCATGTATTCGATCCAGTTGTCGCCGTCAGGCACGATCAACGAGATCCAATCGGCCTTGTCGTCGGACATGCCGCCGCGCCACATGGGTCGGAATCCGAGAAGGTCCCGGTAGAAGGCGTTCGCCGCTCCCTCGTCTTTGAAGGCGGCGCCGACGTGGAGCATGTGGTCGGAGATCCGCCGGTCGGAGAGGTGCTGACCCTGGTCCTTCATCTGGGTCGAGCCCGGCCGATACTCGACAAACTCCACCCGGTGTCCCTCCGGGTCGGTTACCCGGAAGCTAAGGTTCCCGTCCGGATCCTCCTCCACGGCTCCCGGCACGTCCATGCCCTTCGAGGCCATGTAGTCGCGAAGCTGCCTGGCGTTGGTGGTTTCGAAGCCGAGTTGGATCAGTTTGTCGTCTTCCTCGTTCTTGAGCGTCGGACTCAGCTCGATGTATTGCTTGTCGTTAACCTTGAAAGCGGCGATCTCGCCTTCGACACCGGGACGGCTGTGCAGAAAAGCTTCGTCGTACCCGAGCTCGCCGCTATAGAACTTACGGGCCTCATCGAGGCTGTCCGTCATCACGACAAAATTCGCGACTCCGACAATCGGGGGCCGTTCAACGACGGCGGATTCCGGCTGTTCGGCCGCCGGCTGCGAGCAGCCGACAAACAACCCGGTGGCAAACAGGCAAAGCATTGGTGTAATCGTCCCTCTCATGATCCACCTATCCTACACCATACAGAAGGGTAACGCGGCGATCGGGTCCTCCCATCTATTGAGCTGGCACGGCGACTTACCTCGCCGGCTCCGACTAGTTACTGAGTTGGCCGACAGGGTGCGGCAAGCGGGGAGTGACCCCCCGGCGCCAGGCCGCCCCATGAGTCCGCCGCCAAAGCAGATATTCGCCGGATAGGCGAAAATAGAAGGTCTCCCGAGCACCATGATCTGGGCGATCACATCCTACTTCAACCCCGCCGGATACCGGCGACGCCTGGCCAACTACCGGGCCTTTCGCGAGCGGCTCGGCGTCCCGCTGGTCACCGTGGAGCAGTCGTTCACGGGCGAATTCGCCTTGGGCCCGGACGACGCCGAAGTACTGATCCAACTCGCCGAGGGCGACGTTCTCTTCCAGAAGGAAAGACTCCTGAACGTGGCGCTCGACTCGGTGCCCGCCGCCTGCGAAGCCGTCGCCTGGATCGACGCCGACGTGATCTTCGGCTCCCCCGACTGGGCCGAGGAGACGCTGGCGGCGCTCGAGCACCACTCGGTCCTGCAGTTGTTCTCCGAACGCTACGACCTACTGCCGGACTCGCGACCCGACGAGGTCGAGACCTGGAACCGCCCCTTCGACCGCCGTTCCCTGATGGCGAAGTTGGCCGCCGGGGAGTTTGCCCTCGCCGACCTGCGTCCGCGGCACCCGAAGCTGCGAGATACCGCCTGGGGCCTGGCCTGGGCCGCGCGGAAGGAGGTGCTCGACAGGCACGGATTCTACGACGTCTGTGTCAAGGCCTCCGGGGATGTCGCCATCTTTTGTGCCGCCATCGGTGCCCTCGATGCCCCCACTCTGCGCGAGCGGATGAACGAGATCAGCTACCAGCACTTTCTGGAGTGGGCACGCCCCTTCCACGACACCGTCGGTGGTTCCGTGAGCCACCTCGACGGTCGCATCTTCCACCTCTGGCATGGCCTCTATGCCGACCGCAATTACTCCACCTCTTTGAGCAGCCTCCGCGACCTGGACTTCAACCCATATACCGACCTGGCCAAAACACCTCATGGCTGCTGGCGTTGGAACTCCGACAAGCAAGAGTTACACGCCCGCGTCAGGGATTACTTCTGGTCGCGGCTGGAGGACGGCCCGGCCGGCGCCCCACGTCCCGACTCCGTGGAACAGCCGACCGCACCCGGCCCCACGAAGCTTCCGTCCGGACTATAGCCGCTGGCGGCGATCCGGCCCGCCGGCTCACTTACACGCAACTCCGTCTGCACTCGTTCTTAGCGCCTGGCCTGCGAGATTAATTGGTATGACGTTGGAAGAATCTGTCCGCGGGGTGGCGCGGAATCTGAGGGAAACGTTTGTCCGGTGTTGGAGCTGGAAGTCCGCGCTCCTCAGTTGCCTATTTCGGCGCCGCCTGTTCTTTGCCGTCAATCTGTCAGCCGGGTGGGAAGTGGCCACCGCTGCTCTGCCGACTGATCGTTTACCAGGTGTCGCTCTCCGGTCTCTATGGGTCCTTGACGCAGTCCCTTCGCACGGTCGAGCCGGCTTGGCTCGGAGCGGTGACGGCCACCCTGGTCCCGCTCATTTTTCAGCACTCCCTCGGTCCGGGGCGGGACCATCCGCCGCCGGCCGATCGATCCCCATCATCGACCCAACGACGTGATCGGGAGAGGTGAACCGAGCGGCCGCGCCGCCCCACCAGGTTTGCCCCCCGCCTCAGTCGCGGGAGGCGAGGTAGCGTGCCGCTGCTTCCTCGAGCGGCGGAAAGGGGTCGAGGCCCAGCGCTTCCATCTTGGAGTTGGAGAGCGCCGAGAACTTCGGCCGCCGCGCCGCGGTTCGATACTCCCGCTCATTGGTCGCCCGGAGTTGGGGGTTCAAGCCGGCTAGGCGGAAGATCATTTCGGCGTACTTGAACCAGGAGATGGGCGTGCCCCCGCCGATATGGAGCACTCCATGCGTGCCGCGCTCGGCCAGGTTGGCGGTGCGTGCGGCCAACAGTGGTGCGTACGTGGGCGAAGCACTGTGGTCCTCGACCACCCGGATCGCTCTGCCCTCACCAGCCAGGCGCAGCATTAGCTCGATGAAGTTGCCGCGGGCTGTGTGCCGGCCCGCCGGACCGAATACGCCCGAGGTGCGGATGATCAGGACATCATCGAGATAAGCCTGGGCGTAAAGCTCGCCCGCCAGCTTCGAGACGGCGTAGGCGCCCAGAGGGTGTGTCGGGTCCTCTTCCGTGTAAGGCCGCCCGGCCGTGCCGTCGAAAACATAATCGGTCGAGAAGTGTATGAACCGGGCGTCCGCCTGGCGGCAAGCCACAGCCAGATTGCGCACGGCGAGGGCGTTGACCATGTAGGCCGCCTGGGGCTCACGCTCGGCGATGTCCACCTGGTTGTAGGCCGCCGCGTTGAGAACAAGCCCGGCTCCGCTGCCGGCAATGGCCCGCTCCACCTGCTCGGGGCTGGTGATGTCTACCTGCCGCCGTTCAAAGCCGGTCACTTCGTCGCCCCGGGAACGGAATTCGCGGACCAGTTCCACTCCAAGCTGGCCGCCGGCACCGAATACGATAACTTTCCGTGACATTCACGGAAAGCATAGCATGGAAGGCGTGAGAAAATCCGGGGACTGTCGCAGCGCGCCTCAATCTTTTCAATATCTTCCAGGGCGTCGTGGGCTGTCCCCAAAGGATTTTTCACACCCTCGTGGGCTCCTTTTTTCGGGTTCAGCTTTGCGGTGTCGCGGAATCCCGCTGGGGCTGGCGCTGCGGGACGCCACCCTTGAGAGCACGCCATAGCGACAGCAGGTCCGGCGCATCGTGGAGCACCTGTTCGAGTTCCAGACCAATGGCGTAGACGCCGCCGTCGGGCACGCAGTAGCAGACCTCGCCCAGAAGCATTGCGCTCTCCAGATCCACCTTGACGGCGGCATTGACCGGGAGCGGCCGGTCAATGATGATTCGCATGCCACGTCCGGAGAGGTTGGCCATTTGTCCCATAAACGTCATTGGCTCGGGACCTAGCAATGTGATTTTGACAGTTTGTTCGGTTTCGAATCGCGGTTCGCGTCGACGATCCATGAGCAACTTATCGGTGCGACTCCCCGTCGTATGAATCGAAATTCACCTGCCATCGGCGGAGCGGGCCACACCCCGTTGGTCCGCGCGGAGCTTTCCCGTCGGTCGAGCGGCCCCTGTCCGGGCATCAGCCCGGCCGTTGGACACCCGCCCCCGGCTTCACATGCCACTCCAGGTTCAGGCCACGCCGCAATCCCACTCTCCGCCTGCCATGGGGGGTGAATTTCGGACCAGGATTACCTGATTCAGGGGATTCCCTCATTCGGTCAGCCGGATCACACTATGCGCGGGCGCAGAGTGCCAACGGCAGGGTCTTGCGCCTCAGGACTCCGGCCATGCGCATCGGTCAATACACCGTCCCGCTCCTCCTTGCAGTCGCGATCGGCTGTCCAGCCCTGCTCGCTCAAGACGAAGACACGTACCAGTACGAGCCGCACGACCTCGAGCATACCTATTTGAACTCTCCATACCAGGGCTGGCGAAGTTCGACTCTTGATGTCGACCCATCGCTCTTGGGGCAGGAAGCGGAACCTGGCAGCGGCAAGGTGCCCGACGGCCTCGCACCCGTCGTCAGCATCACGACGCTCAGCGCTCCGAAGAAGGCGGTCAAGGCCTTCAACAAGGCCCGCCGGCTCTTGCTCAAGGGACACTTGCAGGACGCGAGAAAACAGCTCGAAGAGGCGATCAAAATCTACCCCGACTTCGCGGCGGCCTGGTGTGGAATCGCGGTAATCGAGTTACACGAGCAACAATACGACGCGGCCCGGAATTCTCTGGAGACCGCCGCGCGGCTCGAGCCGGGATGGTGGCAGCCCTACTACTTCCTCGCCGAGGTCGAGATCAAGCAGTCCAGATGGCAGCGGGCGGCCGAGGTCTCCCAGCGCGGTATCGAGGCCTCGTCGATCCCCGCCCCGTTTCTGCATGCCGATTTTGCCGTCGCCAGCTTTCATCTGGAACGGCTCGATGAAGCCGAGGATAGCGCCCGATACTGCCTTGAGCTGTCCTCAGAATCCTGCCCCGCGAAAGCCCGCCACGTGCTGGGCCTGGCGCTCTACCACAAGGGCGATATCAAAGAGGCGGCTGAGCAACTCCGGAGCTATCTTCGCGACGCTCCCAATGCCAACGACCGTGAGCTTGCCCGCCAGCAGCTCGAAGTTGTGGAGCGGGCGCAGGTCGTAGTCTCGCGGTGAGCTTCGTCACGTATCAGTGTCAAGGCGCGGCGGCGGGTATCTCCGAATGCCGTGCTATGCTCTCCCCGAGCCGGATCGCTACGTTTTGCTGAGACCGCGCTCACCGTCGCACGCTACTCTTCCCTTCCCTTCACCATGGGAACAAACAGCACTGCCAGCATCTCGCGACGGGTGAGGCTGCCATCCCTGGCCTTTTCGACCAGCACCAGCTTCTGGCTCCAGGGCGACCCGCCGACCGGCGCCAGCAGCTTCCCGCCCGGCGCCAATTGCCCGACCAGCGTGACCGGCAGTTCCGGCGGAGCGGCGGTGAGGATGATCCGGTCGAACGGAGCTTGCTCCGGCCAGCCCCGATAGCCGTCGCCGTGACGGACGGTAACGTTCGCATATGGTGCCAGCTTCCTGGTCGCGGACACGGCCAGCTCAGGGACGATCTCCATTGTGTAGACGTGCTCGGCGAGCGGCGCCAGCACCGCCGCCTGATAGCCGGAACCGGTGCCGATTTCGAGCACCTTGTGGGTCTTCCTAACATCCAGCCGGTCGGTCATGAACGCCACGATATAAGGCTGCGAGATCGTCTGGCCGTGGCCGATAGGCAACGGGCGGTCCGCGTAGGCGCTCGCGGCCAGTTCCGGCGGCACGAATTCATGACGCCGAGTCTCGCGCATGACCCGAAGCACGCCGGGGTCCCGGATGCCGCGAGCCTCGATTTGGTGGCGAACCATGGACTCCCGCTGCTCGAGATACTCGTCTTCTTGTGCGAGTCCAGGCTCGAGCAGCGCACAGACAACACCGATTGCCCACCAGCGCCACCGGCCGCCATTGCGAAAAGAGCCGTTCCAAGGCGCCGAACGTCTCATACCCGAATACTAGGGCTTGCGGCCAGTGGAACGCAACGCCCCGAGCCGATCCGGCCGCCGATTCCGCCCCATTCTCCCCGACCGGCATTCATCAGACCGGCGCCCCTACGTTTCCGGCCGCCGGTGATTGCGTACAATGGCAAACGTGGATTCTCCGACCTCCGCCCGACCACCCGCATCCGACAGCGGGTCAGCCTCCCTCCTCCGCCAACTCGGCATCGTCAGCGCCACCGCCCTGGTCATCTCCAACATGATCGGTACGGGAATCTTCACCACAACCGGCTTTCTGGCCGGGGACCTGGGAGATCCCTTTTGGGTTCTCACCATCTGGGTGGTGGGCGCGGTCTGCGCGCTAGCCGGGGCATTCTGCTATTCCGAGCTCGGCATCAACTTCCCCAGCTCGGGCGGCGAGTACGTCTATCTCACCCGCGCCTATGGACCGACCTGGGGCTTCATGACCGGGTGGGTCTCCTTCTTCGCCGGCTTCTCGGCGCCGGTGGCCGCCGCAGCGCTCGCCTTCTCGGACTACATCGGCTACTTCTTCCCCGGGGCCAAGCAGGAGAGCGCCAGCCTGGTGCTCGGATCCGGCACCTGGTCGCTGAAGCTCGGCGGCGCCCAACTGATCGCCTGCGTCCTCATCGGCCTGTTCACGTTGATCAACTTCTTCGGGGTTCGGCAGGTCGCCCGGCTGCAGAACGTGCTGACGACGATGAAAGTCGCCGTGCTGGTGGGCTTCATTCTGTTCGGCCTCACTGCCGGAACCGGCGACTGGGGACATTTCGTGGAGTCGGCCCAGCGCACCTCCAGCCGCTCGATGCCGGCTCAGTTCGCCATCAGCCTCGTCTTCATCTATGTCTGCTACAGCGGGTGGAACGCCGCTACGTACGTCGCCGAGGAATTGAAGCATCCATCTCGAACGCTACCGATCGCCCTGGCCGTGGGGACGGCGCTGGTGGCGATCCTCTATATCGGGCTGAACATTACTTTCCTCTACGCCGCTCCGCTCGAGGACATGAAGGGCGAGTTGGCGGTGGGTTCGTTCGCCGCTTGCCGGCTGTTCGGGCCGAACATCGCCGGTATCTTCAGCGCGCTGATGGCGCTATCGCTGGTCTCGACCGTCAACGCCATGGTGACCATCGGTCCGCGCGTCTATTATGCAATGGCAAAGAACGGCGCCTTCTTCGCCGCGGCCGCCAAGGTAAGCCGCCGCTGGCACACGCCGGTGGTCGCCATCGTCTGTCAGGGCATCTGCGCGATGGTCATGACGCTGACGCCGTTCGCCGATCTATTCTTCTACATCGGCTTCACGCTGAACCTGTTTGCCGTGATGTCGGTCGCCTCGCTGTTCATCTTCCGCGGCCGCCCGGGGTGGCACAAGCTGCCGGTGGTAAGTTTCCTGTGGCCGGCGATACCGGTGCTCTTTGTCGCGGTCGGAGTCTGGATCTTCCTGTTCGGGATCTCGCTCGAGCCGGGCGTCTCGGCGGCTGCCGTTCTGACCATCCTCACCGGAGCCGCCGTCTACCGCTTCCGGTTGCGGCACAATGCACCGCCCGCCTGATTGGCTGGCTGAGAGCTGAACGCTGTGCGCTCTCCACTAACAGCACACAACGCAGCCTCGGCGCGGGTGCGGTGAGAGGCTCTCGGATCGCCCGGTCCCGCGCCGGGCGCTGTGCGCTGAGAGCTGCAAAGCTGACAGCCGCCCCCTTCCCGATTAGAATCGAAACTATGGCGAAAATACTGAGTGGCACCTCGGGTCCGCGATGAATTGCTGAAGGAAGCCATGCCGCGTGTCGAACGGTTGAAGAAGGCACCGCGTCCGCCGGGCCTCGCCGTGATCCTCTGCGGAGACGACCCGGGCTCGGAGATCTACGTCCGCAACAAGGTTAAGACCTGCGACGATCTGGGCATCCATAGTGAGCAGCTACACGCCGCCGGCCACCTCGACCACCGAGGAGATCCTGGCGCCTGTCGCCGGCTGAACGCGCGGGACGACATCGACGGCATTCTGGTGCAGATGCCCTTGCCCAAGCAGATCGACCCGCAGAAGGCGCTGCTGGCCGTGGACCCGGACAAGGACGTCGACGGATTCCACCCGCTGAACATGGGCTTCCTGCTGACCGGGCGTCCCGGTCCGCGCGCCTGCACCCCGGCCGGCATCATGGAATTGCTGCAGCGCTACGAGATCCCGCTCAAGGGCGAGCGCGCGGTTGTCGATCGGCCGCAGCGACATCGTCGGCAAGCCGATGGCGATGCTGCTGATGCACGAGCACGCCACGGTGACTATCTGCCACTCGCGGACCCGGGACCTGCCGGCGTGGCACGCGAGGCGGACCTTCTGGTTGCCGCCATCGGCCGGCCGGCCTTCGTCACGGGCGATTTCATCAAGGCGGGCGCGACGGTTCATCGACGTGGGCATCAACCGCGTGTACCGATCGCGCCGAGGTCGAGCGGTTATTTCGGCGACAACCCGAAGAAGCTCGAGCCGCGTTCGCGACAAGCGGCAGCGTGCTGGTCGGCGACGTCCATCCACGGACAGGTCGCGGAGAAGGCGGGCGCCTATACGCCGGTTCCGGGCGGCGTCGGGCCGCTGACCATCGCCATGCTGATGGTGAATACCATTGAATCCGCCGGAACGGAGGCTCAACGGTTGCTCCGGGTAGGTCTGACAGGAGGGCTTGCCACTGGCAAGAGTTTCGTCGGTGAGACTCTGGCCGGGTTGGGCTGCCTGTGGATCCAGTCGGACGCCTGGGGCACGGGGTGCTGATGCCGGGCGGGGACGGCATTCGACGCGTCGTGGCCGAGTTTGGGAGAGGTATTCTGAAGGATGATGGCGCCATCGACCGGGGCCGACTCGCCCGAGAGGTGTTCGAGCGGCCGGAGCGGTTGGCGAAACTGAACAGCCTGGTCCACCCTCCCGTGATTCGTTTGGAGGAGGATGCTCGCGCGCTTTCGCCGCCCGCGATCCCGCGCGGAATCGCGGTGGTGGAAGCCGCAATCCTGGTCGAAACCGGCCGCCACGAGACGCTTTGACCGTCTGATCGTCACCTGCTGTGAGGAGGAGATGCAGATCGAGCGGGCCATGCGCCGAGAACGGGGGCGACGCGGGAGCAAGTAGTGGCGCGCCTCGAGCGGCAGCTGCCAATGGCCGAAAAGCTGAAAGTGGCGGACTATATCGTCGACACGTCGGGCACGAAAGAAGAAACAGTGCGAGCAGGTGGAAGAGCATCTACGAATCGCTTCGGAGTGTGGCTTCGATGAGATTTCGCATTTTGTTGGTCGCATTGCCCTCTGGTCGGGGGATTTGTTTACCTCACGTCGACGAAGCACATCGCTGTTCCGGCTGGTTGCGCCGCGGCGGGTCCGCGGACAGACTCGCGAGCTTGGTCAGGGCCGGACATAGCCCACTCCGCGCGGGCTCAGCAACGACGAGCAGAACAACATCGATATCTACAAGCTCGCCCAGGATGCCACCGTCAACATCACGAGCACCGTCTATCAGCGCGGCTGGTTCGCCGAAATCTACCCCAGCCGCGAACTCCGGCTCCGGCTTCGTGGTGAACGACGACGGCGAGATCCTCACGAACAACCATGTCATCAGCGGCCGGGCGCAGCAGATTGTAGTGACGCTGGCCGACCAGTCGCAGTTCGAGGCGAAGGTGCTGGCGCGCGATCCGGTGAACGATCTGGCGCTGATCAAGATCGAGCCCCACGAAGAGCTCCACCATTTGAACCTGGGTGACTCCGATGGCGTCCAGGTGGGTCAGAAGGTGCTCGCCATCGGCAATCCGTTCGGGCTGGATGGGACGCTGACCACCGGCATCGTCAGTTCCATGGGCCGCACCATCCGCGACGAGAACGGGCAGGATCTCGAGGACATGATCCAGACCGATGCCGCCATCAATCCCGGCAATTCGGGCGGGCCGCTGCTCGATTCGCAGGGCAACGTCATCGGCGTCAATACGGCCATCTACGGGCCGGGCGGCAATATCGGAATCGGCTTCGCCATGCCCATCAACGTCGCCAAGCGGATGCTCGACGACTATCGCGCCGGTCGCCAGATCGGCCGTCCGGTGCTGGGCGTGAGCGGCGTACCCATTCACGGCGACCTGGCCAAGGCGATCGGTTTGCCGCAGGAGGGAGGATTCCTCATCTATCAGGTCTACCGCGGGACTCCGGCCTATCAGGCCGGCCTGCGGGGCGCGCAGCGCTGGGCCGAAGTCTCCAACTACGAGATCGGCATCGGCGGCGACCTGATCATGGAGATCGACGGCAACACGATGGCGGAGCGAGACTCGCTCACCCGCTACCTGCGCCGCCGCCGTCCCGGTGATGTGATCACCCTGAAGATCTTCCGGGACGGTAAAACCAGCGAGGTCAAGATCACACTGGGCGGCACCGAAGGGACACAGATGTAGGGGGATAGCTTTCAGCGATCAGCCAGTCCAAGCAGTACGGCACTTCGACACCGGAACAAGAAGCTGCCGACCGCTATCCTCCTGACAGCTATCTTCCTAGTGCCCGCCCTCCCCGAGTTTGATCTTCCCCGATAGCCGGCCGTAAGTGAAGATGAAGTAACCGGCCACGAGGATCATGCCCGGCGTCCACCAGGCGAGGCCGATCATGAGCCCCTTCACGGGGGCCGCCGTGTTAAATGCCGTCAGCCCGTACTCGGGCCGCGTGACGGCCGGCAGCACATAAGGGAACACGCCCTGCGCCGCCGAGGTCAACATGCCGGCGATATAGACGCACGACGACAGGAATGCCTTCCCTTCGTTCTCCGCCCGGCGCCCGAACAGCAGGATGCCGGCCAGTCCGGCGATCGCGAGCAGCGGGAAGACGTACCCCCAGGGCCGGTCGACGAACGCCTCGCGCAGGGCCGGCTGGATGGCGAAGGAGGCGATGGTCACGATGACCGTGAACAGCACCACGCCGAACCACAGCGCCCGGCTCGCCTTTCGGACCCGCGCCGCCAGGTCGCCTTCGGTCTTGAACGTCACCCACAGCGCCCCGTGCATGGCGAGCGTCAGCGTGGCGAGCAGGCCCACCAGGATCGTGTACCAGTCGAGGATGCCGACGTTGGTACCGACGTTGAAGTTGGTCCACAGGGGCAGGAAGAAGTCGCCGCGCGTGTCGAGCGGCACGCCGCGCACGACGTTCCCGAGCGCCGCGCCGAAGAAGACGGCCAGCAGGAGGCTGGCGCCACCGAAGGCGAAGTCCCAGAACGGCACCCAGGTCGGATTGTTGATGTGGTTCCGCAGCTCGATCGAAAGGCCGCGGAACATCAGCAGCCAAAGGACCATGATCAGCGGCAGGTAGAAGCCCTGGAAGCTCGAGGCATAGAGCTTCGGGAAGGCGAAATAGAGCACGCCGCCGCCGGCCAGCAGCCAGACCTCGTTGCCGTCCCAGACGGGCGCAATGGCCTGCAGGACCTGCTTCCGCTCCTCTTCTCGTTCCTGGCCACGAACAGGGAGACGATGCCGGCTCCCGATGTCGAACCCATCGAAGATCACGTACATCGCGATCATCACGGCAACAGCGCAAAACCAGAAGATCTCCATGATGTTTCTCCCCCTAGTTCCCGTGTGCGTCGGCGGCTGGCTGCGTGGCTGCGTGGCCTTCCGGGTCGGGTCCCTGGTCGATCTCCCGATTCGTCAGGAACAGGAACAGAATCGCGAGCAGCGAGTACATGCCCATGAATCCCAGCAGCGTGAATAGCGTGTTGCCGGCCGACACCATGGCCGACGAGCCCTCCGAGGTCCGCATCACGCCGTAGACCACCCATGGTTGCCGGCCGAGCTCGGCGGTCAGCCAGCCGGCGGTGTTGGCGATGAATGGGAAGGGCATCAGAAGCATCAGGCCCCACAGGCCGGGCTTCCAGGAGAACAAAACCCCTCGGCGCAACAGGATGAAGCCGACGAGATAGCTGGCGATGAAGATCGTCCCCAGTCCGGCCATGATGTGGAACGAGTAGAACAGCAGCGGGATGTGATCGGGCCACTGATCGCGCGGATAGGCGTCCAGCCCCTTCACCTCGGCGTCCCACGTGTTGTAGGTCAGGAAGCTGAGCATCCGGGGCACCGACAGCGGGTTGTCCATTCGGCCGCGTTCGACGTCCGGCTGCCCCAGCAGGTGGACCGGCGCGCCTTCCACCGTGGCAAACACCCCTTCCATCGCCGCCAGCGTCACCGGCTGATGCTTGGACAGCATCCGGCCCTGACCGTCACCCGTCGGAAACAGCATGATCACCGACGCGATGAAACCCGCGATGACGCCGACCTGCACGAAGGTCTTGCCATACTGCTCGTGCTTGTTCATCAGCAGGTAGAAGGCCCCGATCGCCGCCATCACGAAGGCGCCCGTCACTACGGTGCCGGTCATGTTGTGCAGGTACATCCACAAAATCCAGGGGTTCAAGACGAGTCCCCAGAAGCTCTCGAGGATGACCTCTCCGTTAGCGCCGAGGCTGTATCCCGTCGGGTGCTGCATCCAGGCGCCGGTGGCAATGATGAAGTAGCCGGAGATCCACGAGCCCAGCCACACCAACACGGCGGAGACGTAGTGTCCCTTCTTACCGAGTAACTTGTCCCCGTAGAGGAACATGCCGAGGAAAGTGGATTCCAGGAAGAACGCGTATACACCTTCCATCGCGAGCGTGTGCCCGATGACACCGCCGACCGACTCGGAGAATCGTGACCAGTTGGTGCCGAACTGAAACTCCATCGGGACACCGGTTACCACGCCGATGACAAAGGTGATGCCGAAGATCTTGCCCCAAAACCTGGCTGCCCGGTCATAATGATCGTTACCGGACCGCAGGGCGATCGTCTTCAAGATGACGATCAGCAGGGCGGTTCCCATCGTCAACTGCGCAAAGATGTAGTGGAACGTAATTGTAAATGCAAAGTGGAAACGGTGTAAGCCCAGTGCGGTATCCATACGTCTCCGTTAAGTTTCGAGTAACATAGTCTAATATCCGGGATTTCAGCTTACTGCCGACCCCGGCGGCCGGCGCGGAACACACCGAACTTCCCCCACCTGGTCGCCGCCGATTCTCGGATGATAACAATACCACAGTCCCGACGCATTTCGCGCCTCCTCCGGCCGGGCATCGGACGTCCCGCCGTCTGCTAGACTCGGAGGTCGCGGACGGCGCAACATCGACGGCAGTCCTTCCCGTTCGTCCTCGCCGACCCAGCTACCATGCCCCCACCAGATGACAGGCGCCGCAGCGGGACCACCCCCGTCCGGAAGGTAGTGTCGGTCCTTCTGGGGCTGCTGCTACTGGCGGCCCTCTACCGCACCATCGAGGTCGGCCGCGTGTTCGCCGTGCTGGGGCAGGCCCATCCGGTATGGCTCGTCACGGGACTGGCTCTCCTCGTACCGATGGTGTTGCTCGCGGGCATCCGATTGTGCGTCCTGGTGCCGCGGGAAGCGGCCATCACTCTCGGCGAGGCGATCCGGCTCAACCTGGCCGGCTCCGTGCTCAATCTGGTTCTCCCGTCGAAAATGGGCGACCTGGCCAAGTCCTGGTTCTTCCGCCAGCGGGGACACCTACCCGGCTCGCTCGCCCTGGCGCTGGTCGTCTTCGAACGGATCTGCGACATGCTGTCCCTGCTTGCCTGGTGCGCCTTCGGGTTGCTTCTGTTGCATCGCGACCACGCCCTGACCGGCTGGCTGGCCGGCCTCGTGATCGCCGGCATCCTCGGGGGCCTCGGCGTCCTCGTGTTCCGCCGCCTCGCGACCGCTTCCCTGGCGGTGGCCGGCCGGCTGGCTCCGTCGCGATTCGAGGCCCGCCTCGCCCAGTTCAGCGAAAGCTGGGACGCCATGCACGCATTCTTCTGGGCCCGGCCGGGACGGCTGGCGCGCATCGCCGCTCTCTCGCTCGCCATCTGGTTCGTGAACCTGCTCCAGGTCTGGTTCCTGATCCGTGCGCTCGGCCAACACGTCCCCGTGGTGGATAGCCTCGGACTCACCCCCCTCGCGATCCTCGCCGGCCTGTTGCCGCTGACCTTTGGCGGCGTCGGCACGCGGGACATCGCGGTGGTCTTCTTCTACCAGGAATACCTGGCGCCGGCGACCGGCGCCGCGCTGGGCCTCCTGTTGACCCTCCGTTACGCCTTGCTCGCCCTGGGCGGACTCCCATTCATAAATTCGCTGAGCCGGCCGCGCGTGGTTGACGATCTCCCAGATCGCTGAGCCGGTACCACCCGGCCCACGGCGCCGCCGGCCACCAGCCGATTGCCCCAGCCAGTGTCGCCGTACCCTTCCACCCCTACGCAACTTCCCCTATTCCCCCGGGGTAAAGAAGGGTAGCCCTCCGTTAAAACAGAAATACTTCAATATGTGTCGATTTTCTGAGAATTCCACTTTGGGCGATGCACTGGATAGTATCGAAGAAATCCTGGATCCGACCACCTCCCCGCCATAGTCGGACGAAGGTAAGGGTGGAGGTTTAAGAGTGTCAAACACTAACGGTTACGCATGTTCGGATGAGCTGATCGAGGAGTATGCGATGGGCAGGTTGGGCCTGGAGGATGCGAAGGCCCTGGAAGATCACCTGGCCGACTGCCCGGCTTGCCGGCAGCAGCTCGATGAAGCCCGAGTTTTTGTTCCCGCGATGCAACTGGCGCTGGCCGAGCAGATTGCCTCTGAGTCGTCAGCCGGCAAGCAAGACCGCCGCGTCGAACCGCGATTTCCGTGTGACAGAATCATCACGCTCAAGCTTCTCGAACCTCCGTTCGAGGTGTTCTCGGGCAGCCTGCGCGATATTTCCCGTTCCGGCGCCGGCGTGCGCACGAAGCGTGCTGTCATGGCCGAGACGCCTGTCTCCATCACGTGGTCGGACGCAAGCCTGATCGGCAGGGTGCGGCACTGCGAAAAGTCCACGGGTAGGTTCGACGTCGGCGTCTCGCTCGATCAGGGCTCCCCTTGGTGGCCCGTGGACCTGCTATATGAGGCGCTGGTAGGCGCCGGGCTGGCCACCGCGGGGTAAAGTCACCCGCGCGGTGCCCGCTTCATCTTTCGCATCGGTCCCAGCTCCGGGAGCCACCAGTCCCGCCGGTCGACCCGGCCGCGAGTGAGCCTGAGAGGAATCTCCGGCACACTCGCGGGACCGTCACGAATTTTCCGCATCAAGCCCTGTGGGCTTGCGCCCGGGGCTGGTCCATCTTCGTGTCGTCCCTGGCTCCCAGCTTCTGCAGGAACGTGATCATCGGACACCAGTTGGTGAACGCCGACTGGAACAGATTCAGCCCGATAAAAGCCGTAAACAGGAACCACGCCGGGTTCACGAAGTAGCCGAGGGCGACACTTGCCATTACCAAGGCCCCGGCGATGGCTCGCAAATAGCGATTAACCGTCATTGTCTTAGCCTCCTTAATTCTCTGGAGCGGGCTCCCCGGCTCCCGGGCCGCTCGTTGCCGGTGGCGACGCCATCCGGCGCTTGTTTCTTCGATTCACCATGAAGTAGACGATCGGGACCGTCATGCGCGACAGCGCCAGCGAGGCGACCTCGCCGGCCATCAGTGCAATGGCCAGCCCCTGGAAGATCGGATCGAACAGGATCACGCTGGCGCCCACCACCACGGCAGCGGCGGTCAGCATCATGGGCCGGAAGCGCACCGCCCCGGCGTCGATGACCGCTTCGTCGAGCGGCATGCCTTCCTTGAGCCGCAGCTCGATGAAATCCACCAGGATGATCGAGTTTCGCACGACGATCCCAGCGCCGGCGATGAAACCGATCATCGAGGTCGCCGTGAAGAACGCGCCCAGCAGCCCATGCGCCGGCAGGATGCCGACCAGCGAGAACGGAATCGCCGCCATGATCACCAGCGGCGTGATGAAGCTCTGGAACCAGCCAACCACCAGCACGTAGATCAGCACCAGCACGGCGGCGAAGGCGATGCCCAGGTCGCGGAACACCTCGTAGGTGATGTGCCACTCGCCGTCCCACTTCATCGAGTATTTGCTCGATCGTCGGAGGGCAGACGTCGCCGTGTACTGCTCGACGCGTGTAGCCCTCGGGGATCTTGATCTTGTCGATTTCGCTTCATCAGCGGCAGGATGGCGTAGACCGGGGACTCGATCGCCCCGGCCACGTCGGCCGTCACGTAGGTCACCGGCATCAGGTTCTTGTGGTAGATGCTCTTGTCCTCGGTAGGTGTCTTCGACGTGGACGAGTTCGCCGAGCGCCACCAGGTTGCCCGTCGCGGCCCTGCAGCTTCAGGTTCTGGATGCGCTCGAGGTCCGAGCGGTGGCGCGGTCCAGCCGCACCCGGATCGGCACGTCCTCCTTCGACGTGTCGTCGTGCAGCAGTCCGGCCGCCTGCCCGGCCGAGGCGACGGCCAGCGTCCGGGCGATGTCGTCCTCGGAGATGCCGTTCAGCGCCGCCTTCTCCTGGTCCACGATCGAGGCGGTACTTGGGCTGGTCGTCCTCGACGTACCAGTCGACGTCGACGACGCCGTCCGTCTGCTCGAACATGCCCTTGATCTTGCCGGCGATCCGGATCGGCGCCTTCCTCGGTGTCGGGCCGTAGACCTCGGCCACCAGGGTCTGGAGCACCGGCGGTCCCGGCGGCACCTCGGCCACCTTGATGCTGCGCGTCCCACTTCCGCGCGATCGGATCGAGGTCCACGCGGACCGCTTTGGCGATCTCGTGGCTCTGGCGGTTGCGGTCGTGCTTCGGCAGCAGGTTCACCTGGATGTCGGCGACGTTGGCCCCGCGGCGCAGGTAGTAGTGGCGCACCAGCCCGTTGAAGTTGTAGGGAGAGGCGGTGCCGACGTAGGTCTGGAGGTTCGACGACCTCGGGCTGACGGTAGACCGCCTCGGCCAGCTCCCGGGTGACCCGCGCCGTTTCCTCGAGCGTCGTTCCCTCGGGCATGTCGACGATCACCTGGAACTCGCTCTTGTTGTCGAACGGCAGCATCTTCACCTTGACGAACTGGAAGTAGACGAGCGAGCAGGAGCCGAGCAGCAGTACCACCACGCCGACAGGAAGCCCCAGCGCAGCGGCGTCTGGTGCAGCAGCGGGCCCATCACCGCGCGGTAGAGCCGCGTGAAGCGCGTCCTCCTGGCCGTCCTTCGTGGTGGCGCCCCGCCTCGCACTGAGGAGCCGCACCGCGGCCCACGGCGTGACCATGAAGGCCACGATCAGCGAGAAGACCATCGCCGCCGAGGCGCCGACCGGAATGGGCCGCATGTACGGCCCCATCAGGCCGCCGACGAAGGCCATCGGCAGGATCGCCGCGATCACGGCGAGCGTGGCCAGGATGGTCGGATTGCCCACCTCGTCCACCGCCTCGACGGCGACCTCCGCCAGCGGCCGCCCCTGGTTCTCCGGCAATGCCGGTGGCGGACGATGTTCTCCACCACCACGATCGCGTCGTCCACCAGGATGCCGATGGAGAAGATCAGCGCGAACAGCGTGATGCGGTTCAGCGTGTAGCCGTAGAGGTAGAAGATCGTCAGCGTCAGCGCCAGCGTGACCGGAATGGCCGATGAACACGATCCAGCGACTCGCGCCAGCCCGAGCGTCAACGCCAGATCAGCAGGCTGACGCTGACCACCGCGATGCGCCATGTGGAAGAGCAGCTCGTTGGACTTCTCGGCCGCCGTCTCGCCGTAGTTGCGCGTGATCTCCACGTGCACGTCGGACGGGAATCAGCGTCCCCTTGCAGCCGGTCGACCCGCTCGAGCACTCGTCGGCCACGTCGATCGCGTTGGTGCCCTTGCGCTTGGAGACCGCCAGCGTCACGGCCGGATAGAAGACTGGCGCCGGTCGAGAACTGCACGTATTGCGGTGGGCTCCTCGCCGCCGTCGGCGACTTCCGCCACGTCCCGCACGAAGATCGGCTTGTTGTTGGCCACGCCGACGACCACATTGCGGACATCGTCCGCCGTCCGCAGGAACTCGCCGGTTTCGAGCAGGAACTGCTTGTTGTCCGCATGCGAAGCCGCCCGACGGCAGCCGGCTGGTTCGACAGCCCCATGGCGCCCATCACCTGCATCGGCGGCAGGTGTTGTAGGCAGCCAGACGCGCAGCGTCGAGCGTCACCCGCACCTCGCGCCGCTGCCCGCCGATGATCTCGACCACCGAGACGTCGGGCGCCTGCTTGACCGCATCGTGTACCTGGGCCACCACCTGCCGGAGTGGCGAAGTCGTCGTAGCGCTCGCTCCAGAAGGTCAGCGCCAGGATCGGCACGTCGTCGATCGAGCGCGGCTTGATGAGCGGCTGCGACGCGCCCGGCGGGATCAGGTCGAAATTCGCGGACATCTTCTGGTTCAGCCGGACGATGGCCTCTTCCTCGTCCTGGCCGACGTAGAAGCGCACGATCGCCATCGACTGGCCCGGCGACGAGGTCGAATAGATGTACTCGACGCCCGGCACCTCCCACAGCAGCTTCTCCATGGGCTTGGTGACGCGCTCCTCGACCTCCTCGGCCGAGGCGCCGGGCATCTCGACGAAGACGTCGATCATCGGGACGATGATCTGCGGCTCCTCCTCGCGGGGCAGCTTCCAGATCGAGAAGACGCCCACCGCGAGCGAAGCGACGATGATCAGCGGCGTCAGCTTCGAGTTGATGAAGGCGTGGGCCAGCTTGCCGGCCATCCCAAGTTTCGCTCGGCGACTTCACGGGCGGACCTCCACCGGCGAGCCGTCCATCAGATCCAGCGGCACGGGTCGACACGACCCGCTCCCCGACTTCGAGTCCGGAAAGCACCTCGACCATCCCTTCGCGCGTTCCTCCGAGCGTCACCAGCCGTCCGCGCGCCTGGCCGCCGCTCGATCGACGTATACCGACCGGACCTGCCCCCGCGTCACCACCGCGTTATCGGGAACCACCACCGCCGGCTCCTCGCCCATGGTGAACCGCGCGCGTCCGAACAGGCCCGAACGCAGGTTCGGCCGGCTCGGCAGATTGATCCGTACCAGGAACGCTCGCGAGGAGGCGTCGACCGCCGGGACGATCTCCGAAACCCGGGCCGGAATCGTGTCACCGAGCGCGTCGAGCTCCACCTCGACTTCCTCGCCGCTGTGGATGCTCGCCAGCCTGTGACTCCTCCGACCCGCGCCTCCAGCCGGTAGGAGCCCCCCCGCTCGATGGTCAGCAGCGGCGCGCCCGGAGCCGCCAAGTCGCCTGGATCGACCATCTTGCGGTCACGGTCCCGTCAAACGGCGCCGTGATCTGGGCGTAGCCCTTCATGATCTGCGGCCGACGCCACCCCCTCCTGCGCCTGCTGAATCTTCTCGCCGAGCTGGCTCTTCTTCGACTGGGCCATCTCGAGGTTGGCCTCGGCCATCCGGAGCTTTGCCGATGCTTCGTCGAACTCCTGCTCGGTGATCGAGTTCTTCTCGTGCAGGTCCTTCATCCGCTTATAAGTCGCCCGCGCGAGCTCGAACTGCGCCTTGGCGGCGGCGATGGCGCTGTCGACCTCCGCCACGTCGCGCTCTTGGCCTCGTTCCAGCCCGCCTGGGCCCCCCGGAGGCCCGCCTCGAGATCGCGAGAGTCGATGGTCATGAGTCGATCGCCGGTGCGGACCCGATCGCCCGTGTTCACCTGAGACCTCCCGTACGTAGCCCATCACCTTGGCCGATACGGTGGCCGCCACCCGGGCTTGCACCGTCCCGACTGCTTCATAGACAACCGGCCACTGGGCCTGCTCCGCCGTGACGGCCGAGACCGTGACGGTGGGAAGCTCCTCTGTCTCGCGGGCGTGCTGCTCCCCGCCCCCGCAGGCGGCCAGCCAGGTCGCCGTAACTACCGCTGTAAGTAACGCTACTTTCTTCATCGGAGTCTCTGTGCCAAGTTACTGGGAAATCAGTGTCAATTGCCGCCTCGCCAATCTTTGCCGGCGTCTTCGCGATCGAGGTGCCCTGCTCCGCTCCCCTATGGTCGCGGCTCCCACCGCGCCGAATACTCCGCCGCGAGCCGTGACCGCAGGGAGCGGAGTCCGCGGCCCGGTCGCCCGGCCGTCCCGCTTACTCTGTGGTTGAGGTCTTTCATCGGAGCCCTACTTGAGAACATCGGAATCCACCGACAAGATCCCGGTGGCCAGCTCCAGATTCGCCGCCGCCACCCGCTGGTCATAAATCGCCGCCAGGTGCCGCGTCCGGGTCTGCATCAGCGCGGTCTCGTTGCGCAGCAGATCGGTCACCGTTGCCAGTCCCGCCTCGTAGCGGTTCTGGGTAATCCTCAAGCTCTCCTCGGCCTGCACCACGGCCGTCGAGGCGACCTCGATGCGCTCGGCGGCCGCCTCGAGCCGGGCATGGGCCTGCCGCACCTGGAGCTGAACCCCGGCATCGGCGCGCCGCTTCTCGGCCGCCGCGCTGCGCACCATAGAGACGGCCTCGCGCACGCGCTCCTTCGTCTGGTGGCCGTTGAAAAGATTCCACTGCATGGTGGCGCCGAAGTACCAGTTGCCGCCGCCGTTGGTCACGAACTCCTTCCGGTCGAGTTCGAAGACGGCCCGGCCGAAGACCCGCGGCCAGTATCCGGTGCGCGCGAGCTTGGCCTGCGTGGCCGCGACCTCGGTGGCCAGCTCCGCCTGCTTGAGCTCCGGCCGCTCGGAGGCGGCCCGCGACTCGAGCTCCGCCAGCGCCCGCTCGGAGATCGGCGCCGCCACCAGCGGCGTGGTCAGGTTGTGGGCCGTGTCGAGCGGCAGCCCTAGCGCCTCGTTGAGCGCTGCCCGGGCCACTTCCAGATCGGAAGCGCGTTCGATCCGCTGCTCCTTCATTCCAGCCAGGTGCACCTGGACCGACAGCACGTCGGCGTCGGTCGCCATGCCGGCGTCGCGCACCGCTTCGGCCCGTTTGAGATCCGCTTCGGCGGATTGGATCGCCTCGTCGGCCACCTTGAGGCTTTCCCCCGCCAGGGCCACTCCGTGATAGGCGCGGACCACGTTGGCGATGACCTGCTGCGACGCACTCCGCGTCTGCTCGTCGGCGATCGACTTGCCGATCTCCGCCGCGTGCTTCTGGTTCGCCGTCGTCCCGGCATCGTAGACCGTCTGCTCGACCACGAACTGCGACTGGAAGTTATTCGTGAACCCCGGCTGATTCAGGTTGCCGATCGCGAAGTCATTCATGGTGAAGTTACGCTGGTTCAGCTTCGAGCCGAACACATAGACCGGGTTGTTGCCGCCGTCGGCCGTCTCCTGCCAGTTGAGCTTCGGGAGGTAGCCGGCCTGCGCTTGCCGGATCCTGGCCTCCGCCGCCTCCGCGCGCGCTTCAACCGATTCCACCGACGGATGCTGTTCCACCGCCATCCGGGCGGCCTCCTCCAGGCTCAACGCGTCCTGGGCGAAGGCCGGCACCGTGCAGAGTGCGAGTAATGCGCCGATGATCTGTTTCATTCTTCAGTTCCTTCAAAAAACACGGGCTGCCAGACTCGATTCTGTTGGTAACTTGCGTTCTTCATCGCTCGGTTGTATCGGACGTCCGCCCGGGGCGGTTCACTCGAGGTAGTCTTTTGCTGAAGTCCCGGTTCGAAGTGAGAACCGCGACACCATCAGGGATGCAGTGTTTGCGCGGAGGTGACACTCTCCCCCCCGGCGTCACCTTTTTCTCCGCACGGCATCCACAACGATGAGCGGACAAACCGCTTCGACCCGTTGCAGGTGTACCACACCGGACAAATGGGTCGCAATAGAGACTACATCCGGCTTGCTACCATCTTGGTGTGGAAACCCGGGTGCAATCGGACACGGAACTGGCCAGAGACCTGCTAGCCGGAGCGCCCGGCGCCTTTGACCGGTTCGTGGAGACGTACAGGCCGAAGATATTTCAGTACACCTACCTGATGTGCGGCGACCGGGAAGACGCCGAGGAAGTCGCCCAGGAGACGCTACTGAAAGTCTTCGAGAAGCTCTCGCAATTGCGCGAGCCGGAGCGGATGAAGGCATGGGTGTTTCGCATCGCCCGCAACGCGTGTTACATGAAGCGGCGTCGCAGTACCTTCGCCCCGGCGCGCGAGCTGTCGCTCGACGAGCTGCAGCCGGTGGTTGGCCGGGACGGCGATCGGCGCCGCCTGGAAATCGCCGACTGGTCGAGCCTGCCCGACGACCAGGCCATCCAGGGCCAGCTTCAAGCGCTGCTGCGCCAGTCGATCGAGCAGTTGCCGGACATCTACCGGTCGGTGGTCCTGCTGCGCGACTTCGAGGAGCTGACCACGCAGGAGGCGGCCGAGGTGCTCGAAGTGAGTGAGGATACCGTCAAGACGCGGCTCCATCGGGCCCGCCTGGCGATCCGGCACTACCTGGACGAGAAGATGCGCACCAACGGAGGGCGCTCATGAAACATTCCGAATGCAAGGAGATCTTCGCCCGGCTTTCCGAATATCTCGACGAAGAACTGCCCGACGACGTCTGCCGCGAGATTGACACCCACATCGCCGGCTGCCCGCCTTGTGTCGAGTTCGTCGAGAGCCTGCGCAAGAGCATCGACCTCTGCCACCGGGCGCGCAAGTTGGACACCCCGGGCCCGCTCCCGGAAACCGACCGGGGCCGGCTGCTCGAGGCATATCAGAAGGCGTTGGCCGCCCGGCGTTAATCGGTTCGCCTCCGCGCCACACGCTGCATTTCTGAAGAAGGCGGCGCTACAATCGGGTCGTATGGCGTTTCCCACCCACCGTCCCCGCCGGCTGCGATCGAGCAGCGCGATCCGCACCCTGGTCCGCGAGACCGTGCTCAAGCCCTCCGACTTCATCCTGCCGCTCTTCATCTGTCCCGGAGAAGGCGTCCGGCATGAAATCGGCTCGATGCCCGGCAACTATCAGCTCTCCGTCGACGAGCTGGTGAAGGAGTGCGCCGAGGTCGCCTCGCTCGGCATCGGCGGTGTCATTCTCTTCGGCTTGCCGGAGTCGAAGGACGAGGTCGCCTCCGGCGCCTATGACGACGACGGCATTGTGCAGCGCGGCGTCCGCGCCCTCAAGCGGGAGCTGCCGGACCTGCTCGTCATCACCGACGTCTGCAACTGCGAGTACACCAGCCACGGCCATTGCGGACTCGTCGTCGACGGCGATGTGGACAACGATGCCACGCTCGAATGGCTCTCGAAGACCTCCGTCTCGCACGCCCGCGCCGGCGCCGACATCGTCGCCCCGTCGGACATGATGGACGGACGCGTCGGCGCGATTCGCAAGGCCCTTGACGCCGCTGGCTTCGTCAAGACACCGATCCTCTCCTACGCCGCCAAGTACGCCTCGGTCTTCTATGGCCCGTTCCGCGAGGCGGCCGATTCCGCGCCGCAGTTCGGCGACCGCCGCTCCTACCAGATGGACCCGGCCAACGCCCGCGAAGCGATCCGCGAGATGGCCGCCGACATCCACGAGGGCGCCGACATGCTCCTGATCAAGCCGGCGATGCCGTACCTCGACATCCTGCGCATCGCCCGGGACCGCTACCAGCTCCCGATCGGCGCCTACCAGGTATCGGGCGAGTTCAGCATGATCATCGCCGCCGCCCGCAACGGCTGGCTCGACGGCGAGCGGGCCATGATGGAGTCCCTCACCTCGATCCGCCGCGCCGGCGCCGATTTCATCGTCACTTACTTCGCCAAGCCCGCCGCCCGCCTGTTGGGTTGATGCCGCCAGTGGGGCCGGCGGTTTCGCCTGCCAGTACCCCAGGGCAGTTCCTCAAACCACCCGCACCCGGAAGGCCCAGAGTTTAGGCACACCGCGCGCGGGTGCCGTAACGAGCGCCGTGATCGGCTGCGCCAGCTCGCCATCGACCGAGCGGACCAGCGCGATCGCGCTGCCGGCATTGAACAGGCCGTCATCGCGGAGCGTCCAGTGGTCGCCGTCCCCTGAGACGTAGGCGTGCCAGCGCGACCCGTTCCCGGCGCCCAGGCGGCGCACGAACATGTGCCAGAGGCCCCCATGGAGGAACACGCGCGGCATCGCGCAGCCGCCGTCCACCGCCAGGTCGGGCGTTGGCGGACGGAAAAACTCGCGGCGGCCGATGATGGCCCTGGCATGCCCGATGCCCAGCGCGTCCGGGCCGCCCTCGACCGGGAGCCCCTTGTAGTAAAGGTGCAACGTGTCTTCATGCCGGATGGCGCATGGCTGGTCGAGCCGAAGATCGTCCCAGGTGCCCGCGGGCCCCTTGTCCAGCGCGACCCCCGACTTGCGAAACAGCGTCGCCGGCGCCGCATCGGCATCGACCGGCGCTTCGGCAAGCATAATGCGGCATCGCAGCGACGGCGGCGCGACGGGCCGCTTCGGTCCCCGGCCGTGTTCGCGTCCGGCGTAGAAGAGAAATGCACGGCCGTAGTTGACGAACAGGTCCGGGCTGGCCGCGCCGAACCAGTCCAGGTCGCTCGCTCCACGGCTGCCGCGCCAACGGCCCCGGGGGACGGCGGTGTCGATGAATTCCCAGTGCTCGAGGTCGCGGCCACGGTAGTAGCGGATTTCGGTGCCACGCGCCGCGGTCGTGTCGGCCGGGTCGCGGATGAAATCGGTGAACAGGTGGTAGGTGCCCGCGCGGTCCCGATAGCAGGAGCACGCCCCGACGTGGTGAGGAGCGAGGTCCAGGACTGGCTGCACCCGAAGCCGTTCCAAACGGAATCGCGGCACCCCGGCCACGGCCCCTCGTAACGGAGCCAGCATCGCAAGCAGCTCCCGCCGCCTCATGATCCGATGATATCGTGGACTTCATGGTTCGTAAGGATTACTTCCTGGAGCAGTGGCCGGCGGCGCGCGAAGACGCCGCGCTGGCGGTGGAGGCGATGCCCGCCGAGAAGCTCGACTTCCGTCCACAGGACGACATGATGACCTTCCGCGAAGCGGCCCGGCACATGGTTCAGGTCGGCCGCGCGATCACGGGATTGATGATCGACCGCGAGTCGGACCTGGCCGACGGACAGTTCCGTACGAAGCTCGAAAAGTACGCCCAGCCGGTGCCCGACGATCAGGCGGGCCTGGCCGCCGCGTTGCGTTCGTCGGTTCGGGAGCATTGCGAGGTGCTGGGCCAGCAGCCCGATGCCTTCTTCGGCGAGATGGTCACCAAGTGGGACGGCACCCGCCTCACCCGCGGCGAGATGATGCAGTTCGTCAGGGAGCACGAGCTGACCCACCGGATGCAGCTCTTCATGTATCTGCGATTGAACGGCATCGTCCCGCCGACAACCCGCCGGAAAATGGCCAAGACCAGCTAAGCTGGGGCGGCCGTGGGACGACGGAGCCGGGCTTGGGAACGCGCTTACACGTCCTCTTCATCGGCGGCGACGGGATATGTGGATGGCCTCGGAAGGAATACCATCACCATCATCCAGGCAAAGAACAACACCATCGCCGCCGCGACCACTTGGCCGGGGATGTAGGCGACCGCGGCGTTGTCGAGCAGCTCATTGACCGACTCGACGAATTGCGCCTTCCCGGTGCGCGCCTCCAGCACGACCGTCGTCACTTTCAGCCACCATGACAGCAGCAGCGTCAGGTAGATCCACACGTAGTTGCGGCGCAGCCGGTTGCGCATCGCGTCATAGAGGGTCAGGTGGAACTGGGGCGAGCGCAGATCTTCTGTCAGATACTCGCGCCAGCCCTCCGGGTCGACGCCCGGATTGCCGAACACCTCGGCAAAGTAGTGCTGTTCCACCAGCCGAGCCCGACGACGGGAAACGTCGAAGTACCGGTAGCGTCGGGCCTCGATCAGCAGCAGAAGGAAGACCAGCGCCATGCAGCACAGTAGGACGGCATGGTGGGAGTCCGGCGAGGACAGCGTCACCGATAGCATTGCCGCCGAGGCCGCAATGGCCCAGTTGGTCGTGTGATCCAGCCGGTTGCGCCAGCTCACCATGCGGGTCAACTCGCCGCGATAAAAGTGGACCACCGAAGTCGTCAACTGCCCCATGTCGGTGGGCAGCAATCCGTCGGCCGCAGCCCTTGCCTGTAGGTCGCGTTCCGCCGGAGTACTCATATTACTAGGATATCGGACCCGAACTACCGAAACATGACTTTTTTGGTCCGCCGCCCTTACCGCGGCGTTCCCCGGCAGTCGACCGGGAAGGCGCGGATTGTCTGGTTCCAGTCGCTCACCTCGGAAACCGGTCCCGTGCGGCAGCCGCGCTCGACTGGAGTCGCGACGGCCGCCGGTAGCGTCTTGGAGCTGAAGGCCGCCCAATAGTAGGCGTCGTCCGTATTGAATAGGTCCTGCGTCGGGCGGACGTCGATCCGGCCGGCGCGCCGCGCGAACTCCGCCTTGTCGATGCCGGCGGGGATCTCCATCGCCATCAGGCCCGTCCGTCCGGCCTTCCATTCCCCGAGGAAGAACCAGAAGTGGAACGGCACCGCCGGCGGCTGCAGCGCATAGAGCGGAACCGGCCCCACGCCGCGCTCCCGCTCGAGGACATCGTAGACGAGCCGGTCCCAAGGCGCTTTTCGCTGGGGCCGATCGATGAGCTGGAAAACGGAATGGCCGACCCACATCAGCAGCACCGCGGTCGCCGCGAGCCGCGCCCAACGCCACGGCGGAGCCTCGGCGAGGATCACGCCCAACACGATCAACGGCACCGCGCTCACGATCAGGTGGCGATGTCCCCAGATGGGGTTCGGCGTCGCCTGCGACACAGCGTAGGCCACCACCGGCGGCATCAGAGCGAAGCAGGCCACGAAGAAATACCGTCCGGAGCTTCTCCAGTCACGCCGTCCAAGGATCGCCCGCGCCAGGATCAACAGGAGGCAGATCGCCACCGCCGTCGTGATGCAGACACCCGCGTTCGGCAGTCCGCTCAAACCGGTGACGTCGACGAAATACCACAGAAAGTCGCTCCAGCCGGGCGTCGTGATCCAGCCGAGGTTCTTCCCGGTCCCGCCTTTCTCCGCCAGCGACCGTCCCGCCAGCCAGGCCCACGGCAGGAACAGCAGCCCGATCGCCACCGCCTGGCCCCAGACACGCACGAGCAGCTCCCGGCGCCAGAACAGCACGATGGCCGCCTCGAGGCCGACGATCACCCAGCCGTAGTATTGCGTGTAGATCATGGACAGGTTGACCAGAAACAGCGCCACTCCCACGCCCACCGACCAGCCACGATGCACCACGCGAGCGAACAGCCACAGCGAAGTCACCGTGAGCAGCATTAGCAGCGAGTACATCCGGACATGCTGCGCGTAGCCCACCAGGAACGGATTGACGGCAAACAGCGCGAGCGCCAGTCATCCGGGCGCGCGGACCGCAGTCGAGCTCCCGGCACAGCAGCCACAGCGGCACGATGGCGGCGGCCGAGGCCAGGGCCGGAAACAGGCGCACCCACCACAGCCACTCCCCGCCGGCGGCGATCCAGCCCCGCAGCAGGACATAGAACAGCGGCGGGTGGATGGCGTCCTGGATCATCTCCCGGATCGTGTGATCCCACCCGTAGCGGACAGTGATGATGCTGAAGATCTCGTCGCCGTCCAGGCAGTCGGCGGCCAAGCCCGCAAGGCGCGCCACCACCGCCGCCACGGCGATGCCGGCGAGGGCGAAGAGCTCGACCCGGCGCCTCATGTACGATCCCGATGCTGTGCTATCATCCGCCTCAGTGCGTTCGACCTCTCCGGCACCCCTCCAGGCGATTATCTTCGATATGGACGGCGTAATCATCCACTCGACGCCTGTCCACAATGAAGCCTGGCGCCAATACCTCGCCGGCCACGGCATCGAGGAGGCCCTGGAAACGATCGGCGCCCGGATGCTCGGCAAGCATAACGACCAACTCGTGGGCATGTTCTTCGGCGACGGGCTGACGAAAGAGGAGATCATTCGCCACGGCGCCGAAAAGGAAAGCCTCTACCGCGAACTCATGGGACCGCACCTGGCCGCGCACCTCGTTCCAGGCGTCGCCGACTTCATCCGCCGGCAGACGGTTCCGCTCGCCGTCGCCTCCAACGCCGAGCCCGAGAACGTCCCGTTTCGTGATGGGCGGCAGCGGTCTCGCCCCCTACTTCCGGATCATCCTCGACGGTGCCCAGGTCGCCCGGCCCAAGCCGGATCCCGAGATCTATCGCCGGACCTGCGAACTGCTCGGCGTCGAGCCATCCGGCTGCGTTGTCTTCGAGGACTCCGAGACCGGTGTGCGAGCGGCCCGCGCGGCCGGGGCGTCGGTGGTCGGCGTAACGACATCGGCGCCGCACCTGGATGGCTGCACCCTCACCATCGCCGACTTCAACGATCCCGCGCTCGAGCCCTGGCTCACGCACGCCGAGGACTCGTAACCCGTCTCGCCGCAACCGCGTCCCGCTACAATGAGGGGTAACATGCGGTTCACTTTGATTGGCGCAGCTTTAACGATGGCCGCCCTGGGCGCGGTGTCGTTCGCCCAGGAGTATCACGGTCCGCCACCGCCGAAGGCCGACACGCCGTACCTCCTCCATGCCGAGAATCTCTACGAGACCGAGCACGCGGTGGCGCGGGAAGAGGACCGCAAGAAGGAGACCGCCTACGTGGTCGACGGCGCCGCCTCGCCGGTGCGCACCCCGCTCGCCGAGCCTATCTTCATCATGCTCGCCGACAAGATCGAGCCGCAGAGCCTGAAGCTCTACGAGATGACGGTCGAGGACGGCCACCGCGAAATCGCCTTCCCGAAAAAGATCGGCAAGAACACCCCGCGCGCCCACTACATCACGTTCCGGCGCCTCGAGGACGAAGGCGTCTACTGGGTGGAGGTCAACGAATACCTGGACAACGGCCAGTACTGTCTGTCCCCCGAGCGGTGGCAACGACGCCTTCTGCTTCGAGATATATTGAACGGAGTGTACCGATCCCGCGGCGCCCGCCTGATACAATCCACATATGTTCCAAGGACTAGAGCACGTCGCACTTGCGACACCCGACCCGGAGAAGCTCGCGCAATGGTACGTTGACCATCTGGGGTTCCATGTCAACTTCCGATACGACGGGAACGTCTTCGTCAAGGCGCCCAACGGCTCGATGCTCGAGCTGATTCCCTCGGTGGGGGACCGAACGCCGCAGACGATGAAGACCCCCGGCATCCGTCACCTCGCCATTCTGGTCGACGATTTCGACGCCGCCTATGACCACCTCCAGTCGAAGGGCGTCGAGTTCATCACCGACAAGATCGAGGTCCGTGGAAACCGCCTGGTATTCTTCCACGACCTGGAAGGGAACCTCGTTCACCTGGTCCACCGCGCGACCCCGCTGCCATGACGGGGAAGCAGTCGAGCTTTCAGCTCTTTCGCATGGAGCCGGAGCGGACAGCATTTTCAGCGGCACACTTTCACAGGATGGCGGTAGCAGTAACGGGACCAAGCTGATTGCTGAGCGCTGACCGCTGAAAGCTATTCTTCGAGAGGAATCCCCGGATCGGCCGTCCAAGGTCTTAGGCACACTTGATCACCCGCGTTTTCAGGGCATTGGTGGAGTATCGGGACTTCCGCATCATCTGGTGCGGCGCCTGCATTTCCTCTATTGGCACATGGACTCAGAAGCTGGCGCAGGCATGGCTCGTCTATGAGTTGTCCGGTTCGGCCTTCATGCTGGGGCTGGACGCCTTCCTCGCCGAGATCCCCATTTTCCTGTTCTCCCTGATCGGCGGTGTGGTCGCCGACCGCATGGACCGGCGCACGCTGCTGGTCGGCGGCCAGTTCGTGCAGATGGGCTGCGCGTTCGTGCTCGCCGGACTGGCCGTGTTCCATGTGCTCCAGGTCTGGCACATCCTCTGCCTGTCGTTTATCGTCGGTATCGCGCAGTCGTTCGGCGGCCCCGCGTATGCGGCGCTGATCCCCACGCTCGTCCAACCCCGGGACGTGCCCAACGCGATTGCGATGAACTCCATCCAGTTCAACATCGCTCGCGTCATCGGCCCGATGATCGGCGGTTTCGCGCTGCAGCACCTGGGCGCGTCCTGGTGCTTCGGGCTGAACGGATTTTCGTTCCTGGCCGTGATTACGTCGCTGCTGGTGATTCGCGTCAACTTCAAGCCGCAGCCCACCAAGGACTCCCTGCTCAGCAGCCTCCGCAGCGGCGTCTCGTTCATCCGCAACTATCCGGGGCTCAATGGGCTCATCGCGCTCGCCTTCTGTATGACGGTCCTTGGAATCCCTATCATCGTCTTCCTTCCCGTCTTCACCAAGGACGTCTTCGCTGGCGGCGAGGGCACCTTCACGCTGCTGCTGGCGATCTCGGGTGTCGGATCGGTGGTGGGCGGCCTGCTCGTCGCCGCGTTCGGTCATCGGGAACACAAGGGCCGCGTCATGCTCGGCGGACTCAGCCTGCTCGGACTCTCGATTGCCGGCTTCGCCTTCTCGAAAGTCCTGATGATCAGTTGCGTGTTCCTCTTTGTGGGCAGCGCGGCGCTGATGCTCGTCTTCGCTCTGGTGACCTCGCTCGTTCAGCTCACCGCGACCGACGACATGCGCGGCCGGGTCATGAGCGTCTACAATGTTGCCTTCCGGGGCGGAATGCCGATCGGCAACCTGGCCGCCGGCGAGCTCATCCCGATCTTTTCCGCCCCCGTGGTGCTCGGCGCAGCGGGCTTCCTGCTGACCGTGCTCGGGTTGTATTTCCTGATCTTCCAGCGTAGAATCGCGACGCTATGACGCAATGAGAAACCGGATCGCAATTGCCGCCGCGATCCTGTTGATCACGGTGCTCGGCTATCTGCTGTTCCCCGGACATACCTGGCTCCAGGAAGACACCCAGATCTACGTCCCGATTCTCGAGCACCGCTGGGATCCGGCCGTGCTTGCCAATGACCCGGTCGCCACTGAGACGCACGTCGGCTACACCATCTATGACGAGATCGTCCTGGGCGTGAAGAGCCTCACCGGAGCCGGGTTTCACACGATCATGGCCGCCGACCAGATCGTCTTCCGCGCCGCGGCCATCTGCGGGGTCTTCCTGATCGCCTTGTCACTGGGGCTCCCCGCCCGCCTGGCGCTGCTCGTGGCGGGCATCTACGCGCTCGGCGCCACGGTGATGGGCCCGTCCGTGCTGACGGTCGAATACGAGCCGAAGCCGCGTGGTTCAGCCGTCGGGCTGATCCTTCTCGCCGTGGGGTTACTTGGGCAGGCCAAGCGGGGCAAGCGATTCCGGCGGCCGGCAGATCCGCCCGCCGCTACCTCGCCGCCGGCTCCCTGGCCGCGCTGGCCACCCTCTATCATCCACCGACCACGTACCCGCTCTGGCTCGTCCTGGGCGCCTGGGCACTTTGGCCCACCGGCGCCGAACGCCGTCCCCGGCTCTTCGCCCTTGTACCGCTGGCCGTCGCCGCCGCCGCGCTCATCCTGATCTCGCACGTTCAGCCGGGCGGCCCCGAGCCGCAATCCTGGTTCGCAACGCTCTCCCCCGAGCTCGAACGTCTCCAGCGCTTCCGCGCCGACTACAACTGGGTCTCGAACTGGATCGGCGCCTGGGGCTGGCATTACACGGTCCTGTTGGCTCTGGCCGGGCTCGCCCTCTACCGCCTGCGGTCCGCCGCCAGCCCGCCGTTGCGCTTCGTCCTCGCCGGCCTTCCGATCGTCGGCGCGTTGAGCGTGCCGCTCGCCTGGCTCACCTACGATGTCGCCCACTGGGCGCTGATGGCCAAGTTCCAGCCGGCGCGGGCGGTGCTCTGGATCCCCGCCACCGCCGTGATCCTCACCGCCACGGCTTGCCTCCGGGCGGCCCGCGGCGGGAAGCGCATCGAGGCCGTCGCCTGGGGCATGGCGGCGTTCCTGATTCCGGTCCAGCACAACGTCCTGGACCTGCTGTGGCCCAACCTCGCCGACCCGCTCATCCTGCGGCGTCTCGGCCTGGTGGTGGGGCTCGCCCTGGTGCTGTCGGCGGCCGGCTGGCTGGCTACGCGGCCGCGGGCCGGATGGGCCGTGTGGGCGGTCGCCCTCGTCCTGCCGTTTGTCGCGCTGCCGAAGATCGGACACGTCGAGACCGAACCCATCCGGCACCACGCGGCCCTCGACGAGCTGGCCGCCTGGGCACGTCGCGAGACGAGCCTCGACGCGGTCTTCCTGTTCCCCGACGTCGGCCGCGGACGCCAGCCGGGCATCTTCCGGGCGGAAGCCGAGCGCGCCGTCTACGTCGACTGGAAATCCGGCGGCCAGGTCAACATGGTCGTGAGCTTCGCCCACCAGTGGTGGGAGCGCTATTCCACGACGATGCTAACTCCGTTCCGGCCCGATGACCTGGCGCGCTACGCCTCACTCGGCATCGACTACGTCGTTCTCCACCAGAGCCGCTCGGTGCCGGGCCGCACGCCGGTTTTCGCGAACGCCGGCTACGTGGTCTACCGCACTACTCCACCGTCGTCTGATCGCTGAGCGCCGACGGGTCGCGCTCGGCGAGTTGATCCTTTACCGGGGCGACGGTCGCCTTGTGCCTGGCCACGGCCTCCTCGATCATCGCGATGATCTCCGGGTGGTCCTTGGCGATGTCCCAGTGCTCGCCGGGATCGTGCCCCAGGTCGAAGAGCAGCGGCGGATCGTGCGGCACAGCCGGCTCGTCACGGAACCCGGGCTGGGTCTTGTAGTGGGCTTTGTAGTTGCCCACCCGGGCGGCGAAGATCTCGGGGCCGCGGTAGAAGAACATCTCATTGCGCGGACTCCGGGCCGTGCCGAGCAGGACGTCCGAGAGGTCGTAGCCGTCGATCACCCGGTCCTTCGGAGCGGCGCCGCCGGCCAGAGCCGCGACGGTGGGCAGCAGGTCGAGCGTGCTGCCCATGTCCTCGACCACGTGCGGCGTGATGTGGCCCGGCCACCAGAAGATGGCCGGCTCCCGCATGCCGCCTTCCCACGTGGAGCCCTTCCCTTCCTTCAGCGGCCCGGCCGAGCCGCCTTGCTCGTTATAGGTCAGCCAGGGTCCGTTGTCGGACGTGAAGACCACCAGCGTGTCGCCGGCGATGCCTTCCGCCTCGAGCGTCTGGCGGATCTGGCCAACGCTCCAGTCGATCTCCTCGACGACATCCCCGTAAAGCCCGCGGCAGGCTCGAATCGGCGAACTGGTGAGAGCGGAACAGCGGGACGTGCGGCAGGTTGTAGGCGAGGTAAAGGAAGAACGGCCCCTCGCGATGAGCCCGGATGAAGCGCACCGCTTCCTCGGTGTAGCGCCGGGTGATGGTGTTCTGGTTCGGCCGGGCGCTCGACGATCTTCTGGTCGCGCATGAGCGGCACGTGGAAGTTGTGGTAGTCGGGGTGCGCCCACAGCGACCAGTCGTGCGGCGCATCCGCGACCACATCCATGTCGTTCGAGTAGGGGATGCCAAAGTAGGAGTCGAAGCCCTGGCTGGTGGGCAGGAATTGAGGCCGGTGCCCGAGGTGCCACTTGCCCAGGGCTGCTGTCGTGTAGCCTTGCCCCTTGAGCACTTCCGCGATGGTGATCTCTTGGGGCGGGAGGCCGCCGGTCGAATCGGGAAAGAGGACTCTTTGGACAGCGGAGGTCATGCCGCTGCGGACCGGCAGGCGGCCGGTCAACAGGCCGGCGCGGCTCGGCGTGCAGACGCTGGCGGCGACGTAGAAGTTGGTCCACTTCTGGCCGCCGGTGGCGAGCCGGTCCAGATGCGGTGTGTGGATGGTGGGATTGCCGTAGACGCCGAGGTCGCCGTAGCCAAGATCGTCGGCGAAGATGATGACGACGTTCGGCGGTGCGGCGACGGCCAGGGTCGCCAGAATGAGGCAGAGTAGAAACGCGAACAGGGCAGATTTCATAGCGGTTGACCTCTTCAGGCCGGTGACTCGAAACTGTGAAAACATCCGGGCACCGTCCCGCCGTTCCTCAATCTTTTCAATCCTTCCGAGGCGTCGGTGGAACATCCCAAAGGGGTTCTTCACAGTTCCCTTCGGTGTGTAGCATACCAGACCGGCTAAGATCGAAAATCAAAAAATTACGAGGGGGAAACGCTAAAAGGCTGATTTCGTCGTCCAAACGAAGAACAGGGCCTGCTGGAGGGGTAGCAGGCCCTGCAGAGGACTCCGGGCCACGGGGAGGGGACTCCGTGGCCCGTTCGGAGGGGCAAGCGGCGAACTGGGATTCGCCGCTGGGGATGCTATTAAGTCAATGATGACTTATTTGTTGCTTCTGTATATGCACTCCGCATGCCAAACTCGCCGTCACTGAAAACCAAGGTGTTACGGCATTTGCCCCATCTGTAACCGTGGGTAAATATACCCCAAGAGTGCGGTATCCCCCACCCACCTCCTGTTAGTGCTCACCCAGGCTACTGAAAACCCATAACTTGATCGACAACGTCGATCTGCGGCTATGCTCCACAGGCGCTCCCAGTCCTTCAGCCCCTCGCCGAGCGTTAGGCGGAAGACCCGAGCCGGTCCGTCCTCGGACGCTTCCCTACCCCGGCCCCGCCGAGATATACTGGCCCCCGCATGCGGCACTTCCTGGCATTCGACCTCGGCGCATCGAGCGGCCGCGCCATGCTCGGTGCGATCGGCGACGGGAGACTCACTCTCGAAGAGCTCCACCGCTTTCCCAACGAACCCGTGCGCCTTCTCCATGGACTCTACTGGGACACGCTCCGTCTGTGGCATGAGATGCTCGCCGGCGCCTCTGTAGCCGGTCGCGCGCGCGGACTGCATCTCGACGGGATCGGTGTCGACTGTTGGGGCGTCGACTTCGGCCTCCTCGGCGCCGACGGCGCGTTGGTGGACAATCCCCGGCACTACCGCGACGCGCGCACTGCCGGAATGACCGGCGAGCTCTGCCGTGCGGTTCCCCGGGAAGAGATCTTTGAACTCACCGGTATCCAGTTCATGGATATCAACTCGCTCGTCCAGCTCTACGCGATGAAACGTTGCGCGGCCCCGGCCCTACGCGTGGCCGAGAAGCTGCTCTTCATCCCGGACATCTTCAACTACTGGCTCACCGGCGTCGCGCGGGCCGAACGGACCATCGCCTCGACGTCGCAGTTCTACAATCCCCGCACCGGGAACTGGGCCGTCGAGCTGCTCGCGAAGCTCGGCCTGCCCATCGGGATTCTGCCCCCGATCGTCGACCCGGGCGAGCGGCTCGGAACGCTGCTGCCATACGTCGGCGAGGCCACGGGTCTGGCGCCCGGCACGCCCGTCTACGCGACCGGCTGTCACGATACGGCTTCCGCGGTTGCCGCCGTCCCGGCCACCGGCGGGAGTTGGTGCTACATCAGCTCCGGCACCTGGAGCTTGATGGGCGTCGAGGCCGACCAGCCGCTGGTCACGCCGGAGGTGCTCGCGGCGAATCTCACCAACGAGGTCGGCGCCGGCGGCAAAATCCGACTGCTCAAGAACATCGCCGGCATGTGGCTGATCGAGGAGTGCCGCCGCGCCTGGGCGTTAGCTGGCGAGAACTACAGCTACGCCGATCTGACGGCGATGGCCGAGAGCGCCCGGCCGTTCCGCGCCGTCATCCATCCGGACCGTTTTTCCGAGCCCGGACGGATGCCCGAACGCATCGCCGCCTTCTGCCATGACACCGGCCAGGCCGCGCCGGACGGGCCGGGCGAGATGGAGCGCTCGATCCTCGAAAGCCTCGCGCTACGTTACCGGCAGGTGCTCGAGGATCTCGACCGGCTCCTCGGCGGGAGGATTGCGACCATCCACATCGTCGGCGGCGGATCGAAGAACGGACTGCTCAACCAGTTTGTGGCCGACTGCACCGGGCGTACCGTTGTCGCCGGTCCGACCGAGGCGACAGCCGCGGGCAACGTGCTCATCCAGGCGATCGGGTCCGGACTGCTGTCCGGATTGGAGGAGGCGCGGGCGCTGGTCCGCGCATCGTTCCCCGTTGAGACCTATGAGCCACGGCCGGTGCCGGGCTGGGACGCCGCCTATGAGAAGTTCCTCTCGCTCGGATAGTTTCGTCCGGATGGTCAGCAACCGCTCCCTTCGGTCGCGGCTCGCATTGGGCCGAACGCTCATCTGCGAGCCGTGACCAGAGGGAGCGGTGGAATCAGGCCACAGCCGTGGCCGCAGCCCTAACTCGACAGCCGGTTCACCACCGACAGATCCTCGAGCGTCGTGATGTCGCCGGTGACTTTGTTCGTGGTGACGATCTCGCGGAGCAGGCGGCGCATGATCTTGCCGCTGCGGGTCTTGGGGAGCGCCTCGGCGAACTGGATCTCCTTCGGGCGGGCGAATTTGCCGATCTCGTGCGCGATCCAATCGCTGCATCTCGCCGCGGAGCTTGTCGCAGATCGTGGCTGCCTTCCTTCAGGGTGATGAAGGCGCAGACCGCCTGACCGGTCATCTCGTCCGGACGTGCCGACCACGGCCGCCTCGGCCACCGCCGGGAAGCGCACCAGCACGGACTCGATCTCCATCGTGCTCAGCCGGTGCCCACTCACGTTCATGACGTCGTCGACGCGGCCCAGCACCCAGAAGTAGCCGTCCTCGTCGCGGCGCGCGGCGTCACCGGTGAAGTACTTGCCGCGGACGCGGCTCCAATAGGTCTGTTCGTAGCGCTCGGGGTCGCCCCAGATGGTGCGCATCATGCTCGGCCAGGGACGCTCGATGACCAGGTAGCCTTCCTCGCCCGCGGCCACGGGTTTACCAGCGCCGTCGACCACCTCGGCCAGTACGCCCGGCATGGGCAGCGTCGCCGAACCCGGCTTGGCGGGCACTGCGCCCGGCATCGGAGCGATCATGATGGAGCCGGTTTCGGTCTGCCACCAGGTGTCGACGATGGGCAGCGCTCCTTGCCGATCACCTTGTAGTACCACTCCCAGGCGGCCGGATTGATGGGCTCGCCGACGGAGCCGAGCAGGCGCAGGCTCGACAGATCGTGCTTGTTCGGCCACTCGTCGCCCTGGCGCAGAAGCGCCCGGATCGGCCGTCGGGGAAGTGTACAGGATGTTGACCTTGTACTTCTCGACCATCTGCCACCAGCGGTCCCAGGCCGGGGTGTCGGGGGCGCCTTCATACATCACCGTGGTCGCGCCGGCCGAGAGCGGCCCGTAGACGATGTAGCTGTGGCCGGTGATCCAGCCGATGTCGGCGGCGCACCAGTAGACGTCGTCGTCCTTGATGTCGAAGACCCACTTGACGGTCATCGTGGCGCCGAGGATGTAGCCGCCGGTGGTGTGGAGAATGCCCTTGGGCTTGCCCGTCGTGCCGGAGGTGTAGAGGGCGAACAGCGGGTGCTCGGAATCGAGCGGCACGGCCTCACAGGCGTCGCCGGCCTGGGCCTCGAGTTCGTGCCACCAGGAGTCGCGGCCTTCCTTCATGGTGATAGCGGAACCGGTGCGCTTCAAAACGACGCAGTCCTTGACGCCGGGGCACTCCTCGAGCGCTTCGTCGACGGCATCCTTCAGCCGGACCTCCTTGCCGCGCCGCCAGCCGCCGTCGGCCGTGATTACGAGCGTGGCGCCGAGATCCTGGATGCGCAGCTTCAGCGCCTCGGCCGAGAAGCCGCCGAACACCACTGAGTGCATGATGCCGAGCCGCGCGCAGGCGAGCATCGCCACCGGCAGCTCGGGGACCATCGGCATGTAGAGGATCGCCTTGTCGCCCGCCTTGTAGCCGGCGTCCTTGAGCACATTGGCGAAGCGGCAGACCAGCTTGTGCAGGCCGCGATAGGTGATCTTGCGTTCGTCACCCGGCTCGCCTTCCCAGATGATGGCGTATTTATTCCCGCGCTCGTCGAGATGACGGTCGAGGCAGTTATAGCGACATGTTCGTCTTGCCGCCGACGAACCACTTGACGAACGGCGGATGCCATTCAAAGACGTTGGTCCACTTCTCGAACCAGTGGATCTCCTTTTCGGCCAGCTCGCCCCAGAACTCCTCGGGATTCTCCTTGGCACGCTCGTAGAGGTCGCGATATGCCTCCATGCCGGAGACGTTGGCGTGGCGGACAAACTCGTCGCTCGGGGGATAGACGCCGTCTTGACTCATTAACAGGTGAACTCCTCTCCACGGGGCTCCCGCGCAAAGTGGCGGCGATGAGGCTCCCTTCTCCCAGTGTGATGCGGGAATTATAACAGAGGCTTCAGGCGAACAACTCTTCGACGGGGATCTCGAGACCGGGCAGGACACTGCCGCCGTCGAGGACACCGCCCTCGGTGACGGTGCGCGGGGCGCTGTTCGGAGTAAGGACGATCACCGACTTCTCTTCCGGGAGAATCAACCAACCGAGGCGGGCGCCGTTGGCGAAGTACTCTTCGAACTTGCGCATCTGGTTGGTCATCGAATCGTCGGGAGACCGGATCTCTATGGCCAGGTCCGGGGCGCGATCCAGATATCGTTCGTCAGGATGCTCGTCGTTCAGGACCACCGATACGTCCGGGAGCCGGAATCGAACTTGTTCCCCGAGGCGCATTCGGCAGTGCATCTCGGTTGCCGCATAGCCACCCCCGTGCTTCCGGAAGTAGTCTTTCAGCCAATAGGCGCAATTCGTCTGAATCCGACCGTGCGGCTTGCCTCCCACATTCAACTCCACCGGGCGGCCGTTAACGTACTCGCAATGCTCGTAAGAAGGATTCGCGAGGTACTCCTCGACGGAAATCTCCCTGGCGACCGGTAAAGCGCCCATATTCATAGTTTACCAGCCGGTTGCGACGGCAGCCCCCGCGCACATACACTGCAAAGCGGAGCACTGAAATGAAACCTGTCCCTGCCAGCGAGCAGCAATCGCTCGTCGAACGCCTTTATCAAGCCTGCGGCGGCTCCTATACTCCGGAGCAGCGCCGCAAGTTCTATATCTCCGGCCCCCAGTGGGCGGCCGCCTACGAAGGCCATGCGCTGTTCCATGCCCCGACGCGCACCAAGATCACTTTTGAAGACGTCATCGCCAAGTGGGGCGAGATCGGCGTCCGCTGCTGGTGCAGCCACGACACCGACGTCATCCCGACCGATGCGCTCGGGAAGGACGAACAGGCGAAGATCGTGGAGCGGATCGGCAAGTCGCTCGCCGACAACGGCGTCGAATGTTCGATGGTCACCACGGAGACCTTCCATCACGCCGTGTTCGCCTCCAGTCCGGCCTCCGAGTCCCCGCAGATCCGTGAGTACAGCAACTGGCGCTGCCAGAACACCGTCCGGATCGGCCACGAGCTCGGCGCCAAGTTCGCCGTCTACTGGCCGGGCTCGCTCGGCTACCAGATCCAGGGCGCGGTGGAGGAGACCGAGACGCTCAAGTGGTACGCCGGCGCCATCAACGCCGCCTGCGACGCCGACATCGAGGAAGCCAAGAAGCGCGGCCGCGACACGCTGAAGCACTGCCTGGAGGCGAAGCCCTTCGAGCCGCAGGCACAGATCCTGCTGCCGACCTCCGACGCCATGATGGCCTTCATCGACTCCGGCCTGCTGACGCACCCCGAGATGGTGGGCTTGAACCCGGAATACCTGCACGAGCTGATGTGGGGCGGCGCCGCCCGCGCCGTGCTGGCCCGGGCGCTGCTGAAAGGCAAGCTCTGGCACTTCGACATCAACGACGGCTACCCGCTGAAGCATGACGTCGACATCGGGGTCGGCCTGATCAATCCGCTCGACTGGCTCAACATCCTGGTTCTGCTCCGCAGTCACGGCTTCAACGGGCCGTTCAACCTCGACTACAAGCCGCCTCGCACCACCTCGAACTGGGGCGTCTTCAGCGTTAGCGTCCCGACGGTGGTGGATCGCTTCATCACCCTCTGGGAGATGGCCGGCGAGGTCATCGAAGACCCGATCGTCAAGGAAGCCAGCGCCGCGCTGCGCGCCGGAGGCGAGAAGGCCGCCGCGGGCGACGCCACGGCGATCTTCGAGGCCAACAAGGAGCTCCTGACACTGCACGAGCTGATCGGCCACCGCATGGTGCAGATCCTGCTCGGCATCAACAAGGGGCGGACTTACTCGGTCTAACCCGCAATGCATCTCGGCCGGACGCTCATCATCCTCGGACTGGTCCTGGTGGGCGCCGGCCTTCTCGTCACCTTCGCCGGGAGGCTCCCGATCAAGCTCGGGCGGCTCCCCGGCGACATAGTCATCCACGGCAAGAATTCCACTTTCTACTTTCCCCTGGTGACGTGTCTCCTGTTGAGTATTCTGGCGTCGGTCGTGTTCTGGCTGATCGGCCGAAGGTGAAGCTTCCCGCCACTCGCCCGGAGGCCGACCAGGAGGTCGGCGGCGGACGGGGACGTCCGCCTTACGATCGAATGCTTTCTACGGCAGCGGACCGATCTTGTCGACGGGCCAGTAGGCGAACACCGCCTTGCCGTAGATCTGGTCGCCGGCGACGGGTCCCCAGTTGCGGCTGTCGTTGGACGACGAGCGGTGGTCGCCGAGGACATAGTAGTAACCCGGCGGAACGACCATCGGGGGCCGCGACTGATGGTCGCGGTACTGCTCCGGGACGTAGTCTTCCTGGAGCGGCTGGCCGTTGACCCAGACGGTTCCGTCGACAACCTCGATCCGGTCGCCGGGAAGGCCGATGACGCGCTTGATATAGGACTTCGAGGGGTCGCCCGGGAACCAGAAGACAACGGTGTCGCCGCGCTCGATCTCGCCCAGTCCGAAGCGGTAGATAAACTTGTTGATGAAGATGCGCTCCTGGTCGAGTAGCGAAGGCATCATGGAAGTGCCTTCCACCTTCACCGGCTGGTAGATGAACAGGATGACGACAATGGCGATCAGGACGGAGAGAACAAGGTCCCGGCCCCACGCCGTCAGAGAAGCGAGCGATGATCGTCCGGGTGACGGTTGCGACGGCGGGCCGACGGGTGTCTCCTGGGTGACGTCAGCCGACGGAGCCTGTTCGCTTCCCTGCCTCTCCTGCATTGTTCTCAGCGGACCCTTACTTACTATCTTATCCCAATGGCCGATATTCGCCATCCGCCGGGCTTGAGGCCGGCGCTGATTATCCCGGCACTCAACGAGGAGCCGGTGATCGGCGCGACGCTGGCCGCGATTCCACCGTCGCTGTTCGACCTGGTGGTGGTCGCCGACAATGGCTCCACCGACCGGACCGCCGAGGTGGCGCGCGCGGCGGGCGCGATGGTGGTTCGCGAGCCGGAACGCGGCTACGGCGCGGCCTGTCTGCGGGCGATCGCGGCGCTACCGGCCGGGATCGACACCATCGCCTTCATGCAGGCCGACGGTTCCGAGGACCCCGCCGAGGCGCTGGCCCTTCTACAGCCGATAGACGCAGGCCACGCCGATTTGGTTATCGGATCGCGGGTGCTCGGGGTCGCGGAACCCGGGGCGCTCGAACCGCACCAGCGCTTTGGCAACTGGCTCGCGACCACGCTCATCCGGGTCTTCTATGGCCACCGCTACTCGGACCTCGGGCCGTTCCGCGCCATCCGCCGCGATGCCCTGGATCGGCTCGGCATGCGGGACCGGAATTACGGCTGGACGGTCGAGATGCAGGTCCGGGCACTGCAGCACGGGCTGCGCGTGGTCGAGGTGCCGGTCTCCTACGGGCTCCGCCGGGCGGGCCAGGGAAAGGTATCGGCGAACCTGAAGGCGAGTGTCCGCGCCGGGGTGAAGATCCTGACGACGGTCTTTCGGCTGGCGGTGACCGGTCCCCGCCGCCGGGCGGGCCGGACCGTGTGAGCCAGGCGTCAGGAATGCTATAACGAGTCCATGGGTCAGGAGCATCACCAGGAGTATCTGCAGTTCGCGCTCAAGTTAGCCGCGACGGCGGCCGCACGCATCGAGCCGCGGTATCGGCGTTGCGAGGTGAGCCTCAAAGCCGACGGCACGGAGGTCACCGACGCGGACCGGGAAGCCGAGTCCGCCATGCGCGATTTGATCAGCGAGCGGTATCCGGACCACGACGTGCTAGGCGAGGAGTACGGCTCGACGGCCGCCCGCGACGCCGAGCATCTGTGGGTGCTCGATCCGATCGACGGCACGGCGTCGTTCACGCTCGGCGTACCGCTGTTCGGGACGCTGGTCGGGTTGCTCGAGCACGGTCAGCCGACGGTGGGCGTAATCCATATCCCAGCCCTGCGCGAGACCGTGTACGCCACCACGGGCGGGGGCTGCTGGTACCGGCACCGGGACGCCACGCCGGTGCGGATTCAAGTGAGTCCGGCGGCGAGCCTGGCGGATGCCGTCGTGTCGGCAACGGCGATCCATTCCTCGGACCTGGCCTCCAAGGAGGGCGAGATCCCGTACCGGCTGTCGGCCTATATCGAAGGCGCCCGGAAGTTCCGGTTCGTGTCGGACTGCTTCCAGCACCTGCTCGTCTGCCGGGGGGCGCTACAGGCGGCGCTCGATACGTTGATGCAGCCCTGGGATATCGCCGCGGTGGTGCCGTGCGTTCGCGAGGCGGGCGGCAAGGCGACGACAGCCGATGGCGAAGAGGAGGACGTGATTTGGGGCGGCAGCCTGCTGACCTCCTGCGGGGAGCCGCTGCATAGCGAGCTGGTGAAGCTGCTGGCGCCGGACGCGAGGGCTGAGTAACACCGGGAGGGCTTGCTGACGCGAGCGGACGGGCTGAAGCCCTTCGCAAGCGGAAGCTCGCCCCACTTTGCCGGGCTGCCGTTAAGTTAGTGCTAACTACTGCGATTGACTCGCCGCGTCGAGGAAACGCTGCAGGTCTACATACTGGGTCCAGAGCTTCTGGTTGAGGGCGCTTAGGACGCCTAACTCGCCGCGGGAGCGGACGCGGGCGGCGTAGGTCCGGAACAGCTCTTCGATGGGAGCGGCGTTGAAGGCCCTGGCGGCCACCTCGAGTTCCCCGGCAGTGGGTTTCGGGCCCACTACGGCGCGGTCGCGTAACTGGTAGGCGGGCGCGATGGCGCGTGAGACCTCGTCGAGCAGCAGCGTGAAGCGGAGCGTTGCCGCCAGCCACGCGAGGTTCGCCTGGTACTTTTCATCCGCCGTCTTCCCTCGGAACTCCTCGACCTGCGCCTCGGCGCTCTCGAGCCGGGAGCGCAGCTTGGCGGTCAGGCGGCCCCAGCCCGGGCTGTAGGGGAAATACTCGGGGGAATCGATGGTATCGAACCAGCGCTCACGGTCCATGCGGGCCAGCAGGTCGGCGATGGCTTCGGAGCCGGGTCCGAAGCGGGCGAGCGCGTCCTGGCGGTAGAACTCCTCGACGGTTGGCGCGGCGTCGGGGTGGTTGACGAAGCGCGCGTAGGCCTCCATGTTCGGGCGGATGTCCTCGGTGCGCCAATGGATGGCCACGCTCCCCTGGACGCCCTGCTCGCGGCCGAGGCGGAGTTGGTCGCGGAGCGCCGTGACGCGCGGTTGCGCGTGCCAGAGCCGGGCGTCGCCTTCGAGCCACGGGATGATGATCGCCTCGCGTTTGGCGGCGATCTCCTTGAAGACCGCCGGCTGCGGCCGGGCGCCCTGGGCGGGGTTCAGGCACGCCAGCACGATGTCCGGCGGCAGTCCTTTATTGAGCGTCGCGAGCAGATCGGTGTAGAGTTGCCCGCCCCAGCCGCTGACGGCGAGCCGTACCTTCGGCGCCCGCTCGGCCAGGTAGCGGTGCGCGGCGCGGATGTAGGCGAGCGACCAGACGCCGGTCAGCACCAGGCTGTCGTCGGCGCCATCGGCAAACAGCGGGGCGTCCTGCTTCATTTGCTTCTGGAACTCCGGCGACGCACGGAGCGCACCGGCCGAGGTGTGGAGTTCCTGGAGCCATAGCCAGATCCAATCGATGTCCGGATAGGCGCGCAGGATGTCGTCGATGGTGCGCTGCAGGATCTCCCGCGAGGCCGGATGGGTAGGGTCCGGGAGCATGTGCTCCGGCCACCAGGAAGCGGGCGGGATGACCGAGTAGAGCTCCGGCGGATAGACGCCGAACTCGAAGCCCATCGCTACCCGAATGCCGCGCTCATGGGCCATCGCGAAGACGCGCCGGATGAGGGTTTGGGCGCGATCGTACCGTTCCCTGTTGGTACGGGCCTCGGTCGCGGCCCGGGAGCCGAACGCGCCGGCGCCGGGTTGGAACAGCGCGGCGGTACCGAAGGCAAAATCGGAGACGGCCAGCGGACGGTAGCCCCAGCGGGCGGTCAGCGAGGTATCGAAGCCGGCGGCCGGCACGACGCCCCGGTACTCGATGCGGATCATCGGCTCGACGTAGGTCGCATATCGCTGGGCGCCGCCCGTGTAGCAGTGGAGCACGAGGAGGTTGAGGTCGCGGGCGTGCATCCAGTCGAGGTAGTGCTCCCAGTCGTCTTCATTCCAGGCCGTGGGGCCGGAGAGGAAGTTGTGCCAGGGCAACATGCCGCGGATCTGGTAGTCCGGTGATTGGGCCTGGCCGACGGCGGGGAGCAGCAGGAGCAGGAAGAGTCCGATTCCAGACGCGCATCGGCGGTCCGCGCCCGGAGATGAGATACCGACGCTCGACATGGGGGCAGTATATCGGAACAATGGTCCGCCCGCCGCCGGATACGGAAGATAGCCGCGTCGACGAAGCGAAGCCGATTCCCAGGGGCGGGGACAGGCCCAAAACGGGCATGACGGGGCCGGATCGGGCTCACGGGAGGAGGTGAAACGGGGGATGGCGGGCTCGAACGGGACTGGCGGGGGTGGATTCGGGTCAGTCGCCGGACGTAAAAGACAGTGGGGGTTCTCTTGGAGGGAAGATACAGAGTGGCGCGGGCCGGGACGCCTGGAAGAAAGGTACTGGGAGGCCCTATTGAGAGGCGAAACCGCCTGCCCAGACAACTTAGTGACCGCGGACGGAGGAGGTAGAGTTGAGTCCGCGGCGACGGGTTTCCAACTCGTGCTTTTCCTGTTGGTGCTCATTCAACTGCTCCGGCGAGAGGAACTCCTCGTAGGCGAAAGCCTTGGTCCGGATGCGGCGCGCTTTGTGGATGCTGTGGACGTCGACCACGCGCGGGATCTCGCGGCGCCATTCGTAAGGGATCGCGGAGAAGTTACAGAAGTTGGTTTCGTATTCCTTGCACTGCTTGAGCGCGGACTGGCGGGTGCGCTCATAGCGGGCCCGGTGGCGCGCGATCAGCTCGAGCTTGCGGATGCTGGCCTCGTCCTCGAAGGGGTCCTCGTGCTCGGCGTAGACCTTGCTTTCGAGGATGCGGAGACGGTGGAGGTTCCAGGAGGCGTGGACGACCTGGGCGAAGAGTTCCGCGGCCAAGGCATCGATCGCCTTGGGTTGGAGAGCGTTGGTCAGATCGGCGAGCATGTCGTCGAAGTCGGCCTGCTCGTCGGGACGGACGATGAAGGCCTTGGAGTAGAAGCCGTGAGTGATGCTGTTGGCGGCCGAGCGGGCCTTGCCCTCATCGGTCCTGGGACCGGTAGAGTGTTGCGCGTTGGCGCGATTCGCGACGATCTGTGCCGTTGTGGCCATTTTGGTCTCCTTTTGGATTGAGTTTGTTTGAACCGCAAAGAGCGCGAAGGGCGCAGAGGGGTTCGGTCTTAGGGTACAGGGCGGAGGGGAGAGATCGTCGGGTTGGGAGAGGGTAAGTGGTTGATATTAGGGGGAAAGAAAAAAGTGGATCGGCTGTGACTGCGTATTGGGGGGATGCGTGTTTTTCGAGGGAAGGGGGAGGCCGTATATGAACGTATATGAACGTATATTGGGAACCCGAATACTGCGGGGACATTGCGGCCTCGCTTTCCAGGTTCCACCCTGGACGTGCCGCAGCAGTGTCCCCCCCATCGAAACTGATGCCGAGCCCGTGGGTTCACTGCGAAAGCGACTTCTGCGAGGGGCGGAAGATTGGACTTTGCGCCTGGCGCGGGCGGGCTTTCTGATGGCGTCGAGATGGTGGACAAGGGGCGCAGTCCGCCTCCCCGCCTCAGCAACGTAGAGACCCGAGGCCGTGGACACAGGGGCCAGCGTCCGGAACGGCGTTTCTCAGGACTTGAGCGCAGATTGCCGACTTCTTGGAGACGCAAGGGTGGCCAGGAGCCCGCCCAGGCGGTAGCACATCGCCGGGTCGGGCGTTCCCCGGCCAAGTGCCACGACTGCCGTGGTTCCGGTGACAAGCCGACTTCGCGGTCCTAATCCGGAGCGAGCAGAAATCGCGCAAAGACGGGTCCTCCCACGTACTGCCGCGCGGACGCTGGAGGTGGCCGCTGAAAGAGTACAGGCCCTAATACTTGACAACGGCGGCGGCTGAGCCTTGCCCCACTCGTGAAACGGACGATTCAGTGCGCCAAACACCAGATAGACCTCATGAGATCAACGTTCTTTTCGGATCGTAAAAGGCTGGCCGATCGTTTTGTTGATCACGATGTGCCCGTCGCAGCGAGTCGTCAGGACATAGCGCGACCCAGCACGTGAGAAGTTGAGCCCTCGCGCATGGCGATCATAGCAGTGCTGTTGAGAGTCGTGTTGGATGGGGCCATCCGAAATTACGACAATGTCCGGATGGCAGTATCGGAACACCTCCTCGCAATAGCCGTTGTCGCGGCCATGATGCGAGGCCAGAAAGACATTCACCGCCGCGAGTTGCTGGCGAAAGTCATTGTTCTCAAGCATCTTCAGCCAGCCCGGGCGTTCGATGTCACCCGGTATGACGGCACAAAAATCACCGTACCTGACGAATGCTACGATACTGAGATTGTTCATGTCCGTAAAGCGTGGGCCGTAGGGAAGATAGAAATAGGGAATGGAGATGCCGGTCAGATCGGCTTCATTCTGGACGGCGCCCGAAGCTGCTTTTCATCTCGAGCAAAGCGGCCATGCCCGGCGTAAGCGGGCCTTCCTGCAGCTTGAGCCGGCGGATTTCATCGACACTGATCGAAGGGTTCGAGAGCAGACGCTCGATCGGCATCCGCGTCCGCAAATTCGCCAAATCGCTCACATGATCGCTGTCGTAGTGGCTGACAACCAACTGTTGCACCGCCCGCCAGTTTTGCGGCAGATAAACCGACGGCCGGAAACCCTCCGAATCGTGACCGCAATCGAAGAGCACGACGTTGTTGTTATCGGCCACCACCAGCGCCGCCGCGCCGTGGCCGACATTGAAGAAATCTCGATTCTCATCTTCTTTTTCTACCGTTCCAAAACATCACATGCGCGCAGCAGCGCCTCAGCGTAGGTGAATGCCGCCGTGCGGACGGTCGCTTTCGTAAAAAAGAAGAGCCATGCGGCCAGCATCGCGATGGAGGCCATCAATGATGCGGCGACGTTCTCCGGGAGGCGCCACAGCACACCGATATCATTGAAGGGGTGGGCCGAGGCGAAAAAGATGAGAACCTGGCGCACCACGATCCAAAGCAGGCAGCCCACCGTGATCGTCAGACCCAGCGGTTTGATGCCGAGGGCGTTGCGGCGGAAGCCATAGGCGATGTTCTCCTTAAAGAGGAGATCGAATTTCTTGGTATCGTCCGGCCGAGTATGGTTGAGAAGCCATCTGACTCCCGACTGATAGAGATCATCCGCCTTTTCCGGGTTCTGCGTCTCCTGCTCGCTATCCGGAAAAGCCTGGCCAATTCTGCCCGCGAGAAACGCGTGATAGCGCAACTTGGTGACGCTCTCGATCGTCCGGTCCCGGTGCCGTAGCAACTGCGTGCTTGGCTTGCCGCCCCACTCGCTATAGAGGCGATACTCCAGGCGCTTGCCAAATTCGCGGCAGACGCTCGTCATGAGTAGATCCGCCGCACGACACCGCCACAGTCACGATGCCGGCAAGCGCCGTCGCAGCCGGCGCGTAAAGAAGCCCAATCATGGCCAGTAATGGCAAGAGGGCCAACAGCGCCGGGTAGAGACGAGCCTGACGCTCGTAGGGGTCGGTTACCTTCGAAACAACATCATCGATCGTCATAGAAAACAGCCTTCCGTTTACCGCCGGCGCAACCATCGTGTCTCACGCTCCCTCCTTAGTTGCCGCAAGGATCTCATCGCGGTTTAAGAGGACGATATTCTGCGAACGCGGGCCTCCCCTTCCTCGTCGAGGCCCAGTTGGCGCAAGACATAGAACGCGAGCGCGCGGCGTGTCTTCAGCACCAGGCGTTCGTCCTTCATTCCGTAGTCGAGCGCAATTGCCTTCCGTTGGGCCGCCGAAAGCTCTGGATGCGGGGCCAGCACAACGTCCACCATGCGATACCACGTTGTATCGGCTTGCGGGATCGATCTCGGATGGTTCGGAGCCATGGATTTTCAAAATCCGCGCGAGAACGAAGTCGCGAAAGGTCTTATGTTCGTAGCAATAGGCGCGCGCGTGCCAACGTAGACCGTCAAAGGCGATCGCGTGCGGGCTGATGGCCCGCTCGGTCGGAGCCGGCCTGGTCATGGACTGATAATCGAGGCGCAGCTTGGCGCCCTCACGGATGGCCTGCAACACCGGGCGCAGCACCGCGGGCTTCACCTGCCGATTGGGGACCTTCAGGAACCCCAGAGGCGGCATCCAACCCACGAAGTTGGACAGCGGCCGTTCCGGCGCGAGGAGAAGGTCGAGTAGGTTGCCGCCTCGGTGATGACACGACCGGGCGGAAGCGCCGCGCCGGCAGATAGGCCTTCAAGTTCTTGTCATAGGCGATATTCTCGGGCGCAAGCTCCATATAGCGTGCCAGATCGAGTGAGGCCTGCGGCGTCGAGATGCCAAAGAAATCGATCAGATCGCGGCGATTGAGTTTCCCCTCCCAATAGAGGCGAAACTCAATGAATTCCAATCGCTGCGCCTGTCCCCACTTTGCGGGGAGCGAAGCTCTCCCCCGGTTGCTGCCCTTTACCATCGCACCTCCGCGTGCTGTGCTCGTCACCTAACAATGAGTATAATAAATATATGGGTCTAGAATCTCGAGAGGCATTTTGGGCGACTGCATGAGTGCCTGAAATTGGAGAAGGGGACGTTCCAGATGGGTACCACAATCACTTTTTTCCCTGTCGATAACGGAGACATGACGCTGATCAAGCTGGGTGATTCAGCGGAGACTACCATCCTGATTGACTGCAATATCCGCGAAACGGGGGGCGGAAATGATTCCATCCGCGATGTTGCGGTGGATTTGCGCAGGCGCTTGAAACGCGACAAAAAAGGCCGCCCCTACGTCGATGCGTACCTTTTGAGCCACCCCGACAAGGATCACTGCCGGGGCATCCGCAACCACTTCTACCTCGGGCGCGCCGGCCGACTATCCCGACGACAAGAAAGCGGACGCCGAGAAGAAGATTTTCATCC
>CAWELS010000047.1:0-283996 GCA_963809945.1 Bryobacterales bacterium | reverse complement strand
CCTGCCGCTCGCTCCGGCGCAGACCGACCTCGAAACCGGGAGCGCCGTCATGCCTACCTCGGGCGGCTGACACATTGTTTCTTTCGTGATACAGTATTGTGCATCGAGGGGGGCGGCTTTCGAGCCGTTCCCCTTCCAGATGCTCTGACTCAACGCTTCGGCCCGTTGCTGCCCTGGTAGCGGGCCCTTTTTCTTGGGTGGCCGAACGTTGAAGCGAGGGCTAGTTACTGGTCGCCTGCTCGGTCGATGTTTCCGACATACCGAGGTTCCCGTTCGACCACAGATAGCCGCCGCGGAACACCGTCAGGATCTTCGCTCCCTGGTCCGGTCCCAGCTTCTTGCGAAGCCGCTGAACATGAACGTCCAGCGTCCGGCTCTTGACGCCATCCCGGTAGCCCCACACCTGCCGCAGCAGGACCTCCCTCGACAGGCACCGTCCCGCATTCTCACGCAGAAACTTCAGCAGCGCGCGCTCTTTGCGCGTCAATCGAATGTCGCGGCTACCTGTTCCGTCGTGCTCCGTTGTTCCCCCAGTTCCGTAATGAGCGACTGAAGACATAGTTCCAGGAACCCCCTTTTGCCCGCTTTCTTCGTCCTACCATACGAAAACGTTACGATTGTGTCCGTCCTTTACTCGGATCTCCCCCCCTACGGTTGAGGGACGCTTGAGCGGCCCGAGTGTTTCCCCTATCTTTATGTCCCCGCCGCCCCCTTGGTTGCGGGAGGCGCCTGACGCGGCGCCGCACACCACAGGGCTATACACTAGGAGAGTGGCGATCAAGCGCAAGGCGGTTTGTCTTCTGAGCGGCGGGCTGGACTCCTCTACGTGTCTGGCAGCGGCGCATCGTGACGGATATGAATGCTACGCGATTTCATTCGATTACGGCCAAAGGCATAAGGTAGAGCTCGAGGCTGCTGCCCGGGTCGCCGAAGCCCTGGGGGCGCAGCGGCACATCGTGGCGTCGGTCGATCTCCGCGCCTTCGGCGGCTCCGCCCTGACTGCCGACATCCCCGTGCCCAAGGGCCGCGACATCGAGGCGATGTCCGCCGACATCCCGGTGACCTACGTGCCCGCCCGCAACACTGTCTTCCTCTCTTTCGCCCTCGCCTGGGCGGAGGTGCTGGACGCCGCCGACATCTTCCTCGGCGTCAACGCGATCGACTACTCCGGCTATCCCGACTGCCGCCCCGAATACCTCGAGGCGTTCGAGCGGATGGCCAACCTGGCCACCCGGCCGGCATCACGGGACACTCGAAGCTGCGGTTGCACGCGCCGCTCATCCGGATGTCGAAGGCTGACATCGTGCGGCTCGGCACCGGGTTAGGCGTCGACTTCCGCCTCACTCACAGTTGCTACGACCCCTCCTCCGACGGGCGTCCCTGCGGCCAGTGTGACTCCTGTCTCCTGCGCCGTAAAGGCTTTGCCGAGGCGGGCTTGGACGATCCACTCGAATATCCGGCATGAAGATCGCGGAGCTGTTTTACTCGCTGCAGGGTGAGGGAATCCTCATTGGCGTGCCGTCGTTCTTCATCCGTACCTCCGGCTGCAACCTGCGCTGCCGCTGGTGCGATACCCCGTACACGTCGTGGGCGCCGGAGGGCCGGGATGTGGCGGTGGCGGAGATCCTGGAAACGGTGCGGCGCGAGTCCTCAGGCTACACCGTAGTTACGGGCGGTGAGCCGATGATTCAAAAGGAAATCGTAGAGCTGACCCGTGGCCTGCGCCAGCTCGGGGAGTACATCACGATCGAGACCGCCGGAACAGTCTTCGCGCCAGTCGCCTGCGACCTGATGAGCGTGAGTCCAAAGCTCGCCAACTCGACCCCGGACGAGTCGGCCGGCCGGTGGCGGGTCCTGCACGAAGAGCGCCGCCTCCCGATCGACGTCCTCCGGCGCTTGCGGGATTCCTACGGCCATCAGTTCAAGTTCGTTGTCGAAAATAAAGACGATATCGCTGAAATAAAGTATCTTGTCAGCGAGCTGGGGGTAGCGCGAGACCGGGTCGTCCTGATGCCCGAGGGGACGGACGCCGGGACGCTCGCCGAGCGCGGCCGGTGGGTTGCGGAGATCTCCAAAGCCGAGGGATACCGCTTCAGCCCGCGTCTCCACGTTGATCTTTGGGGTAACCGGCGGGGCGTCTAGACTAGGGGCTCGTGTAAAGCAGCCGGTTTCGCCCAATGCTACGGAACCTCCGAGAGGCGAACCGCCGACCGCGACTCCGGGGACATTGCGGGCTGCTTTCAGGGATCGAACCCGACCCTACCGCAGCGGTATCCCTCCAACGGAGCATCCAAGTGCAACTTGCCGGCCGCGCGCGTATGCCCTGATATTCGAGTCGCAGGAACCGATTCAGGCCAACAGGCGGTCCACCTCGTCGCGCGTCGGGACGGAGGCCTGAGCGCCCGGCCGGGTGACGGAAAGCGCCGCCGCGGCGTTGGCGAACGCGAGGGCGTCATCGATGGGACGGCCCTCGGCGAGGGCCACCGCCAGTGCGCCGTTGAAGGTATCTCCGGCGGCGGTCGAGTCGACGGCCATGACGGGAAACGCGGGCGCCTCACAGTTCCGGCGACCGTCGTCGTAGTAGCAGCCGAGCTTGCCGAGCTTCAGGATCACCGCGCGCGGACCGGTGGAGAGCAGGGCACGAGTCACCTCCGGCGCTTCCTCGCGCCCGACACGCGACGTCGGCCGCCCGAGCAGGATACACGCCTCGCTCTCGTTGGGCGTCAGGATATCGACCTCGGCGAGCATGTCGGCGGGCAGCGCCTGGGCGGGCGCCGGATCAAGGATGGTGGTGGCGCCGGCCTCGCGGGCGATCCGAAGCGCTTTCCGCACGGTGGCGAGTGGGCTTTCGAGCTGAAACAGAACGCAGGCGCAATCCCGGAACAGGGGCCGCATCGACTCGGCTTCGTTTGGGACGAGCGCGAGGTTGGCTCCGGCGGCTACGACAATGGAATTCTCGCCCTGGCCGTCTACCCAGATCTGCGCCACGCCGGTAGCCGCGGACCGCGTCCCATGAACGGCGCTCACGTCAACGCCAGCGGCCGCCAGGCTGGCCCTGAGATGGTCGGCGAAGACGTCGCAGCCGACGCGGCCAATCATCCGGGTCGCGATGCCGGGCGCCCCCAACTTGCCGGCGGCACAGCCCTGATTGGCGCCTTTGCCTCCCGGCACCATCTGAAAGTCGCGGCCCAGGACGGTTTCGCCAGGAGCCGGCAGCCGGTCCACCGAGACGACGAAGTCCATGTTGAGGCTGCCGACGACGGCAATGACGCGGCGAATCATGCACCGAGCTCAATGCCGAACTTCTTGAGCTCCTCGGCGTAGTATCTGCGGTGCAGCAGGTCCCACTCCTCGCTGCCTTCGGGGATCTCGCGCTTCTGCGAGTGAATCTTCGTGCGGGCGGCACGGTCCACCTTCTCCTCGGTTACGAGAAGGGCGGTAATCTCGCGGACGATGGCGAGCCGCACGTCGTTCTGGTCCACCTTGAGCCGGAAGGAACGCGCCTTCCGCATGCTGGCGACGATCTTGTGGGAGAGGTCGTTGATCTTGTCCCGCGACAGCTTCATCGCATCGCCGGTATCGCGCCCGGAAGCGCGCACCACTTTGCGCTCGGCGACCAGCTTGTTCTTGATCTTGCGGAACATCTCCTGGTAGCTGACACCCTCGCGCCTCATGTAGTCGGCGTATTGGGCGAGGATCTCGCGGACCTCGTCATTGAGGTGATCCTCGACCATGAGGTCTTCCTCGATGATCTTGGCAAGGGCCTCGACCGCGCCGTCGGGACTCGGTACTTCGAAGATGTGGGGAGTAAGTCGCCTGACCAGTTCTCGCGAGATATAACCGATGAATTCCCTGGAAAGAAGCATTCTCTATGGACCAGTTCCTCGTCGGCAGCGAACGCGAACGGTCGGACAACACCACCCCAGATCACCGGCACGAGCTTGCTGCCCTCGGTTGACCGCGGTGTGCGGGGAAAACCTCACCGCCCATCCGGTCAGCGAGTGTTCGTAGCGCCCAACCATGCGGGGGCACTGCAACGCTGATCGCTAAATCGTAGTGTATCGGCAGCGCCGGAAGGGTGTCAATCGAGCCCCGGCGCCAAGTTGCAGCAAGGTGACAGCCGGGGGCGCGTATAGGGTCTTCCCCTGATTGAACTGCTAGTCCGGAAGCCCTAATCTGAAAGTGAGATGCGTGTGTTTTTAGTACTGGCGATCTGTTCGGCGGCGCTGCTCGCCGGCCAGACGCGCGAGAAGACGTCGGAGTCCTACACCTACGACGCTAACGGCAACCGGGAGGGCGGCCGGGTGGTGACGTCGACGACGAATGCTAAAGGCGAATCCCGCACGGAACGGACGATGTCGGTCAACGGCCGGCTGGTGCCGGTGGAAACGGTCCGGGAACGGGTGCTCGAGGACGGTCCCCGGGGACGGGTGGTCGAGCAGACGATTCAGCGATACGACCAAGCGGGGCGGCCGACCGAAACCGAAAAGGTTCTGATCGAGTCGCGCCAGGATGCGGCCGGACGCGAGACGCGGCGGACGACACGCTCGGTGACCGATCTCAACGGACGCTTCCAGGTGCAGGAGCGCACCAGTGCCACCTCGGTCGAGCGTGGCGGAACCACCGAGACCACGACCGTAGTGGAACGGCCGACGATCAATGGCGCGATGGACGTGGTCCAGCGGCGCGAGTCCCGGGAGACGACGCGCAAGTCCGGATCGACCGAGGACGTCACGATCTACAACCAGGATCAGGACGGCCGATTCAGCGTGGCGGCGCGGGAGACAGTCGAGATCGTCGACCAGGGCGATCAGGCCACTACCACCACGACGCGATTCAACACCGTGAACGCAAGCGGTGACCTGCAGTTCGCCGAGCGGACCGTTCAGGAGGCCGAACGCCGGCCCGATGGAACCGAATCCCGGGTCATCAGCGAATACGGCGCCGCCGCCCCCGGCCGGAGCGAGACCGGTGCCGGCAATCCCCATCTGCGCGAGCAGCGGATCGTCGAGCAGGAGGTCGCCGCCGACGGCTCGGTGGTCGAGACGACGGGCGTGCGGCGGGTTTCGCTCTCCGATCCGAACCGCCTGGGTCCCTATCAGAAGGTGTCCGAGGTTGTCTGCCGGGGTCAGTGTCTCGAGCAGAAAAAAGCCGAGGAAGCGCAGTCCGAAGCGTCTGACAAGTAGCCGCCGGCGAGCACTCGAGTGGGCTGTCGCGGCAGCTTCGTTGCCAGTAACGGGGTGGTTGGCCCGATAACCTGACCGCTCCCCGACGGTCGAGGTTCAGGGCGGATTGCCCAGTGACGGTCTACCCGTGGCCGAAATGCATCAGCCACGCCAGTCCAAAGACCGTCAGCATGAAGTACCCGAAGCATTTCAGGCCGTACATCACCCGCTCGCGGTCCGTCTTGCGGCCGGTGACTCCCAGAACCACCGAGATCGCCGCGGCGAACAGCAGGGTCGCTTCAAAATGTGACAGGTTGATCGACGGCATTAGCTCCTCTTTCCCACGGCGATCTCATAGGCATCCATGATCGCCAGCACGTTCATCAGTCCCGCGGCCACGAGGAACTTCGTCCCATAATCGTGGACGGCTCCGGCCATATCGGGCTGGGCGTAGCCGAGCCACGTCGTCAGCAGATAGAGCACGCCCGAGCAGAGGTCGCCGATGAACCCGCCGGTGTGGATGACGGTGGTCAGCAGGTCGCCGGTTCTCGGCGCGAACATGGTGCCGCGCATGAAGAGCCCGAACAGGAAGGTGATGGTCACCGTCGCTGCCAGGACCGCCCCCCGCGCGTGTCGCTTCAGGAGAAAATGACCGCCTCCGGGCAGGATCCACGCCATCGCGACAATGTGGCCCCACTGCTTGAAGGGAGGGATCGGCTCCTTTTGTTTCTTCGCCTTGTTGGACATCCGGTTTCTCTATTCTAGCAACGCGGAACCGGCAGGCCGGGTTCCCGATTTGGCGAGGGTATTTATCATGGATTCATGCTGAACGATTTCCAGTGGCTGACTTCGGCCGAACTGATCCCCCACCTGATCCGGGCCGCCCGCATTCTGATCATCCTGGTTGGCGCCTTCCTGCTGAGCCGCATCGTCCATGGCATCATCCGGCGCACCGAGAAACGGATCATCACGGTCATGGAGGCCCATGGCGACATGGGGTCCGAAGCCATCAAGAAGCGGACGGCGACCATCGAGAGTATCCTCCGGACGCTCTCCACCGTCCTCATCTGGTCGATGGCCATCGTCATGAGTCTGCGCGAAGCTGGCTTCGACATCGGACCCCTGATCGCCGGCGCGGGCATCGCGGGCGTCGCCATCGGCTTTGGTGCGCAGGCGCTGGTGCGCGACGTCATCTCCGGCGGCTTCATGCTGCTCGAGGACCAGGTCCGCGTAGGCGATGTGGTCGTCATCAACGGCACCGGGGGACTCGTCGAACAGATCAATCTCCGCACGACGGTGCTGCGGAGCATCGACGGGACCGTTCACATCTTCCCCAACGGCAACGTCCAAAGCGTCTCCAACATGACCCGCGAATTCTCCTACTACGTCTTCGACATGGGCGTGGCCTATAAGGAGGACACGGACCGCGTCACGGAAGTCATGAAGGAGGTGAGCGCGGAACTCCAGTCCGATGAAGTGTATGGTCCGCTGATTCTCGAGCCGCTCGAGATGCTCGGCCTCGACAAGTTCGCCGACTCGGCGGTGGTGATTAAGGCGCGGATCAAGACGAAGCCGATCTCCCAGTGGAAGGTGGGCCGCGAGCTGAACCGCCGCTTCAAGCGCCGCTTCGACGAGCTCGGCATCGAGATCCCGTTCCCGCATGTGAGCCTGTACGCGGGCAGCGAGAGCAAACCGCTGCGTCTGGGTATCGAGTCCGCCGACCGCGAGGAATTGAAGCAAGTGATTCGGGAGGTGATGGACGAACGGGCGTAGGCGGTGAGGAGTGACCCGACCGCCGACGAGCGGGGCCGCCGGCGGAACTGGATTGAACAGCGTGAGACCCACACAGGAAGGGCCCTCGGCGGATCAACCGATCCGCCTCCCCGAACACGGCCCCCGCTCCACCGGGGACATTGCGGGCTAGCTTTACGCAGCCACCCTGAACCTCCCGCACCGGTGTCCCCCGCAACGGGGCCTCCGAATACGGCTTCCTCGCCCGTATCTCGTCGAGGGAGTCCCGGACGAGGCGCCCGGATAAAGAACCCGGGTATTTGTAAAGTAAGCTGGCGGAGATCGACTTAACGTCCTCGCGGTTACACATCAAAGCTGCCGGCGACGCCCGATCGCGGCCGTTGCGCGGCGGACGGGCGGGCGGCCGCTTCGGCCGGGATGCGATACTGGTTCTTGGGCATGAAGCTCCTGGTCCACCTGATACTGGTCCTGGTCGCCTTGCCGCTGGCCGGTCAGGACGTCTGGCAACTGGCTCGCCGAAAGGCCGATATCCATCGGTTCTCCACCCTTTTTACCGCCCCGGATGTCAGAACCTTTCTCTCTTCCGACACCGGTATTGACAGTGCCATCGAGTGGTGCAAACAGACGGGAGTTACAAAGGTCTATCTGGAAACCTATCGTTCCCGCTATCAGGCGGAACGCAAGGCCCTGGTCCGGGCGCGGGACCGGTTCCGGGAAGCGGGGTTCCAGGTAGGCGGCGCCATCGCCACCAGCGAGATCGGCAAGATCTCGACCGGCTGGAATCTCGTTTCCTGCTACACGGATCTCCCTACACAGGCCAAACTGCGCTCCATCGTCGAGTACGCCGCGGGCCTCTTCGACGAGATCATGATCGATCAGTTCCTGTTCACGGACTGCGCCTGCGAGGAGTGCGACGCCGCCCGCAAGGCCCGGATGGTGAAGGTCGGCAGCAACGTGTTCCCCGTCCGGTCGACAAGCTGGGAAGACTACCGGATGGAGCTGATGTTGCACGTCTCCGAGATCGAGGTGGTCGAGGCGGCGAAGCGCGTGAACCCGAGGGTGCGCCTGACGATCAAGTTTCCACAGTGGTACGACCGGTATCAGGAGCGCGGCTACGACGTGGTGCGCGAGCCTCCGGTCTTTGATCGCATCTGGGCCGGCACCGAAACGCGCGACCGGGACAAGCCGAACGGCCGCATGCCGTACGGCGCCTACTTTCTGATGCGCTGGCTCGGCTCGATCGGCGGGAAGAAGACCGCGGGCGGCGGCTTTGACGCCCTGACCACCACCGAGGCGACTTACGTCGAGCAGGCGCGACAGACGGTGCTCGGCGGTGCCAAGGAAACCGTCTTGTACAGCTACGGGGAGCTCGCGCGCAACTTCGGCCCCGCCGATTTCGCCGTTCTCCGCCCGCAGATTCCGGAGCTGCTCGAGGTCGCCGCGCAGGTGCAGCGGCGGCGTCTTGTTGGCATCGCGGCCTTCAAACCCCCGAACAGCGCGCCGGAAGACGAAGCCTATGTCTACGACTATGCGGGCATGATCGGCCTGCCGCTGGTGCCGGCGGCCGCGTTTCCGGGTAACGCGAAGGCGCTGTTTCTTCCGATGCAGGCCTTGGACGACCCCGAGCTCGTCGCCAGCCTCGAGACGTACCTCGAGTCCAGCAGGCCGGCGCTGCTCACCGACGGGCTGGCGCGCAGGCTGACGGGCAAGGTCACGCTGAGCCGTGAGAACGTGAGCGTTCTCAATGTGGGAGGGAAGCCGGAATCGCTGTTGGATCTGGACGAGCGTGAGTTGGCCGATATCCGGCGACCGCTGCTGGACGCACTTGGCATCAAGTTCGACGCCCCGGCCGAGGTGGCGCTCTATCCTTTCTCCGACGACAGCTGGGTTATCGAGAACTTCTCCAACCGCGGCGCGATCGTCTCGCTCGACGGGGAAACCCTGAACCTCGCCCCGCGCGGCTGGCTCTACGAGTGGAAGTAGAATCCACAACGTATCGAGTAGCTCGGCAAAGTGGGGCAGGCTTCAGCGGGCCTCCGGCGGGGACGCGCGTGGACCAAGGGTGAGATCCATATAGGCCGGATCCTCGTGGCGGATCGACAGATCCGCCTCCCTCGACCCAAGCCACCCGCCTCGTCGGGGACATTGCGGGCTTCCGTCACGTAGCCTTCCCTTAACCTTTCGCAGCGGTTTCCCCCGCAACGGAACCCCCCGAATTCGGCGCGCCCGTATCTCGTTGATACGGGATGGGGGCTCAGATGAGCTTGCGAAGGGCTTCAGCCCGTCCCTCCGGTGCCCCCCATCGCACACTTCACCCTACTCACATGGCCGCGTACTAAGTTGGTATATATCGCGCCGCTATTTCCTCGAATTCCGCCACCTGGGACCGTATCCAGCTCTCGTCTTGGCCGAGCTCCGTGGCCATCAAGGCCGCCACCGCCGGGGCCATCGCGACCGCGGCCCGCGCGTTGAGTAAGAGTGCCCGGGTGCGGCGGGCAAGGACGTCGTCGACCCGGCGGGCCATCTCCTGACGAACCGCCCAGATCACCTCGCCACTGCGGATTGGAAGCGCGGGGTGCAGGGGCGCGGATCGGTCGCTGTCGCCGTCGCACAGTTCTCCCACCGCGGGGGCATCCGCCCCATACCCGGCGAGGTCGCCGAATTCCTCCGGCGTGTGATAGTAGCCGTGGATGCGCAGCTCTTCCGTGGTGCAGGGCCGGGGATCTAGCTCGGCCAGCGTCGCGGCATGGTCCACGCACTCCCGCGCCATCCGGCGATAGGTGGTCCATTTACCGCCGGCGATGGTAAGTAGACCGGTTGGACTGATGTGAATCGTATGCTCGCGCGACAGCGCCGCCGTGCTCCCCGCCACCCCGGACTTGACCAGCGGCCGAATACCTGTAAAAACGCTCAGTATGTCGGTGCGCGCGGGTTCGCGAGCCAGGTAACGGGAGGCCGTCTCGAGGATGAAATCGATCTCGCTCTCATGGGCGCTTGGCTCGAGCGAGAGGTCGTCGATGGGAGTATCGGTCGTCCCGACTAGGGTGTGGCCGCGCCAGGGAATGGCGAACATCACCCGGCCGTCGCGGGTGTGCGGCACCATGATGGCCGATGCACCGGGCAGGAACGACCGGTCGAAAACGAGGTGGATGCCCTGGCTCGGGGCGATAAGGCGTTCGCAGTCGGGGTTATCCAGGCGTCTCACCTGATCGCTGAACGGCCCGGTGGCGTTGATCACGGCCCGCGCCTTGATGCCGAATTCCCGGCCGGACTCCTGGTCCCGCAGGCGAGCGCCGTTCAGGTAGCCGGTGCCGTTGCGTGTCAGGGCTACCGCCCGGGTGTAGTTCACCGCAGCGGCCCCCTGCTCGACCGCTGTCTGAATCAGGTTGATCAACAGGCGCGCATCGTCGAATTGGCCGTCATAGTAGATGACACCGCCCCGAAGGCCGTCCGTCTTCAGGGTCGGGATCCGTTCCAGGGTCTTCCGCAGTGAAAGGATGCGCGACTTACTAAATCCGTAGCGCCCGGCCAGCAGATCGTACACCTTCATGCCGATGCCGTAGAACGGCGTCTCCCACCAGTCGTAGTTGGGGACCACGAAGGCCAGATCCGAGACCAGGTGCGGCGCGTTGCCCCGGAGGATCCCGCGCTCCTTGAGCGCCTCCATGACGAGGGAGATGTTGCCCTGCTGCAGGTAGCGGACGCCGCCGTGGATGAGCTTCGTCGACCGCGACGAAGTGCCCTTACCGAAATCGCTTTGCTCGCACAGCAGCACCGAGTAGCCGCGAGCGGCCGCGTCGACGGCGATACCGGCTCCGGTGGCGCCCCCGCCGATAATAAGGAAGTCCCACGTCCGGTCTTCGTGGGCGCGATCGAGCATCGTGTCACGGTTCATGCCGGCTCCTCCCAACCTTTGGCGCGATCGAGCGCGCGGCGCCAGCGCGATTGTAGCGCTTCCGCCTGGTCGCGCGACATGGACGGCTCGAATCGGCGCTCGATGACGGTGTGGTGGGCCAACTCGTCCGTAGTCTTCCAGTAACCGGACGCCAGGCCCGCCAGGTAGGCGGCGCCGAGGGCCGTCGTCTCGGTATTCCGGGGCCGCGCGATTGGAGCGCCGAGTAAGTCGGCCTGAAACTGCATAAGTAAGTTGTTGGCCGCGGCGCCGCCGTCGACGCGGAGTTCGGGCAGCGCGAGGCCCGAATCCTTTTGCATGATTTCCAGGATGTCGGCGACCTGGTAGGCGATGCTTTCGAGCGCCGCGCGCGCCAGGTGGGCCGCCGTGACGCCGCGAGTAAGGCCGGTGATGGTTCCGCGGGCGTACGCATCCCAGTGCGGAGCGCCGAGCCCGGCAAAGGCCGGCACCAGGTAGACGCCGCCGTTGTCGGCGACCGAGGCGGCCAGCGGCTCGATCTCGGCCGCCGTCCGGATCAGTCCCAGGCCGTCGCGCAGCCACTGCACCACCGCCCCGGCGACGAAGATACTGCCCTCCAGGGCATACGCAGTGCGGCCGCCGGTGCGCCAGGCGACGGTCGTGATCAGCCGTTTCTCGGAGAGTGGCGCCGCCTCGCCCGTATTCATGAGCGCGAAGCAGCCCGTCCCGTAAGTGTTCTTCGACAGACCCTTGGTGAAGCAGCCCTGTCCGAACAGAGCGGCCTGCTGGTCGCCGGCTATCCCTCCCAGCGGGACGCCGCGCAGCTCGTCGACCCTCGCCTCGCCGTAGATCTCCGACGACGGCCGCACCTCGGGCAGCACGGACGGAGGCACGCCGAGCAGCCGCAGGAGCTCCTCGTCCCAGCAGCCCGCGTGGATGTCGTAGAGCATCGTCCGCGAGGCGTTGGTCGCGTCGGTGATATGAAGGGCGCCGCCGGTGAGCTTCCAGACGAGCCAACTGTCGACGGTCCCAAAGGCGAGCTGTCCGGCCTCGGCGCGGGCGCGCGCTCCATCGACGTGATCGAGCAGCCAGGCGAGCTTGGTCGCGGAGAAGTAGGCGTCGATGACGAGTCCGGTCTTCTGGCGGACTGTGGCCTCGGCGCCGTCGGCCTTCAGACGGTCGCAGTGGCCCGCCGTGCGGCGGTCCTGCCACACGATGGCGTTATGGATCGGCTCGCCGGTTTGGCGATCCCAGAGCAGCGTCGTCTCGCGCTGGTTGGTGATGCCGGCGGCGGCTAGATCGCCCGGTCCGATGCCGGCCGTGCGCAACGCTTCGGCTGCGACGCCGACCTGGCTTTCCCAGATCGCGAGCGGGTCGTGCTCCACCCAGCCCGGCTGCGGGTAGATTTGCGGGAACTCCCGCTGGGCGACGGCGCGGGGGGCGCCCGCCTCGTCAAAAACAATGGCGCGGGAACTGGTGGTGCCCTGGTCGAGCGCGAGGACGAATGGCATGAACGGGGTTCTATCACACTCGCGGTCACCTCCGCAGCAGCGTCCGGACGTTCCGGGTAGCATGGAGGGATGGCGCAGGAAATCGCGGATCCGGAATTCGTCCGCCGCACGCGGGCCCAGGTGGACGCGATCTCCAAGACGGACCCTCTATCACACGCTCGAGCTGCCCGGCGGCCGCACCCTGCCCGGCGTCATCGGCGTGGACGCGCTACGCAAGCGCCTCGAGGCGTTCCCCCTCCCGGCCGACCTGACCGGCCGCCGCGTGCTCGATGTCGGAGCAGCGTCCGGCTGGAACAGTTTCGCCGTGGAAGACCGAGGCGCCGACGTGATGGCGGTGGATTGCGTCGCCTATGAGGAGCTGCCCGTGGTCGCCGAGGCGCGCGGCTCCAGGGTCGCCTACCGGATCTTCGATGTCGATGAGCTGACGCCCGCGGCCGTCGGCCAGTTCGATTACGTCCTCTTCTTCGGCGTGCTCTATCACTTGCGCCACCCGCTGCTCGGCCTGGAACGGGTGTGCGCGCTGACCCGGGAGGCAGCCTTCGTCGAGTCTTTCGTCACCGACCACGGGGCCACCCCCAGCGACGCCGCGACGCTCGAATTCTACGAGATCGACGAGCTCGGCGGGCAGATCGACAACTGGTTCGGGCCCACGGTGAAGGCGCTCGCGGCCATGTGCCGGGCAGCAGGCTTCGCGCGGGTGAAGCTCGAGTATGTCGATGACCGCCGCGCCGGTATCACTTGTTACCGCCGCTGGGAGCCGCCCCCGGAACGCCCCTCCGCCGAACCACCGTGGCTCTGTTCCGCCGTCAACAACCGCACGCAGACGAGCGTCTTCCATCCAGCCAAGGACGAGTACGTCTGCCTCTACTTCCGCTCGAACCGCGAGCTGACGCGCGACCAGCTGCGGGTGGAGATCGACGGTTACGGCGTGCCTGTTCTCTTGCTGGCGGCGATCGGCAACGGCGAGTGGCAGGCCAATATGACGCTGCCGCCCGGACTCGACCCCGGCGAGCACAGCATTCGCCTGCGCACCGTTGACAGCCACTTCAGTCGCCCGTTCCCGATCGAGGTGTCGAACCGGCAGGGCGCCGTGCCGCCGCTGAAGGCATTACCGGACCCGAGCCTCGCCACCGGCCCCGCGCCCCAGTGGATCGCCGCCGAGAACTGCGCGGACCGCACGCCGGTGTTTCGCGGCTACAAGGCCGAGTACCTCTGCTGCCGTTTTCTGACCGATGAGCCGGAGCTGCGGAAGGAAGATGTCCTGGTGGAGCTCGACGGTGCTGCGCAGGAGATCCTGGTGCTGAGCCACCTCGGCCACCGCGAGTGGCAAACGAATTCGCGATTGCCGGCCAGGCTCGCGCCCGGACCCCACGCCGTCCGCCTCCGCACGGCCAGCCCGTACACTGAGTTCCGCGATATCCGGCCGAACCGGATATGGACGCGAATCCGTCCGGCTTCCAGGTGTGATTGCGGCAGGCCCGTGTACCCACGCTGATGAGCCGAATCGGATATGGCGTGTGTACCCTCGAAACCGGTGAGGACGCGCGCGTTCAGCCGACTCGAAGTGACTGGAGGGAGTGAATCTGCAGGTTCCAGCCGATCCGCCTATCCGCACACACATCTCGCTATCACGGAACGTCGGACTTCCATTGCTGAGCTCTCACCGGCACCCTCACTCGAGCGTCTCGCCGAACGTCACCGACGAGTCGGCGCTGAACTTCCGGAAGTTGTCGAGGTGCCTTTGATCACGGCGTCGATTTTGGCGACGAGCGCCGCCCGGCCGGTCGCGTCCACTTCCCATTCCACCGGGAGCCAGACCTCATCGTTGATGCGTTGCTGCCGGAACCGAATCTCGGCCCCCTGGCGCAGCTTCAATAGAACAGCCCGAAGGTGAATCTGTCTATCGTTTCGATCTCGGCCTTCACCCAGCCATAGCCGCCTTGCCGACCGAGATCTTGCTGTGCACCTTCTTGACACCTTCGACCGGTCGAGGGAGTGGATTGCTATGTCGTCTCGGCGGAGCGTCGGCCCGGCGATGAGCCATCGTTCGACCGGGCGAAGGTGCTCAAGAAGGTGCACGGCAAGGTCTGGATCGCCAAGGCAGACTATGGCTGGGTGAAGGCCGAGATCGAAACGATAGACAGATTCACCTTCGGGCTGTTTCTATTGAAGCTGCGCCAGGGGGCCGAGATTCGGTTCCGGCAGCAACGCATCAACGATGAGGTCTGGCTCCCGGTGGAATGGGAAGTGGACGCGACCGGCCGGGCGGCGTCGTCGCCAAAATCGACGCCGTGATCAAAGGCACCTACGACAACTTCCGGAAGTTCAGCGCCGACTCGTCGGTGACGTTCGGCGAGACGCTCGAGCGAGGCTACCGGTGGAGAGCGCGGATACACGGGCCTGCCGCATTCACACCTGGAAGTCGGACGGATTCGCGTCCATATCCGGTTCGAGCCGGATATCGCGGAACTCGGTGTACGGGCTGCGGGCCGTGCGGAGGCGGACGGCGTGGGGTCCGGGCGCGAGCCTGGCCGGCATCGCGAATTCGTTTGCCACTCGCGGTGGCCGAGGTGGCTCAGCACCAGGATCTCCTGCGCAGCACCGTCGAGCTCCACCAGGACATCTTCCTTCCGCAGCTCCGGCTCATCGGTCAGAAAACGGCAGCAGAGGTACTCGGCCTTGTAGCCGCGAAACACCGGCGTGCGGTCCGCGCAGTTCTCGGCGGCGATCCACTGGGGCGCGGGGCCGGTGGCGAGGCTCGGGTCCGGTAATGCCTTCAGCGGCGGCACGGCGCCCTGCCGGTTCGACACCTCGATCGGGAACGGGCGACTGAAGTGGCTGTCAACGGTGCGCAGGCGAATGCTGTGCTCGCCGGGGTCGAGTCCGGGCGGCAGCGTCATATTGGCCTGCCACTCGCCGTTGCCGATCGCCGCCAGCAAGAGAACAGGCACGCCGTAACCGTCGATCTCCACCCGCAGCTGGTCGCGCGTCAGCTCGCGGTTCGAGCGGAAGTAGAGGCAGACGTACTCGTCCTTGGTGGATGGAAGACGTCGTCTGCGTGCGGTTGTTGACGGCGGAACAGAGCCATGGTGGTTCGGCGGAGGGGCGTTCCGGGGGCGGCTCCCAGCGGCGGTAACAAGTGATACCGGCGCGGCGGTCATCGACATACTCGAGCTTCACCCGCGCGAAGCCTGCTGCCCGGCACATGGCCGCGAGCGCCTTCACCGTGGGCCCGAACCAGTTGTCGATCTGCCCGCCGAGCTCGTCGATCTCGTAGAATTCGAGCGTCGCGGCGTCGCTGGGGGTGGCCCCGTGGTCGGTGACGAAGACTCGACGTAGGCTGCCTCCCGGGTCAGCGCGCACACCCGTTCCAGACCGAGCAGCGGGTGGCGCAAGTGATAGAGCACGCCGAAGAAGAGGACGTACGCCGGCCCACGGCGGCGGGCGTCAGCTCGTCGACGTCGAGGATCCGGTAGTCGACCCGGGAGCCGCGCGCCTCGGCGACCACGGGCAGCTCCTCATAGGCGACGCAATCCACCGCCATCACGTCGGCGCCTCGGTCTTCCACGGCAAAACTGTTCCAGCCGGACGCTGCTCCGACATCGAGCACGCGGCGGCCGGTCAGGTCGGCCGGAAGGGGGAACGCCTCGAGGCGCTTGCGTAGCGCGTCCACGCCGATGACGCCGGGCAGGGTGCGGCCGCCGGGCAGCTCGAGCGTGTGATAGAGGGTCCGTTTGGAGATCGCGTCCACCTGGGCCCGCGTGCGGCGGACGAATTCCGGATCCGCGATTTCCTGCGCCATCCCTCCATGCTACCCGGAACGTCCGGACGCTGCTGCGGAGGTGACCGAGAGTGTGATAGAACCCCGTTCATGCCATTCATCCTCGCGCTGGACCAAGGCACGACCAGTTCCCGCGCGATTGTCTTCGACGGGCGGGCGCCATTCGCGCCGTCGCCCAGCGGGAGTTCCCGCAGATCTACCCGCGGCCGGGCTGGGTAGAGCACGACCCGCACGAGATCTGGGACACGCAGTCGGCGTCGCAGTCGAGGCGTTGCGCAGGCCGGCATCGGACCGCGGCGATCTGGCCGCCATCGGCATCACCAACCAGCGCGAGACCACGCTGCTCTGGGACCGCGAGACCGGCGAGCCGATTCATAACGCCATCGTCTGGCAGGACCGCCGGACCGCCGGCCCTGCGACCGTCTGCAGGCCGACGGCCCCGAGGCCACCGTCCGCCAGATGACCGGCCTCGTCATCGACGCCTACTTCTCCGGCGACCAAGCTCGCCTGGCTGCTCGACCACGTCGAGGCGCGCGCGCCCGCGCCGAGGCCGGCGAGCTCGCCTTCGGGACCGTCGACAGCTGGCTGTCTGGCAGCTCACCGGCGGCGGGTCCATGTCACCGACGCGACGAACGCCTCGCGCACGATGCTCTACGACATCCACGCGGGCGACTGGGACGAGGAGCTGCTGCGACCTGCTCGGCGTGCCGCCGCCGTGCTGCCCGAGGTGCGGCCGTCAGTCGGAGATCTACGGCGAGGCGAGGGTCGACGTGCTGCGCGGCGTCCCGATCGGCGGCATGCCGGCGACCAGCAGGCCGCCCTCTTCGGCCAGGCCTGCTTCACCAGGGTCTGGCGAAGAACACCTACGGCACGGGCTGCTTCGTGTTGATGAATACCGGCGAGGCGCCCGACTCTCCGAGCAACGGCTGGTTACGACCGTGGCCTGGCGGACCGGCGGCCGGACTGACCTACGCTCTCGAAGGCAGCGTCTTCGTCGGCGGCGCGGCGGTGCAGTGGCTGCGCGACGGTCTCGGGCTGATCAGGACGGCGGCGGACATCGAGGCGCTTGCGCGCATCGTGCCGGACAACGGCGGCGTCTATCTCTGCCGGCGTTCGCCGGGCTCGGCGCTCCGCATTGGGATGCCTACGCGCGCGGAGTGATCTCCGGCCTGACCCGCGGCAACGACGGCGGCGCACCTCGCCCGGGCCGCGCTCGAGGGCATCGCCTTCCAGGCGCCGATATCCTCGAGGCCATGGAGAAGGATGCGGGCGTGCGTGCCCGAGCTGCGGGTCGACGGCGGCGCGGCGGAGAACGACCTGCTGATGCAGTTCCAGGCCGACTTTCTCGGCGCCCCGATCGTGCGGCCGCGAAATCCGAGACCACAGCGCTCGGCGCGGCCTACGCCGCCGGTCTGGCCTCCGGCTATTGGACGACGACGCACGACATGGTCGACCACTCCGCATCGATCGCCGATTCGAGCCTTCCATGCCGCGCGACGAGGCGGAAGCGCTCCGCGAGCGCTGGCGCGCCGCGTTGGAGCGCGCCAAAGGTTGGGAGCACCGGCATGAACCGCGAAACGATGCTGCTCGCGCCCACGAGCGCCCGGACGTGGGACTTCATCATCATCGGCGGCGGGCGCCACCGGGCTGGCGTCGCCATCGACGCCGCCTCCGCGGCTACTAGGTCGCTGCTGTGGAGCAGAGCGACTTCGCCAAGGGCACCTCCAGCCGCAGTCACCAAACTGGTCCACGGCGGCGTGCGCTACCTGCAGCAAGGCAACATCTCTCTGGTCATGGAGGCGCTGAAGGAGCGCGGCCTTCTGCTGCAGAACGCTCCCCACCTGGTACCAACCTGGCCTTCGTCGTGCCGAACTACGACTGGTGGGAGACGCCGTTCTACGGCATCGGCATGAAGGTCTACGACCTGCTGGCCGGCAATCTACGGCTTCGGCCCGTCGCGCATCCTGTCATGAGGAAGACCCTCGAACGCTACCGACCATCAGCACCGAGGGTCTGCGAGGCGGCGTGATCTACTACGACGGCCAGTTCGACGATACTCGTCTGCTGATCAACCTGGCGCAGACGGCGTTCGAGCAGGGGGCCGCGCGTCAACTACAGCAGGGCGGTTGCACTGCAAGGACGGCGACGGCTTCGTGGACGGTGGAGCCTGCGCGACCTGGAATGCGGCGAGGAATTCGCATCGAGGCGCGGGTGGTGATCAACGCCACCGGACCGTTCAGCGACCAGGTCCGGCGCATGGATGACCCCGCCGCGCGCCTTGATCGCCCCGAGCCAGGGCATCCACCTGGTGTTCGACAAGTCCTTCCTGCCGGGCGACGCGCCATCATGGTCCCGCACACCACCGACGGCAGGGTGATGTTCGCCATTCCTTGGCACGATCACACCGTGGTCGGGACCACCGACACCCCCATCGACGAAGCGCGCTGGAGCCGGCGCCCATGAAGGAAGAGGTGGATTTCATCCTCGGCACGGCGGCCCTCTACCTGGCGAGAACCCACCCGCGAAGACGTTTTGAGTGTCTTTACCGGAATTCGCCCGCTGGTCCGGTCCGCGGATTCCGGCAACACGGCGGCGCTGTCGCGCGACCATACCATCCGCATCAGAACTCGGCCTCATCACCATCTGCGGTGGCAAGTGGACCACCTATCGCCGGATGGCCGGACTGCGTGGACCAGGCGGCGACGCTCGCCGCGCTGGATCCCGGCCCTGCGCCACGGAGGAACTGCGCATCCATGGCTACTATCAGACCCCCGAGGAATTCGGCGACCTCGGCGGGTATGGGGCTGATGCCCCCGCGGTCGGGGACCTGTCCGCGGCGCAGCGCCGCTCCGAGAACCTCCACCCGCGCTTCCGATCCGCGCTGGCGAGGTTCTGGCCGTTCGTCAGGAGATGGCCCGGACGGTGGACGACGTCCTCGCCCGCCGCACCCGGGCACTCTTACTCAACGCGCGGGCCGCGGTCGCGATGGCCCCGGCGGTGGCGGCTTGATGGCCACGGAGCTCGGCCGAGACGAGAGTTGGATACGGTCCCAGGTGGCGGAATTCGAGGAAATAGCGGCGCGATATATACCAACTTAGTACGCGGTCATGTGAGTAGGGTGAAGTGTGCGATGGGGGGCACCGGAGGGACGGGCTGAAGCCCCTCGCAAGCTCGTCTGAGCCCCCATGCCGTATCAACGAGATACGGGCGCGCCGAATTCGGGGGGTTCCGTTGTGGGGGGCACCCCCGCTGCGAAAGGTTAAGGGAAGGCTACGTGACGGATGCCCGCAATGTCCCCGATGAGGCGGGGGGCTTGAGTCGAGGGAGGCGGATCTGTCGATCCGCCACGAGGATCCGGCCGATGCGGGTCTCATCCTTGTTCCACGCGCGCCCCGTGGGAGGCCCGCTGAGCTTGCCCCACTTTGCCGAGCTACTCAATACGCTGTGGATTTTACTTCCACTCGTAGAGCCAGCCGCGCGGGGCGAGGTTCAGGGTTTCCCCGTCGAGCGAGACGATCGCACCGCGGTTGGAGAAGTTCTCGATAACCCAGCTGTTGTCGGAGAAAGGATAGAGCGCCACCTCGGCCGGGGCGTCGAACTTGATGCCAAGTGCGTCCAGCAGCGGTCGCCGGATATCGGCCAACTCACGCTCGTCCAGATCCAACAGCGATTCCGGCTTGCTCCCACATTGAGAACGCTCATGTTCTCACGGCTCAGCGTGACCTTGCCCGTCAGCCTGCGCGCCAGCCCGTCGGTGAGCAGCGCCGGCCTGCTGGACTCGAGGTACGTCTCGAGGCTGGCGACGAGCTCGGCGTCGTCCAAGGCCTGCATCGGAAGAAACAGCGCCTTCGCGTTACCCGGAAACGCGGCCGTCGGCACCAGCGGCAGGCCGATCATGCCCGCATAGTCGTAGACATAGGCTTCGTCTTCCGGCGCGCTGTTCGGGGGTTTGAAGGCCGCGATGCCAACAAGACGCCGCCGCTGCACCTGCGCGGCGACCTCGAGTAGCTCCGGAATCTGCGGGCGGAGAACGGCGAAATCGGCGGGGCCGAAGTTGCGCGCGAGCTCCCCGTAGCTGTACAAGACGGTTTCCTTGGCACCCCCGAGCACCGTCTGTCGCGCCTGCTCGACGAAAGTCGCCTCGGTGGTGGTCAACGCGTCAAAGCCGCCGCCCGCGGTCTTCTTCCCGCCGATCGAGCCGAGCCAGCGCATCAGAAAGTAGGCGCCGTACGGCATGCGGCCGTTCGGCTTGTCCCGGTCGCGCGTTTCGGTGCCGGCCCAGATGCGATCAAAGACCGGAGGCTCGCGCACCACGTCGTAGCCGCGCTCCTGATACCGGTCGTACCACTGTGGAAACTTGATCGTCAGGCGCACCCTCGGGTTCACGCGCTTCGCCGCCTCGACCACCTCGATCTCGGAGACGTGCAAACGGCTCCATCCGGTAGTCTTCCCAGCTTGTCGACCGGACGGGGAACACGTTGCTGCCGACCTTCACCATCCGGGCCTTGCGGGCGGCGTCGCACTCCTCGCAGGCGCAGTCCGTGAACAGGAACTGATCCATCATGATCTCGTCGAAGAGGCCCGCGGCGTACTCGACGATGGAGCGCAGTTTGGCCTGTGTAGGGAGATCCGTATAGCAGGAAACGAGATTCCAGCCGGTCGAGATCTTGCCGATCTCGCTGGTGGCGATGGCGCCGCCTACCTGGAACCCCGCTTCCCGGAACCGGTCCCGCGCCCGGACCAGGGCCTTGCGTTCCGCCTGATAGCGGGAACGATAGGTTTCCAGATAGACCTTTGTAACTCCCGTCTGTTCGCACGACTCGATGGCACTGTCAATACCGGTGTCGGAAGAGAGAAAGGTTCTGACATCCGGGGCGGTAAAAAGGGTGGAGAACCGATGGATATCGGCCTTTCGGCGAGCCAGTTGCCAGACGTCCTGACCGGCCAGCGGCAAGGCGACCAGGACCAGTATCAGGTGGACCAGGAGCTTCATGCCCAAGAACCAGTATCGCATCCCGGCCGAAGCGGCCGCCCGCCCGTCCGCCGCGCAACGGCCGCGATCGGGCGTCGCCGGCAGCTTTGATGTGTAACCGCGAGGACGTTAAGTCGATCTCCGCCAGCTTACTTTACAAATACCCGGGTTCTTTATCCGGGCGCCTCGTCCGGGACTCCCTCGACGAGATACGGGCGAGGAAGCCTATTTGGAGGCCCCGTTGCGGGGGACACCGGTGCGGGAGGTTCAGGGTGGCTGCGTAAAGCTAGCCCGCAATGTCCCCGGTGGAGCGGGGGCCGTGTTGGGGGAGGCGGATCGGTTGATCCGCCGAGGGCCCTTCCTGTGTGGGTCTCACGCTGTTCAATCCAGTTCCGCCGGCGGCCCCGCTTGTTGGCGGTCGGGTTACTCCTCACCGCCTACGCCCGTTCGTCCATTACCTCCCGAATCACTTGCTTCAATTCCTCGCGGTCGGCGGACTCGATACCCAGACGCAGCGGTTTGCTCTCGCTGCCCGCGTACAGGCTCACATGCGGGAACGGGATCTCGATGCCGAGCTCGTCGAAGCGGCGCTTGAAGCGGCGGTTCAGCTCGCGGCCCACCTTCAACTGGGAGATCGGCTTCGTCTTGATCCGCGCCTTAATCACCACCGCCGAGTCGGCGAACTTGTCGAGGCCGAGCATCTGAGCGGCTCGAAATCAGTGGACTATATACTTCATCGGACTGGAGTTCCGCGCTCACCTTCTTCATGACTTCGTGACGCGGTCCGTGTCCTCTTATAGGCCATGTCGATGTCGAAGACGTAGTAGGAGAATTCGCGGGTCATGTTGGAGACGCTTTGGACGTTGCCGTTGGGGAAGATGTGAACGGTCCCGTCGATGCTCCGCAGCACCGTCGTGCGGAGATTGATCTGTTCGACGAGTCCCCGGTGCCGTCGATGACGACCACGTCGCCTACGCGGACCTGGTCCTCGAGCAGCATGAAGCCGCCGGAGATGACGTCGCGCACCAGCGCCTGCGCACCAAAGCCGATGGCGACGCCCGCGATGCCCGCGCCGGCGATCAGGGGTCCGATGTCGAAGCCAGCTTCGCGCAGACTCATGACGATGGCCATCGACCGATGAGGACGGTGGAGAGCGTCCGGAGGATACTCTCGATGGTCGCCGTCCGCTTCTTGATGGCTTCGGACCCCATGTCGCCATGGGCCTCCATGACCGTGATGATCCGTTTCTCGGTGCGCCGGATGATGCCATGGACGATGCGGCTCAGCAGGAAGGCGCCAACCAGGATGATCAGAATGCGGGCGGCCCGGATCAGGTGGGGGATCAGTTCGGCCGAAGTCAGCCACTGGAAATCGTTCAGCATGAATCCATGATAAATACCCTCGCCAAATCGGGAACCCGGCCTGCCGGTTCCGCGTTGCTAGAATAGAGAAACCGGATGTCCAACAAGGCGAAGAAACAAAAGGAGCCGATCCCTCCCTTAAGCAGTGGGGCCACATTGTCGCGATGGCGTGGATCCTGCCGGAGGCGGTCATTTTCTCCTGAAGCGACACGCGCGGGGGCGGTCCTGGCAGCGACGGTGACCATCACCTTCCTGTTCGGGCTCTTCATGCGCGGCACCATGTTCGCGCCGAGAACCGGCGACCTGCTGACCACCGTCATCCACACCGGCGGGTTCATCGGCGACCTCTGCTCGGGCGTGCTCTATCTGCTGACGACGTGGCTCGGCTACGCCCAGCCCGATATGGCCGGAGCCGTCCACGATTATGGGACGAAGTTCCTCGTGGCCGCGGGACTGATGAACGTGCTGGCGATCATGGATGCCTATGAGATCGCCGTGGGAAAGAGGAGCTAATGCCGTCGATCAACCTGTCACATTTTGAAGCGACCCTGCTGTTCGCCGCGGCGATCTCGGTGGTTCTGGGAGTCACCGGCCGCAAGACGGACCGCGAGCGGGTGATGTACGGCCTGAAATGCTTCGGGTACTTCATGCTGACGGTCTTTGGACTGGCGTGGCTGATGCATTTCGGCCACGGGTAGACCGTCACTGGGCAATCCGCCCTGAACCTCGACCGTCGGGGAGCGGTCAGGTTATCGGGCCAACCGCCCCGTTACTGGCAACGAAGCTGCCGCGACAGCCCACTCGAGTGCTCGCCGGCGGCTACTTGTCAGACGCTTCGGACTGCGCTTCCTCGGCTTTTTTCTGCTCGAGACACTGACCCCGGCAGACAACCTCGGACACCTTCTGATAGGGACCCAGGCGGTTCGGATCGGAGAGCGAAACCCGCCGCACGCCCGTCGTCTCGACCACCGAGCCGTCGGCGGCGACCTCCTGCTCGACGATCCGCTGCTCGCGCAGATGGGGATTGCCGGCACCGGTCTCGCTCCGGCCGGGGGCGGCGGCGCCGTATTCGCTGATGACCCGGGATTCGGTTCCATCGGGCCGGCGTTCGGCCTCCTGAACGGTCCGCTCGGCGAACTGCAGGTCACCGCTTGCGTTCACGGTGTTGAATCGCGTCGTGGTGGTAGTGGCCTGATCGCCCTGGTCGACGATCTCGACTGTCTCCCGCGCCGCCACGCTGAATCGGCCGTCCTGATCCTGGTTGTAGATCGTGACGTCCTCGGTCGATCCGGACTTGCGCGTCGTCTCCCGGGACTCGCGCCGCTGGACCACGTCCATCGCGCCATTGATCGTCGGCCGTTCCACTACGGTCGTGGTCTCGGTGGTTCCGCCACGCTCGACCGAGGTGGCACTGGTGCGCTCCTGCACCTGGAAGCGTCCGTTGAGATCGGTCACCGAGCGTGTCGTCCGCCGCGTCTCGCGTCCGGCCGCATCCTGGCGCGACTCGATCAGAACCTTTTCGGTTTCGGTCGGCCGCCCCGCTTGGTCGTATCGCTGAATCGTCTGCTCCACCATCCGTCCCCTGGGACCTTCCCGAGCACCTGTTCCGGACCGTTTCCATGGGACGAGCCGGCCGTTGACCGAAATCGTCCGTTCCGTGCGGGATCTGCTTTAGCATTCGTCGTCGACGCTACCATCCGGCCGCGCTCCTGGTCGCCGTTAGCGTCGTAGGTGTAGGACTCCGACGTCTCTCGCGTGTCTGGCCGGCGAGCAGCGCCGCTGAGCATATCGCCAGTACTAAAAACACATGCATCTTACTTTCAATTAGGGCTTCTGGACTAGCAGTTCAATCAGGGGAAGACTCTATAGCGCGCCGCTGGCTGTCACCTGCTGGGACTTGGCGCCGGGGCTCGATCTACATCCTTCCGGCGCTGCTGATACACTACGATTTAGCTATTAGTGTTGCAGTGCCCGGATGGTTTGGCGCTACGAAGTTCGCCGACCGGATGGGCGGTGAGGTTTTCCCCGCACACCGTGGTCAACCGAGGGCAGCAACTGGTGCCGGTGATCTGGGGTGGCGTTGTCCGACCGTTCGCGTTCGCTGCCGACGAGGAACTGGTCCATATAGAATGCTTCTTTCCAGGGAATTCATCGCCTACATCTCACGAGAACTGGTCAAGCGACGGACTTCCCACATCTTCGAAGTACCCAGTCCGAAGGCGCGGTCGAGGCCCTTGGCAAGATCATTGAGGAAGAACTACGGTCGAGGACCACCTCAACGACGAGGTCCGCGACATCCTCTCCCAATACAGCGACTACATGCGGCGGGAGGGCGTCAGCTACCAGGAGATGTTCCGCAAGATCAAGAACAAGCTGGTCGCCGAGCGCAAAGTGGTCCGGGCTTCGGCCGCGACACCGGCGACACGATGAAGCTCTCCCGGGACAAGGTGAACGATATCTCGCACAAGATCGTTACCACGATGCGCAAGTCCCGCGCTTTCCGGCTGAAGAAGGACGTAGAACGACATGCGGCTTGAGATTGTGCGGGAAATGACCGACCTTCTGATCGCCGAGGAGAAGGTCGACCGCTCCGCCCGCGACAAGATTCGCTCGCAGAAGCGTGAGATCCCCGAGGGCAGCGAGGAGTGGGACCTGCTCCACCGCCGCTACTATGCCGAAGAGCTGAAGAAGTTCGGCATCGAGCTCGGAGTATGAAACGCCTCTCATCGCCGTCGTCGGCAGCCTCAATATGGACTTCGTGGTCGCGGTGGACCGCCTGCCCGCGCCCGGCGAGACGATTCTCGGCCGCGATTTCCAGATGATCCCCGGCGGCAAAGGCGCTAACCAGGCCTGCGCCGCGGGTAAGCTGGGCGCGCAAGGAAGCCCCACCCGGATGATCGGCCGCGTCGGCTACGACGTTTTCGCCGATCATCTGAAGGCGAGCCTGGCCGCCTCCGGCGTAGACGTCAGCTCGGTTCATGCCACGAAGTCCGAGGCGACCGGCGTCGCGCTGATCTGGGTCGACGGCCGGCCAGAACTCCATCGTAGTCGCCTCCGGCGCGAACCTCGCGCTCGGCGAACGAAACCGAAGCGATGCGGCCCGCTTTTCCGGGAGTCCCGCCTCGTGCTCTTCCAACTCGAGACGCCGAGGACACGGTCGAAGCCGCCCTCCGGCTCGCCCGGGAGGAAGGCGCCACGACGATCCTCGATCCCGCGCCCGCGAGGCCGCTCTCCCCCGAGTGCCTGGCCGAAGTCGACATTCTGACCCCGAACGAAAGCGAAGCCTGCCGCTGCTCGGCCGCCCCATTCCGGCGTATTGGATTTGAGCAGGCCCCGGAACTGGCGCGAGCCATCCTCGCAACGGGCCCGCGAGCCGTGATCCTGAAATTGGGCGAAATCGGCTGCTACTATGACCGATGGAAAGATCTCCCATTTCGCCCGCGATTCAACGTCGAGGCCGTCGACACAACCGCCGCCGGCGACACCTTCAACGGCGCGCTCGCCGTGGCCCTGGCCGAAGCCCGCCCGATCGACGACGCCCTCCGCTTCGCCAACGCCGCCGCTGCGCCTCTCCGTCACCCGCCCGGGGCCCAGGCCTCCGTCCCCACGCGCGACGAGGTGGACCGCTGCGTCGGCCTGAACGATCGGTTCCTGCGACCAGACAGATCAGGGCATATGTGTGCGGCCGGGAAACCGGATCTGCACGCTCTGTTGCAGGGATACCGCTGCGGTAGGGCTGGGTTCGATCCCTGAAGGCAGCCCGCAATGTCCCCGGAGTCGCGGTCGGCGGTTCGCCTCTCGGAGGTTCCGTAGCATTGGGCGAAACCGGCTGCTTTACACGAGCCCCTAGTCTAGACGCCCCGCCGGTTACCCCAAAGATCAACGTGGAGACGCGGGCTGAAGCGGTATCCCTCGGCTTTGGAGATCTCCGCAACCCACGGCCGCGCTCGGCGAGCGTCCCGGCGTCCGTCCCCTCGGGCATCAGGACGACCCGGTCTCGCGCCACCCCCAGCTCGCTGACAAGATACTTTATTTCAGCGATATCGTCTTTATTTTCGACAACGAACTTGAACTGATGGCCGTAGGAATCCCGCAAGCGCCGGAGGACGTCGATCGGGAGGCGGCGCTCTTCGTGCAGGACCCGCCACCGGCCGGCCGACTCGTCCGGGGTCGAGTTGGTGAGCTTTGGACTCACGCTCATCAGGTCGCAGGCGACTGGCGCGAAGACTGTTCCGGCGGTCTCGATCGTGATGTACTCCCCGAGCTGGCGCAGGCCACGGGTCAGCTCTACGATTTCCTTTTGAATCATCGGCTCACCGCCCGTAACTACGGTGTAGCCTGAGGACTCGCGCCGCACCGTTTCCAGGATCTCCGCCACCGCCACATCCCGGCCCTCCGGCGCCCACGACGTGTACGGGGTATCGCACCAGCGGCAGCGCAGGTTGCAGCCGGAGGTACGGATGAAGAACGACGGCACGCCAATGAGGATTCCCTCACCCTGCAGCGAGTAAAACAGCTCCGCGATCTTCATGCCGGATATTCGAGTGGATCGTCCAAGCCCGCCTCGGCAAAGCCTTTACGGCGCAGGAGACAGGAGTCACACTGGCCGCAGGGACGCCCGTCGGAGGAGGGGTCGTAGCAACTGTGAGTGAGGCGGAAGTCGACGCCTAACCCGGTGCCGAGCCGCACGATGTCAGCCTTCGACATCCGGATGAGCGGCGCGTGCAACCGCAGCTTCGAGTGTCCCGTGACGCCGGCCCGGGTGGCCAGGTTGGCCATCCGCTCGAACGCCTCGAGGTATTCGGGGCGGCAGTCGGGATAGCCGGAGTAGTCGATCGCGTTGACGCCGAGGAAGATGTCGGCGGCGTCCAGCACCTCCGCCCAGGCGAGGGCGAAAGAGAGGAAGACAGTGTTGCGGGCGGGCACGTAGGTCACCGGGATGTCGGCGGACATCGCCTCGATGTCGCGGCCCTTGGGCACGGGGATGTCGGCAGTCAGGGCGGAGCCGCCGAAGGCGCGGAGATCGACCGACGCCACGATGTGCCGCTGCGCCCCCAGGGCTTCGGCGACCCGGGCAGCAGCCTCGAGCTCTACCTTATGCCTTTGGCCGTAATCGAATGAAATCGCGTAGCATTCATATCCGTCACGATGCGCCGCTGCCAGACACGTAGAGGAGTCCAGCCCGCCGCTCAGAAGACAAACCGCCTTGCGCTTGATCGCCACTCTCCTAGTGTATAGCCCTGTGGTGTGCGGCGCCGCGTCAGGCGCCTCCCGCAACCAAGGGGGCGGCGGGGACATAAAGATAGGGGAAACACTCGGGCCGCTCAAGCGTCCCTCAACCGTAGGGGGGAGATCCGAGTAAAGGACGGACACAATCGTAACGTTTTCGTATGGTAGGACGAAGAAAGCGGGCAAAAGGGGGTTCCTGGAACTATGTCTTCAGTCGCTCATTACGGAACTGGGGGAACAACGGAGCACGACGGAACAGGTAGCCGCGACATTCGATTGACGCGCAAAGAGCGCGCGCTGCTGATGTTTCTGCGTGAGAATGCGGGACGGTGCCTGTCGAGGGAGGTCCTGCTGCGGCAGGTGTGGGGCTACCGGGATGGCGTCAAGAGCCGGACGCTGGACGTTCATGTTCAGCGGCTTCGCAAGAAGCTGGGACCGGACCAGGGAGCGAAGATCCTGACGGTGTTCCGCGGCGGCTATCTGTGGTCGAACGGGAACCTCGGCATGTCGGAAACATCGACCGAGCAGGCGACCAGTAACTAGCCCTCGCTTCAACGTTCGGCCACCCAAGAAAAAGGGCCCGCTACCAGGGCAGCAACGGGCCGAAGCGTTGAGTCAGAGCATCTGGAAGGGGAACGGCTCGAAAGCCGCCCCCCTCGATGCACAATACTGTATCACGAAAGAAACAATGTGTCAGCCGCCCGAGGTAGGCATGACGGCGCTCCCGGTTTCGAGATCGGTCTGCGCCGGAGCGAGCGGCAGGGGCCGTGGATTGAAGTCCGGAGTCGAGGACTCCTCCGGAGCGGGAATCATGTCTTTCAGGGTGGGCGGCTCCCATAGGAACCCTTCCGGTGTCAGCACGGCGACCATGGCGCGCCCGAACTGAAACACGTCCGGCAGCTCTCCCTGATCCCGCAGGTCCAGCAGCGCCGGCTCAAGCATCGCCAGGAATCCGCCGTCCAGCACCCAGATGCGAGCCTCCGGACCGAGACCGTAGTGCCCCCGCATGACCCGCAGGTCGTCGCGCAGATCGTCGAGCGACCCGAAGGCCCATCGTCCGGCGAACATCTTGTACCCGCCGATGATCTCCTGCGAAGGCGTACCCTGGGCCTCCGGCGCCCGGACCCCGGTATCCATATAGTAGGACAGCACGACCCGCATCTCACCTTCCGTCAGCAGCACCGTGCCCGGCGGCACGGAACGTTTGAGGAAATCGATGGCCCGGGTCATATATTCCTGGCGGTTCTCAACGCGCCCGATCTCCCAGCGGTACTGGCCCTCGACGGCGTGCCAGAGGGGCGTCACCACGACGGACAGCACCACCAGCGGCACCACCCACGCCCGGGCGAACCGGTCAGCCGAGATGCTGACTCCGGTGGCGATGAACAGCGCGAGGAAGATCGTGTGCCGGCTGCGGCCATAGGGAAACAGCTCGACGCAGGCCGCCAGGTAGGCGGCCGCGAACGGAACCAGCAGCAAGGCGATAGTCGCGCGGGAACGCCAAAGGGAGCCCTCCGGAGGCTTTCGCCACAGCATCCAGATACCGGCCACGAACAATAGGATCGCGGCCACGGCCGGCACCAGCAATGGCAGGATGAAGGCGAACTGACGGGCCGTGTTCACCACCAGAAACTCGAGCGGATTCTGCCCGGGATGGAGATAAGACCCCGCGAGCCAGCCCTCCACATCGGAGCGGGTGGTGGCGATGGCCTGCATGGGATGCACTTGCGTCACCCACAGGCCGGAATAGAGCACCACCGCGCCGACCTGCGACAGCTCCCATACGATCCGCACCCCGGTGGTGACTTTCTTCTCGGTGATCCGCAGCAGGAAATAGACGCCGGAAGCCAGCACGAAGAAGGCCGCCGAATACTCCGAGAGAACGGCGCCAAAGAGGGCTAGACCGAAGCCGGCCATCTTGAGCGCCGAGCTGTCCTCGATGGCCCGGTCCATCAGGTAGAGCGCGACGGCCATACACAGGAGCGCCTGGGCGTAGCCGCGGGCCTCGGTACTGACACGGATGAGTTCGGGGGCAAATGTCAGGATCGCCAGCGCGCCCACGCCGGCGAACTTGCTCCAGCCGCGGCTGATCCAGCGGTACATCACCCACGGGAACAGCACACCGCAGATGACCGGGACGATGCGGAGCGCCAGGTCGCTCGTCGAGATCTGGCGCACGTAGTGGAGCATCAGGACGAACAGCGGGGGATGCGGCGAGCGGACCGCGCTCGCGTACAGGTCGCCGAACGACTGCGGCGTCGCCAGCAGCGCGTGGTAGGCCTCGTCGGGGTTGACGAAGGAGCTTGACGCCGCCCACAGGCGGATCAACAGGCCGACCAGAAGCACGGCCAGGGCAAGAAGATCCAGGCGGCGCCCAGACCACTCACTCGTCTTCAGTAATCCCTTGAGCCGAGACATGCAAGAGGACAGTTTACCCGAACCCGGGAAGCTGGGACTATGGGCGGTAATTTACGTAGTCGCTCGGGAAGTAAACCTTCGGCCGCTTCTTCTTCCCCTTCTGTTGGCGGTTGCGGCCTTGTTGCTGGCTGTCGCCGACGCCCGGCTGCCGGTCGTCGTAGCGGGAGTTGCGTTGGTTGGAGTCGCGGCCGGGCGGCCTGTTGTCACGGTTCCCGCCCTGCTGGGAATTGTTCTTGGGTCCACGCCGTCCCGGCTGCTGGCGGTTCCCCTCTCCGGGCTGGCGGTTCCCCTGTCCGGCCTGGCGGTTCCCCTCTCCGGGCTGGCGGTTCCCCTCTCCGGGCTGGCGGTTCCCCTGTCCGGCCTGGCGGTTCCCCTGTCCGGGCTGGCGGTTCCCTTGTCCGGGCTGGCGGTTCCCTTGTCCGGGCTGGCGGTTCCCTTGTCCGGGCTGGCGGTTCCCTTGTCCGGGCTGGCGGTTCCCTTGTCCGGGCTGGCGATTCCCCTGTCCGGCCTGGCGCTGCGGCTGCTGGGCGGGCAGCTCCGCCTCCTGCTCCGCACTGAGAAACGCCATGGTCTTGATGCCCGAAACGTCGAACCGCTTCCGGCATTGCACGTTGGCGCACATGACCTTGTCGTCCATCAGCACCATGTAGCTCTGCGCCTTGTCGAAGCGGGCCCGGTCCCGCTCGTCGGCGTGTCCGGGCAGGCGTTCCTTTTTGCGGCGCAGAATCCACTGCAGCTCGTAGCTGGCGGCAACCCGACAATGGGGGCAGTTCAACTCCGACGCCCGCGTCGTCGTCATCTCGGTATAGAAGGTGCGTTCATCCATGCGAAACGTACTCTACTCCACACTACAATAGAATCGAGAGCCTTGGAATCCGCAAGCCCAATCTCCGTGTTTCTTTCCGCCCTGCGGCGCCGCCGCCTGGCGCTGCTGATGGTGGAGCAGGCAGCTCTCGCCGTGGCGCTCGCGATGGGCGTCTTCGCGCTGCTGCTGATCCTGGGGACGCAGATTCTCAACTGGTACTGGCCGGTGGGGACGTTGGCCGCGGCGCTGCTGGTCGGCGCACTGCGGCTTCGCGGGCGGATTCCCGCGCCGTACGGACTACTGCGGGCCGCCGACGGACGCCTCCATCTGCACGACGCCATCTCGACCGCATACCATTTTGCCGGGACGGCGGCGCTCGATCCGGCCTCCGCCCAGGTACGCGCGGCACAGCGCCGGGATGCCGAGACCCTGGCGCTCACGGCTGATCCAGCGGCCGCCGTGCCCTGGTCGACGCCGCGCCCGGTCTATGCGGCGATCGGCGCCACCGTGGTGGCCTTGAGCCTGTTCGGACTGCGCTATGGCGTGCTGCAGAGCCTGGATCTCCGCGCGCCGATGGCGCCGGTGCTGGCCCAGTTCTTCCAACCGTCCGAGGAGATGGTGGAGGCCTGGAACCGGCCGCCCAAGCCCGAGCCCGAGATTCCGCCGGAGACCTTGCCGCCAACCGTGCCGGACCAGAGCCAGGATCCCGCCGAACGGGTGGACGACGCCCTTCTCACGCCGGAGGAAACCGCCGCGCTCGCCGAGGGACAAGCGTCCGATGCGGACCGGCACCCGGGCGAGGCGGACGCGAGGAACGCGGATTCCGCCGCCAAGGGCACCCCACCAGTCGACGCCGAGGCCGGGCAGCAGGCATCGAGCAAGCCGGAAGATGCGGGTGATCGGGACAACTCGAAGTCCAAGCCGCCGTCGTTCGATCAGGATTCCGATCTGCTCCGGAAGATGCAGGATGCCTTTGCCAATCTCATGAACAAGCTTAACGTCCCGCCCCGGGCCGGGGAACGCCAGCGCGCGGCGCTGTCGAGAGCCGAGGCCGCCCAGAGCGAGCGGCAGCGGCAGGCTCCGGGGCAGGAGAGCGGCGAGGAGCGCAAGGGCGAAGGCGGGCCTCCCACCAACCAGAGCGCCCAGCAAGCGGCAGGGCAGTCACGCGAGAGCGGCGCCCAGGAGGGGCAGCAGCAACAGACCCAGGCCGGCGAGGCGAGCCAGAAGAGTGCCAACCGCGGCGCCGGCCAGGGCGAGGGCGACAAGCAGCTCCGCCAGGCCGCGCAGCTCGAGGCGATGGGCCGGCTCGAGGAGATTGTCGGCAACCGGGCCGAAAACCTCAAGGGCGAAATCATGGTGGAGGTCTCCTCCGGACCGCAGCAGCTCACTACCTCGTACTCGGAGACGGACGCCGCCCACCGCGCCGCCGGCACCGAGATCCATCGCGACCAAGTGCCGCTCAGTCTGCAGCCTTATATTCAGCGGTACTTCGAAGAGGTGCGGAAGGGCGAACAGCCAACCGCCCGGTAAGCCTACTCGCCGGTGGGGACGCCTTTTTCCTCGGCGATCTTCAGCGCCAGGTAGTTGACCACGTTTGCCTCGTTGCGGGCGACCTCGTAGTAGGCGGCACGCAACAACTGATCCTTGCGGTTCAGCAGCGTCTCCCGAATGGTCTGCTGGACGCGCGGATCCTCGAGATCGCGTTGCCCGGCCGGTTCGCGCGAGATCAGTTTCAGGATGCGATAGCCCTCTTCGGTCTCGATGATGTCAGACGTCTGGCCGGGCTGGAGGTCCATCACGGCCCGGCGAATCTCGACGGCGGCCTGCTCGAGCTGCGATTCCTGGATGAAGCCGAGGTCGCCTCCGTTGCGGGCCGTGTGCGGATCCTCGGAGTAGGACTGCGCCACCATGGCGAAGTCGTCCCCCTGCCGGAGGCGGGCCTCGATGGCGGAAATCTTCGCTTTCGCCTGCTCCTCGTTCTGAGCCTTGTCGCTACGCAGGTTGCGCACGTTGGGGTCCGGGTAGGGCGTCACCAGAATCTGCGCCAGGTGGATCTGCGGCTCCACGAGGTTGAAGCTCGCCTTGTTGGCTTCGTAGAAGTCGCGCACGTCGCTGTCGGAGATGGTGATGTGCGAGGTGATGTCCTTGTTGAAGAGCTTCTGGATGCTCAGGTCCTTGTGAAGCTTGGCGCGGAGATCCTGCTCGGTCATCCCCCGGTCTGAAAGCCACGTCTGAAACTCCTCCTGGGTGTAGGGAGCACGCAACTCGGTGAACTTCGCCTCGACGTCGGAATCGACCGCCATGAGGCCTTGCTTTTCGGCCCGCTGCACCATGATCTCGTTGTCGATGAGACCGCGCAGCACCTCGAGCTTCTGGATGGTGACCTGATCCTGGCTGCTTGCCTCGTCCTCGGATGACGGAAACAGCACCTGGTACTGCTTCTCCAGTTCCTCATAGGTGATAGCACGGCCATTGACGGAGGCGGCCACGTTCTCAGGGGGAGCCTTTCTGCAAGCCGTCGGCAGCAGGAGCGCAGACAGGAGCAGCAACACAAGCGAACTACGCATGATTAACTCTCTATTCTACCGAAGTGGGCATGGCCGGATACAATGATCCTGACCGGGCCGGGTTCCTCTTCGGCCCATCTCATGCCCGCGATTACCGCCTGCCAGCCCGCCGACCTGCCGGACCTGGAGGCGATGTATGCCACCTTCGAGCCTCTGGGTGCGGCCAACGGACTGCCACCGGTGCGCGCCGACCGGCGCGCGCGCTGGCTCCGGCAGCTGGGTCTCAGCGCCGACTGTCTGGTTGCGCGCGATGAGTCGGGAGGGGTGATCGGCCACGCCATCCTCGCCCGAAGCGCGGAAGATGAGGCCGAGCTCGCGGTGTTCGTGCATCAGGACAGCCGGCGGCGGCGACTGGGGTCGGCCCTGACCGGCGCGGCCGTCGGGCTTGCCCGGGAGCGCAGCTACCGCCGCTTGTGGGCCGCGGTCTCCTCGGGCAACGAGCCGGCGGTCCGGATGGTGAAGCGCCACGGCTTTCACAGCGTGACGGAGGGCGGCGGCGGAGATCTCGAGATGGAGTTGGAGATCGCCGGCGCCGGCTCACTGCACGGGTCCGCCGGAGGGGGTTGAGCGAGTCCTCCGGTGAGCGGGACGGGAAGTTGTGAAGAAATAGCTGGGAGACAGTCCACCGCGCCTTCGAATATCTCGAATGAATTGATGCGCGCGGGGACAGGAAGCTGTGAAAAAATCCGGGGGCTGTCCCAGCGCGCCTCAATCTTTTCAAGACCTTCCAGGCCGTCGTGGACTGTCCCCAAAGGATTTTTTCGCAGCGTCCAGTGCCCGGATTCTTTCACCGCTCCCGGAGCTGTCGCCACCCTACTCCGCGCCGCCGATAAAAGACGACAGCGATCTCACGCAGCGCTTCAGTTCGGTCGACTGCGCGTTGAGGCTCGCGGCCGTGCCGGCGGTCTGTTGCGACTGCGCGGCCGCGTTTTGTGTCACGCTGCCCAACTGGTTCACTGCCGAGCTGATCTGATCGATGCCCTTGGAGTGCTCCGAGTAGGTGACCGCCATTTCGACGACCATGCCGTCCATCTCGCGGGCTTTGGCGGCGATGTCTTGCAGGGTTTTTGCCACACCGTTGCTCATGCTCAATCCCCGATCGGTTTTGCCCAGGGAGTTTTCGATCAGCTTGGCCGTCTCAGTGGCCGCCGACGCCGCTCGTTGGGCGAGGCTGCGCACTTCGTCGGCCACCACCGCGAAGCCCTTGCCCGCCTCGCCGGCCCGCGCCGCTTCGACGGCGGCATTCAGCGCGAGGATATTGGTCTGAAAAGCGATCTCATCGATGGTCTTGATAATTTGGGCCACCTCGTCGCTCGAGGTCTTGATGTCGTTCATGGCGACGCTCATCTCGCCCATGATGCCGGCGCCGCGGCCGGCCACGTCGCGGGTGGTGGCCGATAGATCCTTGGCCTTTTGCGCGGTCTCGGAGCTGCTGCCGACCGTGGACGACATCTGGTTGACCGAAGCGCTGATCTCCTGGAGGGAAGCCGCCTGCTGGCTCGAACCGGACGCGAGCATCTGGCTGGCCGATTCGATGTCTGTGGAGCCGGCGCTGACTTCCTGGGAGACCTGCCCGAGCACGGTGGAGATCGCGGTGAGCCTCCGGGTAATGTTGCGGCGCAACAGTGCCCCAAATACCATCAAGCCAAACACCGCAACCGCCAGCGCGATGTAGATCCCGGCCTGGTGGACAGTCAGGCTGGCCTGCGTCGCGGCGATCTGTTCGTCGATGTGTGCGGACGCTGATTCCTGAAACTGATGGACTTCGCGGACCAGCCCGTCAAAGGCCGGAGCCGACTTTTCCATGAATGCCTGTTGCGCCAGCGCATACTGCCCGCGCAGCAGGATCTCGACGACCTCCTCGTTCGCTGCCACCAAGGCATCGAGGGCGGGCGCCACCCTGGTCTGCGCCGCGCCAGCATCCTGGACTTCCTGCCGGGCCGAGGCGGACAGATCCTGGCCCTCGGCGACCAGCTTCTCGATCTCGTCGATGTCCTTGGAGCGGATTAGCCGCTGGAGGTTCCCCTGGAGACGGATTGCCACGTCAACCAGGGAGAAGCTCTCCGCATAACTTTCCCTGGCTTCCTTCGTCGTGCTTTCCGCCGTTGTCACGGCGGTCCGCAGCAGGTAGGAGAGTCCACCTACGGCCGCGGCTGTCGCCATCGAGAAGGCGACCAGCAGTAATAGTAATTGTCGGGAGACACCCAGTTTTCTCATAACTACAAACCCTTCTCTGCCCGGTCCAAGGTCGCCGGTCCGGAGGACCGGCGACGCCAGCGGGCTATTGAAGCTTCGCGATGCTCAGGCCGACGACGATGGAGCCGATCGGCTTGCCGCCCTCGAGCACCGGGACGCTGACCTGAACTGCTGGAGGCCCGTCGAATCGTCCACCTCGATCGGCCCGACCCAGGTTTTGCCGCTCATCGGAACGTCGTGCTTGGCTTTTCCGGCATGCGACCAGGAGCTGGTTTTCGCGAGGAACGCGACCTTGCCCCCAGCGGCGCCGGAGACAAAAATTTCGCTCACAGTATCGTCCCGCTTCGTCTTGAGATACGCAGCCAGCTCGTTCTTGCTGAGCGATCGGACGAAGGGATCCAGCATGGAGAGACCGCGCCACTCTTCATTGGTCATACTGGCGGCTTTCGCCGGCGGATTCGCGTTGTAAGCTTTGACCGCACCGACCACGGCCGGGTCGGTGCCGAGCGCCTGCCAGGCACTCAGCTCGGCGTCCACCTTGTCCTGTAGGCCGGCCGGAAGCGTCGCGGCGAACGACGTCGCCACGAAGGCACAGATCGCGGCCGCGATCCATATGAGGTGTTTGTTGTTGGTTGCCATTTCTCGTTCCTCCTCGATCATTCCTTCGAAAACACGAGTCGCGGATATCAACGCCATCAGCGACTTGCGTTCTTCACCGTTCGCTGGCGGTGAACATCCGCCGTGTCGGATTACTAACTCGCGGCGGATAGGCACTCCGTTGAAAGTCACGCCGCTGTTCAGAGCGATACGCGAATCCGGTCCGACTTCCCGCGTTCACAGGAGTGTGAACGCGGCTCGCACGAGTGCGCACGCCACACGCCGGTGGCCGCGGCTATCAATCCCTGAGAGCGCCCCAGGCGGGCCATGGGGGCGCCTCAGAACGAGTATGTGTGGAACACATAGAAGTAGTTCGAATTCACACCGCTCGAAGCGTAGCGAATGAAATCGCCCTTCATGAAATACCCGTAGCCGGCGCCGAACTGGAAGACGCGGTACTTATAGGTTAAGTAGAAGTCGACCTCCTGCCCGACATGGCGTCCGGCGGCTCCGGTCGGATCCTGCGCGATCACCCCGCCGGAGTTGGTGTAGAGCGCATCCCGGGCGCTGGCGAGCCACGAGTTGTTGTACATCGCGTTGAGCGCCAGGCCCTTCGACAACGGGTACTTCGCCAGCGCCTGCACATTGTGAATATTGCGCCATCCGAACAGGTCCTGGTGTCCGAACCGGTTATGGTTGGAGGCGTAGAACGTATCGAAGGTGTTGGTCCGCAACGTGTCACCCGGATTCGCGGTGCCGCTGGCGTACTTGTACTCGCCGGTCAGGTCGAACGCCTTGCCGGCGATCTCCCAACGGCGGGTCAGGTTGGACGCCCACCCGTAGGCCCGCTGCCGGGCCGGCCCGACCTTGCCGCGCTGGACGACGCCTTCCGCCTTGTAGCTGAGATTCTTTCCCAGCGGCCCGGCCATGCGGGCGCCATAGGCGGTGATGCCGAGGCGGTCCGTCCCGTACGCCCTGTCGCCGCCCTTGAAACCGGCCGTGCGATTCAGATCGCGCCGCAGCACGTAGAGCTCGAGCAGGCTGTCGCCCACCAGGTCCGGAAAGACGTTGTACATTCCCCAGACCCGGTCCCCGAGCCGCGGCTCGTTGAAATCGTCGGGCAGGGTCTTGGCCTGGGAGAGGAACAGGAACTCGAGCCTCGCCTTCGGCAGCCGGTAATAGAGCCGGGCGTGGTCGAAGGTGCGGTTCACGTTGCCCCAGTCCGGCGTGTTGATCAGCCGCCCGTCGCCGTACTTCATCATGCGGCGGCCCACGCTCAGCCCGATGCCTCGCTTGGCCGACGGGAACAGCTCCAGGTAGCCTTCCTGCAGGTCCGCCGTGCCGCGGGTTTTCGACGAAGACGCGCTCCCGAACAGCGGCGACCGCGAGTCCTGCATCATTCCCGAGAACTTCAGCCACTCGACCGGCGTGTAGCTGAGGCCGAGGCGCGTGCGAACCAGCACGCCATCGTAGTCCGGCTTGGCGCCGAAGTCGACGCCGTCGCGGGCCTCGTAGCGCGTGCGGACATCGAGACTCAGGTCGAGCTTGGATTCCTTGCCCGCAAGGCCGGCCTTGTCAGCGGCCTGGCCCAGATCCCACCATTGCGCGGCGGCCGGCGGCGCGATGGCCAGTAAGACGAGCATGCAAGCGGACGCACAGGTCACCCGCAGATACGTTGATATGTTCATGACTGCTCCCTGCTGTCCTGCCCTGATCGCGTAACAGCGATCCCAGAGGCGGCCAGCCCTCGTGAGTATCTCTCCTGGTAGCTTATCGACTGCAGAGAAAACAGTGTGAATCAAATACGAGGGACCTCTTCGGTCGACTCGATCAGACTGAGCCGAGTGAGGGGGTTAGTCGATGGTTCAACAACAGCCAGCCGGCTATCGGAACACTCTTCGCACGAAACCGAGACCGCTACGGCCGAAACAGACGGCTCAATCCCTGCCAACGGTCGTAATCGACGTCGAAGCTCATGATCCGCGTGATAGCATGCTCCTCCATGACGGCAATATGGAGGGCGTCACGGGCGGATAGATCGGGCGCGGCGAGCACAATTTCCCGGGCCCGCTCGACGTTGTCGCCAGTGACCGGGAAGACGTTCTCGACAACTGCCCGCAGTGCCTCGAAAGCAGGAGTGATCGCTTCTCGCCGGTTGATGGAGACATATCGATGAAGGATCTCCTGAAAAACCTCAGCATCCGTCACCAGAGGTTCACTACCCAGAGCATACTGCTGCACCAGGAGTCGGGAAGCCCCCTTGTTCGGGTGATCCGCGCCGACAAGGTACATCGGGATGTTCGAGTCGACGAGTATCACTTGCCGTAGCCGCGACTGATCTCTTCGTTCATCTGCTCGATATCAGCCGTCGGGAAACTGTAGCTGTAGGCCTTTTCGATAGCCGCGATCTTCGCCTGTGGGGTGTTGGCTGGTTCAGCTTCGCGTTGCTTGCGCAGGGCCTGCCGAACCCACTCGGCGACAGTCAGCCGGTTGCGCTCCGCCGCCGCACGAATCTCACGGATCTCCCCTTCGTCGACCAAAACTTGAAGCCGATGGCTCATATAGATAGTGTATTTGACTCATCATTATGAGTCAAACTCTCACCCCCGCCGGCTCCGGATCGCGATTCCCAGCTCCCGCAACTGGCGCTCGGGGACCTCGCTCGGGGCGTCGCACATCAGGTCGGTCGCCTTCGCCGTCTTCGGGAACGGGATCACGTCGCGGATCGAGCTCTCCCCGGCCAGCAGCATCACCATGCGGTCCAAGCCCAGCGCGATGCCGCCGTGGGGCGGCGCGCCGTACTCGAGCGCGTTCAAGAGGAAGCCGAAGCGCCGCTCGGCCTCTTCCCGGCTGAAGCCGAGGGCGTCGAAGACCTTCGACTGCACGTCGCGGCGATGAATACGAATCGAGCCCGAGCCGAGCTCGACGCCGTTCATGACCAGGTCGTAGGACTTGGCCCGGCAGGACGCCCGGTCATTGACCAGCGCATCGAGGTCCGCGTCGTGAACCGAGGTGAACGGATGATGCGCCGCCACCCATCGCTCCTCTTCCTCGTCCCACTCGAACATTGGGAAGTCGACGACCCAGAGCAGTTCCATCCGCTTGCGGTCGAGCAGACCGTGCTGGTCGTTGTACTTCTGCGCGGCGTGCATCCGCAGGGTTCCGCAGGCTTCATAGACAGCCTGCGCCGGACGCCATGGGCGCGGCTCGCCGGCCCAGGTGGCGAGCAGCAGCGCATCGTCGTCGGTCGCACCGGCGCGCTCGCGGACGGCGCCGATCTCGTCGGGGTTCTTCTCGGCCAGCTTGCGGACGTTGTCGAAGACCTTGAGGCCGCGCTCCTCGCCGAAGGCGCGCAGGTCGCCGCGCTGCTTGCCCGAAAGCTGTCCGACGCCGGGGATCTTGATGGCGACCATCGGGAGCCCCTCGCGCACCAGCCCGGCGGGCTCCATCAGATCGCTGACGTCGTAGAAGGGCGGGAAGCGCAGGTCCGGCTTGTCGGAGCCGTAGTTGCGGATGGCGTCGGCGTAGGTCATGCGGCGCAACGGCGCCTCGACCTTGAAGCCGGCGACGGCGCAGGCGGCCGTCATCGCCCGCTCGATCACGGCGAAGATGTGGTCCGGACGGACGAAGGACATCTCGAGGTCGAGCTGGGTGAACTCGGGCTGCCGGTCAGCCCGCAGGTCCTCGTCGCGGAAGCAGCGGACGATCTGGAAGTAACGCTCATAGCCGGCCACCATGAGGAGTTGCTTGAACAACTGCGGCGACTGCGGCAGGGCGTAGAAGCTGCCCGGCTGAACGCGGCTCGGAACGAGATAGTCGCGGGCGCCTTCAGGCGTCGAACGCGTCATGAACGGCGTCTCGATCTCGTGGAAGCCCTGCTCATAGAGATGCTTCCGGATGGCGAAGGCGATCTCGGACCGCAGCATGATATTGCGCTGCATGTGCGGGCGCCGCAGGTCGACGAAGCGGTACTTGAGGCGGACGTCCTCGCTGACATCGACGTCCTCATCGAGCGGGAACGGCGGCGTGCGGGCTTCATTCAGGATCCAGAGCTTGTCGGCGACGATCTCGACTTCGCCGGTGGGCATCTTGGGGTTGATGGTGTCGTCGGAGCGGCGATCCACCACGCCCTCGACGGCGATGACGTACTCGGGGCGCAGAAACTCGGCCTTGGCGTGGACCTGGGCCTCGAGATCGGCGCGAAAGACGACTTGCGTCTCGCCCTCGCGATCGCGCAGGTGGATGAAGATGACCCCGCCAAGGTCGCGGCGGCGGTGGATCCAGCCCATCAGCAGGGCGCGTTTGCCGGAGTCGGCCAGGCGCAGCTTGCCGCAATCGTGGGTGCGTTCCAGATCGCCGAGAAAATCTAGGGGTACTTTAGATTCGGATTCAGACATGGGATGAGAACCGTTCAATGAGTTGCTCGCGAGTGAGGTCGGTCTGCTCGCCGGAGGCCATCTCCTTGAGAGCATACCGCCCGGCGGCGATTTCGTCTTCCCCGATGATAATCGTGTAGCGGGCGCCGAGTTTGTTGGCCGTGTCGAGGAGCTTCTTGAGCTTCCCGCCGGGGGCCGTTTCGACGCTCGCGCCGTGTGTCCGCAACTCGCCGGCCAGCACACCGGCATGGAGCGCGGCCGCCTCGCCCATCGGCGCGAGGAACAGGTCGAGCGGGGCGCCCTGGACGTCGGGCTGAAGCTCCTCGACGATCATGACGAGGCGATCCTCGCCGATTGAGAAGCCGATGCCGGGCGCGCGGACCTTGGAGCCGAGCTGTTCGGCGAGCCCGTCGTAGCGGCCGCCGCCGAGCACGGAGTTCTGCGCGCCGAGCGCGCCGTGGACGATTTCGAACGTGGTGCGGGTGTAGTAGTCGAGCCCGCGGACCATGCGCGGGGTGATCGTGTAGCCGATCTCGCGGCTGTCGAGCGCCCGGCGGAGGAGCGCGAAGTGCTCGCGGCACTCCTCGCAGAGGTGGTCCTGGATGGAGGGCAGCGCGTCGATGATCGGCTGGTCCTCGGGCACCTTGCAGTCGAGCACGCGGAGCGGATTCGTCTCGGCGCGGCGCTGGCAGCTTCCGCACATCCGGGGCGCCGACCTCGCGGAGCCGTTCGCGGAGCAGCTCGACGTAGGCCGGCCGGCACTTCGGGCAGCCGACCGAGTTCAGCAGCAGGTCGAGCCGGTCGAGGCCGACGCCGCGGAGCAGGTCGATCACCATCTCGATCACCTCGGCGTCGATGAGCGCGGAGTCCGACCCGATGCACTCGGCGCCGATCTGGTAGAACTGCCGGTAGCGGCCCTTCTGCGGGCGTTCCCGGCGGAACATCGGTCCGATGTAGAAGTATTTCTGGAGGCCCGGCGCGCTGGTCGAGCCGGTGCTCGATATAGGCGCGGATCACTGATGCCGTGCACTCGGGGCGCAGAGTGAGCGACGAGCCGTCGCGGTCCTCGAAGGTATACATCTCCTTCGTGACGATGTCGGTCTCCTCGCCGACACCGCGGGCGAACAGCTCGGTCTGTTCGAAGATCGGGGTGCGAATCTCGTGGTAGTTATAGCGCCGGAAGACCTCGCGGGAGACACTTTCCACGCGGTTCCAGACCGCCGTCGCCGGCGGGAGCAGATCACGGGTTCCTTTAATTGCCTTGATCACAGTCGTGTCGGGGTCGGAGAGCGCGGCGTCAATCGCGGTTGATCCCTTAATTTAGCATATGGCTCTCCACTAACAGCGCACAACGCAGCCTCGGCGCGGGCGCAGTTGGAGGCTCTCGGATCGCACGGTCCCGCGCTGGGCGCTGTGCGCTAGAAGGCGGCCAGTGGCAGGCAGCAGGTGGCCGGTGGCGGTCCGCGCGTCGCAGAACCTTAAGGCGGTCGTCCACACACTGAACAGTGTTGGCCTTTAGGCTGCCGCGGGTATCCTGACCATCGGGGCCCTGTGGCCCACTTTCGGGCCGATGGAGGGCGTTCACAGGAGGTGTGAACGTGGGATCTGGCGTGCGCACCCTCGAAATCCGGGTAGACTCCGCTCCCTTCGGTCGCGGCTCGCAAGTGAGCGTTCGGCCGGCTGCGAGCCGCGACCGAAGGGAGCGGAGTCTGCCGGATCTCAGCCCTATTTTTGCCTGACGCCAGGCCAGTCAACACTCGTGCGAGCCGCGTTCACACACATGTGAACGCCCTCGACTGGAGGCATCCACGTTAATCCCACCGCAATAGTGCGATAGACGCCGCAAGAATGGAAGCGTGATTCCCCCTTCTTGGTGGCAACTATCCCTTCAGGACGACTCGCACCTCCTGGTAGCCATCCCTCCCCGCCAAGTGATACAAGAAGAGTAAAGGAGCCGTAACACATGAACCGCCGCGAGTTTTCAAGAGGCGTTTTCGCCGCTATGGCCGTCACGCCCTCCGCCTCCGCCGCTCAGGGCTCCCCCGATACTTACGAGGAACCGGCGAAGCAGCTTCCCGTCCGGACCGTCGACGTCGTCGTCGCGGGCGCTGGAACCGCTGGTGTCTCCGCCGCCGTCGCGGCCGCGCGCGAGGGTGCCCGTACGCTGCTGATCGAATCGAAAGGATATGTCGGCGGCACCATCGTCGAGGGCGGCACCGGGCTCCACAGCTTCTATAACCTCTGGAAAGCCTTCCCGGGCGTCTCCAAGCGCAACGTCGTGCGCGGGATCCCCATGGAGATCGTCGACCGCCTGGTGAAGATCGGCGGCGCCACCGGCTACCCGGAAACGATCATCCGCCCCGAATATGACTCGGTCGCGACCTCGGTCGACACCGAGCTCTACAAGCTCCTCGCCTATGAGATGCTCGACGAGGCCGGCGTCACGGTCCTGGTGAATACGATGCTCGCCGGCGCCGTTCGCAGCGGCGACCGGATCGACGGCGTGATCGCCGAGAGCCGCTCCGGCCGCGAGATGATCCGCGCCAGGGCGTTTGTCGACTGCACCGGCTACGGCGACCTCTCGGCGCATGCCGGCGCCGACTATACCGAGCCCAACGACCATCCCGTCTGCAACAGCATGGGTCTCGGCAACGTCGACATCGAACGGCTCCACCAGTGGCTCGCCTCGCGCGAGGCCGTCAACGAGTACGCCGAAGGTCTGCGCAGCGGCAAAGAGGACCAGATCATCCGCATCGGCGGGACCCCCGCGCGGGTCGCCCCGGAGTTCGCGGCCGGGATCCGGGCTACCGGCGCTTCATTCATCACCTCGACCGTCCATGACAACTACCTCATGTTCATTAAGGTGAACCTGAGGCTCCCGGTCAGTCCGACCAACCGCGATGAGATGGCCAAGGCCGAGCTCGAGTTGCGGCGCCGCCAGTACCAGACGGTCGAGCTGTTTCGCAAGTACCTCCCGGGATGCGAGAAGGCGTTCATCGCCAGGACCAGCCCGTCCGCGAACATCCGGCGCGGGCGCATGATCGTCTGCGACTACGACATCACCAGCGACGATGTGCTCGAGGCGCGCCACTTCGAGGATGACGTGCTCGTCTACGGCTTCCACGACATGGCGCCCCGGCTGCAGATCAAAAACGGCGGCACCTTCGGCGTGCCATACCGCGCCCTGCGCGTCGCCGGCATCGGAAACTTACTCGCCGCCGGCATGTTGATCACCTCCAACCACGAAGCGCACATGTCCACCCGGAATACGGTTTGCTCCATGGGACAGGGCCAGGCGGCGGGAACGGCCGCGGCCCTGTGCGCGAAACGTAACTGCGGCACACGCGACGTGCCCTATGGCGGCCTGCGAGACGCGCTCGAGAAGGGCGGCGTCTATTTCGAGGCCTAAGACACCATTCAGCCGGGTGTAGTTCGTCGCGGATGGTGCGAGCCGCGACCGAAGGAAGCGGAATCCGCTGCCCACCCGGCGATGGGAATGCGTGATCTCCGGGACGTAAGCCCAAGGTCTCAGTGTGACTGTTTCACCATCGTTGACGTCTTTGTATATGATCCAATTGTGACCGCGATGACAATCGGCAAACGGCTTCTTATCCTCTCCGCCCTCGGCGCTCTGTTCGTTCCGGCGGCGATTTTCGCGCAACAGGCGCCCGCCGCGGCGTCGTCCGACACGGGGTGGACCGCTGAACAGGACCATCAGAACATGATGGATCAGCTCGGCATCAAGACCCTGCGTCCGGGCCCGAATGCGAACCAGGATGCTCCCAATGCCGCCAATTACGATGAAGCGAAGGCTAATCCGTACCCGGACCTGCCGGAAGTCCTGCGGCTCAACAACGGCAAGTGGGTTACCAGCGCGGAGATGTGGTGGAACCAGCGCCGTCCGGAGATCGTCGAGGAGTTCGAGCGCGAGGTCCTCGGCCGGGTTCCGGAGAACGTCCCGGACGTGACGTGGGAAGTCACCGAGACGGTCGAGACCGACGGTCGGTTCGCATCCGGTGATCGGCAAGCGGCTTGTCGGCCACGTCGACAACTCCGCTGTATCCGGCGATCGAAGTCGATATCAGCATGTCGCTCGTGCTCCCGGCCGACGCGACCGGCCCGGTGCCGGTGATGATGATGTTCGGGCGCGGCGGACTTCCGGGCGATGCCGTCCGCCGACGTTCCGGGCGCGCCAGATGCGGCGCCCTCCGCGTGATCCGAATGCCGATCCGCCGTCGCACCGAGCAGCTCATCGCCGCCGGCTGGGGCTACGCCTCGCTCAACCCCGCACAGCATCCAGGCCGACAACGGCGCCGGCCTGACCAAGGGCATCATCGGCCTCGTCAACAAGGGACAGCCGCGCAAGCCCGACGACTGGGGCGCGCTGCGCGCCTGGGCCTGGGGCGCGGCCCGCGGCCTCGACTACCTCGAGACCAATGCCGCCGGTCGACGCCAAGCACGTCGGCATCGAAGGCGTCTCGCGCTACGGCAAGGCCGCGCTCGTCACCATGGCCTTCGATCCGCGCTTCGCCATCGTCCTGGTCGGCTCCGTTCGGGCGAGGGCGGCGCCAAGCTGCACCGCCGCAACTTCGGCGAGGCCGTCGAGAACCTCACCGGCTCCGGGGAATACCACTGGATGGCCGGCAACTTCCTCAAGTACGGCGCCGCCGAGGCCACGTTCGGCAGCATGAACGCCGGCGACCTGCCGGTCGACGCCCACGAGCTGATCGCCCTCTGCGCCCCGCGGCCCACCTTCATCAGTCTACGGCGATTCCCGAGAAGGGCGACGCCCACTGGCTCGACCATCAGGGCAGCTACATGGCCACCGTCGCCGCGGGCCCGGTCTTCCGCCTGCTCGGCGCGCAGGATCTCGGTGTCTCCGATGACTACAAAGTCGCGAAGATGCCGCCGGTCAACGTCGGCCTGCTCGACGGCCAACTCGCCTGGCGCCAGCACGACGGCGGGCACACCGACCGAGCCCAACTGGAAGTACTTCATCCCCTGGGCCAACCGCATGTTCGCCGCCGAGACCGCCACCGCGCCGGCCCGTCCGAAACCCGCGTGGCACCCGGCCGACCGGCTGCGGGGCCGCATGGACACATTCTCCATGGCCGCCCACCGGGACCTGCTCGCCAAAAAGGACAAAGGCAACATCGACCTCTACTTTGAAGGCGACTCGATCACCCGGCGCTGGGACGCGACTGACTACCCGCAGCTGATCGCCAACTGGAACGAGAACTTCCACGGCTGGAACGCCGCCGACTTCGGTTGGGGCGCCGACCGGGTGGAGAACATCCTCTGGCGGCTCCACAACGGTGAGCTCGACGGCGTCAACCCGAAGGTCATCGTGCTGCTCGCCGGCACGAACAACGTCTCCGGTCCGCAGCCCCCGGGCGGTGATGCGGCGCAGATCGAAGACATCAGCAGCGGCCTCGAGAAGGTCGTCGGCGTGCTCGAGGAGAAGGCTCCAAATGCGACGATCATCGTGACGGCTGTCTTCCCACGGAACGACAACATGGCTTACCTGCCGATCATCAACGGCATCAACGCCAATCTCGCGAAGATGGCCGATGGGAAGAAAGTCCGGTTCCTGAACGTGAATAGTAAGTTGGCCGACGCCGATGGGAACCTCCACGACGGCATGATGAACGCCCGCGACAAGCTTCATCCGGAGATCCCCGGCTACCAGGTCTGGGCGGACGGGCTGAAACCGATGCTGACCGAGTCGCTCGGCCCGCCGAAGTCCGAGGACCACGCCCCTCCTCCCACCGGAATTCCGCAGGTGCCCCGCCGGGCCAGATCCGCCGGACGGTAGCCGCCGCCGGGGCGCGTCGGACGGGTCCGCGAATTCCACCCAAGCGCACGCGAAACCGCGCTCGGGATGCTACCGTGGTGCGAAGCCGGTGATCCCTTACTTGGAGCAACCCCGCCTCGAGATTGGTCCCTTCACCATTTATGCGTTTGGCGTCCTTGCGGCCTTCGCAATCCTCGTGGGATGGGTGCTGACATCCCGGCGCGCCGAGCGCCGCGGACTCAGCCGGGCGACGGCGCATCACATGTATGAGCTCATGGTGTTAGTTGGGTTCCTGGGCGCGTGGCTGGCTCGGATACTCGTCTACGCACCTGGCACCTGGACGGGGATCTCCTCGTTCGGAGGCATCTTCGGGGGATTCGCCGCGGGAATATTGTACCTGCGCTGGTACAAGGGCCTGGATGCTGCCCGTATGTGGAGTTACATCGACGCGTTGGCCTTTAGTTTTCCTCTTCCGTGGATGATCGCGCGCGCCGGTTGTTTCATGGCTCATGACCATCCCGGCATCCCTGCCAACGGGTGGCTGGCCATCAACTTCCCGTCGGGACCGCGCTATGACCTTGGCCTGATCGAGATGCTCTACATGATTCCCGTCGGCCTGCTCTTCCTGTTTCTCGACCGCCGGCGCAGAAGATCGGGCTTCTACGCGGGGCTGCTGCTCACCCTCATCGGTCCATTTCGCATCTGGCTGGACCACCTCCATGTCACCCGTCCGACGATCCTCGGCCTGGGCGCCGACCAATGGGGCGGGGCGATTGCGCTGGTGGCGGGCTGTGTGATTCTGGTCGCCCGGGTTCTTCTCCAGGACAAGACGGTCGATCCATCGGCGTAACGGACACAGAGGAAGTATGACTCGAGCGTGGTGGTTGACCCTGTTAGTTGACCCCGCCCACTAACTGATCGGCGATCTTCTCCCCAATCATCACCACCGGCGCCAAGGTGTTGCCGTGGATCAGTTCCGGCATCACCGAGGCGTCGGCAATCCGCAGCCGGTCGATGCCCCGGACCCGCAGTTTCGGATCGACGACCGCGAGCGCGTCCGAGCCCATACGGCAGGTCCCGGAGAGGTGGTAGCAGGTGTCCATGGAACGCCGGAAGTAGCCGGACAACTCCTGCCCGGTGGTGAGCTCCGATCCTGGCCAGACTTCGCGTCCGAGGGGGAAACGCCGCAGCGCGGGTGCGGCGGCTAGCGACCGCGCCAGCTCGACACCGTCGATCAACGGCCGCATCTCCGCCTCGCCGGAAAGATAGTTGGGGTCCACCAGCGGCGCCTCGGCCGGATCACTCGAGGCAAGCGTGACCTGCCCGCGGCTGCGCGTCGCGAGCAGGCAGACTTGCAGGTCGACGACGCCGCGCCGCAGCGAGTGCTGGAAGTGAGTGACGAATTGCAGGTCCGGCTCGGAGACGTCCGGGTTCGAGCGGACGTAGGCCCCGGCCTCGCAGCAGTTGGAGTTGAACACGCCCTGACGCCGCACCGCATAGGTGAGCGCGGCCGGCAGCCAGTAACGCTTGTCACCCGGCGATCGGACCGGCGTCTCGTAGAGAACCGGGACGCGTATGTGATCCTGCAGGTTGCGTCCAACCTCGGGCAGGTCGACAACTGGCTCGATGCCGAGCGTCCGCAGTGCGCCGGCGTCGCCGATACCCGACAGCATCAGAATCTTCGGCGAGTTCACCACGCCCGCGCAGAGCAGCACCTCGCCTTCGGCGTAGGCCCGCCGCACGGATGTCCCCTGGGCAAACTCCACGCCGCGCGCGCGGCCATGCTCGATCAGGATCCGCGTCACCAGCGCGCCAGTGGTGACAGTTAACGACGGGTGGTTCCGGACGGCGCCGAGATACGCCGTCGCCGTGGAGGTCCGCTCGCCCTCCGACTGGGTAACCTCGAAGAGTCCGCAGCCTTCCTCGCAGAATCCATCCCAGCGCTCGCGGCGGCGCATCCCCACTTGCTCACACGCCTCCAGAAAGGCCTTGGAAAACGGCGCCCGGAACCGCGGCGCGGAAATCCGCAGCAAACCGTCGCCGGGGTCTCGAAGGCGCGCATCGAAGTTCTCGGCGCGCCGGTAGTACGGCTCGATCTCCGCGTAGGACCAGCCCTCGCAACCGAGCTCCAGCCACCGGTCGTAGTCCGCCGGCAAACCGCGGCAGTACATCATTGCGTTGATGGCCGACGAGCCGCCCATCACACGCCCCAGCGGCAACGAGATCCGGCGGTTGCCCAAGCCCGCCTGCTCGACGGTGTGATAGTTCCACGAGAACCAGCCGCGCAGCCGCTGGCTCGGGAGCGGCGGGCTCAGCAGCAGGCGCCGGTACGGGCCGCCGGCTTCGATGATGTGGACCTTCTGCCCGCGATCCACGAGGCGGCGGGCGATCACGCAACCCGCGGTTCCCCCGCCGACGATGAGGGTGTCCGCGGAAGGAAGCCTCAAGACCTCGCTCGGACCTCTCGCGGCCGGGAACCGACCCTCCGCTCGGACTTCGCGGCCGGGCGCCCGGAACCGGAGATCATCTCGTAGCCATAGCCGGCCAACGTGCAGAGCTGGCTGATCGCGATGAGCATGGCAGTCCGGCCGGCCGCGCGCCGCGGCAGCCGGCCAAAGGGTAGCAGCGGAAGCCGTGCGTAGAAGCCCAGGCCCCCGCCTTGGGTGAAGAGTCCGCCGAGCCCGTTTTTGCGCCGGTGACAGAGCGCGCCGCGCCCGTAGGAGAAATGCTGGCGGAGAAATCCTGGCAGGTCCAGGGCCTGGCAATGGTGGACGACCGAATTCGGAACGAACGCCATCCGGTGTCCCGCCGCCATCCAGCGGTGGCACAGGTCGCGGTCCTCACCTCCGGCAATCCGCCACCGGGTATCGAGTCCGGAGAAGGCTCGAAAGGCGTCCGCCGGAAACATCAGATTATTGGTTGGAAAGTACCGCGGCTCGCAAGGCGCATCATCGTCCGCCATCCCGGCGTCATCGCACGGCGGGCGGCCATTTGTGCCCCGCGGCCCGGAGAGCAATTGGTTCTCGCGATCCGTGAAGTAATTCACCACCATCTGCGACGCCTCGGCCAGGGCGCTGCCGGGGCGCCCATTGAGGACGATGCCGCCGCACGCCGCTCCCGGATCGCGCCGGCTCGCAGCCTCCATTCGCGCCAGCCACTCCGGACAAGGAACGCAGTCGTCGTCGGTGAACGCGAGATACCGCCCGCGCGCCACTTCGACGCCTCGTTGCCGTGCCGCGGCGCAACCCGAGCGGCTTTGCTGATGCAGAAGGACGATTCGCAGTGCCGACCGAAACGGCGCGACCACAGGTTCCGGGTCCGTCCCGCCATCATTGACGAGCACCACCTCGAAGCAGTGGCCCGGGAACCGCTGGTCACTCAGCGCTTCGAGCAGGCCCGTAAGCTGAGCAGGCCGGTTCAACGTCGGGACGACGACCGAAAACTCCGGAGCCGAAGGCACATCGGACATAGGGGACCACACCTGGCGCCAAGGTTAAGTATTACTGGATCTGACACACGATTCTACCGCGACTATGTCCGCAGTTCAGTACCGGTACTATCAGGACCCAGTACCTGTAACTTGGCTATCTAACTGTGCAGGTTCGCCGAGCACGCCCGGCCGGACGGGTAATCCCGTGCGGGCGGACTCCCGTGCGGCCGTCGTGACCTGGAGCGCCCGGTAGCCGTCCGCCACCGTGCATCCGATGGCTTCCGTACCGCGAACCACCGCCGCGAAGCGCCGCCACTGGCGCGCGAAGGAATCGAGATAGATGCCGCCCCGGCGCCTGGTTCGCCAGTACGCGGGCAATCCGGCAATGAGCCGGCGAAGATCCGCGACACGTTGTTTGGGGGATCCCGGAGTCACGCCCAGGGGCACGCAGTTCCAGCCCGTCGAAACGTTCGCCGCCGATCCGCAGCCGGCCTTCCGAACCACAGACTTCGATCTCGATCTCGTGGCTCGTTCGGGTGGAGAACGTGCCCGTGGCGAGTACGCCGTTGCTCAGCCGGGCCGACACCGTCGCCACCTCCTCCGGCCGCGAGCCGTCCAGGCACTGCGCCCACACCACCTCCACCTCCTGCCCCGTGAAGCGCCGCCAGAGTTCGAAACAGGGCGTCGCCAGATCGACAAGCGCCCCTTCGTGGTGCCGGTGACGCATCTGTTCGGCGGAGATCGAACCATACTGTTGCGGGTTCCGCCACGGACTGCACCACAGGGTCCGCACTGACTCCACGGTCCCTACGGCGCCCGCTTCCACCAGCCGTAGCCCTTCCTCCACCAGCCGATGCGAGCAGATATGGAACCCCATCACCGCCCGCGCCGCGCTCTCCGACGCGGCCTGCGCAATACGCGCCCCATCCTCCAGGGTCTCTGCCAACGGCTTCTCCACCAGCACGTGCTTGCCGGCGCGCAAGACGGCCACGGCGATGTCGGCGTGAAACCGGCTGGGCACCATGACGCCTACCGCTTCGAGACCGGGATGATCGAGCATGGCTGAGATATCGGCGTAGACTCCCGCGATGCCGTACTCGCGCGCCGTATCCTCGCGAGCCTTTTGATTGGGATCCGCAACGGCGACGACTTCGATCTCCGGCATAGCGGAGATCACGCGCAGATGTTTTCTTCGGGTGATGGTGCCGCAGCCGGCGAATCCCAATCGCACCGGATCCGCCACCCTTCCGCGGCTGGTTACGTTCTCGTTCGGGCTTCCCATTGCGGCGCCGGCCGATGCCAGTATACATCAGCCAAGCGGCGCCTCCGGGGTGAAGTCAATGAGTAACAGACCTCCTACTCTTGAATATGACTCCTCACGTCGGTTACTATCAGCCTGAAGGAGTGGATCATGGGCATCCTAAAACGAATTCTTGGCATCTGCCAGACCCGGCCGCCGTCCGATGGAGATTGCTGGACTATTCAGGACGGCACCGTCGAGATCGACCTCGCTCGGGCCGCGGAGCTGATTCCGAAGGGCGGCGCCATCCGGCTGGAGGGAGAGGGCCTCCCCGAACGGCTTCTGATCGTTCACGGCGACGACGACCAAATGTACGCCTTTCGCAACAAGTGCATGCACGCCGGACGCCGCCTGGACCCCTTGGCAGGTGCCGCCCAGGTCCAATGCTGCAGTGTCGGCCACTCGACCTGGACCTACGACGGCAAGCGCGTCTCCGGCTCCGCCAAAGAGCCGCTCACCGGGTTCCCTGTCGATCGGGTAGACGACAAGCTGGTCGTCCGAATCGCCCGCTGAGGTCCCTGGCACGCCACATCGATACGGTTGTCGTGATTCCCGGCGCGCGTTGCGCCGGGATACGGCGGGTCAATAGACTACCCTGAAGTGGTCGCGATGACTGCACCGATCTTTATTGTCGGCTGTCCCAGAAGTGGCACCGCCCTCCTGCGGAACTTGCTCCGCGCCCACCCGAACCTTACCTTCCCGGACGAGTCGCACTTCATCCCGAGCTTCTACCGGGCCGCAGGCGACCCGCGGACCGAGGAGGAAGCCAGAGCCCTCGCCGCCAGGATCCTCGCGCTGTTCTGGATCAGAAACTGGGGCCTCGCCCTCAGTGCGGACGACTTCTCCGACTGCCGCTCCTATCGCGCCGTCGTCTGCCGCCTCTTCGAAGCCTGGGCGCGCGCTGAAAACAAGCCCCGTTGGGGTGATAAAACACCTCAATACCTGACCGAACTGCCCACGATACTCGAGCTGTTCCCGGAAGCGAAGATCCTCCACATCTACCGCGACGGCCGGGACGTGGCCCTCTCCTGGCTTAAGGTTGGCTTCGAGCCCGGTAATGTCTACAAAGCGGCGAACCTCTGGAGGGAGCGAGTTCAATGGGCCAGAAAGGATGCCTGCGCACTGCCGCCGGCTACTTACCTGGAAGTTAGCTACGAGTTATTACTCACCGACACGCGCCGGACAATGGAGGAGGTCTGCCGTTTCGTCGAGGAGCCGTTCTCGGAAGCTGTTCTGACCCCGAACATCCTCAAGCTCGAGCGCCGTGTCCTGCTGAACCGGCCGCCTCCCGCCCACAAGAGACGCAACTGGACCACCGTCATGGCGTCCAACCGCGACCTTTGGAAGACACAGATGTCGCGTCGCGATCAAGTCCTGTTCGAGTCGGTTGCCGGGGACCTGTTGGCCGGCCTCGGCTACGAGTGTCCCGGGCCGACGCGCCGCATCTCGCCTCCCGAGCGCCTCTTTTGGGAGGCCCACCATTGGTATCGCTACGCAATGCACCGCGTCCGCCTCCCGAACGCACGCCATCGCCTACTGACCTTCGTCCGTATCCAGCTAGCCAACCTCCGCGGCCGCTTCGCCTTCCAGCGGAAGTAATATCCAGCCGGGGATCTTTGTCGACATACCGGAACCACGGATCTCCCGATGGTCACACCTTCCCACCGCACCAGCGGCGCAGAGCCCCGTTCTCCGTAGATGAGGCCAATTTGCAGTATTCGGCGACATTTTGTATTGATCTTTCCGGGTAGGTCGGGTATACTTACCCCACTTCTCTACTGGGACTTCTGCAATGCAAACACGTCGAAGCTATGTGCTATCCGTCTTTGTCTTTGGGCTTGCGTTGTGCCTGGTGATGCCGCAAGCTTCGGCCGCGCCGGTGATCTTCGTGCGGGGAGTGGTCAACTCGGCCAGCTTCACGCCGGCCATGCTGCCCGGTGGAGCCATCGCCCGCGGGTCGCTCTTCACAATCTTCGGCCGTGACCTGGGGCCCGCCACGGCGGCACAGGCGCCGGTATTCCCCTTGGAGACCGCTCTCGGCGGTGTGTCGATCGAGGTGGAACAGAACGGCACAATCGTGCAGGCGATCCCATTGTTCGTCTACTCCACCCAGGCGAACGCCGTCATGCCTTCGAATGCGCCGCTCGGTGACGTTGTCATCCGGGTAATCTACAACGGCGAACGCAGCAATGGAATGCCGATCCGGATCGTCGACAACAACATTGGGATCTATACGGCAACGGGCGCGGGGCTTGGGCCGGGGATCGTGCAGAACTACATTGCGCCCACCAATCAGCCGATCAATTCTCCCACGATCACGGCGGCCCCCGGACAGACCGTGACCCTTTGGGCCACCGGGCTCGGCCCCATCACCCAGCCGGACACCGATCCGCCACCGATTGGGAACCTGCCCGTCAACGTCACCATCCTGGTGGGCGGAGTGCCCGCGACAAACATCCCCTACAGCGGACGGGCACCTTGCTGCGCCGGCGTCGATCAGGTCGTGTTCGAGATTCCGGCCAACGCGCCCGAGGGCTGCTACGTGCCGATCCGGATCATTGTGAATGGAGCAGTGAGTAACACCGTCACCGTCGCCATCAGCAGCGAGGGCGGCGCCTGCACCGAACCGGGCTATCCCTGGGTGGAGCCGCTGATCGCCGGTCAGAACGTTGGCGCGCTGACTCTACTGCGCGTGATGTACGACCTTGATCAAAACGTGATCCGGCCATCTAACATCACTGCTGACCAGACCGCGGCGATCTTCGTCAAAGGGCGGGGCGGCAACTTCCCGTACAGCCCGTTGTGGTCGCTACCGCCGGCCGGCACCTGCGCCACCATGACGAGTTCCGGCAACGTCCTGCACCGGGTGTCCGGCCGCGTCAGCGGCGTTTCCCCCATTGCGGCGGGAACCTTCACCGTGACCGGCGCCGGCGGCACCAAACCGCTCGGCGGAAACGTTTTCGGCGCGCTCTCGATCATCGGCAAGGCCTTCGCCGGCGGGCCGGTCGGCCTGCCCGGCGTGCCGGACGCCGACCTGTTCTGGTCTCCCGGCAGCTACCAGGCAACCGGCTCGGCCGGAGCCACGGTCGGCGCGGTCAGCACCTCGATCGACGTCGCCGATCCGATCACCTGGACGAACCGCGACTCGATCGATTCGATCGACCGCAGCCAGGGCACGACCCTCACCTGGAGTGCTCCCGGCGACGGCCGCGTCTTCGTGGCCGGTGTCAACGTGGACATCCCGTCGAATTCATCGGCGCTCTTCCTCTGTGCCGCTCCCCCGGGTGCGAGCAGCCTGGAGGTGACGCCGGAACTGCTGAACAACTTCCTCCCCAGCCGGAACTATCTCGGCGGATCTATAAGTTACCTGATGTTCGCCGGCTACCCGACGGGTCTGGAGAACATGTTTACGGCACAGGGTCTCGCCTATGGCGGCACGTTCTTCCGGTCAATGGAAGTGAAGTCGGTCAGGATCCAGTAAGGGAGATGGCGCAGATGAGAGAGCGCGTTTTGGCCGTGGTCTTTACGATTAGCCTGGCCCCCCTGGCGGTTTTCGTGGGAGGCGGGTGCACCGGCTATGAATTTGCCGAAGCTGTCGACAACAACGGGGATAGCGACCCGGACAGCGAGACGCTCGGCAACGACGGCAATCCGGCGTACGATCCGGAGCATTCGGATAACGCCGGCTGCTGTTCCTTGTTTGGCGGCACCAACCTGCACCTCTGCACAGACGGGCTGGAGGCGTGCGCACAGGGTTTCAGCAACACCGCCGACGGAGACTACACCGACATCGCCGTCGGCAGCGTCTGCACCGATTGTGTCGAGGCGCCGTCCGCACCGCCCGTGGTGGTGAGGGACTCCGATACCGGGCTCTGCTATCAGGGCGATCCGGTGACCCGGTCGCTGACCCAGATAGGGGAGTGTACCGCCGTCGAGCCGGATACCAACGGGCAGTTTCTGTACACGGACCCGGATGACAATGTGTTCTGCCGGGCCTTTGACGATGGCGCCTCATGCGGACAGGCCTCCCTGCCCCAGGGCTGCGAGGCGAGCGACATCGGCTACAGCTCCGATACCTGGCAGGTTACCTGCCGGGGCCTCGGAACCGTCGAGCTCTGGGAAGGGGGCGAGGAAGGCTTGGGCGCGAACATCGGAACGATCAACATTCCGGGAGAACCGGTCAAAATCGCCTCCGGTACTCCGTACTCCTTCGTCCTTGTCGATGCCAATCAGCCGGTGATCTTCGTATTCTCGCCAACGATTGACAGCATCGAGGGCTTCTCGATTCCCCTGGGCGACGCCAATCCCATCGACATGGTGTTATCGCAGGACAATACCTGTCTCTATGTTCTCGTATCCAACAGCGATAACTCTACGTTCGAGATACGCGGCTTCAACGGAGAGCGGCTGGAGCCATTCGGCACGAGTGACCCGCTGCCGCTTATCTCCGGTATCACTTTGAGCCGAGGTGATCAGTTGATCTTCGGTCCCGCGGAACAGGAGCAGAAGGTCTTCATCTGGAATCGAAACCTCGAGCTGCTCCACGAGGTCAATACAGCCGCGTATGAGGGTGCGCCGGGAGTCGTCGGGGCCTGGCGGTTTCCGATCAACTAGTACTCCGAATGTATACTAGGTCATGATCACACGCCTCTGGCCCGCGGCTATCTTTCTTTGCCTCGCACAGATCGCCTTCGGCGGCGACCTGCTGCGTCTCGACCACTATGTCCAGGTCCGCTCCGAAGTGCCCTCCATCCGCGGCCACAGCGCGCAGGTCTACGTACGAGAAGTAGTCCAACCCGGTATCGTCATGCGCGGCGGCCCCGCGGCGGACCGTGTCGCCCTCTTCATCCACGGTTCCGGCACGCCGGCCGAGGTCGCCTTCGACGTCCCCTACGAAGACTACAGTTGGATGGCCTATCTCGCCCGCGCCGGCTTCGATGTCTTCTCCATGGACATGACCGGCTACGGACGCTCCACCCGTCCGTGGCCCATGAACGACCCGTGTAACCTCTCGAAGGAGCAGCAGGCAGAATTCATCCCGTCGCTCATCGCCGCCCCGTGCGCCGCCAGTTACCCCAACCGGACTACCTCGGTCGAATCGGACTGGCATGATATCGAAACGGTGGTCGACCATATTCTTGCCTTGCGCGGGGTCCAGAAGGTAAGTCTGCTCGGCTGGTCGCTGGGCGGCCCGCGCGCGGTCGGATACGCGAACCAGAACAAGGACAAGGTTTCCCGCATCGTGCTGCTTGCCCCCGCCTACCGCCGTGGCGCCCCGCCCACGGCCACGCAGCCCGCCGCGAGCCCGGCGATGAACGTCCAGACCCGCGCGGACTTCATCAATGGTTGGGACCGCCAGGTCGGTTGCACGGATCAATACGAAACCGCCGCCCGCGATTCCATCTGGTCCGAGATGCTCGCCTCCGACGCAGTCGGCGCTACCTGGGGCGGAGGAGTACGCCGCGCGCCCCAGGTGGATATGACACGTTGGGACCCCAGCGTCGTGGGGAGCATGCAGATTCCCATGCTCCTGGTGACCGGCGCGCACGACAAGCAGGTCAACCCTGACCGTGTCCATGAATTCTACGAGGATCTTGCCGCGCCGCAGAAGGTCCTGATCGATCTCGGCTGTTCCTCCCACAACGCCATGTGGGAGCGCAATCACCTCCTGATGTTCCGCGCTTCGCTCGAATGGCTCACGGACGGTACCGTTGACGGCAAGTCGGAGGGCGTCGTCCGCCTGGGATACTGACCGAACGGGTCAAAGGCTCCCTACTCGTTGGGCCACGGTTCTCTGACGCGGCAGCGCGAGCTGTACCCGTCGCCCTCCACCCACCGAAAGGGCAGCCGCATCGCCTCACGCGCCCCCCCTCGCGCGGCCACCAGTCACCCAACCGCAACGAGCTGCCGCTAACCGAGTCCATGGGCGCGTCCTCCGCATCTCAGGCCTAATGTAAACAATGCTGACGATGTATACTGAGACAATCCAGGGATCGTCAGATGCAGATCCCCGCTACAGATTGCCAGAGATTCGGAGGAATGGAGGGAATATGCAGACACTCTCTCGTATCTCGCTCCTGGGACTTGCGGCACTTCTCACGCTCACCACACAAGCCTCGGGGCAGTACTTTCAAGGCTTTGAAACGGACACCGCCGGCTGGACCGGAGCCACCCGCGTGCCATCCGGCACCAACGGCGTCTCGTCGAAACAGGGCAGCTTTCATGCCGAGGTTACCGGTTCTGGAGTAGCCGGAACCGAATCGAGTAGCGCCTACACCAATTGGGGCGGATATAACTCGCCCTTCCCCACTAACGGCTACGTCACTTCGATAGATATCTACCTCGACTTGGCAGCCGCCTCCGGCAACGATGCTCGCTTCGACTTCACATCGGCCATCAACACACCAGCCGGCGGCCATCGCCGCGATTTTGCGTTCAACGGCGGCTATTACAACGACACCGACTCGACCGGAAGCGGACCCCGCTTCGTCTTCAGCGCCAGCAACAACACCAATCGAGCCAACTCCTACCCGAAGAACCCCGGACGCGCCCCTTATGCCATTACGACCACTGGCTGGTACACGTTCGTTCATCACTTCTATGATTCGGGCGGCGGCGTCCTGGCAGTGGATCTCAGTATCGTCGACGCCGGCGGAAATGTCCTCACCACCTGGACGCTGAGTGACCCCTCCGACATCATTGGTACTACCGTCGGTGGAAATCGGTACGGCTGGTTCGCGAACAACGAGTTCTCGTTCCTTGCGATCGACAACTCTCTTCGCTTCGAGCCCATCGGTCCTCCAACGGACAAGGACCAGTGCAAGAAAGGTGGATGGGCTGCCTTCAATGTGCCTCACCCCTTTAAGAACCAGGGCGATTGCGTCAGCTTCGTAAATACCGGCAAGTGACACTTCGAAGGGACGGTGGAATTCCGCCGTCCCTTCAGTTATCCCCGCTATACACTGATCACCACCTGCCGGCGCCGGCCACTTCAGCCGAGTAACTGGATCGGCTTCTGGAGCTGGAATGAAAGCACGGTCTCGGCGGGAACCCGGACCTCTTTTCCACGAGTCAGCACCTGGGCCGTGGCACCTCCGGCCGCTCCCGCTGCGGCGCCGATAGCAGCGCCTTTCGCGCCTCCGGCGATCGCTCCAATCACTGTTCCCAGAATCGCGCCGCCGCCTGCCATCTTAGCGGTGCGTTCATTTTGTCCCAAACCTTCATTGCCGGACTGGACGTTCCCCGAGGAATCGACGGTGTATCTCTTGCCTTTCACGGTGAAAGAGCGGAGTGCAAGCTCGACCTCAGGCGTACCTACCGCGCCGCCGGTGTCGGTCCGCATCACAACCAGCTCCGCCGGGGAACCCTTCGGAATTACGACGTCGTAGTCCTTGCTGACGACCTCGCGAGACACTACCGCGGAATACACGGATCCGGCCGCTCCGGTCTCGATCGTCTCGTTAGTTCGGACGGCAAGGACAGTGCCTGCCGGAAGGCTGTTGCTATCATTGGATGCCGTCTGCACCGGTCCCGCGGGCGGCGGTGGTGTTGTGGCTCTGGCGGCTTGCGTGCTTTGGCAACCGGTGGCGACCAAGAAGCACGTAACAATAGTCACAAATGTAAATAGCTGTTTTGCTGCCATATAGTTACCCCTCTTCATGTATGTTTTTGCATTTAGGGGACAACCCTCCACCTCACATTGTTTCGCAGTGAGACGCCACGGCGGACTCGCCATTGCCGCAGGATGAGAGGCACGCCACGAAGGTGTCAGCTGGGCTGATACCTCGCCGCCCAATCCGGCAAGCCGCTCCAGGAGCCCGTTGCCTGGTACGGCCCCATCGTCATGAACACGCAGGAGCAGCTCCGCCAAGCCTTCGACGAGCTGGAGCGCGGCACCTTCCTGCGGAAGTAGCGGACAGCAAGGGGACATCCGCCTCTCAAGCACGGCATCAGCTATCGCCCCCGGTTCGGGCCGCGCGACCCGAAAGCCTCTGACTGCGCACGCCCAGGCTGATGAGCGCTGTAGGGAGAGCGGTTAGCCATCGGCGGTCAGCCCTTAATAAACCGTATTGCCTTTCGTGATAGCGGGCCAATCGTCGGTGCGGAACGGCGGCGCCGGAAGTCCGGCGCCGTTGAACAGCGTCGCGGACGGATTCGCCTGCCAGGCGTATCGGACCGCCTTCGGTTCCGGAACCGCCTCGGACGACACGATCACGGCGTCGCCTTCGATACGTGCATCCGCCCAGTGCCATTCGCGGTCATCACCGGCAACCGAGAATCCGGCCAGCTTTTCACCCTTGACCACCAGACCGCCGTCGGTGTGATCGAAGTGAAGCTTCAGGCCACTTGATAAGTGCTCCACCGAGGCCAGGGTCGGTCCCGAGTAAGTGACATCGAGACCGAAATGCTCGCCCAGAGCGCACAAAGCCAAGCGGTCGCCAACCACTTTCTTGTCGCGGGGGTGGATGTTATTGGGGTCGCCCGTATCGATGGTAGTCGCGAGACACGCATGCGGCTCGTTCTTCGCCGCCAGCGCCTGGGCTTCACGCATCTCGGCCCAGGAATCCTCTTTCGGAACATCACTGTGGCGCTGAAACGCCGGCAGGCCCACGATGTAGAACGGAAAGTCGCCCTGGCCGAACAGCTTTCGCCAATCGCCGATCATGGCCGGCAGCAGCTTCCGGTATTGCCACGCGCGCTCGGCATTCGACTCGCCCTGATACCAGATCGCGCCCGTAATGGCGAGCGGCGCCACCGGCGCCAGCATGCCGTTGTACAGAACCCCCGGCATCACCGGCAGGCTCTCGAACCCGATCGGCAGCGGTTGCGGCGGGCGCGCGTCCACCGACAGCTTTCCCTTCCACTCGCCGCTCAACGGAATGTTGGTGCCGTCGCCCAGGGCCAGGTGCAGCACGTCCGGCGCGCTCAGGAATCCGCCGTCCGGTTTCCACTTGAATACGCGCACCGCAATCACGTTCCGGCCGGGCTTCAAAACGCCGTCCCGCATGAAATATACCCGGGGATTCGGCACCCAGGAGCTGGAGCCCACCTGCTGTCCGTTGACGTAAGTGGTATCCATCTTCTCGATCGATCCCAGATACAGACGCGCCCGTCCCTCCGGAAGCGGGTCCGGAAGCGTAATCTCCTTGCGGAACCAGCAGAGGCTGGAGACGTCGCCCGACGCCCAGTTCATCGAATCCGCCCGGAATGTGCACCGTCTTCCACGACGAATCGTCCAGCGCCGGATCGGCCCACGAACCGTTGCGCGAACCGATGTCGTAGTCGTCGTACCAGTGCATGATGTAGCTGCCGTACTGCGGACCGCCCATCTTCCGCCGCCGCTCGACCTCCGCGATGCCGGCGTCAAAGTCCTTCAACGGACGCAGTGCATCCACGCTGGCATACACCTCCGCCGGAACCCCGCCGACTGGGTTCTGAATCAAGCCGATGGGCACGTGCAGCGACTCCTGCAGTCTCAGGGCGAAGTAATACGCGACCGCCGAGATCGCGCCCCGCCGCCCTCCGACCGTGCTCGGCGAAACGACCTTCCAGGTCCCCTCCGGAACGGCCACCGGCGAATAGGAGACATGCTGGCCAACTACGAAGAAACGGATCTCCGGATGGTCGGCGGCTTTCACTTCCTCGGCCCCGTTTCGTGCCCCCGGCAGGCCGAACTCCATGTTCGATTGGCCCGAACAGATCCACACGTCGCCGACCAGCACGTCGTGAAACTCGACCGTCCGCGGCCCGGTGATCTTCACCGTGTACGGGCCACCCGGCGCCGGAGGCTCAATCCGCGCCTGCCACCGGCCGTCCGCCCCGGCCGTCGCCGTCGCGGATTTCTCTCCGATCTCCACGCGGACTTTGTCACCCGGCTCCGACCATCCCCAGATCGCATTCGGCTTCCCCCGCTGCAGGACCATGTTGTCGCCGAACATCGGGCTGACGAATGGAAGCGCCCCGGCCTCCTGGGCAACCGCGCGAAAGGCACTGCCGCTCGCCAGCGCGAGGACAGTCACCGTCAACAAGGAGACGAAATGTCGCTTGATCGCAGTTAGCTGGGTGTTCATGCTGCTGATTCCTTCGGTTTCTGTCGCACTGGTCCCTTCTGCCCCGGGGCTCCGAGCCGCTCCGGCAGACCTGTCGATTCTACTTCCTCTGGAGGTCTTCCGGCACCCGCGTGCGATCCGGCGCCTGCACCTCAAACGTCCATTTGAGCGGCACGGTGACCGGCCGATAGCACATCTTGTCGTCGCAGGCCTGGTAGGTGAACGATCCGGTCACACTGAGCCGGCCGTCCTCGAGCAGCGGCTCGAGCGCCTTTGCCTGGGCAATGCCGATGTCGCGCGTGACGCGGAACCGGCCCTCGTAGACCGGCACCGTCTCGTCAATGACGGGCAAATGCAGCATCTGCGACTTCGGATAGGCGGCGTCGAAGACCTGCCAGCCCGGCGAGGTTTCCATCGTCCATTCGATCGGAATGTATCCGCCGCCGACGCCCGGCGCGTAGACGTGCATGCCCGGCTTGAGGTCGACCGCGAGTTCGAGCGTGACGTGGAAGCCTCCACTGACAACCGCGTCGCTGGCCGAGGTCCTCATGCGGAGATGGTCAGTCTCGATGGTGGTCGTGGCCTGGTTCGCTTCACCGCCCAACTCCTTCACCAGGATCTCCCCGGCGGTGTTCCGCTCGCGGAAGTTCTCGTCGAAGAACTTCTCCTGTATGATCCCTTCCGAATTCACCAGGTAGCTACCGGGGAACGGTATCCCGTGAGCCATGTTGCCGGCGGGGATCGTGTCGTTGAGAATATCGAAGGCACGGATCACCGCGGACTGCGGATCGGACAGCAGCGGATAGGTGATACCAACGCGGCCGGCAAAGTTCCTCAGCACCTCGACCGAGTCATACGAGAGTCCCGCGATACCGATCCCACGTTCCTCGTAGCTCTGCTTGTGTCGTTCCAGCTCGACCAGCTGGGCCTTGCACCACGGTCACCAATCCGCGGAACGGACAAAGACCAGGAGAAGTCCGTTCGGGCCCTTGAGGCTGTCGAAGGTTTGCCGGTCTCCATGCTGGTCGACCGCTTCGAAGTCGGGAATGTGTTGGCCAACCGCCGGCCCGGTTCGAAACCCTCGCGGCTCCTGAGCATTCGCCATCACAGCGGTGGCGGCGAGTCCGAAGGCAACGAGTAGAGCTACCCATTTGGTTCCCATGGCGCCCTCTGCTACTACATCTACCATGGCACAGTCGCCGTCCGCGCTGTTCCGGAGGACTCTGGGCAGGCACGCTCGTAACCGCGCGCCCGGCCGGAAACGATATCGGCGAATTGAGACCTACCGGGGATCGATCGCCCGCCGGGCCGCGACCCTGATTTGGGGGATCAGTCAGGCCGTTCCTGGCCTGGTACTTGCCTCCCGACGTTTGGCGGCTGGGCCTCGCCGAAGAGCAATGGGAAACCCTCGGCGAGTTGGAGGACCGCCTCGCGGATCCACCCCAAATCACTTCCCCTCAGAGCGGACGTCCGGCTCGCCCATGGGTGCCCGCGCCGAGCGAGCGCTGCACCAGCACGATGCCAAGTAGTGGCAGCAACGGCGCTGCAACGCACACGGCGGTGAAGCCGGCGTCATCGACCAGCGTGCCGATCAGCGGCGACATCACGGCCTGCGCGGCGGCGCCAGACGCGATCAGCAGAGAAGTACTGAACGCCGCGGGGCCCGCCCCGAACAAGTCGACGGGCATGACAAAAATGTTGTTCAGGATGCTCTGGAAGGCCAACAGACTGAGTCCGATGGCCGCCACCGCCATCGGTGTGGAAGGCAGGAACGGGACGGCCATCCCGACCAGAAGCAGCGGCGCGGCGTACCAGCAGGCCCGCAGCCGGGCCGTCACCGGGCGCATGCCGCATCGAATCCAGTAGAACGTCAGCACGCCACTCGACAGTGCCCCCAGCATGGCGAACACCGGCGGCGTCCAGGCGAACTGCCGATTCGCCGCGAGTTCGGTCATGTGACGCTCCTCGACGAGATAGACCGTCGTCCAGTTCGCCCACAACGAGTAGTAGGCCATCCCCAGTCCGAAAGCCAGCGCCACGCTCCAGAGCTGACGATTCTTGAGCAGGGTCCACGCACGAGATCCCGCCGACTTACTCCGGCCGGTGAGCGGCGGGATACGGCGCGTGGTGTACAGCCACAAAGGCACCCACAGCAGGCCCAGCAGGCCGCTCAGCAGAAACACGGAGCGCCATCCATACACCGGCGCCAGCACGGCCACGAGCAGGGGCGCCGTGGTAGCGCCGATCGCGATTTCGATCGCCCCCATTGCTCCCCGCAGCGCCAGTTCCTCCGACCTCAGATACACCGCGGCGATCTTGGCGGATGCTGGCCCTCCCCCGGCCTCCCCCAGTCCCAGTCCCATCCGGCAGGCCATCAGGGCGGGAAGCGACGGCGCGAGCCCGACAGCGCTGCAGGCCACTGACCACGTGGCCACGGCCGTCGCCGCGCCGGCAGTCAAGCCAACAGCATCCACAAACAGCCCGGCCACCGGGGCCGATACCGAGTAGGCGAGAAAGAAGGCGGAGACCAAACCACCGTATTGCGCGTTCGAAAGCTGAAACTCTCTCATCAAGGTCGGAGCCAACGCCCCGACCAGTTGCCGGTCCAGGAAACTCAGAATCCCGGCGCCCATGGACACAGCGATAGGGGTCCAGCGCAGGATAAACTGGTAACGTACGGTCGGATCTGTTTGGTGTCCGCTCAACTTGGCTCCCCATTGTATGGCAGGGCTGCGATGAGGCGACCCGGCGGGCTTCGCCGGATCCCGCCCCTTGCCAACGGTCGTCCTCCGCGCATAGAATCCGGGTGGTGGAGATCGCCTCGTCGCGGAACAGCTCCGTCCGGCCGGTTGGATCTTCCCGGCCCCGGCCTCTCTTCGCCGACCCTCGGCCTGAGAGTGCCGGGAGGACCACTTATCGAAAAAGGAGACGCAATGTCCAAATCCGGTTCTGATAGTCGCAATAAGATCAATCGCCGTCAGGCACTGCTCCTGCCCGCCACGGCCGGCATAGGGGCCGTTCTGAGTGGAACGGGCTGTGCCACCAACAGTACCAAGGCCGCCGCACTGCAGGCGTCCGGCAATTGCAGCACCCCGCAGTCGGCGATCGCCAACACCCAATACGGGAAGGTCCGTGGCTACGTCGAAGATGACGTGTTCACCTTCAAAGGAGTCCCCTACGGCCAGAACACCGGCGGCGAGAACCGTTGGCTACGGGCCAAGGCGCCCACCCCGTGGACCGGCGAGTATCCGGCCCTGGTCTACGGCGACAACTGCCCCCAGCGGCTGCATGACTTCACCGCCATCGAACAGTCCTTCATCCAGCAGTGGGTGGACGGCCCCATGAGCGAAGACATGCTCAAGCTGAACATCTGGACGCCCAGCCTGAGCGGTACCCGCCCGGTGATGGTCTACTTCCATGGCGGCGGCTACGTTTTCGGCTCGTCCTACGAGCTGTATTCGCACGAGGGCGCGCAGATGGCGCGGCATCACGATGTCGTGTCAGGTCTCGGTCAACCACCGGCTGAACGTTCTCGGCTTTCTCGATCTCTCCGATGCCGGCTCGGCCTACGCCGACTCGGTGAACGTCAGCATGCTCGATCTGGTCGCCGCGCTGCGCTGGGTCCAGGAAAACATCGCCAACTTTGGCGGCGATCCCAGCCGCGTCATGATCTACGGCCAGTCCGGCGGCGGCTCCAAGGTCACCACTCTAATGGGCATGCCCGAGGCGAAGGGCCTGTTCCACCGCACTTCGGTCCAGTCCGGCGGCGGCGGCAATATCCCTACGGCCGAGCAATCCAAGGAATATTCCAAACGCGTGCTCGCCAAGCTCGGCGTGGGCGCCAGGGACATGGCCCGGCTCCAGAAGATCGATTGGAGCACCCTGAACGACGCGGCCAATGCCGTCGCTTCGGACATGAATCCGCCCCGGATCCCCGATGGACCGCGGAGCACCGAGCCGCGCATCGGCGGGGGACCCACGCTCGACGGTCGCATCATCAACGTGAAGTCGTTCCACGACGCGGCGCCCGAGATCTCGAAGGACGTTCCGATGCTGATCGGCTCGGTCAGCGAAGAAGGCAACCGGATGATTTCGCGGCCCACCGAGGACGAGTGGCGGGAGTCGCTCACCCGCGGCTACGGCGACGCCAAGGCGAACGCGCTGATCGCGGCGATGAAGCAGGCGCATCCGGAAAAATCCATCCGGACGCTCTCCTACGGCGTGGGCGGTCTGCGGCAATCGCAATCGCGTGACCGACATGGCGACGATGAAACACGCTCAGAACGCCGCGCCGGCCTACGCCTACTATTTCACCTGGCAGTCGCCGATGCTCGAGGATGCCGGCGCCTGGCACACGGCCGAGCTCGCCTTCTGCTTCGACAACACGAAGCGCTGTGACCAAGGCACCGGCAACACACCCGAGGCGCAGGCTCTGGCCAAGAAGATGGCCGGCGCCTGGGCCACCTTCGCCGGCACCGGAAATCCCAGCCAGGACGGCCTCGAATGGACGCCGTTCGAACCGGGCCAGTGTCCGACCATGGTCTTCGACAACGACTGCCGCATGGCAGACGACCCCGAAGGCGCGGTTCGCAAGATACTGCTGAGTTAGCCGCTATCCGCCGTCGGGAGCGGCGCGGTGGCGCGGGCCGCGCTGCTCCCCGGCGGCAATTCGCATCGGAACGACGAAGCCCTGATTGCCGCGGCCGGCCGTTAGACATACCGCGCCGCGCCGGACGTTGGAGACAGCAATGTATCGATTGAGTAGTGCAGCCTGTCTTGGCATTGTGCTCGCCTTCTGTTCCATTCACGCGGTCCACGCGCAGCAGAACCAGCCACCCGCGGCACAGCCGGCGCCGAGACCCAACCCGTTTGGCCCTGGCTTCCTTACTGGCCCGACTCCTCGCAGAATCGCCGCTTCCCAAGCCGCCACGCGCGCCGTGGCGCTGTGCAGCGGCCTGTGGAGCGGCGGTCGCACGATCGAACAGATCAACGCCGACAACGGCGGGCTCGGCGGCACCGAATCGATGGAAACGAACATCGACTACGACCGCAAGATCGTCTCCATCAAGTATTCCGGCGTGATGCCGCCGCGCATCGTGGCCTGGCGTCCGGTGCTCGGCTGTGTGCAACTGCCGATCGGCGCCACCGAGGAGGCGCTGCAGCATGTGCCGCAGGTGGACGCGAGTGTCGTCCGTCCGAGTTTCGACGCGCAGGATTGGCCCCTGGGCGATCAGAACGCCACCGCCCGGTTGCCGGACGCCAAGCAGATGAAGCTCGACGCACTCGTCAAGGCGGGCTTCGACGGCGAAACCTACGGTGGACGAACCTGGGGCATTATCGTCGTGAAGGACGGCAAGATCCTCGCCGAGCGCTATGCCATGGGCTTCGACATGCACCAGGCCGCGCAGACACATTCGGCGGCCAAGAGCTTCACGTCTTCCTTGGTTGGTATCGCCACCTGGAAATATGGCCTCGACCTCGACCGCCCCGGCGCGCTCACCGAATGGCGCCGGCCCGGCGACCCGCGGAGCATGATCACCGCGAACCACCTGCTGCACATGTCGAGCGGTTTGTACGGGGAAGGCGGCGGCAGTCCGCAAGCGGATATCTACTCCGGCGGCGCCACGGTCGCCGGTCACGCCGTGACTAACATCCTCGACACGATGCCCGGTACGCGATTCCTCTATAACCCGCCCGACACGATGTTACTGATGCGGGCCGTGCGCGAAGCCGTCAACGACGACAAGACCTTCTGGGCGATGCCCTTCGAGCAGCTTTTCTGGAAGATCGGAATGACGCGCACCACGCCCGCCAGCGACTGGAACGGCGATTTTCTGATGTCCGGCCAGACTTACTCGAGCGCCCGGGACTTCGCCCGCTTCGGGTTGCTGTACGTCAACGACGGGGTCTGGAATGGCGAACGTATCCTGCCCGAGGGATGGACGAAATTCGTTGCGACGCCTGGTCCCGTTCAACCCGACAACGGCCCGCGCTACGGTGGTCAGTTCTGGATCTACAGTGGCATCGACGGACTCCCCGCCGGCGCCTACACGCCGGACGGCGGCCAAGGCCAGTACGCGATGATCGTTCCGTCGCACAGGACGGTGATCGTGCGGCGGGGTTTCGATGCGCAAAACCGCTTCAAGATCGCGAAGTTCTGTGCCGATGTACTGGCGGCGATCGACTGATACGACGAGGGGATAGTGGGCAATTGGAAGGACGAGTGTTCTGTGCACTAGACAAAATCTGATCCAGCCGGAACGATTGCGTCACCCGTTCGCAACCGGCCAGCCCGACCAGCGCCACGTCCAGGACCAAGTGCGCCATCGAATTGGGCTAGCCCCGTTCGAGCGAGGCCAGCACGCAGATCGCCCGCGCTCATAGTCGCAACGCGCCAGACAGACCCCCCAGCCCTTTTTGTCACGCCTGCCCGGCCAGAGCATCCAGTATGATGAATGTAGCGGGCTGTTTCGGAATAAAAGTTTCTTATGTCTGAAAATAAAAGAGTACTCATCGTCGGCGGTGTGGCCGGCGGCGCGTCGTGCGCGGCGCGGCTGCGGCGGTTGGATGAAACCGCCGAGATCATCCTTTTCGATCGTGGGCCGTTCGTATCTTTTGCCAATTGCGGACTGCCTTACTATGTGGGCGAAGTCATCAAAGAGGAAAAGGACCTCCTGGTGGCCTCGCGTGATACCTTCAAAAAGCACTTCAATATCGAGGTCCGGACGCATAACGAGGTGACCGCCATCGACCGTGGGAACCGGGCGATCGAGGTGCGGGAAGCCGAGACCGGACGCACCTATCGGGAGAACTACGACGTGCTGGTGCTCGCCCCGGGCGCCTCGCCGGTGCGACCGCCGCTGCCGGGCATCGACTTCCCGGAAGTCCACATCCTGCGTACGATCCCCGACAGCAATAAGATCCGCGAATGGATCGCCGCCAAGCAGCCCAAGCGCGCGGTGATCGTCGGCGGCGGCTTCATCGGCCTGGAGATGGCCGAGAACCTGGTAAGCCGCAACCTCGCCGTCACCATCCTCGAGATGCTGCCGCAACTCATGCCGCCGTTCGACCCTGAAATGGCCGAGCCGATCGCCCGGCACCTGGAATCGAAGAAGGTCAACGTCGAGTTGGGCGACGCCGTCGCCAGCTTTGATCGGCAGGCAGACGGTAGCCTCCTGGTGCGGACCACCGCGGGCCGCGGCTTCCCGGCGGACCTGGTGATCCTCTCGATCGGCGTGCGGCCGGAGACCTCGCTCGCCAAGGCCGCCGGTATCGAACTCGGCGCCTCCGGAGGCATTCTCGTCGACGAGTCCATGCGGACGTCGGACGCGAACATCTGGGCCGTCGGCGATGCGGTCGAAGTGAAGGACCATGTCACCGACCGTTGCTGCCTGATCCCGCTGGCCGGACCGGCCAATCGCCAGGGACGTATCGCCGCCGCGTCGATCGCCGGCCGCGACGTCCGCTTCCGCGGCGTTCAGGGGACGGCGGTCTGCGGGTGTCTTGGACTGTCGATCGCCATGACCGGAGCGAGCGAAAAGCAGCTCAAGCAGGTTGGCATCACCGACTACGAAAAGATCTACCTCCACCCCGGCAGCCATGCCGGCTACTATCCGGGCGCCAAGCGGATCAACATGAAGCTCCTCTTCTCGAAATCCGATGGCCGGGTGCTGGGCGCGCAGGCGGTGGGTGAGATAGGCGTCGACAAGCGCATCGACGTCATTTCGATGGCGATCCAGAAAGGCGCCACAGTTTTCGATCTGGAGGAAGCCGAGCTCTGCTACGCCCCGCAGTACGGCGCCGCCAAGGACCCGGTAAACCTGGCCGGCATGGTGGCCTCCAACGTGCTCCGCGGTGACCTGCCGCTGGCGGACTGGTCAAAGCTCGATGAGACCGGTGCCCTGGTGCTGGACGTTCGCGGTCCCCAGGAGTTCAACAGCGACCACATCGACGGCGCCATCAACATCCCCATGGACGAGCTGCGCGACCGCTATGAGGAACTCCCGCGCGACGGCGAGATCTGGGTCAACTGCGCCATCGGCCAGCGCAGCTACTACGCCACCCGCTTCCTCCTGCAGAAGGGCTTCAACGTGAAAGAACTGAGCGGCGGCATCATTACCTACTGGGGCTACAACCCGGCGTAGGTCGCACTAGTCGTCCGCGTCCAAGATTTTGACCGGTATGCTGCGCTCCCTGACGCGCGCGGTTCCGTGCGAACTGCCTTCCGGCACTGAACCGCGCGTGTCAGCAAGCGGCTCTGCTACGTCGCCGGTCTTCTGCCGCACTACACTAATTGGCCTTGGCCGCGAGTAGCTCGTTCACCTTGGCGAGCAGCGCGTCCCGGTCGACGGGCTTTTCAAAATACCCGGCCGGCGGGTTCACCTGGCGGCGCGTCTCGATGAAACGCTTGAACTCGTGGGAGACGCCGGTGACGATGATGACCGGAATGGCAGAGGTCGCCTCGCCGGCCTGAAGCTCCCGGTACAGGCGCACGCCGGACTCCTCCGGCATGGTGATGTCGAGCGTGATGAGATCCGGCTTCTCGGAGGTCGCTACCGCGAAGCCCTCCTTGCCGTTCGAGGCACTGAGGACGTGGAAGCCGTTGTCCTCGAAAAAGGCCTTCAGATAGGTGGCCACGTCCGGTTCATCATCGACGATCAAGATGGTCTTCCCGGCTGCTTTAGTCATATATGGTCTCCGAAGCCATTCTACTTCGATTCGATGCCCCGTGGGCGGGATTGCGGACGTCGGTGTTTGAAAATCCGCAGTTGGTGGCGATTGATTGTGGAGAGGTCTATGCTGTCCGCATCGCAGACTCGCCGCGGGACGCTCTTTGTTGTTCCAGCCTCGCACCAGATGGTGCCGGCGAACATAATAATGGGCCCGCAACGGCCCGCTTCCGTTTAAAATGCATAGAGAATACAACTTTCGACAGCGAGCGGCCCTATGCGACTGACCACCTACACCGACTACAGCCTGCGCGTCCTGATCTACCTCGGACTCGAGCGCGATCGGTTGGCGACAATCGCCGAGGTCTCCGATATCTATCGGATCTCCTCCAACCACCTCATGAAGGTCATTCACAATCTGGGGAAGCTCGGATACATCCAGACGGTACGGGGGCGCAGTGGCGGAATCCGGCTGGCCGTGGAGCCTCGTGAAATCAATCTGGGGGCGCTGGTGCGAAAGGTCGAGTCGGACTTCGCGATCGTCGAGTGCATGGCGCCCAGCCACCGTGAGGAGTGCCTGATCGTCCAGGCATGCCGATTGAAGGTGGTCCTCGACGAGGCGCTCGAGGCCTTCCTCGGAGTGCTGGACGAGTACACGCTGGCCGATCTGCTGCGGAATGCCAAGAAGCTTCGGACGCTGCTGGAGATCGACTCGCAGGCGGGTGCGGCTGCTCATTGACGGGCGCGGTGAAGTTGTGGCCCTCTACCCCACCGGCGCCTGCTGTGGCCGCGCTTCGGCCTGGGAGCAGCCCACGGTGTCCGGAATCCGCTACTGGCCGCTGGCCACTACGGCCATCGCGAACAGGCTGCCGGGATGGTCGTTGAAGTTCACGGCTGGCCTTCGGCCCGCGGGCACCTGCCAGTCTCCGACGGGCTTTCCCGCGAACGGGGACCACGCCTGCTGGGCCCGCGAGGATGCGGAGGTTTCCGCCGCCACGGGCCCAGCGCCAGACGTGATGGGCTCGTCGGTCGCGGTATCGGCCGAGAGCTCCCCGGACAGGAATCGTTCATAAAGCTTGATGGTGAGTGGATTGGTCATCGCTACTCCCGCCGACCGCAATCGGGTGGACATCGCGGACAAGGAACCCGGCTTCAGTTCCCATCCCGAGGAACTGCTGGCCCTCAACGAGGCGCTCGACCGCATGGACACGATCGACAGCCGATTGAGGCAGCTCGTCGAGTATCGCTTCTACTGCGGCCTCAGCGAGAAAGAGACCGCGGAATTGCTGGGCGTGACGGTGCGTACCGTACAGCGCGACTGGGTTAAGGCGCGGGCGTTCTTGTACGGCGAGTTATACGCCGACGGGACCTGAGCCCCGCCGGATGGCATGGATTCCGATCAAAATTGGGAACGGGTGTGGGACGTATTCGAGCAGGCGCTCGAGTTCCCCGAACCGCAGCGCGAAGCTTGGATCGCCCACGAGTGCGGAGCCGATGAGGCTCTCCGGCGGGACGTCGAGAAGCTGCTGGCCGGACACCAGAGGTCCGCGGGCGTCCTGGATAAGCCGGTCCGTGAGATTGTGTCCGGCACACTGCCCCCTCCGCCGGAGCCTGCGTTGCGCGACGAATACGTCGGGCCGTACCGGATCCTCGACGAGATCGGCAGAGGTGGAATGGGGGTCGTCTACCGCGCCGAAGATCCGCGCCTCGGCCGGTATGTCGCCCTGAAATTCCTCCCGGCATCCCTCGGTACGGATGAGCGGGCGAGGAGGCGGCTGTTGGCCGAAGCCCGCGCTGCGTCGAAGCTCGACCATCCGAACATCTGCACCATTCACGACATCGGCACCACCGGCGATGGGCGGCTGTTCTTCGCCATGGCCTGCTATGACGGCCAGACGCTCGAGGATCGGATCGAGGAGGGCCCGCTGCCCCTCAGTGAGGCCGTCGCGATCGCCCGCCAGACGGCTCTCGGACTCGACCACGCACACAACGCCGGCGTGATCCATCGCGATATCAAGCCTTCCAACATCCTGCTGACACCGGGGGGCGAGGTCAAGATTCTCGACTTCGGCCTGGCCAAGCAGGGCGTGCCGCACCTCACCGATCCGGGCTCGCTCCTGGGTACCCTGGCCTACATGTCTCCGGAGCAGGCGACCGGCGGCGACGTGGATCACCGGACGGACCTGTGGTCGTTGGGCGTCTCGATGTACGAGATGCTGACGGGCCGGAAACCCTTCGACTCCGACACCCGGGCGAACGTCCTGTACCGCATCGCTCACACCGATGCGCCGCCGCTTCCGAGCGACGTCCCGCCGCCGATTCACGGGGTGGTCCGTACGCTCCTCGCCAAGCAGCCGGCCGGCCGCCTGCAGAGTGCCCGAGAGCTGGTCGAGGCCCTCGATGCCGCAGAGGCCGACACCGCTCCCAGTGCTGGGGAAGTGGCGCCGGCTTTGAGCCTCCCGACCTATCTGACGAGCTTCGTCGGCCGCGGGCGGGAGATGGAAAGGGTCCGCGGCCTGCTGGCGGCAAGCCGCCTGTTGACGCTCACCGGCCCCGGGGGGTCGGGCAAAACGCGCCTCAGCGCCGAAGTGGCCCGGCGCGCCGCATCGGAGTTCGCGCAGGGCGTCTGCTTCGTCCCGCTCGAAGCGATCAGCGATCCGCAACTGGTGGCCTCGGCGATGGCGCGGGCGCTCGAGATCGCGGAAGTTCCCGGCAAGCCGATCCTCGAGACGCTAAAGGATGCACTGAAGGCCAGACGCATCCTCCTGGTGCTCGACAATTTCGAGCAGATTCTGGACGCCGCGCCGGTAGTCGGCGAGGTGCTATCGGCCTGCCCCGGCGTGGTGGTCCTGGTAAGCAGCCGCGCGCCGCTCCAACTGGCGGGAGAGCAGGAGTATCCGGTCCCGCCCCTCGACATCCCCTCCTTGGACGAATCGGTATCGCCCGAGGCGCTCGACGGGCACTCGGCGATCCAGCTGTTCGTGGACCGCGCCCGCAAGGCACGTCCCGACTTCGCCCTGACCCGGGACAATGCTCGCGCCGTGGCCGAGCTCTGCGTTCGCCTGGACGGGCTTCCGCTTACCATCGAGTTGGCCGCGTCCCGCGTCAAGCTGTTTCCGCCGCACGTGCTGCTGAAGAGGCTCGCGGGAAGATTGGACCTGTTGAAGGCCGGGAGCCGGGACCGGCCGGCTCGTCATCGCACGCTACGGCAGGCCGTGGCGTGGAGCTATGACCTCCTGGACGATTCGGCACAGCGATGCTTCCGGCGCCTGGCCGTCTTTGCCGGTGGCTGGACACTCGAGGCGGCCGAGGCGCTTTGCGAGGAGATTTGCGACGACACCGACACGTTCGAATCCCTGGCATCCTTGAGCGACCAAAGCCTCGTATGCCGCGTGGAAACCACGGGTGGTGAGCCGCGGTTCACGATGCTCGAGTCGATTCGCGCCTTCGGCCGCGAGTCCCTGGTCGAGATGGGCGAGGCCGACGACGCGGCGCGAAACCATGCCGAGTACTTTCTGAGGCTGGCCGAACGGGCGGAGCCCGAACTGACCGGCGCCGGGCAGGCGGAATGGCTTGACGTCCTGGAGCGGGAACACGACAACTTCCGCGCGGTGTTCACCTGGGCGGCCCAGAGCGGAAACGGCGAGATCGGCGTTCGTCTCAGCGCGGCGCTATGGCGGTTCTGGATCGCTCGCGGGTATATCCACGAAGGATGGCCGCGGATGGAGGCAATCCTTGAGCAACGCACCGCCGGTGAATCCGTCATCACCCGTATTCGAGCGCTGAACGGTCTGGGGACTCTGTACCACTACCACGGGCATATGGGGAAGGCGCACAAGGTGCTGACGGAATGTCTCGACCTGGCCCGATCACAGAGCGACCGGAAGGGGATAGCGCTGGCGCTGAACAACCTGAGCTGGGTCTCGGTCTGGCGCGCCGACTATCCGCTGGCGCGGACGCTCTCCGAAGAGTCGCTGGTGCTGAACGAAGAGCTTCGCGAGACCCGCGGCGTCGCGCTGGCGCTGAACAACCTCGGCTGGGTCGCGAATATGGTGGGTAACTACCACGAGGCCCGCTCCTACCATGAGCGCAGTCTGGCGTTCCGTCGCCAGATCGGCGACCAGCGCGGCATCGGCTTTGCGCTCCTCAACCTGTCGTGGGCGGAGTGCTTCCACGGAAACCTCGAACTGGCCGCCTCGCTGGTCGACAGGGCATTCGAGATTCTGCTGCCGCTCAATGACAACATCCTAATCGGCTGGGGGCTGATCAACCGGGGCCGGATCGAGCGCGCCGGCGGCGATCTCAAGCGTGCCTCGGAGGTCCTGGAAGAGGGCCTGGCCATGTGGAGCGCCGGCAGCGCCCGTGCCATTCTTGTCTGGACGGAGACGATGTTGGGCGCCGTTCTGCTGGAGCGGGGACAACAGGATCGAGGCCGGCAGTTGCTCTCGGCCGGAATGCGGGCCTGGGAGGAAACCGAGTTCCCCTGGGGCATCGCCTTAGCCAAGTATGAACAGGGGCATGTCGGCGAACCGGATCTCCGCCGGGCGAGCGCACTGCTCCTCGAGAGTCTGGGAATCAGGGAAGAGATCGGCGACCGCCGCGGCATGGCCGAGTGCCTGGAAGCCCTTGCGCTGGTGGACCGGGACGAAACAAGCGCGGAGAAGGCGACGGCCTTTCTGGCGGCGGCCCGGTCCATTCGCGACCGGATCGGAGCGGAGCCGGCGCCACAGATGAAGAAGAGGCTCGAACAGCGTTACGGAGAGCTCGAATTCATCCTTGGACCGGAAGCGTTCGAGCGGGCCCAAGACCGGGGGGGCGTGGTGGCGGCGAGAGGCGGAGCCGCAGCTGCGGCGGCGGGCGCGGGATAGCTTACCGGCTCGTCAGGGACCTACTAAGTATCCGATTCCACAATTGCGGCGATGTATGCAATGCGGGAGGGGGGCGGGCTGAAGCCCTTCGCAAGCTGAAGCTTGCCCCACCTGGCCGAGCCGCCCGATATGTCGCCGTACTTGGAGACCTTGTACTTAGTCATCCGCACTGTCACTTACTCGACGATCACCGGTACCCGCTGAACGGCGTTGTTGCCCATGCCCTGGAAGTTCCACGGCGGCTCCATGAGCTGGGTATTGCCCCCGTCGTCGGTGGCACGAACCATCAGCGTCCGGTGGCCCGGTTCCGCCTCCCATTCGGTAGACCAGCCACACCAGGCCCACTTGCCAAGCGGCGGCTCGACCGCAGTTTGATGCCACACCGACCCGCCGTCCCAGGTCACCTCGACGGTTTCCACCCGCCGTCCGCCGGCCCACGCCCGACCGGATAGCGTCACCGGACCGGCGCGAAGGAGCCGCGTGCGGGTCAGGAAATCCGGGATGCCGGGCGGGATCATGAGCGCCCGAACGCGCTGCCGGTCGACGGGGACACCCGCCTCGTCGGCGGACTGCCGGTATCGATAGGAGCGCATCTGGTAGCCGTCGAAGTCATAGTCGATGGTCTTGATGCCGGCGAGCCACTTGACGCTGGTCATCCCGTACCAACCGGGCACGATGAGGCGCAACGGCGCCCCATGCTGGGGCGGGAGCGGCGTGCCGTTCATCTCGTAGGCGAGCAGCACTTCATCCCGCAGCGCTTCGCCGATCTTCAGGCTGCGCTCGTAGTACTGGAGTTCCCTTCCCTGGACGCCCTGGTCGAGCCCGGTGAACAGGATCTCGCGAGCGCTGTCCAGCAGACCGGCCTCCTCCAGAACCCCTCTGAGCGGCGTGCCGGTCCACTCCGCGGTGCTCACCGCCTCACCGAGCCACGGCTGGCTGATGGGCCGCGGCTTGAGGTGGGCACGGCCGTTGCCGGCGCATTCGAGTGTCACCGGGAGGGTCACCCTCGGACGCGCCCGGATCGCTTCGAGATCGAGCGTGAGGGGGCGTTCCACTTCGCCGCTAACCTCGAGGCGCCACCTTCCGGAATCCACATACGGGATGTCGAAGTGGATAAGCAGGTAGTGCAGGCCCGCCGGGGTGATCGGATAGCGCAGCGCCTCGAATGGAATGCCGCGGTTGCGCAGAGCGAGCCGCAGTTCCTCCGGCGACAGGCGATCCACCGCGTCCAGACCGGTGCCATCGCCGACCGCGGGAATGTCGGTTGTGCGGATACCATCCATGGGAAGCCCCTCCACGGAGACCTCGAACTAACGTCGCGGCAGAGCCGGGCGACTCGAGATGCGGCATCAAAGTTCCGATCGCCGTTTGGCGCCGTCCGGAATTGAGAGAGCCGTCCCAGCGGCCACGTGACACCATGATAGCCCGGTCCTGGAGGTTCGGCGATGGACGAGGTGTTCAGCGCGCCGTTCCCGATCAGGGGCGAGGGACCCGCCACAGAACCCCGGCGGGCCGTCCATATCGATGAAAGCCGCACCGCGCCCGGGAGAACGTAACACCAAGGCTCGACGCGCCCTGCACCGCTCCCTCTGGTCACGGCTCGCGTTGGACCGAACACTCCGCGGCGAGCCGTGACCGATGGGAGCGGAGTCTGCTGCTCACATGGAAATGCCAGGTGCGACTTTCACCGGAGCTATTGCCGCAGGAACTCGGCCAGCGCGATCGCGTTGTTGTGCTCGGTGTTCTTTCGCGGCGTACAACAGCGTGATCAAGCTGTGTTTCCCGTGAGCCTTGATCTCGGCGAGCGCGTCCTGGAGCGCTGGGGGATCCCAGTTCGCCGTAGTACAGCCGTTTGAACTCCGTCCACCGCTCCGGGGCGTTGTGGAACCGCTTCCGCAGATCGGTACTGGGCGCGAGGTCTTTCAGCCAGAGGTCCACCGCGGCCCGTTCTTTCGACAGGCCGCGGGGCCAGATCCGGTCCACGAGAATGCGCAGTCCGTCGCTGCTGTCCGGTTCATCGTAGACACGTTTGATTCGGATCATCCTACATCTTCGATGGCCCGGCCGCTCGGCACGGGCGTCGAATATTCCTCCTGCTCGCCGGTGACCGACCAGCCGGTCTTCAGCCCGAGGACGAACCAGCCGAGCGCCAGCGACGCCGACGGCGAAGATCGTGTCGCCGATCACCCGCAGCCAGCGCAGCGTGTCCATCAGCGGCGTCTGCAGGAACTCCGCCGAGCGGGCGTACCACATGCCGTGCTCGACGCTGGCCCACGGTCTGCAGCAGGCCGACCGGCAGCAGGCTGAGCAGCACCATCAGCGCCAGGCCGATGTTGATCGACCAGAAGGCGAACGGCGAGCGCACCGCGTCTTCCAGACTGCGTGCGGCGGCCAGCCCCTTCAGGCAGAAGAGCATCAGGCCGATGCCGAGCATGCCGTAGACGCCGAACAGCGCGGTGTGGCCGTGCACCGGCGTCGTGTTCAGGCCCTGCATGTAGTAGAGCGCGATCGGCGGGTTGATGAGGAAGCCGAACAGGCCCGCGCCGACCAGGTTCCAGAACGCCACCGCGACGAAGAAGTAGATCGGCCACTTGTAGGCGGCGCACCCACGGCCGCGCGCGGCTGAGCGTCAGGTTCTCGTAGGCCTCGAAGCCGATCAGCACCAGCGGCACGACTTCCAGCGCGCTGAAGACGGCGCCCAGCGCGAGGATCGCCGTCGGCGTGCCGGTGAAGTACAGGTGGTGGAACGTGCCGATGATGCCGCCGGAGAGGAAGATGGTCGTCGAGAAGAGCACCGCCGCGGTCGCGGTGGCCGTGTCGCAGCAGGCCCATGCGGGTGAACAGGAAGGCGATCACCACGGTGGCGAAGACCTCGAAGAAGCCTTCGACCCAGAGGTGCACCACCCACCAGCGCCAGTACTCGGCGATGGCCAGGTTGCGTCTGCCGGCCCCACATCAGGCCGGCGCCGTAGAACAGCGCGATGGCCGGCGAGGAGATGAGGAACAGCGCCAGCAGGTGGCGGTTCTCGCCCGGCTTGCGAAGCGCGGGCCACAGCGCGCGCCCCATCAGGAACGAGCCAGAGGAACAGGCCGACGAACAGGAAGATCTGCCAGAAGCGGCCGAGGTCGACGTATTCGTAGCCCTGGTGGCCGAACCAGAAGTTGGTCTCGAAGCCCAGCCGCTGCTGGATGCCGCAGCCACTCGCCGACAGCGAGCCGACGACGATGACCAGCAGGCAGACGAACAGGAAGTTGACGCCGGCGCGCTGGAACTTCGGCTCGTGGCCGGAGACCGCCGGGCGCGATGAACAGGCCGGTGGCCAGCCAGGCGGTGGCGATCCAGAAGATGCCGAGCTGCGTGTGCCAGGTGCGGGTGACGGCGTAGGGCAGCCACTTGGCCAGCGGGATGCCGTAGAAGCCGTCGCCCTCCACGCCGTAGTGCGCGGTGACCGCGCCCAGCCCGACCTGCACCACGATCAGCGCGGCCACCACCCAGAAGTACTTGAGCGTCGCCCGCATCGACGGCGTCGGCTCGAGCGCCGAGCAGCGGATCGCGCTGCCGGGACCTCGGCCGTCTCGGCTCCTCCGGTGCCGCTGCACGGCGAAGTACCAGGCCAGCGCGCCGATGCCGGCCAGCAGCAGCACGAAGCTGATCACCGACCAGACGACGATCGAGCCGGTGGGCCGGTTGCCGATCAGCGGCTCGGCGGGCCAGTTGTTGGTGTAGGTGACGTCGGCTGCCCGGGGCGGTCTGGTGGCGCAGGCCCAGGCGGCCCAGAAGAAGAAGCGCGTTCAGCTCGCGCTGGCGTTCGGGGTCGGTGATGGTGTTGCGTCGGGATGGCGTAGGCGTCGCGCAGCTCGGCGAGCGCCGGGATCGTCGCCGAACAGTGACGGCGTAGTGCGTCGCCGACGGCCTGGCAATCGCGCGTGGCGCGAACCGGGCGAGACGATCAGATCGCCGGTCTCCGGATCGTAGGTGTTGGTGCGCAGCTCGTCCTTGAGGCGCGCCTGCAGCGCGGCCTGGTTGCTCGTCGGACGAGCTCGTCGAAGGGCCGGCCGTGCTCGGTCCGCGCCCAGTGGTCGAGGATCCAGGTCGCCTCGCGGTGCAGCCAGTCGGCCGACCAGTCGGGCGCGACATAGCCGCCGTGGCCCCAGACGCTGCCCATCTCCTGCCCGCCCATGGACTGCCAGACGTTCTGGCCGTCCGGATGTCCTGGCCGGTGAAGAGGATGGTGCCATCCGTGGTGACCACCCGCTCCGGCATCGGCGGCGCCAGGGGGTAGATCTCCCATCCGAAGTAGCCGAGAACACTGAATGAAATGGCAACTACAAGGCCAAACGCGATCCAAAGTCTTTTGTAGGACATTCCGAACTCTCCAATCGTTCCTGATCCAGTGCGGGGCGGCATGCTCGCGCACCCGGTGGCACGGCAGTGATGGCGCGTCTCCATGAACTGTTTCGCCGGGTGGACATCCGGTCCGAAAGAGGGTATGTATCAAGCCCTGGGCGACATGGAGCATGCGAGCCGATCATCTGTGGTCAAAAGCAGTATATTATATACATCTTTTGAACGTCAAGATGATTGCCGTTGTTTTTGGAGAGGGGGTCGAGATGCTGTTTCACCGGTATGACCGCGTGCGAGGTGTGGAGGGTGGATCGCCAAGGCGACGGGCTGAAGGCCTTCGCAAGCTCATGGCGATGGATTCGACAGCCGGCGGTTCGACAGCCGCCGAAAGTGTCGAATTTTGTCGAATTCTGTCGAGTGCAGGTTGCACAAGAGGGTTGGTCCTTTCCTGAGCCCAGTTTCGCGCGGGGTAAGGAGGCGGTACCGACGGGGGCACTGTAGGTTAGTGATTGTTATGGCGGAAATAATTCCTGGACGTTTGTGACCGCATGTTTCGAAAAGAATGGGGAGGCCGTATATGAACGCAGATGAACGTATATCGGGTTGGCTGGTGGCGAGCCCGGGGGGATGACGGAGGACGGTTGCGGATCTTTGACGCCGATCCATGGCGATCGTGTCGGAGGACGGTCCTGGGTCTCAAGAAACCCGGGAAAGGTCCGGCTGGCCCCATCTCGCACATCTCCCATCCACGAGTGGCGGCCTTTTGGTGGTCTTCGCGTGGGAAATAGGGCTAGTCCCAGAGTCCGAACAGCGATTTGCGGGCTGGACGGGGTTCGGGAGGGTGGTCGCGCAACTCGGCGATGAGCTGCTTGACCAGGCCCTCGATCTGCTCCGCCACGGCCTCATAGGTGGGCCGGCCGGCGCCGATCGGGTCCTCGACCTGCCAGTGAAGGACGCGCGCCTTCGTATCGTACGGCAGCATGTGCCCGCTCATGTTGGCGATGACGTCGAACTCCTCCCAGGGGACTTCCTTGATGCCTTTCGGAAAATGCCCGTCGAGATGGATATCGCGGTCCGCCATTACCTCGCGCGTCAGGCCGGACACCGAGCCCGCCGGATAGAGACCGGCACTCATGGACCGGATCGTGTCGGCGCCGTAGACGTTGGCGAAGCCTTCGGCCATCTGGCTGCGACAGGAATTCCCGACACAAACGAACAGAACCTTCTGCAAGCAATTACCCTTCTGAATTGGTCTTCTCCAAGAATAACCTTTGGACGCGGCGGTCCGCCGAGAGCTCCGGATGGAAGGTCGCGACCAGGTGGCGGCCGTGTTCGATGAGCACGGGATCGCCGTTGTAGCGGGCCAGGACCCGTACGCCCTCGCCCACGCGGCGGATGATGGGGGCGCGGATGAAGACCGCCTCGAATGTGCCGCCGGCGAGCGCGCCGTTGACGCCGGGTTCCGGGTCGATCGCGACCACCCGGCTGTCGAGCTGGCGGCCGTAAGCGTTGCGCTCCACGCCGATGTCGACGAGGGCGAGCGACGCCTGCGCCGGCGCGCTGACGTCGGTGGCGAGCAGGATGGCGCCGGCGCAGGTACCGAAGATCGGACGGCGCCGGCCGAACTCGCGGAGCGGCTCGAGCAACGACTCCTGATCGATCAGCTTGAGCATGGTGGTGCTCTCGCCGCCGGGGATGACCAGTCCGTCGAGGCCTTCGAGTTCGGCTGCGGTCCGCACCTCGACCGCCTCGGCGCCGACTTCGGCCAGCGCCTTCCGATGAGCTTCGAAATCGCCCTGCAGGGCGAGGACTCCGATGCGTTGAGTCTTCACTAGGAAGCGCCTCCTGCGCTCTCAAGGGGGGCGAGACGACGAGATTCGATCACGTTCTGCCGAGCAACTTCCCATCGCGGCGCGGGTTGCAGAGTCCGCTCCCCTCGGTCACGGCTCGCATTGTGCCTAACGCTCGCGTGCGAGCCGGGACCCGCGGGAGCGGAGCCCCGCTCCGCCTACCAGCCGCGGGTTTGCAGCATCTCTGACGGCTCCATCTTCGAGATGTCGAGGCCCGGCATGCCCATGCCGAGTTCCTCGCTCGCCTCGAGCAGCTTCGCCGGATCGTTGAAGTACGTGGCCGCCTTGACGATCGCGCGGGCGCGGTTTCCGGATCGTCGGACTTGAAGATGCCCGAGCCGACGAAGACCGCCTCGGCGCCCAGCTGCATCACCAGCGCCGCGTCGGCCGGGGTGGCAATGCCGCCGGCCGAGAAGTTCGGCACCGGCAGCCTGCCGTGCTCGTGCGACGTACTCGACCAGCTCGAGCGGCGCGCCGAGCTTCTTCGACTCGGGCACCAGCTCTTCCTTGCCGAGCACGGTGAGTCTGTTTCATCTCCTTGACGATGGTCCGGATGTGGCGCACCGCTTCGACGATGTTGCCGGAGCCGGCCTCGCCCTTGGTGCGGATCATGGCCGCGCCTTCGGCGATGCGCCGCAGGGCCTCGCCCAGGTTGCGCGCGCCGCAGACGAACGGCACCTTGAAGTCGCGCTTGTCGATGTGGTGTTCCTCGTCGGCCGGGCGTGAGCACTTCGCTCTCGTCGATGTAGTCGACCTCGAGCGCTTCGAGCACGCGGGCCTCCATGAAGTGGCCGATGCGGGCCTTGGCCATCACCGGAATGCTGACCGCGGCCATGATCTCGCGGATCTTGTTGATCGGCGCCATGCGGGCCACGCCGCCTTCCTTGCGGATGTCGGCGGGCACGCGCTCCAGCGCCATTACGGCCGCGGCGCCGGCGTCTTCGGCGATCTTGGCCTGCTCGGCGTTGGTGACGTCCATGATGACGCCGCCTTTCAGCATCTCGGCCAATCCGACCTTCACTCTGAAATCATCGTCCAAGAACATATCCTCAAGTCCTCCAACTAGACCATCGCGGGGACCGGCTGGCGGTCAGTATAGGCCCGCGTACGTTCCAACTCCGTGCGGAACAGTTCCCCCAGGATCGACATCCCTTTCCCGATCTCTTCCGCCGACAGGCCGGCGAAGCTCAGCCGCAGAGCGCCATCAAGCGGCCGGGCGACGGCGAAATAGCGGCCCGGCAAATAGGCGACCCCGTGGTCCACCGCGCGCGGCAACAGCTCGCCCGTATCGAGCGGCTGCGGCAGCTCGACCCATAGATTCATCCCGCCCTGGGGACGGGTGAAGTACGACCCTTCCGGCAGGTGCGCCGCGCACGCCTCGACCGCCGCAGCCAGCCGCTTCCGGCCGCCCGCAACCACGTGCCGCCGGTGCGCCTCCAGCCGCCCGCTCGCGGCGAAGCGCCACAGGACGGCCTGCGAGAGATGGTCCGTGTGCAGATCCGTCCACTGTTTGGCCTCGGCGATCCGCTCGGCCACCGGCCGGGGGGCCAGGACCCAGCCCACGCGCAGTCCGGGAAAGGAGACCTTCGAGAAGCTGCGCAATTGGATCACACGCCCGCTTGGGTCCAGCTGTTTGAGCGACGGCAGGTCGGCGCCTTCGTAGCGCAGGTCGGCGTAGATGTCGTTTTCGGCAATGACGGCGCCGGTCTCGCCGGCGACGTCAATGAGGGCTCGGCGCGCCTCCATCGACAGCGTGGCGCCGGTCGGGATTCTGAAAGTTCGGCGTGACGATCACGAGCTTCGGCCGCTCGCGGCGCAGCAGCGCGGCCAGGTGCTCGATGTCCAGCCCGTCCGGCCCTACCGGCACACCCGCGATCCGAGCGCCGCTGTGGGCCAGGACGTGGTGCAGTCCGGGATAGAGCGGATCCTCCACGGCGACGGTATCGCCGGGCGCGATGAGGACGCGGGCCAGCAGATCGAGCGCCTGCTGGCAGCCGCTGGTGACCACGATGTCGTCCGACGCCCGCGCTTCCTCGTCTTCACGCGCCTGCTCGATGAGGTGGTCGCGCAGCGGCTGATAGCCGTACGGCGAGCCGAGCTGCAGAATCTCGGCCGCGTACTGGTCCATCACCTCCCGGGTCGCCTTGCGGATCTCGGACAGCGGGAACAGGTCGGTGGCCGGGCGCGAGGTGGCGAAGCTGATCAGGTCATCGCCGCCGCCGATCGAGGGCGAGCGTGGTCCGCCGGCATCGTCGTCGACCAGCAGGCTCTGCCAGCGCACGGGGCGCGCTGCCTCCTCTTGCCGGTCGACAGCGACAAAACTGCCGCGGCCGACGTGGCGCTCGATCAACCGCTCCGCTTCAAGCAGTTCATAGGCCGCCGTCACAGTGGTCCGATTCAGTCCAATCTTCCGGGCCAATTCTCTAGTGGCTGGTAGGCGATCACCCTTACCGATTTCGCCGGAATCGATGTAATCCCTAATACCTTCATAGAGTTGTCGGTAAAGAGGGACGGCGGAATGGTTGTCGAGATGGAGATCGGCCAGCATGGTTTCCCGGGAGAATCATACCATATTGGATGATCCAAATCCAGCCCACTGCCGGGGCACGCGGGGTGGTACAATTGCCACCACAACCCGTGCCACGAACCGCCTCCGCCCGCGGCCGGGAATCGAAAGCGAGTCGTATATGCGGATCTACCGCCTGCGTGGAAGCATCGCCATCCCAGCAGTCGCCGTCGCCGTGTTCGCCGTCTCGGCGTTCGGACAAGCCCCAAAGAGGTACGAAAAATACGAGCACGGGCAACTGGCTCCGGTCCTCGAGGAGAAAGACGAAAAGCCTCAACGGACCCAGAAGCTCGAAACCACCGCGCAGCCGCCGCCCTACCTGGTGGCCGACACTACCCGGTTGGTCTTCGACATCGCGCCGCTGTCCACCGAGGGACTGCTCTCCAAGCAGGTCAGAGAAGGACTACGCGCGCTCATCCGGGCGCATCGCAAGGACCGACTGGTGCACCTACGGGCCTTCGTTGCCGGTAGCGGCGACACGCGGCGGGTCCAGGAGGTAGTGGCCGAGGAGGCGGGGCGGCGGAGGAAGCAACTGCCGACGCTGACCGTGGTGCAGGTCGGCAAGCTGGCCCGGCCCGAAGCGCAGGTCCTGCTCGAGCTGACCACCGAAGCGCAGGACCCGGTCAATCCCGGCGGACTGGCGCTGATCTCCGGCCAGACGGTCAGCACCGGTGAGTCCGTGGTCCAGGTGGCCCCGGTGGCCGCGCAGTCGCTCGACAGGATCCGTACCGCCGCCACCGATCTCGGCCTCGAACCGCAACGGGACATTGTGCGGGTGACTTGCTACTTGAGCTCGATCGAGGACGTGGAGGAGGTGGCCCGCGAGGCCAAAGCCCGGTTCCCGGCGGCCGCGCTCGCCTACATGCAGGCGCGCCGTGTCTACACGCCGGCGTTGGTGGCCTGCGAGGCGGTGGCCCGGCTCCCGGAGGCACGCGGCGCAGCACTCACGATCGAGAACCCGGAGGCGCTCGGCGCCACCGACGGTCAGTCGCAGGTGGCGCTGCTGCCCGCGGGACCGGTGCTGTTCACCACCTCGCAACTCGCCTTCCGGAACCAGGAACAGGACGTCCGCCTGGCGTTCGAACGGATGGGCAGCACCCTCGAGGAAGGCGGAGCGTCCATGAACGGGGTGGCCTTCCGGCGCTTCTATCTCCTCTCCGGCTACATCGGCGAAGTGATCCGGAAGCTCGAGTTCGACTACTTCGACAAGTCCCGCCCACCCGCCGCCACGGTGGTGGAACTCGAAGGGCTGCCGGCGCTCGACGCGAGCTTCGCGATGGAAGTCGTGGCCGTGCCGGAACGCCGATAGGCGCGCACGTTTCGTTTCCCAATCACCCCTGCGGTGCTTTCGATTTCAAGTTGTCCGCGTCTTGGTTTCTGACCGGTATGCGGCGGTCCGTTGAAGGTCGCGCCTTGCCGATGCGGTGTGACCGGGCAGACTCCGCTCCCTTCGGTCACGGCTCCAATCGAAGCGTTGGGCCCAGCAAGTGCGCCGCAGACATGGCGGACATTCAGACGCGCTACGCTAGAATCGATTCTGACCCATGAAACACAAGATCCCTGCGCTGTTATTCCTCCTGCTGTGGGCGTCCGCGGCGATCGCGGCCGTCGAAGGCTACTACCGCTTCCCTGCCCTACACGGCGACACCCTGGTCTTCACCGCCGAGGGCGACCTCTGGAAGGTCGCAACCGATGGCGGGCTGGCGCAGCGGCTAACGACGCATCTGGAACAGGAGACGCACGCCGCGATCTCCCCCGATGGCACGACGGTCGCCTTTGTCGGACAGTATGAAGGTCCGTCGGAGGTCTACACGATGCCGCTGGCCGGTGGACTGCCGGTACGGCACACCTGGCACGGGCAGGTCTCCTGGCTGGTCGGCTGGACGCCGGCGGGCGAGATTCTCTACTCGACGCGGAAGGAGTCGACGCTGCCGAACAACCAACTGGTCGCGCTCGACCCGAAGACAGACGAGTGGCACATCATCCCGCTCAGCCAGGCCGATCAGGGAGTGTACGACGACGACGGCAAGGTCCTCTACTTTACGCGGCTGGCGTTCCAGGGCAGTTATTCCAAGCGCTACCAGGGAGGCAGCGCCCAGAACCTGTGGAAGTTCGACGGCGAAGCGGAGGCGGTGCCGTTGACGGCCGACTTCCCGGGCACGAGCAAAGACGCGATGTGGTGGAACGGCCGGGTCTATTTCCTGAGCGACCGGGACGGCACGATGAACGTCTGGTCGATGAACTCCGCGGGGCGGGACCTGAAGCAGCACACGAAGCACGACGGCTGGGACGCCCAGTCGCCGTCGATGTCCGATGGACAGATCGCCTACCAGCTCGGCGCGGACATACACATCGTCAACGTGCGCAACAACCGCGACCGGGTGGTGCCAATCGAGCTGGCCTCGGATCTGGATCAGCTTCGCGCGCGCTGGGTCGAGAAGCCGATGACGTACGTGACCGACGTCCACCTGGCGCCGAAGGGCGATCGCGTGGTGCTGACCGCGCGCGGGGAGCTGTTTGTGGCGCCGGTGCGCGATGGGCGGCTGGTGGAGGTGACGCGGCGGCAGGACGTGCGCTATCGCGACGGGCGGTTCCTGCCGGACGGCAAGTCGATCGTGGCCATGTCGGACGAGAGCGGCGAGGTGGAGGTCTGGAAGCTCAACGCCGCCGGACTCGAGGAGAAAGAACAGCTCACCCAAGACGGCACGGTGCTGCGTTGGGAGGCCGTTCCGTCGCCTGACGGGAAGTGGGTGGCCCACGACAACAAGAACCAGGAGCTGTGGCTGCTGAACCTCGAGACCAAAGAGAACAAGCGCATCGCGGCGTCGGATTGGGAAGGCTTCACCGACATCCGGTGGTCGCCGGACAGCAAGTGGCTATCGTGGACGGAGACGGCCGCCAACCAGTTCACGCAGGTAATGATCCACGAGCTGGCCTCGGGGACCACGACGCCGTTGACCACCGATCGCTTCAACAGCAAGAGCGCCGCCTGGAGCCCCGACGGCAAGTGGATCTATCTTCTTTCGGACCGGAGCCTCACATCGGTCGTCCACAGCCCGTGGGGCACGCGCCAGCCCGAGCCGTACTTCGACAAGAGTTTCAAGATCTACCACGTCCCGCTCAAGGCAGGCCTCCGCTCACCCTTCCAGCCCGACGATGAGGTCTACGCCGCCGAGCAGGAAGCCAAGAAGGAAGACGAGAAGAAGGACGAATCCGATGCCGCCGCCGAGGGATCCGAGGAACCCGAGGAGAAGGAAGAGTCCGGCAGGAAGGAGGAGGACGAAGAAGTCCCCGACGTCGAGATCGAGCTCGACGGTGTACAGGCGCGGCTCATCGAAGTGCCGGCGCCGCCGGGCAACTACGGGTCGCTCAGTGTCGGCAAGAAGTACCTCTACTGGACCAACACGGACCTGGACGATAAGCACAAGCTGACACGGCTCGAGATCAAGAATGAGGGCGACGAGCCGGAAGATCTCGAGAGCGAGATCCGGGACTACGAGCTGTCGCGGGACAAACAGAAGCTCATGATCCGGAAAGGTGAGGAGATCCTCGTCATCGGCGCCGATGCCAAACCGCCGACCGAGGCCAAGGCCCGCGCCAAGGCTCGGGTGAAGCTGAGCGGCTGGACGTTCTCGCTCGACCCGCGCGAGGAGATGCGGCAGATGTTCGCCGACGCCTGGCGCCTGCACCGCGACTACTTCTACGACACCAACATGCACGGCGTCGACTGGCCGGCGATGCGGGAGAAGTACCAGCCGCTGGTGGCCCGCGTCACCGACCGCGCCGAGTTGAGCGACCTGCTCGCGCAGATGGTCAGCGAGCTGTCGGCGCTGCACACCTTTGTGCGGGGCGGCGATAACCGCGAGGGGCAGGACCAGATCGGCATCGCGAGCCTCGGCGCGGTGCTCCTCCGGGACAACGACGCCGGCGGCTACCGCGTCGAGCACATCTATCAAGTCGATCCGGACTATCCCGAGAAGCGGGCGCCGCTGGCCCGGCCGGAGGTGAACGTGGCCGAGGGCGACATCATCCTGACGGTGAACGGCGTGCCGGTGCTGTCGGAACCCGACATCGGCGCACTGCTGCGGAACCTGGCGGGCAAGCAGACGCGGATCCGGGTCCGCTCCGGCCAGGACGCCGAGGAGCGCGACGTCGTCGTGAAGCCGATTTCCCAGCGCGCGGAAGCCGACCTGCGCTACGAGGAGTGGGAATACACGCGCCGGCAGACGGTGGAGCAGCTAGGCGGCGGCGACATCGGCTACGTGCACCTGCGAGCCATGGGCTCGGACGACATCGAGCAGTGGGCGCGTCTGTACTACCCGGTCTTTAATCGCCAGGGGCTCATCATCGACGTGCGCCACAACCGGGGCGGCAACATCGATAGCTGGATTCTCGGGAAGCTCCTTCGCAAGGCCTGGTTCTACTGGCAGCCGCGCGTGGGCCAGCCGGTCTGGAACATGCAGTATGCCTTCCGGGGGCACATGGTGGTGCTGTGCGACGACGCCACCGCCTCCGATGGCGAGGCCTTTGCGGAGGGCTTCAAGCGGCTCGGCTTGGGCAAAGTCATCGGCACGCGGACCTGGGGCGGCGAGATCTGGCTATCGTCATCCAACACGCTGGTCGACAAAGGAATCGCCACGGCGGCCGAGATGGGCGTCTACGGTCCGGAGCGCAAGTGGCTGATCGAGGGCCACGGCGTCGATCCCGACATCGTCGTCGACAACCTGCCCCACGCGACGTTCAACGGAGAGGACGCCCAGCTCAAAGCAGCGGTCGACCACCTGCAGGAACGGCTGCGGGAAGAACCGGTCGAGGTACCGGAGCCGCCCCCGTACCCGAGGGTAGTGCGTTAGTTGTCGGAAGGCCGGCGGTTTATTGGGGCCGCTTGTTGAAGCGCGCGGTTCGGCGCCGGGAATCAGTGGGTACGGAACCGCGACGGTCAGGGAGTCCGGGGGGATCGGGGCTGAAGCCCCGAGCAGGCTCAAGCCTGCCCCAAGGTGGCTTTTGACGGGGTGGAGAATACTGGGCGTGGTCGAGGAGGACCGCTAGTGGTTGTGAAAAGCCGGGCCCTTGCCGGCCACGGCCAGGCGCTCGTCGAGGATGTGCTCGAGCAGACCGGCCTCGTCGTCGTCGAGACCGCCGGCGAGATTGTCGATCTTTTTGAAGAGGCTTCGCATGCGCGCCGGGGTCGCCACACTGGGAAAGGTCAGCCCGTAGGCGACCAGGGCGGGTGCTCGTAGATCCGGATCGCTGAACAGCGTCTTCATGCGGCCGAGCTCACCCTTGAGACGTAGCTGCCCGGCGGCAACCACCGCGGCCCGGCGCACATCGAGATCCGGATCGTCCAAGGCCTGCTCGATGTACTTCGTATAGCCGGTGTCAAAGCTGGCCCCCATCGCCTCGGTGGCGACCGCCCGGGTAGCGGCCTTCCGGAACAACTGTCGCACGCGTTCCACGATCTCCGGATCGGACTCACCGGCCAACGTAACCGCCAGCCCGGCCACCTCGACGGGTGGGGTCTCGGGATTGAAGATACGCTCGCGCATCTCCTCCCGCAGTCCCTCCTGCTGATCGAGCTGGCCCTCGAGAGCCGTCCAGGCGGCGGCGCGAACGCGGTCATCAGGGTCGGTTCGAGCGAGCTTCCACACACGCTCGATCGCGTCGCTCGCCATTTCCTCCTCCGCCTCGAGACTGGCGATGGCCTGGAGGCGCGTCTCGGCCGAGGCGGCATCCAGAAACACGAGCCTCTCCGGTGGAAGAAAGAGATCGACCGGCGGCGGGTCCTCTTCGGGGTACTCGTTCCAGATCGGAAACTGCTCGGTCTCGGATGGCGACCCGGCGACCGCCTCGTACACTTCGCGGCAGAAGGCGCCTTCCTCGGGATCGGCCGCCGACACTTCGTCGAGGACGGCCTCGATTCGCTCGTCGTGGACGCCCAGGCTCGCGAGCATGAACGGTACCGCCGTGGCGTGGCCGAGCTCGGCGTACAAGCCGAGAAGCGGCTCGAGCGCCGCCTCGCGGAAACCGATCACGGTCTCCACCAGATCGTCGGGCGGCTCGCCCCCGTCCTCGCGCACCAGTTCGATAAGGAACGGCAACAGCTCCGGACGGCGCAGATAGGCGGCGATCAGCGCCAGATCCTGGACGAGCTCGACGCGGTCGTCGCGGGTCTCGGCGGCAAAGCGGACGATGTCGTCGATAGTCCGGTCGGGGTCGTCGAGCAGGGCGTGCAGCCAGCGTTGATCGAGGCCCACGTAGCCGCCGGCGGCAGCTTCGAGCAGCTCCCGGCCGCTGAGTTTCGGAAAGTCTTCAGGGGATGGAATCACGTCAGTACGTGGCCCGGCCGCCGCTCGCATCATGGCACTGGCCGGTGACGAACGAGCAGTCCGGGCTCGCAAGATAGTGGACCACGGCGGCGATCTCATCGGTGGTCCCGGTGCGGCGCATCGGGATGCGCTGGGTCATGTAGGAGACCTGTTCCTCGGTGAGCGTGTCGAGGATCCGGGTCCGAACCACGGCCGGCGCCACGCAATTCACGCAGATGCCTTCGAGCGCCACTTCCTTGGCCAGGGACTTGGTCAGTGCGATGACCGCTGCCTTGCTGGCGGAGTAAGCGGTCATGTTGGCGTTGCCCTCCTTGCCGGCCACCGAGGAGACGTTGACGATGCGCCCGTACTTACGCTCGCGCATGTGGCCGACCACGGCCCGGCAACAATAGAAGACCCCGCGGATGTTGACCTTCATTGCGGTGTCCCAGTCCTCGTCGGTCTGCTCCCAGATGGGCGCCGCCCGGCCGGCCACGCCAGCGTTGTTCACCCAGACGTCGATGCGGCCGGCGTGCTCGATGATGCTGGCGACGGCGGCGTTGACCGACGCCGAATCGGCAACGTCGATGGGAACGGCGAACGATGCGCCGCTCGCCGCCTCGCCGAGTGATCCGGCCACCTCGGCCGCGCCCTTGGCGTTGATATCGGCGACGACGATACGCGCGCCGGCACCGGCCAGCCGCCGGGCGATGGCCTCACCGATGCCGGTGGCGGCACCCGTCACGACAGCGGTCTGGCCAGTGAGATCGAAGTAGCCCATGACGAGCTATTCTTCCTTCTCCGCCTCCTCCTCCTCGGCGTCAGCGTCCGCGTCGGCGGACTCCACGCCCTCCTCGGAGGCGGCGCTTTCCTCGGCCGCGGGCTCGGCTTCGACCGGCTCGGCGGCAGCTTCCTCGGCGACCCCGGTTTCGGCCGGCTTCACAACCCGCCCGCCTTCCGGCTCCACCGACAGCCCCACCTCGACGACGACCTCGCGATGCAGCTTGATCGGGATCTTGTACTCGCCCAACTGCTTGATGGGCTCGGACAACTGGATCTTACGGTGGTCGACGGTGTAGTTCTGCTTGGCGAGCGCGTCGGCGATGTTGCGCGCCGTCACCGAGCCGAACAACTGCTCCTGCTCGCCGGCCTTGTGCTCGATGGTGAGATGGATGCCCTCCATGAGTTGGCCAGGTCTCCGGCTTCCGCCTTCAAGGTGGCCTCGCGCCGCAGGTAGGCCTGGCGTTCCTGCTCGATGATCTTCCGGTTCGCCTCGGTGGCCGGCACCGCGAGCCGCCGCGGCAGCAGGTAGTTGCGAGCATAGCCGTCGGCGACCTCGATCGACATCGCCCCGGCTGCCCACTTTCTCGATTTCTTCCCTGAGAATGACTTCCATCGTCGTTTACTCCAATGACGTTCTTCCGTTGCTGATTTCACACGCCTGGCGTGCCGTCCGTCCGGAGGTTTGACGGCCGCTCCCTTCGGTCGGGGCTCAGAATCACTCATCGAGCCGCGGCCAAGGGGAGCGGCAGCCGTTCAACCCTCGCCGGACCCGACGCTAGACCTCCGCGGCGAACGGCAGCAGCGCGATATTACGGGCGCGTTTGATGGCCACTGTCAGCCGGCGCTGGTGGGGCGCACACACGCCCGAGATCCGCCGGGGAACGATCTTGCCGCGCTCAGAGACGAACGATGAGATCAGCCTGACGTTCTTGTAATCGATATCGTCGATCTTCTCGACACAGAACCGGCAGACCTTCTTGCGCCGGAAATACTGCTTGCGGCTGACGACATCTTGTCGCCGCCGGTGGGGCGCTGGGATGCGCTCAGGGGTCTGCCTCTGGATTCGGCCATGGTTCATCAACTCCTTTACTATTCGCTCGCGTCCTCGGATGGAGCGCCGGGCACTGGAGCGCTGCCGGCGCGGCGGCGTCTCAGGAGGCGCCGGAGGCGCCGGAGCAGGGCTCGATGGCGCCGGGCCGGGGCGGGCGATCCCGCCTGCGGCTTGCCGCGGCGGCCCGCTTCTCACGAATCTTCTTCCGCTTCTCGAGCCACTTGAGCTTCTCGTCGATGCGAACAGTCAGGTACTTAATCACGACTCGTCCACCCGGAGGCGACGCTCGATCTCACTTGCACGGTCCTGGCGGCCGCCGTGAACTGCACCAGAATGTACAGCCCCTCGGTCCGCTTCTTGACCCTGTAGGCGAGCCTGCGGACACCCCAGCTGTCGACCTTGTCGACTTGAGCCGCCGCCCTCCTTTACCACCTCTTCGATCTGGGCGACGACGGCGTCAATCTGCTCGTCAGCCGCTTGCGAATCGAGAATGAAAACTTCCTCGTAAATTCTCATTCTTCCTCTTCCTGGCTGAAGGCGCGACGATTGAATCTCGTCATGGCCTTTTCGACGCCTTCAGCAACGATGGACTCCACTGCATCGGACGCATAGTCCAGCAGCTCGTCCAATTCCTGCTTCTGGGACCGCCGGAACGGCGCCAGCACGAACTTCGCGCCATCCGTTACCGGATGTCCCGGATGAATACCCGAACCGCACCCGGGAAACTCCTGTGTCCCCAGGGTCCCGATCACCGACGAGACACCGTTGTGCCCTCCGGCCGATCCTTTCGTACCGAATCCGCAACGCGGTCCACGGCAGGGCCAACTCGTCGTAGACCAGCAGCAGTTCGGCCGCCGTTAGCTCGTTCCTCACCAGCAGCGATTTCACCGCCGGTCCGCTCACGTTCATGAACGTCTGCGGCTTGGCCAGCACCACGCGGCTCTCTCCGAACCACGCCGCGCCCGTCAACGACAGGCACTCCTTGCGGTCCACGCGGACCGCCCGGCGCAGGGCCAACCGGTCCACCACCATGAAGCCGAGATTGTGCGGCGTCTCCGCATACTGCCTGCCCGGATTGCCGAGCCCGACCACAAGCCATGGACGCGGCTCACCGCCGGCAGAGTCCCGATCCAACCCGGACGGATCCAAACGCTATCCTTTCGGCTCATCCTCCGCGGGTTCGGCTTCCGCCTCCTCCGCTGTCTCCGTCGTCGTCGCGTCCGCACCGCGGATCGGGATGACGTGGCAGATCACGAGCTCCGGACTGCTGAGCAGCTTGACATCCTCCGGCAGCGACAGCTCTTTCGCCCGCAAATTCTCGCCCATCATGAGGTGATCTACCGTGGCGGTGATCGCCTCGGGAATGTCACCCGGCAGGCACTCGAGCTCCACCTCGCGATGCACCAGCTCGAGCAGGCCGCCCTGTATCTTGACTCCGGCCGGCTCACCCACGGTATGCACGGGGACCTTGACCGTCAACCGCTTCGACAGATCGATCCACTCCAGGTCGACGTGCAGCAGGTTGTCCTTGATGGGGTCGTGCTGCCAGTCGACGACCATCACCGGCTCGGCTCCCTGGCCGGCAATGGAGACGTTGAAAATCGTGTTGTGGCCCGTACTGCTGAACATAATCTTGTCGACGTCGCGCGGGTCGAGCGAAACGGGCGTCGCCTCATGCCCCGCCCCGTAAACCACGGCGGGAATCCGCCCCGCGGCCCGCAGCCGCCGAGCTTCATTCTTTCCCCGCTCGCTCCGGAGATCGGCACTAATTGTGATCTCTTTCCTCATTCCTACTCCTTCAACCGGCGCGCACCTGCCCCCGCGGCAGTCCCATCGCCCGGTAGTCGACTAGCTAAACGAAAAGTCTACTGACGGAATCCTCCATGTGGATCGATTGGATCGCATTGGCCAGCAACGGCCCAACCGTCAGCACCTGAAACTTGCCCGACTCCCGCGCCGCATCCCCGAGCGGGATCGAATTGGTCACTACGATCTCCTTGATCCGCGACTCGGTGATCCTCTCGATCGCCGGTCCGGAGAGCACCGGGTGCGTGGCAAACGCCGACACGCTCCGGGCGCCGTGCTCGTACAACGCAGCCACGGTGTGGACCAGCGTCCCCGCCGTGTCGATCAGGTCGTCGACGATGAGGCAGTTCCGCTCCCTCGACGTCGCCGATCACGTGCATCACCTCGGCGACGTTGATATCGGCGCGGCGCTTGTCGATGATCGCCAGGGGCGCCTGCAGGCGTTTGGCCAGGGCGCGGGCACGCTCCACGCCGCCGGCGTCCGGAGACACCACGGTCATATCGCTGGTCTTGCCCCGAAAATAGTCCATCACCACCGGCGTGGCGAACAGGTGGTCCACGGGGATGTCGAAGAAGCCCTGGATCTGGGCGGCGTGCAGGTCGAGCGTCAGCACGCGGTCGGCGCCGGCGCGTTCGAGAATCGAAGCAATGAGCTTGGCGGAGATCGGGACCCGCGGGCGGTCTTTCCGATCCTGGCGCGCGTAACCGTAGTAGGGAAGCACGGCCGTGATGCGGTCTGCCGAGGCGCGCTTGAGCGCGTCGATCATCAGCAGCAGCTCGATCAGGTGCGTGTCGACGGGGGTGCAGGTCGGCTGCACGGCGAACACGTCGGAGCCGCTCACGTTTTCGAGAACCTGCAGGTAAATCTCACCGTCGGAGAAGCGCTTGATGCTGATTTCGCCCAAGTCGCAGCCCAGGACGTCGCAGATCTCGCGGGCCAGGGTGGGGTTGGCGCTCCCTGAAAAAACCTTAAAATGATCGAACGTCATCGCACGTACCGGCTTCGGGGCGGCCATTGTTCACCCATCAGGTGCCCCCTGAGGTTTCGCCACCAAATCCTTCGGTAGCGCCCTCGGCTCACCAGGTAGAAAGACTCTGTCTCGAACTCACTTAGGCACGAGCGAGCCTGCTCGGCCTGCTCCTTCGATCGAAACATCCCGAACAGCGTCGCTCCACTGCCACTTAGCATGACCGGTTCCGCACCGCGCTCGCGCAACTGGCCACGAATCCAATTCAGTTGAGGGTAACGCTGGAACGCGAACGCTTCGAAATCGTTCTCGCTCAAAGCAGCCCAAGTCGTCGCGGAGAACCCGTATCCCAGAGACCAGGATAGGGCCTGGAAACTATCTATGTTACTGAACTGTGGCACGGGCGTCAATTGACGCCCTAGCGCCCGGTAGGCTTCCGCCGTCGAGATCTCGACCCCGGGCGAGACCAGAAGACCGCGCCAAGCCGGCGCGTCGGGCAGCGGATGGATCTCCGTTCCCCGCCCGAGCCCCAACGCCGCGCCCCCGAGCAGGAAGAACGGTACGTCGCTACCGAGCTCCGCGGCCATCCGGATGAGCGCGGCCAGCGGCAGATCGACCCCGGCCAGCACCGGCAGCGCCAGCAACACCGCCGCCGCGTCACTCGATCCCCCGCCCAGGCCGCCGCCCGGCGGGATCCGTTTCTCGAGCCGGATCCGCAGGCGGCCGGTGGCGCCGGTCTCCGCGAAGACCCGCTCGGCGGCGCGTACGGCAAGGTTATCGCGCACCGGAATGTCGAGCTTCGAGTCGAGCTCGACGCTCGTCTCCGCCGCCGGCGTGAACTCCAGGTCGAGCACGTCGGCGATGCGAGATGGTCTGGAAGATGGTCCGCAGCTCGTGGAAGCCGTCGGGCCGCTTGTCGAGCACCTTCAGGCTGAAGTTGATCTTCGCCGGCGCCCGCAGGCGCGCACGCCGGGGCTCGCCGGTCATGAATCGTAGTGCAGGAGCGACCGGACGTCGTAGCCGCTGAGCTTGTCGCGTCCCTTGAGGAAGTCCAGCTCGACGACGAACACCGCCGCGGCGACCTTCCCGCCGCACTTCTCCACCAGGTGCGCCACGGCCGACGCCGTGCCGCCGGTGGCGAGCAGATCGTCGATGATGAGCACGCGCGTGCCCTCGCCGATGGCGTCCTTGTGGATCTCGAGCGCGTCGGTACCGTACTCGAGCTCGTACTCCATCTTCTCGGTGGCGGCCGGGAGCTTGCCCGGCTTGCGGACCGGGATGAAGCCCGTGCCGCGCAGGCGGGCCACCGACGGGGCGAACATGAACCCGCGTGACTCGATGCCCGCGACGACGTCGAACTCGACGTCGCGCACGGCGTCGCAAAGCACGTCGATGACGGCGCGCAGGCCCTCGGGGTCCTTGAGCAGGGTCGTAATGTCGTAGAACAGAATGCCCGGCTTCGGAAAGTCCGGGACTTCGCGTATCAACTTTTTGAGATCGTCCATTAGAGGTGTACCGTTGTCGGGAGGGTGCGGCGCACCGGGCGTCCGCGTGCCCCCGGAAGACTCGTATTGTAGCGTCTTCATCCGCTGATCCGGAACCCAGCGTGCTTTACGACGGCCGCTTCCTGCTCGTCGACGCCGCGGACTTCGGCCCACCGCGGCCCCAGCCAGAGCCGGCCGTTCAAGTCGTCGAGCTGTTTCTTCGTGCCGACGGCGTAGGTCTCCACGCGACCGTCATCGAGATTCCGCACCCAGCCGGTGATGCCGAGCTCATGGGCGGCCAGTTCGACAAAGTACCGGAATCCAACGCCCTGAACCCGTCCCCGCACCAGGTAGCGGCGCGCCATTTTCTCCATCGCCCGCATGATAGCAGTCCGCCGGCGTGGGGCGACGCGAGGCCCGCCCGCGTCGGCGTGCGTGCGTTCTGCAGTCATCCCCCGCGTCTGGTGACAGCAGTCACTGACTTGGCCGTCTTCGGGTCCTAATCTGAAACCAGAATGAGCTGCACGCTGGAAGCCCCACAGCCACCTACGATGCCTGCCCAGCCAACCAAGAAGAAGCTTGTCCGGCGTACCTCCCCCGACCGGTCACAGCGCATCCGGCGGGTCTTCCAGCTTGCCTTCCTCCTCCTTAACCTGGCGATCGGCGTCCAGTTCTACCTGTTCGTGAGGCACTTCGAAACAGGTGGCCGCTGGCCGGCGATCGCCAGACCTTCAGGTGTCGAGGGCTGGCTCCCCATCGCCTCCCTCATGAACCTCAAGGTCTTCGTGCTCACCGGCGCGCTGCCGGCGCTGCACGCCGCCGGACTGTTCCTGCTGGTGGCGTTCCTGGCGACGGCATTCCTGTTCCGGAAGTCCTTCTGCAGTTGGCTGTGCCCGATCGGGACGGTCTCGGAATGGCTCTGGAAGCTGGGCCAGCGGACATTCCGCCGGAACCGGGCGCTGCCCCGCTGGGCCGACATTCCACTGCGGGGCCTGAAGTACCTGCTGCTCGGGCTGTTCCTATACGCCGTGGCCAGCATGTCGGTGGCGGGCATCCGCGCCTTCCTTGGAGGTCCCTACGGCGTCATCGCCGACGTGAAGATGCTGAACTTCTTCCGTCACCTGGGCGTCGGCGGCGCCATCGTCGTCGCCGCGCTGGTCGGCCTGTCGATCGTCGTCAAGAACTTCTGGTGCCGCTATCTGTGCCCGTACGGCGCACTCTTCGGTCTGGTCGCCCGCATCAGCCCGGTCCGCATCCGCCGCGACGCGAGCCCGTGCATCGACTGCGGCAAGTGCACGAAGGCCTGCCCGTCGCTAATCCCGGTGGACCAACTCGTCACCATCGGCACGCCGGAATGTACCGGCTGCTACGAGTGCATCGCCGTCTGCCCGGCGGAGGGCGCGCTCGAGATGCGGGCCGCCGGCCGCCGCGTCCCGGCCTGGGTCCTGGCCGCCGGTACTGCCGCGATCTTCCTGGGAGTTGTTGCCTACGCCCACTGGACCGGCCACTGGGACACCCACATCCCCGATTCGGTCTACTCCGACCTGATCCCTAGAGCTAGCGAATTCGGCCACCCGTGATCTCTGGCCGCGGCGGTTAGGGGTCTCAAAGGGGCCGTTGCCAACCGGCGCCGGATTCCCCGATTATGAAGGCAATGGGATTTGCTCTCTGGATCGATGACGACGTCGCCTGCGCGCAGGGTACTCACGAATACCGTCCGATGGGCATCGCCTTTATCTCCGCGACCGACGTCTTCCAACCCCGGGACTTCCTCCGCGGCACTCGGGCACGCCCCCGTAACGATCACGCCTTCGTCGGATTGTTCGCCTCGCTCCAACACGTAAATCGCTACCTCGCCCGACATCGGTCACAAACCAAACAGAAGATCGCGCGGCCCGGCTCAAGGCGCCAGCTCTCAATCATTTAGCACGTCTCGCCGCCGTTGGCGCGGCCTCCCACTTTTGGGAATCGCGCCAACGGATCAGTACAATCAAACGGAACCCCTCACTGGCAACCGGTTCCCCGGAAGCCGCCTTCTGAACGGACCCGGCACGCGCCGCCGAGACTCCGCTCGAGTCGGCCGGTTCCTGGCTCGCCCACACGTCACCCGTGGGCGCGGAAGGAAACCTCATGAACCATTCCCAAGCTCTCATCAATACCGTTGCGTCCGCGCAGCGCACCGAGCAGCAGCACACGCCGAACACCATGCCGCCGCCGGCCCTCAACTGTCACTGGCTGCACGAAACCTCCGGCAATCGGCTCACCGGCGTCCTGGGACGCACGATCCTGCCGCGCCGCGGAGCCGACGACCCGTTGCTGCTGCTCCTTCTCGGCCTGCCCGAGGGTTCCGGCCCCGGCCTGGCCCCGGGCCTGGCGACTTACGGCGGCTGGCAGTCTCTCCCGGGAACCCTCCGCCGGCGCCTCGGAAAGATCTTCCATCCCGTCCGTTCCGAGCACGATTGGACCCTGCTCGTTGAATCCTTCGGCCGCCTCACCGCGTTCCGGGACCGCATTCTGGAAGCGGCGCCGAGGGCCGTCCGGAAACGCCGTAGAAGCGCCCCGGCGGACGCCATGCCGGCCACTACAGCAGTCGAGCTCGAGCTACCGCTCCTCGACCGGAGCCATTGGAGCCGCCGTGCCGGTGTCCTGCCCACCTGCACCGTCGAGCCGGACCACACCGGTCGCATCCTGGTCCGTCCCACCGACGTCCCCCGGCGCGACCACTATCTGATGCAGCAGACGACGCTGGCGGTGGCCGCGGGCCTGCTCGAACACGAGGGCGACACTTCGCTCACCTTCCGCGACGAACGCATCGTGCCGTCCGAGAGCATTCCACTTACGCTCGCTCCGCTGGTGGACCGTTACGGAGCAATTCCCCCGGCCATTCCCCGCGAGTGGAAGCAGGTTCGGATCGCCATCGCCGTCGAGGCATCCCTGGCGAGGAGTTCCGCGTGGTTCGCCTGCCCCAAGGAAAACTCGCTCGACCGTTACGCGGCCTTCGCCGCGATCTCCCGGCACGTGCAGCGCAGCCTGCGCCGTTGGATGCCGTACCTGCACTACGCCGACCTTGGCTTCTTCTCCGACCGCCACGCCGCCGGCGCCATGCTCGTCTATCAGGCCGGCAAGACGTACTATCGCAAGGGACGCCCGGAGTGCACCTATGATCCGATGTCGCGCGCGAGCGTCGGCCTCGCCTGCCGGTATGCGCGCCTCCGGCTACCAGCGGTCCTCGGGACGGTCTCTCGCCAGCTCGAGACGGCCGGCCTCGATGAGATCGCCCAACACTACCGGCCACCTCACGCGGCCCGGATACTCGCCGGCGTCAGGTGCGGCAATCGCCGGTTCCTCACTCTGCTCGATCTCGACCGGCAAATAATGGAACGCTTCCACCGGCTCGGCAACTACTGCCGGACCCTGCAGAACGAGCGTTCCGCCGTCCGTACCCGCCTGGTGCTGCGCGGTGTCCACCAGGTGAACCGGATCTTCCAACGCCGGTTGCGCCGCTTGTCGAGCCTCGAAGACGTGTCCTGGCTCGGAACGCTCACCACGGTTGAAGCCACCGCCGTGCTGGCGACTCACCTAGGTGTCCCGACGCCGATCGAGCTGACCGTCCATCTGAGCGACGCCGGCGGGCAACCCGGCCGCCCGCCCATCATCGTCCGCTCGAGTCTCCTGCCTTGAGCCGCCGCGCGGATGACGCACCCCGGGCGCTTCGACTGCCGGACGGCGTGAGACGCTATGCTACCGGAGGCCGTACTTCTTGATCTTGTTATAGAGGGTAGTGCGATCGATGCCCAGGATGCGGGCGGAACGCGAGAGGTTCCAGTTGGAATCCTCCACCACGTGCTGGATGTGATTGCGCTCCATCTCCTCGAGCGACCGGCCGTTCTCGGTGCCCTTCGAGTCGACCTGAAACGGGAAGTGTTCCGGCCGGATTTCCTCGTTCTGGCTGATCAGGATCGCACGCTCGACCGAGTTCTCGAGCTCTCGTACGTTGCCCGGCCAGCGGTAGCGCAGCAGGAGATCGATTGCCTGCCCGGAGATGGGCGGGACCGGGCGGTTCATCGCCGCGGCGTGCTTGCGCAGGAAGTAGTCCACCAGCAGGGGGATGTCTTCGCGCCGGTCGCAGAGCCGGGGCAGGTCGATCGAGAAGACGTTCAGCCGGTAGAATAGCTGGGCGCGGAAGGTGCCCTCACGCAGCGGCACGCGCAGGTCGCGGTTGCTGGCGGCGATCCAGCGAAAGTCGGTCCTGACGGGCTTGGAGCCGCCGACGCGGATCATCTCGCCGGTCTCGAGGATGTTGAGCAGGTCGTTCTGGGTACGCAGGCTGACATCGCCTATCTCATCGAGGAACACGGTGCCGCCGTCGGCAATCTCGAACTTCCCCTTCTTCCGCGGCGCCGAATCGGACGGTTCCCGCTCGAAGCCGAACAACTCACCTTCGAGCAGCTCTTCAGTGAGTGAACCGCAGCGAACCACCACCAGCGGCATCGGGCTACGCCGACTGCCCGCATGGAGCGCCCGGGCGACGATCTCTTTTCCCGTCCCGCGCTCGCCGGTGACCAGGATCGGCGCATCGGTTGGTGCCCCGGTCTCCACCTGTTCGCGCACCCGCTTCATTGCAGTGCTCTCGCCGATCAGCTCCGTCGCCGGGGAGACTTCGCGCAGATTGTGCCGGAGCCGTTCGACTTCACGGCGCGACCGCGACCGCTCGAGCACGCCCTCGAGCGTGCGCGCCAGCCGATCGAGCGGGATCGGCTTTTCGAAGTAGTCCAGGGCCCCGCTCCGGAGTGTCCGGACAGCGGTCTCCACCGACGCGTAGGCCGTGATCATGATCACCGGGACCTCGGGGTCGATAGCCCGAATCCGCGCCAGCAGCTCCACGCCGTCAAGGTCGGGCATTCGAATGTCGACGAGCGCAGCGTCCCAGCGCTCCGCATCCACTGCCGCCAGCGCCCCGGCTCCGGTCTCGAAGGTGCCGCAGGTATAGCCTTCCCCTTCGAGCCAGTGGCCGAGGGAGCGCCGCGTGGCCGCGTCGTCATCCGCGATCAGAATCTTGCCCTTGGCAATCACGTGATCTCTCCATCAGACGGAGAACATTCACATCATAGCAGAATTCAGCACCCTTTACTCCTAATATGTTGCGAATCTCGACATAAGTTCGCCCTGCTTGGCCGAGCCTGGCAATCCTAAGTGAGCAGTAGTTCGGTTGGAGGAGCCGCAGGCGGGTCCGCTATTCGGGCTTGCGCACGACGACACAGTACTCGTTACGCCACAGGCTGTCGATCTGACGCTCGACGACGAAGCCGGCGGCGGTAAGTTCCTCGATGAGCAGGTCGGGCCGGATCCCGTGTCCGCCGCGGTTCTTCGGGGCGCCGGCCACCTGGCCGTAGCCGCGGGGCGTGAAATCGATCACCGCCATGCGCCCGCCGGGACGCAGCGCTTGGTAGAGGCTCGCGTTCATGGCGTCCGGCGCGGTGAAGTGGTGGTAGACGCGGCGCATGTAGATGGCGTCGCAACAGCCGGCGGGCAGGCCGCTGTCGCCGGCCGTGCCGAGTAGGGGAACGATGTTCTTCAGGCCGGATCGGGTGACCCGCCGCTCGATATCGTCCACTTTCCGCCGCTCGACTTCGGTCGAATAGACGCGGCCCTCGGCGCCGATGAACCGCGCGACATCCACCGTCATGGTCCCATCGCCGGCCCCGATCTCGGCGACGGTCATGCCGGGACGAAGACCGAGTAACTCGACGAGTGTCTTCGTCTCGGAGGTAAGCTCAGCGGCGACTGCCGTGGCGGCGCACCACAGGATCAGGGGCAGCAACAGAAGTCGGGAGACTTTCATCGGGCGTGCAGTCCTCACGCGAGGTAAGACGATGTGGGGGTCCGATTTGTCACGTGGAGCGAGGGACTGACGTGGAGCGAGCCCCCCCAGGCTTGGAGCGCTGGCGGTCGTGCCGGCGGTCGGCGTCGAGGCAGGCGGCTTCGCCTGCCCCACGGTCCCTACGCCAGTGTATTGATCGGCGCCTGGTGCGACGCCTCGTAGGCCTTGATGGCCTCGTCCTGCTGCTGGATCCAACCGAGCTCGTCGACGCCGTTGAGCATGCACTGCCTGGCGAACGGGTCGATCGGGAACTCGATCGTCGCGGCCGTCGGCGAGGATCAGCTTCTGCGCGGCGAGGTCGACGGTGACTTCGTAGTTCTCGTCCGCCTCCACGGCCTTGAGCAACTCCGCGTGCACGTCGGCGGGCACCTCAATGGTCAACAGCGAGTTTTTCGCCGAGTTACCTTTGAAGATGTCGGCGAACGAGGTTGAGACGATCGCCCGGAAGCCGAACTGCGTCAGTGCCCACGGGGCGTGCTCGCGCGAGGAGCCGCAGCCGAAGTTGTCGCCGGCCAGCAGGATGGCGGCGCCCTGGGCGCGGGGCTGATTGAGAATGAAGTCGGGCTTGGGATTCCCCTCGGCGTCGTAGCGCCAGTCGCAGAATAGGTTCTTGTCGAGGCCCGTCTTCGTGATCGTCTTCAGGAACCGCGCGGGAATGATCTGGTCCGTATCGATGTTGTCGACCGGCAGCGGAACGAGACGGCTGGAAAACCTGGTGAACTTCTCCATGGCGGTTTCCTTTACTTAGCTGACTAGTTTCCTCACGTCGGCGACCTTACCGGAAATGGCGCTCGCGGCGGCGGTCAGCGGGCTGGCCAGGAACGTCCGCCCGCCCTTGCCCTGCCGGCCTTCGAAATTGCGGTTCGAGGTCGATACGCGAGTACTGGCCGGGCTGAGCTGATCGCCGTTCATGGCGATGCACATCGAGCAGCCCGCCTCGCGCCACTCGGCGCCGGCTTCGCGGAAGATCTTGTCGAGCCCCTCCGCCTCGGCCTGCCGCTTGATCGGCTGCGATCCCGGGACCACCATGCAGCGGACCCCCGGGGCCACCTTGCGGCCCTTTAGCACGGGGGCGGCGGCCCGGAGATCGGTGATGCGGGAGTTGGTGCAGCTTCCGATGAAGACCACGTCGACTTTGTGGTCCAGCAGCGGCTTGCCCGGCTCGAGCGCCATGTAGGCGAGCGCCTTGCGCAGCGTCTCGCGCTCGAGGGCGTCGCCCAGCGAGGCCGGATCGGGAACGCGCTGCCGAGATGGGGACGCCCATGCCGGGGTTGGTGCCGAAGGTGATCATCGGCTCCAGGGCTGTCGGCGTCGATGGCGATCTCCTTGTCGTAGGCGGCGCCCTCGTCGGTCGGCAGTTGCTTCCAGCGTTCGACGGCGGCGTCCCAATCCGCGCCCTTGCGGCGCGAACCGGCGGCCCTTGAGGTACTCGTAAGTCTTCTCGTCCGGGGCGATCAGGCCGGCGCGCGCGCCGCCCTCGATCGACATGTTGCAGACCGTCATCCGCTCTTCCATCGACAGCGCGCGGATGGTCGAGCCGCAGTACTCGAAGACGCAGCCGGTGCCGCCGCCGACGCCGATCCTGGCGATCAGGGCGAGAATGATGTCCTTGGCCGAGACGCCGGGTCTGCAGCGCGCCGTCCACCCGCACCTTGAAGGTCTTCGACGGCTGCTGCAGCAGGCACTGCGTGGCCAGCACGTGCTCCACCTGGCTGGTGCCGATGCCGAACGCCAGCGCACCGAACGCGCCGTGGGTCGCGGTGTGGCTGTCGCCGCAGACCACCGTCATGCCGGGCTGGGTGAGGCCGTTCTCGGGCCGATGACGTGGACGATGCCCTGCTGGTCGCTCTGGAAGCCGAAACAGGGGATGCCGAACTCCTTGCAGTTGGTCTCCAGCTGCTCGACCTGCGTCTCTGGCGATCGGGTCGACGATCGGCAGGGACCGGGGCGTGGTGGGCGTTGAATGGTCCGTGGTGGCGAAGGTCAGATCGGGGCGGCGGACCTTGAGGCCGCGCTCGCGCAGTCCGGAGAAGGCCTGCGGCGAGGTCACTTCGTGGACCAGGTGCAGATCGATGTAGATCAGCGCCGGGGCGCCGGGCTGCTCGGTGACGACATGGGCGTCCCAGACCTTCTCGATGATGGTACGGGGTTTGGACATCCGCGTTACTCCCGTGATTCTTTCTCATCCCGATCGCCGGCGCAGACCGCTTCGCCGACCTTCGGCCGTGTGGCCGGCCTGCCCGCAGGGTGCAGGTCCGCGGTCACGCTTGACCGGAAGTTCAGGACCGCTTCGATGGCGCCGGTGATAGCCGCGGCCTCCTCGGTCAGACCGAAGCTGTACTCGAGCATTGCCGAGACCGACCGATGGCGGCCAGCGGGTTGGCCTTCCCCTGTCCCGCGATGTCCGGCGCGGAACCGTGGACCGGCTCGTAGAGGCCGACGTAGGCTCCCGAGGGGCGTTTCGGACCGACCGAGGCCGAGGCCAGCATGCCGATCGAGCCGGCAAGAACCGCGCCTTCATCACTGACGATATCGCCGAACATGTTGCCAGTGACGACGACGTCGAAGCGCCGCGGATTGAGGATCAACTGCATGGCGCAGTTGTCGACCAGCATGTGGTCGAGCGTCGACATCGGGGTAGTCCTTGGCGACCTCCAGCGACCACGCTTGCGCCAGAGTCTGCGATACTTCCAGCACGTTGGATTTGTCGACGCTCGTGACCTTCTTCCGGCGGTTGCGCGCCAGCTCGAACGCCATGCGCGTCACGCGCTCGATTTCGGGGCGCGTGTAGAGTCATCGTGTTGACGGCCGTCTTCGTCGTCGCCCGTCGCCCGAGATGCCGCGCGGCGTGCCGTAGTAGATGCCGCCGGTCAGCTCGCGGACGATGATCATGTCGACGCCCTCGATACGGTCGTTCTTGAGCGGCGAGGAGTCGAGCAGCGCGCTGTAGGCCTTGACGGGCCGAGGTTCGCATAGACGCCGAGCGCCTTGCGAATGCCGAGCAGTCCCTTCTCCGGCCGCTTCTCCGGCGGTCGCATTGTCGAACTCGGGCAGGCCGACCGCGCCCAGCAGCGTGGCGTCAGTGGCTGCGCCGCGAGTTCGGCCGTCTCTTCCGGAAACGGCGTGCCGGTCTGGTGAATGGCGATCCCGCCGAGCAGTCCCTCGGTGAGCTTCGAGCTCGTGATTCCATTTGCCGGCGACGTGGGGAGCACACGGACGGCTTCCGCCGTCACTTCCGTGCCCGATGCCGTCGCCCGGGCAGGACGAGTATGTTCGAGTTCCATCTTGTAGTTGTGCTTAGCAACCCGGCGCAGATCGACTCCAGCGTCCGGCGATCAGTCGCCGGCGGGCTGAAGAGCTCGCCGGCCACCTCGCGAATAATGTCGAGGATCTCGTCGTTGTTGAGGCCCTTCTTGCGGCTGTCGGCGATGCGGATGAACCGGTCATAGACCCGATTGAGGTCGAGCTTCGGCAGGTCGTGAGCCCAGCGCCTGGCAGCGTTCGTTGAGGGCGTGGCGGCCGCTGTGCTTGCCAAGCACCAGGCGGCTCTCGGGCACGCCGACCTCGGCCGGGGTCATGATCTCGTAGGTCGTCCGCTCCTTGAGGTAGCCGTCCTGGTGGATGCCGGCTTCGTGCGCGAATGCGTTCTCGCCCGACAATCGCCTTGTTGGGCTGCGGGCCGAAGGTGATGAGCTCGCTGAGCAGCCGGCTGGCCGGGTAAAGATGCTCGGTGTTGATGCCGGTCTCGAACGGCAGGAGTTCCTGGCGAACTTTGCATGCCATCACGATCTCTTCGAGCGAGCAGTTGCCGGCCCGCTCGCCGATACCGTTGATGGTGCATTCCACCTGCCGCGCGCCCGCCTGAACGGCCGCGATCGAGTTGGCCACGGCCAGGCCCAGGTCGTCGTGACAGTGGACGCTGACGATAGCCCGGTCACCGAAGGCCTTCGCCATCCGCCCGATCAGCGCGGCGTGCTCGGAGGGAATCGAGTAGCCGACGGTATCCGGCAGGTTGATCGTGCTGGCTCCCGCGTCGACACATGGCGATCGATACCTGCTCCAGATACTCGGGATCGGTGCGGGTGGCGTCTTCGGCGGAGAACTCGACGTCATCGACATACCGGCGCGCCAATTCGACCGCCGCGGCGGCCTCTTCGAGCACCTGCTCGCGGGATCTTCTTGAGCTTGTACTTCAGGTGGATATCGCTGGTCGCGATAAACGTGTGGATGCGGGGCTTCTTCGCGTTCTCCAGGGAATTAGCCGCCCGCTCGACGTCCACCGGGCAGGCGCGGGCGAGCGCCGCCACCCTGACGTCGGGGAACTCGACCGCCACGCGGTCTACAGCTTCAAAGTCGCCCTCCGAAGCGATCGGGAAGCCGGCCTCGAGAATATCGACGTCCAGCTCCACCAACTTGCGGGCCATCCGCAGCTTCTCCGGTGTGGTCATGCTGCAGCCTGGAGATTGCTCTCCATCGCGGAGGGTGGTGTCGAAGATCTGTACACGATTGGTCATGGTTCTCCCTGTGCTGCGCCTCGAACGGGATGGGCCGGAGGCTCGCGCGGGAACCAATCGGAGGTCCAATCCTGTCGAGGGTGGAACCTTAGAACAGGCCTTCGCTTCGAAAAAGGGGGTGTCCCGGCCGGCCTGTTACTCCGAACACCGGAACACAACCGCTATTTTGAAACGACCAATCGAATTTGTCAAATTGATAGTACTACCTATTATCATTAGCCACACGCATGGCATGAGATCTTTTTATGGCACCTAAAGCTGAGTGGGGGCTGAGGTCGGCGACCGACAGCCACCGACTGGTGAGGCGATGGCCCGGCCAGCGTCAGGCCGCCGCGCCGTCGGCGTGTTTCTGCGCGCGCCGGGCGAGTTCTTCGGGCGCCACGTCCTCCACATGGGTCGCGATGGCCCAGCTATGGCCGAACGGGTCGGTGAGCCGTCCCATGCGATCGCCCCAGAAGAAAGTCTCCACCGGGACCTCCAGCGTGGCGCCGGCATCGAGCGACTGCTTCATGAGTGCATCGACGTCCTTGACGTAGAGCAGGATGGAACTGGTGGCGACGCCGGCCTTCCTCGGCGACGTCAGGTTGCCGGGCCGCGCCGGGCCGGGCTCGTCGCCGAGCATGATGATTGAATCCCCGATCTTGATTTCCGCGTGAGCGACGCCTTTTCCGTCGGGACCGGGCAGGCGCATGACTTCCACTGCCCCAAGACCCTTCTTATAGAACTCGATTGCCGCCGCGGCGTCGTCGAGAACCAGGTACGGAGTGACGGAGGAATAGCCCTCCGGTATCGGATTTGCCATGGATTTGCCTCCTCTGAGCCTTACCAGTATAACGGCAGGCGTAAGGGGGCCGACGCGTCCTCAAAACTCGGCAGTCCCGCGGAGTGGCCGGCTCAGCCGACCGGAACGGGAGATTCGCGATTTTCGATAATACGGTCGATCATGCCGTACTTGAGCGCCTGTTCGGGATCCATGATGTAGTCGCGGTCCACGTCGCGGGCAACCTTCTCGGCTTCCTGGCCGGTGGCGGAGGCGAGGATCTGGTTAAGGGTCTCGCGCATCCGGAGGATCTCTCTGGCGTGGATATCGATATCGGCCGCCTGACCGGCAAGGCCGCTCATCGATGGTTGATGGATCAGAATGCGCGAATGAGGCAGGCTGTAGCGTTTGCCCCGGGCCCCGCAGGAGAGCAGGACCGCGGCCATCGACGCCGCCTGGCCCACACAGTAGGTGACAATGTCCGGCTCCACCAGCCGCATCGTGTCGAGGATGGCCAGACCCGCCGTGATCGATCCTCCGGGGGAGTTGATGTAGAGCGAGATGTCCTTCTCCGGGTCTTCGGCGGCGAGAAACAACATCTGCGCGATGATCAGGTTCGAGACCGTATCATCGATGGGAGTTCCCAAAAAGACGATGTTCTCTTTGAGGAGGCGGGAATAGATGTCCATCCCACGCTCCCCCCGCGAAGTCTGTTCAATCACGTAGGGGACAGTAATGGCGTTGCCCATGAGGCATTCTCCTGGCTGATGTTCGATGCCCGGGGAGTCCGGCGTCAAATCCCTGTCGCCGGGGCTCCCCTCCCTTCAATGTAGCAGTTGCAGACACACGGCCGGGACCACGGGTCCACCGTCGCCGGCTAGCCGCCATCCTATGGGACAATCCGTCTGCTGTCTGAAGGCGGCTATTTCGTTTTCTTGACCGACTTGCGAGGCTTCTTCTTTTTCGAGAGGGCCGCGATCTTTTTCTTTTGGGCCTCGGCAACGTCCAGGATCGACGTGTCTTCGAGGTAGTCGAGAATGCGCGCCCGGAGTTCTTTCCAGGAGTCGTGCATGCCGCACTGGGCGTCGTCGTTGCACTCGGCCATACCGCCGGGGCACCGCTGGTACTCCGACAGGCCGTCGATCGCATCGACGATCTCCAGTAAATTGATGTCATCGGCCGGGCGGCGCAGCGTGAAACCGCCGGTCGGACCCTTGCTGGACCGCAGGAAGCCCTTCCGGGCCAACTGCTGCAGGATTTTGGCCAAGAAGTGCGTAGGAATATCGCATTCCTCCGCGATGTTCTTGACCATGGCATACTTCCCCTCCGGCACGTCAGCGAGATACACGAACGCCCGAATCGCATACTCAGAAGAGCGCGAATAGATCATACAGGTCTCCCAACAAGATTGTTCAAATCAGTACAAAGATATCTTAATAGGACGATAGGCGCAACCTCCACGTTGGAACTTCCGTTTCGGGAAGCCCTGGGATCCGGGGCGGAGGAGAGGCCGCAAGCAGCTCCAGCACGTCCTGCACGAATGTCTAGTTAAAGTACACTATATAAATTGAAGTTTAGACCCCTCTCCCGCCGATAAGAAAGGTTGGAAGCCCACAGTTGGACGCAATGAGAGTCCTTATCGCGGACGACAGCACGATCTCCCGGCGGTTGCTCGAGGCGGCACTGCGAAAGTGGAACTACGACGTCGTGGTGGCCGCCGATGGAGCCGAGGCATGGAGGGAGCTGCAGAAAGAGGACGCGCCGCGGCTGGCGGTCCTCGATTGGATGATGCCCGGGATGAGCGGACCGGAGGTCTGCCGCCTGCTGCGAGAGCGTGAAGACGAACGCTACACCTACATTCTGCTGGTCACCTCCCGAAGCCACCGCGAGGACCTGATCGAGGGGATGGAAGCCGGGGCCGACGATTACATCACCAAGCCATTCGATCAAAACGAGTTAAAGGTACGCCTAGGCCCGGGGCGCCGAATTGTCGAGCTGCAGGATGCGTTGCTCGCCGCGCAGGCGGCGCTACGCGAGCAGGCGACCGTCGACCCGCTGACACGGATATGGAATCGGCGGACCACGCTCGAGATCCTCGATCGCGAGTTGGCCCGGTGCGAGCGTGGGGCAAGTCCGCTGGGGCTCGTCCTGGCCGACCTCGACCGGTTCAAGACGGTCAACGATACCCACGGTCACTTAGCCGGCGACCGCGTCCTGCACGAGGCGGCCCAGCGGATGGCCGCTTCGAGCCGCCAATACGACGCCGTCGGCCGGTATGGTGGCGAGGAGTTCCTGCTGATTCTGCCGGGCTGCGACAGTGTGTCGGCGGAATCCCAGGCTCAGCGGCTGCGGCTGATCATCTCCGAAATGCCCTTCCTGATCGATGGAGACCAAAAACTGGACATCACCTGCAGTTTCGGGGTCACCGGGGTACCGGCCAGACAACGCTGTTCGCAGGAAGAGATCATTTCGGTGGCCGACACCGCGCTGTACAAGGCCAAGAAGCAGGGACGCAACTGTGTCGTGCGGCTGGACCCCGATGAGGAGCCGGCCCCTAGCTCGCCGGCGGCAGGTTGACAATCGTTTTGTCAAGCTGACATGCTATCGGGCGTGAAACGGCCCTCCCGATCGAAGATCGAGGCGCTGGACACCCTGGTCGCCGAGGCGACCGCACTCTCCCACAGGTTTCGATCTGTCGCCGCCCAATCTCATGGCGACGCTGCCGTCACCGGCGGCATGCGAGAGGTTCTGATCCTGGTGGAGCGTGATGGGCCTCAGACGGTGCCGCGGATTGCGCGTGCCCGCCCGGCCTCCCGGCAACACATCCAGAGCCTCGTCAACAAGCTGCTCGACCTCGGCCTGGTGGAGCTGATTGACAACCCGGCGCACAAACGCTCGCGCCAGGTGCGGATTACCGCCAACGGGCGCCAGAAACTCACCGAACTCGACGACCAGGAACGGATGATGTTTACGAATGTCCGGATCCGGGTCTCGAAGAAGGAACTGCGGCACGCGGCGCAAACGCTCCGCGCGGTCCGGGAGTTTTTCGAGAGTCCGGCCTGGCAGGAAACCGCACCGTCCCGGGCGAACGACGGGAGCGGCAAGCCCGCTGTCGGATTCCGCGAACAGCGGGTCCGGCTGTTCGAGCCGTAGAGACGCGAGCCCGGGCCCACCCGTCAGACCGCGGCCCGGGGCTCAAAGGCAACGGCGCCGAAAGTGACGACGCTCTGCGGGTCGATATTCCACTGACTGTAGTCGAGCAGGCGGCCGCGTGCTTCCGGCACCGCCCGGAGAAACGTGTAGAACGGCGCCGAGCCGCACCACTTCAGATCGTCCTGGTTCTGGCGGATCAGTTCCCAAAAGCCGCCCGTGTCGCCGGCCTCGAGCCGCTCTATGCGTTGGTGGTCGCGGCTGGCGACTTCCGCCATGTAGCCGGTGTTCGCGGTGGCCGAGTACGGATCCCCGTAGCGGCGACCCATGTGGGCCATGTCGACGCCCAGAACCCAGAACAGGCGCTTCCCCTCCCTGCCGGCCATCTCGCCGAGGGCTTCGAGAAACCGCCGCACCGCCTCATCGTCCTCGGGCTCGCCGCCTTGGTAGACGCTCCGCGCGAAGGACCCGCACAAGATCGGCAGAATTTGAATCTCCGGTCCAAAGACATGCTGGAGAAAGACAACCTGGAACTCGATCGAGTGTTCCGTTAGGTGGCAGTAGTCCTCGATTGAGACGGCATCCGGCGCCCGTTCGGCGAGAAAGTCGACCAGCGTCGTTTCGGTTTGGGCCACACCGTAGGGTGTCTGGAAGGGCTTCCGCGTCAGTCCGAAGCGGTTGGGTTCACCATAGTGAGAAGTGCCGAGGATAACGAAGACGCGATCCTTCAGCGCCGGCGCCAGGGCGCGGTAGGCGGCGGCATAGCTGCGGTAGCCTCCTTCAGGGCTCACGTGGGGGGCGGCGATGCCCAGCAGCCCGTCGGTTGTCCCGGCGCTCGGCGCGCCCTGGTCGAGATAGCCGCCGATCGCTTTCCGTAGCGCCTCCGCCTCCTCCGGGTAGGCGGAGCCGGCGTGGGTCGGCTCGCGAACCGTGGCGTCGGCGAACCGCTGATGGCACGACTCGTAGAGCTCCCGGTAGACATCGTCCTCAAGGAAACCGGCATTGCTGAGCGCGTCGCACAACCCGCTGACGATGTCGCCCACGTCGAGGTTGCCCGAGAGCCGCACCAGATGAGCGCGCAGGTCGAGCGACGTCGAGGCGCCGTTGAAGTGCTCGAGACATTCGACGAGCGCCGGCGGCACGATCAGCGTGGCGTCGGAGTATTGATGTGGGTCTCGAATCAGGAGTCCGGGACGGTCGGGGACCGGGGACGGGATGAAATCGAGGTCGGCGCGGAGACGGGGAAGCGGGTCAGCCATTCCATCACCATCATACCCGGGCCGCCTGCCACCAACCTGGCGTCGGACGCATCACATCAGGCATGGCACGGGATGTGATTGTCGTCACTGGAGCCTCAGGGGGTCTGGGCCGGGCCGTCGTCGGGCGATTCCTCGATGCCGGGGCGCGCGTGATGGCGGTGGGCCGCAAGCGGGTGGTCGAGGAGGGCGTCGAACCGGTCGTCGCCGATCTGGCCACAGTGGACGGCGCGCGCGAGGCGGTTCGCCAGGTCCTCGACAAGGCCGGCAGGATTGACGCGCTGGCCCACCTGGTGGGCGGCTTCGCCGGCGGGCAGCCGGTCGGGGAGACGGACGAGGAGATCTGGGAGCGCATGCTCACCATCAACCTGGTCACCGCCCGGCGCATGTTGCGCGCCGTGCTGCCGTTGATGATCGAGCAGCGTCGGGGCCGCATCGTCGCAGTCGGCTCCCGCGCCGGGACCATACCGGCGCCCACGCTGGCCGCCTACTGTGCCTCGAAGGCGGCGCTGCATATGCTCGTCGAGTGTGCCGCGGCGGAGGCGAAAGATGCGGGCGTCGCGGTGAACGCCGTGCTGCCCGGGACCATCGATACGCCGGCCAATCGGGCGGCGATGCCGTCCGCCGATCCATCACAGTGGGTCCGGCCCGAGGCGATCGCCGATCTCATCGTCTGGCTCGCGACCGCCGCGCCCGCGGACGTGAATGGAGCGCTGATTCCGGTCTACGGGCGGAGCTAGGGGAATATGGCGTGTGCACGGGCGAAAGCCGGGCGCAGACCGCTCCGTTGAAGGCCATGGCAGCAGACTCGGCTCCCTCTGATCACGGCTCGCAGTGAGCGTTCGGCCTGGTGCGGGCCGTGATCAAAGGGAGCGGAGCAAGGCACCTCGATCCCGGTGTTGCGCTCTGTCGAGCCCCCCGCGACGCTCATGGATATGAGCGGCCCTCACGGGTGGAAACTCCGTTGAGCTCCCGTCGCCGGCGGTCCAACGTGGGCGACTTCCGGCAGTCGCAAAAGTGTGGGCACTGCAGATACGAGTGCTCACGCCACACGTCCAGGTGCATTCGGCGGCTACACTCTAAACAGAGGACCGGCCCCAGCTATGAACGCCTCGCTACTGATTTTGTTCCTCTGCGCCGCCGGCAGCGTCCTGGGCGCGACGGCTCCGGAACGTCATTTCTCCGGTTCCGACAAGCTCGACACAATTGTCAACGAGGCCGTCGAAAAGGGAGAGATCCCGGGCGCCGTCCTCCTGGTCGGCCACGAAGGCCGAATCATCCACCATCGGGCCTACGGCTACCGGGCGCTCGAGCCTGAGCGCGAGGCGATGACGCTGGACACGATCTTCGACGTCGCCTCACTGACCAAAGTGCTCGCTACCGCCCCGGCACTCGCGAAGCTGCTCGAGGAGGGGCGCCTCCGGCTCAATGACCGCGTCAACGAATACCTGCCCGAGTTCCAGGACGGCGACAGCCCGATCACGGTTCGCGAGCTGGTGACGCACTTCTCCGGACTGCGGCCCGATCTCGATCTCGAGCCGGCGTGGAGCGGCTACCAAACCGGCGTCCGGCTCGCCCTCCACGACAAGCCCGTGGCCGCCCCGGGCGAGCGCTTCATCTACTCTGACATCAACTACATCCTGCTCGCCGAGATCGTCCAGCGGCTCACCGGCACCAAGCTGGCGGAGTACGTCGAGCGGAACTTCTATGAACCGCTCGGCATGGATGACACGGGTTTTGAGCCGTCGCTGGCGTCGCGGGATCGCATCGCGCCGACCGAGATCCTACCCGGCGCCGCCCTGCCTCTGCGCGGCGTCGTGCATGACCCGACCGCGCGCTACATGGGCGGCGTCGCCGGACACGCGGGCGTGTTCGCCACCGCGACGGACGTCGGCCGGTTCGCGGCAATGATGCTCGGGATGGGTGAATACCGGGGCAAGCGCGTTCTGTCGCCACTCACGGTGCGCAAGATGACCGAGCCGCAGACGCCGGCGGACCAACCTGTCCTGCGCGGCATCGGTTGGGACATCGATTCGCCTTACTCCACCAATCGCGGCGAACTGCTGCCGCTCGGCTCCTACGGGCACACGGGATTCACCGGCACGTCCGTGTGGATCGATCCCGTCACCCGGACCTACATCGTGCTAATGACCAACCGTGTCCACCCGGACGGCGGCGGCAGCGTCGTCTCCTTGCGTTGCCGGGTGGCCACGGCGGTGGCGGCGGCACTGGGCATCGAAACGCCGGGCGTGAGCCTCACCGGCTACAACGAGACGCTCGCCGGCATCCACCGCCGCACCGCGCGCAACGGACAGACGCTGGCCGGACTCGACGTGCTGGCCGCCGAGAAGTTCAATCGGCTGCGGGGACGCAAGGTGGGCCTGATCACCAATCACACCGGACTGAGCCGCGACGGCGAGCGCAACGTCGACCTCATGCTGCGGGCAGGCATCGACGTCGTCGCGCTCTTCTCGCCCGAGCACGGCATCAGCGGGGACGAGGATCGCGAGAACATCTCCGATTCGCGCGACGAGCGCTCCGGGCTGCCGGTGCGCAGTCTCTATGTCGGGAAGAGCCGCAAACCGTCGCGCGAGATGCTGGCCGGCGTGGACGTCCTCGTCTTCGACATCCAGGACGCCGGCGCCCGCTTCTACACCTACATGTGCACCATGGTGAACGCCATGGAGGCGGCGGCCTCGAACGGGGTGGCGTTCCTGGTTCTCGACCGGCCCAACCCGATCACTGGCGTGCACGTCGAGGGCCCGCTGCTTGAGGACGACCTGCGAAGCTTCATCGGTTGCGTGCGGCTGCCAATCCGACACGGCATGACGCTGGGCGAGATCGCCAGGATGGCCAACGAGAAGCAGAAGATCGGCGTCAGACTGGAGGTCGTCGCCATGAAGGGGTGGGAGCGCGGCGACTGGTTCGACAACACGGGACTCGTCTGGATTGACCCGTCTCCGAATCTTCGCGGTCTGAACGCGACGACTCTCTACCCCGGCGTGGCGATGCTCGAAGGCGCGAGCAACTATTCGGTGGGACGCGGCACCGATGCCCCATTCGAACAGATCGGCGCCGACTGGATCGTAGGCCGCGATCTGGCGGCTTACCTGAACGGTCGTCACCTGGCGGGGGTTCGCGTCTATCCGACGCGGTTCATGCCGCGATCCTCGAACTTCGCCGGCAAGTCGATCGAAGGCGTGCGATTCGTGATCACGGACCGGGAGCTTGTCGACAGCGTACGGCTGGGACTCGAGATCGCCGTTGCCCTGGAGAAACTGTATCCGGGCCGGATCGACTGGGAATCGAACCTGGGACTGATTGGGAGCCGGGAGACGGTCGACGCCATCCGACGCGGCGAGGACCCAGCCACGATCCAGCGCGCCGGGCAAGCCACCCTCGCGAATTTTCTTTCCGAACGCGAGCCTTATCTTCTATACCACTGATCCTTGCCGGGCGCGTCCGCTCTAGCGGGAATCAGCAACTCCCTGTTCGCCCGGCCCCGACGGGGCTACTAAGAGGAGGAAGCGGTTTTCGTCGTCGCGATCGCCTTTTTCGCGGCGCTGGCAGCCTTAAGCCTCTTCTTGGCATCGCTCATCCAGGCTGGTGGGCGTCCACGCCGTTTGCCACGGCCGTGCGCCAGTCTTTCCAGGCTTACGATAGCCTCCTCGATTTGCTCGCGCTCTTGTCTTAATTCGGCTAGGATTTTTGCTACGTCCATTAGGGTCTCCCTCAGGGCTTCGATTGCAGCTCAGGATCAGTTCTGAATTCGGAACAAGAATGGGAAGAGCAACTGATCCTCGCAATTGCTGTTGTACAGCATTTTCGGAGGATTTTCAAGTTTCCGTTCTGAAAACGGAACAGGATGGTCTACCAGTACCGTACGGCCCCGCAGAATACCGCCCTCCGCGAAACCCTCGTATTTACGCGTTATTATATCATCGCCCGTCGACGCCAATACAGATAAAACGGGACTCCCGCAGCCGTCAAAAACAGTCCCAGCAGGGACTCCCGGGGCGAATTGAGGAGGGTTGAAACGAGCAATCCGCAGGCCACCAGACAGAAGACGGCCGGTACGACCGGGTATCCCGCCGTCCGGTAGGGGCGTACCATGTCCGGTCGCCGGCGGCGCAGCACAATTACCGCGGCGGCGGACATCGTGTAGAGGATCCACTGCGAGAAGATCACGCAGGTGAAGATCTCCTGGTAGCGGCCGCTAAGCACGAGCAGGGCGGAGAGCAGCCCGAGGGCAAGGATGGACACGGAGGGGGTCCGCCGCGTCGGGTGAACGTAGGCCAAAGGCCGGAAAAACAGGCCGTCGCGCGCCGCGGCATAGGGAATCCGGGCGCCGGAAAGCAAGCTCCCGTTCAACGCCCCCAGGATCGAGATGATAGCGGCGATGCTGACCACCGAGGCGCCGGGCGCCCCGAGAATCCGCTCCATCATAGTGGCCGCGACTCTGGGGCTGGCGGCCACGTCGCCGGCCGGCAGCACCGTGAAATAGGCGAGGTTGGTGACCAGGTAGACACCCAGGATGGCGGCCACACCGAAGATGAGCGCCCGCGGAAGGTTGCGCTGTGGCTGGTCGATCTCGGAGGCCACCATTACGGAGTTGTTCCATCCGTCATAGGCCCACAAAGCGGCCACCAGCGCGGCGAAAAACCCGGAAATTCCCCCAAAAGAGGGCGTGGAAGTCTGGAGGTTTTCGCACGGTCGCCTCTGGCGATGCCAATCCGACGGCGACGATTGCCAGGATAAGTCCCACTTTGGCCGCCGTGATTCCGACCTGAATCCGCCCGCCAATCTGTACTCCAAAGTAATTAATGAAGGCGAATCCGAGAATCGCGGCAATGGCCACAAACTGCCCCCGCCTGATGTCGAGCGGCCCCCCGTTTGGCCCGATGGGGGCGTCGACGGAGAAGACGACGGCGTCCAGTTGGGGCAGGAAGTTGGCCAGATAGAGGTAGAAGGCCGTCGCGATGGCGGCCACGGAGCCGCTCTTGCCGACCCAGGTCATGGTCCACGAGTAGAGGAACCCCCAGAACGGGCCGTAGGCCTCACGCAGGTAGACGTACTCGCCGCCGGCCTCCGGCATCGCCGCCGCCAGCTCGGCGTAGGTGAGCGCTCCGGCCAGCGAAAGGAGGCCCGCGAAGATCCACACGAAAAAAACGGCCGCGGGAGTGCCCACCGCCCGGATCATGTCGGTGGGCACCAGAAAGATGCCGCTGCCGATCACTGTGCCGATGACGATCGAGGCGGCGCTCCAGAGGCCGAGGTCGCGTCGGAGAGCGGGCGCTTCGGCCTCAGGCATGGGTGTCCTTTCGAAAGACGAACGAGGCGAGCCAGCCCGTCCCGAAGGTGATGATGGTGCCGATGACGACGTACCAGGTCCAGGCAATGGGAGTGGCGAACCGCACGTAGATCATGCCCAGGAATCCGGCGAGCATGCCGGTCATGGCCGCCTCCTCGCCCACCCTGGGCGCCAGCACACCGAGCAGGAAGACACCCAGAAGCGAACCGTAGAGCACTGAAGCCACCGACAGGCCCGCCTCGAGCACCGACCCCCAGTGCCGCGCCACCAGCCCGATACCGACAAGCACGCCGCCCCAAGCCACCGTGGCCACGCGGCTAAGAGTGAGCAGCCGGGCCTCGGAGACGGCCGCCCCGGCGCGGCGCACGAGCGGCTGGTAGAAATCCATGATCGTAGTGGAGGCGAGCGAGTTGAGCGCCGCGCTGAGGTTCGACATGGCGGCGGCCAGGATGGCGGCTATCACCAGTCCGGCCACGCCGACGGGCAGGTGCTTCCAGACGAAGTCCGGATAGATGCGGTCGAGCGGGTCGGGAGCCGTCAGTCCGGTCTGGCGGTAATAGACGAAAAGGGTCACGCCGATCAACAGAAACAGGCTGAACTGGACGAAGATGACCACCCAGCTCGCCAGCAGTGCCAGGCGACCCTCGGACTCGTTCCGGGCGGCGAGCAGCCGCTGGACGAGTAGCTGCTCGGTGCCGTGACTCGCCGTGGTCAGGAAACAGCCGCCGATGATGCCGGCCCAGAACGTGTAGGTTTTGGAGAAAAACTCCGCCGGGGGTCCGATCGAGAAGTCGAAGACCGTGAACTTGCCGGCCTCCGCGCCCACCCGAACCACCTCCGCCCAGCCGCCGGGAATGCCGTGCACGATGACGGCGAAGCTCACGATGGCGCCGGCGATGTAGAGCAGCATCTGGATAAAGTCCGTCCAGATGACCGCCGTCATGCCACCCTCGAAGGTATAGAAGAGGGTCAGCGCGACAATCACGAGGATCGACACCAGTTCTCCGGTATCGAGCACGATCGAGATGACGATTGAGATGGCGAAGACGCGGACCCCCTCGGCGAGCGCCCGCAGCACTAGAAAAAGCCCGGCCGTCAGGCGGCGGATCCGTTCCCCGAAACGGACGCGCATCAGCTCGTAGGCCGTGTACATCTCGCCGCGGAAGTAGTGCGGCAGGAAGAGTATCGAGATCACGATCCGGCCGAGCAGGTAGCCGAAGACCACCTGCAGGAAGCCGAGGTCGCCGGAGTAGGCGAGCGCCGGCGTGCCGATCACGGTCAGGGTACTGGTTTCGGCGGAAACGATCGAGAAACTGATCGCCCACCACGGCGTGCGGCGGCCGCCCAGGAAGTAGTCCCGCAGCGTGCGCTGCGACCTGCGGAACCTCGCACCAAACCAAGTGATGCCGATCAGGTAGACGACGAGGACGGCAAGATCGACGTACCGCATGGAATCCGGCGATTCTAGCACACCGGCACCGGGGCGGTTGCCGCCGAGAGCTTGGGCTCCGGCACCGCCGGGAGCGGGGCCACCGGGGCTGACCCGACCTTTTTCCGCCCCCTGGGCGCCAGCCGGTGAGAGGACCCGGGCGGCCGGGCGGCGGAAGGCCAACCACTTTGAAACTCGTGCCCCCAACAGGCCGTCTAATGTGTCAGGATGTAACAGTGGCCCCCGGAAGGCGCTCGCGGCAAACCACTTTACCCGCCTTGTGCTGCGCGATCCGGGAGCCCTGAACACACTTGCGGGGTGATCGCGGATTCGGCTATACTCCGCAATAATCAAGTTCTCAGTATTGTTGCGAATGGCAGTCAGTGCTACGCCCGGATCGGTGCGAAAGGACACGTGGAGACGCCATTCCTCAGGAGGCCATGAGTGCTGGTAAAGCAATTTTTCAGACTGACGACCGCGGCAGCCCTTCTTCTGCTGGTTGGAAGCCTCGCGTGGGGGCAGGAACAAGGACAACAAGCGAGCCCGTGGAAGGACCGGGCTGAGTACGATCTCTTCAACTCGATTGCCCAGGAGCAGGACCCGAGCAAGGCGGTTCAGCTTCTTGACAGCTACGTCGAGAAATACCCGGAAACCACCTTCGAGCTTCAGCGACGGCTCATGTATGCGCTGAACTATCAGAAGTTGGGCGATAACGACAAGACGTACCAAGCTGCGCAGAAGATCCTGGAGCTTGATCCGAAGAATCTCCAGGGCAACGTCCTGATCACCAATCTGACGATGACTATGGGCGTCACGGATTCCGAACATCTGGCGAACGGAGAGAAGTCGGCCAAGACGTTGATCGACATCCTCTCCGGGATGCAGAAGCCAGCGAACGTCTCCGACGCGCAATGGGAGCAGCAGAAGAAAGCCCTGCTGCTGATGTCCCACAAGACGCTCGGCTGGATCGCGATGAACCGCAAGGACAATGTCGAGGCGGAGAAGGAGTTCAAGGAAGTCCTCGGCATCGAGCCCCGCGACGGCCAGGTATCCTACTGGCTGGGAACCGTGATTCTCGCCCAGCGTAATACGGAGAAGCAGACGGCGGCGTTCTTCAACTTCGCCCGTGCCGCCAACCTCACCGGTGAAGGCGCGATGGAAGAAGCGGCGCGCCAGAAGGTGAGCGAGTATCTGAACAAGATCTACACCTCGTTCCACGGAGACGATAGCGGCCTGGACGAGATCGTGAAGTTGGCCCTGGCCAACCCACTGCCGCCAGCGAATCTGCCGGCGGTCAAGTCCAAGCAGGTGATCGAAGCCGAGCGGGAAGATCAACTCCGGCGCGACAACCCCAAGCTGTATCTTTGGCAAAACGTCAAGGCGCAGTTGACGGGTCCCGGTGGCGAGGAGTACTTCAACAACACGGTCCGCAACTCGGCCATGCCGGAGCTGCGGGGATACCTGATCGCCCAGTCTCCTGAGAACCGCCCCGACACCCTGGTGCTCGGGATCGAGGGCCGCAGTACCCGCGAAGTGACGCTGAAGTTGAACGAGGCCTTCCGTTACTCGGCCCGTGCCGGCACCGTGATCAACTTCCAGTGCGTGCCGCGCACGTTCAGCCAGAGCCCCTTCAATGTTGGGTTCGAGTGCGATCAGTCCAAGATCAGCGGCTGGCCTCCTCCGCCGGCGCGCCAGACGACGCGGTAGTGAGATACTGGCAGCCGGTCTTACCGCCGGCTGCCAGCCATGATGTAGCTGAATACGACACGATCCCACAAGCTGGTGTCGTTCACCTCACTCAGCGCCTCATAGTATTCAAAGAAGCGGGAAGCCGGCGCCGGTAACGGCGCCGTTCTCGTGATCAGCTCTAATCCCTGGACGCCGACGACCGTTAGCAACAGGGCGCCCGCTATTTTTTGCCAGCCGTGCATTCTCTTATTCCTTAGTACGGCTGGGCGGGCCGATTGTTATCGAGAAGTTGGCGGGAAGTCCGTAACGCCCGGCAGCGGGCAGTCATCGGGACCCCAACAGGGCCGGCGGGGAGACCTACCAGGACCTGGAGCGGCTTGGCCGTCGGATCCTGACGCCGGCGGCGATGGGCGAGGCGGACCGGGAACCGGCCGCCGATCGATGATCTACCCTCACATCTTGTACCGGCCGAGGTCCTCGTCGTTGAGACCCTCGAGCCAGCGCCGGAGCTCTTCGTTGTTCACCTTGTCGGCGACGGCGTTCGCTGTTTTCGAAGACTGCAGGACGGAATCCTCCACGTAGATGGGGCAATCGAGCCTCAAGGCAACCGCCAAAGCATCGCTCGGACGGCTATCCACGCTCATCAATTGTCCGTCGCGCTCGAGCCAGATCCGGGCATAGAAGGTGTCGTCTTTCAGCTCGCTGACCACTACCTTGCGCACGCCGGTGTCCAGGCCATGAAGGAGCGTGCGGATCAGGTCGTGCGTCATCGGCCGGGGCGTAGTCACCTTCTCGATCTCGAGCGCGATGGCATTCGCCTCATACACGCCGACCCAGATCGGAAGAATGCTGTTGCCGCCGACATCCTTCAGGATCACGATCGGCATGTTCGTCACCGGATCCATCATCAGACCCACGAATCTTCATTTCGACTTCCATTGCTGTGCTCCTTCCTCGGCTCCGGGCGCCGGCATCAACAAATCCACCGTCGCCTGAAGATGTGATTTCGAATTCCCGGCGCCGTCGAGGCTCCGGCCGGCGAGCGAGTTCGGCCCGGAACGCGTCACGAGCACGCGCGACGTAGCGGCCGGCCAGCGGCTCGGAATCACCGCCGGGTGAGTGAAATTCAGGGTGCGGTTCTCGGTCGTGTGACCGACCCATTGCCCCGTCGCGTAGTTGAACCGCTCGACCAGGACCTCCTGCTCGGAGCCCACCAGCGCGGCATTGCGCCGGATCTGCGATCGCGCGCTGCCGCTCCTGAAGCAGCCGCAGGCGCCGGCTTTTCTCCGGCTCGGGAACCTGCTCGGAAAGCGCGAGCGCCGGGGTGTTCGGCCGGGGCGAGTATTTGAAGCTGAACATCGAGTCGTAGCTCGACCTCGTCGACCAACGACCAGCGTCTGCTCGAAGTCTGCTTCCGTCTCGCCCGGAAAGCCCACGATGATGTCGGTGGTGATGGCGATCTCCCGGCGGCGCGTTCTTGATCCAGCCAATGCACTCCAGGTACCGCTCACGGTCGTAGAGGCGCTGCATCGCGGCGAGCATCCTATCCGAGCCCGACTGTACAGGCAAGTGGACGTGGTTGCACAGCCGCTCGTCGGCGTCGATCGCCGTCCACGATCTCCGGCACGAAATCCCGCGGATGCGACGTGGTGAACCGCACGCGGCGGATCCCAGCCACCTCGCCCACGCGAGCGAGGAGCATGGCAAAATCCCAGCCGGCGGCCGAGGGGTCGCGATAGCTGTTCACGTTCTGGCCGAGCAGAGTGATCTCCGTGTAGCCTGCCGCTGAAAGCCGACGCGCCTCTTCCATCACGCTGGCCGACGTCCGGCTGCGCTCCGGCCCCCGCGTGTAGGGAACCACGCAATAGGCGCACGCCTTGTCGCACCCTTCGATCATCGTCAGGAACGCCCGGTAGGGATTGTCGCGCGCGCGTGTAGGGAGTCTCGAAGGTCTCGTCCGTATCGAGGCTCAGGCCCGGTACCCGGCCCTCGCCGCCCTCGAGCCGCACCAGCAGCTCCGGCAGCCGGTTGTAGCTTGCCGAGCCGCACACCAGGCTGACATGCGGCGCGCGCTCGAAGATCTTCTCCCCCTCCTGCTGGGCGACACAGCCGAGCACGCCGAAGACCTTGCCCTTGCGCCCTTCCCGCGGAACTGCTGCAGACGGCTGAAGACCTTCTGCTCGGCCTTGTCGCGGATGCTGCAGGTATTGTAGAGGACCAGATCGGCCTCCTCCGGCGGGGAACTTCCCGGTAGCCACGCGCAACGCAACGTGCCGATGACCTTCTCCGAGTCGTGCACGTTCATCTGGCACCCGAAAGTCTCGATGTAGAAGGTCTTCATTGGCGGGCGTAGTCTCATTATAACGAACGGCCTCTCTTGCTCCGGCCTGCGCTTCGCCGGCCTACCCCGGCGGATCTCCCCAATGGTTCTCGACAAAATCCCGGTCGATCACCTTGCGGCCTCGAAAACCTTCCTGGCTGGAGTGCCAGTAGCTGATTGACGATTCTCCCAGCATCCAGCACAACATCACCTCGTTGCCGCGATAGTAGCTCGGAAAGTCGAGCAGCCCGCGGTCCAGATCCTTCACCTGGCAACCGGTGGCGTGGATCTCCTGGATCAGCTCGCGCAACCGCTTGGCCATGGCCTCCTGGCGCGACCGCGACGCGATAAACCCGCTCCGGTCGAGCAGCACCCCACCGCTCATGGCGACGCGCTGGGCAACGGTCTCGAGTTCGGAGGTCACCCGGACTAACTCGGCTTTGAGATGCACGCCCTGCTGAATCTTCTCGCTCACATCCGCCAGCAGCGCCTCCGCCTGCCGCAACGTAAAGTGGTGCGCCATTCCGATTCAATCCCGGAAGACGGGCCGATGAGGAAACCCCAGAAAGACAGCTACAGTTGAAGCGCTCATGATCGCATCCCCTCGATGGACCCGGAGGCCCGGCCCCCAGACGAGCGAGGAATACCTGCCTCTTCAACGAGTATAACAGCGGGCCTTCAGACCTCGGCGGGAGCCGCCGCCTCGCAGTAGTGCGACTCCACGTAGTCGTTCAGGATGTCGATGAACTCGGCCACGATACGGTCCCCCTTGAGCGTCGTCATCAGGCGCCCGTCGACGTAAACCGGGGCCTTCGGCTCCTCGAACGTGCCCGGCAGACGAGATGCCGATGTTGGCGTGCTTCGACTCGCCGGGACCGTTGACGATGCAGCCCATCACCGCCACCTTCATCTCTTCCACGCCCGACACGCGCTTCCTTCCACACCGGCATCTGCTCGCGCAGGTACCCCTGAATCTCGTCGGCCATCTCCTGGAAGAAGGTGCTGGTCGTGCGGCCGCAGCCCGGGCACGCCGTCACCTGCGGCGTGAAGCTGCGCAGCTCGAGCGATTGCAGGATCTGCTGGCAGACGCGCACCTCCTCGGTCCGGTCGCCGTCCGGCTTCGGCGTCAGCGAGACGCGGATGGTGTCGCCGATGCCTTCCTGCAGCAGGACACGCCGAGGCCGGCCGTCGAGGCCACGATGCCCTTGGCGCCCAGGCCGGCCTCCGTCAGTCCGAGGTGCAGCGGATAGTCGCAGCGCGCGGCCAGCTTGCGGTAGACGTCGATCAGATCCTGCACGCCGCTGACCTTGGCGCTGAGGATGATGTGGTTGTGCGGCGAGGCCCGTACTGCTCCGCCGCCGCGGCCGATTCGATCGCGCTCTCGACCATCGCCTCCATCGTCACCTCGGCGGGCCTCCGCGGCTCGGCGCGCCGGGAGTTCTCGTCCATCAGGCGCGTCAGCAGACGACTGATCGAGCGATCCCCAGTTCACGCCGATCCGCACCGGCCTGCCGTACTCGATGGCGACCTCGATCATGGTGCGGAAATTGTCGTCGCCGCTTCTTGCCGATGTCCACGTTGCCGGGATTGATGCGGTACTTGGCCAGGGCGCGGGCGCACTCCGGGTACTGTCTTCAGAGGATGTGGCCGTTGTAGTGGAAGTCGCCGACGATCGGGACGTGGACGCCGAAGCGGTCGAGCGTCTCGACGATCCGCGGGACCGCGGCCGCCGCCTCCTTGGTGTTCACCGTCACGCGCACCAGTTCCGAACCGGCACGCGCCAGCTCCGCCACCTGATTGACGGTTGCAGCCGTATCGGCGGTATCGGTGTTGGTCATCGACTGGACGACGATCGGATGGTCACCGCCGATCGGTACCCCTCCCACATCGGCGACCGCCGTCCGATGGCGGGCGTTTGTTCCCATAGGTCGAACCCTCATTGTAGCAATCGGGGCGGGGTGGTCTGGATCACGCCTCCGCGCGAATCGTGATGAGGATCATCGAATTTTCCGATGGACAAAGGTCTCGACTAACCGAAATGAGAAATCGTAGAATAGAGGGCAAGGAGGGGTCCCAAGCAGGACCTCCCCAGTACCCGCCTCCGGCTCAGTAGCCTGGGTTGCCTTCCACCCCGCCCGTCATCTCGGGGCAACGATTGAGTGGACCGCCAAGCCTTCCGCGGTAAGCGGCTCAGACGCCGCGTAAGTCTCATCGAGTAACTCATAGCCAACTGGTCGATCTCCGGGCCGCGACGCTGCGGGCTTCCCGGGACGGCCGAACTCGATCAAGTAAGCACAAGGGAGAACTGTGGCCATGCGCCTCTTTAGGACAACTGTATTTCTGATGTGTGCAATCGTCCTGATCCCTGCTTCAGGAGCGGGTCAGGGCTTCTTTGGCAATCCGATGGGCGGGTTCCGGGTCCGCGGCGAGATCACGGCGGCCGATCCGTTGACGCTGGTAGGTGGGCTGCAAGTGCAACTCAGCGAGATGGGTTCCGATGGCCACTCCTATACATCGATGGCCTCTGCTTCCGGCACCTTTATCATTGACGGCGTGGCTGCCGGTACGTACGAAGTTCGCGTGGTGAATAACACCGGGCGGCTCTTACATCGCACCCTGACCACCGTGGACGGAATGTTCAACGATCTTTCGATCGCGTTGCCGCAACCCGTCGGAGACAGGCCGGTTACTGGCACGATATCGGTGGATCGCCTGCGCCATAGAGTGCCGCATAAGGCGGCAAAAGCCTTTCGGCGGGCGGCCACGGCTGCTGACAAAGGCGATACGGGCGAGGCGGAGAGCCAGTTGCGCCAGGCGGTCCAAGTCGACCCGGATTTCTATGAGGCGCACGCCGCGCTGGGCGCCATTCTGTTAAACCGCGGCGCCCCACGGCAGTCGCTCGAGCACTTTAACAGGGCCGCCAAGCTGTCCCCGAATGAGGCCGAGCCCTACGAGAAGGCGGCCGTGGCTCTCTACCGGCTTGGTTCCCCTGACGAGGCGGAAGTGGCGGCGCGCCACGCCATCACGATCGAGGAGAACTCGACGCTTGCCCACCTCGTCCTGGGCGCGGTGCTCGTCGACCAGAACCGTGCTCTCGTCAGTGCTCTGTCCAGCCTCGACCGCGCTGCCCGCGACTACGTGAAGGCGCACCTCGTCGCGGCTACCGCCTACCAGAAACTCGGACAATACGAGAACGCCAAAGCCGAGCTGGAGCACTATCTCACTCTCGGGGACGTTCCGGAACGGGACCACGTGCAAGGGTGGCTGAATGAGCTGCGCTGGTCGCACCCCGCCCCGGCCAGAGCCGGCAACTCGGAGCGCCCGGCCGAGACGGCCTCCCTAGCTCGCTAGCTCATTGTCCGGCCCGCTGTACGAGCGAAAGCTGAAGTCCCGAACCGGACGTACGGCCACGCTGGTCGGCCGTGGGTGGCGGTGGGCCATGCCGCTATATGGCCCGTGCGTTTTGAGCCTCCGCCACCCGCTGCCGGGCCGTCGCCGTTCGCCGATCGAGACCGGCGTGGGCCGGGCGGGCTGATAGGTGTGGTTTTGTTTCCATTGGCAGGTCTCCTCTCGACTCTCTCCGGCAAACCGCATCGGCTCACTGGCATCCAAAAACGCCCGGATCTGCTCCAGGCTCATCGGTCCGGAGCCGTGCACGCTGACCGTCAATCCCCAGCATCCCGATTCGTTCCTTCAGGCTCGTTTTTTGTGAGAATCCAGCCCCTTGTTCAGGCTCATCTTGCACGAGACAAGATTCACTCCGGCATCCGAACATGGTATCTTCAGATACTAGGGTCTGTTTATGAAGGTTGTAGCTTTCAATGGAAGTCCCCGCGAGGACGGCAACACGTCGATACTGCTCGGCTACGTGCTGCGAGAGATCGAGGCCGAGGGGATCGAAACGGAACTGGTCCAGATCGGCGGCCGCAAGATCGCTGGCTGCACCGCCTGCCGCGAGTGTTTCCGGAACCAAGACCGGCAATGCTCCGTCACCGACGACATCCTCAACGACTGTTTCGCCAAAATGGCCGCGGCTGACGGCATCATCATCGGTTCCCCCACTTACTTCACCGACGTAACCTCCGAGACCAAGGCGCTCATCGACCGGGCCGGTTACGTCGCCCGCGCCAACGGTGGCCTGTTCCGCCGCAAGGTCGGCGCCGCCGTGCTTGCCGTCCGCCGCCAGGGGGCGCTGCACGCGTTCGACTCGATCAACCACATGTTCCTGATCAGCGAGATGATCGTGCCGGGATCGACCTACTGGAACGTCGGCATAGGCGGCGACAAAGGCGCCGTCGAGCAGGACGAGGAAGGCATCCGCACGATGCAGACCCTGGGCCGCAACATGGCCTGGCTGATCAAGCGTCTGGCCAGCTAGGTGGGAGTGGATGTACCTTCGGGGCGGCCTGCGAGGCCGCCGCAGCCGGAGCGGCTGACCCACACACGAACCCAACCACTCCGGTGGTCACAGTTCAGGAACTTCTGAGACAGCACACATAGGTGGTCCGTCTGCGCGGGCAACAGCCCGGCCCCTCAAACCGTCGGCTATGATAGGGAATCCAACGAGAGGAGGGACCCTCATCCACCCATGGACTACGAGAAGCTCGGCGCCTTTTACCTCGGACGCACGTACGACCTGAACACCCGCAACACGCTCGACGAACTCCTGCTCTACGACTCGAAGGACCTCGTGACCCACGCCGCCTGCTTCGGCATGACCGGCAGCGGCAAGACCGGCCTCTGCGTCGTCCTGCTCGAGGAAGCGGCCATCGACGGCGTCCCGGCCATTATCATCGATCCCAAGGGCGACCTCGCCAACCTCCTGCTCACCTTCCCCGACCTCGCCCCCGAGGACTTCGCGCCGTGGATCCCCGAAGGCGCCGCCCTGCAGAAGGGCGTCTCCCCCGAGGCCTACGCCGCCGGCCAGGCCGAGCTATGGAAGAACGGGCCTCGCCGACTGGGCCCAGGACGGCGAGCGGATCCGCCGGCTCCGGCAGTCCGCCGAGTTCGCCATTTACACGCCTGGCAGCGAGGCCGGCCGCCAGATCCAACTGCTGGCGTCGTTCGAGGTGCCGAGCCCCGCCGTCGCCGCCGACCGGGAACTCATGCGGGAGCGCGTACAGGCCACCGTCACCTCGCTGCTCGGACTGCTCGGACTGGACGCCGACCCCGTCCGCAGCCGTGACCATATACTTCTATCGCTCATCCTCGACAAGGCCTGGAGCGAGGGCCGCTCCCTCGACCTCGGCACGCTGATCCTCGAGATCCAGAAGCCACCCGTCGAGCGCGTCGGTGTGCTCGATCTCGAGGCGTTCTACCCGGCGCGCGAGCGCTTCTCGCTGGCCATGACGATCAACAACGTCCTCGCCGCCCCGGGCTTCGAGGCCTGGCTTGCCGGCGATCCGCTCGACGTCAACGCGCTTCTCTACACGCCCGAGGGCCGCCCCCGGCACGCCATCTTCTCGATCGCCCACCTGAACGACGCCGAGCGGATGTTCTTCGTCTCGACGCTCCTCAACCAGGTAGTAAGTTGGATGCGCGCGCAGCCGGGCACCACCAGCCTGCGGGCCCTGCTCTATATGGACGAGATCGCCGGCTACCTGCCGCCGGTGGCCAACCCGCCGTCCAAGGCGCCGTTGATGACGCTCCTCAAGCAGGCCCGCGCTTTCGGGTTGGGCGTCGTCCTCGCCACGCAGAATCCCAAGGACATCGACTACAAGGCGATGAGCAACATGGGCACCTGGTTCGTCGGCCGGCTCCAGACCGACCGCGATCAGGAGCGGGTGCTCGACGGGCTCGAGGGTGCGGCGTCGGGCGCCGGCGCGACGTTCGATCGCCATCAGATGCAGGCCGCCCTCGCCGGTCTCGGCAAACGGGTCTTTCTGATGTACGACGTGCATGAGGACGCACCCGAGGTCTTCCACACCCGCTGGGCGCTCTCCTACCTGCCCGGACCGCTCACCCGCGACCAGATCAAGCGACTGTCGGCCGGCGCGCCCGATAGCGCCGCGGCGGGTCGCGCCACGGCCGTTGCGGCCGAGGGGCTCGCGGTGCGGCCCCGGCCCGTTCTGCCGCCGGAAGTCCGCGAGTTTTTCGTCCCGGTTCGCGCTGCGGCTCCCGCCGGTGCGACGCTCTCCTACGAACCGGCGCTCACGGGTTTCGCCGACGTCGTTTTTGCTGACAAGCAGCTCGAGCACGACTTCAAGCGAGCGGTCGCCTTCCAGACGCCAATCGAAGATTCGCCGACGCCGGTCGATTGGGACAACGCGGGGGCGCTCGAGGTCGACGCCGACAGCCTCGCAACCGAGCCGTACGGCGCGGCCGACTACACCCCGCTGCCGATACCGGCCGCGAAAGCCCGGACGTACGCTATCTGGTCGCGCTCGTTCATTCAATGGCTCTACACAACCCAGCGATTGCCGCTACTGAGGAGTCCGGCCCTCAAAGAGGTGTCGCGGCCCGAGGAGAGCGAGCGCGACTTCCGCGTCCGGCTCGAGCTGGCGGCCCGGGAAGAGCGCGACCGGCTGGTCGAGGGGCTGCGCGACAAGTTCGCCACGAAGACGCGCACCATCGAGGAGCGTATCCGGCGCGCCGAGGCGGTGGTGGACCGCGAGCGGGAGCAGGCTCGTGACCAGCAGCTCCAGTCGGTGGTCTCGATCGGCACGACGGTGCTCGGAGCGTTGTTCGGACGCAAGGTCGCGTCGCGCTCCAACCTCACCCGCGCCGGGACTGCGATGCGATCCGTCAGCCGTGCGGGCCGCCAGGCGGGTGACGTCCGTCGCGCTCAGGACAGCCTCGAGTCGTACCGCGAGCAGTTGGCCGAACTGGAGACTCAACTCGAGGAGGAGAGCCGTCTCATCGGCGACCGGATCAACCCCCGAACGAACGCATTCGAGACCGTCGAGGTGAAGCCGAAGAAGACCAACATTACCGTCCAGCTGGTAGGCTTGACGTGGCTGCCCTATTGGACGGATTCGCGGCAGAACAGACGCGCCGCATGGTAGACGCGATGGAGGGATAACAGATGCCAGGAATCATGGATTTCGTACAGATGGCTGCCCAGAATCTGGGACAGTCGGAGGAGTCGACCCAATCGGCCACGGCAGCGTTGCTGAAGGGGATCGGACAAAAGGCGAACGGCGCTGATTTCGAGCAGCTACTGGCGGCGATACCGGGAGCGGCCGGCCTGGCGAAGCCCGCCACGGCGCCGGCGGGCGCAGCCGGAGGAGGCATGCTCAGCGGACTGATGGGCGGGGCATCATCGATGCTTGGCGGCGACGTCGGTTCGACGCTGGGGCTGCTGGCCGACATTCAGAAGTCGGGATTCGGCATGGACAAAGCCGGTGATCTGGTGAGCTTGTTCCTGCGCTTCGCGAAGTCGAACGCCGGTGAAGCCCTGGTCGGACGGTTGCTCGGGCAGGTACCGGAACTGGCGAAACTGGCCGGCTGAAGGGCAGCGCCTGCCGGCCTACCGGGGGGCCGCGAGCGTCGCCATTTCCTGTTCCGCCTCTCGGGGCAGCAGCACCCACAGCGTGTAGGCGCCCAGAACGGTGCCGAACGGGATATTGATCAACGACAGGCAACCCAACACCAGCAGCAACACGCGCGCCCACGGCTTGTAGGTGAGCAGCCCGACGCCGCCCGCGATCCCGACCAACGCTCCTAGCGCCAGCAGGGTTCCCAGCGTCGCGATCATCGGAGCCCCAAAGAAGAACGCGTGCCGGAACGCGGCGCCATGAAAGCGGAACGGCCATCCCGCCCACCCCATCATCCCTCCCAGGAAGACCGGAAAGAGGTGGAAGAACGACCACAGGATCCAGAAGACACCCAATACGCCGGCGTGCTTCGCCACGCGGCCGCGGGCTGAATGGGTCGGTGTCGAGGCGGGCGATGGCGCGATCGGAAACGCCTTCCCGCAGGAGTGACAGAAACGCTGGTCGTCGCGGACCTCGGTGCCGCATTGGTCGCAGAACATAGCGGTCTCCTCTACAAAGAGTCTACGACCGGAAGGACTGAATTGTTCCGCGGCCTATGAGATCAGTCCACGAGTTGAACCAAAGATGCCGTATCGGGCAGACTCCGCTCCGTTCGGTCACGGCTCCATGGGAACCGTCCGGCCCACTGGGAGCCGCGACCAGAGGGAGCGGAGCAGAACTCCTCGATCTCAGTGTTGCGCTCTCGAGCCCGGTGCGACTTTCGAAAACCGAGAGGTTCCTCGCGAAGTTAGTGGAGAGCGGTCAGCGATCAGCGGTCGCGACGCGCCATGGCGCGATCCATTGAGTCAGTGGAAAGTGGGGAGCCTGCGGGCGGACTGGGGGTGTGGTTGGGGGCCGGCGGGGGGTTTTGGAGGGGTGTTTCTACGGGTGTGCGGGACCTCCGATCGGGCTGGGGCCGATCCAGGGCGCGAGTACGGCGTCTATTTCCTCCGCCGAGGGGACGGGCGAGTCGGAATCGCCGGCGTCGCGGTAGATCTGTTGGGTTTGTTTGTACACTTTCGCGATGTCGACCAGGCAGGGGAGCGTCTGGCCGGTGACGGCCTCGTAGGTCGCCCGGGCGGCGTTCGCCGTTTGCAGGGCTTTGAGCTCGCGGAGCGAACGGTGGAAGGTGCGCTCGTAGCGGGTCCGGTAGCGGGCGTAGCGGTCCATGCGCGCGTCGAGTTTCTCGTCGGCGAGGGGATCGGTCGAGTCGGCGAATAGCTCGGCTTCGAGCTTGTCGATGCGGCGGAGGTTCCAGGAGGCGCGGACCACCTCGTTGAAGAGGACCCACTCGATGGGATCGTTGGGCATCACGGTCGCCTGCAGGCCGTCGCGGAGGGTTTCGAACTCCTCGCGCTCGCCGTCGGCGACGACGAGTTGGTTGCTGCGGAGGCCGTGCTTGAGAGCGTTGCGCGCGACGCGGTCCTTGCCGGCATCGGTCTTGGGACCGGTCGATTGCTGGGCGTTGGCGCGGTTGGCGGCGAGTTGTGCTTCGGATAGAGACATGGTTCAGCTCCTCGGGTTGAAAGGGATGCACCGGTGGACGGGCGTCCGTGGTGTGGGGACCGGTGGGCGGGCTGAAGCCCTTCGCAAGCGGAAGCTTGCCCCACGGGGGTCCGCCTTCTATTTTGGCAGAGGGAGATTCAGGAGAAAGGGGCTAATTCTGGCTAAGTGATTGGAGGGAAGGACCTTAAGTGGTTGTGACTGGGTTCGGGGCGGAGTGGCGTTTTTCGAGGTGGCGGCCTCTACTGGGGTTCACCGCCGAGGGCGCAGAGGGCGCGGAGGTTTTGATTGATGGTTGCACCTCCAGATGGGACGGGGCAGTCCGTCCCACCGGCATTTCCAGTGAAATCCTGCCGGGAGGTAGATTGTTGATTCTGTGAGGTTTGTGGTTGGACGCGGCACCTGCAAGCGGGGAAGAGAGCGGAACTGCCCGGCTGGACGACGGCTAACGTACTGATACAGAGCGGCTTACAGACAGTGCGAGTGGGACGGGTCAGGCTGATCACTATGGAAACTATGGAGATTTTTCGGGCGGTGGCTTTTGGTGGTCATGGACCAGCCGAAATCGTTGAAATTGCAGGATGTTTCTTCTTCAGCGGTGGCTGGCCACGGGGCGGCGGGCGAGTGCGGACGGGGAGGTCGTAAGCGAGGTGGTCCGGGAACCTCTCGTCGCCTGGTGGCCGGGCTTTGCGTGTCGCCTCGCGGATGTGATCGAGCAGGAGGGCGCCGGCTATGGGCAGATGGGGTCACTCGCGATGCTCCCGGCGAGGTTACGGACGCCGGTCGGCGTGGCGGGCGGTTCGCACGAGCGGCGCTTTGCCTGCCGGCCGGCAAGGATCGGGCTGAAACCCGGCAGACTCCGCTCCCTTCGGTCATGGCTCAGAGTCGGCCGAGGGACACTCACACACCCGGGAGGGAGCGGTCTTCGGCCGGTTTTCGAGGGGGTGCAGGCCATGATGCCGACGGCTCTCATCCGTTTGGGTGGGCCGTGGGGGCTCCGTTGAGAAGCATTGCCTGAGGGCGGTGGGAAGCGTTCACAGGAGTGTGAACGCGGCTCGCACGAGTGCGCACGCCACGTCGGTGCGAGCGGCTTTCGTCGAATTGGGGGGACGAGAGGGGCATGAGGGCTCCATTCCGGATCGGCCGGGGAAGGTGTATTCGGAGGTCCCGTTGCTCAACGATCGCGAAAAATGCCCGCTTCAGCGCGTGACCCTTACTATCGGGCCCCTCTTGCATAGTGCGTAGTATAGCCGGTCCATCGATGCAGCAAACCGCTCCTGAGCGGTGTCGCTATATCATGCTGGGTCTTCTTTCGTGAACGACGTCCATTCCCGATGGCAGAATGATGGCATGCAGACTACCATCGGCCGTGACGGACGAGTGGTAATTCCAAAACCACTGCGACAGCAGGCCGGGCTGACGCCGGGGGTTCGGCTCGATGTTCGGTTTCGCGATGGCCGGATCGAGATTGAGCCCTGCCGCGAGCCAACCGAGCTCGTGCGGAAAGGCTCCGTCCTTGTCGCCTGTCGATCGGGGGGGAGCCGCACAGCTCACCAATGAACAGGTCAGCGCGATGTTGCGAGAGGTCCGCGAGCGTAGATGATCGCTCCCCTGTGCCAGAGGGCACAACACCGAGATCGAAGCGGCAGACTCCGCTCCCTTCGGTCACGGCTCCCAATGGGCTGAACGCTTCGATTGGAGCCGTGACCGAAGGGAGCGGAGTCTGCCGCACGGATCGCGACGGGGAGGTTTGACTTCCTAACGGGGTCCCCGTTGTCCGGGGCGGGACGCTTGTACCAACGAAAGTTCTGGGCAAGCAACGCTGGACGATGGCCGTCCGACGGTAGGTGTTGGCAAGAGCGCCAACAGGGCTCGCAGGAGTGCGCACGCCACATTCAGGGCGACCGTTCTCAGACTCCCTCGGAACGTTCCAGGGTGACGGCCCCGAGCATGTTACGCAGGTCGTTGCGCGTGAGGTTTTCCATGCGGATCGCGATCACCGCTTCGACGCCCTGGTCGGCATTCAGGACGAGGACGCTGGCCTCCCCGGCGCCGTTTCTCTCCCCGACGATCGCGAGCCGGCGCTGCGGGCCGCTGATCGACTCGAACACCTCGACGTCCTCCCACTGGCCCAGTAGCGCGGTCTTGAGCACCATCGGGATCAGCCCTTGCCGCGCACAGGTGGCGTACTGGAAGAGCCCGTACTCGCTATCGATCCCGGCCATCCGGAGGAACCAGCGGCCCGCCATCCCCACCTGGGAGAACTGCCCGGTGGACACGACGCGAAATCGCGCTTCCTCGAACCCTTTGGGCACGTGGATCTCCATGCCGTCGCTGCGCCGGATCACGCTACCGGCCGTCACGTTGGCCGCGGGCAGCAACTCGCAGGCGACATGCGTCACCGGCGCCTCCCGCCGGATCAGATACATGCCCCCGGCGTAGATCGCCAGCATGATTACGATCACCACGGCGGTGATCTTCCAGGAGGCATACGTGCGGCTCACGATGGCCACGCCCGAACAACGTTTGGCGATGATCTCGCGCAGCCGGGGCTCGTCGGCGGTTCGCAGTCCGAGCGACAGCACCTCGGCGCCGCCCTTCTTCTTGGTGGCCGAGACCTGCGTGGCACCCACCGATCGCAGCATCCGCACGGAATCGATGTCAGCGTAATAGACCGGCTTCCGCCACCGGCGCACGATCAGCCGTTCGGCGTCATTGAACTCGATCCGGTCCATCCGGCTGATGAGCCAGGCCACCCCGAACAGCACCGGCGCCAACAGCAGGGAGACGGCAAACAACCGCCAGCCGAGCGACCCGAAGAACAGCAGACAGACCGCCAGCGCCGTAGGGAACACAGCGACCGACATCTGCGTGGCGAGCGCCATCGCGCTGCCGCGAAACGGTACGGGCGTGTTCATGGACGCGCTCCGTCAGTCGAGCGGCGGGGAGCAGAAAAACTCGTGTCACCGGCGAAGAGGTGCACGGCGCGTCCCAGGATCGAAGGTCGTCTTTTGTTCCGCATCAGTAGACTCGAATTCGCACGCGCGCCTCATTGGAGTAGCTGGCGCCGTCGCTGACTTGCCAGGTGAAGGTGTCGGTCCCGTGGAAGTCATCCTCCGGCGTGTAGGTCGCCTCGTCGTCGAGCCAAGTAAGGGTACCGTGCCCGGGCGGATCGGGAAACCGGAAGTGATAGGGACCCGGACCGTCCCGGTCGGAGTAGCGCAGCCGGTACGTCACGGTTTCGCCGGCGCGGACCCGGTCGGAGCCGTCCAGCGCCCGCGGTGCGATGTTCTCACCCGAAGCGCGGCACAGGATGGTCATGACGGCGATATTGGACTCGCCGTTCTCGCCGGTCACCTTCCACTCGAAGCGGTCCTCGCCGGTGAAGCCCGGCCGCGGTGTGTAGGCGACCGCGGGTGGATCCCCCGACAGTCGGCCAAACCGTGGCTGGGTGACGATCTCGTAGGTAAGCTGCTGCGGATCGCCGGCGTCGAGGGCCACCAGGCGCGGCGAGACCGGCGCGTTCCGCTCCGAGACCACCTTCGCCGACACTGCCGCCGGCGGCGCCAACCGATCGCCGGCCAGCCGCCGGATCCTCACCGCCCAATCCTCTTCGGTCGGGGCCGTGATCTGCTGCACGTCCCCCGCGATCTCGTGCGCCGCCGTCCAGGGTTCGCGCGCCCGGGCGCGGGGATCGAACCACTCGAGCGCATAGCGGTTGTCGGGCGTGAGCTGCACCTCGACCGTCCCGCCCCGGGGCAGATAGAGCGCGTACAGTTCGCCCGGATGAGCCAGACAGAAGGCTTCGCCGCTCCGGACCAGGAAGTTGGCCGGGTACATGCGGTCCACCGGCAGCGATTCCATGAACCGCTTCGCCAGCACCAGCTCGTCGATCGCCCCCAGCCTCGTCGTCAGACCGGCCTGTTCCGGCGGGCGTTCAGTCGCGTCGCCGGGCGTCTCGGGCGCCTGCTCGCCGCTCACCGGCCGGGGCCGGGGCATGCTCTCCCAAACACCGCCGCCCAGGTAGACCGCCCACCAGCTCTCCCGCGCCCAAGCCGGACGAGCCTCATCGAAACCCATGACGAACGGCTGCCGGGCGGCCGCCAGCGGGTCCGCGAACCAGTCCAACGCCAACTGATTGAGCCGGGCCGGCGACTTGGGATCGGTGCCGATGCTGGCCAGGCGGGCGGATCGGCTATTCAGATAGATCGGCAGCGGGGCGTCAACGCCGTGAATGGCGCGGGGGTGATTATAGGGGTCGATGGTGGCCAGCAGGTCCATGTTGCCCAGGGCATTTTCGAGGGCGAGCGTGCCGTCGTTGTCTTCGCTAGTGACGAAGGTCAGCGCTGGAAGGTCACCAAACCGCGCCACGACCTGCCGGTAGTACTGCGTATAGTCGAAGCCGTTCCAGGCATTGCGGCCCTCGAGGACGAGCCGAATGGTCAGGCCCTGCGCCTGAATATACTCGAGCAGATCCCGCCACCGGGCCAGCCGGGCCACGTCGAACCGTTCCGGATTTCCCCGGGCCTCCGCCGGCGTCGAGCCCAGCCAGGGCCAGACGTCGCCCTCGTCGCCGGACACATTATCCGTCACGAGGGTAATGGAATTGACCCCGTGAACGGCCATCTCCTCTATCTGCCGCTTCTTTTCCGCCCAACCCGCCTCGTCAAAAGGTCCGGCGAGAGGATTCCGCGCCAGGTTGGCGCCGGCCTTGATCCAGTAGCCGCCTTCACGGAACTTGAGGTAACGCTCGCCCACGTATTCGAGGCGGCCCACCTGGTAAAGGTCCGGTGCATCCACCGCCGGGTCGACCACGCCGACGGTCCCGCTCAGTCCATTGAGCGACGGCTCGGGGCTCTGGGTGTGAAACGACCAGGAGCCGTTCTGATCGGCGGAGAAGCGGACGCGCCAGATATTGCCGTCGATCCCACCCGCACCATCGCCGTCGTAGAAGCCCGGCGCGAGGTGGGTGCTGCCGTCCGGACCGGTAAACAGCACGTCGAACGGGATGGCGAACGGATTCGGATCGCCCCTGCCCTGCATTGACGGTCCGTGGAAAATGAGCTCGATCTTGCCCCACCGGTGAAAGCTGGGCAGCGCCTCTTCCTCGGCGGTGCAGGACACCAACGCGGCCAGACCCAGGACGGCCAGTACGACGCTGGCAACGATAGGCAAACGAGTGACCACGTTCCTACCAGTCTAGAATGCCGCGGCCCGCGAAGGCGCGATGAACTCTTCGAGTCAACGCGATCGAGGGACTGGCGGCGAATTGCTTCCGGTCGAGTTCGCCGCCCGGCATTGAGACGCCCGGACGCTCACACGAGCCAACGCCGAACAACCGGCCCCAGTCGGCCCCTCCGTGCCGAAACAGTCGCGCCGCCCACCGCCCGCCCGGCCCCGGTTCCACCGGTCGCTGACCGGTGTAGAATGAGTCAGCCCAACGGGCCAATTGCAGTCGCGGCCAGCGCCCGACAACAAGCGCGGAGAACAATATGGAAGAGCGAACCACGCTCGGGACAACTGCCCTGCGAATCTCCCCCCTGGGCCTGGGCACCTGGCAGTGGGGAGACCGGGTGATGTGGAGCTATTCCAAGACCCACACGGACAGTGACCTTAGCGATGCCTTCCAGGCCAGCCTGGACGCGGGGATCAACTTCTTCGATACGGCCGAGGTCTACGGCAAAGGGCGCTCCGAGCAACTGCTCGGCGAACTCATGGAGCAACGGAGGAACTTGGGCGCGACGCAGCCACTGGTGGTCGCCACCAAGTTCATGCCGACTCCATTGAGACTCCGAAAAAGGGCGCTACTCGCCGCGTTGCGAGCCAGCCTGGACCGCCTCCGCCTCGAGCGCACCGACCTCTACCAGATTCACTGGCCGTTTCCGCCGCGATCGATCGAGACGTGGGCCGGCGGCCTGGCCGATGCGGTCGAAGCAGGTCTCGCGACCGCCGTCGGCGTCTCCAACTACAACCTCGAGCAGATGTCGCGTGCCCACGACGTCCTGGCGAAGCGTGGCGTGCCTCTCGCCTCGAATCAGGTGGAATACAACCTGCTGAACCGGAAAGTGGAGCACAACGGACTGCTCGGGCGGTGCCGCGAGCTGGGCATTACCCTAATCGCCTACAGTCCCCTCGGCAGGGGCCTGCTCACCGGCAAGTACACGCCGGAATCCCGTCCGGCTGGCTTGCGCGGACTGTTGGCCAGACGGAAACGGCTGGCCTCGATCCAACCCCTGATCGAGCGGATGCGATCTATCGGCCAGGAGCGGGGCGAGAAGTCCCCGTCCCAGGTGGCGCTGAACTGGCTGCTCGTGAAGGGCGCCGTTCCGATCCCTGGCGCCAAGAACGGCCGTCAGGCGGAAGACAACGCCGCCGCCTTGGGCTGGCGGCTGAGCGAAGATGAGGTTGCGGCGCTGGACGAGGCGAGTGGGAAGCTGTAGGTGTCGAGCCCTGGCGTCCCGAGCCGGAAACACGGATCGGTCTTGTTCGCCGTCCCCGGCTACGGCGAAGGCCTCCCACGGCCCTGAACGACACCGACAAAGGCCGCGCCCAGAAGCGGCGGGTCGTGTTGACTCCCCGGGGCCAAGTGAGCGTGCCCGGGGACACACGAGATATCCGCCGACCAGCTCCGCATCGAGGTAAATCTAGCTTCGGAAGGAGGGGCGGCAGCGAATCAAAAACCAGATGGGCAGCCCCACAAACAGTGCCAGGCCGAGGATCGAAGGAAGCAGCCCGTGCCAGCTAAAGTCGATCGCGGCCGGTGGTGTTTCCATGGCCGGGCTGATTTCACGCATGAAGGTTTGAATCCTTTCAGCGGAGCCCGGGAGAAGCCAGAAGACCACGGCATTGACAAGCATGAATCCGAAAAAGGCGATGCTGCCCCAGCGAGCTCGGTCCCGCAGACGCAGCAAGCCGATGCCGAGATACAACTCGGCCGCCGCGAACAGCACGTAGACACCGGTGGCCCACGCGCCGGTCAGCACGCTACCCAGTAGCATCGTTGGGATTCCGAACAGAGCCACCGCCACGGTCAGGACAGTCGAACCCACAAGCCACCACGCAATGATGCTGATGCCCAGCGGCCGCGCGCCCGCCTGGAAGGCATCGTGGAGATCGCTATCGGTGTGGGTTTTCGAGTAGCTCCACATCACGCGGTCGCCCCACTGCCAGGTTCCCAGGCCGAGGGGGGAGATTTGCAGTGTTGTCTGCCCGAGGGTGGTTCGATCTTCCATGCCGCCTCCACATGCTTGCGGAGCGTTGGCCGCGCCTGCCATTTGTTCCGCTGGGCAGACTATTCTACACCCGGCGCAGCCCAGCAGATCGGCAGGGTGGGGCAGTTCACCTTGCGCAGGGCTTCAGCCCGGCTGCCCGGCGCCCCGGCTGTCGTACTCGCGAAACTGCGGACCAAGTGGTCACGAACTGCCAGCCGGCCGAGGGTCCCTTTGACGCGTCCAAACCGCAAGGTCTAGCGCGAGCCCTCGCCTCAGTGCCGGGACCGGAAGCCGAACCGGAAGCTGTTCGCCACCAGGCCTTCCAGCTCCTGTCTCGTAAACCCGAACGCCTTCTCGGCTAGCTCGTATTCGGACGACAGATCACAGTCGAACATCGCCGGGTCGTCACTGTTCAGCGTGATCGGGACGCCCGCCTCGTAGAGCTGGCGAATGGGGTGCTCCTTCAGGCTCGCGACCACGCCCGTGGCGAAGTTACTCGTGAGGCACACTTCGAGCGGAATGTTTTCCTCGTGCAGACGCCGCAGCAGGGCCGGGTCCTCCGCCGCGCGGATGCCGTGGCCGATGCGATCGGCGCCGGCGTCGAGGGCCGCCCGCACTGACTCCGGGCCCATCGTCTCCCCGGCGTGCGGTGTGAAATGCAGACCGTGCCCCTTGGCGAACGCGATCACGTCGGCGAACCGTTCCACCGGCCCCTCGGCTTCGATGCCGCCGAGGCCGAACGCGACGATCCGGCCGCCCGCGCGCGAGGCCGCCAACCTGGCGACTTCCATCGCCTCCTCGGGGCCGAACTGCCGGGCCGCGTCGACGATCCACCACGCATCCACCTCGGAGCTTCGCGCTTCCCTCGCCAGGACGTCGTAGATGGCGCCGAAATCGAGTCCGCGCCTCAGGATGCCGGCGCCGGCAATGGTGATCTCGGCGTAGGTGACGTTCTCGGCCGCCAGCCGCGCGAGCAGGCGGCGCGCGGCGAGCGCGTACTCGTCCGGTCCCTTCAGGAACCCGAGCACCCACTTGAAGCTCTCGATGAATCCCAGAAAGTCGTCGTAGCGGTAACGGCGCCGGACTTCCTCCTCGTCGAGCGAGGGATCGAGCTCGAGCAGTGTCTCCGGCCAGACCGAACCTTCCAGGTGAATGTGCAATTCAGCTTTCGCCAAATCCCGAAAGAAGCTTCCCATCTTGCGATAATAGCGTTCTGTGGCCCGTGGCTCGTCGAAAGGCACGGATTGCCGGCTTTAATGCTGTCGGTGATTTGCGTTTTTTGCCGCCCGGCCGGCGGCGGATTTCCGTCGCGCCGGGCGTCGTAGGGGGCCGCGGGAAGTACCCCAACCAATGACCAACCAAGAAGTCGAAGCCCTCGCCGCCGGCTACCACGGCGACCCCTTCCGCATCCTCGGTCCGCATGCCGTCACCGATGAAGACGGAGAGGAAACCTGGGAGGTTCGCGCCTTCCTGCCACAGGCCGCCTCGGTGGAGCTGGTGCTCGACGACGACACTTATCCGATGACGCAGCGGCATCCCCATGGCGTCTTTCGCGGCGGCACTGGACGAGCAGCCCGGCGCATACCGCCTCCGCGTCAAGCGCTGGGACGGCGATACCGTCGAACAGGAGGACCCGTATCGCTTCGGCCCCCTGATCTCGGACTTCGACCTACACCTGCACGGGGAAGGAACCTATCTCGAGGCTTATCAATCGTTGGGCGCGCACGCCGTCGAAGTGGAAGGCCTCTCCGGTGTGCGCTTCGCCGTCTGGGCGCCCAACGCCGAGACGGTCAGCGTGGTGGGCGACTTCAATGAATGGGACACCCGGCGCCATCCGATGCGGCTGCGCAACGGCGGTGTCTGGGAGCTCTTCATCCCCGGACTGTCGGCGAGGGAGCGCACGTACAAGTATCACGTCCGGTCCCGTTTTCACGGCTACCAGCAGATGAAAGCCGACCCGTACGGCTTCGCCTCCGAGGTCCCGCCGAAGTCCGGCTTCGATCGTCGCAGACCTCGACAGCTATCAGTGGAACGACGGTGAATGGATGCAGGCGCGGGCCGAGAAAGACTGGCTGAAGGAACCGCTTTCGATCTATGAGGTCCACCTCGGCTCCTGGATGCGCGGGCCGAACAACCGGCTGCTGAGTTACCGGGAGATGGCGGATTCGCTGGTCGCCTACGTGAAGCAGATGGGCTACACGCACATCGAGCTGCTGCCGATCCTGGAGCATCCGTTCACCGGCTCCTGGGGCTACCAGGTGATCGGCTACTTCGCGCCGACTTCCCGCTTCGGGCCCCCCGACGACTTCATGTACTTCGTCGACCGCTGCCACCAGGCCGGCATCGGCGTCATTCTCGACTGGGTGCCCGGGCACTTCCCCAAGGACGCCCACGGTCTGGTCTACTTCGACGGCACGGCCCTCTACGAGCACGCGGACCCGCGCCAGGGCGAGCACAGCGAGTGGGGCACGCTGGTCTTCAATTTCGGCCGCAACGAGGTGCGGAACTTCCTGGTCTCGAACGCCCTGTTCTGGCTGCAGCAAGTACCACATCGACGGCCTGCGGGTGGACGCCGTCGCGTCGATGCTCTACCTCGACTACTCCCGCGAGGAAGGCGAGTGGATGCCGAACGAATACGGCGGCAACGAGAACCTCGAGGCCATCGACTTCCTGAAGCGCTTCAACGAACACGCCCACAAGGTGCCCGGCGCGATCACCATCGCCGAGGAATCGACTGCCTTCACCGGCGTGTCGCGCCCGGTCTACCTCGGACGGGCTCGGCTTCACGATGAAGTGGAACATGGGCTGGATGCACGACATGCTCGACTACTTCTCTCGAGGAGCCGATCCACCGCAAGTACCACCACCAACAACATCACGTTCAGCATGCTGTACGCCTTCACGGAGAACTTCGTCCTGCCGATCTCGCATGACGAGGTGGTGCACGGGAAACGGTCGCTGCTTGCCAAGATGCCGGGCGACGAATGGCAGCGCTTCGCCAATGCGCGGGCGTTTCTCGGCTACATGTACGGCCACCCGGGCAAGAAGCTTCTGTTCCAGGGGCAGGAGATCGGCCAGTACGAGGAGTGGAACTGCGAGGTTGGCACGCGGTGGGACCTGACCGCCTACGAGTACCATCGCAAGCTGCAGTCCCTGGTCCGGGAGCTGAACCGTCTCTACGCGAGCCAGCCGGCGCTGCACCAGGTCGACTTCCACTACACGGGTTTCGAATGGGTGGACTTCCACGACGTCGAGAGCTCGATCATCTCGTTCCTGCGCCGCGCCGATGATCCGAACGACTTTCTCCTGTTCGCCTGCAATTTCACGCCGGTGCCGCGGGAAGGCTATCGGATCGGAGTTCCCGAAGAGGGCTTCTACCAGGAGATCTTCAACACCGACGCCGAGATGTTCGGCGGCACGAACATGGGCAACGGCGGAATGGTGAGCTCGGAGCCGATCGCCTGTCACGGCCGCCCGGCCAGCGTCTCGGTCACGCTGCCCCCGCTGGCGGTGGTCGTGTTCAAGCACCGCGGCGGCGCGTCGTAGGCGCCCGGGCGCCCGACGGCGCGGCATTCCGTTCCGCGGAGGGCCGCTCGCACTGAGAGAGATGACGGGGCTGTGGCACCATCCAGATAGTGAAGGCTGTCGACGACAAACTGCTGGGCCTGCTCAGGCGCTACTGGGGCTACGACTCATTCCGGCCCAAACAGGAAGCGACCATCCGGTGCCTGCTCGAGGGCCGCGACGTCGTCGCCATCATGCCGACCGGCGGCGGCAAGAGCCTCTGCTACCAGCTGGCCGCGCTCGCGCTCGAGGGCACGGCCATCGTTATCTCCCCGCTGATCGCGCTGATGCGCGACCAGGTCCGGCAGCTCGACTACATCGGCATCCCCGCCGCCTTCCTGAACAGCTCAGTGGAGCCCGCCGAGCAGGCACGGATCGTGCGGGACGCCCGCGCGGGTAAGTATCGTCTGCTCTACCTCTCGCCGGAGCGGCTGGCGCGGGAGGATACCGTCGAATGGCTCAGGAGGGTGCCGGTGTCGTTCTTCGCCATCGACGAGGCCCACTGTATCTCCGAATGGGGCCACGAGTTCCGGCCCGAATACCGCCAGCTCAACCGGTTGCGCGAGCGTTTTCCCGACAAGCCGGTGGCCGCCTTCACGGCCAGCGCGACCCGGCGCGTCCGCCACGATATCCTCCATCAGCTCGGACTGCGCGACCCCGGCCGGTACGTGCTCAGCTTCTACCGGCCCAACCTGCGCTTCCTGGTCCGGCAGTGTACGAAGAAAACCCAGACGGGTCTGCTGCTGGCGGCGCTCAAGGCGAACGAGAGCGCCAACCAGATCGTCTATGCGCCGACCATCGCCCGGGTCCATGAGACGGTGGCCCTGCTCGAGCGCCACGGCATCCCCGCCCTGCCCTATCACGGCCAGATGGACGCCGACACGCGCCGCGACAACCAGGAGCGCTGGATGGCGGACGAAGTGCCGTTGCTGGTGGGCACGATCGCCTTCGGCCTGGGCATCAACAAGCCGTCGGTGCGGACCGTGGTTCACCTCTCGCTGCCCAAGTCCGTTGAGCAGTACTACCAGGAGGCGGGCCGCGCCGGCCGCGACGGCGATCCGGCGGACTGCGTTCTCCTCTGGCAGGGGCGCGACACCGGGCTGCTCGCCTACTTCATCCAGCAGATCGAGGACCGCGAGGAACAACGGCGCGCCTGGGACCGCTACCGGACCATGCGCCAGTTCGTCGAGAGCGACACCTGCCGGCACCGTTTGATCTGCTCCCATTTCGGGCAGCAGACTTCGTGGGAAAGCTGCGATGCCTGCGACGTTTGTGCCGGCATGCCGGAGTGGCTCACCGAAGCGGCTGACGACGGGCCGCTCGCGTCGCGCCGGTCGCGTCATGCGGCCCGTTCCTCGCGCCGGGCGGCGGCCGCCGAGCCGGTGTCCGAGCTGCCGCCACCCGATCCGGCCCTGGTGGATCGCCTCAAGCAGTGGCGCGCCGAGCGGTCGCGGCGGGAGCACGTACCGGCCTACGTGATCCTGCACGACCGCACCATCGACGAGCTCAGCCGCCGCCGGCCAACCGACATGGACGCTCTGCTCGAGGTCCGCGGCATCGGCGAAGCCAAGGCGGCGAAGTTCGGCGACGAGCTGCTCCAGGTGATCCGGCAGTCCGGCGACCCGGACGCGGCGCCGGCCTGAGCTCGGGCGAGTTAGAAGAAGCGCCGGATGACGCCCGCGCCTACTGCCCCTTGGGATAGTAGCCGGCACGGGTCTGGACCGTCAGCCTCTTGTCCTTTGTTGTCAGCCTGATCTTCCGATAGCCCGCCTGGTTGCCCGCCGGCGGCGTGTATCCGATGCTGTATTGATTGCGGAGTTCCTCCTGAATCCGGGCGAAGACCTGGTCCAGAGTCAGATTGTCGCCGACGTCAAAGAGGCGGCCCCCGGTCTCCGCCGAAATCTGTTCGAGCGCGTGTTCACCGTCTGGAAGGCGCCCGGCCGGGCCGCGCCGGCGACCCTGACGGCCGCCGTAACCGGTGGAGTCGTAGTAGCGAATGCTGTAGACGATCGCGTCGGCGCGCTGGGCGGCTTCGATGGCTTGTTCCTGGGTCATCTTGCTGCCCATATCGACGCCGTCGGAGATCAGGACGATCGTCTTCCGGCCAGCCTGATCGCGGAGCACCTCGTCGGCGGCCAGGAAGATGGAATCGTAGAGCGTAGTGCCCACCCCGGCCATTCCCGGACCTCTTCCCGGGCCGCCGCCCGGTCTCCGCGGACTGGGGCCTGACGGACCGCCGCGGCCGCCACCGGGCCAGGGGATGCCACCGGGGAGACGGCCGCCGCCGGGGAACTGCCCACCGAACTCATCGCGCCAGTTGTCCGGCTGGAACCGGCGCCGCGCACCCCGCTCCGGGGTTTGGAGCAGATCGAGCGCCTGTTCGAGCGAGGACCGGGAACTGGTCAGGTCCTGCAGCAATTCGACATCGACGTCGAAGTGGATGAGGAACGCCATATCGTCGTCCGGGCGCAGGACCTGGCGGAAGAATTGGCGGGCCGCGCTCCGTTCCGTCTGAATCAGCCGCTGCTGGCTCATGCTGGTATCGACCAGCAGTCCGATGGTGAGCGGAAGGTCCGTTTGGCGGGCGAAGTACTGAATTTGCTGCGGCCGCCCATCCTCCTCGATCTCGAAATCGTCCTGTTCTAGATCGCTGACAACGCCGCCGGCGTGGTCCCGCACCGTCGCCAGAATGTTGACCACGTCGACATTGACGCGAAACGTCGGTTTCTCGTCGGCCCGGCACCAAACGGCAGCGGCCGCGGCCACTACCGCCAGACCCGCGGAAATCCGCTTCATGAACGCAGCCCTCCTGAGACGGGTACCACTCTCTCTGACGTATGCCGCGGAGCGGAGGATTACATGGAGAATCGGATGGAGGCCGGAGTGGGCGTGTCCGGCAGGCGGGCGGTCCGTGGCCGGGTCAACGCCGTACCGGCGGCGGGCGCGAGGAGGGAGCCTGCCGGGAGTTTCTCTAATGGGCTGCTAACTGGCGGGTTTGCTCTGGAGGAACGCCAGGAACTCTTCCGAGTCCCTGGTCAGTCCGGGATAGCTGGTCACGACGTGGCCGTCGGCGTCGAGGATCGCGTAATAAGGAATTGCGATGGTGGAAAACCGCTCTTCCTGGAGCGCCTGGTTCCGCTCGGATGCCTCGTCGGTGCCGTCGGTGTACAGCTCCACCCGAACAAAGTTGTCGAGGGCGGAGGCGATTTCCGGGCGGGGGAACATGTTGGCCTTCATCCAGTGGCAATTCGTGCAGGCGTAGCCGGTGAAGGCGAGAAAGACGAGCTTGTGTTCGGCCCGCGCCTGCTCGAGCGCGGCGTCGTAGTCGTTTTTCAGCCACTCGGGACTGGCGCTGGCGGTGGCGCCGATCGACGCACCCTGCTCCGGGGCCGGGATATACGCTTCGATCTCACCGAGCCGTCCGCCGAACATGCCCGGCGTCAGGCTGATGGCGAAGACGAGGAACGCGGCGCCGACGAGCAGCCGGCCAATGCCGAGCTTGGCGTCCGGATCGACGCCCTCCATCCGCAGCAGGCCCAGCAGGTAGAGGCCGGGCAGCGCAAACAGGACCACCCAGACGGCCAGATACAATTCGCGCGACAGGACGCCCCATTGCATGACCTGATCGATGTTGCTCAGGTACTTAAACATCGCCGCCAGGATGACGAAGCCGAGGACGACCTTCACCCGCGACATCCAGCCGCCGGCGCGGGGCATCCGCTGGAGATACGACGGAAACAGCGCCAGGAAGAAGAACGGCAGAGCCAGGCCGCTCGAGAAGGAGACCATGCCCATCAGGGGCCGCGCGCCGCCTTCTTGAATCGAGGCTGCGAGCAGCGTGCCGACAAACGGTCCGACGCAGGCGAAGCTGGCGAGCGAGAAGGTCAGGCCCATGAGCAAGGTACCGGCGTAGCCGCCGCGGTCGGAGGCCGCGTTCAGGCGCGTCAGCAGGCCCGACGGGAGGGTGATCTCAAAGGCGCCAAGCAGGCTCAGGCCGAAGACCAGGAAGATGGCGGCGATGAAGGCGTTCACCCATGGGTTCGAGCCGAGCTGAACGACGCCGAATGGACCGAGCACCGCCGTGGTGGCCAGGCCGAGCGAGGAAAACAGGACGACGATCCCGAGACAGAAGACGACGGCCTGCGAGATAGACTGGCCGCGGCTCACCTTCCCCTGCTGCATGAAGTGGGACATCATGATGGGGATCATCGGGAAGACGCACGGCGTGAAGATCGCGGCGAGGCCGAAGCCAAAGGCGACCAGGAGGAAGCGGGGAAGTCCCTGGCCGGGTCCGGCGGCGGACACGGGCATCGCGCCGGCGGTCGCGGCTTCCGTGGCCGTCTCCGCGACGGCTGTTTCCGTCGCTTCCGCACCACCTGGCGTCGCGGGGATCGCATCGCGACTGGCGGTGATCATCCCCGGCGGGACCGAGGCGGCAACGACGCCGGCCGCCGGCGCGATCGCGAAGGTAGCCTCGACGGTCTTACGCTTCGGGGGCAGGCACTGGGTATCGTTACAGAGCTGGTAGCGGACGCGCGCCGTGACCGTGGCCTGGCCGGGGGGCGCATCCCCGGCGATGTGGATCAGGTAGGCGAAGGCCGCCGATCCGCCGTAAGTTTCGGTGTCGATCTGGAAAGCCGGGTCGAATTTCGTCTCCGGCGGCTCCTGGTAAACCTCGTAGCCGCTGACGGCCTGGCTATCGGCGAGCTCGATGGTGGTCGGGACCGGGCCGCCGGGCGGGGTGGTAGGCGAGTAGAGGTGCCAGCCCGATTCGAGCTGCACCTCCAGGTGCCCCATAACTGTCGAGCCCGGCGCCGCAGTGGCGGGGTCAATCGACAGCGTCCACTTTGCCGGATCGAGCCGCTGCGCGGAGGCCGGCGCGGCCAGGAACAGAACCAGCAGCAGGGGTAGGAAAACGACGGCGGCGCGGCTAATCGCCCCTAGCCGCGACGCGCGGCTGGACCCAGCGGCTGAGTTCGTCTTCGATCTCCGTATCGACTTGTTTTTCGGCATACTCGGCTGCGATGCGAATCGCGTTCTTAACCGCGTTCGCGTTCGACGAGCCGTGGCAGATGATGCAGATCCCTTTGACGCCCAACAGAGGAGCGCCGCCGGTCTCGGAGTAATCCACCCGTTTCCGGAACTCGAGGAACGCCGGCCTGGAAAGCAGATATCCCAGCTTGCGGGTCGGGGTCGCCGACAGCGACTCCTTGAGCATCTGCCGGACCACGTCGACCAAACCTTCGCTAACTTTTAAGACGACATTTCCCACGAATCCGTCACAAATGATTACATCGGCGGAGCCGCTGTAGACGTCGCGGCCCTCGACGTTGCCGACAAAATTGATGGGCAGTTCCTTGAGCAGGGGAGAGGCGGCCCGGGTGAGGTCGTTGCCCTTGTGCTCCTCTTCGCCGATCGAGAGGAGCCCGACCCGGGGCTTTTGGGTCTTGAGGATGATGCGCGAATAGACCTCGCCCATGACGGCGAATTGGACCAGCATCCGGGGGGTGCAATCGACATTGGCGCCGACATCGAGGAGCACCGTAAAGGTGCCGGCCAGCGTGGGCATTGCCGAGGCCAGCGCCGGGCGATCGACGCCGGGGATCATCCCCTGGACGATTTTGGAGGTGGCCATCACGGCGCCGGTATTGCCGGCCGAGACGACGCCCTGGGCACGGCCCTCGCGGACCAGGCGCGAGGCGACGCGAATGGAGCTGTCCTTCTTGTTGCGCAGCGCCTTGGCGGCGCTGTCGGCCATGGTGATGTGCTCGCTCGCGTGGACGATTTCGATCGGAAGCCGCGAGGCGTCGTTATAAGCCGACAGCTCGCGCTCGATCATTTCCTCGCGGCCCACGAGGATGACGCCCAGATTGTAAGCGCGGGCAGCTTCAACAGCGCCCTCTACCTCGGTGTGCGGAGAATTGTCGCCGCCCATGGCGTCGACTGCAACGGTTACCATCTGGTACCAGTCACCCTCCCTGTCATGGCCAGTCTTAGAATTATCGATGCCGGGAGTCTTGCGCCCGAGTCCGGCCGATGCGGGCAAGCCGCTCCGATCAGGTCTCGGGGACCTCAATGACCTCACGTCCCTTGTACTTTCCAGTATGCGGCGAGACGCGATGCGGCAGCTTTGCCAGGCCGGTGTCCGGACAGGTGGACTTGGCGGGCTTGGTGAGGGAGTCGTGCGTCCTGCGAGAGGACGTCCTTCTCTTGCTATGTCGACGTTTCGGGTTTGGCATTCTCTCTTCCTTCTCGAACCGGGTCGATTCCGCGGCCAGCGCTTCTTTCGTGCCGTCAGCCGGACGGCCAAACGCTCTTGAGCGCCGCCCAACGGTTGTCACCGGTCTGTTCCTGGCAGCCGCATTCGCGCTGGTTCAGGTTTGTTCCACACACGGGACAAATCCCGCGACAATCCTCGCCGCACGTCCAGTGCATCGGCAGCCACAGCAGGAGTTGCTCGCGCACCACCTCGGCGAGTTCCACACCGTCGCCATCGTAGTAGCCGATTTCCGTCTGGCCTTCCTCGAGTTCCACCTCGGAGCTTTCCTGCTCCATGGAGGCGGGACGATAGCGCAGATCGAAGTCCTGGTCGAAGGAGCACTGACCAGTTTCCAGGCAGCGAGCACACTCGGCCTCGATGGTCACCGAGATGTGCCCCTCGACCCGGATCTCCTCGAGTGCGGAAAACAACTCCGCCCGGCCGCGTACGTGCAGGTCACCCACCTGCCGGAACCCGGTGTCCCGAAGGTCGATGGCCTGTGGCGGAAGGGCCGTCTCGAATCCGATCTTCCGCAGCTCCAAATCGCGAACGCTTAGGAGCATGCACACCTCCGCCGTGGCGCTGACCGCGACAAACCGCTATTATACCGCGCCGCAACCGGAGTCCGCGACTCGACGGCGGGCGGGCACAAGGCTTTCCGATCACGCAGCCGGCACCGCGATTTTTCGCCAGGATTCAGGACTACCGGAATCGCTGTCCGCAGGACAGAAGATGGCCCGGGCGGGCGCGCGTCCGCGCGGCGATCACTTGCCCCCACCGGAAAGCTTCGCGGGCATGCTCATTGCGAGGGAAACCGGCGTCGTGGTCAAGCGTCTCTTCTACGGAATGTTGACTCCACGGACGAATATCGCTTTCCGGCACCGGACTTGCCCGTTGCCGTCCCCCCTGCTCGAACGCTGGACCAGTTGTCAAGTAGCCAGGGACAGGAAATCCTGAGCGCCGTGGCCAGCGACAAACATGCCGAAAACCGCGCCGGCGCCGAGCGCCCCCCAGGCGGCTGGCAACACACTTTGCTGCTCTCGCTGACTTCGTTGGGCGTGGTCTACGGCGACATCGGCACCAGTCCGCTGTATGCGATGCGGGAGTGCTTCTTTGGCCAATACGGTGTCGAGCCATCGGAGGCCAACGTCCTGGGTGTGCTTTCCCTGATCACGTGGTCACTGATCCTGGTGATTTCGGTCAAGTACCTGGTCTTCGTCTTGCGCGCCGACTACGACGGTGAGGGTGGCATCCTCGCGCTCACGGAATTGGCCCGGCGTCCGGTGCGCGGCTTCAGCCGGAGAATGGTGCTGATCATTGGCCTCTTCGGGGCGGCCTTGCTCTACGGCGACGGCATGATCACCCCGGCCATCTCCGTCCTGAGTGCGATCGAAGGGCTCAACGTGACCACTGCTGCCTTCAAGCCATACGTGGTTCCGGTCACCATAGCGGTGTTAATCGGACTGTTTCTGCTGCAGAAAGTAGGTACGGGCCGTGTCGGCAGGCTATTCGGGCCCATTATGGTGCTCTGGTTCACGATCCTGGCGGTAAGTGGAGCGATTGGTACGAGCCGTCAACCGGCTGTTCTTGCGGCCCTCAATCCGTACTACGGTATGTCATTCTTTAAGGACCACGGCTGGGCCGGTTTGACAACGCTCGGGATCGTGTTTCTGGCGGTAACCGGTGGAGAGGCGCTCTACGCGGACATCGGCCATTTTGGTAAACCGCCGATCCGCATCGGATGGTACGCGTTCGTGATGCCAAGCCTCCTGCTCAACTACTACGGACAGGGTGCGTCGATCCTTGCGCGGCCCGGCCAGATCGGGAATCCCTTCTATCAGTTGGTGCCGTCCTGGGCGATCTATCCTATGGTGGTGATGGCGACGTGCGCCACTGTGATCGCGTCGCAGGCCGTGATTTCAGGGGCATTCTCGTTGACCTTTCAGGGCGCTCAACTCGGTTACCTGCCCCGGCTGAATATCCGGCATACGTCCTCGGAGCAGCGCGGCCAGATCTACGTTCCGCTCGTGAACTGGATCTTGATGGTTGCGGCCATCGGATTGGTGATGAGTTTTCGGCACTCCGGGAACCTGGCCGCGGCCTATGGCGTGGCCATCTCAGCGACTATGGTGATCACGACGGCGTTGTTCTTTGTGGTTCTGCGCGGTACGTTCATGTGGCCGCTGCCGGCCGCCGGTGGGCTGGCGGGCGTATTCCTCATCATCGACCTGGCTTTCTTCACAGCGAACATGGGAAAGGTCATCGACGGCGGTTGGTTCCCGCTGCTCGTCGCGGCCCTGATTTTCCTGCTCATGACGACATGGCAGAGAGGATTTGTCATCGAGAGCCGGAAAAGCCGGAATCGCATCCAGACTGTCCGGCAGTTTCTGGCGGATATCGGCGGCGGTGGCACGTATCGACGAGTCCCGGGCCAAGCCGTATATCTAACTCACAATGCCCGTGGAACTCCGCACTCGCTCCGGCACAACCTGATCCACAATCATGCCCTCCACGATAAAGTGGTCCTCTACACGGCGACATTCGTAAAATCGCCGCACGTACCGCCCGGCAAGCGCTTCCGGGTAACCAGGCTACGCCAGGACATCACCCGGGTTGTCGCCTTCCACGGATTTATGGAGAGCCCCAACGTACCCGAGGACCTCGGCGAAGTAAATCGGGAATACGATCTGGGTCTGGCTCTCGATCGTGTCACTTACTTTGTTGGCGGGGGTATCCTGCTGCCGACGGACAAGATAGGAATGAGCGGCTGGCGCGCCCGGCTGTATGCCCTGATGGCCCGCAACGAAAGGCAGGCGACGCGGTACTTCAACCTCCCCCCGTCGCAGGTCTTTGAGATCGGCATCCAGATTCAGGTTTGAACGCAAGGTCGAGGGGGCGTGTCGACATGCCGGCACTGTGGTGATGATCACTGCCGGCCTTCCAGAGACCGATTGCGGAGTCGCGAGGTTCAAGCTGCCTGGGCCCCGTCCACGCCCGTTCAGGGTGGCCACGGCGTCGCCGAAATCGCCGTTCGGTGCTCATCCGCCCTCCCCTCGAGCCAGCCGAGCGCCTCCAACGGCTACGCCACGTTTGAGAGATAATGGGAATCCCGGACAGCAGATTGGAATCCAACGAGTCGGAGCCGGTAGCTCAGTAGGTAGAGCAACGGCCTTTTAAGCCGTGGGTCCTGGGTTCGAGTCCCAGCCGGCTCACCAATCTTCAATCACTTGGCGGGCGTCCTGCCCGCTTCCCTTTTCCCCCGCCGCATGGCTTCGGGGGCCCGTCCCCTCCACGCTCAGACCGGAGCCGCCTCCCGGAGGCGCCCGCCGGTGCAAATTTGAACTTTCACACATCCGGAACAGGCGTAAAATAGTGTTCGAGATTCTACATCCATGAAGCAAGCTCCTTTCGGGGTTTCCCTGGCACTCTTTGCCGCCCTCCTGAGTTGTTCCAAGAGTAGTCAGCCTATGGCAGCATCCGGCCCGCCGCCGGCGGTTGTCACTACTGCCGTCGTCGGCCGCAAGCCGATGCCGGTCGACCTGAAGGTCGTCGGCTCCGTCGAGGCGCTCAGCGTCATTCGCGTCAAGGCGCAAGTCGGCGGCCAGTTGACCAAGGTTTTCTTCCGCGAAGGACAGGACGTGAAGGCCGGCGATCCGCTGTTCCTCATCGACCCCCGGCCCTATGACGCCGCGATTCACCAAGTTGAGGCGAACCTTGCGCGGGACAGCGCCCTGCTCCGCCAGGCGCAGGCCAACCTCCAGCGCGATCAGGCCGTCGAGAAGTATGCCCGCGATCAGGCCGGCCGCTATCAGCAGCTTCTCGACGAAGGCGTGATGTCGAAGTCGCAGGCCGAGCAGTACGCCTCCGACGCCGATGCCCGCGCGGAAGCCGTGCGTGCGGACCGCGCCGCCATCGAAAGCGCGCAGGCCTCCATCACCGCCGACCAGGTGGGGCTCGACACCGCCCGCCTCCAGCGCAGCTACTGCGAGATCAACTCGCCGGTGGACGGGCGCACCGGCGACCTCGCCGTCGAGGAGGGCAACCTGATCCGCACCACCGATCCGGAGCTGATTACGATCAACCAGATTCATCCCATCTACGTCACCTTCGCCGTGCCGGAAGACCAGTTGCCCGACGTGAGAAAATACATGACCCAGGGGAAGCTGACCGTGTTGGCCGCACCTCCCGGTTCCGCGGATGAGCCCGAGACCGGCACCGTTACCTTCGTCGACAACGCCGTCGACACCGACACCGGCACCGTGAAGCTGAAGGGCACCTTCCCGAACTCCCACGGTAGTCTCTGGCCGGGCCAGTTTGTGAACGTGGTGCTCCGCCTCACCACGATCCCCGATGCGGTGGTGGTTCCCATTCGCGCCGTTCAGATGGGGCAGGAGGGCGAATACTCCTACGTCGTCACCGCTGACAAGACCGTCGAGCTGCGACCGGTCGTCACCGGCCTCCGGGTCGGCGAGGAGGTCGTCATCGAGAATGGCCTGAAGGATGGTGAAACCGTTGTGACCGAGGGCCAGCTTCGCCTGGCGCCCGGAATGAAAGTGAGCGTCCAGGAGGCGCGCGCTTCGTGAACTTCTCCGCGATCTTTATCCGCCGGCCGGTGGCGACCAGCCTGTTGATGCTGGCCATCGCCCTGTTCGGTTTTGTCGCCTACCGGTCCCTGCCAGTCAGCGATCTGCCGAACGTCGACTTCCCCACGCTCTCGGTCTTCGCGAACCTCCCCGGCGCCAACCCGGAGACCATGGCCTCGGCCGTCGCCACGCCGCTCGAGAAGCAGTTCTCCACCATCGACGGCATCGACGAAATGACCTCCACCAGTACGCTCGGCAGCACCTCGATCACCCTGCAGTTCTCGCTCGAGCGCGATATCGACTCGGCTGCCCAGGACGTCCAGGCGGCCATCGCCCGCGCCAGCCGTTCCCTGCCCGAGGGAATGCCGTCGCCGCCGTCGTTCCGCAAGGTGAACCCGGCCGACCGGCCCATCCTGATCCTCGCCCTCACGTCCGACACGATGCCGCTCTACGAACTCAACGAGCGGGCCCAGACCATGCTCGCGCAGCGCATCTCCATGGTCACCGGCGTGGCCCAGGTGCAGGTCTGGGGCGCGGCCGACTACGCCGTGCGCATCCAGGTGGATCCAGTGGCATTGGCGTCGAAGAACCTGGGGATCGACGAGGTCGCCGCGGCGATTCATAGCTGGAACGTCAACATGCCGACCGGCGAGCTCTACGGGCCCTCGCGCTCCTACACTCTCCAGGCCTCGGGGCAATTGGACAACGCCGCCGGCTACCGCCCCATGGTGATCGCCTATCGCAACGGTTCGCCGGTGCGACTGGAGGACGTCGCCAAGGTGATCGACGGTATCGAGAACGACAAGACCGCGGCCTGGTATCACTCGCGTGAGCTCGGCGACCGGAAGGGCATCATCATGATGGTGCAGAAGCAGCCCGGCACCAACACCATCAAGGTCAACGACTCCATCCGTTCCCTGATGCCCGTCTTCCAGCAGGAGCTGCCGCCGTCGGTGACCTTCGACGTTGTCTACGACCGCGCCGAGTCGATCCGCGAGTCTTTTCATGACGTGCAATTCACCATGCTGCTGGCGCTCTGCCTCGTGATCGTGGTGATCTTCCTGTTCCTGCGCAATCTTTCGGCCACCAGCATTCCCAGTCTCGCGCTGCCGTTCTCGATTGTCGGCACGTTCGCGGTGATGTACCTGCTCGGCTATTCGCTGAACAATCTCTCGATGATGGCGCTCATCCTGTGCGTCGGCTTCGTCGTCGACGACGCCATCGTCATGCTCGAAAACATCGTCCGGCACATGGAGCACGGGGAGACCGCGATGACCGCCGCCTTGCGCGGCTCGCGCGAGATCGGCTTCACGATCGTCGCCATGACGCTGTCGCTCGCGTCGGTCTTCATCCCTGTCCTGTTCCTCGGCGGGATCATCGGACGCCTGTTCCGCGAGTTCGCCGTCACCATCGCCGCCGCCATCCTGATCTCCGGACTGGTGTCGGTCACGCTCACGCCGATGCTCTGCAGCCGCTTCCTCCGCCCGATGACGGACAAGCGGCGCGGCGGGTTCTACAAGATTACCGAAGGCTTCTTCCAGGGCATGCTGTCGATCTATTCGAGGACGTTGCGCTGGTCGTTGCGTTATCGGCCGGTCACGCTCGGCATCTCCGTTCTCGTGCTCGCCGCCACGGCTTTTCTCTTTGTGAAGGTGCCCAAGGGATTCATCCCCAGCGAAGACACCGACCAGTTGAACATCACTTTCGAAGCCGAGCAGGGGACCTCGCCGTTCCAGACTTTCCGCTACGCGCAGGAGCTCGGTGCGATTGTCGGCGCGGATCCCGATGTCGAACGCTTCAATTCGAGCGCCGGTTCGGGCGGGGGCGGCGGAGTCGGCGGGAGTTCCGGCCGCATTATGTTGCGGCTCAAGCCCCGCCGCGAGCGGAAGTCCAGCGCCGACCAGATCATGGCCCGGCTACGGCCTGAGCTCGCCAAGGTCCCCGGCGTTCGGGCATACATCCAAAATCCGCCGCCCATCCGGATCGGCGGATTCATGACGCGCGCCATGTATCAGTACACGCTGCAGGGAACGGACATTGGCGAGCTCTATCAGGTTTCTCAGGACTTTGAATCGAAGCTTGCCGCGCTCCCCATCCTCGAGGACGTCCAGACCGACCTGCTGCTGCGCAAGCCGATGCTCAACGTCCTCATTGATCGCGACAAGGCCGCGGCTCTTGGCGTCTCTGCTCAGCAGATCGAAAATGCGCTGGCCAGCTCCTACGGCTCCCGCTACGTCACGAGTTTCTACACGCCGACCAATGAGTACCAGGTGATCCTCGAGACCAAGCCCGAGTTTCAGGAGAACCCCAAGGCGCTCTCCCTGCTCTACCTGCGGTCCAGCCGCGGGGCACTGGTTCCCCTGGACGCCGTGGTGAAGACCGTCCAGACCGTCGGCGTCGAGTCCATCAGCCACCTCGGCCAGCTTCCGTCGGTCACGCTATCGTTCAACCTCGCGCCGGGCATCTCCCTGGGCGAGGCGCTCGACAAGGTGCAGGCGATCGCCGACACTTCCCTGCCCTCCACCGTCACCGGCTCCGCGCAGGGTACCGCCGAGGCCTTTCAGGATTCCTTCAAAAACCTGAACGTGCTGCTCGTGATGGCGATCCTGGTGGTCTATATCGTGCTCGGCATCCTGTATGAGAGCTATCTGCACCCCATCACGATTCTCTCGGGGCTTCCCTCGGCCGGCTTCGGCGCCTTGCTGACGCTGTTCCTTTTCCATGTCGAACTGAATATCTACTCGTTCGTCGGCCTCATCATGCTCGTCGGAATCGTGAAGAAGAACGCGATCATGCAGATCGACTTCGCCCTCGCTGCCGAACACAATGAGGGCAAATCTCCCATCGAGGCCATCTACGAGGGCTGCGTCATCCGGTTCCGGCCTATCATGATGACCACCATGGCCGCCATGCTCGGCGCCGTGCCTATCGCTATCGGCTTCGGGGCCGGCGGAGAGGCCCGCCAGCCGCTTGGCCTGGTCGTCGTCGGAGGTCTGATCTTCTCGCAACTGGTCACCCTCTACCTGACGCCCGTCTATTACACCTATCTCGCGTCCGTCGAGATCTGGTTCCGCCGCCGCAAAGCCAGTCCGCTCCTGCCGGCTGAAGCGGCCTGACGGCACTGCTCCCGTGGCTCTCCGGCCACGAGCAGATCGAGTCTATTACAGTTCGGAAGGCGCCGGCGGAGGTTGCCGGCGCCATAATCAACGAGGATCGGGTCTGCTTCGCCTCAATCGGTGTATACTGTCTCTGCCCAGGATCCAGGAGGGAAGTCCTGGCTCCTACACTTCTCTGATCGGTTGACCGCGGCGGGCTCGCGCGGGCGCCGCCGCCACAAGGGATGAGTCAGTCATGAAGTCGTTTTGGGTGGCTGGCGTTCTCATCTTCCTGGTTGCTCCGTCGCCGTGTGCGATCCCGGACCGGGCTGGGCGGTACGGCGATCTTCCGCTTTACTTCATCGAAAACCAGGGACAGGTGGACTCAACCGTGCGCTACTATGTGCACGGCCGCGACAAGAGCGTGTACTTCGCGCCGGATGGCGTGACCTTCGCGCTCAGCAGGGCGGCCGCCGGTGACGCCGGCACCCGGGCGCCGCGGCGCTGGGCGGTGAAGCTGGACTTCATCGATACGAACCCCGCCGCCGCGCCGGTCGGTGGCCCCCCGGCCCCAGCCATCGTCAGCTACTTCCACGGTCCGGTCCGGCAATGGAAAACTGCCCTTCCAACGTACGCGGGCGTGACCTACAACGACCTCTGGCCCGGCGTCGACCTCCTCTACACCGGTACGACAGACCGGCTCAAGTACCAGTTCGTCGTCAACCCCGGCGCCGACCCCGGCCGGATACGGCTCCGGTATCGTGGTGCTGAGAGCGTCCGACTGGATGGCACGGGCCGGTTGGAAGTGTCGACACCGTTGGGCAGCTTCAGCGATGAACCGCCTCGCGCCTGGCAGGAGGTCAACGGGGTGAACAAGGAGATCCCCGTCCGGTTCCAGCTCGCCCCCTCGAATTCGTTCCACTTTGAGTTGGGCGACTACGACCCCCGCCTGCCGCTGATCATCGATCCCGCGGTGGTGATCTCCGTTTCCTACATCGGCGGAGTTGGCAATGACGTGGGCAACGCCATCGCCGTGGATGCCGCCGGCAATGCCTACATCACCGGGCGCGCCTACACCTCCGACGCATTCCCGCTCAAAGCGGGTCCGGACCTGACCATCAACGGCGCCAACGATGCTTTCGTACTCAAGCTCAACCCGTTGGGTACCGCGCTTCTGTACGCGGGCTTCATCGGCGGCTCCGGGACCGACATCGGCCACGGCATTGCCGTCGACCAGGAGGGCAACGCCTACGTCGCCGGGAACACCTGGTCCAGCGAGGAAACATTTCCAGCGACCGTGGGGCCCGACCTCACCCACAACGGCGAGAACGACGCCTTCGTCGCGAAGGTGAATCCATCGGGGACCGCCCTTGTCTTTGCCGGCTACGTCGGCGGCGCGACATGGGACCGCGCGGAAGCAATCGCTCTGGATAGCGATGGGAATGTCTATCTCACCGGCTCGACGGACTCCACCGAGGCCACCTTCCCCGTAAAGGTGGGTCCGGATCCAACCGCGAACGGCGACCGGGATGCCTTCATCGCCAAAGTGCGGGCCGACGGCACGGGCCTGGTCTACGCCGGCTACATCGGCGGCGCGGCCTGGGACATTGGCTACGGTGTGGCGGTGGACGCGGGTGGCAATGCCTATGTGACTGGACAGGCGCTCTCCACCGAGGCTACTTTCCCGGTGAAGGTCGGGCCGGACCTCACGCTCGCCGACCCCGATGGTGATGCCTTCATCGCAAAGGTCGATGCCGGCGGCGCCGGCCTCACGTACTGCGGCTACATCGGTGGCGCGGCGGCGGACATCGGGAACGGCATCGCGGTCGACGCCAGCGGCAGCGCCTACGTGGCTGGCCGCACCCTGTCGGCCGAGGATACGTTCCCGGTTCTGGTGGGACCCGACGTCACCCACAACGCCGAAAGTGACGGGTTCATCGCCAAGGTGAATTCCGGCGGAACAGCGCTCGAATATGCGGGCTATATCGGCGGCAGCAGGGATGACGCGGCCACGGACGTCGCTGTCGGGGGTGGTGCCGTCTATGTGACGGGTTGGACCATGTCCGACCCCGCCAGCTTCCCCTTGACGAACGGGCCGGACGCCGTCTACGCGGGCGGGACCGAGGCCTTTCTCGCGCGGGTGACGAGGGACGGATCCGGGCTGGACTACTCCGGCTACATCGGCGGGTCCGGAGATGACTTCGCCTACGGCATCGCCGTCGATGACTTCGGCAGCGCCTACATCACCGGATCCACCAATTCGCCGGCCGAGACCTTCTCCGCTCCGGTCTCCTTCGGCGAACTGAAGGGCACTGATGAGACCACCGACGTGTTCGTCGCCAGGATCGCCGAGGGGCCGGTCGTCGCCGGCGTCTTCAACGCCGCGAGCTGGCTGCCGGCCGGACTGCCCGGCCACGGGATCGCCCAGGGGGCCATGTTCGTTCTCACCGGCCGGAACATGGGACCTGACCCGCTCGTGTTTCCCGGTACGTTGCCCCTGCCCACCCTCATGAGTGGAACCTCAATCGAAGTCACCGTCGGAGGCGTCACCGTGGATGCGTTCATGGTCTACACCTGGACCAATCAGCTTGCCGCCGTGCTGCCCTCCGGCACGCCCGTCGGCCAGGGCACACTCACAGTCATCTACAACGGTGAGGCTTCCGCGCCCTTCCCCATTCTCGTGGTCTCGAGCGCATTCGGGATCTTTACCCGGAACCAGTCCGGCTATGGCCCGGCAATCGTCCAGAACTGGTACTCGCCGGCGGATATCCGCCTGAACTCCCTGATCGACTCCGCCGTCGAGGATCAGTACGAGATCCTCTGGGGCTCGGGACTCGGCGCCATCGCCGGCGACGATTCCAATCGGCCCCCCGTGGGCGACCTCGACGTGGACGTGCAGGTGCTGGTCGACGGCATACCGGCGGCGCTGAACTACAAGGGCCGCTCAGCCGAGTTTCCGGGCATCGACCAGATCCAGTTCCAGGTGCCGGCCGGTGTCGTGGGCTGCTATGTCCCGGTCGCCATCGTGGTCAACGGAACAGTTAGTAACTTCGGCACCATGTCGATCAATACAGCCGGCGGAGCCTGCTCGGACAGCGTCAGCTTCACCGCCGCCGACCTCGGCCCCGCCGCGCAGGGAGCGAACACCAGGATGGGGGCCATCGTCCTGTTGGGCGTGGACCTCTCCGCGCCCGGGATGCCCGATGGAGGCGGCCTCACGAGCGCCTCCGCCGAGTTCGGGTCCATTCCACAAGCTTCGCTGCTGCAGGGCCTCGGCCCGGTGGGATTCGGGCCTAGCTTCTGCCTCTCTCCGTGGGCGCCTGCTACGTCTATCAAGGCATCGGGACGGATGTTGAGATCGATGACCGTGCCCCCTTCCTTCCGCTGTCCGCCGGCGAGGCGATGACCGCAAATACCCCGTTCGGAATGGTGGACATGCCACGCGAGGACTCCGGGTTCCTGGCTGATGGCAGCGATGAAGAGAACCTAATCATCCCCGGCCTGTACACTTTCTCGAACGGCGCCGGTGGCGGCGACGTCGGACCCCTGCCACAGCAGACAGCCATCACCGTTCCCGCGTCCCAGTTCACCTGGACCAACAGAGATGCCATCACGGCCCTCTCTCGGAACCAGGATCAGGCCATCGCCTGGACCGGTGGGGATGACGCCCGGGAAGTCGTCGTGATACTCGGTTACTCAGCCCGGGTCGACGAGGGGGTCATGAGCGCGTTCGCATGCGCGCAAAGGCCAAGCGCCGGCGGGTTCACACTGCCTGCCTGGATGCTCTCGACCCTTCCCGCCAGCTCTCCGTGGGACCCGGAAACAGGCGAAGACCCGCCCTCCGGACTCATCGTCGGGCGGATGTCACGCCTTGATCAGAACCGTTTCGCCGCCAGCGGCCTGGACGCCGGCCTCGTGTTCTACCTGCTCGTGGATTACCGCATTGTGCCGGTCCAGTAAGACACGGCGCCCGCGGGCGGGTAGCCAGGTGTCGCCGGTACTCTGTTTCTATTCCCGTTCCTCAGAACGCGAGCTGCAGGGTAAAGCGGAAGGTGCGTCCGTCGTTCAGGGTGTTGGTGATGGTGGCGAAGTTGTCCGATGAAATGTGGACATCAGGTTCCGCGAACTGAGCCTGATTGGTGAAGTTCAGTGACTCGGCCCGGAACAGGACCGACCTGTCACCGCCGATCGGCCAGATCCGGGACAGGGCCACGTTCAGGTTGGCGATGCCATCCTTGCGGAACGTGTTGCGGCCGAGATTCCCGCGCAGGTCGGTGGGCTCGATCGTGCCGAAAGCATCGCGGGGCAGGCGCGCGATCGACGTGTCAGGGTTATCGATGGACCGGCCCAGGATCGAGGGATCGAGCAACACGGGGTTGTCACGACCTTCGCCGTCGACGTTGCCCCAGCCGGCCGAGTCGGTGGAGGTAACCGAAAAGGGCGTGCCCGTCTTCAGCAGCAAAACCGAGCTGAACTGCCAGTGGCCGAAGGCGCTTCGCATCCAGGAGGGCGAGGCGGCCAATGCGGGCGCCTCGTAGAACGCGCGCCAAAGCACGGCGTGCCGCTGGTCAAAGTCGCTGACCCCTTTGAGGTCCTCCTGGAAGTAGAACTGCGACGGGCTACGGTTGCGCAGGGCGTCGCGGCCGGCCGCGGTTCCGGTGTAGCTCGCGCCGAAGTCGATGGACTTGCTGAACCAGTAGGAAGCGTCGACGGAGAAGCCCTTCCAGCGGGGGATGTTCAGTGTGACCTTGGCGGCATCGAAGAAGGCGCGGGAGCCGTTGTGGATATGAGTCACGGTGAAGTAGCGGGGGTCTGGGCGCCGGTCGTTAACCGTCTCCGAGATCTGCTCGATGCCTTCGACCGGTACGGCACGGTTGAGCTGCCAGGCGGCCAGCAGCATGTGCGCCCGGCTGCCGACATAGCCGAGCTGGACCGACCAGTCGCGGCGCGGCTCGATCTCCCAAGTGAAGGAATAGAGGTGGGCGTAGGGAGTCTGGAGGTCCGGCGCGAGTTCGGTGATGGCGCTGCGGGCGTTCGGGTTGAAGTCCTCTTCCGTCAGGTCACGGAGCGGATCGGAGAGCTTCGGCGACTTGACCTCGAGCTGGATGTTGGCCGGCGGGTTGAAGCGGGCCTGCATGTAGGTGGCCGGGAAGATCTCGCCATAGTGGAGGCCATAGGCGGCGCGCAGCGCGCCCCAGCTTCCGGGCAGCCGGTAGGCGAGGCCGAGCTGCGGACCGAAGTTATTCCAGTCCGAGTGGAAAGGGATCTCACTCAGACCGTTCACTTCGACAGGCGCGGTGGCCGGCCGGTATTGCAGGCCGATGGTGAGGGTGAAGTCTCGGGAGACCTGCCAACGGTCGCCGGCGTAGAGTTGCGCGTGCCAGTCGCGGAAGCCGCGGTGGGTGTCCCCGATCGTGACGTTGTAGGTGGACGGGGTGCCCATGCGGAGGTTCGTGACCGGATCGCGGCCGAAGTCCTCGATGAACCAGAACACGCCGCGATGGTTGCTGCTCTCGGAGCCGTTGATCTGGCGGCGGGCGGCGTCGGCGCCGAAGGTGAGGGTGTGGTGGCCGTGGATGTGGCGGACGAGGTAGGCGTAGCGGAACGTGTTCTGCGCCCGGTCGATCGGGATGTTGCCGCCCGGTCCGATGTACTCGAGTTCACGGCCAAAAACGACGAAAGGACCGAGGGCCGTCTCGTCGGGGACGAGCAGAGATCCCACGCGATCGAATCCGATGGTCGCATCGGAGGTCGTCATTGGGCTCCAGGCGCGGGACCAGGTGATGCGAGCCGAGTGGTTGCGCGTCGTGGTGTTGGGGTTCTGACCACCGACGAGTTGGAAGGCGTCGACCTTCTGTCCGGTGAAACCGTAGCGGAGGCTGAGATGGTCCTTGCTGCTGAGGTTCTGGTCGAGGATACCGCCGAGGCGGTTGTTGTTGATGTTTTGCGGCGCGTTGGTATTGAGGGCGCGGGGATGGATGTCGGTACGGTTGGGAAGCTCCGCTGGATAGGCGCTCAAGATGTACCGGACGATGGCCAGGTCCTCGGGATTGGTGGTCAGCGGGATGCGCTCCTCGGCCGAGGGCACCAGGATGTTGCCGTTGACCTGGCCGCGCAGGAGCCCTTGCGAGCCGTCGATCGTGAGGCTGGCGCCGCGCCACAGCGGCGTGCCGATGTTGAACCCGTAGTCGTTCGAACGCGCCGGCTGCACCCGGCCGACCTGGAAGAACGACCGGGCGCTGAATACGCTGTTGTTGTGGGTCCAGAAGAGATTGCCATGGAAGCCCGACACGCTCTGTGACGACAGGTGGGGCGGACGCGAGGGGTTGTCGCCATACTCGGCGCCGAAGTAGCCCTGCTCGACCGCGAGTTCGTCGACGAGCGTCGCGGTGACGCCCATTCTCTGGTTGATCTCTTTTTGGACGTTGTTGTCGATCAGAGTGAGCTGGACGTTCTCATTGCGTCGAGACTCGCCCGACTCGCTGTTGACTTCACCGAGCAGGTTCAGCTCGGTGCGGTCGGGCGCGGCATCGTCCGGTGGCGCTGTCGCCTCCGATTCGGGCGGCTCCGCGCCATAGGACGCAGGCGTCGCCGCCGCCGGTTGCGGGTCGGCGCTGTCGCCGGGCCGCTGCGCCCACAGGGAGGGCACGAGCAACAAAATCATAAACAGGGAAGAGGTAAAATGCCTTGGCACGCGGACTCCAAACAATCAGCTTACCGGAAACGAGTCTCAAGCTGTATTGGACGTATCGGATGGCGGCAACGTCCCGCCGGCGGCGGAACGAAATGCATTCCGAATAACGGCCCCGGGACACTCTCTCCGGCCTCTCCGGCGGGGCGCCCCGAACGGGGATTGCACGCGTTGCCCCGGGCAGCACCGCCCGCCTGGACTACACTTCGGGTAGGCCCGCCGCGGCGGGCCTACCCGAGACGGATGAACCTGGAACGGCTCCAACACGAATGGGATGAACTCGCGCGAACCGACCCGATGCGCGCGATCCTCGGACGCCCGGGCGAGGGCGAGCCCTGGGACGTCGCGGAGTTCTTTCGCATCGGAGTCCTCGAAATCGCCGAGGCGATGCAGTACGCCCGGACGCTGCACCGGCCGCAGCGGCGCCGGGCCGCGCTCGACTTCGGCTGCGGCGCCGGACGATTGACCCAGGCGCTCGCCGAGCACTTCGATGTGGTGACGGGAGTGGACGTCTCGCCGGCCATGCTGGCGCTCGCCGAGCAATACAACCGGCAGGGCGAGCGATGCCGCTTCGTCTGCAATCGTTCGGCGGGGCTCGAACAGTTCCCGAGCGACGCCTTCGATTTCATCTACTCCGCCATTACGCTGCAGCACCTGCGGCCGTCGTTGACGCGGAGCTATCTCCGCGAGTTTGTCCGCCTGCTGGCCCCCGGTGGATTGCTCCTGTTCGTCCTCCCGAGCCATCGGGCTTCGCCCTGGATCGCGCGGGCCATGCCGGGCAATAGCTACGCCCGGCTGAGCAGCCTGGGCCGGCGTCTGCTCAGCCGCGGCCGTCCCGTGATCGAAATGAACGGCATCCGGCGCGGGGAGGTGGTCCGGCTGATTGAAGCGGCTGGGGGAGAGGCGGTGGCGTACCAACACCGGGAGGCGGCAGGCTCGGCGTGGGTCTCGTTCCGGTACGCCGTGACGAGGCCCGCCGGCGCGGCTACAGAGCCGGATGCATAAGATGATAGCGCCCCAACCACCCTTCAAGTCATCTCTGAAGTTCTGCCGTAAATAGTTCAACTTGCTTGTCTTAGATATCGCGGCAGAGGAGGCTGTCCGCATGTCTGAAAGGGAACGCCGGGCGGTCTGTGGGCACCCGGCCGCCGGAATGGCAAGCGACGGCTCGGCAGAGCGCGTGAGCGAGCCTCCTGGTAGGCTAAGAGGACGCTATGGAACTCAAGACCGTCTCCCTCGAGATCCCCGAAGGCGTGAACCTGATCCTCGGCATGTCCCACTTCATCAAAACCGTCGAGGACCTCTATGAAGCCATCATCACGACCAATCCGGGCTTGAAATTCGGCATCGCTTTCTGCGAAGCATCGGGACCACGGCTCATCCGCACCGATGCCAACGATCCCGACATGCGGGCACTGGCCATCCGCAATGCCCAGGCCATCGCCGCCGGCCACTCGTTCGTGATCTGCATGCGCGACGGATTCCCGATCAACATCATGCCGCGCGTCAAGGCCGTCCCCGAAGTCTGCCGCATCTTCTGCGCGACCGCCAATCCGGTGGAAGTCATCATCGCCGAGAGCGAGTTGGGACGCGGCATCGCCGGCGTCATTGACGGACAGCCTCCGCTGGGCGTCGAGACAGATGACGACGTAAAGGTACGCACCGAGTTCCTCATGAAGATCGGCTACAAGCGGTAGGGTCGCGCCAGGGTCCGCGGTCCGCCCTTGGGCGATGCCGCATGCAAGCCAGTGTGCTGTTTCACATGTCCCCGGACAGTGACCGCTGGAGCCGTTGGCTCGTGTGGGGCAGCCGCTCCGGCCGTGGCGGCCCCGCAGGCCGCCCCAAAGGTCCATCAACTTCGGAGACACTGCACTAGCCAATAGGCGGCCACCGCCAAGCCGTATCGATTGAGAAGCTCCCGTCACAGTAAGTCGACGCGGCGTCGGCGCCAGTGACAAGATTGCCGGCGACTTGCTAAGCTGGTACCGCTTCGGCGAACGCGGACCGCACACCGTTGAGGGGCTGTCGAAAGACTGAGCGGTCCGGACCCGGTCCGCCGCGGGAGGGACTCTTGCAGCGCCCCGCGTTCCGGCTCGACACCAATTGAAAGCCAGCCGGTTCTCGAGCGCGACGTGGCGTGGCCGACAAGCCTGGAGACTCGATCGCCGGCGGTTGGGCGACGCCAGGGGACCCGGCCCGGCGCGGGCTTCGCAGCGCGCCCCGGGTAAACCCAGGGAATCGACAGAGGGTTTCCAACCGGCCGACATCGTCTGGCGGGGGCCCACGTCGTCGCGAGAGAGGCGGGCCACCCGCCGAAGATCAGAGATTACGCGCCCCTGACAAAAGAAGGGATTTGAAATGAGTAACGACAAACCCGAACGCCAATTGGGCTTCAACACCAGAGCGCTGCACACCGGATACCAAGGAGACCCGACGACGGGAGCGCGCGCGGTCCCGATCTACCAAACAACGTCCTACATGTTCAAGGATTCCGCCCATGCCGCCAAGCTCTTCGGTCTCGAGGAGTTCGGCAACATCTACACGCGGATCATGAACCCGACGACGGATGTGCTCGAGCAGCGTGTGGCATCGCTCGAGAATGGAATTGCGGGCCTTGCCGTGGCCAGCGGCCAGGCGGCCCAATTCATCGCCGCCAACGGCCTGTTACAGTCCGGCGACCACGCCGTCGCATCGAGCACGCTCTACGGCGGCACTTACACGCAGTTCGACGTCAGCTTCCGGAAAATGGGCTACGAGGTAACCTTCGTCGAGCCGGACGATCCGGAAAACTTTGCCAAGGCCATCACGCCGAAGACGAAGTTTCTCTATGGCGAGACCATCTCGAACCCGCGCGGCAATGTGCTCGACATCGAGAAGGTGGCCGCCATTGCGCACGCCCATAAGCTGCCGCTGATCGTCGACAACACGTTCGCCACGCCGTACCTGTGCCGACCGATCGACCACGGCGCCGACGTCGTCCTGCACTCGATGACGAAGTTCATGGGCGGCCACGGCACCTCGATCGGCGGCATGATCGTCGACAGCGGTAAGTTCGATTGGACCCAGGGCGACTATCCGCAGCTCACCCAGCCGTCCCGGGCCTACCACGGCATCAACTTCTCGGAGACCTTCGGCCCGCTCGCATTCATCATCCGGGCGCGGGTGGAAGGCCTGCGGGATCTCGGTCCGTGCCTGAGTCCCTTCAACGCGTTCCTGCTTCTGCAGGGAGTCGAAACACTCGGCATGCGCATGGACCGTCACGTGGATAATGCCCAGCGCGTCGCGCAGTTTCTCGACGAGCACAAGCTCGTCAAATGGGTCAAGTACCCGTCACTTCCCTCGAGCCCCTACCATGCCCTGGCCGAGAAGTACTTACCGCGCGGTGCCGGCAGCGTCTTCAGCTTCGGTGTTGAGGGCGGCTATGAAGCCGGACGGAAGCTCATCGATTCAGTTCAGTTATTCAGCCATCTGGCGAACGTCGGCGACGCGCGGTCGCTGGTGATTCACCCGGCCTCGACGACCCACCAGCAACTAGCCGCCGAAGAGCAGAAGGCCGCGGGTGTGGAGCCGGACATGGTCCGCGTCTCCATCGGCATTGAAGACATCGACGACATTCTCTGGGACCTCGACCAGGCCCTGTCGGCATCGCAGAAGTAGCCTTTCGCAACCTGAAGTTAGAGGGACCACGTCCGCGGAGTAGCCCTCATGCGGATCCCGCCGCGAGCCGCGCGCGATCCGGGCACCCGAGTGCGCCAGGGACGTGGTCCTTTGAGAGTTGTTGGTTCGTGTGGGGCAGCCGCTCCGGCTGCGGCGGCCTCACAGGCCGTCCCCACAGTCCACCAACTTCCGAGACATCAGCCTAGCCAAACCGCGATTAACCCTTCAACCCCGAGCAGGCCGTCGACTCAGCCGGCGCGGTCTATGCCACCGGCACGACGGATTCCTCCGATTTCCCCACTACTGCCGGAAGCGTTCAGCCATCGAAAGCCGGCCTGGACGACGCTTTTGTGAGCAAGCTCTCGGCCGACGGAAGTTCATTCATCTATTCGACTTATCTGGGTGGACGGCAGGAGGAGCGACGTGGTGCTCTGGCGGTCAACTCCGCGGGCGAGGCCTGGATCGCCGGCACCACGAATTCTTGGGAGTTTTCGATTACGGCGCCAAGCGGCTGTGCGTGGACAGCGACGCCGAGCGCCGAGTGGCTTCACGTGGCCGGCAGCAGTTCAGGTACCGGGGTGTCCGTACTACATGTGGACGTTCAGACCAATCCTGGAGCTACTCGCTGCGGGACTATCTCCATCGGCAGCAAGGTAATCACGATAGACCAGCCGGGCGCTGGTTGCGAATACCTAATTGAGCCGAACCTTTGGGCGTTGGGCCCAGACGGCGGGCCCGTCGCGATCGGCATCACTACGGAGGCGGGCTGCCCCTGGACAATGGAGGGCCTTCCATATTGGCTCACTGTGACATCAGGATATACGGGTGTTGGCAGTTCAACACTGGTGTTTGAGGCAGATCCCTTTTTCGGCACTCAGCGGAGTGCCAACATGACGATAGCAGGAGAGTGGTATCAGCCAAGGCAGTATGGATCTTGCGCCTACGGAATCTCCGCGACGGAAGTGGCCCTTCCCGCAAACGGCGGGGCTCGTTCCGTGACCGTGACTCCCGACCCCATCGGCTGCGAATGGCACGCCGGAACTTCGAGCGACTGGCTGACGATCGACGGTGATACTTACGGCGTCGGTGAGGGGACGGTCACCGTGAGTGCATCCGCCAATGACACTGGTAGCCTGCGGACCGGCAACGTGGTGGTGGGCGGGCAGACCGTCGAGGTGACGCAGCCGCCCCGGATGGCCAGAGGCGTCGGGATCTTCCGCGACGGCTGGTGGGCGCTGGACGCCAACGGGAACGGCGCCTGGGATGAGGGCACCGACAAGAGCTACGGCTTCGGCTGGGAGGGCGTAACTCCGGTCCCCGGCGACTGGAACGGCGACGGAATCGACGAGATCGGCGTCTTCGACGGCTACCACTGGTACCTCGACCTGAACGGCAACGGCGTCCTGGGACGGCACGCCGACCGACGCCGAGGTCCTGTTCGGCTGGCCCGGCGGCACGCCGTTCGTGGGCGATTGGGACGGCGACGGGACCGACAACATCGGCTTCTATGACGGCGGCGGCGCCTGGTTCCTCGACTACAACGGCAACTTCGCCTGGGACGACACTCCGACTGACAAACTCATCAACTTCGGCTGGAGCGGAGTGACGCCGTTCATAGGCGACTGGAACGGCGACGGCAAGACGAAGGTCGGCTTCTTCAACGGCTACCACTGGTTCCTGGACTACAACGGCAACGGCGTCTGGGACGGCGAAGCCGACCGACAAGATGATCCTGTTCGGCTGGCCGGGAGTCACTCCGCTGACCGGGGACTGGAACGGGGACGGCCGCGACGAAGGTCGGCTTCTTCGACGGCACCGGCGCCTGGTTCCTCGACTACAACGGCAACGGGCTGTGGGACGACACCCCGACCGACAAGCTGCTCGTCTGGGGCTGGCCCGGAGCCACGCCGAAGGTCGGCGACTGGAACGGCGACGGCGCCGACAAGATCGGCATCTTCGACACTACCGGCGCCTGGTTCCTCGACTACAACGGCAACGGGGCGTGGGACCCGGGCACGGACATGGTCTTTCCGTGGGGGAGTGTGGGGGATGAGCTGCTGGTGGGGGCGTGGTGACGGTCCCTGGCAGGTGTCGCGCAAGGGTCTTGTCCTTGGGGCGATCGCCGTAGCCTACGAGAGCCGGTCGGCCGTGGAGCGCGCGCAGCAAGGATTCTGTTTCGGGGCCGGCTAACCCAGGTTCCGCGGTTGGAGAAAAAAGTGTTTGTTATGAACGCGGGGAGGTCGGGGTTTTCACTACATTACCGCGCTGTTCAGTGATGACGGCAAGGTGAAGCCGAGACGCCACAGCACGGTGTTCTGCTGTTCGGCCCGTCGGCCGACGTCGTCTTCGCGCCGGCGTTCCGGATGGCTCCAGCCAGGGTGAAGAAAATGGCCCTGCCGGGCGGGGCAGGCCAGCGTCAAGAGCATGAGCTTCGCATTCCAGGAATGGGAGTGCGGGGATCCCGGAAACAAGATATTGCGGGGAAGCCGTCGTCCGTTTGAGCCGGTTGCCAGGAGTGGGACGGCGTTCTGGAGACCGACACTGGACCTCCGGGCCGGACCCCTTCCTCACCCATGCGAGCCGCCAGATGTTGGGTCTGGCCGATCGCGTTTCGAAAGAGCCTGTTTTTTGGGGCAAGTGGACCAACTGGGGCATGGACACCAAGCCGGAACGTGTGCCGGGAAAGCTTGGAGACCCACCCGGGAGAAGCCGGACTTCCGGCGCTCGCCTACCCGGCTGGGGCCGTTTCGTTGTCTGTTCGAGGTCTCCGCGGCGTCAGATACGGCGCCAGCGCGCCGGGATCGCGATAGATGTCGTTCTCAATCTGTGCGAGTTCCTGCTCAATGATCAGCCGCTCGATGTTTGAACCAACGTAGCGGTCCCCGGAGGCCTCGCGCCGCCCGTCCAGCACGTTGATCATCCGGACGGCTTTAGCGAGCCGTTCCAGGGTTTCATCGGTGGTCATTGAATCGTTCATTTCTCTCTCGTCCCACCATGGATGTAGCACGGGGACCTCCAAAACTGGCCGCCCCGAGAGCCGGAGTGGTAAACTCTTAATAATTCAATGACTTGTTGGGACTGCAGGGGATCGCAGCCGAAGCGGGACGCGGCCGAACTGGGGGTCGTCGCCGCCCGCAAAGGAACACAACGAGCCAAAATGAAACATTCTTGGGTGGGGTGCCGTTTCAATCCAGATCGATATCCTTGATTGGCGGAGCCTCGTTCGGAGTCTCCCTGGCCTGCTTGAGCAGTTCGTCGAATTTGCGGCTCAACACCTGTTGGTGCGTCTTCTGCTCGGCCATCTGTTTCTTGAACATCTCCTCACGCCGCGCCGACTCGCCCCGCAGTCGCTCGACCGCCGTCGTCAGGTCCTCCACTACGTGCGGCTTCTCCTTTGCTTTGTGGCTGATGATGGCCTGGGTTCGCGGATCGACCTTGATCGCGGCACCGCAGCATGGACACTCAACTTCGAACAGCTCCGAACTCGTCTCCGGCATATCCCGAATCTTAGCGCAAAAGCACTAGAACGGATAGCGAGGAGACCTAAAGTATATGATGGAACCCTCCGATGGACAGCTTGAGGACGTCGATCTAATCCGCGAGGACCGGGCGGCGTCACCTCAATGGAAAGTACATGTTGCGCGCCATTATTATCGGGGCCGACGACGACCTGAAACGGAAGTTGGAAGGGATGTTCTACGAGACCGGGCGCTTCGGTCTCATCCGTTCGCTGGAGGGCTATCCGGACGAACACGCGCTCGAGCGCACGATGCGAGCGCACGCTCCCGAAACGGTGTTCCTGTGTGTGGATGTTCTCGAGTCGGCGCTGCGAACTCGCACGACCATCGAGCAGACCGTACCGGGCGTACCCATCGTGGCCTTTGGGCGGATCGCGGACCAGGACATCCTGATGGAACTCATGAAGCAAGGAGTTCGCGAGTTCCTGCCAATGCCGTTCGAATCACAACGCTTGCTCGACCTCGGTGACCGCATCGAAGAGCGCTTGGCCCAGAACCCGCTGTCCATCGAATCCACGGATCTGATGTTCAGTTTTCTGCCATCCAAGCCGGGTGTAGGGACCTCGACGCTGGCCCTCAACCTGTCGGTGGCGTTGTCGAGGCTCGGCCAGACGCGCGCCCTGCTCACCGATTTCGATCTCAACAGTGGACTGGTCGCCTTCATGTTGAAGTTGGGGACGCCGCACTCGATCATGGATGCGGTGCTCCGTTCCGAGGACCTGGACGAAAACCTCTGGCCGCAACTGGTGGCACGGGTCGGAAAGTTGGACGTCCTGCCCGCTGGACGGCCGGCGCCTGGTGTTCGCATCCAGCCGCTCCAGATCCAGCGCATGCTGAACTTCGCCCGTCGCCAGTACGACGTTATGTGCGCGGATCTGTCCGGCAACATGGAGAAGTACTCGATCGAACTGATGATGGAGTCCAAGCGGATCTTCGTTGTGGCAACACCGGAAATCCCACCGCTGCATCTCGCCAGAGAGCGGCTCAACTTCCTTCGCGAAATCGACCTGATCGACCGCGTCAGCGTGCTGCTGAACCGGTGGACCAGGAAAAGCGCCATCTCGGTCAGTCAAATCGAAGATCTTCTGGAAGCTCCGGTCTACGACAGTTTCCCGAACAACTACCTCGGTGTTCACAAGGCGCTCGTTGAGGGCAAGCCGGTCGATGAGAACTCCGACCTGGGCAAGAAATGTCAGGCGTTCGCGCGCCGCATCATGAATCCCAAGGAAAGGGACCGTCAGCCAGGAAAGCGGACATTCCTGCAGTCGTTCTCGATCCTGCCGTCCAAGTATTCGACCGGACGTTAACAGCGGACCACACAGACGCCGCTACGCCGCCGCCAGTCGCCATGCGTGGCTATGGGCGGTCCGGCCCTGCATGCACCATCCCCACTTACTGCAGCGGTAGCAAAAGCGCCGCCAGGCAGGTAAACACAAATGCGGCAACCCCGCAGATGGCCAGCAGCGGAGTCCAGGTTTTGAGGGCTTCGACCTCGGTCAGTCCGGCCATCTGTTTGTAGACCCAGAATCCGGAGTCGTTCATCCAGGACCCGACCATGGAACCGGCGCCGATCGCGCAGGCAATGTAGACGGGGTGGAACGAGAGGTTGCCGCCGAGCACCAGCGGAGCCATAATCGCCGATGTCGTGATCATCGCGACGGTACCCGAACCCTGCGCCACCTTGATCACCGTGGACAGTAGAAAGCTCAGCAGCAACATCGGGATGCTGTAGGCGGCCGCCATATCGCCAAGCGCCTGCCCGACCCCCGCCAGCACCAGCATGCCGCCGAACGAGCCGCCGGCCGCGGTGATCAGGATGATCAGGCCACCGCTCGAGAGCCCCAGCTCGACCGGCTTGGCAAGATCCGTCAGGCTCATCTTGCGGTACTTCGCCATGAGGTACAGGGCGATGCCCGTCGATAGGAGTAGGGCGAAGTTCGGGTCGCCGATGAACTTCGTGATGTTGCCGATGGGGGCGTCCGGCGCGATCGCTCCGACCAGGGTGTTCGAGGTGATGAACAGCACGGGAAGGAGAATGGGCATCATTGAGGCGAGGAAGCTCGGCAATTCGCTCTCGTCCTTGTTCGCCAGTTCCTGCAGCTCGTCGAGCGTCATACCGGGGGTTTCGCGGAACGGCACCTCAAGGTTGCGGTCCCGCCACACGGAGAACAGCCAGCCCACGAAGGACGTCGGCAGGGCGACGATGGCCCCGGCCAGAATCATCGTCCCGAGGTCGAGGTCGAGATTCGCGGCCATGGCCAGCGGACCCGGCGTCGGCGGTACCAGGCTGTGGGTTACCACGGCACCGGCGCAGATCGACATCAGGAACAGCAGGTAGTTCTTGCCCGTCCGGACCCGCATCGCCCGCGCCAGGGGAACGAGCAGGTAGAAGACGGTGTCGAAGAAGACCGGCACCGAAAGAACGTACCCGCTGCTAAGCAGCGACAGCGACGCCCGCTTCTCGCCGAAGAATCGCACCAGCACCCGAACGATCTTGTCGGCGGCGCCGCTCTCGAGCAGACACTGCCCAATGAGGGCGGCCAGGGCGATGACGATCCCGATCTTGCCGCAGATTATGCCGAACTGTTCCGCCACTCTGGCCATGACCTCCGGCAGAGGAACATTGGGCGACAGAATGCCTACCGTCATAGCGGCCACGATGAGGGCGATAAATGCGTTGATCTTGAGACGAATGATGAGCAGAAAGACAACGGCAATCGCGATGACCAGAATCAGCACTGGGGGCATAGGGGGGAGTATACATGAACCGCACGGTGATCAGAGGAGCGCCTTCCTCAGCGGCCCCTCCCGCGACGGTGAGGCCGCCCGTATCCGGTCCGCCCTCGCCACTCATCACCGGCTCGACCGGGCCGACGGAGGCGCCTTCCGGCTCCCGTTCCACCCGAACCGCCACGCAACCGTGCTCGGAGAACTTGACAGCGTTTCCAATGAGATTCACGACGACTTGCCGGTTCAACAGCAGCACCGCCGCAAGATACCGAGCGCCTCGGCAACCTGGAAACACGCATCGTCCTGAACGTTCGGCAGGCGGCACGGCCCAAGCAGGACTGCTCGATCCGAACAGTGTTATGCACCAGGCATGCGCTCTCGTCCTCGGGTGTAGTTTCCGGCGCCGGCGCAGGCATTCGCATCGCCAGCAAGCGGGTCCAGAAACGCCTGGTCTGCTCCAGCCGGCGGTGACAGGCCGGACATTCGGAGCAATGGTCTCTCAGTTGCTCTGCGGACCGCCGTGGCAGGCGGTCGGAGACGAAGAGATCAAACTCGTCGTCCGAAGGCACTGGGCATTGCCGCGCCCGGGGCCCCGTCCATGGCATTCGTCTATCTCCTATGTACTCGACCGTCGGTCTGCAATTTGAAGGCTATTGCAGCAGCTCGAGCCTTTCTATCTTGAGACCGGCGTCGAAATCGCCATCCACATTGCGACAGCACCAGCGGATCTCACCGCTCACGGCGAGTGTTTCCAGTACCACGCTCACCTTGGAGCCAACACCCACGAATTGCGGCATTCTCAGCCGCAGTCCGGAGCGGGAGACATCCGCGATCGAGACATTTGTTCGCCGGCCTGCATCAGAGCCGAGAACCGTCAGCCTGGCAGCAGCGTCCGTCGGATAGCGCGGCTCCTCCCTGCGGTCAGCGGTTGGGCGGCCGGACGGTAGCCCAGCGAAGTCAGCGAGACGCTTCTCGAGTTCGAGAAGCGTAAAACGAGACGTGGACATCAATGACTCTCCTTTTGGGAACCCTTCCACATTTGGCTCCCTCGATATCCATTCGTCGGGTGGACCACTCGATCTGATGTTGTTACCCTCATGATCGGAGGACTAGGGCAATCTGATTAGGCTTCAGCCAAAATAATCTGGAGTATTATACTCGGGGTTACGGTATCTTCAAACGTTAACGGGAATACATAGCCCCCCGGCTGGCGTGATTTTCGCCACACAATCAAGAGAAGAGAAGCGCTCCAGATGGCCCTGGGCCAAGCGTCGATGTAAGTCAGTCGTTGGCGGCGTTCATCCACCTGCTTAGCCCGGATGACACTCATAGCCGGGCCCTCCCGCACACCTCGCCAGAATTCGCTCCGGGGTGCCGCCACTGTGCTCACCTCGAGACGGCAATGTACAATTGCTTGCATGAGAATCCTACTGGCGCTGCTCTTCGGGAGCCTTCTCTTCGCCCAGGCTGATTACGACCTGCTGCTCGAGAACGGGCGCGTCATCGACGGGAAGAACGGCATCGACACGGTGCTCGACGTCGCGATCAAGGACGGCCGTATCGCCGCTGTCGCCGCGGACATTCCCGCATCCCGGGCGCTCAAGACCGTGGACGTGTGGGGCCTCTACGTCACGCCCGGCATCGTCGATATCCATACCCACGTCTATACGGGCACCGGTGAGCGCAACTCCTACGCCGGAGACAATGCCGTCTACCCGGACAGCTTCACGTTCCGCACCGGCGTCACGACGGTGGCCGACGCCGGCGGCTCCGGCTGGCGCAACTTCGAGGATTTCAAGGACCGCATTATCGACCGCTCGAAGACCCGCGTGCTCGCGTTCCTGAACATTGTCGGCAACGGAATGCGCGGCGGCGCGATCGAGCAGGACCTCGACGACATGCAGGTGGAGCCCACGCTGGCCATGGCCGAGAAGCACAAGGGGCTGATCATCGGCATCAAGTCGGCGCACTATGAGGGGCCGGAATGGACCCCGTTCGAGCGCGGCGAGGAGGCCGCCCGCCGCGCCGGCATCCCGTTCATGGTCGACTACGGCACCAAGCGGCCGGAGCGGCCGCTCTACGACCTGCTCAACAGGATCTACCGTCCGGGCGACATTTACACGCACACTTACTCCGGCGTCCGAGGCGAGCAGGACGCCGCCACGCGCGGTCCGAGCCAGGCGCTGGTCGACGGGCGGAAGCACGGCGTCATCTTCGATGTCGGCCATGGCGGCGGCAGCTTCGCCTGGCGCGTGGCGGTGCCGCTGATGAAGGCCGGCTTCACGCCCGATAGTATCTCCTCGGATCTACACATCGATAGCATGAACTCCGGCATGAAGAACATACTCAATGTGATGAGTAAGTTCCTGGCGATGGGTATGTCACTCGATGACGTCGTCGTACGGGCCACCTGGAACCCGGCGCGCGAGATCCACCGCGAGGACCTAGGGCACCTGACGGTGGGCGCCATCGCGGATGTGGCGGTCCTGCGCCTCGAGACCGGTGATTTCGGCTTCACCGACGCCCATGGCGCCCGGCTCAAGGGCAACCGGAAACTGGTCTGCGAGTTGACCCTCAAGGACGGCAAGGTGGTCTACGATCTGAACGGCATCACCCGCGAGGACTGGGATACGCTGCCGGCCGACTACGGCACGCAGGGCGATCCCCGCTGGGACAGCTTCGCGCCGAGCCGATAGGGGTAGGGGTGAAAGTCATCCCGCCGGCATCACTTACGCGGCGCCGGTAACACCATACGGAGAGTATGCCGTCCCATCGGCACCATCCATCGGTGTATCGGCATATTTCGCGAGGAGCGGCTGCCCCTTCACATGCCCGGCACGCCCTGGCGCTATTCGCTTAGCTCACTTGGCGGCAAATCGATTGTAGAGCCAAGCGTACGCCGCTCCCATCAGCGCGCCGTGCACCAGTCCATACAAGGTTGCGACCAACACTCCGGCGAAGCCAGCCGTTACGTAATAGCCGGGATATACGGCTTCCATCATCCCCAGGAACTTTCCTCCGTAGCCTGGCAGGATGATGTTCATCACCCCCGTCAGGAACATACCGAGCACGCCCCAGACCAGAGCCAGGGCGACGGTCACCGCTTTGACGTCGAGCTTCATCGAATCCACCTCCTCGTCTGACCCTCGAATAGGGTGAGCCACGGCGCGCCGCTGGCGTTTCGCCATGCTGGTTCGTGTGGCCGGTCGAGCGAGCAGGTGCCGATGGTCGCGGCCGAGCCGCCGGCGCGGCGCCGTCAGACGATCTGGAACAACTCCCGTTTGCCAGTGAGCCAGAGATCGGTGTAGCCGGCGGCGGCCTCGCGGATTTTCGGGTCCGTCCGGTACCGGTTCATCGTCTCCTCGACGCCTCCGATCGACTCCACCTCGTACTCGAACACGACGCGGTTGAAGTCTCCAGTGACGTCGCTGAGGACCCGATAATTCGAATAACCGGCGGCCTCAGCCATCTTCTTGAACTGCGCCGCCAGTTTGCTTGCATTCCCAGGTTTGGCGACAAAGGTGTTTCGAACGACAATCACAGTCCAGTCCCTCCTTGTGGACTGATCGTATCACGGAGCCCGCACCCGAGCGGTAGGCATCACCGGCGGATCCTGAAACCTCGAGAGGTTCATCCCGGAAAGGTGTTCGGCATGGAGTAGAATTCGCGGAATCAGTCGCAAGGAGCAGACGAAGAGTGGCTCACCTGTCAATCACGGGAGGAGCTGGGGCCAGTTTTCTACGACCACTAGATGATCCCGCTCGCGAGTCGTCAACCTGGGCAGCAGAAATCGCTGGCCGTCGGCCGACACATCGAACGTGAATGGCGTGATAACCGGCGTGGTCGCCTCCATCTCAATATCGAACAACGCTTTGGGCGATCCGATTTCGGGCTGCGCGGTAAGCCTGACGGGGACTGTGTACATCTTGCCGTCTGCTCCCGCGTAAAACAATTCCCTTCCATCGCCGCGCCAACGTACGCTCACCGCTCCGTTCCACGAGATCCGAAATCGCTGTCCCCGCAGCTTGGGCGGCCGTCCCGCCTGGAACGCCTGCAGATAGGCCTCGGGGTGGCCGGTTTCGGTGGAGACAAACGCCAGCCAGCGCCCGCCAGGGGAGAAGGCGCCGCTACTTTCGAGGGCGGCAGAATCGAGCAGCGGGGTCAATGAACCGGCGCCGGCCAGGTCCGCCACCCACAGGTCTCCCTCCTGCCGGCTTTGATACACAATGAAGCGGCCGTCGTCCGACCAGTCCGTGGGTACCTGAAGCTGCTCCGGATGAGCCCCGGGTAACAGCGGCCTAGGCCGTGCTCGGGGAGGCGGATCGGCCGATCCGCCGAGGATACCGCCTGTGTGGGGCTCATTATTGTTCCACTTGCGTCCCCGCGGGGGCCCGCTGAAGCCCGCCCCAGGATTCAGAATGCCTTGGGGGGGCGCGGCTCGATCTCGATACGTCCGTCGCGGAATGCGATCTCGGCACGCGCCGCCGGGCGTTAGCCCGGACTGCTCCCGTGGCGCGTTCGGGATTACCATGCGCCCGGCGCGGCTGCCAACGGGAAGGCGGGGGCGAGACAACCTGCGGGCGTTCGGTTAGTAGAGACCGCGCAGAGTCCCCCCGATGTCGAGGCTGGCGCCGGTGACGAATTTCGCCAGCGGGGAGGCCAGGAAGACGATGGCGTGGGCGACATCCTCCGGCTGGCCGATGCCGAGCGGGAGCTGCCGGTCGGCCAGGAACTTCTCGAGCGCGGCCTCCCGGTCGAGACCGTAGCCCTCCTGAATCTGGTCGACCAGACCGCCGGGACGGGTCCACATCCGCGACCAGATGGGGCCCGGCGCGACGGCGTTGATGCGCACCTTGGGAGCGTACTCGCGGGCCAGCGCCTTGGTGAGATAAAGCAGGGCGCTCTTGAATGTGCCGTAATCCATCAGCGACCCCTCGGGCTGCTTGGCCAGGTCGGAGACCGTGTTCACGACGGCGGCGGATTCGAGCTCCGCCATCCGGGGCAGCAGCGCCCGGCAGGTCCGGATGCAGCCCATGAGGTTGATGTTGAAGGACCGGTTCCAGCGGTCGTCATCGATCTTGAGGAACTCGGCCGCATCGCCGACGCCGAGGTTGTTGACGAGGATATCGGGGGCCTGGCCGAAGGTGTCAAGCACGTACTCGACGGCGGCGTCCACACCCTTCGCCGTCGAAAGGTCGCCGGCGATGGCGCCGGCCCATGAGCCGCCGTTCTTCTCGAGCGCGCCGGCGTCGAGATCGGCCACGATGACGCGCGCGCCTTCCTGAGTCAGCAGATTCGCGGTCGCCTCCCCGATGCCGTGCGCACCGGCGGCGACGAAACAGTTCTTGCCTTTGAGCTGGTAGTCCATGATCGAGGTTCCCTCGCATTACTATACGCCGGTCGCGGGCCGCGGCGGATCGGGATCGGAGTCCGATGCCCGAGGCCGGGTGTCGTACACTGTCAGTAATGACTGGGAGGAGGGTGCGTGGGCTCGTTCTGCTCGTAATTCCGGTCTTGTGCGTGGAGTGGATTGCCGCACAGTCCTACGGCGGCGGGCGGCGCTGGGCCGAGTACGAATTCGAAATGCAGACCCCGGTGGACGACCCGCCCGGCGCGTGGGAGGAGACCGAGTTCGCCTTCGCCCGACTGCGGTATCGCGCCGCCTTTCGGGGGGGAGGCTACGCCCGTTGGGGCATCGACGCCAACCGGGCCGACCGCCATTTCCTCCAAGGTCTGCGGCGGCTGACCCGCGTCCACGCGCGCTCGGTCGAGCAGATCGTCGACATCGACAGCGACGAGATCTACGATTGGCCGTGGCTCTACGCCGTGGCCGCGGGCGACTGGGTGCTGAGCGACACGCAGGCCAGACGACTGCGCCAATATCTCGATCGCGGCGGCTTCCTCATGGTCGACGATTTCCATGCCGAGTGGGAGTGGTCCAGCTTCATGGACGGACTGACCCGTATCTTCCCCAATGCCCGCGTCGTTGAAATCGCCGACGACGATCCGATCTTTCACACCGTCTACGACCTGAGCAAACGGACCCGCATCCCGGGGGCGAACGTGGTCTACAGCGGAGGCGTGGAGCGCGGCGGGACAGTCCCGCATTGGCGCGCCGTACTCGATGACAGCGGCCGCGTGCAGGTCGCCATTTGCTTCAACATGGATGTGGGCGACGCCTGGGAGTTTGCCGATTCCCCCCAGTACCCCGAGCAATACGCGTCGCTCGCCTACCGGCTGGGAGTCAACTACGTCATCTACGCGATGACTCACTGACGGGGGAGTTCGGCGCCCGCGCATCCGAAAGACCCAATTCCGCATCGGGCAGACGCTGGCGCTGGTGGGGTCGGGCCGATTGGATCATTGGCCATACGCGGCCACAGAGCAGAAACTCCGTTCGAGAGAAGAGTTCGGTAGCACCAGGCCGATCAGCTCATGGCGAGCCGATCGGCCTTCCACCCTCGACATCCTTATGGCATGGCCGGGGCGACGTTCTCGACCTTGCTGACCGTCATCATGTCACCGTGCATCTCGCCGGTGACTTTCACCTCGTGGCCGAGGAGTGCCTGTACCGTGTCGGGGTTCTCGATTTTGACGACCTTGCCTTCCTGGGTCACGAAGACCGGAGCCTGACCGCCCTTGACGCAGGCATTGACGCAGGCGATCGAAGCCGCGGAATGGTCGGAGTGTTTCGCTCCGCACTTGGAGTCGGAGACATGGCCCGTCCATTGGGCAGCGACGCACGTGGTCGCAGCCATGATCGTTATGAGAAGTATCTTTTTCATCCCTGCCCTCCTGGGTGATGGATTCTGATACACGAGTTGACGGCAGCCGTACCCTTTGGTGGCGGCTCAGTTACTTCTGTTAACTCCTGCAAGGGTGGCGTCGTCGCTGAGCTGACGTGACAATGCTCTTAGTATACTCTCTCGTACGGATTCATCAAAACGTCGCGGGCGGCGCGAGCAGGTTGCCCCGGCCCAGTCGCCAGGCTGGATCGAGCTTCTCTTTGACGGCGCGCATGGCCGCCAACTCGGCCTCGGAGTACTGCAGGCGAAGGAGGTCTTTCTTGCGTTTCCCGAGACCATGTTCGGCGCTGACGGTGCCGCCGAGGCTGACGGCCTTCCGGGCAAAATCGAGCATGAGGGCGCGGCCGCGCTCGTAGTCGCCGGTGGAGGCGGGCAGGATGTTGACGTGAACGTGGGCGTCGCCGATGTGACCGAAGATCACGTAGCGGCCGGGGAACTCGGCGTCGAGGCGGGTGCGGTAGTGGCGCAGCATCTCGCCATTGTTTTCGATGGGGACGGCGTAGTCGGAGCCGAGCTTCTGGAAGCCCTGCCGGCGGACACGGTCGTTCACCGACTCGGGCACCGCGTGGCGGAAGACGCGGAAGCGCTCGCGGTCGCGGTCGCTCGAGGCAAACCAGGAACCGTCGAGGTCGGCGCCGGCGGCCTCCAGACGGTCCAGCCAAGCCTCGATCTCTGCCTCCTGTGATACCTCCGATTCCTGCTCGAAATTCAATGCACCAAAAGCACTTACTGGGATATCTGGATAGGCTTCCCGCAGCAGGTCGAGGGAGGCCCCGTCGAAGTATTCGAGCATCCGGAGTCCGGGGACGTCGCGCCAGGCGTCGACCGCCTTGATGACCTGCTCGTCGCCGGGCAGGAAGACGACGCCGGTGATCAGAGCCTTCGGACGTGGCAGGAGGCCGAGTTCGGTCTCGGTCACGACACCGAGGATGCCCTCGCTGCCGATGAACAGATCCACCCAATCCATACCGGGACTGAGGGGAAAACCGGCGGTGTTCTTCGAGGTCCGGGGGATGGGAACAGCGGGGACGTCGAAATCGACTGGCTCGCCACGGGCGACCCGCATCGTACGCCCATTGGCCAGAACGACTTCCAGCGCCTGGACCCAGCGCCGGGTGGCGCCATAGCGGAAGCTCCGCGCGCCGCTGGCGTTGGTGGCAATGGTTCCGCCTACTGACGCCGACCATTCCGTCGGATCGGGAGGATAGAACTGCCCGGCAGCAGCGGCGGCAGCGTGCAAATCCTTGAGCGAGACGCCGGCGCCAGCGGTAGCCCGGCCCGAACCGACCTCCAGGCGTCTGAGTTTTTCGGTCGAGAGGATCCAGCCGCCTTCCGCCACCGCGCCGCCGGTGAGCCCGGTACCCGCGCCATAGACGGTAACTTCGACACCGGCCTCGGCGGCCTGTAGAAGCGCGTCGGCCACTTCGGCGGTGGATTGGGGCGTCAGGAGCCGCTCAGCAGAGCCATGATAGCCGGACGCGTCTTCCAGGTAGGTCGGCGCAACGGCCACGTCAAACCTCCAGAATCACTGGAAGAATCAGCGGACGCCGGGATGCTGCCTTGTTCAAGAATCGCTTGAGGTCTCGCCGGATTTTCTCTTGAATCACACCGAGATCGCTGCGCTCCTCCGCGCTTGATTCTTCGAGTGTCCGGACGACCACCTGGCCGGCGCGCTGGAGCAGATCCGAGCCGTCTTCGGAAACGAAGCCACGGCTGACAATCTCCGGCAGCCCCTCGCTCTTACCGGTAAGACGGTTGATGGCGAGGATCGGCACGATGAAACCGTCCTCGGAGAGGTGGCGGCGGTCACGGATGACGAGGTCCTCGACCACCTCGTCGATGGTGCCGGAGTCGATGCACATGCGGCCAACGGGGACGTCGTCGCCGCGCCGGGCGCCCCGGCGGTCGATCTCGAGCGTCTGGCCGGTCTCGAGGATGAAGGCTTCCTCGAGTCCGAGCCGGCTCATCTGGTTGGCGAGCGCCGCGTGTCGGGCCAGTTGGCGATATTCGCCATGGATCGGCACGAAGTAGCGCGGTTTCACCAGGTTGAGAATGAGCTTCAGCTCGCCGGAGCTGGCATGCCCGGAGACGTGGACGGGCGGGTTCATGCTGCCGTAGATGATGTCAGCGCCCCGGCGCGAGATGTGGTTGATCATCCGGTAGATTGCCTTCTCGTTGCCCGGGATGATACGGGCGCTGAGGACCACCGTGTCGCCTTTCTCGAGCTGCACACTCTTATGGTTGTCCACCGCGATCCGGGCCATGGCCGACATCGGCTCGCCCTGTGTGCCCGACGCCACCACCACTACTTTGCTGGGGTTGACGTCCATGATGTCCTGCGGCCTCAGCAGGATACCGTCTGGAATATCAAGGAAATCATGATTATGGGCGATCTCGGTGACCTGAGTGATGCTGCGGCCGACCAAGGCGACCTTGCGACCGAATTCCTGGGCCAGGTCGAGGATCTGCTGCAGGCGGTGGACCGAGGAGCTGAAACAGGAGACGACCAGGCGGCGTTCAGCCCGGTTGAAGATATCTTCCAGGCGCGGCCGGACGGCGCGTTCGCTTTCCGTGTAGCCGGGACGGTCGACATTGGTCGAGTCCGACAGGAGCAGAAGCACACCGCGCTTACCGTATTCGGCGAGCGTGTGGAGGTCGAACAGCTCGTTGTCGGTGGGCGTAGGGTCGACCTTGAAGTCGCCAGTGTGGATGACCACGCCGAGCGGCGTCGTGATGGCGAGCGCGACGGCGCTGACGATCGAGTGGGTAACGTGGATAAACTCGATCTGGAATGGTCCAATGTCGACCTTCTGGCCGGGCTTGACGGGATTGAGGACGGGCTTCTGATCGAGATCATGCTCGCCGAGGCGCCGCCCGACGAGCGCGAGGGTGAACTCGGTGCCGTAGACGGGGACGTTGATGCTGGCCAGGAGGAAGGGTGTGGCGCCGATGTGGTCCTCGTGACCATGAGTGAGGACCAGGCCGCGGACGTGCTCGGCGTTGTCCTCGAGGAACGAAAAGTCGGGCGTGACGATATCGACGCCGAGGAGATCCTCCTCGGGGAACATCATGCCCGCGTCCAGAACGATGATGTCGTCACCGTAGCGAAGGGCGAGGCAGTTCATGCCAAATTCGCCCAGCCCCCCAAGGGGGATCACCTGCAGCTTCCTGTCGGCCATAGAAGCTCCAGCGTAGCATACGGCGGGGTTGGCGGGCGGGTGTGAAAAAGATGTGGAAAACTCAGGAGGACCCGGGTGGTAGGCGTACGATGAGGGGTCTGGCCTGTCCGGACGAGCCCCGTGATGGCTGGGGAGCGGGCAGAGGCGTGAAGGGCTTCCAGGGCCGCCTATCGCCCACCGTGGGCGGCGAGGCGCCCCGTCGGGAGGATGACCGAACCTTGCCGGTCCGGGAACGGAAGCCCACGGGGGGCGCGGCGGACGGGCGACCTCGGCGAGCCGCTGGCGGTCCCGTCCGTATGTCATTTATTTCTAAGGTGATCTTGCCTGAACGGGCACCAGCGGAGGGGCTAACAGCGGAAATGCCCACCGAGGTGGGCATTTCCACGTCCCCCTGCTCTCACAGGGTGATGTTCATTGGGAGAATCAGATTCGACGGCTAACGCAACCGCCAAAACCTGTATGTGTCTTGGAGTTTATGGCGAGAGCGATCGGAAGTCAAGGGAAAAAGGCGCCGAAAAATGCGCCCTGTAATCCCAACATTCGAAACAACTTCTCTAAACTGTGTTTTTTCAACAGCCTGTGGAACGCATCCGGGCGCACGCTCGGCCGAAGCCGCTGTTTGCCTCTAACGACCACGATAGATCGGAAGTTACTTGTCGTCGATGTGGAGGAGTATCATCGGGTCCTCGTCCAGTCCGGACCGGCCCCAGCGCAGGAATTTGGCGCCGCCGAACACGGCTCCGCATCAGGACGGCGGCCAGTAGCAGTGCACCGACGAAGAGGAAGCCGCGAAAGCAGGATCTCCGACAGCGTTGGGCCCGGCTGGCTGCTGTACTCGTCCCAGGTGATGGTGGCCCGATAGTCGACCAGGCCGAGCAGGCGCTGGGCCGCGTCGGGGTCGGATGGATCGAGCACCACGGCGACCAGCGGCCCGGTCCGTTTGACGACCGTATTGGGCAGCATGCGGAACTCGGCGAGCCGCTCGCGGGCGATGTGGGGCGTCGGATAAGAGAACACACCCAGGCGAAGATTGCCGCTCGGGGTCTTGTACTCGGCGATGTCGGCCTCGGCATCGAACTGGAAGCCGGCGACGGACGGCGGCACGCGGGGCTCGAACTGCTGGAGGCCGGCCGGGCCGATCACAAAGCGCTCCGAGCCCGGGACAGGCCCTCCGCGGGCACGAACGAGACCCAGCATGGGAAGCGGTGACTGCTCGAGCATGGGGACAATGAGCAACTGGCCGACGATCTGTTCCTCGGTCGGCTTGTAGCCGTCGAAGCGGAAGATGTAGTTGCCGTGGGCCAGATACATGCCGTCGTCCCACTCGACGGCGTCTCGGTAACGTCGCTCGGCACCGAGTTGACCGGATGCTGCCAATCAAAGACGGCCATGGCGCTGGTGGCGTCGTTGAAGCGGTAGGCGGTGGCCTTGAATTCCTTGCCGTCGAGGGCATATTGAGCAACTTCGCCCTCTTCGAAGCCGTACTCTTCCCAGACCGGCTCCGTCCCGGGTGACTGCTGTTGGACGGAGGTCCGCTTGAAGCCGAAGAATTCCTCCGGCCAGATGGCGCTATGGCCGACGGAGACAGCGCCTAGCACGAGCGCCGCCAAAGTGACTATCTGCCGCAACATCGCTTGTATTTCTTGCCGCTGCCGCACGGGCAAGGATCGTTTCGGCCGACCTTCTTGCCTTTGATGACCTGTCTGTTGAGCGAGGATGATGAATCGCCGCCGACGAACTGCAATCTGGTCCAGCTCCTTCTGCTTCTTGCGCTGGATGTTTCGGGTGAAATCGGTCACCGCACTGGCGGCCCGTATCTGTGGACGCGCGCGGCGGCCACAAGTTCCCCACCGCCCTCGTCCTCGGGGGACGGCTCCTGGCCGTGACCTGCCGGGGGGTCCTCGGACGGCTGCAGGAAGAACAGGATGCGGACCGTCTCGTCCTCAATCCGGTCCATCATCTCATTGAACAGCGTCGAAGGACTCCTTCTTGTACTCGATGAGCGGGTCCTTCTGCCCGTAGCCGCGCAGGCCGATGCCTTCCTTGAGGTGGTCCATCGACAGCAGGTGGTCTTTCCACTGGTTGTCGATGACGTTGAGCATGATGATGCGCTCGGTCTCGCGGAGGATCTCGGCGGGGATCCGCTGCTCCTTCTCCGCGTAGCGCGCTCCAGCTTCTCGTAGAGGAACTTCCTCGACCTCGTCGCGGGTCATCTCGGCCAGCTCCTCGGGATCGAGCTTGACGCCGAACTGCGTCAGCACATCGGTCTGGAGCGTGCCGAGGTCCCAGGTATGCGGCTTTTGTTCCTCGGGCAGGTAGGTGGTCATCAGCGGAGCTCGACGATGTTGCGGACCATGTCCATGACGCGCTCCGCCATCTCCTTGCCCTCGAGCAGCTCGCGGCGCATCTTGTAGACATAGCCGCGCTGCTTGTTCATCACGTCGTCGTATTCGAGCAGGTGTTTGCGGGCGGCGAAATGCTGCGCCTCGACGGCTTCCTGCGCCTTGGCGATCCGCCTGGTGATGAGCCGCGACTCGATCGGGACATCCTCTTCCATCCCGAGCCGCAGCATCAGGCCCTGGATGCGCTCGCCGCCGAAGATGCGCAGCAGGTCGTCCTGCGAGCGAGAGGAAGAAGCGGGAACTGCCGGGGTCGCCCTGGCGGCCGGCGCGGCCGCGGAGCTGATTGTCGATGCGGCGGGCCTCGTGGCGCTCGGTGCCGCAGATATGCAGGCCGCCGAGCTCGACCACCTCACGCGTGCTCGCCGTCGGTCTCCTCCTTGCTCGGGCCGAAGACCGCCGTCCCACTCCTCGGGCGTCACCTCGTCCGGGTTCGATGCCCCATCTTGCGGAGCTTCTCCTGGGCGAGGAACTCCGGGTTGCCGCCGAGCAGAATGTCGGTGCCGCGGCCGGCCATATTGGTGGAGACGGTGACGGCGCCCTTGCGCCCGGCCTGGGCGACGATGAAAGCCTCACGCGCGTGGTTCTTGGCGTTCAGAACCTCGTGCTTGACGCCCATCCGCTGGAGGATCTTCGAGAGCCTCTCGGACTTCTCGACCGAGACCGTGCCGACCAGCACGGGGCGGCCCGACTTCTGGTACTCGGCAATCTCGACGGCCGCGTTGCGCCACTTCTCTTCCTGCGTCCGGTAGACGATGTCGGACTTCTCTATCCGGATCAGCGGCCTGTTGGTCGGGATCTCGGTGACGTCGAGTTCGTAGGTCTTGCCGAACTCGGCCGCCTCGGTGGTGGCCGTACCGGTCATGCCGGCCAGCTTCTCGTACATCCGGAAGTAGTTCTGGAAGGTGATGGTGGCAAGCGTCTGGTTCTCGCGCTCGATCTTGACGCCTTCCTTGGCCTCGATGGCCTGATGCAGTCCGTCGCTCCAGCGGCGGCCGGGCATGATGCGGCCGGTGAACTCGTCGACGATGATGACCTGCCCGTCCTTGACCAGGTAGTCGCTTGTCGCGCTCGAACAGCGCGTGCGCCTTGAGGCCCTGCTCGACGTGATGGCGAATCGTGAACGAGTCGATGCTGCCTTCCTCGAACAGGCCGGGCCGGTTGAGGAGTTTCTCGACTTTTAGCTGGCCTTCCTCGGTGAGCCCAACGACACGGTGCTTCTCGTCGATCGTGAAGTCGCCGGTGGTGTACTTCTCCCCGGGCTCCTTGCCCTCGATCTCCTCGCCGCGCACCAGCTTGGGAATGATGCCGTTGATCCGGTAGTACTTGTCGGTGGACTCCTCGCTCGGGCCGGAGATGATGAGCGGCGTGCGGGCTTCGTCGATCAGGATCGAGTCGACCTCGTCAACGATGGCGTAGTAGAAGTCGCGCTGAACACAATCGCCCAAGCGGAACTTCATGTTGTCGCGGAGGTAGTCGAAACCGAACTCGTTGTTGGTGCCGTAGGTGATGTCGCTGGCGTAAGCGGCACGCCGCTCGACGTCGCTCAAATCGTGGACGATGACGCCGACGGTCAGGCCGAGGAAGCCGTAGAGCTTGCCCATCCACTCGGAGTCGCGCTTGGCCAGGTAGTCGTTGACGGTGATGACGTGGACGCCGCGGCCAGCGAGACCATTCAGGTAGACGGGCAGCGTGGCCACCAGCGTCTTACCTTCACCGGTCTTCATTTCGGCGATCTTGCCGCTGTGGAGGACGGCGCCACCGATGAGCTGAACATCATAGTGACGCATGCCGAGCACCCGGCGGCCGGCTTCGCGGACGACAGCGAAGGCCTCAACCATCAAGTCGTCGAGGGTGGCCCCCTGCGACAACTTTTCCTTAAACTCCGCTGTCTTGGCAGCCAGCTCGGTGTCGGACAGGTTGGTTAAGGCAGGCTCCAGCTCTCCGATGGCCTGAACCATCGGCGTCATGGCCTTCAGCTCACGTTCGTTCTGGGTGCCGAAGACTTTCGCAAGGATAGTGTCAAGCATAAGGCGGCTGGTATTTTTATTGTACCTTTGGCGGCGGGTGGGTGGTGATGGCACGTGGCCGGTGGCGGGTGAGGGGGGTATGGTGGTTTGAAGCTGAGTAACTCGGGGTGCTGGTCCAGACCTGATTGAGCGGCGACATCAGAGGAATTAGTCTTAATCATGCGGGCGCCGCGCAGGTGGGGCAGGTGGTGTCGTCTACGCTATATTTTCAGGGCGCTGCGCGAACCCGGGATCGATCGCGACTCTGCTGAAAGTCGCATCTTCCCGTCGCGGTGTGGGAGGCAGACTCCGCTCCCTTCGGTCACGGCTCCAATCGAGGCCGGTGCGACTTTCATTCCTTTGGGTGGCCCGGCCGAGTGGTGACAGCCCGACGCAACCTGCGGGGCGCGGCGCGCCGCTCGTGCGCGGGTTACGTCCATGCCCGGGACAGAGCAGCACGACGACCAAGCTAATCCTTGTTTACTCTCTGGGGGAGATGGGACTCGATCGCGGCCAGCAGTTCGCCGCGCTGGATCGGCTTCGAGAGGAAGCCCTGGAGGCCGGATTCCTTGCAGCGCCGCATGAACTCGTCCGAATAGTTGGCCGTGAGCGCGAGGATCGGAGTCTGTTCGTAGCCGGGGATCTTGCGGATTGCCGCCGTGGCTTCCAGCCCGTTGACCACGGGCATCTGGAGGTCCATCAGAATGACGTCGTAGCGGGTGTTGCGGGCCGCCTCGATCCCTTCGCGGCCCCCTTCGGCGCAATCGATGCGGTGGGCGGCGCGCCGTAGGATGTGGGTCACGATCCGCCGCGCGACGTCGTTGTCGTCCACCAGAAGGATCCGCGGTTCATTATCGTCGGCCATGGCTACCACCTCGTCCACGGGAGGCGAAGCGGCGGCCGGGACACGGATCGGTACGTTGATCGAAAAAGTGCTGCCAACACCGGAATCGCTGTCGACGACGAGGGTGCCGCCCATCATGCTGACCAACTTGCGGGTGACCGCCAAGCCCAAGCCCATGCCGGCATAGGACCGGGACAGGCCGCTCTCGAGCTGCAGGAACGACTCGAAGATGACATCCAGCTTGTCAGGTGCGATTCCGATACCGGTGTCGCGGACCGCCAGCACCAGCTTGGTGGCTCCGTCAGTGTCGTGGCCGGCCATCGCCGCGGAGACCTCGATTTCGCCCTTCGCGGTGAACTTCACCGCGTTTGCCAGAATTGGCGAGATCGCCTGCCGCAGCCGGACCTCGTCGCCGACAACGTATTCCGGCACCTTCTTGCCGAGCCGGCTTCGTATCCGGAGTTGCTTGGACTCGGCCTTGGGCCGATACTCCTCCAGCAGCAACTCGATCATCTTCGGCAGGTGGAACTCCGCCTGCTCGAGCTGCACGCCGCCCGACGACAACATGGCATACTCGAGCGCCGAGTTCAGCATCTCGAGCAACTGGTCCGCGCACAATTTCGTCGTGTTGACGTACTCCCGCTGCTCTTCGTCGAGGGTCGTCTCGAGCAACAGGTCCGTCATCCCGACGATGCCGCTAAGAGGTGTGCGGATATCGTGGTTCAAACTGGCAATGAACTGGTCGCCCAGTCGCGACCGGTGGTCAATCTCGCCGCGTGAGCCAGTTTGCGCCCGTTCCAAATGGTTGTCGTCAGCCATCCAACCGTGCTCTCTTTATCCAAATCGGCAAGATTCGAGCTCCAGTTTAGGCCTTACGGTTGAAAAGGCTCGTGGTTCTAGTACTACTAAAAGAGTACCGCCCGGACTCGGGAAAACACCCTAGTCCTCGCTCCCGAACAAACCACCTAGGGACTCGAGCGGGCTCCGCTCGTCACCGCCGCTGCGGCGCGGATTTAGCTCGCGGCGCAGCTTTTCGAGCGTCATGCTCTGGATGATGACACGGCCGGGACCGGTAAGGGTGGCCAGGAACAATCCCTCCCCACCGAAGATCGCCGTCTTGATCCCGCCGGCAAGCTGGATGTCGTAGCTGACACTGGCGTCGAAGCCGACCACGCAGCCGGTGTCCACCTGGATGATCTCGGACGGGCCGAGGTTGAACTCGATGAAGTCGCCGCCGCCGTGGATGAAGACGGAGCCGGGGCCGGTGAGCCGCTGCAGGATGAAGCCCTCGCCGCCGAACAGTCCGGCGCCGAGCCGCTTGACCAGGGCGATGTCGAACTGCACGGACGTTTGGGCGCAGATGAAACTGTCGCGCTGCACCAGAATGCTTTGGCCGGCCGAGAGGTCAAAGGACTGGAGGCGCCCCGGATAGTCGCCGGCGAAGCCGACCTCCGCGTTCGGGCTGGTGGTGTGAAAGTGGGTCATGAAGAGCGATTCACCGCTCAGCTTGCGCTTTACCGCGCCCCAGATCTTGTCCCCCAGGCTGGCGCCGCTCATCTTGGTTTCCCACTGGATGTTGGCGGTTTTGTAGACCATCTTGCCAGCCTCGGCGTAGACCTCCTGGCCGGGCTTGAGACGCAGGCGGACCACCTGCAGGTTGTCACCGTGGATTTCGTATTCGAGCGGCTCCGCGGACAGGGCGGAACTGGCGGAACCGGCGGCCGCGGCAGCGCCACCGACAGTGGTACCGCAGCCCGAGCAGAACTTGGCTCCTTCGGCGACTTGCGATCCACAACTGGTGCAAAACGGCATTCACTTCTCCTTTCGATTTTGGGCCGGCCGGGAGGACGTTGGCGATGGAACGGAAACTCCTCGGCCGACATCGGTATTTTAGTGGGCGGTGGCGGCCGGTGGCTAGTGCAAGGCAGCCGGTGGCTGGTGGCCGGTGCCCGGTGGCTGACCGCTGAGTGCTGATCGCTCTCGCTAGAATTAGAGTTACGCCGAGTTTATCCCTATGAATCGCCACGGCGGATGCCCGCCACAATCGAACGACGGAGAACACAAGTTGCTGATCGTCTTGAGATTTGCGGCCCGTGTTTTCCGAATGAATCCTGGGCGTCCTTCCCTCCGGCCGCCGACGGTCGCACTGCTGTGCGTCATCTTGCTCGCCGGCGCCACCCAGGCGCGCGAGATTCCCGTCACCTGTGGTTCCCATCCGGACCGTGGCCAGGAAGAATACGCACTTCATCAACGTTCCATCGAGAGGCGGCACGCCTCCGGCCATCAGGCCGCGGCCGTCGCCCTCGAGCCTCGTCCGGCAACGAGCCTGTCGGGCGATATCGTACTGATGGAGGACGGCGACGGGGTCGTCTCACGGCGCAACGAGTTCGACCTGGACGGTTCCACGCTGTCGTTCGAGCCGACGACGGCGGCGGCCGGGGCCTACCGGTTCAGCGTCGGCAGCGCCAGCTACGACAGCGCGGCCGCCTCCGCCGGTGAACTGCTGAGCGGCATCGGCGACGACGACAGCCGCGAGGTGGCGATTCCCTTCCCCTTCCCGTTCTACGGCCAGACGTACGCCAAGGTTTACGTCAACTCCGACGGGAACCTCACCTTCGGCGCCTCCGACGTCGATACCGGGCCGCGGAGTCTCGACCGGGTCGTCTCGGGACCGCCGCGGATCGCGCCGCTGTTCCGCGACCTGGATCCGGGGTATGCGATCGGCGGGATCCACGTGCTCGCCGAGGCGTCGCGGCTGGTGATCAGTTGGGTTTCGGTTCCCGAGTACAACAGCTACGGCAGCGCGTCGCGACAGACGTTCCAGGTACGGCTCTACCCCGACGGGAAGGTCGAGTTCGCCTACAACACCATCTCGACTTCGGACGCCATCGTGGCCATCTCGCCTGGCGACGTTCAGGGCTCGACCCGCGTGGTGTCGTTCTCGGGTGGCTCGAACGAGGAGTACTCCGGCACCATCGCCGAGCGGTTCACGCTCCTCATCGAGGTTGACGTCTTCACCGCCGCGCAGAAGTTCTACGAAGAACACGACGACGCCTACGACTACCTGGTGTTCTACAACAACGAGGGTATCTCGGCCGATATCGGCACCGTCGCCTACGAGATCTCGGTCCGCAACCGCGTCTCCGGGATCGGCGATCCGATGGCCGACTACGGCCGCCTGCTGGGGTCGCCGAACCGCTTGCAGGCCGTGCTCAACATGGGGCAGTTGCAGCAGTACCCGGTGGATACGCACGCCCTGGTTCCGTCGCGGGCGACGGCCGGCGATACGCCGCTTTCGATCCTCGGTCACGAGGCCGGCCACCTGTTTCTCGCCTTCGCGAGCGTCCGCGAGCCCGATAACCCGGAGGCGCGTCCGATGCTTGGCCGCGACCTCGCCCACTGGAGCTTCGTGTTCAACTCGGAGGCGTCGCTGCTCGAGGGCAATCGCATTTGCGACCGCGTCTATACGCCGAATCTCTGCCCGGCCGATACGCTGAACCGGCGCTTCGTCACCACGGCGACGGTGGAGGGCTACTCGCCGCTCGATCAGTATCTGATGGGCTTCCGCGCGCCGCAGGACGTGCCCGACACCTTCGTCGTCGAGAATCCGGTGGGCGTCTACGGCGTCAGCCGGCCCCCGCAGGTCGGCGTCAGCTTCGACGGCAACCGCCGCGACATCCGCGTCGACGAGGTGATCGCGGCCGAGGGGCGGCGGACGCCGGACGACACCGTCTCGCAGCGCCATTTCCGGTTCGCCTTTGTGCTGGTCCATCCCACCGGGGAGGATCCATCGGCAGCCGACATCGAGAAGATCGACCGCTACCGGCGGGAGTTCGAGGCCTACTACAACCAGGCCGCCGACGGCCGCGCCTTCGCCGAGACGAACATCCGCGAGCGCCTCGGGCTGTCGACTTTTCCGGCGTCGGGACTGCTGCCCGGGGGCTCCGCGCAGGCGACGGTTTCGATTTCGACTCCGTCGGAAGCGGACCAGACGGTACTGCTCTACAGCGACAGCGGCGGCGTGAGCCTCCCGTCGTCGGTCACCATCCCGGCCGGCGATACCGCCGCGTTCTTCAACATCACCGCCGCGCGCACCGGCGTTGACGAGATCCGGGCCGAGATTCCTGGTGGCGCTTACGAGGTCGCGCGCTCGCGGATCGATGTGGCCGGAGCGGCGGCGGACGTGCAATTCAACATCGTGAGCGGCAACAAGCAGCCGGCCACCGCCGGAGAGCCACTGCCCGAGCCGGTGGTGGTCCAGGTCACCGATGTCAACCGACTTCCCTACCCCGGTATTCAGGTGGCGGCGGCGGCGTCGCCGGGAGGGACGGTGACCCCGGCGATCGCGGTCACCGGCAGTGACGGAATGGCGTCGTTCGCCTGGACGCCAGCCGCCGCGAGCGGCAGCCAACTGAAGTTGACGGTGCCCGAATCCGGCGGGACGCTGGCGCTCACGGCCGTGACTACAGGTAAGCCGTCGTTCTCCGCCGCCGGTGTGGTGGACGCGGCGGCCTTCGTCCCGAGGCTCTCCCCCGGGGCGCTGGGCTCGATTTTCGGTGTGAACCTCGCCGCGGGTGCGAGCGCCGCGGCGACGCTGCCGATCCCCACGCAACTGGCGGGCGTTCGGGTTCTGCTAAACGGCCAGCCGACGCCCCTGCTCTACGTGAGCGACCTGCAGATCAACTTCACCGTGCCGCTCGACGCTGCTGCGGGGCAGGCCAACCTCACCGTCGTGACGCCGATCGGATCGTCGGCGGATGTCACGGTGGACGTCAGTCCGGTCTCTCCGGGGATCTTCGTGATGACGGAGATCGGCGTCGGTGCGGTTACGATTGCCGGGACCGGCAAGTTGACCTCGAAGTTGCCGGCCGCGCCCGGTGACTACATCGAGATCTATGCCACGGGCCTGGGGGCAGTCGAGCCGTACGCCCCCGACCCGTCGCTCAGCGCGACCGTGCTCACGCCGGAGGTGACCGTCGACGGCATTCCCGCCACGATCCAGTTCAGCGGCCTGACGCCGGGACTGATCGGGCTCTACCAGGTGAACGTACCGATCCCGGACGGGGTGCGGTCGGGGCCGCGCGCGCTGACGCTGAGTATCGGAGGCGTCGCGGCGAATACGGTGACGGTGGTGCTCAAGTAGGGAGCGGGCGTCGGCGCAACCAGTCAGAACAGGCACCACCCGACCGGGCCTCGACCGTGTAGAAGCGGAACGGGCACTGCGGATTCGTGTTGTGCCGGGTCGGGGGGTCGACACGCCAACCGGCCGGAGACGGGTATCCGGCCGACTTCCAGCGTTCACAAAAGTGTGAACGCGGCAGACACGAGTGCCCGCGCCACGGCAAGAATGGCGTGCGCCCTTCGAAAACCGGCAGCCTCCGCTCCCTTCGGTCACGGCTCGCAATGAGCGTTACGGCTCTCGATTGCGAGGCGTGACGTGCATCCGGCGGTTCAGCCGCGTTCGGCGAAGCGGCGGCGCGAGCGGCCGAGCGCCATCATCGGGAAGTAGTGGCGGTAGAGGTTGTAGTTGATCATGAAGGCGCGCTGCAGCTCGATGCCCTGGCTTGAGGTCGCCGGCCCGTTCCCTGAACGTCGATGCGCGCTCCCACGCTGTAGCCGGGGAAGCCGGTGCCCGTGTACTGGGACTCTTCCCACGTCCCGTCCGCTGCGTCGAGACGAGGAATTCGACGCCGCGGCGGATCGGCTCGTCGTACTTCGGCCTCGGGCATCGCGCTGAGCGCCATCAGCGCCCAGCCGGTCTGCGACGGCGTGCTGTCGCCGACCCCGCGCAAGGAATCGTCCATGTAGGAGCCGGGCGTCTCGCCCCAACCGCCGTCCTCGTTCTGGTGGGCGGCGATCCAGTCGCGCGGCCTTCAGCGACGTACGGCCTGGCTCATGTCCTCGCCGATGGCCTCGAGCGCCGGCAGCACGGCGGCCATGCCGTAGATGTGATTGACGCCCCAGCGTCCGAACCAACTTCCCTCGGGCTCCTGCTCCCGGCGGATGATATTCGAGCGCCCGGGCGACCGGAGGTGTGCTCCCGGCCGTAGCCGAGCAGGCCAAGCGCCTCGACGACGTGCGCGGTGACGTCAACGCTTGGCGGGTCGAGCAGCTCACCGAAGTCCGCGAAGGGAATCTTGGTGAGGAACCACTTGTCGTTGTTGCGGTCGAAGGCCGCCCAGCCGCCGTTCTCGCGACTGCATGGCGAGCATCCACTCGGTGGCCAGATCGATCGCCTCGTCGACGCGCCGGCGCTCGGGCAGCGATGTCCGTACCCGGGCGAGCACGGCGATCGCGACGGCCGTGTCGTCGACGTCGGGGTAGAAGCTGTTGGCGCGCTGGAACGCCCAGCCACCGCCGCGCGCGTCCGCGCACGTAGACGTTCCAATCGCCCCAGGCGCGCACCTGCTGATCGAGGAGCCAGTCGAGCGCCCTCATGAACGTCGGCGACGGCGTCGTTCCCGGCCGCGTATCGAGCAGCGCCAGCATCGAGAGGATCGTATCCCAGACCGGCGATTCGCTGGCCTGCAGATAGACACTGCCCTCGCGCTCATAGGACCAATGCTTGTCGAACGCCTCCAGGCCGGCGCGCATGCACCGGGTGGTTCAGGCTGTAGCCCTCCACGCGCAGCGCCATCAGAGAGTAGATCCAGGGCGGCTGAATGCCGCTCCAGGCGCCGTCGGCTTCCTGCCGCTTGATGATCCACTCGACGCACTGGCTTGATGGCCGCTTGCCGGCCCGGCCGCAGCCTCATGGGGACGTAGGCCGCCAGCAGCCGGTCCAGGCCCGAGGAAGATGCCTTCCCAGGAGACCCAGCTCTTGGTGCGCTGGAGGCTGAAATCGAACTTTTCGCGGCCCTCGGGAAACAGCTCGTCGAGGCGGCTGTCCGGCGGCAGCCGGCGCACCGGACGGCGGGCCGAGAGCACACACAACGGAACCATGGTGCCGCGCGCCCAGGAGGCGAACTGGTAGATGTTGAACGGCACCCACGACGGCAGCAGAATCAGCTCCGGCGGCAGCGTCGGCGTGTAGGCCCACGGCCACTCGCCGATCAGCGCCAGCCAGTACCGGGTGAAGTTGCGGATGTTCTTGAGCCCGCCGTTCGCGAGGATCCACTCCCGGGCGCGCACGAGCGGCTCGCTCGTCGGCGCGCATGCCGGAGCTGCGCAGTGCGGCGTAGCACTCGACGGTCGTGTTGATGTCGCCGCGGGGGGCGTTTTCATACACCTCCCAGGAGCCGTCATCGCGCTGCTCCCGCAGGATGCTGGCGATCACCTTCTCGTACTTCGGATCGGTCTCCACTCCGAGGAAGTGCATGGCCAGCACCCACTGCGCTTCCATACAGGAGTTGCTTTCCAGCATGCCGACCCAGAATCCGTCTTCCTGCTGCGAGTCGATCAGCCACTGCCGCGCACTCTGGATCGACAGGTCGATCGGCGCGGTCATGGAAACGGTCGTAAACGATGGGGGCTCCGCGGCGGTATCCACGGGGCCGAAGCGATCGGTTGCCTGCAAGTTCACTCCTCCGAGACCTTCGAGCGCCCGCAATTCGCGAATCCGGGCGTCGAAATCGATTCCCAGAGAGCTGGGAGAGCTTCGTACATTATTCCAACAAACCCTCTGCCTTACGGCCCGCCGGGAGCGGGGGGATGCGCCCGGCATTCTGCCCCAAATGCCGCCTGAAACCATTAGTCTAGCAAGGCTCGACACGACTGGCGACAGGCGCGTGCTGCAAGCTCCCATCAGGGGCGTGCAGTCCCGTAACATCGATGGCCCGGAGCGGTGATCCGTTGCACCAAATCGGCTCAAGCGTCAGTTTGCGGACCTGAGCCTATCAGGTCGAGAATCTGCCGGATCGGCACGTGGACCCACTCCGGGCGATCGTCGATCTCGCGGCCGAGTTCCTCGAGGGCCCGCTCGAGCAAATAGGCGTTGAGCAGGATACGGAAGTGGCCCGGATTGCCCGGCAGGAACGAAGCCCCGCGAGCAGTCTCGAGATAGGAGGAGAGGAACCGCGCGGCGGTCGCCAGATACCAGAACTCGGCCCATTTCTCGAGCGTCGGCAGGTCGTGCTCCCGAGCCAGGACCTGATGCGATCCTTCGATCAGCGCGGCGTACGGGGCGTAGTGCAGCGAGCGCAGCATCGCGGCCAGGTCCCGGAGAGCGGAACGCTTGAGCTTGCGCTCGCTCAGGGGGCGCGCCGGCTCGCCCTCGAAATCGATGATGAAGAAATCGCGGCCGGTCCACAGCACCTGGCCGAGGTGGTAGTCGCCGTGGTGGCGGATCCTGGCGCCGGCGATGCGCATGTCACGAATCGGCCGAAACGCCTGGGTGGTCTTGCGATCGGAGGCGAGCAGCGCCCGGGCCTCCTCGCGCGCCGCGGGGGGCACCTGGCGGAGGCGCTGGCCGAGCTGTTTGAGCGTCCGGTTCTTGAGGGCGAGCATGCCGTGGTAGATGCCCTGCCGGTAGAAATCGGTGAAGGGCTCCGGCTTGAACTCCGGCGCGCCCTTGTCAACGGCGAGCGCGAGGTGCATCTCCGCGGTGCGCTGCCCCAGCAGGCGCGCGTCTTCGAGGAAGTGCTCGAACAGGGCTGCGGAGTCCGTCGGCAGGCCGGAGTCGATCACGTCGAGCGGATGCCGATCGAGCGGAGGCGGCTCGGCGAGCGTCGTGCCGGTCATCATGACCCGCTCGAAGTAACGCGCCAGGTTGTCCTGTGCGTATTCCCAGGCATCCCGGTAGCTTTCGACGAAGCCCTTGAGGATCCCGATGGTCACCGGCTCGGCGCCACGGCGGCGGTACTCGAGCCAGCCCGCGACCGGTGGGGTGTGTTCGAACCCGACCCGATCGGTGAGATGGCGCCCGATCTCGAGCTCCGGGTTGGTCCCTTCCTCCAGTTTCCGGAACAGCTTCAGGATCATCGAGTGGCCATAGGCCACCGACGTGTTGCTATGCTCGGCGCGCAGCAGCCGGGAGCCGCTCTCCTCGTCGGTGGCCGTGCTCAGGCGGCGGAAATACGGGGCCCGGACGGAGACCAGCTCCCCCTCCTCCCCCTTGAGGCGGCGGCGGCGGGCGATCATGCCGAGCAGTTGGTCGTGGGTCTCTTCCTGCCGGAGGCTCTGGTAGAGAACACCCTGTTCGCCGCCGGGACCGGTGAGGCGAATGGCGACCGTCTCCGGCGTCCGCTGCCAGATCTCGTGAGCATCTCCGTTAGAGGCAACAGAGAACATCAGAAAGTACCGTTCGCCATCGCCTTCGCTGTAGTCGACGTCGGCGAACAGACAATAGGCGGAGTTGTTCGCCAGCGGCACGACCTCGGCGATCGTGGCCGCGCGAACGGTGCGCGAGCCGCCGCGAAACCAGCGCTGCGTCTTCAGAAACGCCGGCAGCGCCCGCTCGATCGCCGTGCGGTTCTTGCCCGCGAACAGCGCTGCCCAGTCACTGACAGCCGCGACGGGAATGCGCTCGATCGAGGCCGCCGTGGCCCACTCGGCCTCATGCTTGACCGGCTCCAGACTGAACCAGTAGAAGCCGTGGGGCGCAAGGGTAATGAAGTACGGTAGCTCGCCGATGGGCGGGAACGAAATCCGGCCGGACATCTCGATCGGCTCGAATCCCTGAAATTCCGCCAGGTCCAGCTCGACCGGCTGCGGGAAACGCGAGAGGTTAGCGATCACCAGCACCCGTTCGTCCTCATGCTCACGGACAAAGGCCAGCACGCGACGGTTCTCGGGATCGAAGAACCGGATCTTGCCCCGCGAAAGCGCCAGTGACTGCTTCCGGAGCCCGATCATCCGCCGCATCCACCACAGCAGCGAGTGGGGATTCTGCTGCTGGGTCTCCACGTTGACCGCCTCGTACTGGAATTCCGGATCCATGTTCACCGGCAGGTAGAGGCGCTGCGGGCTGACGGCGGAGAAGCCGGCGTTGCGGTCGCCGTTCCACTGCATGGGCGTGCGGACGCCGTTGCGGTCGCCGAGGTAGATGTTGTCGCCCATGCCGATCTCGTCGCCGTAGTAGATCACCGGCGTGCCGGGCAGCGACAGCAGCAGGCCGTTCATCAGCTCGACGAGCCGCCGCTGGTTGCCGAGCAGTGGGGCCAGGCGCCGGCGGATGCCGAGGTTGATCCGCATCTGCGGGTTGCCGGCGTAGGCGCGGTACATGTAGTCGCGCTCCTCGTCGGTGACCATTTCGAGGGTTAGCTCGTCGTGGTTGCGGAGGAAGATGGCCCATTGACAGGAGTCGGGGATCTCGGGGGTCTGATCGAGGATGTCGATGACGGGGTGGCGGTCCTCCATGCGCGCGGCCATGAACAGGCGCGGCATGAGCGGGAAGTGGAAGGCCATGTGGCACTCGTCGCCGTCACCGAAGTAGGCAGTCGCGTCCTCGGGCCACTGGTTCGCTTCAGCCAGCAGCAGGCGGTTCGGGTAGTTGGCGTCGATGTGCTCGCGGACCTGCTTGAGGAACTCGTGCGTCTCGGGCAGGTTCTCGCAGGTAGTGCCCTCGCGTTCGAACAGATAGGGCACCGCGTCGAGGCGGAGGCCGTCGACGCCCATGTCGAGCCAGAAGTCGAGCGCCTTCAGGACAGCGCGGCGGACGTGGGGGCTGTCGAAGTTGAGGTCCGGCTGATGGGAATAGAATCGGTGCCAGAAGTAGGCCTGTGCTTCAGAATCCCAGGTCCAGTTGGAGGGCTCGAAGTCCTTGAAGATGATGCGGGCTTCTTTGTACTTCTGGGGATCGTCGGTCCAGACGTAGAAGTCGCGCCACCTGGCGCCGGGCTTGGCGCGGCGCGATTTCTGGAACCACTCGTGTTGGTCCGAGGTGTGGTTGAGGACGAGTTCGGTGATCACGTGGAGGCCGCGGCGGTGAGCTTCGCGGAGAAAGACCTGGAAATCGCGGAGCGTACCGTAGGCGGGGTGGACGCTGGTGTAGTCGGCGATGTCGTAGCCGTCATCCTTCCATGGCGAAGGGAAAAACGGCAGGACCCAGACGGCGGTGACACCGAGGTCCTGAAGGTAATTGAGCTTCAGGGTGAGACCGGCGAAATCGCCGACGCCGTCGCCGTTGCCGTCATAGAAGGCCCGGACGTGGGCTTCGTAGATGACGGCGTCCTTGTACCACAGCGGTGTGTTCTCGAAAGTGCTTGTCTCTCTGCGTCGTGCCAACTGGTTCTGCTCCCGAAATGTGACGACAGGCGAGCAAGCTGCGCGGTGGTTCTGGCGGCCCGGCCCCGTCCGGCGCGGCGCTCCGGCGAGGAAAACGTCGGCCGGCAGGCGGAACCGCTTGCCCCACGTCTGCCAAAGGGGACGCTGTTGCCGCGAGCGCCGGGCACGATGTGCCGCTCGAAGGGCCTCTCCGAAGCTGTCTATTGTCTTAGATTACGAGCAGCGGTCCAGGTTACGGAATTCAGACAGGCGGATGTTCGGCCCTGATCTCGCGGCATCGGGCGCCTGCAAGGCGAATGCTCCAGGCCAGCCGCGGCCATGCCCCCGGCCGCAATCAAACGAAGAAGGACACATCAATCGCAGATGGCATCCCGACCTGCGCCTTGTGCTGTTCAAACGAACAAGTTCCGGAATCGGGAGCAGGCGCGACCGGGAGGTCGCCCACGGGCTGGACACCGGCCTTACGGGTACGGGGTGAATCTGGAAGCCGTTTCGGACAGGCCGGCTAGAAGATGAAGCTGAGGCCGCCGCGGAGAGCCCGGGGGTTCTGGATCAGGTAGAGAGTCCGGCCATCGGCCGTCGCCACGGGGACGTAGCCCTGCGCCAGGAGATTGCGCAGTTCGGCGGTCGCCACCATGCGGCCATTCCAGACACCGAACGTCGGGAGCGACTGCCGGAGGCGGATGTTGAGGCCCAACTCGGGCTGAATGCCGTTGGTCAGGTAGAGGTGCGTGGGCGCCAGCACGCTGAAATCCGTCCACTGATAGCCGGCCGCGAAGCTGGTGCCGATACCCGGAACCACGCCGGTCATCTTGGCCGCGACCCAGTTGCGGCGATCCGGGTGCATCGCGCGTCGCAACTCGGCGGGGTCGTCCGTCTCCAGTTGTCCAAGGCCGTTGACGAGCACGCCGCTGTTACCGCCGCCGACCGAGAGCGAGAACTGCTCGCCGAGATGCTGGGTCACCGATGCCGTCACTCCGGTGCGGTGGAAATCGCCGATGTTGAAGACCGAGGAGTTGGACGAGAGGTCCGGCAGCAGATCGCCGCCCGCGTACAGCCCCGCCGGCGCGGCCATCATGACGGCGGAATTGGTGACGCCCTCCCGATAGGCTCCGGCACTTAGGGACCGGCTGCCCATGACCATCGTGTAGGTGAGCTCGTAATTCTGCATCCGCTGGACCCGAGCGTCGCCGCCCACGAGCGACACGCGCGGGAACATGGCCAGCACGGTCAGATCCCCTTCCATCTCCATCCGGTCGCTGTTTGGTGATGTCAGAAGCTCCACCGGCGGCATTCCCGAGCTGTAGGCAAGCTCGACCGAGCCGAACGGACCGAGATCCGTGGTGAGGCGGGCAAACGGGCTGAAATAGTTCAGCGTCTTGAGGAAGGCGACCGATTCGAGCGATCCGCCGTACTCGACCCGGACAGCGTCGGAGATGCTCCGCCGGTCGAGCGTGCTCACCGACATGGTCCTCAGCGTCGGCGCTCCTTCCTGGGTGCCGTTGATCAGCGCCGACCCGGTTAGCCCTCCGAGGAACGCCTGCCGCATGGTCACCGCGACCTCGGGCCGAGTGCCCCAGAGCTCGTTGCTGTAGCTGGTGCGGAAGCCGGCGGTGGGCGCTCCGGTGTGGGAAGCGTAGCCGAGGTTGCCGCTGAACTGCAGATCGTTGGAGCCGAACAGCGACGTAGCCAGCGCGAAGGCGGTGCCGAGATCGGTCTGCGCGGCCACGGAGCTGAGGGCGCCATCCTCTCCGGTCGAGACCCTCACGAGGCCCCGGGTCCGGCTGAAGATCGAGCTCTCGGGATCGCGCTGGCCCAACGGAGCGCCGATATCGATATCGGGCCGGAGGCGCAGGACGGGGCGGGAGGCGGACGAGGTGCGCAGCACCCACTTCCAGTCGTCGCTCATGATGGACGCCTGCCCTGGCGCCATGTAGATCAGTTCGATTGAACTCAGCACACTGGCGAGGTTGATTGACAGAAAGCTGCGGATGCCCGGTTCGATCTGGATATTTTCCTTGACGGCGGGGACGAAGCTCGCCAGCTTCACGCGGATCGAGTAGGCGCCGGGAACGAGCGATTCGAAGCCGAACGCGCCCTTTTCGTTGGTCAGAGTTCGCGCAATGAGGCGGTCGTACCGGTTGAAGAGCAGAACGGCCGCACCCATCTGTGGCACGCCACCCTGGTTGTTTACGAATCCGACCAGGGTGCCGGACAGTCGGGTGTCGGTTGCTGCGCGCCCTGGCACTGCGGAGCACACGAACAGGGCGAGACAGACTGCAATGACGCCAACAGATGTCCGTTGCATTCAGGCCCACACACAACGCGCCCCGTCCCAGACGGAGCCCGTGTCCGCTCCTATATTACCCTATAACCTTGAAAGTTGTTTCCGGCGTGAGAGTTTCACCGTTGAGCCGGTCAGTCACTTTCATCCGAAGTCGATACTCGCCGGGCTCCAGATTCTGGAGCGGCAACACTTTCTCCACCGTCGTCTGGTTTGCCGAGGCGCCGTCGATCGTCGCCACGTCTTCGGTGAATTCGAAGATCTTCTTGTTGTCGGAGGTGCGCACCACCTCGTAGTCGATCGATCCCTGTGGCTTCTGCGTTTTTTCGTCGGGCGTGAAGTTGTAGAGCTGGAGATAGATCCCCATCTTCTCGTCCTTCTTGAACGTGTCGTCGATGCGCGGCCGCACCTTGGAGGTGCCGATGACGAACTGGCCCGTCCCGATGCTGCGCGTCGGGACCTTCTCGATCAGGTCGGCCAGGATCAGGCTGCTCATGCCGAGCTCCTCATCGTCGTAGCTCGGGACCCGCAGCGCCATCTCGTAGTTGTTCATGTTGCCGCTGACCACGTCCTTGGCGACTACATTGAGCCGGTAGGTGCCGGGCGACAGGGGAATGGATTTCTGGTAGATGGCGGAGGAGTCGACAATGTCGCCGAGCAGCGGCGTCGGGACCTCGGTCTGGACCACGTCCTCGAAGACGTTGGCCACGCGCCGGGCCATCGTCGTGATGCGGGCGTAGACGTTGATGGTGGCCTTCGAAACTCCGTCCTCGTCCTCGAACTGAAGATTCTTGCGGTCGAACTGGAGAGTGATGTTGGTCATCACCGTCTGGTTCGTCATGCGGATGAAATCCGCCCGCGCCCCCATGGGCAGCAGATTGAACGTGATCTTGGAGTCGACCGCCGCCTCGAGGTCAGTGAACTTCACGGGTGGCGGCTTCTGCAACGCGGCAAACACGCGCAGGCGCTCGAACTGGCTCATGTTCTCGGGCAACGGCGTGTCACCCACGCCGAGGTGGGTACCATCGGTCCGGGTGAAGCGGTCGATCTTGCTGGTGATGCCCATCTCCTCGAACATCGTCAGGCCCGCGTTCGGTATCTGCAGCAGGGCATCCTTCTCGCTGGGATCCATCGTCATCCGATACTCGCCCGACAGCGTCGGGTCCACGAACTCGATGATGATGTCCGAGCCGACTCCTTCGATCCAGCGGTAGCGCCACTGCTCGAACGGGTAGGTGGAGGTGGTGCCGCCGCCCTCGGTCATGGGCCGCTGGTACATGCCGCCACTCGAGTGCGACTCGATCTCGTCCGGCGGTCCAAAGGTGATGTAGATGCGGCCGCGGTCGGTCTTCCAGCCGGGAATACCAGAAGCGTAGCGCTCGTTGGCATAAGCGATCCGCCGGTAGTGCTCTTCCTTGAACTCGTTCTCGGTGGTGTCCGGGGTCGGGTCGCGGCGCAGCCAGAACTGCTCGATGAACTGCTCCATCTCCTCGGCGGTCTGGAGGCGCGAAAACGCCTCGCGCTCTTCACTGGAGATGATGTAGGCGACATCCTCTTTGAGCCACTTGCGGAACGGACGCTCCAGTTCCTGCCGCAACTTTTTGTCGCGTTTCCTCTGCTGCTTCTCCGTTAGCGGCTTTGCTACCGTCTCCCGGTCGCCATCATCGCCCGATCGCTGGGCGAAGCAAGGCATGGCGAGCGTTAAACCCAACACGCTGCACAATCCGACACAAACGAGGATTTTCATTCGCATAACGATCGAGGCCTCTAACTAACTCGATTCTAAAGTTTTGTCGGCGGACCGTCAAGGCGCCCGCCGTTAACAATCCCTCGGTCATCGGTGAGGTAGGACGTGTGCGGCGTCTCCCCGGTTGCGACGAAAGTCGTCCTGACCGGCGCTCGGCTCCCGGCTATTTTGGCGGAGACGCCCCCCCGCACTGTGCCGGTTTGTGTCCGAATTCTACACTTCATGAAAGTTCCCTTATCCCGGAAACAAAATACCGGTACTGGAAGTCTCGTTGTATCCTGTTGATATCCGGACGAAGTCTGGCCCCCAGACCAGGGGTTGGAGACTGGCAGTCGAATTGCAGCACTTCCAGCGTCGGGGTGTATCTCGGCACGTCTCGCGGTCTCGTGGCGGGTTTCGCCAGTGAGAGAACTTAAGGCACAACTTGTCGGCGCTCTGCTCGTGATTCTCACGGCGGCCGCGGTTGTTTGTGCCGGGATCAACTTCCAGCAGCAGAGCAAATTTCATCTGGAGGATGATGGCGCGATCTGGGTGGATCGCGATGCGCCCAACGGGACGACCCACGTGGTGGCGCTCCATGTCACCCCCGACGGCCCGGCGGCCAAGGCCGGCCTCCGCGACGGTGACGTCCTGCTGAAGATCCAGGGCACGCCGATCACCGAAGCGGTTGCCGTTCCCCAAGCCCTGGTCAAAATCGGAGCCTGGAACGAGGCCAACTACCTGTTCGAGCGCGACGGAGTCGAGGCCAAGGCCACGGTTTATGTCGGCGAGCTCGAGCCGGGAGCCGCGATCTACTACCAATACATCGTCGGCCTCGCCTACCTGGCGATCGGCATTTTCGTCTATTCCCGCCGGGGCGGGGCGCACCGCGGGCGCCACTTCTACGTCCTGTGCCTGACCTCGTTCATCCTGTCGACTTTCCACTACACCGGCAAGCTCAATGATTTCGACAAGGTCATCTACTGGGGCAACGTGGTGGCCGGAGTGCTTGCACCCACTCTATTTCTGCACTTTTGCCTGACGTTTCCCTCGCGTGGCCGCTGGACGTGGAGCCGTTTCCGCTGGCCCATCCTGTACGTACCCGGCCTGGCCATCGTGGCTGTCTACGTCGGACTCTCCTCGGGCGTGCTCCATGTGCGGGCGATGTCGCTGGTCGAGCTGCGCTGGATGCTGGACCGCGTTTGGATGGGCTTTCTCGCGGCCATGTACCTGCTCGGCGCCGGCGCCGTCACGCTCGCCTACCGGAGGGCCGACGACACGATCGTCCGGCACCAGCTCAAGTGGCTGCGCAACGGCGCGCTGCTCGGAGTGCTGCCATTCACGTTGATCTACGTGGTTCCGTATCTGTTCGGGGCGGTCCCGGGACCCTATATGCAGCTGGCGGTCTTCTCGCTGCCGCTGGTACCGCTTACCTGGGCCTACGCGGTGCTGCGCTACCGGCTGATGGACGTCGATGTCATCTTCCAGCAGGGCTACGCTCACACGCTGGCCACGCTGGCGGTGCTCGGCATCGCCTACGGCCTGATCCTGTCGCTCGGCCAGTTCGAGGACCTGAGCCCCACCGCGGTGGTGCTGCTGATTCTGATCGCCACGTTCGTCTTCCAGCCGATTCGCAACTGGATCCAGGAGCATCTCGACCGGTACTACTTCTATCGCGACCGCTACGACTATCGCCGCACGCTGATCGCCTTCGCCCGCGAGCTGAGTTCGGAGACGGACCTCGATACGATGCTGCGTTCGGTGGCTGACCGGCTGATCCATACGCTGTCGATCCAGCACGTGGCGTTCTTCCTGAGCGACGAGGTTGAGCGACCGCTTCTATCTAAAGAAGACCGTCGGCCGGCACGAGGAGCCGCGCGGGGAGCTCGACCTCGGCTTCCTGTCAGCCGGAACCGGAGGGCCCGTACATGTTCTTCGAGCGCACCCGGTATCCCGCTCGATGTCGTCTCCGGCGACTGGACGCCGGGCTTCGCTCGACCATCGCATCGCTTGACCTGACCTACTATTTCCCGTGTTCGGTGCGGGGCCGGACCATCGCCTACCTGGGCGTGAGCCGCACCAGCGAAGGTGATTTCCTCACGAGCGACGATCTCGAGCTGCTGGTCACGCTTTCCGGCTACGTGGGCATCGCCATCGAGAACGCCCGCCTGTACCGGTCGCTGCAGAGCAAGGTGGAGCAGTACGAGCGCCTCAAGGACTTCAGCGAGAACATCGTCGAATCGATCAACGTCGGCATCCTGGCCGCCGACCTGGATGACCGGGTCGAGAGCTGGAACACACAGATCGAGCGGCTGACGGGGATTCCCGGGACGAGCGCCGTCGGGCGCCGCCTGGCCGAGCTGTTCCCGGCGGACCTGGTCCGCGAGTTCGACACGATACGCGGGCAGAGCGGCATCCACAACGTCTACAAGTACGAGCTGCGCCCGGAGGCGGCCTCGGCCGGCAACGGCGAACGGCGTGGCGCGAGCGGATGGCAATGGAGCCCAACGGAACGGCAACTCGGTGCCTCACAACGGCAACGGCCGGCCCGCGGCGCGCATCCTCAACATCGCCGTGGCGCCGCTGGTATCGAAGGACCTCGAACAGATCGGCCGGCTGGTGATCTTCGACGACATCACCGATCGCTCCGAACTCGAGCAGCAGCTCATGCAGGCCGACAAGCTGAGCTCCATCGGGCTGCTGGCCGCCGGCGTCGCCCATGAGGTCAACACACCACTGGCGGTCATCTCCACGTATGCCCAGATGCTGGCTCGCCAGATCTCCGGCGACGAGCAGAAGACCCAGATGCTAGACAAGATCGCCAAGCAGACGTTCCGGGCCAGCGAGATCGTCAATTCGCTGCTGAACTTCTCGCGCACCTCGCAGATCGAGTTCGGCGAGGTGGACCTCAACCGCGTGATCCGCGAAACGGCCAATCTCCTCGAACACCAGCTCGCCAAGGCCGGCGTCGGGGTCTCGTTGGAGCTCGAAACGAGCCTGCCGCCGATCAAGGGCAACTCCGGAAAACTCCAGCAGGTCTTCCTCAACCTGTTTCTGAACGCGCGGGACGCGATGGAAGAGGGCGGCATCCTCCGCATCCGCTCCACCGGCAACGGCAACTCGACCCTGATCGACGTGGCCGACAACGGCAAGGGCATCCCCGCCGACATGGTCTCCCGCATCTACGATCCTTTCTTCACCACCAAGCCGGACAAGAAGGGAACCGGACTCGGATTGTCGGTCACCTACGGTATTGTGAAGGAGCACGGTGGTCACATCGAGGTGGAGAGCCTGCCCGGAGCGGGCACCTGTTTCCACCTGGACTTTCCCGCGGTCGGAAGCCCGGTAAAGGTCTGACCCCGGCCCAGGGAGGACCCCATTCCCAGCGCCAAAGGCAAGATCCTGGTCATTGACGACGAGGCTGACATCCGGGAGAGTCTCGAGCTGTTGCTCTCCTCGGAAGGCTATCGCATCGATACCGCCCAGAACGGAACGGAAGGCATTGCCCGTGTCGGCGCCGAGGCCTACGACCTCGTGCTGCTCGACCTCATGATGCCGGATCGCTCCGGCATGGAGGTGCTCAACGAAGTCCGCGGCAAGGGCATCCACACGCCGATCTTCATGATTACGGCCTACGGCTCGGTCGAGAATGCCGTGCAGGCGCTGAAGATCGGCGCCAACGACTACTTCACCAAGCCCTGGGACAACGACAAACTCCTCATCGAGATCGAGCGCACCATCGCCCGCAGCCGCCTCGAGCGGGAGAACGTCGAGCTCAAGCGCGCCCTCAAGCAGCGCTACAGCTTTCCCAATATCGTCGGCAAGAGCGACCGGATGCAGGCGATTCTCGACCTCGTCTCGCAGGTCGCCCCCAGCCGCTCGACCATCATGATCACCGGAGAGACCGGCACCGGCAAGGAGCTCATCGCCAAGGCCATCCACGCCGCCTCCCCGCGGGCCAACCAGATGTTCGTGGCCGTCAACAGTGGCGGCGTGCCGTCGGACCTGCTCGAATCGACACTCTTCGGCCACGTCAGGGGCGCCTTCACCGGGGCCCACGCCGCCCAGAAGGGCCACTTCGAAACGGCCAATCGCGGCACGATCTTCTTCGATGAGATCGGCAATATTAGCGTCGAGACGCAGTCCAAGCTGCTGCGCGTGATCCAGGAGCGGGAGTTCATGCCACTCGGCTCCTCGGAGACGGTCCGCGTGGACGTCCGCATCCTGGCGGCGACCAACGCCGACATCCGCCGCATGGTGGAGGAGGGCAGCTTCCGCGAGGACCTCTACTACCGACTCAACGTGATCAACCTCGTCTTGCCGCCGCTCAGGGAACGCAAGGAAGACATCCCGCTGCTGGTCGAGCACTTCTTCGATAAGTACTGCCGGGAGAACAACAAGTTCCTCGACCCTGCCGGCCGTTCCCAGCTTCGCTTCGTGCCCGACGTGATGCAGATCCTGATGGACTATAACTGGCCCGGCAACGTGCGCGAGCTCGAGAACGCTGTCGAGCGCGCCGTCGTGCTGGCCACCGAGGCCGAGGTGCCGATCGAAGTGCTGCCGGACCACGTCCTCCATGCGGGCGGTATCCGTATCCGCCGTGACGCCTCTGGTTCCCTGCCCCCCGATGCTTCGCTGTTCGAGGTGGTGGCCGACTTCGAGCGCCACAAGATCATCGAGTCCCTGGAGGCCCACGGCTACAGCCAGACCGAAGCCGCCGAGGAACTCCGCATTCCGCTCTCAACGCTCAACCAAAAGATTAAGCGTCTCGAGATCCAGATCAAGAAGAAGTCCGACCGCCGATAGACGGGCCGAGTGGCGATGGTCAGGGAGTCCGCATGGCCCGGCGGGCCGCCCAAAGGGATGAGAGTCCCCAAGGAGCAACGCTGGACGGTGGCCGTCCGAGGTCCGGTGTTGGCCGGATTGCCAACACGGCTCGCACGAGTGTTGCTGTCGCCTTCGGCGCAAGAATGGCGATGGAAGTCCGCCGGGCCTTGTTTGTTCGCTATCCATTCGCCATTCCAAGGCGGACTTTAGAGGGTGCGCACGCCACGAGCAGCCCGATGTCGCGTGGGCACATCATGTGTCAACGACACACCCGGCGCCTCCTCCGGAACACGGGCCTCAAAGTCTGCTATAACCGGGATGGTATCGAACAACGGGCATGCAAGACACCCTCGGGATTTTGCTCGCGGGAGGCGCTGGCGAGCGTCTCTACCCGCTGACCCGGCATATGGCCAAGCCGGCGGTTCCATTCGGAGGGTCGTATCGCATCATTGATTTCACACTGTCAAACTGCATCAACTCGGGTGTTCGGCGCCTCTTCGTCCTGACTCAATACAAGGCGCTCGAGCTGACGCGGCACATCCGCGACGGCTGGAGCATCCTCTCCTCCGACCTCGGCGAGTTCATTGAGGTTGTCCCGCCCATGAAGCGCATCCACGAGGACTGGTACCGCGGCACCGCCGATGCCGTTTACCAGAACATCGAGAGCATCGAAGTGGAGCGCCCCCGCCGCGTGCTCGTCCTCTCCGGCGACCATATCTATAAGATGGACTACCGCGAGTTGCACGCCTGCCACGTAAAGAACGAAGCCGACGTGACACTCGCCACCCTCCAGATCCCGCCCGAGGAGGCCGCCCGCTTCGGCGTGATCGATATTGAGCCGGATGGCCGCGTCGTCGGCTTCGAGGAGAAGCCCAAGCACGGACACCCCAAGCGCTCGGGCTTCGACGGCGACCATGTGAGCGCGTCCATGGGCATCTACATGTTCGAGACCGGCGTGCTGCTCGAAGCGCTGACGGAAGACGCCGCCGACCCCGATTCCTCCCACGACTTCGGGAACAACGTGCTGCCCAAGGTGGCCGCCCGGGCGCGCGTTTACGCCTACGATTTCCGCGACCTCAACGCCAAGGCCGCCAAGTACTGGCGGGACGTCGGCACGCTCGACGCCTACTTCGACGCCAACATGGACCTGATCCAGGTGACGCCGGAGTTCAATCTCTACGACCAGAGCTGGCCGGTGCGTAGCCGTCCGCAGCAGGCGCCGCCGGCGAAGTTCGTCTTTGCCCAGGAAGGCCGCCGTGTGGGCGTGGCCATCGACTCCATCGTCTGCTCGGGCGCCATCGTCTCGGGCGGCCGCATCATGCGCTCGATTCTCTCGCCCGGCGTTCGCGTCAACAGCTACTGCGAGGTCGAGGATTCAATCATCCTGACCGGCGCCTCCATCGGCCGCTACAGCCGCATCCGGCGGGCGATCATCGACGTCGGCGCCATAATCCCGGAAGGCAGCATCATCGGACACGACCTCAAACAGGACCGGGCGAACGGCTACACCGTAACCGAATCCGGCGTCGTCGTCGTGGGTGTAAACCGGACCTCCGCGGTCTCGGCAAGATAAGGGCTGTCGGTGGTCCTCCCCGGCTCGTGCGCTGAATCGGGTCTCGTGCGCCGCGCCGGGGCCGCCCGCCCTGCTGCAGTTGAGATCATGCCCGCACCTACTGCGGTCCAACGGCGGCGAATCACTCCCCGGCGGTAGTTACAGCGCGTCCGTTCCGGCGTACAAGGGGGGTATGAGGAGTGAAGAATTCACTCTCAAGAAAGGAAACAGATTTATGAAGACCCTGGCGATCGCGCTGGTGGTGGCCGCGTTGAGCATTCCAGTCGGGTTCGCGGCTCCCTCGAAGAAAGCGCCGGTAAAGACCGCGGCCGTGCGGCAGGAGCATGACCAGTATCAGGTCAAGATCAGCAAAACCTGTTTGGCGGATGGCAAGACTATAGCGCCCGGAAGCTATATTGTTGTCGTTGATGGGGGCTACGCCACCCTGCGAAAAGGCACGAAGAACGTTCTGACGAACATCAAGGTCGAGACGACGAGTGCGATGTTTAGCTCGAGCAACGCCAAGTTCTCCCGGAGCACGATGAAGGGCAGCCATCCGAGGTTGAGGGAGATCGATCTAGCCGGCACCAGCGAAAAGCTGATGTTCGGCTGAGTCCCACCACACCGGCAAGCCACGCACCCGATGCAAGAGGGACAGGGATGGGTGCGTGGCCCGGATTCCTGGCCCGGCTGAGTGCTGGCGGCAATTCTGCGCCCGCTTAATCCAAAAAAGGACCCGTCCGCGCCGTTAGCCATCTGGAGAACCCCGGCCACGATTCACATCCATCCCCGCATCTACTGCGATGAAACGGCGATGAATCACCCTTCGACGGTAGTTACACGCCCTCTGTTCCGGAGTAGAAATGAAGTAAGAGGGAAGAAATTCACTCTGGAAAGGAAACTAAAGATATGAAAACTTTAGCGATCGCAGTAGTCATGGCCGCGTTGAGCATTCCAGCCGGATTTGCAGCTCCCATGCCCAAATCTCCGGCCACGGACTCACAGTCGCATGCCAAGTCAGAGCAGGCAGGGAATACCGCCACGGAGCAGCAGCAGGTCAGCATTGACCGGTACCACGTGAAGTTCGAAGAGCCCATGTCGGCGGAAGGCAAGACCATCCCGGCAGGTAGGTATACCGTGGTCGTCAAAGGGAACCGCGCCACCCTGCGAAACCACGATGAAAGGATCCTGAAGGGAATCAAGGTGGAGACCAACGACGCCAAGTTCGAGCTGAACGCGACCAGGTATACCGAGAGCAAGATGGCCAACAGCCCTCGCAAGCTGACGGAGATCGATCTCGGCGGCACAAACAAGAAGCTGGTATTCGGCTGACGCCAGCAACACCGGGATGCCACGCACCCAGTTCAAAAGAGGAGGGTGGGTGCGTGGCCCGGTTCCAGGAGGCGTGGCGGACGCCGGTCCAGTCCCCGCGCGACCCACGATAGAATCTAAGGTATGGTTCGCTTGATCGGGTCTGTCCTGCTGTTCTACTGCCTCCTGCCCTCGCTCGAGGCCCAGACGGAACCGTTTGACGTGCAGGCGCTGTTATCCTTGCAGCGGATCAGCGATCCGCAGGTCTCCCCGGACGGTTCGCTGGTGGCTTTTGTCGTCCGCACCGTCGATCTTGCCGAGAATAAACAACCGCAGCAGATCTACACAGTACCGGTGACCGGCGGCAGTCCGCGGCGGATCACCTGGGCCGGCGAGAGCAACTCGCGCCCCCGCTGGTCGCCCGATTCCCGCCAGATCGCCTTCGTCTCCGATCGGGGCGGATCGAGCCAGATCTGGATCATGGACGCCGACGGCTCGAGCCCTCGCCAGATCACGAACCTCGCCACCGAGGCCGATGGCGTACTCTGGTCGCCTGACGGCGCGAACCTGGTATTCACGAGTGAGGTCTACCCGGACTGCAGTACAGTGGCCTGCAACGAGGCCCGGATGCGGGCCGCCGATCAGAGCAAAGTCGAGGCCCGGCTGTACAGAAATCTGCTCTACCGGCATTGGGACCACTGGAGCACGGGCCGCGTCACTCACCTGATGGTCACGCCGGTCTCGGGCGGCGCGGTGCTCGACCTGACGCCCGGTCCGCTCGATGCCCCGCCGTTCTCGCTGGGTGGCGCCGAGGGTTACACGATCTCGCCGGACGGCAAGGAACTCTGCTACGTTCAGAAGCCGGACCCGAACCCGGCTGCCAACACCAACTCCGAACTCTACGTCGTCCCGATCAAGGGCGGCGACCCAGTGCGCCTCACCAGGATGCCGGGCGCCGACACCGGCCCGCAGTACTCCCCCGACGGAGACTATCTGGCCTTCCTCTCGCAGATGCGCGGCGGCTATGAGAGCGACAAGTGGCGGCTGGCCGTAATGCGTCGCGTCCCGATCGAGCCGGACGAACAGGAGTCCGGAACGGCCGGTCCGCCGACGCCGGTCCCCCCGCCCAACGCGAGCGCTGCCAGCACCGCGGCCCAGGAGGAAGAAGAAGAGCGGCCCCGGTGGCGTTGGGAGACCGACTCCATCTCGTTCCTCACCGACGGCCTGGACCGTCCGGTGAGCGGCTTCACCTGGTTCCCGGATTCCGTTCGGCTCTTCTTCACCACCGAAGACCGCGGGCGCAGCGCGATTCAGATGATGGCCGTCACCGGTGGCGCGGTTCGCGTGGTCGTCCCCGGCGCCAGCACGGCTGGCGACATGCAATTTACTCCCGACGGCCGCACCATGATCTACAGCGACCAGAGCGGCGCCAAGCCGGTCGAGCTCTACACCGCGGCAGCCGCCGGCGGGAGCCCCGCGCCGCTGACCAACCTGAACTACTCGGTGCTTGCCAGCCACCAGCTCACCCCATACGAGGAGTTCCGCGTTGAAGGGGCCGGGCAGACGCCCGTGCACAGTTTCCTGCTGAAGCCACCGGCGTTCGACCCCAGCCGGCGCTACCCGGTCCTGTTCCTGATTCACGGCGGACCGCAGGGCGCCTGGAGCGAGTCCTGGTCCTACCGCTGGAACGCCCAGGTTTTTGCCGCGGCCGGTTACGTCGTGGTGATGCCGAACCCGCGCGGATCGATCGGCTATGGCCAGAAGTTCACCGACGACATCAATACGGACTGGGGCGGCAAGCCCTTTGACGACATCATGGCCGTCGTCGACCACGTCGCCGCTCTGCCCTATGTCGATGCATCCCACATGGCCGCGGCGGGCGGATCCTACGGCGGCTACATGGTCGACTGGATGCTCGGCCATACGCAGCGTTTCCAGGCCTTCGTCTCCCACGCCGGTGTGTTCGATCTTTCCAGTTGGGCGATGTCGACCGAGGAGCTCTGGTTCCCCATCTGGGACTTCCAGGGCATGCCTTGGGAGAACCCGGGCGTCTATGAGCGCTGGTCGCCGAGCCACTTCATTTCGGACTTCTTCACGCCGACCCTTGTCATCCACGGCGAGCAGGACTTCCGCGTCCCCTACGACCAGGGGCTGCAGCTTTTCACCGCGCTCCAGATGCAGGATGTTCCATCCGAGTTACTGATCTTCCCCGATGAGGGCCACTGGATCAACAAGCCGAAGAACAGTCTGCTCTGGTATGACACGTTCATCCACTGGGTGGACCGTTGGCTGAAGTACAGCGGGCAGGAATCGAGCGCCGGCTCGGCCGGCTCCCGCCCCCAGGGCACCGCCGCTCAGTAGATGTGGAGCGAGCCGCCGGGCTTGCCACGCCCCTGTCATCCCTTCCGCGCGATCGCGATGATCGACGTCGGCTTCCAGGGAATCCAGTTGTCGGCGCGGCGCCAGAGCCAGACCAGCCGGTCGAAGATGTGAAGCTGCAATCGGCTTATGCGGTCCCGCCGAAACACACGACCGCTCATGTACCAGGCGGGCCGCGAGACACGATTGAAGTCGATGATCCTCTCTACCGCGAAGCCCGCCTCCTCCAGCCGCCCGCGCAGTTGCTCATGCGAATACCGGCGGAAGTGCCCGAGCACCTCGTCGAGCTTCCCGTAGACGCTCTGTCCCTCGGGCACCAGGATCACCGCCCGCCCGCCGGCGGTGAGCGCGCCGCGGATGTTGTGGAGGGCGCCCAGGTCGTCCTCGATGTGCTCGAGCACGTTGAGGCAGATCACCGTGTCTACCGCTTCGTGGAACGGCTCGAAGTCCGCCGCTTGCGAGAGGTCGCACAGCGCGGTCTCGAGATTGACGTGATGGCGGAGCCGCTTCTCGAGCCGGCGCAGGTGTTCCCGGTCGATATCGCTGGCCACGTAGCGCTCGCGGCGCCGCGCCAGTTGCTTGGTGAGGTTGCCCATGCCGGCGCCGATCTCGAGCACGCGCCGACCCGTGTACGGGCGGATCGTATCGGCCATCCAGCGATTGAAGCGCGGCGTCACCGAGAAGGCGTCGAGGATCTCGGCGTCGCGGTCGTTGTAGAGATCCGTCGACGCCCAGTAGCGGAAAATCACAAGCACCGCCTCGATCGCATCGCGCAGGCCGATCTTCTTACCGTCCTCGTAAGTGCGGCCTTCGTAACTGATGGGAACTTCGTAGATCCGCGCCTGCCGCTTGGCGAGCTTCAGAGTAATCTCCGGCTCAAAGCCGAACCCGCGGCTGCGGATGGGAATCGACTGGATCAGCGCCGTGCGGAAGGCCTTGTAGCAGGTCTCCATGTCGGTCAGGTTGAGGTCGGCGGCGATGTTGGCAAGCATTGTCAGAAAGAGATTCGCCACGCTGTGCCAGAAGTAGAGAATGCGGCGCCGGCCGTGAGAGGCGAAACGCGAACCGTACACGACGTCGGCGATGCCGTCGACCAGGGGACTGAGCACCGCCATGTAGTCGCCCGGGTCGTATTCGAGATCGGCGTCCTGGATGATGCAGAACTCGCCGTGCGCCTCCTGCACGGCCCGTGCGATGGCCGCTCCCTTCCCTTGGTTCCGAGGCTGGCGAAAGACACGGATCATGCCCGGATGGCGCTTGCCGGCCTCCTCGGCCAGCCGCACGGACTCATCCTTCGAGCCGTCGTCGACGATGACGATCTCCCGTTCGAGCCCGTCAGGGAGGGGCGCAGAGGCAACTCGCTCGAGGATCTCCCCGATGAATTCCTCTTCGTTATAGAGCGGAACCAGAATCGATAACAGACCGGGTTGCATGATGATGCAAACTCCCCATCATGGCATACCCGCCCGCCGCCGGACGTGGCTGATGGCGGGTAGCAGGTGGCTGGTGGCCGGGCGGCGTGGAAGCGAATCGCCGGACTCACTGCTCACACCGATCCCCTCCGCAGTCGCTCCTTAGAAAAACCAAAGGGAGCGGACGTTGCCGCCCGCTCCCTTTCCAAGGCCCGTCAGGACGCGCCCTGCTCACTCGATGGCGATGTCGGCCACGTTAGTCGTATAACCTTGGCCCTCGATAAACAACGGCACCCTTTGGCCCAACGGCGCCGTCAGCGGGATCTTGAAGTTGATCTGGAACAGCCCCACCGAACCCGGCGTCAGGCCGGTGAAGTCCGGCGTCACGCTCGTGCTCAGGAGCCCCCCGCCAAGACGCACCGCCGGTTGCGGCGAGATATAGGCATAGGCGTCTCCTGGCGCCGCGGCCCCAGTGTCCACTGCCGGCACGGTGGCCCCGAAGCCGATCGCGTAGACGACCAGCGTGTCGCCCGGTTGCGCCGGATGCGCGTCGAGGCCGGCCATCGGCGGCGCGGCGTAGGTCCCATCAGTATTGATCGCCACCGCGTAGCCGCCGAACGTCGTCAGGATCCGCGGATTCCGCGCCACTACCTGGACCGTCACCGTGTTCCCCGGCTGGCCGTCGCGGACCACCTGGACCTTGGCCGCGCCGGGCGTTGTCTCGTACGGGATCTGGAGGTTGATCTGACCGTTCGAGGAGTAGAACAGCGGCGCGTCCACACCGTTCACCGTGACCCGTGTCCCGCCCAGCTCGTGCACCAGCGGCACATCCTTGCCCACCGCCGGACGCTCGAACGACAGCAGATCGCCGAACAGTGCCGCGATGCCGCCGTGCGGAATCGGATTGTCGGGCGAGAAGCTCGCGTTGTCGACCACACCATGGAAGCTCGCGATGGGCGGGGCCTGCGGCACTACCCGAAGGCGCACCGCCACCTGCTGCGGTGAGTTGGCAGCGTTCGATTCCACCGTAACCATGCCCTCGTAAGTGCCCGGCGCCATTCCATTGGGATCGGCGGTGATGCGCAGGAAGCCAGACACCAGCCCGGCATCGAGCCAGTCGGCATCGGCGGTGGTCGAGCCGATCTGGAGCGCGCTCTGGCCCCGATTGCCGATGGTCAGGTACTGGTCAACCGCCACCGTGTCGGCGGCCAGCATGAAGTCGACGCTGGTGGAAGACAGCGTGGCGATCGGCGCGCTCGTCACTACCATCGTCACCGGCACGCTCTTGACGTCGGGAGCGAAGGCGGAGCTCGTCACGTTGACGCTGCCGTTGTAGGTCCCCTCGGCGAGCGAGCCGGTGTTGCGTGTAGCAATGCGATACGGCCTGACGAAGCTGAAGCTGCCGGCTCCCTCGAACGCCAGGTTGAGCCAGTTGCCTCCGGACTGCGTCGTGGCGCTGCCCGCAATCTGGCTGGTGGTCCGGAACTGCGCGCTATCGGAGCCGTTCGGCGCCACGTATAGCGTGACCGCGTCGGGAACGCCGCCGCCCATCTGCACCGTGACAGTAATGGTTTGCGGGGCGTCGACAGCGTTGGGATCGGTTACTTCGACGGTGCCGGTGAAGGTGCCGCGCTCGAGTGCAGCGGTCTGCAGCCCGATTCGAATCGACGTGCAGATGCCCGGTCCCGAAGGGCATGGCCCTGACTCACCGACAACGGGCGACAGCCACCCATCGGGCGACGAGACGGTAAGGGAGAGTGCGCCGTCGCCCGCGTTCCACGCTTGAACCGTCTGCGCTGGACCGTTCTGCCCGACGGCGATATCCAGCGGACCAATCGCCGTACCGGTCAGGCGTAGTTGCGGGGCTGCCGCCAAAGCAGATGCTCCGAGAAACGCAATCAGCAGGATTGAACACACGTATCGTGTTGGAGAGGTTCTCATAGTTTTGTCTCTTGTGAATTTGCTAGCGAGGACGCGTGATCGCTATTCACCCCTACAGACCCTGCAGGCGGCGTGTCCAACTACAGCCGGGCAAAATTCATCGGAAGCACCGGTGAGGCAGCGTTAGCTCCGCTCTCCTCCGGAACTCGCCCCCACTCCCCGCCGCCCCGAGATAGTACAATCGGTCGGTGCCCGAGAAGCGTCCCTCCAAGCTGATCCGGTTCATTGCCTCGATCCTGCCGGGCATCTTCATGGTCGGTTACGTCATCGGCACCGGCAGCGTGACCACAATGGCGTCGGCCGGCGCCAGCTACGGCATGTCGCTCACCTGGACGCTGGTGCTCGCGAGCCTGTTTACCCACATCATGTTTGCGGCCATCTCCAAGGCCACCATCGTCAGCGGACATACCATCCTCTGGAACTTCCGCCAGCACTTCGGCGGACCGGTCACGTTATTCATCATTCTGGGCCTCGCCACCACACAGATCGCATCGATTATCGGCGTGATGGGCATCGTGACGGACGTCCTGCGGGAGTGGTCGCGGCCCTTCACCGCCAACGGCGAAGGCATCAGCCGGGTCTGGTCCGGGCTGTGCTTCACACTGCTGCTGCTGTGGCTGTTCTGGAACGGACGGCACGGATTTTTCCTCAAGGTCGCGGGTTTTCTGGTCGCGCTGATGGGGATTTCGTTCTGTCTGACGGCGCTGACGGTGTTGCCGCCGCCGGAGATGCTGGTCTCGGGCTTCGTGCCGTCGATTCCCTCGACCGGGAGTCCGCTGCTGCTGATCGCCGGGATGGTCGGCACGACGCTCGCATCGGTCTGCCTGTTCTCACGCAGCATCGTGATTCAGGAGGAGGGATGGAAGCCGTCCGATCTCTCGAAGGCGTATCGCGACTCGTGGATCTCGGTCACCCTTCTGCTCGTGATCAATTCGGCGATCATGGCCTGCGCCGCCGGCACGCTGTTTCTCCAGGGCAAGCCGGTGGTCCAGGCCATCGACATGGTGCAGACGCTCGAGCCTCTCGCCGGGCGCTTCGCGGTCACCGCTTTTGTCGTCGGCATCGTCGCCGCCGGTTTGTCGTCGCTGTTTCCGAACTATCTACTCGGCCCGTGGATGATCTGCGATTACTTCGGCCGTCCGCGCGAACTTAGTAAGACGAGCTTCCGGATCCTGGTGGTCGCGACCGCTTCCTTCAGCATGGTGGTACCGGTCTTCGGCGGCCGCCCGGTCCAGATCATGATCGCCTCGCAGGCCATCAGTCCGCTGATCATGCCGTTGATCACGCTGTTTGTCTGGCTGCTGCTCAGGAAGAAGGAGTTCGTCGGCGAAGCCCGCACGACGGCCTGGATGAATGTCGGCCTCGGCGTGACGCTACTGTTCACGCTGTTGATGTTAGTTATTGCGGGGCGCGGGTTCCTCGATTCCTGGTCCGGGGGATGATGCCCGCGCTTCGAGAGCCGGCCGATCGTCTCGACTGTTCAATCCACGTCCTCTCGCTGAAGAGGCGGACCGGCGATCCGCTCCCCACCTTGGATGTAATCGGAGCCTCGCGGCATCCGTCTGGTTAGAAGACGGTATTCTCAAGGGAGAAACTATGTGGTCCTTTCCCAGCCTACTGTGTGTCGGTCTCCTGTGGACGGGAGCGGCGTTTGCCCAGCAGATGGCGGGCTCGACCCTGCAGGGCAGGGTTGTCAATGACACCACCGGTGCACCGGTTCCGGGCGCGAGCGTAATGATCTATCACACGAGCCAGCGCGAGGGGGCAGCCAACCGAAGCACCTCCGCCGACGCCAGCGGCGGATTCACGTTCACCGATCTCGGGCCGGGCCCCTACCGGGTCGCGGCCGAGAAGAACCGCTACGTGCGCACCTTCTACGGTCAACGTCGGCCGAACGATGGAGGCCGCACGGTGAACATCGTCGCCGGAGAGCAGCCCGAGCGTGTCGAGATCAGGCTGACGCCGGCCGCCGTCCTCACCGGTCGCGTGATCGATGAGAATGGAGAGCCGGTCCCTTATGTGCAGGTGTCGACGATGACCTATCGGTACATGGAAGGCGAGCGGCGCCTGGTCAGCGCCAACGGCGCAGCCACGACCGACGATCTCGGCGAGTACCGTATCTTCGGCCTGGCCCCCGGCCGTTACTATGTCTCCGCCCGGACGCGCAACAGGTTCGCCGGCGGGTTCCGCGGTGGGCGCCGGGGCCGGCCCAGTCCAGGTGAAGACGACGCCGTGTACCCAGTGATTTACTACCCTGGCACCTTCGACGCCGCGAATGCCTCGCCGGTTGAGCTCAGGGCCAGCGAGGAGCGATCGGGCGTGGATTTCCGGCTCGCCCGCAGCGCGGCGGTTACCGTGAGTGGCCTTGTCACGGCGGCTGACGGGTCGAGCCTCGACCGTCGCAGCTCCGTGATGCTGGTCCCCCGTGACAGTGGGATGCGGGCGGGCATGGGAGGACCGTCACGTTTCAACGCCGGCACGGGTGAGTTCGAGGTGAGCGGAGTGCTTCCGGGAGCATACTACCTGATCGGAATGACCCGGTCGCCGGACAACCCGCTGTCGGGACGGCTCGCAGTCGACGTGGGCCCCGATGACATAAACGGTCTGCACCTCGTGCTCAGCCCCGGTGAGACAGTCGCCGGGCGTATCGAACTCCCGGCGGATCCGCTGGAGGCGGTCGACTTCGGGCGGACTCGCGTTGCCCTGCGTAGCGGCGTGATCTCACTCGGCCGAACGAATACCACAGTTGACGAAGACGGCCGGTTCCATCTCGATAGCGTCGCGCAGGGGGAGTACGCCGTGTCAATCTCGGGCTTGCCCGCGGACAGCTACGTCGCCGGTCTCCGCCTGAGTGACCGCAAGCTTGCCGGCATGACGATCGAGGTCCTGCCGGGCGGGGTGTCGGATCTTGTCATCCGGATCGGCGCTCCGGGCGGTGCCCTGGCCGGCCGGACACTCGCCGGGGACTCCCAGCCGCAGCCCGGGGCGACCGTGGCGCTGGTGCCGGAGGATCCCGCACGTACCGACCTCTATGGAAGGACCCGCAGCGATGAGTCCGGTGCCTACTCGCTCCGCGCCATCGCGCCCGGCAAGTACACGCTGTATGCGTTCGATGACCTCGAGCCGGGCGCGGAGATGGACCCGGATGTCCTCTCGCGCTACAAGGACGACGGCGTGAAGGTCGAGATCGAAGATTCCGCGCCCCAGACTCTGGACCTTCCGGTCGCCGCGGGCGGCGCTGGGTCCCGCTAGTCCAGCCCCCGGGGAGGAGTGTCGTTGAGAGTACGAAGAACCGCTGGCCATACAATCCTGCTCGCGGCGATAGCCGTGCTACTCTCCATGGCCGCGGAGGCTCCTCCGGAGGCCCGGCACGATCGCCGCCTCCTGCCCGTCGGTCCCGTCCGGCCTCGTGCTGCAGAAGCCGGCCCCGTCCTCGGGCAGCTTCCCCCTAGCGGAATACTTCGGGCCGCCGAAGGAGTACATCTGCGATTTCGGCAACCTCCGCCCCGTCTGGAACTTCTATGACGGGCGCCAGGTCCGTTCCGCGGCGGACTGGGCCGAGCGCCGCCGCGAAATCCTCGCCCATTGGACCAAAATCATGCGCCCCTGGCCAGCCCCGCTCGAGAACCCGCGGATCCGCGACCTGCGGCAGGAGGAGTTCCCGCACCAGACGCGCCACTCGGTGATGGTGGAGGCCGGGCCTGACCGGCAGGAGATCCCGGCCTACCTGATGGTTCCGCACGGCGACGGTCCGTTCCCCGCCGTGGTCGTGGTCTACTACGAACCGGAAACCGGCGCCGGTCTTGGAGAACTACCCAACCGGGATTTCGGACTCCAGTTGGCGGACCGTGGATTCGTGGCGATCTCCATCGGTTTTGAGCCAATGGGATTCCCGGCCAAATACGACGCACGAATGCAACCGCTTTCGATGATGGCCTACGTGGCATCGAACGTCCGCGAGGCGCTCGCCCAAAGGCCCGACGTCGAGGCGGCGCGCATTGGCATCGTCGGGCACTCCTACGGCGGCAAGTGGGCCATGTTCGCCTCCTGCCTCGACGAGAAGTTCGCCGCCGCGGTCTGGTCCGATCCCGGCGTCGTCTTCGACGAGAGCCGCAAGGACGTCAACTATTGGGATGAGTGGTACCTGGGCTACGAACCGGGCGTTCCCGACCGCGGGGAGTACCAAACGAAGCCAATCCCCGCTCCGGCGCCTATCGCACGCTGGTGGAAGAAGGCCTGGACCTCACGGAACTGCACACGCTCATGGCGCCCCGGCCGTTCTTGGTATCGGGTGGATCGGAAGACACACCCAGGCGCTGGCGCGCACTCAATCAGTCGATCTTTGTGAACGAGCTGCTCGGCTACCGGCAGCGGGTCGGGATGACCAACCGGCCGGATCACTCACCGACGCCGGAGTCGAACACGCAGATCTACCAGTTCTTCGAACACTTCCTCGGGGCGCGGCCCGGCGAGGCAGGTATCCAGTAGAAGAAGGGATCGGCCAAGCTCAACGAATACCCGGGTCAACGGATCCGGTTCGTGGGAGTCGAGGACGGCTCGAATTCGAACAGGTGTCCGCCCGCCTGGACCCGCAGCGTAGCCTGCTCGACCGTGCGGCCCGTGGACGGGTAGAAGACGGCGCCGTCGGTCGATTCTCCGGGCCGCAACTCGGTCGCCACCAGCGCAATCGCGGACGCGGCCGCGGCCGCCTTCAGCCTCTTCGACGACACGATCGCCAGCGCCGCTTCCCGCCGCCGCTCGTATCCGTTCGTGAGGCGTTGCCGCCCAGCCCATAGAGACCCAGCTCGTAGACCGCCACCATCTTGATGACGTCGTTTCCGGAGGCGCCCTCAATCAGCTCGTTGACGACGCGCACCGGCGGCACCGCTTGCACAACCGACCCGTCGCTTAGTTCAATCTGGAAGTCCAATGGGGTCACCTTGGCGGGCGTCGTGGAGCCGTTCGAGACGGCTACCTGAAGGATGCGGTAGTTGTGGATCGTCGTCGGCAGGTGGGCGAACATCACCGTGACGCCACCCCGGGTCTGGGTTTGGTATTCGAGACCGCCGGACTCGAATTCAATCACCTGGCCGCTCGCTCCCCCGGCCAGCACCGCCAGCAGGGCCACGACAACGAACTGGCCTATTCGACCCATCATCCACCTACATGATAGCCCGCGGGAGGCCGCGGCATCCCATTGCAGGCACTTTTGAACAGCTTCTAGTGGAAAGACGTTCGCGGCCGCAAGGAGGTTTGCGGCAACCTCGCCGGCGCCGAGTGGGAGACTTCGCCCTGGCGGGTTCGCCGGCGCCCTCACAGGCTGCCGCGCGCGAGTTCCTCCGTCACCCGGGCAAGCTCCTTCCGCAGCAGGGGATTCTCGGGATAATGCTTCGACAGGTCCATGAGCAGGTCGCGGGCCTTCTCCGGCTGATCCTCGCGTAAACAGATGATGGAGAGCAGGATTTTGGCGAACGGCCCCAGGTACTCGCCCTTCTCGGCAACCAGCTTGAGCTTCGTGAACGCCTGATCCTTGCTCCCGTCGACGCCGTCCATCTTAACGAACCACTTGACGAAAAAAGGAAGACTGCCGATGAGGTACTCATTGACGCCGGTGGTGAGGTTGGCGTCATAGAAGTCCGGTTGGATCTGAAGCAGCCGCACCGCGTACTTGTTGGACGTCTTGGCGTTCTTAAGGCTCGTCAGCCCCTTGCGCTCCACCAGGGCCTTATAGTCGGTCAGGATGCCTTCCTTGAGGCACAGGGCAAATAGCGCATTCACGTCGTTGGGGTTCTTCTCCAACCGAGCCTTAGCGAGTTCCTCGGTCTGGTCGAGCGCGTCCATCAGAAGGTCCCGAATCTGGGGATCCGGCTTCAATTTCGTTTTGCTGCTAAGGTTGTTGTCGTCCTCGAAGAACTTCGATTCCAGAATCGCCAGCCGGTCCAACTCATAGAAAAGATAGGCCGCCGCCCGGATTCCAGGACCGACGGGATCATCCGGCTGCTCGGCAATATGGGCATTGAGAATCCGGTGGGCACCTTCGAAATCGAAGTTATAGAGACGGTCGAGCGCTTCCTTGATTTGACCGTCGACCTCGACGTCGGCGGCCGGCGCCAACCGCGCGCCACACAGCACGACAATGAGGACGAGCAGGGTTAAGGACTTCATAGCTAAAGGCGGTTCCGTCCCAAAACAAACTCAGGATATTGTAGCAGCAATCGAACGTTTCCCTGCGGGAAATCGGGACCGTCCCGGACTGGCACCAGACCTACATCTACGATGTGCCGATAGAGACTTGCGTTTCACCCGAATATGCGCTCGAAGTACTCCCGGGTCCGGGCCTGAATCTGCGCCAGCTCGACATCGAGAGGCTGGTCATGGAGATGGTCCGGCGTCCAGCGGCTGACAATTCGTTGCACCGCCTCCCGTTTAAACGCCGTGCGCGGCAGGCGGCCGCCCGAATGGCCGGAGTAGACGCGTAGCGCGTGATCCAGGGCGCGGTAAAACGTTGCCGCGTCGCGCAGGAAGGCAGCGTCGGCCCGGTCCAGGTGGCCCATCCGCTCGATGACGTCGATGCGCTCGGGCGTATTCAGGACCTTGAAAAACATCCCGGCTGCCTTCAGCCGGAGGTACATCAGGCAGAAGTCGATATCGTAGTAGCCGCCCCGGCCAGCCTTCAGAGGATTGCTGGGCCCCTGCTCCTTCTCGAGCCGCATCCGCATGTCCCAGAGCCACTTCTTTGAGCGGGCCGTTTGTCCGTAGCGGCGCCAGTCGATGTCCTGTAGCTCCTGGAGAAACCGGGTCCCGCGGTCCAGGTTCCCGGCCACGGTCCGAGACTTCATGAACGCGATTCCCTCCCAGGCCTGGGCGTGGCTCGAGAAGTAGTCACGATAGCCCTGCTGCGTCTGGACCAGCATCCCGGCCTTCCCGTTGGGCCTGAGCCTCGTGTCGACCGAGAAGATGATCCCCTCGCCGGTGTAGGCGGTGATCTGTTGGATCATCCGCTCCACTACCCGCGTCCAGAAGGCCATCTCCGGGGCGTCCTCATCGGGCAGGATGAAAACCAGGTCGGCGTCGGAGGCAATGTCGAACTCCATCATGCCCAGCCGGCCCAGCGCGACCACCATCATCTGGTCTTTGGGCTTGTAGTCCGCCCGCTCGGGTCCGTGGGTCTCGAGGGAGTGGGTGACGGCCATCCGGTAGCAGGACGCGATGGCGGCGTCGGCCAGCTCCGAGGTCAGATGCAGGGTCTCGAAGATCGGGCGGTGCAGACAGATGCTCTCGCTCTGGGTACGCAGCATGGCCCGATGGAACAGGCGCCGAAGATCGTTGGAGTCGCCCACCATTTCGGCGAGTTCGGCGAACTCCATGTGTTTGCCCGGTGCTTCGCGCATCCGGTGCAACTCCTCGATGAGTTCCGGCTTGCGGGCCAGTTGCTCGCCGAAGTAGGAGCTCTCCTCGAACAGGTCGAAGAGGTGCCCGGCCAGTACCGGATCGGAATCGAGCCACTCGAGCCACACCCGGTGCGCCATCACGTGCTCGAGGAAGTGCTCGAAAGCCTTGGCGCCGCGTCGCAGGCGGCTCCGGGAAAGCGCCGCGGCGAGGTCCGGGGCCCGCTGGTCCAGAATTCGAACCAGGTTGGTCGTGGCCGGCTCGAGATACTCCGAGGTCGGGATCTCCTCCGGCGGCGGCTGTTGGATCGGCGACTCGGGCTCCGGCGCATAGTACATCGGCTGCTGCGCGTGAATCACCCGTTCGTAGATCTCCTGGGTGGCGTCCAAGTGCCGTTGCAGTTGCTCTTCCAGATCCTTGGCCGAGGCGATGTTACCGGCGCGCGTCGGCATCCGCCTGGCCATCCGCTCCATCTCCTCGCCGGCCTCCGGCAGCAGATGCGTCTGGCGATCCTCCTGAAGTTGCAGGCGGTGTTCCAGGTGGCGCAGAAATTCGTAGGCCGACGCCAGCCGCGAGTACTCCGCCACCGACAGAAACTCCTTGTCGTGCAAGCGCACCAGTGCCAGCAGCGTGCCCGGGTGTTGCAGCCACATGGAACGTCCGCCGTGCAGGCGCTGGAGGCACTGCGCCAGAAACTCGATGTCACGAATTCCGCCCGGCGCCAGCTTCACGTCGAGGCCCGGTTGCCGGGACTTCTTCCCCGCCAGCTTCTCGCTGATGCGGGCGCGCGTCTCCGACACCGACTCCACCGCCGAGAAGTCGAGCGTCGAGGAGTAGATGAGCGGCTGCACGAACTCGAGAATCGTCTGCCCCGGGCCCGGGTCGCCGGCGCAGACACGGGCCTTGATGAGCATCTGCAGCTCCCAGTCCCGCGCCCGGTCCTCGTAGTAACGCCGCGCCCCGTCCACGGTGATCGCCACCTCGCCCAATCGACCCTCGGGACGCAGCCGCAGGTCGACGCGGTAGCACTTACCGGCCACGGTGTAAGTGGAAAGCAGGTCCGTCAGATGATTGGCCAGCTTGCTGAAGAACTCGCGGTTCGAGATGGACTCCGGCCCGTCGGTTTGGCCGGCGCCGGAGTAGACGAACATCAGGTCGATGTCGGAGGAGTAGTTGAGCTCCGTGCCCCCCAGCTTGCCGAGCCCGATGATCGAGAAGCCGCACTCGTTGGTTTCGCCCGCCTCGTCGGTCCACGTTGGCTTGCCGTAGCGTGCCTCGAAGTCGGTCCGGATGCGCCGGTAGGAGACCTCCAGGATGGCGTCGGCCAGATGCGAAAGCTCCTCGGTGATATCCGAGAGGGTCGCGAACTGCAGCATGTCCCGCACCAGCAGGCGGAGGATCTGCTTCCGCCGGAACTGCGCGAGCGTGACCGGCTGGGGGAGGCCGAAGCCATCCGGCGCGAGCGCCGTCTCGAGACGGAGCCGCATGTCCTCGGCCGACAGCGTCTGGTGCAGATCACCGTCCACCGCCAGTTGTTCCACCCATCCGGGATGGCTGAGGACCTCCTCGGAGAGGAAGCGGCTGGTGGAGAAGACCGTCACCAGATACTGCGAACCGGCCGGAGACCGCGACAGCCGCTGGAAGGCCGCCGGCTGCCGCTCGTAAAGCCGGGCCAGATAGTGCAGCGCGGCGTCCGGATCGGCCGAGGAGTTCAGCAAGAGACCGAGCCGTTTGAGGGCCGCTGACGGCACCTCAGAGGACAACTTGCTGAGATTCGCCTGCGCCCGCCCAGGTTCGCGGAAAGGAATCTCTTTTGTAAGCGGATCCATGGCTTCCCAGACGCCGGGGTCTGTCAGTCGCGATTATCCCACAGCCGCCACGGGCGGCGTCCTATGAGCGCAGGGGGCGAGCCGATCTGGATTCTCGATGGGACATCGGGATAGCGGTCTGGACGCTGCAAGCGGCTTGATGGCGAACCAGCTTCGCCCCTGGTCATGTAGAACCGAGCCGGAGGGAGGGCGAATTCGTGTTCCACTCTTGTTTGACAATCGTCGGGGCCATCCGTGTCGGTGCTTTCGGCCAGCCGATCGAGCATTTGCCCCCCGAACTTATGGTCACGGACCCGGCCGACGTCGATCCGATGCACTACAGCGTCGCTTTGGGACACCCTCGGTGCGGGTTCGCCGCGCCCACTTCGGGGTCGGGGCGAAGGGTCGCCTCCAGAGCGAACCGTGGCGGTTGCTGGCTTGTCTGACCGACACGAAGTTGGACATCGAGACGGGCTGAAGCCCTTCGCAAGCTTATCTGAGCCCCCACGCCGTATCAACGAGATACGGGCGAGCAAGCCGTATTCGAAGGTCCCGTTGCGGGGGACACCGCTGCGGGAGGTTCCGGGTAGGCCACGTGAAGCCAGCCCGCAATGTCCCCGGTGAGGCGGGTGGCGGTGTTCGGGGAGGCTCGTTCGATCCGTCGAGGATACCGCCTGTGTGGGGCTCATCATTGTTCCACTCGCGTCCCCGCGGGGCCCGGCTGAAGTTCGCCCCACCTCCCGCCAAGTCAGAGCCGGCCGTTCGGATCGACGACCGGCCCGCCGGCACCTCGCTCCTCCGTGTCCTGCCGAGCCGCGGCTGGCTTCGTGAGCGCCGTCAGCGCCTGTAGCAGATTCATTATGCTGACCGGTTTGGGCAGATAGTCATCCATCCCGGCGTCCAGGAACCGCTGCCGGTCCTCAGCCATCGCGCTCGCCGTCAGGGCGATGATCGGGACGTGTTCGCCGGGCGGCTCCGCGGCGCGGATCTGCCGGGCCGCCTCCATGCCGTCGAGCCGCGGCATTCGCTGATCCATGAGGATAGCGTCGTACTTCGTGGCCGCCGCCGCCTCGACCGCCCCTTCCCCGTCAGCCACCACGTCGGCCGTGAAGCCGAGCTTCTCGAGCAGGCGCACCGCGAGATGCTGATTGACTTCGTTATCCTCGGCCACCAGGACATGCCCGCCGGTGCCGTCCGCCGGCGGCAGCGGGCAGGCGGCCGGGGAGCGGTCCTCGGCCGGCTCCTCGGCGCACTCGAGCGGCAGGTCCAGAACAAACGTGCTGCCGGTGCCCGGCTCGCCCTCCACGCTCAGCGCACCGCCCATGAGCTTAGCCAGATGGCTCGCGATCGAGAGCCCCAGGCCGGTGCCGCCATAGATCCGGGTGGTCGACGCGTCGGCTTGCGTAAAGGCCTCGAACAGGGACGCCCGCGCCGCCTCGTCGATCCCGATGCCCGTGTCGGTGACGACAAACTCCACCCGGTCCTGCTCGCCGCCCAGTCCCGCCGCCGAAACCGCCACCTCCACGCTTCCCGATTCAGTGAACTTCACGGCGTTGTCGGCGAGGTTGACGAGGATCTGCCCGATGCGCACCGGGTCCCCGACGTAGTAGCGCCGGGCCGCCTCCGCGACGCTCCAGCGGAACTCGAGGCCCTTATCCCGCGCCCGCCGCTCGGTCGGCCGGCAGCAGGAGGCAACCAGCCGCTCGAGATCGAACCGGATCCGCTCGAGCGGCATCTTGCCGGCCTCAATCTTCGACAGGTCGAGAATCGAGTTCAGGATCGCGAGCAGCCGGAGAGCCGAGGAGTGAGCCAGGTCGGAGTACTCGCGCTGTTGCTCGGTCAGGTCGGTGTGCAGCAGCAACTCAACCATCCCCAGCACGGCGTGCATCGGAGTCCGGATCTCGTGGCTCATATGGGCGAGGAACTCCGACCGGGTCCGAGCCAGGTCCTCGGCCCTCTGTCGCTGTTTCTGTGCTTCCCGCCCCTCGACCTCACCCCGGTAGCTCGTCCAGTTCATCCGCACCATCGACAGAGTGAAAGCCAGGTAGAGAAAGCAGCCCGAGGCCAAGCTGATCGCTTGGGGGCCCCCCATGCAGGCCGCGTACAACCCCGTCGGAAGGGTAATGGCGCACAGGGAGATCGTGGCCACCAGACGGTCCGGCGCGAGCGACGTGGCCGCTCCTCCGGCGGAGGCCGCCGACGCCAGCAGCATGAACGAACTCGGCCACTCTGACTGGTAGAAATGCAGGGATACGGCGGTGAAAACGCCCCAAGTGACAAACCCCAGCGCGGTGGAGATCCGCTGAACCTTCAGGCAGATCCTGCTATTGCAGCCCCGGATGACCTGCAACGAAGCGGTCGATCGAAAAGTCGCCAGGAGCACGGTCAGCGCGGCGAACGCGGCGAAGACCAACGGATGGTCCTCGTTGTAACTACTGGTCGCGGCCACCACCCAAACAAGGATGGGAAAGAACGGCGCACCGAACATGGAACGCCGAGCCGCCTCGCGGACGTCCTCCCGTGTGACGCCCCTGCTCGTCTTCGATGCCGATCTCGCCATGGCCGGTTGAGGCTTCGCCTCCGTCTAAGGCACACCCTGGTCGCGCGACAGAGTCGCCGGCTTCCGCGCCTCCGCGTCGAGGCTCGCTTTCGGTTCCGAGCCTGGATCGCTGGCAACGGCCGCCCAGCCCTCAGCCGGGGCACACGCATGGCGCAGTGCCGTTCCCCTGCCGGTGATCGGTGTGGCCCGAGGGCGCCGGGCTGTCGAAAATCAACCGCCCTGGTATCCCGGTCACGCGTTCGACGCGGTGACGGTCCACCGGCCGCAGCCAGCCGCGGATCGGGGAGAACCCGCCCCAATCGAACAGGGGAACAGCAATGCGTCCAGGGGGAATCTCTGTATCCCCCATCCATCTGATCGACCGGAGTAGGGATTCCTTCATGGAACTTGCGCCCGATGACCCTCAATGCAGGGAATCGAGCGTTACAGAGCGATCGACACCGGGGCCTCAAGCCGGCTCGAGTGCACCACGGCAAACTGTGGAGCGGTTGAACTTGTGGATGGAATCACTTCGAGATCGATCAACCGAAGCGTGGCTGTTTCCGTCTGAGAGTGGTGTCAGCCCTCTCTCTCGCGACAATGTCTGGCGGCGAAACATGCTGCCGGCACTCAGTCGTGTCGGGCTGGAGTGGGCCAATTTCCAGGTGATGCGGCGTTCCAACGCGAGTCTTTCACACAAAGCTGGAGTCGATCCCAAGGTCGCGGCTGACCAGCGCGGTCACGGTCTAGGGACCAGCATGAGCGACTACATCGAGGCCGATCTTGAACAAAAGCGCCAGGCTGCCATCCAACTGGAAGCAGCTTGTGGTCTTGGGGAGCCCCCAACGGACTCTCCGCAACCGCAACCGAGCGAGGCGGTTCACTATGCGTGAGCGAGCTTAACGCAGTAAAAGCAGTAAACTGATGATGGTGAGATTTCCCAAGTTGTTGAAAACATGGAGCGGGAGACGGGACTCGAACCCGCGACGTCCAGCTTGGGAAGCTGGCATTCTACCACTGAATTACTCCCGCTCTCAGCGGAATTTCGGACGTGCCGGAACTCCGGCAGTTTGAGTATATCATAACGCCGCCACTGCTCGAAGCGCTCATAACCAGCCCCCGACTGCTCTCCATCATTCCCCCCAATCAACCCCGGGAAGCCGGCGGCAACCCCCGTCCGCGGCCCCGCACAGCCAAGCGTACCCTCCCTACGCTCGTTTCTTTTATAATGATTATCAGAGGGGATCTCTTGCATCATTCCCGTACAAGGAAATAGCTAATGTCGACAACCGAAGTCAGCCCTGCTGCTGCTCACGGTGATCGGTCGCAGGGGCGGATCGTCAACGACTTCAGCATCCAGGTTGCCACGGTCAACGGATCAGGCAGCCAGACAGCCAACAACGTCCTCATGCGCTCCATCTTTCAGATGGGCGTGCCGGTATCCGGGAAGAACCTCTTTCCGTCCAATATCCAGGGCCTGCCGACGTGGTTCACCATCCGCGCCAGCAAGTTCGGCTACATTGGCCGGAAAAAGGAGATCGATTTCCTGGTGGCCATGAACCGGGAAACCGCCGAGGAGGACGTCATGAGCCTCGACAGCGGCGCCGCCGTCGTCTACGACGAGCCGCTGAAACTTGATCAGATCCGTTCCGACCTGCACTTCTACCCGGTCCCGTTCGACAAGCTCGTCGCGCCCGTCTGCCCGCAGGCCAACCTGCGGAAGCTCGTCCGCAACATGATCTACGACGGCGTCGTGGCCCACCTGCTCGGCATCGATCTCGAGGAGATGCACAAGGCGCTGTTCAAGCAGTTCGGACCGCGCAAGGTCAAGGCCGCCGAGCTGAACTGGGGCGCGGTGCAGGCCGGCGCGGAGTTCGCCGAGGAAAATCTCCGAAAAGGCCGACCCGCTCCACATCGAGCGCATGGACCGTACCACCGGCAAGATCATCATCGACGGCAACGCCGCCACCGCCCTGGGCGCGGTCTTCGCCGGCGTCACCGTGGTCACCTGGTATCCCATCACGCCGTCCTCCTCGCTGGTCGAGTCGATGATCGGTTTCCTCAAGAAGCACCCGCATCGACCAGGAGACCGGCAAGGCAACTTACGCCGTGGTGCAGGCCGAGGATGAACTGGCCGCCATCGGCATGGTGATCGGCGCCGGCTGGGCCGGAGCCCGCTCCATGACCGCCACCGCCGGTCCGGGCATCTCGCTGATGTCGGAGTTCATCGGCCTCGCCTACTACACCGAGGTGCCGGCGGTCATCGTCGACGTCCAGCGCGTGGGCCCGTCCACCGGCCTGCCGACGCGCACCCAGCAGTGCGACCTGCTCTCCACCGCGGTGCTCTCGCACGGCGACACCCGTCATCCGATGCTGCATCCCCGGCTCGCCGGAGGAGTGCTTCTCCATGATGGCGGACGCCTTCGACCTGGCCGAGCAGTTCCAGACGCCGGTCTTCGTCATGTCCGATCTCGACCTCGGCATGAACAACTGGATGGCCGATCCGTTCGAGTACCCCGACCGGCCGTATCCGCCGCGGCAAGGTGCTCGACGGCCGAGGATCTCGACCGCCTGGGCGGATTCGCCCGCTACAAGGACATCGACGGCGACGGCGTCGGCTACCGCACGCTGCCCGGCACGAAGGATCCGCGCGCGGCTTACTTCACCCGCGGCAGCGGGCACGATGAACAGGCCCAGTACAGCGAGCGGCCCGTCGGACTACATCCACAACGTCGACCGCCTGGCGCACAAGTTCGAGGTGATACGAAAGCACGTGCCGCAGCCGGAGGTGGAGATCTCCGAGAACGCCTCGGTCGGCCTCATCTGCTACGGCACGTCGCGCTACGCGACACAGGAGAGCCGCGACCAACTTGCTAACGAGTACAAACTCGACACCAGCTACCTGCGGCCTGCGGGCCTATCCATTTACCGCCGATCTGCTCGACTTCATCGACCGCCACGCCCGCGTCTATGTGATCGAGCAGAACCGCGACGGGCAGATGCTGCAGCTGATGCGGATGGAGCTGAGTCCGGAACGCATCGCGAAGCTGCGCAGCGTGCGCTACTACGGCGGGCTGCCGATCGACGCCCGCACGATTACCGACGACATCGTGTCGCAGGAGGGACTATGAGCACCACCGCCACGCCGCCACCGAAGGCGCCCAAGACTAACCGCATCGGTCTCGAGGTCGCTTCACTATAAGGGCGGCAAGACCACGCTGTGCGCCGGCTGCGGCCACAACGCCATCTCGACAGCGCATCGTGGAATGCTTCTACGAGATGGGCGTCGCGCCGTGGGACGTCGCCAAGTTCTCCGGCATCGGCTGCTCGTCGAAGGCGCCGGCCTACTTCCTGAACCATGGCCCACGGCTTCAACGGTGTGCACGGCCGCGCCCCGGCGCTGAGCACGGGAGCGATGCTGGCCAACCACAACCTGGTCGGCATCGTGACCTCCGGCGACGGCGACACCGCTTCCATCGGCCTGGGCCAGTTCATGCACATGCTGCGCCGCAACGTGCCGCTGATCTACATCATCGAGAACAACGGTGTCTACGGCCTGACCAAGGGGCAGTTCTCGGCCACCGCCGACATCGGTTCGACGCTCAAGAAGGGCGCCGCGAACGAGCTGCCGCCGATCGATTGCTGCCTGCTCGGCATCGAGATGGGCGCCACGCTGGTCGCGCGCTCCTTCTCCGGCGACAAGAGCCAGCTCAAAGCCGTCCTCAAGGCGGCCATCGCGCACAAGGGCCTCGCCGTGCTCGACGTCATCTCGCCGTGCACCACGTTCAATGACCACGAGGGCTCAACTAAGAGCTACGCCTACATGAAGGACCATGAGGAGCCCATCCACGACATTGACTTCGTTCCTTTCTTCGAGGACATCGAAGTCGAGATCGATCCCGGCGAGGTCCGCGAGGTGAAGCTGCATGACGGCTCGACGCTCCGCCTCAAGAAGCTCGATCACGACTACGATCCCACCAACAAGCGGACCGCGCGGGACGCCATCTATGACTCGGCGGCGAAGGGCGAAGTGATCACGGGGATTCTCTATCTCGACAGCGAGGCGCCGAACTTCACCGAGTCGCTGCATCTGGGCGACGACGCCCTGGCCACGCTGCCGCGGGAGAAGGTCCTGCCACCGAAGGAAGCCCTCGACGAGATCATGGAGAGCCTCCAGTAGTGGGTCCTCTCCGTCACTTCTTCTGAAAAGACTTGTGGTACGCGGAGGTGGCCCCGGCGATGACGGGGCCGCGACCGTGAGGGAGGGCAACGCGACATCCTTTGGCCCTTTGGACTGATATAACATTCGATAGAACGCAGCGTTAAGCTCGTTCGCTCCCGTTGTGCTCACTGACGGTCGCGGCTCCGGTAGAAGCCATCGTTGCATCTCCGATCGGCAGGCGTCGCCCAACGGCGCGCAGCTTGACCAACCGGATTCTCCTTTTGATGAATCGCGCCAAGCGTAGCCCCGTCGCGCCGGTCGAAGCGGATTCGTTCCCGCTAGCCGACCTGCGGGTGGTGCTGGTCTCGCCCCGGAACCCGCTCAACATCGGCGCCGCCGCCCGGGCCATGAGCAATCTCGGATTCACCCGGCTGCGGCTGGTCACCGCCTACGAGATCGCCTTCAAGGGAGCGCGGTCGGCCGTCCACGCCTCGCACATCCTCGAGCGCGCCGAGCAGTTCGACAACCTCGCCGACGCGGTGGCGGACTGCAGCCTGGTGGTCGGCACCAGCGCCGTCGGCCCGCGCGAGCTCGACCATCCGCTGCGCCGTCTCGAATACGGCGGCCGGCTGATCCGCAAGCACCTCGCCACGGCGCCCGCCGCGCTGGTCTTCGGCAGCGAGAAGTTCGGCCTCGGCAACGACGATCTCAGCCACTGCGACTGGGTGATGCGCATTCCCACCCGGCGCGAGCACCGCTCGATGAATCTCGGCCAGTCCGTCGCGGTCTGCCTCTACGAATTGTCGCGCAGCGGCCGCGCCGGCGGCTCCATCCCGCTCAAGTCGAAAGCCAGCCAATGCCGGCGATCTCGAGCGGTTCAACCGGACTGCTGTTCGGCATCCTCAACGACGCCGGCTACATCAAACCGCGCACCGGCGCCGCCACCCGGCAGAAGCTCCGCCGGCTGATCCGCCGCATGAACCTCAACGCCGCCGACGCGGAGGTCTGGCTCGGCATGCTGCGGAAGGTCCGCTGGCGCCTGGACCGGTAGCCGCGGCCTTCCACTGGCAGGCGAAACCGCCTACCCCGCAGCCCCACACGCGGAACCTCCGTACTCGCGTCCGTATAATGGAAACAATGCCCTCGGCTGCTGGCGCCCTCGCCTCCCCGGAACTGATCGCGAAATACGAGCCGGTCATCGGCCTTGAAGTGCACGTCCAGCTTGCCACCCGGACCAAGATCTACTGCTCCTGCCCGACCCGCTTCGGCGACGCCGCCGAACACCAACGTCTGCCCGGTCTGCCTCGGCCTGCCGGGCGCACTGCCGGTGCTGAACAGGCAGGCGGTCGAGCATGGCGGTCCAGGCCGGACTTGCGCTGAACTGCCGCATCAATCCGGTCTCTCAGCTGGCCCGGAAGAACTACTTCTATCCGGACCTGCCGAAGGGCTACCAGATCTCGCAGTACGAGCCGCCGGTGGCCGAGCACGGCTACGTGGAGATCGATGTTGACGGCGAACCCGCGGCGGATCGGCATTACGCGGGTCCACATCGAGGACGACGCCGGCAAGAGCATCCACGAAGGGTTCCAGCGACTCGGACCGCTACACCTACGTCGACCTGAACCGCTGCGGCACGCCGCTGATCGAGATCGTCACCGAGCCCGACATGCGCAGCTCCGAGGAGGCCTACGCCTTCCTGACCGAGCTGAAGCAGACGCTCCAGTTCATCGAAGTCTCCACCTGCGACATGGAGAAGGGCCACCTGCGCTGCGATGCCAACGTGTCGGTGCGGCTCCAGGGCGCCGAGAAGCTCGGCACCAAGGCCGAAGTCAAGAACCTGAACTCGTTCCGCTTCCTGCAAGGAGGCGCTCGACTACGAGATCGCGCGCCAGGTGGCGATTGTCGAGGCCGGCGGCGCCGATCGCACCAGGAGACGCGGCTCTACGACCCGGACACCGGCGACACCGCCAGCATGCGCAGCAAGGAAGAGGCCCACGACTACCGGTACTTCCCCGAGCCCGACCTGCTGCCCCTCAAGATCAGCGACGCGTGGCTGAAGCGAGATCGAGGCCGCGATGCCGGAACTGCCGGCCGCAAGCGGGCAGCGTTTCATCGACGAGTATGGCCTGCGGGAATATGACGCCCAGGTCCTGACAGCCACCCGCCCGCTGAGTCGAGTACTTCGAGAGCGCGGCCGCAGACCTCCGGCGATCCCGAGGAGGCCGCCAAATGGGTCCAGGGCGACCTGCTGGCGCCTGCTGAAAGCCGAGAACAAGGAGATCACCGATTCGCCGATTCCGCCCGAACACATCGGGGAGCTCGTCAAGCTGATCGCGACCAGGGCGAGCTGACCGGCAAGCTGGCAAGCAGATCTTCCCGAAGATGTTCGCAACCGGCGCGGGCGCCGGGCGCCATCATCGAGCGCGGAGGGACTGAAGTGATGGGCGGCGCCCAGCTCACCGGCACGATCGATAAGGTCTCGCCGCGAGCCCGAAGCAGGTCGAGCAGTACCGCAGCGGGAAGACAGGCCGTCATCGGCTACTTCGTCGGCCAGGTGATGAAGGCCACCCGCGGCCAGGCCGATCCGAAAACAGTCAACCAAATGCTCCGGGAGAAGCTGGGGCAATAACCGACCAACCTAGCCGTCGTGACGGAACGCTCTCCGCTTCGTCGTATTTCGCGTCGCATTTATTTGCAGATTCTTGCTACGTTAGTTTAAGATCGGGAACAATGGTATTAGTAAAATCCCTAGGCGTACTCGTGGTCGCCATGATCCTCGTGAGTTGCAGCATCGGGCCGGCAAGCGAGCCGGTGCACGAGATGGGCGAGCTGACTACGGTTGGGCCGATGAATTACACCGTTCTGGAGACGGAGTGGCAAACCCAGCTAGGCCAATCGGTCAACGCCGCGATTCCCAAGGACAAGTTCCTGTTGATCCGGCTCAGCATTGTCAACTCCGGCAACCAGCAGGCAGCGGTGCCGCTGCTCAATCTGGTCGATACGCACGGCGACACGCACATGGAGCTTTCCCAGGTCGAGGGCGTCCCCGACTGGCTCGGGCTGCTCCGCATCCTCGAACCGGCCGCGACCCTGCAGGGTACGATCGTCTTTGACGTTCCGGCCGGTGACTATCAATTGAGAGTCACCGATGGCGGTGATCTGGAGCGTGAGCGAACAGCGTTGATCTCGATTCCGCTGACGCTCCGCGCTCCCGGTGTTCTCGAGAGTCCTGGTCACACACCAGGGCTCTGACCAGCGGCGATTGCATCGGAGAAACGGAGGAATGCCGTGCTCCGTCTCCGATACTGGAACCCTTGAAAGCACACACTCACACCGCGGCGCCCGGCTTTCGCGTGGCCCGGTCGGCCTTGCTGGGGATTCTCTGCGGATTGCTGCTGGGCGTCGGCGTCCAAGGGCAGGAGTCCGGCTCGCTGTCGGTGGTGGAGGCGGCGCTGCATCAGTACGACGGTGGACCGCCCGTCCCGGCCGGCTTTGAGTTCCTGCCCGGCGACACCGTATTCGTGACATTCCGCGTCGCCGGCTTTGCCGACCATGAAGTCGACGATGAGGATCGCCTCCGTCTCACATACACGATCTCGGCGACGGACCCCGCGGGGCTGCTCCTCAAGGAGAAGGTCGAGGGTGGCATTACCACCGCCCTGTCGCGGCAGGACAAGGAAGATCACTGGATGCCGCTCGTGCGCTACGACGTGCTGATCCCGCCGTTGGCGCCATCGGGCCAATACCATGTCGCGATCGCCGTCGCCGACGAGATTGCCGACACGAAGGCCGAGCTCGATCTGCCGCTCGTCGTGGTGGGCCACGACATTGAGCCCAGCGACTCCATCACCATCCGCAACTTCCACTTCTACCGCACCGAGACCTCGACGCAGCCCCTGCCCCGCGGCGCCTACCGGCCCGGCGATTCGGTTTGGGCGCGGTTCGACATCACCGGCTACCAGTTTGGCCCGAACAATCGCTTCCACGTCGACTACGGGATCAAGGTGCTTCGGGCCAGCGGCAGCGTGCTGTTCGAGCAGCCCGTCGCCGCCGAGGAGGATCGCGAGTCGTTCTACCCACAGCGCAGCATCCAGGGCGGGCTCAGCCTCAACCTGACCCCGGACCTGACCCCCGGCGAGTACACCGTCATCGTTACCGTCCACGATCAGGTCGCCGACACCAGCCACGTCATTAAAGAGACGTTCGAGGTCCAGTAGCCAGCCGCCCCGCTCACCACTTGGCGAGCCTCTCCCGAATCTCGGTCGCCCATTCCGGTGGAGCGCTCTTGAGAAGCTCTTCCCGGACCGAGTTCTTGGCCGACTTCACTTGCGGCTCATTGACGAAGACCTCCGCGCCGCTCCGGGATTTCAGGCGCAGGCGCCGCTGGAGCTTCCGCCGAAGAGGGATTCCGGCGCGCCGGACCACGATGTAGTCGTCGGAGAGTCCGATCTCGGCGAGGTCCTGCCAGCCGACGCATTGAAGCCCGCTCATTCCATCGATGCGAATCCCGGCGTCATCGGTGGAGATGGATTGGCTCGTCAGGCTGGTCGTATAAGCCGCAACCATCGGGATACCGAGCACGAAGAAGAAGACACCCATGGCCGTGCCGAACTCGTCGTTCACGAGCGACGGGACCGGGGACAGGTGGGTGAGCAGCGCATCCGCGGTCAGGAATGCGGCCAACAGAGCGAAGGCCAGGACAATTCCGTCCCACAACATGGCGACCCAGCGCGGATTGACCGCCACGCCGCGGGCCGCCGGATAGAGGTTCCGGAAGCAATAGATGCCGAGAAGCAGAAGTAGCACTCCGGCGCCCCACAATCCCACCTTGAGGCCCGGTATCCGGACTTCCTCTTCATCGCCGACAAGCTCGAACCGGGGGGCGTATGGCTGGCCGTTGAACGAGAACGGCCGCGCGGAGTCCCCCTCGCCGAAAAGATCCGGGGCGCGTTCTTCCCAGGCCTCGAACGGAATCCCCGGCGGATCGTCCGTGGTCCGCTCCAGGGCGAACTCTGAGTTCGGCAGGCGGGCCAGGTCGCCGGCGGTCAGGATCGGCAGGGCCTTGCCGGCCAAGTCGCCCAGGTAGCGGAACTCCGAGGGGCCGGGGTCGGCGTCCGGGTCCCGGGGCCGGGCCAGGAGCAGCGAGTTGTCGAAGGCGATCAGTTGGATCTCACTGGCGCCGCCGCAGACATCGGATTCAAAGGCGACCCATTCCGGAGCACTCCTGTCGTAGAAGGCTTCGCGATGGCCGCTGTCGAGGAAGGTGAGGACGTCCGCGACGTCCGGGTGCCGGGCCAGGACGCCGGCGGCCACCGTGCAAACCGGGGCTCCATGTTCGCGCGCCGCCGCGGCAGCGTCCACCGGGGGCCGCGGGTCGAACTGGACAAACACCTGGCCGGTGTCCCGCGTGTAGGAGGTCGGAAACGGCGCCACCAACAGGGAGACGCCAAGGGAAGTGGCCGTCAGCGCCAGTATGCGTAGGACCCATCTCCGCATCTGCAGCCTTTCCGGGCGCCGGCCTGGTCGACGCCGACTTGTCGTTGGCTGCCGGCACTCCGGACGCCCAATGAACCCGTTCATTGTACACATCGAAGCAAGTCCGGTACGGGAAATAACGGTTTTCGAGCCTTTACATCCCGTTCTTGTTAACATCTGCGGTATGATCGGGTCGCTCGCAACGGAGTCAATCATGTTCCGCAGACTACTTCTTGTCCTCTCCCTTGCTCTGGTATCGGGCATTCTGTCAATCCCGGTGCAAGCGCAGTATCCAACCCAGTGGCACGTCAACGGGAACGGCTACGTCGGCCTGTTAATCTACACGGTGGACCCCAACACCTTCAAGGTCCAGGGCACGCTGCTCGGCACGCCGTGTGAAGGCGTGCTGGTGGGACGACGTCTCATCCTGCACCGGACGCCCGCCGGGAGCCAGATCTGGGAGGGCTGGATCATGGACCCGCAGCTCGGCGCGGCAGGACAGCCCTATTACCGGGGCGGCTACTTCCTCGCCGGAACGATCAGCGAGAACCGCGCCGGCAACAGCCTGTATCCGTGGTACGGCGTGCCGACCAGCGCCGGACCTCCTCCGTGGAACACGGGCGGCGGCCAGTTCACCGGAGTCGGGGGTGGTCAACCGGGCGGCGGTGGACAGCCCGGCTTCACGGGCCCCGGCCAGACAGGCACTACGACTGGCGGATCGCAGACGGGATTCACTGGCGGTGGGCAGCCAGGCTACACCGGTGGCGGATACCAACCGGGAGTTACGGGCGGACAGCCCGGCGGCGGGACAACGGTCAATCCGAATCCGGTCCCGGGCGGAACGGCGGGCGGCACCCTGACACCGGGCATGTGGCAGCCGTTCGAGAACGGTCAGAGCAAGTGCTCCACACCGGGCGGACAACTCTGCATCGACTCGATGACGCCCGGCGGCGCCTACTTCACGGCCCGCCGGCCCTACGATCTCGACCACGATTACACGGTCTCTTTCGAGGTCCGGCTGACCGAAGAGAACAACCACTTTCCGTTCCTCTACAGCGACGGCTTCGTGAGCGTGGACATCGACTGGGGCACCGATCTCGGCCACACGCAGCCGGGCGCCAGCTACGACGTCCGGAACGGTCTGGGCAAGCTAGATATCGGGCGCTGGTACTCGATTCGCGTGGACGCCCATCCCAGCCAGAGGACCTTCGACCTCTACCTGGACGGCAAGAAGGTCAGCACCGCTACCAATGTGGCGCTTCCGCACACCCTACATGTCGACAGCAAGATGCCCGGAATCAGCACTGACGGGATTGCGATCGGCGATATCGACGACGTCAGCTATCAGGGCGGCGCCTACAACCGCGGCGGCGTCTGCTGGCGGAACATCGTCACGGCGCAAGGCGGTGCCACTCACGTCATCGGCAACGGCGGCGGGATAACCGGAGGCGGCACTCAGGGTACCGTCCTGGGGACCGGGTACGGCATGCCGCCCGACTCCTGGCAGGCGCACCAGAATGGTGCGGGTCAGTGCTCCAAGCCGGACGGACAGCTCTGCATCGACTCGATGGCGCCCGGCGGGGCCTACTTCACGCGGCCGAGACCCTACGGCATGGACCTCGACTACACCGTCTCCTTCGAGGTCCGCCTGAACGAAGAGAACAATCACTTTCCGCTCCTCTATAGCGACGGCTTCGTGAGCGTGGACATCGATTGGGGGACGGACCTCGGGCATGTGCAGCCAGGCGCGCGCTACGGCGTGAAGAACGGTTTGGGGAATCTGCAGGTGGGACGTTGGTACACGATTCGCGTGGACGCCCATCCGAGTCAACAGAGCTTCGATCTCTACCTTGACGGCAAGAAGGTCAGTACCGCTACCGGGGTCCAGTTCCCTGACCCGTCCCATACGAATCGCCAGCAGCCGGGCCTGGACAACAATGCCATCTTCTTCGGTGACGCCGACGACGTAAGCCAGCAGGGCGGCGCCTACAACCGCGGCGGCGTCTGCTGGCGGAACATCGTCGTCACGGTGCAAGGCGCCCCTGTTCAGTCATCGGGCGCGGTCGGCGGATCGGCGAACGCCGGCGGCAATCTCGTCGTAAACGGTAGCTTCGAGGACAGTCCGAATGCTGGCTCGTTCCTCACGCTAGTCGCCGGCGACGACCGGCTCCGCGGCTGGACGGTGGTCAATGGGACCATCGATCTGACCGGCACCTATCTTCCGGCCGCCCATGGCGACAAGAGCATCGACCTGATCGGCACCCCGGGATCGGGCAGCATCCGCCAAACGATCCGCACGGTTCCGGGCGGCACCTACCAACTCAGCTTCCTCATGGCCGGTAACTGCAATGGCGATGAGAAGGTGAAGCGGTTACACGTCAGGGTAGGCGACGTTGATAACGTCGTCACTTTCGATACGACCGGCCGCAGTAACCAGAATCCCGGCTGGCAGGAGCGCACCCTGACGTTCCGCACCTATTCCGCGGAGACCGATCTCGAGTTCTCGCATCCGGGCGATCCCGCGAGCACGGAGCGCTACGGACCAATGCTCGACCGCGTGGCCGTCGTACAGGCCTTCCGCTAGATAGTCGCGGAGTCGGTCCGGAGGACCGGCGCGGCAACTGCTGTGTGGCCCAGCACCGGGAGGGGGTCTGGTCCAGACTCCAGATCTTGAGGCAGAGAATAACCCCGTCCCGGCAGCACTCATCCTTTGGAATGCTGTTTCGCACCCGCAGTGCCGCCGTTTCGGGATCGATGCCCAGTTGATCGATGTCGAGGTCGACATCTACGCGGGCTCGGGCCGCGACTTCGTGACCGTGGGTATGCCCGACACGGCGGTGAGGGAGAGCCGGGAACGGATCAAGTCCGCCCTCATCAACTCCGGCTTCGGCTACCCGACCAAGTCCGTCACCATCAACCTCGCGCCGGCCAATATGCGAAAGGAGGGCGCCGGCTTCGACCTGCCGATGGCCCTCGGCATCCTCGGCGCAATGGGGTCGGTGCGGCGGACCGACGGCACCTGCTGGCCGGTGAGCTGTCGCTCGACGGATCGTTGCGGCCGGTGCGGGGCGTGCTGCCGATCGCGGTCTGCGCCCTGGCGCGTGGGTTTTCGAGCGTGGTGGTGCCGCATGAGAACGCCGCGGAGGCGGCCGTGGTCGATGGCGTGTCGGTGTACGGTGCGCGGCACCTGTCGGAGGTCGTCGACATGCTGAACAAGCCCGAAAACTACCAGCCGACGCTCCGCGAAGTGCCGGTGAACGGGAACAGCTCCCGCTCGGTCCCCGATTTCGGCGAGGTTCTCGGCCAGACCGCCGCCAAGCGCGCCCTGGAAGTCGCGGCGGCCGGCTGCACATAACGTCGCTCATGATCGGCCCGCCGGGGAGCGGCAAAACCATGCTTGCGCAGTCGTCTGGCCGGCATCCTGCCGCCGCTCACCTTTGAGGAGGCGCTCGAGACGACCAAAATCCATAGCGTCGCCGGCGTGCTCGACAACGAATCCGGATTGGTCACCGAACGCCCGTTCCGCGCCCCGCACCATCGCGTCTCCGACGCCGGTCTGATCGGTGGTGGCTGTCGGTACTCCCCGCCCCGGCGAAGTCAGCCTCGCCCATAACGGCGTGCTCTTCCTCGACGAGCTGCCCGAATTCGCCCGCAACGTTCTCGAGCTGCTGCGCCAGCCTCTCGAAGACGGCTCGGTCACCATCGCCCGCGCCAGCATGACCCTCTCCTTCCCGGCCACCTTCATGCTCATTGGTGCGATGAACCCGTGTCCGTGCGGATACTACGGCGATCCGACGCGGGAGTGCCGCTGCACCGGCGCTCATCATCCAGCGTTATCTCGGCAAGATCAGCGGACCGCTGCTCGATCGGATCGACCTGCACATCGAAGTTCCCGCGGTCGACTACAAGGAGCTTCGCGGACGGGGTGACGGCGTGACATCGGCGCAGATGCGCGAGCGGGTCGAGCGCGCGCGCGGCCACCCAGCGCGACCGCGGCTTCTACAACGCCCACATCCCCCACCGGCAGCTCCGCAAGCTCAGTGCCCTGGACGAAGCCGGCGAACGGACGCTCGAGATGGCCGTCCGCCGCATCGGCCTATCCGCCCGCGCCCACGACCGCATCCTGAAGGTCGCCCGCACCATCGCCGACCTCGGCGGCTCCGAAGCGGTATCGGCGAAACACGTCGCCGAAGCGGTCCAGTACCGCAGTCTCGATCGGAGCTACTGGAGCTGATGCCGGTCGGCGGGATGTACCAATGCCATCACCGCGATCAATGTGATGGTGAGATCCTCCGCCGAGGCCGTCGGCGTAACGCGTGTGGAGCCGGGGTGGGCTCGCGGTGACTCAGCATCCCGACGTGCAGCGACACGGTTTCCTCTACTACTCCTCGAGCGCGATCTTCCTCTTGACGGCCTCCACCACCTCGTCCAGAGCATCCTGGATCAGCGCTCCATTCACGGCGGGAAGGTCCTGGATGACCTCCTTGGGACTCTCGGCCGGCGGCGCGCTGGTACAGCCGAAGCCGGTGGCGTCTGCAAGGCGGCAGGCAATATGGACAATACCGGCCACGTCGAGTTCATCGCCTTGGCGGGGGCAGTGGTGATGCGCCGCGACGGCGGTGAGGCCTTCGGGGAAACGCGATTGTTGGGCCAAGGCCGCACCGAGTTCGCAATGATCCGTCCCAAACAGCCGCCGCTCTTGCTCCAGCCCGCCGGCGGAACTCTCGCCCGTGCGGTCGAGCAGGCGCCCGTACTCTTCGGGGAACTCATGCAGCAGGATCGTTCGCCCGATATCGTGTAGCAAACCGGCGACGTAGACCAGATCCGGCTGCAGCGGAAAAACGTGAGCCATTTCCTCGCCCAGGTGCGCGCAGGCCAGGCTGTGGCGCCAGAAACGGCGGGCGTGCCGGCTGTCGGCCGTCGGCTTGCAGAAACAGCGCAGCGCCGCCTTGAGCGTCAGTTGACGTAGCTCACACAACCCGAGCATGACCGCCGCCCGGCCCAAATCGTCGACCGGTGAAGGCAAGGCGTAGAGGGCGGAATTCACCCGCTTCAGAACTTCGGCCGCCAGCGTCGAATCCGTGCGAACAAGCCGTACGATGTCGTCCAGCCGAATCGAGTCGTAGTCCGCCGCGAACGTCTGAAGAAGCCGTACCGCTACCCAGGGAACCGGCGGCGAGGTCCGCAACGCGCGAGTCGGTAACAATCCAGGCCGCTCACCCACCAGATGGCGAGCGCCACCGGGCGCAATTGGCTCGCAGTTCGTGGTTTCAGTTCGCGCTTGTTCCATTGCCAAGTGTCTCTATCGGAGGATCCCGATGCTCTTTGCACATTTTTTTCCGCGGGTGAGCGGCTGTGGTGTTGCCGTCGGCCCCCGCACCACGAGGGGATGAAGCCGGCCCGAGCGAGAGTGGAGGCGCCGCCGGGCGAATCGAGATCGCCGCCGGAAGCCATGGCGGCTGAAGTGTCGACCCGGTCGCGCCTGTCCCCAGGGCGAACTGTGGAGCCTTCGCCACGGGGCGGCGAGCCCGCCGATAGGAGCCGCTGTCCCTGACCAGAGCCCGGTTCCGGTCCGCGCTACACCCCGCGGGGGTTGTATTCACCGAACTCGTCGAGGATGGCCTTGGCGGCGAGCCGGGCGCCGGTGCCGACCACTTCCACGCAATTGCGGTTGGTGGCCGCGCGGATCTCACCGCACAGAACGCTGCCGAAGGCTTCGACAACGCCGTCGTGCACCTGGCGGATGAGCCGGTGCGCAAGGTTGGCGCCGCCCTCAAAGTTGGCGCGCGACCGGCCGCAAAGATGGCCAATTACGATGCCGGCGCCGGTGAAGGCGCCGCAGTTGGCCTTTGCCGTCGGAGTGGCCCCGCCGTCCAGGCAACTGGCCGCGAGGAAGATGTCTTCATTGACGGGGATGAGGTCGGTCGCGTCCTGCAGCGCAGCCACGGTGCACTGCGCGCAGCCGCCGTACTTCCCCTCGTACTGGCAGCCAAGCTCGTAGGCGCATTGGACGAGAGCCGCCGGATCTTCCTGCAATGGGACGTGGTCGCCCTCGCTCAGGGGCTTGCCGCCGATCCGTTCCTCCGGCGTCTGGGCGGCCCGGCCAACAATCGGTAAACCGGTACACAACGCCGCCACCCGGAAGAAGGACCGCCGACTGTTTACTGGTCTTGGGGGATCCCTGTGGGTCGTGTCATCCTGCATACTGTCACTCCATTCGGACTCGAGTATCCGGTATGAATGTGATTGTATACCCGGGTGCCGATTGCGGCTGATCCTCCCCTTCGAATCATGGAAGTCGCGCCGAAACCAGGAGGGTCCGCGGGCTCCGCATCGCAACCTCTGCGCACTCCCACACCCGTAACCCCGCACTTACTGCGCACCAGTGTGCCGCGAAGGGCGACCCTGGCATCGCCGATACTCTCCGAGATCAACAACAGAATCAACCTCTTGCCAGCCTTCTCCCGCGATAACCCCGCGCTGGCCCCAACCCTGCACTACATCAGGCCGTAATCAAACAACACCGTCCTCAAAGGGCGGAGGAGAAGAGAATGACAACGCAGATCGACGCAAGAATGAAATTCGCAATCGTGATCATCGCCGTGGCGCTGGTGCTCGTGCTCGCCGCCCCGGCCCTGGCACAGAACGGACGCCACGGCGGTGGAAGGGGCCCGGGCCCCGGTATCGCCGCTACGAGTGCGCCCCTCACCGCCGAGGAAACCGCGGACCTGCGCTACATGCGCGAAGAGGAGAAACTCGCTCGGGACGTCTACCAGCACCTGTTCGAGAAATGGAGCCTCGTGATCTTCGAGAACATCAGCGCCAGTGAGGATCAGCACATGAACGCCGTGGCCGGCCTCCTGGCCCGCTACAACGTCACCGATCCTGGCGCGGACTATCCCGCCGGCGCCTATGCGAATGCGGAACTCAGTCAGCTCTATACAATACTGGTCGCCCAGGGAGACGCTTCCGTGGAGGCGGCGCTCGAAGTCGGTATCCTGATCGAGGAGACCGATATCGCCGACCTCGAAGAAGCGCTGCCCCGCACCGGCAAGCTCGACATCAAACGAGTCTATAACAATCTGCTGGCTGGATCCTACAATCACCTCGAAGCGTTCCAGAACACCCACGAGGCAGTCTGCCTGGTAAGTGCCCAGTAAGACTGACGATCGACTCCGCCCTCTACCCCCAACCCTAAAATCCCCGGATGCACCTTAGCGGGGTCCGCAGTACGGGCCCCGCGCCTTGTCCTGTTACCACCGCACCCCGGCGAATAGCGCAGCGGCCGGCCTGCTTCCCGGCGCGGGGGGTTGGTCGTGCTCTGATGGTACTGGCCGTTTGGGGCTTCGTTTCGGTCGCCTGGCGCATCTTGGTGAAAGGTCACGGAGACTGAGCATTCCGTACTGCCTCGCCGGCAAGTGAGGGAGCTTGCCTGCGCATCCGCGTCCCTCTCCACCGGGACAGATCTCCATGAATAGGCTGCCCCAGCGTCCTCCCGCACCCAACGTAGAATCTGAAACCCTTCCCAGTCCATTTGGGTCCACGTAGATAATGGATGGTGGGGGCCGTTCGGCGATCCAAACAAACCATGGCACATAACCATACTCATCACCGGCCGGATTTTGGACGCGCCTTCGCCGTGGGGATCGGCCTCAACACCATCTACGTCATCGTCGAAGCGACCGTGGGCCTGGCGGTCGGCTCTCTTGGGCTGGTGGCGGATGCCGGTCATAACGCCAGCGATGTCCTGAGCCTCGTCGTCGCCTGGGTGGGCGCCAACCTCGCCAGGCGGGCGCCCACCGGGCGGTATACCTACGGCTTTTCCCGCTCTCCCATCCTGGGCTCGCTCTTCAATGCGCTGCTGCTGTTCGGCGCCATGGCCATCGTCGCTTTCGAGGCGGTCCAGCGGCTGCGGAGCCCGGAACCGGTGCCAGGCATGGCCATCATCTGGGTGACGATCGTTGGACTGATAGTCAACATCGGGACCGCGCTGCTGTTTGCCAGGGGCCGGTCCGATCTCAACATTCGCGGCGCCTTCCTGCACATGGTGGCGGACGCCGGGGTGACGCTCGGAGTCCTGCTATCCGGCGTTGCCATCCTCTACACCGGCGCCCGTTGGCTCGACCCCGCTATCAGTCTCGTGATCGTTGTCGTGGTTCTCTGGAGCACCTGGGGATTGTTCCGGGACGCCATGCGGCTATCGCTCGATGCCGTTCCCAAGGGGATCGAGCCGGAAGATGTCGAACGGTTTCTCCTGACGCTCCCGGGTGTCACGGAAGTGCACGACATGCACATCTGGGCGATGAGCACCACCGACACCGCACTCACCGCCCACCTGATCGTGCCGGAGCCAGCGGAGGACAACGCGGAGCTGATTCGCGAAGCCTGTAGCGGTCTGCACGATCGTTTCGAAATCTGCCACACCACCCTGCAAATCGAGGGCGCGGAGGCCACCGATACCTGCGCGCAGCGGTCCCCGCACGTCATCTAGCCGCGCTGCAAGTAGACCATGTGGGTCTGGGTGAACTCGTAGAGGCCGTGTTTGCCGTCGGCGCCGCCGATGCCGCTTTTGCGCCAGCCGGCGTGGAAACCCTGCATCGCCTCGAAGTGCTCGCGGTTGATATAGGTCTCGCCGAAGCGGATCTCCTGGCACGCGCGCAGGGCGACGTTGAGGTCGCGAGTGAAGATCGACGAGGTCAGGCCGTAGTCGGAATCGTTGGCCAGGGCGATGGCTTCGTCCAGGTCATCGAACGTGACGATCGGCACGACAGGGCCGAAGATTTCGTGGCGAATGATGTCCATCTCCTGGCGGACGCCGGTAAGTACGGTGGGCTCATAGAAGTAGCCGCCCTCGCCCGGTCCGCGTTTGCCGCCGGTAATGACGGAGGCGCCGGCCTTGACCGCGCTGCGCACCAGCGAATCGACCTTGAGGAAGCCCTCCTCATTGATGAGTGGACCGTAGTCGACGGTCTCGTCCGCCAGCGGGTCACCGAAACGGGATGCTTTCATGGCGGCCGCGAGCTTGTCGGTGAACTCGTCGGCGACCCGGCGCTGGACGTAGACCCGCTCGGCGCAGTTGCAGACCTGGCCGGTGTTGATCACGCGCGAGTCCTTGATGGCCTTGACGGCGAGGCTCATATCGGCGTCGGCCATGACGATCGCAGGGGCCTTGCCGCCAAGCTCGAGATTGACCTTGGTGATGTTGGACGCGGCGGCCAGCATCACCGCTGAGCCGGTCTCGACGCTGCCGGTGAAGCTGACCATGCCGATGCGCGGCGAGGAGGCGAGCGCCTTGCCGACGGTGGGCCGCGGCCATGGACGATGTTGATGAGTCCGCGCGGCAGGCCGGCCTCGGCCAGCAGGTCGCAGAACTTGACGGCGTTGTGGGGCGTCTCCTCGCTGGGCTTGATGACGATGGTGTTGCCGGTGACCAGCGCGGGCGCGGCCTTTCTGGCGATGAGGAAGAACGGGAAGTTCCAGGGGAGGATGCCGCCGATGACGCCGATGGGGTGGCGGAAGAGGAAGATGGATTCGCCGGGGCGGTCGCTTTCGAGGATCTCGCCCTCGATGCGGCGGGCCCATTCGGCCATGTAGTCGAAGTAGTCGGCGGTGAAGGCGACCTCGACGCGGGCCAGGGCGAGGATCTTGCCCTGCTCCTCGGTGATGACGCGGGCGATGGGCTCGGCATGCTCGCGAATCCTGGTGGCGATCGTGCGCAGGGCCCGGGCGCGTTCGATGGCGGGACGCTTGGCCCAGTCCCGCTGCGCGGTCTCGGCGGCGGAGAGGGCGGCCTCGACGTCGGATTGCGTGCTCTCGGGAACGGTGCAGATCAATTGGCCGGTCGACGGGTTGGTCACGGCGACGCGATCCGTGCCGGTGGAGGCAACAAATGTGCCGTTGATGAAGTTGTCGTAATCTGGCATGGCGAACTCTATCTATATCCCTGCCTGCATTGTGGGTCAAGCACACGGAGCGGTGGCCCTCGTGATTGTTATACTGCTAGGCCGTGGAGCAAGAACGAATGATCGATCTGACACGGGTCATCGAACCCACCGGTCCGGACGCCGTGCGGAAGTTTGTCGTGCGCATCCATGACGCGCTCGAGGAGATCCCGGGCAAGGTGCGGCCGGAAGGCGAATGGTACGTGATGTCCGACGTGGATCTGATGGGACACGTCGGAACGCACATGGAGACGCCCTTCCATTGCCTGAGAGACGGCGCCGACCTCGCCCGGATCCCGCTGGACCGGCTGGGGGGCGATGCGGTGATCCTGAATCTCTCCGACGCGCAGGCGGCCGGCGGGGTCACCTTACAGCAGGTGCGGGATGCGGCCCAGGCGGCCGGCGGGGTGCGGCGGGGGGACATCGTCTTCTGCCGGATGGGACCAACTCCCTACTTCGCGACGGCTCCGCTCGAATGGCTGGTCGAGCAAGGCATGAAGATGATGGGGGTGGACTCCATCGGTGTGGAACTCGCCCACGATGAAACCCACGCCAACGTCAACCATCTGGTTCTGTTTCGGGCCGGAATCCCGCTGATCGAGAACCTGACGAACCTCGAGCAGATCAGCCGTCCGCGGGTGAAGGTCTATGCGTTTCCGATTCCCGTCCGCGGGCTGGACGCCTTTCCGCTGCGGGTCATCGCGGTGGAGTGACCGCGGGCCCGGTGGGCGGGAGCGGAGTAACATCGCACGGAAGCAGGCCGGTTGCCCCTGGATTCTGCCCAAATCCCCACTGGAGTATATTGGCCAGTATGAGCACAAAAATCATCGCGGTAGCTGGGGCGACCGGTGCCCAGGGGGGCGGGCTGGCTCGTGCAATCTTGAATGACCCGAACGGCGGCTTTCGAGTGAGGGCGCTGACGAGGAACGTCAACTCGGATAAGGCGAAGGAACTCGCCCGCCTGGGCGCCGAACTCGTCACGGCCGACCTGGACGACGAGGGGAGTCTGCGGGCTGCCTATGAAGGCGCGTGGGGCGCTTACTGTGTCACCAATTACTGGGAACACTTCACGCCCGGGCGGGAGACTCGATCAAGCGGCCGCCATGGCCCGCGCGGCGAAGCAGTCCGGCGTCGAACACGTCATCTGGTCGACGCTAGAAGACACGCGGAAGTGGGTCCCGCTCAGCGACGACCGCATGCCGACCCTGATGGAGAAGTACAAGGTCCCGCACTTCGACGCCAAGGGCCAGGCGGACGACATCTTCCGCTCCGAGGGCGTCCCGGTGACCTTCCTGCTGACCTCGTTCTACTGGGACAACTTCGTTGCCTTCGGTATGGGGCCGAAGCGCGGTGAGGGCGGAGAGCTGGCGCTGACACTGCCCATGGGCGACAAGAAGCTGCCGGGCATCGCCGCCGAGGACATCGGCAAGTGCGCCTACGGCGTCTTCAAGAAGGGGCGCGAGTACGTCGGGAAGACCGTCGGCATTGCCGGCGAGCACCTGACCGGCACCCAGATGGCGGCGGCGCTCGCCAAGGCGCTCGGTGAGGAAGTCCGCTACAACGCCGTGACGCCCGACGTGTACCGGAGCTTCGGTTTCCCCGGCGCCGACGACCTCGGCAACATGTTCCAGTTCAAGCGCGACTTCGAAGAGTACTTCTGCGGCGCGAGGAACGTCGAGGAGTCCCGGGCGCTGAACCCGTCGCTGCAATCGTTCGAGCAGTGGCTGGGCCAGAACGGTGAGCGGATCCCGGTTGAGCCAAGGGCCGCGGGGGCGTGAGGGCCGACAGGTCGCCGACGAAGCAGGGTCCCCGATTGGGCGCCATTTCAGTACCGGTCCCACGACTGCAAGGATGCCACTGGCCCAGAGCCTCGTCGTTGCCTCAGCAGCCCTGCTGCTTGTAGGATGCTTGCCTGATCTATGTGGCGATGAGGTGATACGCGAGGTGAAGACGCCCTCAGGGAGTGAAACCGCGACCGTCTATGTACGCGACTGTTTCACGCCCTCCCCATCCAGCTTACTCTATGGAAATAACGCGTATCGTCCAGTGACGGACTCAGTCAATGGCTTATACTGGAGACGTGCGGTTCGAATGGGACCCGAGCAAGGATCGTGCCAATCAGCTTAAGCACGGGCTCTCATTTGACGAAGCCGCGGCGCTGTTCACCAGCGACGACGAGCATCTGGAGATTTACGACCAGGAACATTCCGAGGATGAGGATCGGTTCATCGCGATCGGCGTGGTGCGCGGCGTCGTCGTGGTGGTCTTCATTGAAGCGCCGGACGACGTGATTCGCATTGTGAGTGCGAGGAAGGCCACGAAGAAGGAGATGGAGATCTTCTACGAGTACCTAGGAGGAATCAATGGCTGATGACGTTGGCGAGTTGACCCGAGAGGATTTTGCACGGGCGATGCCGCGGAAACAGCGAGAACGCATCATGCAGGGCCGGATTGATCCTGTGAAGGACGTCGTTGCCCTTCGCAAGTTTGTCGGTCTCACTCAGGATGAGTTCGCGGAGGCTCTCGGCATCAGCGTGCACACACTACGGAATTGGGAGCAGGGACGCCGCAGGCCAGAGGGACCGGCGCAGGCTCTGCTGCGTATCGCGGCGCGACGTCCCCGGGTGCTGCGAGAGAATCTGCCAGCGTCGGTTTGAGTGGCGCGGGCACAATCCGGCTAACCCCGCGGATCGGCCATGAACTCCCGCTCCCGGTACTCGAAGTAATCGAAATCGGCCGGTCGTTTGGTACCCGCCATATCCTGGCAGCACATCCCTACGAAAGCACCGGTGAAGTTCGGCGTCCCCGGAGTGGAAGCTTCGTCGGAAAGGATGCTGGCGTCGAAATGCTCCGGTAGCCAGTTCCAGTCCGACTCGCCCTCTAGCCGCCAGGCGAAGAAGAGGCGCTCGCGGTCGACCTCGACGCGCATGTGGACGGGCACGCCGCTCGGAATCGCGAACCGGCGGCGTAAAGGAGTCGCCCTGCGGCTGGTCCGGCAGGAACGACACGACGCGAATGTGCTTGCCCACCGCCTCATCGTGCGAAACGTACAAGTAGTGCAGCTTGGCGCTGTTGTAGTAGCAGACCAGGCCGGCCATCTGCTGGTAGTGCTCCGGCTCGAACTCCACCACCGTCGAGGCGCTGTAGCAGAACGCCTGCTGCCGCCGCGCCACCAGCGCCTGGCGGAACATGCTGCCGATGGTTTCGTGCCCGTAGAGCCGGAGATGGCCCGGACGCTCGGTCAGGCTGAACAGCTCTTCCGGCCAGGGAGAGCGCAGCCACTGGAAGTCGATCGGTAGCTCGGGCTGGTCGAAGTCCGCGCGGGCCGGAGTCGCCGGGAACTTGTGCTCCGGAAGGTTCGGGGCGGGCACCTCCGAGTACGGCAGTCCTTTGCCGTCGGCCGTCCGGAGCCAACCGTCGTCGCCCCACTCCATCTTCTGGATGGCCGTCTCGCGACCCAGCACGCAGCGGCCGCGATTCCGCAGGGGACGGCCGCAGAGATGCACCAGGTAGGTTTCGCCGTCCTGGGTCTCGACGAAGTCGGCGTGGCCGGCGCGCTGTAGCTCGATGTCGGGGCGCTGGCGCGAGGTCACCAGGTAGCCGTCCGGATGCAGCTCGTAGGGGCCCTCGATGTTACGCGACCGGGCCAGCGTGACGGCGTGTCCCCAGAAGGTGCCACCTTCCGCGGTTAGTAAGTAGTAGTAGCCGTTGCGCTTGTAGATATGCGGACCTTCGGTGAAGCCGATGGGCGTGCCCTTGAAGATCATCTTCCGCTGGCCGATCAGCTTGCGGTCTTGGACCGAGTACTCCTGCAGCACGATCCCGGCGAAGCGGTTGTGTCCAGGACGATGGTCCCACAGCATGTTCGAGATGAACTTCCGGCCGTCGTCGTCATGAAACAGCGACGGATCAAAACCGCTGCTGTTGAGATAGATGGGGTCGGACCAGTCGCCCTCGAGGCTGGGGCTCGTGACCATGAAGTTATGGAAGTCCCGGAACGACGCGCCGGTGGCCCCGCCGATCGACGTCCGGCCGTAGCGCTTGACGTCGGTGTAGATCAGATAGAAGAGGTCGCCGTCGTAGGTCAGGCAGGGCGCCCAGATACCGCACGAGTCGGGGTCGCCGAGCATGTTGAGCTGGCTCGCGCGCCGCAGCGGCCGGGTGAGCAGACGCCAATGGACCAAGTCCCGTGAATGGTGGATCTGAACCCCCGGATACCACTCGAATGTCGATGTGGCGATGTAGTAGTCGTCTCCAACGCGGATGATGGATGGGTCCGGATTGAACCCCGGCAGGATTGGATTCTGGATCTTCATTATTCTTACTCCTACGGAGTGGCGCCGACGCCCGGCGGAGGCAGCGGCGAGGTCGATGTCGGCGGTGGCTCTCTACGCTCCCGGACCACCGTCCACAGAATGATGGCGCCGAGGATGTCGAACAGGGCGAGGCCGACGAAGAACGGCGTGTAGCCGATCGTGACCACCAGGCCGCCGATCAGCAACGAGAAGATTCCCAGGCCCGCGTTGCCGAACAGGCCCGCCATGCCGGCGACCGTGGCGACTTCGTTCTTCTTATATAGGTCGGAAGCCATCGTGATCACCGTGACCGACAATGTCTGGTGGGCGAAGCCGGCCAAGCTCAGCAGCGCGACGGCCACGTAGGGGCTTTCGACGAAACCGACGAAACCGACGCCGAGCATCATCAAAGCTCCCAGCGAGAAGGTGGTCCGCCGGGAGTTAATGACGCTGAGCTTCCCGTATTTCTGAAGCCACATGGCCACCGAGCCACTGCACAAGCAGCCGAGGTCGGCGGCGAGGAAAGGCATCCAGGCGTAGATGGCGATCTGCTTGAGGTCGAAGTTCCGAACGGTGGTGAGATAGAGCGGCAGCCAGAAGGTGAGCGTGCCCCACGTCGGGTCGGCGAGGAACCGCGGCAGCGCGATCCCCCAGAAGTTACGCTGCTTGAGAATCTGGAATGGCGCCGGCTTCTGTCCAGAGCTTTGCAGGTACTTCTCCTGGCCGGCGGTGATGTAATCCCTCTCGCTGTCCGACAGCCCCTTGTGCTTCTCCGGCGACTGATAGAACAGCAGCCACAGCACCACCCAGACCACGCCGAAACTGCCCGTTATGAAGAACGCTAGCCGCCAGTTGTAAGCCAGGATCGCCCAGGCCACCAGCGGCGGAGCGAGCATCGAGCCGAACGAGGCTCCGATGTTATAGATACCCCCGGCAAGGCCACGCTCGTTTGCTGGAAACCACTCCGCCGTCGCCTTCATGCCGGCCGGATTGGCCGAGCCCTCGGCGAAGCCGAGCACGCCCCGCATTCCGGCGAGTGCCTGCCAGCTACGGGCCAAGCCGTGCGACATGCTCGCCACCGACCAGATGGAAACAAAGATGGCGACGCCGCGCTTCAGCCCGAGCAGGTCCAGCAAATAGCCGACCACCGGCTGCAACATGATGGTGATCTGGAACGCGAAGAGAATCCACGAGTACTGCTCCTCGGTCATGTGCAGGTCTTTGAGGATCGCGGCGTCCGCAACGGCGACAGCCAGCGTGCTTCGCGTCAGGTAGTTGACGATCGAGCCCATCATGATCAGGCTGATCATCCACCATCGGAGTCCTTTGATTTTGGGCATGGCGGTGTTCTGTTGTCCGCGGGCACGATTGCGATTCGGACAAGCGGCTATCTTATCGTATTTGGGAAGGTTGATCGTGGCCGCGTCCACCTGCCGTCCGTTCCCCGCCGGGATCGAGCACGCGGTTTCCGGATCGGTGGACCCGTCGGCCGCTTGCGATCCGACTTGATACCATCGAACAAATGGCACTCGGTGAAATTGCGAAGCAGTTGGCCCAACATGCATTGACGGATCGGATCGTGTCGGAGCCGTCCAATACCGTGTCGTCGGACAGCGCGGGCTCCATCATGCTGCGTGAAATCCAAGCGATGCAGAACGCCTGCAAAGACGACGAAGATCTGCTGGTCCTGTTCGGGTCAGGACCGGAGAGAATCCGGGTATTCGATTTCATCGTCCCGTCGTGGCCGGTCCTGGTGATGGCCGGCATCGATGAAGCAAAGAACACGACGCGCGTGGTCTCGGTTGCCGAGTCCGTCCAACTGGTCTGCAAGGTCATGAAGCTGCTGCCTCCGGCAAAGCCTCGCCGGGTGAGGTTCCACATTCAGAAACAGAAACCGGAGTAGGTGCGAGTCGCCGCCCGGCGCTCAGCTTGCACATCGCTCTCGGCAAACGCCCCGCACCCGCGGTACGCACGGCCTCTCCCAGTCGCTCCGAGGTCGAGGAACCGGCCGCCTCCCGTCACTTGTCTTGCCGTCGCCAGGAGAATATCATTGGTGCACCGTAGCCGAAGTGGACACCGGCTCGAGGGAAACTGGATGAAACTCGCGACACTGATCCTGCTCGCCGCGCTGGCCGCCCCGGCCTTGGCCGCGCCCAACGTGGTGCTGATCATGACCGACGACCAGGGCTACGGCGACATCGCCTGCCTCGGCAATCCCGTCATCAAAACCCCGCAGATCGATAAGCTGCGCGAGCGGTCGATCCGGTTCACCAACTTCCACGTCAGCCCGACCTGCGCGCCGACGCGGTCCGCGTTGATGACCGGCCGCTACACCGACTCCACCGGAGCGTGGCACACCATCATGGGCCGCAGCCTGCTCAGCCCCGAAGAGGTGACGCTCGCCGACGCTTTCCACGCCGGCGGCTACCGCACCGGCATCTTCGGCAAGTGGCACCTCGGCGACAACTATCCCTACCGGCCCCAGGACCGCGGCTTCGACGAAGCGATCGTCAACGGCGGCGGCGGCGTCTGGCAGACGCCGGACTACTTCGGCAACGACTATTTCGACGACCACTACTTCACCAACGGCACGCCCGAAAAGTACGAGGGCTTCTGCACCGATGTCTTCTTCCGAGAGGCCATGCGTTTCATGGCCGACGCCAAGCGCCGCGGGAAACCGTTCTTCTGCTACCTCCCCACCAACGCGCCGCACGAGCCGTTCTGGGCGCCCGAGGAATACGAGCGGATGTACCGCGGCGTCGACGGTCTGGACGCGCCCGGCTTCTACGGGATGATCACCAACATCGACGACAACCTCGCCAAGCTGGTCGAGTTTCTGCGCGCGAACGATCTCGAAGAGGACACCATCCTCATCTTCATGACCGACAACGGCACGGCCGCCGGCGAGAACGTCTACAACGCGGGCATGCGCGGCAAGAAAGGCAGCGCCTATGAAGGCGGCCACCGCGTGCCCTTCTTTATCTCGTGGCCCAAGGGCGGCTTGATCAGCCCGCGCGATATCGACACGCTCGCCGCCCACATCGACGTGATGCCGACGCTGATGGAGCTTTGCGGACTCACCCGGCCCGACGGTCCTGCGATCCACGGCCGCTCGCTCCGGCCGCTGCTCGTCGACGACGGCCCGCAATGGCCGGAGCGCGTCATCGTGACCGATTCGCAGCGCATGGAACATCTCAAGAAATGGCGCCGCGCGGCCGTGATGAGCCAGCGGTGGCGGCTGGTGAATCCCACGATCGAAGGCGACCCGGCCGCGCTCGAGCTCTACGATATCCAGGCGGATCCCGGCCAGAAGACCAACGTGCGCGCCGAGCACCCGGAGGTCGTCGCCAGGCTCGCGTCGGAATACGACCGGTGGTGGAAGCTCGCCTCCGAGCGCGCCGACGAGTATTCGCGCATCGTTCTGGGCAACGACGCGGACAACCCCGCGCGGCTCACCTCGCATGACTGGCACAGCGACGGCGCCGAAGCGGCCTGGAATCAGCACGGCATCCGCAATGCTCCGGCCGCCAACGGTCCGTGGGCGGTCCGGATCGAGCGGGCCGGCCGCTACCGCATCGAGCTGCGCCGCTGGCCGAAGGAGGTGGACCTGCCCATCAACGCGCCATACGTGGACAAGACCTTCAACCGCGAGACAGCGCCCGGCAAGGCCATCCACGCCGTCCGCGCCAAGCTCCAGATCGGTGCCGTCGAGCAGACCAAAGCCGTCGAGGATGACGACAAGGCCGCTGTGTTCAACGTGGACCTCGAGGCCGGTCCGGCGATGCTCGAAACCTGGTTCTACGACGCCGACGGCACCGAGCGCGGCGCCTATTTCGTCTACGTGGAGCGACTCTAATGCTTAGGTTCCCGACTCTCTTCCTCGCGCTCGCCCTCAGCGCCGTCGCCGCCGACAAGCCCAACATCCTGTACATCATGGCGGACGACCACGCCGCTCACGCCATCGGCGCCTATGGCGGGCGGCTCGCGCGGCTCGACCCGACCCCCAACATCGACCGGCTGGCCGACGAGGGCATGCTGCTCCAGAACGCCTTCTGTACCAATTCCATCTGCGCTCCCAGCCGCGCCACCATCATCACCGGCCAGTACAGCAACGTGAACGGCGTCAAGACGCTCGACGAGGGCATCGAACCCGCCCGCCAGTATCTGCCGCGCCTGATGAAGCAGGCCGGCTATGAAACGGCCATGATCGGCAAGTGGCATCTCAAAGAGGAGCCCGCCGCCTTCGACTACTACGCTGTCCTGCCGGGCCAGGGTTCCTACTTCAACCCGGTCCTGCGGATCTTCGGCAATGGTTCCTGGCCCGACAACGAGAAGCGCTTCACCGCCTATGACAGCGTGCACTCGACCGACGCCATCCTGCAGCTTGCGCTCGACTGGCTCAAGGGACACGACCGGAGCAAGCCGTTCTTCCTGATGCTCCACTTCAAAGCCCCGCACGACGACTTCGAAAACGCCGAGCGCTATGACTTCCTCTACGAAGACACGCTCATCCCGGAGCCCGACAGCCTCTGGGTGCAGCCGAACTACGGCTCGGAGGCGACAAAGGGAATGGGCACCTCCGTCGGCAAGCGCAACCAGCGCCGCAACATGGGCCATCACATGTTCGTCGACCCGTCGCTGCGGCGACACGGCCTACAAACGCACGGCCTACCAGCGCTACCTCAAGAAGTATCTGCGGACGGTGCGCGGCGTGGACGATGCGATGGGAAAGCTGCTCACCTATCTCGGAGAAAGTGGCGACCTCGACAAGACTCTAATCACCTACACCTCCGACCAGGGCTTCATGCTCGGCGAGCACGACTACATCGACAAGCGCTGGATGTACGAGGAGTCGATGCGCATGCCCTTCCTGGCGCGCTATCCGCCGGAGATCCAGCGCCGGCTCGCGGCTCGGACGCGATCATCAACAACACCGACTTCGCCGAGACGATTCTCGACTTCGCCGGCGTCCCCGCGCCGGACTACATGCAGGGCCGCAGCTTCGCGCCCATCCTGCGCGGCCACACCCCGGCCGACTGGCGCACGGCGACCTACTACCGCTACTGGATGCACATGGCGCACCACGACAACCCCGCGCACTACGGCATCCGCACCAAGGACTTCAAGCTGATCTTCTTCTACGGCCTGCCGCTCGGCTCCTCCGGCGCGCATCCCGAGCCGACGCAGCCGGGCTGGGAGCTCTACGATCTCCGCGAAGACCCGCACGAGATGCACAACGTCTACGGCCAGCCGGCTTACGCCGAGATTGCCAGGCGCCTGAAGGCGGAGTTACTCCGGATGAAGGATGAGGTCGGAGACACCGACGAACAGTACCCGGAACTGATGGAGGTCCGGCGGCGTTACTGGGAGTAAGGCGCGCCGCGGTCTATGACCACCACTGTTCGCCTTCGACCAGATACCGCTCGCGGATCAACTGTTCGTTGAGCTCGATGCCGAAGCCGGGCCGCTCGCTGAGTTGGATGTGGCCGTTGACGATGACTTCCTTGTCGTAGCCGAGCACATCGGGATCGCCGTTGATGCCTCGTCCCGCCCGGTTGATTGGGTTGTTGAGAAAGGCTTCATGGGCGACGAATTCGCGCACTGACGCCGCGAAGTTGGCCGACGCGATGGTGGCGACCGGCCCGGCGACGTTGTGCGTCGCGACCGGGATATAGTAAGTCTCCGCCATGTCGGCTATTTTCTTGGCCTCGAGCAGCCCGCCCGCCATGGAGACGTCGATCTCGATGATGTTCACGCCCTGGTTGACGATGAAAGGGCGGAAGTCGGCCCGGCCGTAAAGGTTCTCGCCGGTGGTGATCGGCACGGGCGACTGTTCGGTCAGCTTGACCCATTGGTCGTTGAAGGCGATGGGCAGCGGATCTTCCATCCACATCGGGCGGATCGGGGCGACGGCACGGGCGAGGCGCAGGGCGCTGTCGAAGTCGAACTCCCAGTGGCAGTGGACGGCGATGTCGAAGTCTGGCCCCAAGGCCTCGCGCATGTTGGCGTAGCCCTCGGCGTTCTGGTCGACTTCGCGGTTCGACAGGCGCCGGTTGTCGAGCCGGTTCCAGCGCTGGTCGCGAGTCAGGTCGCTCTTGCACGCGGTCCATCCCTGGCCCTTCAGGCGTTCGGCGAATTCGGCGCAGGATTCCTTGTCGAGCATGTTCCGCGGGCGGGTGGAGGCGTAGGCGCGGACCTCGCTGACGTGGGCGCCGCCGCCGAGAATGCGGTGGACCGGCTGTCCGGTGATCTTGCCGATCAGGTCCCACATCGCGAACTCGACGCCGGTAATCGCGTGGGTCGCGACGCCGTGATTGCCACCGTAGTAGGAGGTGCGGGTGGCCATCTTGAAGACGAGGTATTCGAGATTGAGCGGATCCTGCCCCACCAGGATGGGCTTGCAGACGTTCAGGACGATGTCCTTGGCCCCCAGCCCGGTCTCATCGTGGTGGCATTCGCCGATGCCGACCAGTCCGGAGTCGGTGGTGATCTTCACCAGCGGACTGATGCGCATCCCGATCCGGGTGCGGACGCACTGGACGTCAGTGATCTTGACCTTGCCCGTGAGCGGCTCGGCCATCAGGTTCACGTAGGGCAGAAAAGCGGCCGCCGGAGCTCCCAGGGCCATGTTGCGGAGAAATCTTCTGCGATTCATGGTGTGCCTTGTGCCGGGCGGTCCCACTTACCCCAGTACCGCCCCAGACGGCCCCAACGATATCACACCTGCCGGACCGAGAAAACTCTCGTGCCCGCGGAGGAATCACCGGTTGTTCGAATCGTCCAGGCGGCTCAGGTCCGTGTCGTCGGGGAGCACCCCCAGTGCGATGGCCGCATAGGTGAGCACCTTTGTGCCGGGTTCCAGGTGACCGCCGAAGGCCTTCTGCTGATCCATTAGCGTGATGTGCGCGTGGATGCGGCCGCCGATTACGTAGCCGTCCGCGCTGATGAGGTCGGCCGCTTTCTCCGCCTCGATGACGAGTTCCCCGGGCGGCAGGTCACGCGTGGTCACCGTGTGGACGCGATAGCTGCGGACCGAACCGGTCCCGGACATGATCACCGCGTTGCGGATGTTCTCCTTCTTCACCATCGCCTCGAGCCCGGCCAGCAGATCGGCGTCGAACTTGAAACGTAAGACCACCACCCGCTCGAGCTTGGCCGAGATCGGGTAGACGTCCGGTACTTCCTGGGCCGCCGCCACGGCGACGGTCAGGAAGCAGATCATGAAACAAACGAAGGCGATTGTTCTGCGCATCGGTTTCTCCTGCTCACGCTAGTGTACTGCTTACCGCAGCGGCCCCACACCCGTCAGCACCAGGCTCAGTCCCCAGTCGTTGTCGCTCGGCTGCTTGGGAAGCGGAGCCCGGCCATCGGCGTCCACTCGAAGGTCGAACGGCGCGCTCCACGTGCCGTTGCGCGGGTCGAACCATTTCGCTTCATAGATCCCGCCGGGCTTGGCGCCACGCAACCCCGCCTGCGGTGCTTCCTTCTCGAAATAGATGAGGAAGAAATCCTGCTGCGGCGTCCGCGCGCAATAGGCCCAGCCCAGATACCCGAGCACCTCGCCCGCCTTGTTTGGCGAGATAAGGTCCGCGATCGGCTCGAGGTCCTGAAACCGCCTGCCTTGAGAGAACAGGAACGTCCGCAAGTGATGGAACTGTTCCGCCGACTCCCACTCGAGCACTTCCCACATCCGGTGGTCCGCCTCGGGCAGGATGTCCGCTCCCCACATCCCCTGCGCGCCGTAGATATAGCCGGCGAGGCCGCCCGAGAGCACGCTGCCGTACATGCCGGACCGGCAGTAGAGGCTGTCCAGCTCGGTGCCACCGGGCGCGCTGGGTTGGTTGCCGAGGATCAAGCCGGAATAATATGGTTCGCCGTTCAGGCCGGGCTTCGCCGGTACGTTGCGGAAGATCTCGGTCAGGTACCAGTAGAAGTCGTGCTCGCGCCGGTTCCCGATCTGTTGGAACGTCAGCCACCGGGCCTCGTCCGCATTGCCGAAATTCACCAGCGAGGACGGGTTCGAGTTGCCCGACTCCAGTGTGCCGAACGGCGGACGCCCCCAGCGATCGATCACCAGGTTGGCCGGCTCGTTGTATTCGCGGCCCGCGATGGAGCTAGCCTTGGTGTCGAAGTGAATGGGGCTGTAGAAACAGTTATTCGCCTGGTAGCGCGCGAAGACGTACTGGATGTATCGAGCGTAGGAGATCGGCCACTCGTAGTATTTCTTCCAGGCCATGCTGAGATCGCGCCGGGCCACCTCGATGAAGGGGATGAAACCCTCCTCGTTGAGGTAGTCGATCTTCTTGTCCATGTGCTGGAAGTAGGCCGGGTTGATGCGGTCCACGTCCGGGAAGACATCCTCGTAGCCGGGAACCTTACCGGGAAACAGGAACGCCCGGCCACCCTCGTTGTGCATGTCCTTGGCGGTGTCAGTGCCCGGCTTCCGCCACGCGTCCCGGACCCAGGTGCCGTCGTCGAGCCGGATCCGCGCCGGACGCCCGTCGGCGGCCCACGCCGGCATTGAGGCGAGCATCGCCACCCCGTTGTAGCCCTGGCGCTTTCGCACCCGCACCATGTCCTTGAAACCCATCTCCGGACCGGCGGGCCGTTCGCGGTCGTCGTCGTACCACTTGTAGCGAAAGGTCGGCACCGCCCACCACGTATCGGCCATGTAGAAGAACGGCGTGCCGTCGGCGTATTCGAAGGCGTGGCCGTTGGGCGTCGGCTGGATGAAGCCGCGGCGCGTCGGGTTGTCGCGCATCTCGGCCTCGGTCCAGGCGGTCGCTCGAAACGATCCTTCCCTTCCCGCGAGCCCACTGTCCAGGGGTTGCGATCCACTCACCCAAGTCCACTCCCCGGGCCCGGTCGCGAGGAACCGCACGCGGAACGTTTTGCCACCGTCCCAGAAGCCGTAGACTCGCCGGGAATAGTTGGGTCCTTTGAGGTCAATCCACACGTCCACGTCGGTGTAGGGGTTCTCATAGGCCGCGGACGCCTCCAAGGCGAGTTCCTGTTTCTCCCAGACATGAACGGCGGCGGTCAGCGGAACACATAACAGCAACAAGAGCACGACAAACATATTTCTCTCCCGAACCAGGATCCGCTCTCTGGCGACCCGGGCAGAAGTCAGTGTACACCGATTGCAGCTTCAGGGGTTCGATTCTCCGGTCGGGGTAGCCAATAAAGCGATTGCACTGGCGCATAGGGCGCTGCCGGCACGAGGCGGCATTCCCCACGCCCAGGTGTATCGCTGGAATCGAAGATCCTGATCCCGCGGCTTCGTCGCGTTTGCCCGTAGCCCGGCAAAAGGGCGGCGTCCAGGCGTTTGGCGATATCAAAGTTACTGTCATATACTTGGGGACAAATGCTGGGTCAATATATGTGCAACTTTGTCTGTTCGAGGTGCGCCCAAACCACCGACATATTCGCGCTAAGAGTCTCCTATGTTCGGAGGACGGCGGGCGGGCTGAAGCACGCCCGCGTATTAGTTCTGGCCTTGATTCTGGTAGCGAGTGCAGCCGCGGCACAGAACCCCGAGATCTCGGCAGTCACGAACGGCGCAAGCTTCGCTGTCGGTGCCGTGGCGCCTGAAATGATCGTGTCTATCTTTGGCACGGAACTCGCGAACCGGACCGCGAGCGCCACGGTGACGCCGCTGCCCACCAGCCTTGGCGGCAGCACCTTCACCTTGACTGACAGCACAGGGACGGGACAGGATATGCCGCTGTTCTTTGTCTCCGATAAGCAGGTCAATGCCGTCATCCCCGCCGGTACGGCGCTCGGAGACGCCACGATAACCGTCACGACGGCCGAAGGCGGCATGGCGACAGCAGCAGTGGAAGTGGGCCCTGGCGACGGCACTCCACGCCAGGCCTCCGATCTTCCGCTCCAGGTGGCGTCGCTGGCGCCCGGCCTGTTTTCGGCCGATGCGACGGGTGAAGGCGTGGCGGCAGCCCTCGTTCTGCGGGTAAAAGCCGACGGCTCCCGCACCATCGAACCGGTCTTCGACGAGTACCTCCAGGCATTGCCGATCGACCTCGGGGATACCGACGAGATCTATTTGGAGCTTTTCGGCACTGGCATCCGCGGCTACAGCTCGGCGGTGCAAGTGAAGATGAGAGGGGAAGATGTGCCGCTGTACGGCGCCCAAGCGCAAGGCGAATTCGTGGGGCTGGATCAAGTAAACGCCGGCCCGCTTCCCCGCACGCTGGCCGGCCGCGGCGAGGTTCCAATTGAGCTGACTGCCGACGGGCTGCCGGCCAACGCTGTCACGGTGGTCCTTTTTTCCCGGTTTGCACACTCCGCACAGCTTGCTGGGGGTGAGAGCGTCCCCCCGGTTGGCACGCCCGCCTCAGGGTCGTGCCTGGCGGAGTTACATAGCGACGGGGACGAACTCACTATCCGCTGCACTCACGACGTCGCACAACCCGTCGCCGCGCACGTCCATATGGGCCCGCCCGGCGAAGAGGGCCCGATCATCTGCAACTTAGGAGATCCGGTAAGTCCGATACAAGCCACTTGCTTCGGTTTCGCCCAGTTCTCCGAGGCATTGGCCGAGGGCAATCTCTACGTCAACATACATTCGAGCGAGTACCCGTACGGGGAGATCCGCGGGCAACTATATTGATCGGGAAGCCAGTGACCCGGCGCCCGAGGCGGAGGATGCCGGAATAAACGGGTCTGCCCGATCGATGCCCCAACTGGTCGGGGCCGTCAATCAGGCAGGCCAGAATGTACCGGCACGGGTTACTGTCTTCCGGCTGGCCCCACCTTGGACACTTCTGTTACAGCGCGGGCGACAACGGTCTGTTATCGCCCGGTATCGGGCGCCGGCAATCAGGCAATCTCGAACTCGTAGACGTTGACGCTGATCGGCGGGACCTCAACCGTGCCGCTGAGGGCCTGCTGCGAATGCTCGACGATGTCGACCGCCGGCTTTTGGCCCGGCTCATTCGCCGCTTCCATGTTCGGCGCCGCAATCTGCCACAGCTTGCCGGGACCACTAAGCCTGACGCCGGATACGCTGGGCGAGAACTGCTGAGCCTCCTCCGTCGGGTTGACCACGGAGAGAATCAGTCTCCGGCGATCGCCGGAGAGGGCCGCCACCATGTCCAGGGGATAAGTGGGGCTTCCGATGGGTTTCTTGGGAATGTCCACCCACGGGGTGCCCGGCACCGCCTGTTGGGGCGAGTTACCGCCGACCTGCACCGGCATGGCGCCGCCGAAGTGGTTAGCCATGATCTTCAGAACCAGCCCCTCCACCGAGTATCCGGTGGCCTCGCCGGTCTCATCGGATATGACCGTGCCGAGCGATCCGGTCGCGCAACTGGCTTCCACCATGTCGGAGTTGCGGAACATCTCATTCATGAACAGGGCGTAGCACAGCGGCGTCAACATGGCCGGCGGCCGGGCGGCCGGGTCCCCGCGGTCGAAGCCGATCTGATTGTGACGGCAGCCCCACTCATCGAAGATGAACTTCACCTTCTTCTCCTTGAGCCACGGCATTTGCTTGACATACTCCTGCCACACCTCGAGGGCTTCGCCGATGCGGTTGGAGGTCCTGCGCGCCTGGATGGGCAGCGCATCCTTGGCGTTCACGAAGGACTGTTTCTGAGAGTCGTAAGCCAGGCGGGGATATGAGTAAGTGTGCTCGGAGACGTAGTCGACGTTACCCTCGCCGTTCTTGAGCAGCCATCCGGTCCAGTCCTCGTGACTGCCGAGCTTCCAGGGGATTGGGTCGGGGATGGGCGACTCCCACTCACTCGGGAAGAAGTCGGATTTCTTCTCCGCGGCGCCGATGCTTCTCTCACAGATCGTTGCCCCGGATAGCACCACCTTGATGGTGGGATCCACTTCCCTCATGGCCACGACAATGCGATTGTGTTTCTCCCAATACTGGTCGAGCGACATGCGGCCGAACTGCCAGGGACCGTACATCTCGTTGCCAATCGTCCACAGGCGGACGTTGAAGGGCTCGGGGTGGCCGTTCTCGGCGCGCATTTGACCCATGCGGGTGTCGGTGTCGCAGTTGCAGTATTCCACTTCCTCGGCGGCTTCCCGGGCGCTTCCGAAGCCACTGTTGATCGTCAGATCGGGTTCGGCTCCAAGCAACCGGCAGAAGGCGATGAAATCATGAACGCCGACGTCGTTCGACTCGACCCGCGAGCTCCACATCGATTGGAAACGCGGCGGGCGCTTGTCGACGTCGCCGATTCCGTCACGCCAGTCGTAGCCCGAGACGAAATTCCCGCCGGGCCACTTGGCCATCTTGAAACCGGCCTCCCGGAAGAGGCGGATCATCCCGCCGTGGAATCCCTCCATGTTGTCGGCCGGCATGAGAGAAACGGTCCCGACGTGGAACGTGCCATTACCGGTGCCGACGATTTCCAGACGGGCCTCCTGCGTGTCGATTGGCGAAGTGAACTCCAACGGAAACTTCTGAAATTCGCGCGACAGGGGAGGGATCAGGATGGCTTTCGAATCGTTCGAGCCCGGTCCCCAAACCAGCCGGACCACCACCTTGGCGCCGGGATCGCCGGCCAGATAGACCCGGCCCACGTAGGCCCTCCCGCCACCCAGGCGCAGGCTGGATTGCTGAATGCCGTGCGGCTCGGAGCTGACCAGCTTCACGCGCGGGCTGTGCTTGCCAACAAACGGCCGCTCGGTGTCCATCTCCACCGTTCCCGCGGGTCCGACCGGCCGGAATGGCTCGCCTCGAAAGCGACGCATGAAGGAGTTCGCGGGGGCCGGCTCTGCTGCGGCCGTAATCGGATTGGCGAACTTCCTGTCGGTCAACATCTCGGCCCAGACTCGCGTTGTGGCCGGCTCCATGTAGCCGCCGAAGATGAGTGGAGTAATCGGCTCACCGGGCTTGGCCGCGTCGATTGCGGCTTGGATGTTTGCTGGCGGGGCAGCGAACGCTCTCATCCCCTGCTGCAACACGACGGCGCCTGCAACCTGGGCTGTCATAAATTCACGTCGTTTCATTGGCCTGTCTCTCCTGGTCCGGAACTCCGAATTGAAGTATCCAGAACGGTCCAGTATACCTCCGTTCGCGGCCACTTGGCGGCGCGGACTGCGACCTTTTTCACGGGTAGGGGCTTCTCTGCACGCCAGTCTACCTCGAAAAGATCCAAACGGATTGAGAGCGGCCGTCGCTTTCGGTGAAGATAGGCACCGCCACTCGTTCCCAACACGCGCGCGGCATTCTGTGGAGTTTCACATCTGTTGGTCCTACAGTTGTACAATCGTGACAGCCGCGGCGCCAGCAAGATACTGCTCCCGGCGCCGGAACAGAAAGGATTCAGATGCCCACACGACTCACACGACGCCACTTGTTCCAGTTACCCGGCGTGGGGATGCTCCTTTCAGCCGCACACCTGCGTGGCCAGGAACAGGCGCCGGCGGCGGTGCCCGCTCCCCCGATCGTGGAGTACAAGCCGCGTTCCACGGTGTCTTTGGTCCAGGGCGACAGCCGCCAGACGAACGTATATCAGGCGCTGATGGCGCTCGACGATCAGATCCGTCCCCGGCTGGCGGAGGCCAAGCGGGTCCTGATCAAGCCCAACAACGTCCATGTCGACGTACCGCTGTGCGCCACCCATGCCGATGCGCTACGGGCCACTCTCGAATACCTCGGCCCGCGCTTCAAAGGACCGGTCGCGATTGCCGAATCATCCGCTCGCGACACCTGGACGGGCTTCCGAAACTACAAGTATCCGGAGGTGGTCGAGGAGTACAAGTCGATGGACCTGGAGCTGGTGGACCTGAACCAGGACGGCAGGTTCGTGCTCCAGCCCGTCCTCGACCGGGACCTCCATCTGGTTCCGGTGCGGCTGGCGGCCCGGTTGGTCGAGCCCGGCACGTTTGTGATCAGCTCGGCCAAGCTAAAGGCGCACAACTATGTGGTGGCCACCCTTTCCGTCAAGAACATGGCTCTCGGCTCCCCGCTGCACAGCATGAACGCCAGCGGTTCGGGGGCCTTTCATCACAAGCGCCTGTTCCATGCCGGCTTCCGCGTGATGCAGCACAACATCCTGCGGACGGCCCAGAGATTGCAGCCCAACTGGGGTGTCGCGGTCCTCGACGGATTCGAGGGCATGGAAGGCAACGGTCCGGTCGGGGGCACTCCGGTGCCGCACCACATCGCGATCGCGTCGACGGATTTCCTGGCGGCCGACCGGGTCGGCCTGGAGTGCATGGGCGTGGATCCGCAGTGGGTCGGGTACCTGCAGTACTGCGCTCAGATGGGGATGGGCAATTACGATCTGGAGAAGATCGACGTGCGCGGCGCGCAGATGGCCGATGTGCGGAGGAAGTACAAGTTACACGAATGGGTCGACCAGCAGTTACATTGGATGGACCCGATACCCTTCGACGATTTCGCCTGGCCCGAATTCGGCGACTCGGGCAGGCCGAACAAAGGCTGAGACCGCCGCGGTGGGATGAGTGCACGGCCGACGCGCTGAAGGCATTCGGGCACACGCTACCAATGACCCGCCCGGTCGTGGGTGAGAACGGCGTTGTTGCCGCCTTACCGGCGACGATATTCTTCTGCAAGCCGGTCGACCAATGCCGTTGGTGTTTCGCCGTCGTGGACGACCACCCGGTAGCGGAGAGTCATGGTTGCCCCGCCGCGGAGGATCACGTCACTGGCGCCGGTAATGACCGGGTTTAGCATCCACAAGTGGCTGGAGTTGTGCCAGGTAGTGGCCGGATTCTCCGGATGGTCGATCACCGCCGCACCCAGCGTCTTCCCATTCTGCAGCCGGATCATGTAGCCATACCACGGCGCGCTGGGCCAGTTCAGCTCGGGGATCGAGTAATGCGGGTCGGGACGGTTCACCCTGCCTTGCGAGTTCGTGTACCAGGACTCGCCGTCCTTCCGGGCTTGCAGGTCGAATCCGCCGAATGCCGACTTAGCGAGCAAGTAGTCCACCTCGGGGACCAAGCGGTACGTTAGGTCGAGCACATAGACGCCGTCCCGCTCCGACACGACGGCGGTCACCGTGTCATCCAGCATCTTGCGGCCGTCGACCAGCCAGTCGTTGTGGATCTCGATCGTCCCGTGCGCGGCGTCGGCTTCGGTCAGCTTCACGCCGGTGGTCTTGATGAGGCGGCCCTCGCGCGGCGCGTAGACACCCCATCCCCAGAAGTCAGCCCGTACGGGATTCCAACCGCGGAGCGGACGGGTCGGCCCGTAATTGTCAAAGTTGGCCGGAACGTGAAACTCGGAGTCGTGCCAACCCAAAAAGATCCCGCGATGATGCGGATGGTCGTTGGGAGCAATAGCCGTGATCGGCTCCCCGGACGGCGTGTTGACCGGATGGAAGCAGGCTACGCTTTCGGATGTGAGCCCGATATTGGCTGGCTTTTTGGTCATGTACTCGAGGATGACCCTGCCGTCGGGCGTCCTGAGTTGCATGCCGTATTCCACCGGTTGCAGAGTGTACTCGGAAGCGGCAGTCGCGGAAGCGCACAGCGCCAGCCCGAGGCAGGCAGTGGCCGCCACCGGCTCCATCGCCCTCAGGTGCTGTAGGACACGATCGAAGCTCATTGCATTTCCCCCTCAGCTATCCTACCCGCAGCCGCCCCGGACCGTAAGGGCGGCTACAAAATTGATCCGGGCTACTACCACGGTGACCTTTTTCGCGAAGCAGTAGGGGCTGGTTCAGTGAGTTCGAGGACGGCGGATCATCCCCGGGCGACACGCCAGAACGCGACGATCACCAGCAGGGCGTGTGTGATCGAGACGGTGAGTGTCCAGCGGCCCACGCGCCGCAAGGGTTCTTCGAGAGTACGCGGGTTGCCGAGCCGGTAGAGTTCGACGGCGTTCGAGAAGGCCGAGAACAGGAGCGGGAGCGCCAGGACCGGATTGGCCGTGGCGGTCCAGAGGTACGCGGCCGCCGGAAGCTGGGCGAGATCCGCGAGAATCGCCGGGAGGCGCGGACTGGGGGCGGGACCGGACTTTCCGGTCTTGAGACTGAGCCGCGCCCGGACCACCAGGACCGCCGTACAAGCGTGCAGCGTGACGACGGCCCAGAACAGCCACGCCCAACCCGGGATCGTTCCCATCGCGAGCAGGAACACGAGCAGGGCTGAGGAACCGAGTCCTGCGGCGCTCGCCAGTTGCAGGAGTACCGAGCGCTGCCGGTTGTTCGCTGTGCACCAGACAGCGGTGACGGTAAGCAGCACGGCCACAACCATCAGTGCGCCCAACGGCGCGAGCGGTGCGTGGCGTGCCAGGATCGCCAGGCAGCCGCCGGCACCGGCCAGCTCGACAACCAGCCACCGGATCGCCACCGGCGTCCGCGGGTTGGGATTGCGCCATACCCAGCGTTGGCGCGCCAGAATCACGAGCGGTTCTCGGACCAGGAACCCGAGCAGCACAAGCAGTGTCGTCGGGAGTAAGAGCCAATCCCAGAAACGCTCGACCACGACAGCGGCCACGAACGGCTGCAACAGGAGTCCCCAGGCCCCGTGCTCGCGAGGCAGGGGCGCGGTGACCTTGCTTTGAGGCCGGGCGGTCATGTCCCTATCCTTATGAGGCCCGGATCATCGATCGAGTCATGCACGTCGGCCCACCTACGCTTGATCAACAGGACTATTGTGCGGGAACGCTGAAGGTCGCGAGCTGTTTGTCCCGGATCCTGTTGCCGGCAACCTCGGTCTCTGGCTCCGATTATCCAGGCCCGCTTGCCGGGAAGATCGCCGCGCGACTACACTCAATTCACTATGTTTCGATCGTGCACTATAGGAGAGCACCACACGATGAGTCGACATTTTCAAGCTCTGCAACGGATTCTCACACCGCCGGTGGGCATGCTCGTCCTCGCGGTGATGGCAACGGGAGCCGCGAGGGCGGCCGATTGCGACCGCGCCTGTCTCGAGAACATGATCACCGGGTACGTGGACGCGTTGGTGGCGCACGATCCGTCGCCGCTGCCTCTGGCCGGGAAAGTGCGATTCACGGAAAATTCCCACGATCTCCCGCTCGGCGACGGGGCGTGGAAGACCGTGACCCGGAAGGGTAACTTCCGGCAGGACTACATCGACACGAACCGGCAGATCGCGGCCTCGCACGTCCTGCTGTTCGAGGGAGACACACAGGTCTTCTACTCGGTGTTGCTGCATGTTACCGACAGCAAGATCAGTGGTATCGAGACACTGGTCTTTCGCGGCCAAGCGGATGCCAACCACAAGCCCGACATCGATGGCAAGCCGCTGGTGGGGATGAATGATCCGGTGCCCGCGGGCAAGCGAATGCCGCGCGCCGAGATGGAGCGGGTAGCGCTGTCTTATACCGAGGGCCTGCGGGTCGGGGGCTTCGCCAAAGCCAACACACCATTCGCACCCGAGGCGTACCGCCTGGAGAATGGCGTCCAGTACGCCGGCCAGGGGTGCGTCGGCACCGACTGCGCCATCCTGACGCAGAAGATTATGCTGCATCCGGACATCACCACGAGCGTCGCTGCGGTGGACGAGGATGCCGGCATCGTCCTGCTGTGGATGAACTTCGGCGACACCCACTCCTACGGTCCGAACAGGGCACTGGTGACGTTCGAGGCGTTCAAGATCTGGGGCGGCGCCATCCATGTCGTCAACGCCTTCTTCGCTTATCTGCCCAAGGACACCGAGCGCGGCTGGCCGGCGGCGGAGTAACCGATTCAACTGGCGGTCGCTCGAACCGGGCCAGATGAGGAACGGAATCCAAAGCCGCGAGCGGTTATTCGACGGGGGTCAACCGGTACAGCCCCGCGGCGTGCGGCTTCACGCGGAATGTCTCGCCGTTCTCGATTGTTCCGGCGTCCTTCCGCGCCCACAGGTCCCGCACGACGCATTTCGCGCCGAGGCCGACGTCCGCCCACTGGATGCTTACCCCTTCTTCCGCCGTGTCGCCGATGTTGAACACCGCGACATACTTGGCTCGGGAATCGGGCGCGTCGGCCACCCACGCCACCTGGTTCCCGTTCGCGAATAACTGGCGGCTGGACGTCGCTTTCTGATCGACGGCCAGGACTTCGTCATTGGTGATGAGCGACAGCGTGAAGGCGTCGTTGTCCGGCAGGTTACCGCCGAACATGAGCGGGGAGCGCGCGATCGACCAGAGCGTCATCAGCGTGACCTGCTCGTCGTGAGTCAGTAGGGACATGCGCGGCTCGCCGCGCTCGGCCCGGATGCCGATATGGCCCAGCGGGAGCATGTCCGCATCGGGCCAGTGACCGGGCTTGGTGTGCACGCTCCAGCGGTCGAGGCGCGCGAACTGGTTCTTGAGATCCACCCAGCGGTCCCAGAAATCGCCGGAGATGCGCCACATCTGCGCCTGCTCGGCCAGAAAATCGGCCTGGCTGTCGTCGCGCGTTCCCGGCGACAGACTCAGGACGATAGGCCGGCCGCTCGCGCGGAGGGACCGGCTGAGAGCGTTAATCTCCGTGCGGTGGTCCCCGCGTGGTCCGCGGCCGAACATGTCGTCGGCCTTGATGAAGTCCACGCCCCAGGAGCTGTACAGATCGACGATCGAATCGTAGTAGTCCTGCCCGCCCGGCTTACTCACGTCGATGCCGTACATATCGGTATTCCAGGGGCAGATGGACTCCTTGTCGGCGATCGCGGAGGCGGTGTACTTACTGTTGTAGATAGGCAGGTCGCGATCGACCGCGCGCCGCGGGATCCCGCGCATGATGTGGATGCCGAACTTCAGCCCGCGACCGTGAACGTAGTCGGCGAGCGGCTTGAACCCCCTACCGTTGGCGGATGAGGGAAACCGGTTGGGCGCGGGGATCAGACGGCCGTATTCATCCATGGCCAGTTCGGCGTCCGGCCGATAGCCGTGCGTCTTCGGGTTCAGCTCCGACCACTGAATGTCCACCACGATGTACTGCCAGCCGTGGGCCTCGAGGTTCTTGGCCATATAGTCGGCGTTGGCCTTGACTTCATCCTCGGTGACGGTGGTTCCGAAGCAATCCCAACTGTTCCAGCCCATCGGCGGCGTGGGAGCGAGGAGTGGCTGCGCGTAAGTCGCGCTCGCCAGGGCGGTGGCCAGGACGGCCGGCAGGATGAGCTTTTGAGTTGCGGTCATTTCACCTTTCTATTGATCGTCAGTGTGCCCCGGGGCGTCGTCCTCGAAGGGCGCGAGTAGCTGCCGGACCTGGGACTCGCGGTCGGCTCCCACCTGGATCCGGTTCGGTGCATCGGCGCGGATACCGATCGGTCCGTAACCGATGCCGAGATCCTCGCAGATGACGTAAAACGGGATGTCCGCGCCCTGCAGAACGCCTTTGACCGCCCCGACGATCAGCGGATCGGTGGTCTCGAATACAGTGACCAATTCGAGGCCGGGGTCCGGGGCGGGCCGAAGGGCTCCGCGGAATCGGCGGCGGCGTCCGGGTCGGCCGACTCGAGGATGGCCCGGGCCTCGGCTTCGCACTCGAGCGCAACTGCAAGGCGGCGCGGGCGGTTGCCTGTCAGCTCGATATCGGTGTCGCCGGGTTGCTCGACCCATGTCTCGCCATCCTCCTGCTGCCACAGACGGACGGGGACGCCCATCTCATGCAGCAAATTAGCGGCGGAAGCGATCCGAACGGGATCCTGACCTTCGAGCACGGTGACACGATCACGCGTCCGCCGAGGTTTCCCGGCGACGAGACCAACCCGGCAATCCGAACATTCCGCAAAACCGGGGCGATATTCGGCGCCACATTCGGGGCAATACATCGCAGTCAGGCAAGCTATGCCGGAGCCATCATAGCAGGGTTCCGCGACCTTGGTGGCGCGATCGGCCGACTTACTCGACCGGTACCCGGAGGTTTGCCCCGGCTGGCGCGGTTTCCGGCCTGCTTTCCGACGCCGCTTTCACGGGGGACGCCTACAGCGAATCCGCCCCCTTGATGGATGACGGCGGCCGGCGTCTCCGGCATCCGGCGCGTGCCGCTCTCCAGCCCGCCGGAACTCACGGGCCGGACCGCGAAAACGGGTAAGTAACTTGATACGATAGAGCACATGTCAAGACTCCTTGTGTTGTTACTCCTCGGCGCGCTGCTGGGCTCCGCCGCCGAACTGCCCTCCAAGAAGTGGCTGAACCTCGCCGCGATCAAGACGATGGTGGCCGCCGCCGAAGCCGAAGCACAGCAGCGGGGCGTCGATCTGACGCTTTGCGTGACCGACGATGCCGGCAATGTGATCTTTCTTCAGAAGGCCGATGGGGCTGGCCTGGTTACACTCGAGTTCGCGCAGAAGAAGGCACGCTACGCGGCGCTCTACGGCAACCCATCCAAGCATGCGGCCGACTTGCTGGGCGCTGGCAATTTGCAGATTCTCGCCTTCCCATCCGGGTTCCCGAACCAGGGCGGACTGCCGATCAAAGTGGACGGCCGGACCATCGGCGGAATTGCCGCGAGCGGTGCGGCCTCGGCCGTCGATGAAGCCGTCGCGCAGGCCGGCCTCGACGCTCTATTCAAGGAGTAGCCGCCGCGCACTGTGTGGAACCGAACCACGAACCCGTCGCGGGCTCTGAATATACGCTCCGCCTCCCGATGATGTGGAGCAATCTCCCCTGTTCGTTCATGACCGCGACGCCGATCCCGACCGCATCCAAGGCCCCCTCCAGGCCCGCTACGCTTTGCCGGATCTCGCTCAGCAGTTCGTGCATCGAGAATGATCGTCGCAGATGCGGTATCAAGGCTGGTTGGGTGTAGAGCGGAAGCGCAATGGAGAAAGCGTATTGTACGATGGAAGACGTTTCTGGGCTCTGATTCTCTGGGGAGAAGTGACAGAGGGAGGCGCGAGATGCGAGCAGCGCACAGCGCCCGGCGCGGGACTGGGCGATCCGAGAGACTCTGACGGCGCACGCGCCGAGGCTGCGTCGTGCGCTGCTAGGGGAGACGGGCAGTGGCTTGACAATCACCAGCGTCGCCGACGCTTAGCGCTGAGGGATTCTCACAAACCCGGAACAATCCGGAAGAATGACGACTATCTGGCGGGACCTCACGGGCTACGTTCGCTTCGCCACAGGACTGCGATCGTTTCTGCGGGAGACGATCGGCACGGATGCTGCCAGAAAGTCGGTCCGCCGTTGGGTGGAGCAACGGGACCAGCGGTTCCTCGAGAAGGTTCGGCAGGCGGTTTTCCTCTATCCGAAGAGCCCCTATCAGTGGCTTCTCCGCCACGCCGGCTCTGAATACGGGGACGTGGAACGGCTCGTCCGGGAGGATGGCCTCGACGCCGCCCTGGGGAAGCTGCGGGATTGCGGGGTCTATGTGACCTGGGAAGAGTTCAAGGGCAGGACCCCGTGCCGCCGCGGTAGCACCACCTTCCAGTTCCAGGAGCACGATTTCGACAATCCGATCAATCGGGGGCACTATGAAGTCACCAGTGGCGGTACCAGCGGCGTCCCCACACGGATGAGCATCGACCTCGATGACCACGCCGAATCGGCGCCGGACTGGGCCGTTTGGTTTGCAGCATTCGGCTGGATGGGGCAGCCTCTGATCTTCTGGACTTCGACGCACACCGGCATGGCCAATCGGTATTTGAAATGCGCCAAGTTCGGCATGCGGTACGCCAAGTGGTTCGTCACCATGGGAATGACCGCCCGGCAGGATCGGCTGCGTTCCGCCCTCGTACACGGCCTGGCCCGTCGAGTCGGGGGGTTCTCCCGGCCGGAGCCGGCGCCCGTCAGCCGGCCGGGTGTCGTCGGCGAGTACCTGGACCTGCTGCTCCGGCAGGGCCATCGGCCACTTCTGAATACGTCGCCGAGCGCCGCCGCGACGCTGTCGGCGTGGGCCCGGCAGCGGGGTCTGTCACTCGCGGGCGTGTCCTTCCTGCTGGGCTCCGAGGCCGTTACACGCGCCAGGGTCGAGGCTATCGAAGCATCTGGAGGCCGGGCGCTGGCGACTTATGGAACAACGGAAGCGGGATGGATCGGGGCGCAGTTTCCGGGCGCCGAACACGCCGATGAAGTGCGTGTCTTCCGAGACGCCTATTCGATCATTCCCCGGTACGTTCCCGGCCAGGAGGCGGCGCCGCTGTTGCTCACCGGCCTGCGAAGAGCGAGTCCCAAGGTGCTGCTCAACACCGAGATCGGCGACTCGGCGATCATCCTGGGCGGCGGCGATTGCCCGGCCGCCGATGAACTTGGCTACTCGTTCCGGCTCCACCAGGTGCGGAGCTTCCGTAAGGTGACCGCGTTCGGCATTACGTTGGCCGTCACGGAGCTGTATCCGATCCTCGAGGAGTCGCTGCCGGCGCGGTTCGGCGGGACGCTTCAGGACTATCAGATCATCGAAGACGAGGATGAGACGGGTGTCTCGCGGATGCGGCTCCTCATGGCACCGGGAGTCGGAGAGGCTTCCGCGACCGAGGTTCGAGACTTCTTCCTCCGCGAGTTGGGCAAACGGAGGCGCCACTTCGGCTTCATGGCCCGCCTTCTGGCCGACGCAAACGCCGTGCGCGTTGAGCGGCGCGCTCCCGTGTTGACGGCTCGGGGCAAGTTCCTCCCCGTCCTCACCCTGCGGGCCTCAATGACCGATTCTTCCAGCACATCTTCCATTGCCGAGGAGAGATATCGATGAGAATCCTGTTAACCGGTCCGGTCCCGCCACATCCCGGCGGTGGCGCCATCAGCCGCGGACAACTCCTGGCCGGCTTCGTGCGGGCCGGACACGAGGTGTGCGTTTTGGCTCCAATTACGGAGCGGGATCTGCTGGCGGGAGACCGGTTCTCCGCCGGGCATCCGCGACTCAACGTGGTCCGCTACGTTCTGGACACCTTTGAGAAGCAGCCGTTTCGCCCGCCGCCGGCCGAGTTCCTCGAACAGGAGCGACGCCGGATCGAGGCCCGGTTTCCGTCGCTGGTGGAGAGTTTCCGGCCGGATCTGGTGGTCGTGGGCAGGGAGACATTCGCGCGTTACGTGCCGCAACTGGTTGCGCGGTTCGGCCTGCCTTCGGTGCTTCTTGTGAGAGGGAGTCCGACCGGGCATATCCTGCGGGGAGAGTACCCCGCGGAGGAAACCCGCCTGCTGCTGGCCGAATTTCGCCGGGCGGATCGGATCATCGCCGTCTCCCAGAACATGGCCGACGGATTGGCCGCCCGCGGCTTTGACAATGTCGTCCATATCCCGAACGCGATCGACGTCGATGACTTCACCCCTCAGCCACCCTCCGTAAACCTGCGGCGCGAACTCGATCTTCCACCCGGACACCAGGTTGTCTTGGCGCCGGCGAACCTTCACCAGCGAAAGCGCCCGTTTGACGTGGTGGCCTCCGCTGAGATCGCCCTGCGTGAGAATCGCAACCTGGTGTACGTGATGGCCGGAACCGGGGTGCTCCGCGACGAGGTGCGGCGCCTCGTGGAGAGCAAAGGTATGGCGTCGAGCTTCCGCTTCCCGGGCTGGGTGGACTACTCTCGAATGCCGGCCCTGATGAACCTGGCGGATGTGGTCGTGATGGCATCCGAGGCGGAAGGCATGGCGCGCGCCTACCTTGAGGCAATGGCTTGTCAACGCCCGCTCCTGGCGAGCGACATCCCGCCGGCCCGGGAGTTGATCGAGGATGGCGTCACCGGCCTGCTGTTCCCGCTGGGGAACGCCGTGGACCTGGCAGCGTGGACTCTGAGAGTTGCTGGCGATCCGGAGCTCCGCGTCCGCCTTGGCCGTCAGGCTCGCGAAAGCGTCCGGGATCGATCGGTGGATCGCGTGGTGCCACTATACCTCGCCGAGTTCGACGAGGTGGTTGGCAAGGCGGCGCCGCGGCGGGCCGCTCTGGGCGGGTCGTCCGCTTGAATCTCGAACAGAAACAGAAGAACAAATGTGACCCCGTCTCGCGCTTCGCGGGCCTCGATTTCTCGAGATTTGCGGGTAAGTGGCACCTTGGTCAGGACGATAAGTTCTGGCCCGAGCACCAGGGCTTCGAGGTCAACAACGGCGGGCTGGCCACGTCGGAGGGTTCTCCCACCGCGAACCTGCCGCTGCGCGCCGGCAAGGGCTGGCTGTACGAAGGCGGCATCCGGGAGCCGATGATCATCCGTTGGCCGGGCGTGGTTCGGCCGGGCAGTGTGTGTGACCAGCCGGTGACCAGTACGGACTTCTATCCCACCATGCTGGAGATGGCCGGGCTGCCGGTGCGTCCGGCGCAGCATGTGGACGGGGCGAGCCTCGTCCCGCTGCTCAAGGAGAGCGGCGCGCTCGACCGGCAGTCGATCTTCTGGCACTATCCGCACTACAGCAACCAGGGCGGCCGGCCCGGCGGCGCTGTACGGTCGGGGCGCTACAAGCTCATCGAGCACTACGAGGACATGAGTGTCGAGCTGTACGATCTGGTCGAGGACGTCGGCGAAACGCGCGACTTGGCCGCGATCATGCCGAAGGTGGGCCGACGACTTGCGGCGGCAACTACACGACTGGCGGCGAGCGGTGGGGGCGTCCGTGCCGGCGCCGAATCCAGACTACGACCCCGGCCGGAGCGGCGGGGAGTGAACGAACTGCAAAACGAGTGCACCCGTCGTAATGTTGGCCTGATTCTGCCGGCAGAAGACCGCCGAGAAAGCGGAGACTTTCCGTCGGTTCCGGGCTCCTTGACGTCCTTACTCCGTCACCAGCGGGAACGCCGTAACTCGGAGGTTGGTGCTCCCGTAGGGGATCAGCGTTATCGTTTCCTCGGGTTCGCTCGAGTGCGCCGGGCTCTCCGGCAGTGGGCCGGCGGAGCCGTGGAGCAGCGTCCAGCCGGACACTTTCTTCGCTTTCGCGGTTAGCGTAACCGGCGCGCCGGCGGGGGAGAACGGCATGTCGCCCACAGCACGCTCTTCCACCGTGACGGAGGCCTCCGGATGCGCCGGATCAATCTCCAGTCCGTAGTTCCAGGGCGTCATCGGGTGGACTTCCCAGTCGGCGTGCGGTTCCTCGCCACGGACCTTGATCCACTCCTCGCCGACCTTCATGGCAAAGACGGTGGGTCCGCGGCGCAACACGATCGATTGCCGGTAGTGACGCTCGACCTGGAGCGGCATCGGGAAGGTGATTCTCACCGTGTCGCCGGCTCTCCATCTGCGCTCGAGTTTGTGGTACGTGCCGGGGCGCACTCCGGGAGCCGCTTTGCCATTGACCTCGATCGAAGCACCGTCGGCCCAGGCCGGAATGCGGAGATGGAGCGGAAAACTTACGGTCGCTTCCGGGTAGATTCGGAGCGTAGTGGCGTCGCGGAACGGATACTCGGTGTCTTCGACGATGGCCACCAGCTTGCCGCCGGTGACGCGGGCGTCGACGCGGGATGGCCCGTAGGCGACGGCCGCCAGCCCTTCGTCGCGGCTCGCCATCCACAGGTGGGATACGTACTTCGGCCAGCCCTGGTGCATGTTGGCCGTGCAGCAGCCGAAGTTGGGCTCCAGCCCGAACAGGTTCGAGTCCGGGCCGTTGGTGGTCCAGTTGCGGTGCTGGTCGATACTGCACAGGATCTGGTTCGGCTGCTGGTCGTACTGGTGCGCCCACATGTCCGGCTTGAACGTGGCCGGCAGGGCGTTGAAGGCGATTCGCTCGAGGCGGTCGCCGAAAGCCGGGTCGCCGAGGATGGACGACAGGGTCTCGAACGAGAACATTCCCTCCACCACCGCGCACAGTTCGGTCCCCTGCGATGGATCTTTCCCCGCGTAGTGCTCGTCGCCGCTGTGGACACCGTTCGGGTGCAGGTGGTAGCGATCCATCACCTCCAGAAGCTGGTAGATGGCGTCGCGGTCGACGTCCTCGCCGGAGATCTGCCACCAGACGGCGGAGGTCTTCATGGCCATGGCGTTGTTGACGACGTGGGTGGCAAGGCTGGTCTTGTCCCGGCTCTTGATCTTGCCGGTCCACGCGAAGTCGGCAAAGTGGCCGTTCCAGTCGAAGCTCTGCTCGTGGAGCTGGCGCGCAAGCTCGAGCAATTCCTCATCACCGGTGCGGTTGTACAGCCAGACGATGCTCAGGGCCTCCTCCGCCCACCGCATCTGGGCCCAGCGAATCAGCGGCCGCTCGGCGGCGTGCTGCAGATGGTATTTCAGGTACTTCGCCATGAGCGGGATCACGCGGGGATCATTGGTCGCCTCATGGTATTGGGTCAGGACCTTGAGCATGACCATGTTGGGCCACCAGTCCGCGTCCTGCCACTCCTGGGCATAGGTCCCCTTGCCCGGGTCCGGGCCGATGGCGCCGGTGTCGCGCTGGTTGTCGAGCGTCCAGTCGACCCACTTGTTCGCTTTTTGAATGAGTGCGTCGTCTTCCAGCAGATAGGCCAGGGGCACCAGGCCGTCGAGGTAATAAGGACCGCGCTCCCAGCTTTCGCCGTCACCGCCGAGCCAACCGCTCGTCGGACCCAGGTCCGGCCAGAATTCATCGAGATGCCCGGTCAAGCCGTCGGCCTGAATGCGAAGCTGTTGCCGGAGCCAGCCATGCGGCTTGATGGAGCCGAGCGGCAACGGCGCGAAGCGGTTTTCTTCGAGCGGCGCCTGATTCCAATGCACCTCGGTCGCGGGCGGCTGCGGGGTCACCTCGGGGGGGGACGGCGAGCAGGCGAACAGCGACCCGAACATGGCGAGCGTGCAACATTGGCGTACAGTGAGCATGTCCAATCTCCGACAGCGATCTCGGCGAGTTCCCAGCGTACCAGCCGGGAGCTCGCCGAGGTTGGCCACGCTGAAGCCCCGGGCCGACGGACTTGCATACCGTATGGCCGCAAATAGCACCAGCAATGCCACCCCTGCGGGATGCCAGTCACAAGCTATTAACTCGCTAACTATCAACCACATAGGCAGATTTCCAGCCATTTCGCCAGTACTCCCTCCGCTACCATAAAAACGGGAAGGCTCCCCTCCCCACCGCCGCTGGCGTCCCGGCGATCCCACGACACCAATTGGATCCACAAGCACGCGTCGCAAGTCTTGACGCCGCGAGCGTCCGTTTGTGATCACTCGATCGCACCGGACATCCGCCGTAGCGATTCACGTGGATTCACGTTCATTAACGGCCCCCGGAAAGGCATGTCATGGCAACCAAAAAACAGATCGCGGCCAACCGCCGCAACGCAGCAAAATCTACCGGACCGCGCTCGGCCGCCGGCAAGGCCCGGTCGTCGAAGAACGCGCTTCGTCACGGACTGACCGCACAGGCCCTCGTCGTGCCCGGCGAAAATGCGGCCGACTTCGAGAGCCTCCTCGAAGCCTTCCGCACCTCTCTCCAACCGGCCGATGCCGTCGAAGAGGCCCTCGTCTTCCAGATCGCCGCCGGCCAGTGGCGCCTCCAGCGCTACCTCCGCACGGAAACCGGGCTGCTCACCGACTGCATGGGACAGTCCGCCGAGTATTATCAGAAGTGGGGCTACGGGCCCTTCCCGCCGGCCTCCGCCGAGGAAGTCACCACGCTCCAGCTTGGCTCCGCTCTCAAGCGCCTCACCGGCGAGACTGACCGGCTCACCTCCATCGCCCGCTATGAAGCGGCCATCCGCCGCCAGTTCTTCCAGGCCCTGCAGATGTTCGAAGCCCGCCGCCAGCTCCGCCTGTCACAGGCGGAATTCGAGCCCGAACCGGTCCCAATCGAGCCGGAGGAGCCGGAACTCGCGCTGATCGAGGCGCCGCCCGTCGCCCTTCCCGAACCGCGGGAAGCCAATGCGCCCGAAAACTACGAAACAAACCCAGTTTCGCGTAACGACATAAAGAATCAGAAGGATAGCAATGATCCCGGAGGCCGTCCGAAGACCGTCGACCCCGAATCGGAGCGCGCCGCGTGACCGGCCGCGCAGACGTGGTGCGAGCCGCCGGCTGGCCACGCCGGCTCCTCTTGCTGGTAGTTGGGGCGCACAGGCAGGAGACGCCGCCGGCCCACTCGAGCGCCAGCGCGAGGTTTTCGGCCAGCACACCCCGCACGCCGCCCGGCAGCGATCAGCCACCCACATTGACACCCCAAATCCCAATTCGCTACTCTGTAGAGAGCCTCAGTCTCTCACGGAGAAAGTCTGTCTATGAGTACCCATTTCCCGTCGGCGAAGTCTGTCGAGCACGTCTGGCACGTGATTGATGCCCAGGATCAGGTTCTTGGCCGGGTCGCCAGCAAAGCCGCCACACTGCTGATGGGTAAACACAAACCGATCTATACGCCGTTCCTCGATACCGGCGACCACGTCATCGTGGTGAACGCCGCCAAGGTACGGCTCACGGGCGCCAAGGAAGACCAGAAGATGTACCGGCGCCACTCCGGCTACCCCGGTGGCCTGAAAGAGACCTCGGCGCGCCGGATGCGGCAAACCCATCCGGACCGGATCGTCGAACTGGCGATCAAGGGCATGCTCCCGAAGTCCACCCTCGGCAAGCACATGTACAAGAAGCTCAAGGTGTACGCCGGCGATAAGCATCCGCACGAGGCGCAGAAACCCGTGGCACTACGAGATATAAGAAGCAATCAGAATGGCAGCGACATTAGTTCAATACCTTGGAACCGGCCGCCGCAAAACCTCGGTGGTGCGCGTCTTCCTCCGTCAGGGGAACGGCACCATCACCGTGAACGGACGCCCGTTTGACGACTACTTCAACCTGGAATCGGCGCGGACAACCGTCCGGCAGCCTCTGCTCGCCACCGAAACCGCCGACAAGCTCGACGTGTTGCTCAACGCCAACGGCGGCGGCCAGAACGGTCAGGCCGGCGCGGCGCGGCTCGGCATCGCCCGGGCGCTGTGCGAGTTCAACGCCGAGCTTCGCGGCAAGCTGAAGCAGCTCGGCTACCTCACCCGCGACCCGCGCAAGCACGAGCGCAAGAAGTATGGCCAGCCCGGCGCCCGGAAGCGGTTCCAGTTCTCGAAACGCTAGCATTACATGTTGGCCGTGGGAGCAGTATCGCGTTTCTTAGCCGACCCGGCTCCCCGACCTTTTCTACATCCCAGTACCCGCCCGACAAATCCCGTTTGGACCGTGGGGCGGGTCATGGCCACCGCAGTCACGTAAGGAGGCACTTTGCCATCAATCACGATGAAAGAACTGCTCGAAGCCGGCGTTCACTTCGGGCACCAGACCAAACGCTGGAATCCGAAGATGAAAGAATACATCTTCGGCGAACGCAACGGAATCTACATCGTCGATCTGCAGAAGACCCTCAAGCTCTTTAAGGACGCGATGCGGTTTGTCACCGACATGGCGGCCCAGGGCAAGACAGGTCCTGTTCGTCGGCACCAAGCGCCAGGCCCAGGAAGCGATCGCCGAAGAGGCCAAACGCTGCGAGCATGTACTACGTCAACCAGCGCTGGCTCGGCGGCCTGCTCACGAACATGACCACCGTCGAGAAGTCCATCCAGCGGCTCAAGGAGCTCGAGGCGATGGCCGAGGAAGGCTCCTACGGCAGCCGCTCCAAGAAGGAGATCATCGGGCTCGAGCGGGAACGCAAGGCGCTCGACCAGAACCTCGCCGGCATCAAGAACATGTCCGGACTGCCGGATATCGTCTTCGTCGTCGACTCGAACAAGGAATCCATCGCCGTCCACGAAGCCCGCAAGCTGAAGATTCCGGTCGTGGCCGTGGTCGACACCAATTGCGACCCGGAGATGGTCGACTATGTGATCCCCGGCAACGACGATGCGCTCCGGGCCATCCGCCTGTTCGCATCCAAGATCGCCGACTCCGTCATCGAAGGCCGCAATCTCGCCACCGAGAAGGACTTCACCGCATGATCTCGACGCGGCTTCCGACGAAGGCCACGATGAGGGCTCGGCCTCCGAGGACCTCAGCCGGTACCTGGATCCCGAGTACTCCGAACAGCTCATGTCGGAGAGCCTGAGCCAGCTCGGCGTCAGCGAGGCATCAACACCGAGTGGCGACAGCCCGGCCGACGGCGAGGCGTCCGATGACAAGGAATCGGCCCTGCCGGCCACCGGCGGCGCGCCCCCGGCACAGTAGGCGCACTCGGCTGCAGACAGCAATATCGAACATAGTACAGGTGGAAGATCATGGCGGAAATCACCGCAGCACTAGTTAAACAACTCCGCGACCGCACCGGCGCGGGCATGATGGATTGCAAGAAGGCGCTCGTTGAAACCAGCGGCGACCTGGAGGCGGCCGAGGTCGTCCTCCGGAAGAAGGGCATTGCGGCGGCGGCCAAGAAGGCTTCGCGCGCCACCGGGCAAGGCGTCATCGGCACCTATATCCACCCGGGCTCCCAGCTCGGCGTGATGATCGAAGTCAACTGCGAGTCCGACTTCGTCGCCCGCACCGACGACTTCCAGGAGCTCGTTCACGACCTCGCCATGCAAGTGGCCGCGGCCGACCCCAGGTTCGTCCGGCGCGACGAGGTCACCGAGGACGTGCTCGCCAAGGAGCGTGAGATCGCCCGCGACCGCGCCCTCGGCGAAGGCAAGCCGGAAAAGGTCGTCGACCGCATCGTCGAAGGCCGGCTCTCCAAGTTTTTCGAGGAGGTCTGCCTCTACGAGCAGCCCTTCATCAGGGAAAACAACACGAGCGTCGAGGACCTGATCAAGGCTAAGATCGCCAAGCTGGGCGAGAACATCACCGTCAGCCGGTTCGCCCGCTTCAAGGTCGGCGAGACCGAAGACGGCGAATCCGCCGAATAGCCCGCCGGGGGATCGATCGGGCAGGCCGTGCGCCTGCCGTCGCGCAGGACAAGCATGGCGAAGTACGATCGCATTCTGCTGAAACTCAGCGGCGAGTCCCTGGCCGGAGAGGGCAAGTTCGGACTCGATCCGCACGGCTCCACTCCCTGGCCGCCGAAATCGCCGAGGTCTCCCGCGCCGGCGTCCAGCTCGGCCTCGTCGTCGGCGGCGGCAACTTCTTCCGCGGCGTCAACGCCGCGGCCGCGAGCATGGACCGCGTCACCGCCGACCACATGGGCATGCTCGCCACCGTCATCAATGCCCTGGCGCTCCAGGACGCGCTCGAGCGCCAGGACATCGAAACCCGTGTCATGACGGCCATCCAGATGCGCCAGGTGGCCGAACCTTACATCCGTCGCCGCGCCATCCGGCACCTTGAGAAGGGCCGTGTCGTGATCTTCGCCGCCGGCACCTCGAACCCCTACTTCTCCACCGATACCGCGGCCACGCTGCGGGCGCTCGAGATCCGGGCGCAGATTGTCGCCAAGGCCACCCGCGTCGATGGCGTCTACGACAAGGACCCGGAGAAACATCCCGACGCCTCGCTCTACGAGGAGATCTCCTATCACGAGGTGCTCACCAAGTCGCTCGGCGTGATGGACGCCTCCGCGATCGCCATGTGCCGCGACAACGATCTCCCGATCCTGGTTTTCAACCTGACCGTGACCGGAAATATAATGCGTATGTGCGATGGGCGAAACCATCGGAACGCTGATTCACTAGACAGGTCAGGCTCGCACTCGGTAAGCGGGCCCTGGGGAGCTGAATACATGTCTGAATCCGGTAGTACCACTCAAGAAATCAAGTCCAGCACCAAGGCGCGGATGGGAAGGCGCTTGTCGACCTGCAGCACGCCATGGCCGGCATCCGCACCGGGCCGCGCCTCGATCAGCCTGCTCGACGGCATCAAGGTTGACTACTACGGCACGCCCACGCCCCTTAACCAGCTGGCCACGCTCCACGTGCCGGAGCCCTCGATGATCACCGCCCAGCCGTGGGATGTCTCTCAGATCGGCGCCATCGAAAAGGCCATCCTGACTTCCGATCTGGGCCTGAACCCGACAACGACGGCAAGCTCATCCGCATTCCCATTCCCGCCCTCACCGAGGAACGGCGCAAGGAACTCGTCAAGCACCTTCACAACGTCACCGAGGACCACCGCGTCGCCGTCCGCAACGTCCGCCGCGACGCCAACGACGCCGTGAAGAGGCTGCTCAAGGACAAGGAGATCAGCGAAGACGAAGACCGCAAGCCCACGACGACGTCCAGAAGCTGACCGACGAGCACATCAAGCAGCTCGACGAAGCCTCCAAGGCCAAAGAGAAAGAGATCATGGAGATCTAGCGGGAAGATAGCGATCAGCCATCAGCGCACAGCGCGGGACCGGGCGATCCGAGAGCCTCTGACTGCGCACGCGCCGAGGCTTCGTTGTGCGCTGTTAGTGGAGAGCTATCAGCGCTCCCGATGGAGCCGTGACCGCAGGGA
>CAWELS010000046.1:0-8230 GCA_963809945.1 Bryobacterales bacterium | reverse complement strand
ATACGCTGCCGGCCGACTACGGAACGCAGGGCGATCCGAGATGGGACAGCTTCGCCCCGAGCCGGTAGAGGCGCCGGAGTAGCGGCCATCCTGGCGGTGTCACTTGCGCCCGGCCGGAAGGACCATTCGCAGAGCCCGCCGGGGCGACGTCCGGTAGGTGGAGCAGCCCCGGCGGTCCAGCGTCAGGATATCGTTAACGATGTAGCGCGGTTCGGCATCTTGCGGGCTGGCCGGGCCGGCTCCGAGCGATGAGATGAACGATTGCCAGTGTCCTGGATCCGACCACTCGGTCGACAGCAGAGGGTGGCCTCCACGGCGGGCTGCTACCGCGGCCGGCGCAGCGCGAGTCTCGGAAAGCCCCGGGCGGAGTCCAGGCCCGCGCAGCACCGTTTCGACTTACTTACTGCAATTCCAGCGCGACAACCGACTTCGCCGGCAGATCGATTGTCAGTGAGCCATCGCTCAGCCGCGCGCCGCTGAAGGTAGCGGGTTTCACCGCCTCCGGCTGCTCGAAAGTGTTGTGGGCGGTCATGGCGTTGGCCGTCAGCACGCGTCCGGAGACGCGGGACACATTGGCGCCGCGCAGTTCGGCCGCGATAGTACGGTCCCGGTTCAGGATCCATGTTAACCAGTGTGATGTGGATCCGCCCTTGCGAGTCGCGCGACGCGGAGGCGCTTACCGCGCCGGTGCTTTCGCCACCGTAGGTGTAAGTACCTTCTTCGAGGTTAATGGGCAACAGCGTGGCGTCCTGGTGGACTTTGTACATCTCGAAGACATGGTAAGTCGGCGTGAGAATCATCTGCTCGCCCTTGGTGAGGATCATAGCCTGAAGGACGTTGATGGTTTGGGCGATATTTGCGCCCTTCACGCGATCGGCGTGGTTGTTGAACAGGTTCAGGTTGTATCCCGCCACCACGGCGTCGCGCAAAGCGTTCTGTTGATACAGAAACCCTGGATTCGTGCCTTCCTCGACAGTGTGCCAGGTACCCCATTCGCCTACGATGAGCCAGACGCGCTTCTGAGGATCGTACTGGTCCATGATAGCCGAGTGCCTGGTGATAAACTCTTCCATGCGCTTGGTGTAATTGACCATTTCGAACCACTCGGCCTCGGTGAACTCAGTGGCTTTACCCTTGTTCCGCCAGGTGCCGGTAATGGTGTAGAAGTGCAGGTCGATCCCGTCGATGAACTGGCCGGCATCGCGCATCATGACCTCGGTCCAGTTATAGTCGCCGGAGTTCGGTCCGGTGGCGACGCGGAAGGGGCGCACTCCGCCGTAGGAGCGCAGGAAGTGTCTGGAACTGCCGGAATTGCGCGGCGTAGGTCTCCGGCGTCATGTTGCCGCCGCACCCCCAGCTCTCGTTGCCCACACCCCAGAAGCGAACTCCCCACGGCTCCTCCCGGCCGTTGGCCCGCCTCATGTCGGCCATCGGGCTTTTTCCAGGGAAGTTCAGGTATTCCCACCAATCCGCCATTTCCTGTACTGTCCCGCTGCCGACATTGCCCACTACGAAAGGCTCGGCGCCAAGCTTCTCCACCAATTCCATGTATTCATGGGTTCCGAAGCTGTTGTCTTCGGTAACGCCTCCCCAGAGCGTATTCACAATCGTGGGCCGTTGGTCACGCGGGCCGATGCCATTCTTCCAGTGGTAGTAGTCTGCGAAGCAGCCGCCGGGCCAGCGGAGGTTCGGTACCTGGATCTGTTTGAGTGCATCGATGATGTCCTGGCGCAGGTGCCACTCCCCGGTCCCGGCTTTCGTCCAGAATCCATCGTAGATGTCGCGGCCCAGGTGCTCGGCGAAGTGGCCGTAGATATGTTTGCTGATAGTGACCTCGCCGAGGTCTGCATTGACAATCAGCTTTTGAGATTGCTGGGCCTGCGCCCACGGGGCAGCAGACAGCAGTGTGATCAGCAGCAGATAGCCGATTCTGTGGATCATTGGAACCTCCATACGAAGCGTCTTTTCGTTATCGCCGACCTATGCAGACCTTCCGCGAGCAACACGAAGGTCGCGTCGGTGTAGGCCATCGGTGTATCGGCATTCTTGGCCATGAGCGCGGCCGCCGCTCGCAGGGCCGGCGGCCGAGACAGATCGGTCACCGTCGTACAGCGTAACACGCCCCAATCAAGTACACCGGTTACTCTGGCCGGTCCCGATGCGATTCAAGCGGCCCGCCTGGCGGCAAACCGGTTGTAGAGCCACGCGTACGCCGCTCCCATGAACGCACCGTGCAGCAGTCCGTACAAGGTGCCGACCAACACGCCGGGGAAGCCGGCGGTTACTCGATAGCCGGGATATACGGCTTGCATCATCGCCAGGAACTGTCCGCCGTAGCCTTGCAGGATGATGTTCATCACGCCGATCGCGAACATGCCGAGCACGCCCCAGACCAGAGCCAGGGCGACGGTCACCGCTTTGACGTCGAGCTTCATCGATTCCACCTCCTCGTCTGATCCTTTGAACCGCCGCGGCGGATCTCCGCCTCAATCGAACGATGAGAAACGCAAATCACTGACAGCGGTGCGATTTACAGTTTGCGTTTCCCGAAGGAACTGTGGTGACCGATGGCGCACCGGTGGTGTTTCGTTCCGCTGGTTCATGTCGCTCGTCGAGCGAGCAGGTGCTTATGGCCGCGGCCTGAAGCCGGTGGGATGCCGTCAGACGACCTGGAACAGCTCCCGTTTGCCGGTGAGCCAGAGGTCGGTGTAGCCGGCGGCCGCCTCGCGGATCTTCGGGTCGGTCCGGTACTTCTTCATCGTTTCCTCAATCGCTCCGATCGACTCCACCTCGTACTCGAACACGACGCGGTTGAAGTCTCCAGTGACGTCGGTGAGGACCCGATGATTTGGATACCCTGCGGCCTCCGCCATCTCCTTGACTTGCGCCGCCAGTTTGCTTGCCTTTCCAGGTTTGGCGACAAAGGTGTTTCGAACGACAATCATGATCCATCCCTCCTTGTGTGCCGAGTGTATCACGGGGCCGGGACCCGAGCGGCGGGCGCCACCGGCGCAGCCCCGAAGCCCGACAGGTGAAACCGGGAGCCGCTCCGGTGACACCTTCACAATGTGTCATTCTACCGCGACAATCCAAGATTTATTTGATTCGCGTGAAAAACTACTTATTATCATTCGAATACAGGAGTGATATCTGATCAACTTTTTTCGTCCTGTGTCACTATACGTCTGTGACATAAGGGCTAACGCCCATCCCCGCCAGAACCGGCACGCGCTTGAAATTGGGTTCGTTTGGTAGTTCTAGGCTCCCGGGAATCCCGACCGAGCCACCTCGGCGGACGTCGGCCGCAACCGGCGATGAAAAAGGCAGGCCGCGGACGACATCCGACTGGCGGCGCGCATTTTTCGAAGGAACGCGATCGCGAATCGCTGCCGTCGCGGAATCGTCCGGCAGCCAGTTGGCGAGACGCCACCAGCCACGACCCTAACGATACCAGAGCACCGGTGGCGGCCAACGCTGGGAACGCCGTAAGTCATTGTGAGCATGAGACCAGATTCTTAGTTTCCACTGGTGAACCACACCGGCGGATGTCCACCACAATCGACGGATGAAGGGCCCAACGAGAACCGCGCGGGGTCTTGCCTGCTGGCAAATGCTCTCCCAGGACGAACTCCAGCAGGGATCACCAACGTTCGGTCGGCATCGCGGTCGCGCGCCGGGCTCTGTGCACTGACAACCCTGCGATTGGCGACTCCTGTTCTTCGAAGGACCCGATGCGGCGTTTCACCGGTTGGCGTCATGGCTCCTTCGCGCGACGCGGCGTTGGCGGATTCGGCTGACGGCCTCTTCTGTTTGCAGCGCGGCCGTGCCAAGGTATGTGGTGAGGTCGGCCAGCCGTTCGATCTCTCCATCCTCAAACAGGGGGCCAATCTCCGGATTCTCTCGGATCACGTCCGCCAGCGGGCGCTGTTCGTCATGGGATATCCGTCCGCATTGCCCAACGATGGTGTGAGCCCAGTCGCGTCTGCCGGTCTTCTTGTAGAGGGCGATCATGAACCGTTCCCCGGCGGCCTGGCCAAGGAAGCTCGGATGGTCAAGATTGGCGCGCATTCTGGCCTCATGGACCACCAGGCCGCCGACCGCGCCGGCGATCGTCGCGACGGCGCGTGATGTCATCAGGAAGCACTGCGGAATCGCAACGTACTCGACCGGGACTCGCACGCCGTCGCGATGATCTGCCACCGGGATGCCCTGGACGCACCCGGCCAGCGCTCTGGTCAGCGACGCCAGTCCCTCGACGCGCTCGCAGGACTCGGGGTTCCGCTTGTTCGGCATCGTGCTGCTCGAGTATTCCTCGTCTCCGTAGTCCATCTCCGTCTCCCCCACTTCGGGCCGCTGCCAGGTGCGCAGATTGAGTCCGATTCGGCCCAGGCTGCTCGCCAGCGAGGCGAGATTGCCGGTGACTTCAGCGAACCGGTCCAGGCGGCCGTGGATGTCGATAACGGGGGTCCGCAGGCCGAGCTTCCGGCACACCAGTTCCTGAAGGCGCCGGGCGGCCGGCACGCCGGCAAGCTCGACAAAGGCGTTCTGAACGCCGACACCGCCGGTGAGTACGCCATACATCCAACGGCCTTCGGCTTCCCAGGCGCGTTCGACGTGATCGTGCACGTCACTGGCCCAGCAGGCCAGCACAAACCCGAACGTCTGGGGCAGCGCCGGCTGCTCGTGGGTGCGTCCCATCATGGGGGTATCGCGGAACTCGAGGGCCCGGCGGCAGAGCACGTCTTCCAGACCGAGCGCCTGTTCCATCACGACGGCGTGGGCCTCGCGCATCTGCAGAACCAGTGCGGTGTCCAGGATGTCCTGTGTGGTGGGCCCCACGTGTAGGTGTTCGGCGGCCGGTCCGCAGATCTGCCGGAAGGCTTTGAGGAATGAAACCATCAGGTGCCGGTTGTGCTCCACCTGATGGTGCAGTCGCTCGGGCGTCAACGGCTCCGCCGAGAGCTGCGAAATGATGGTGGCGGCGGCCTCGCGCGGAATCATGTCCAGCTCGGCCTGCGCCTCGGTGATGGCGCGCTCGGTGTCCGCCCACTTCCGCAGCATGTTCTCCTCGGTCCAGACGGCTCGCATCTCCGGGGTGGAAACGATGTCGGCGAGCACCAGTGAAGCGAACGGGAGAGGCGGAGGCATAATCCATGATTCCCCAAACTACCTATGCGGCGCCACGGCGCCACCGGCGGTAGAGCTTCTCACAAGCCGCCAGCAGCCATTGCCAGAAGAATGGCCAGGGATCACGCCGGGACCATACGGCCAACGCATGCGGACTACGGTATGGCACCGCGAACCGTCGCGGACCTCCGCCGTCCGCCAGACCCGGCAGAAAGTTGTGGACGATGTCTCCCATCTCGTGGATCCAGTAGCCCCTCCAACCGTTCTGGCTGACACCCCGAACGTCGCCCTCGACGGCTTCCCGCCACGCCAGCACCGGAAAGGGAACGCCGGCAGCGGGACCGATCCCCATCACCAGCGATTGCCGGCCGTTCACCTCGATGAACTTCAGTTGGCCGTCCCGCAGGTCGAGCTTGAACTCGGCGCTGGCCGGTCCCGTCCATCGAACCGCCTTAAGCAATGCCAGCGTGGACGCGCGGAGCCGGTCGGCCGTCGCCGGGTCGACATCGTTCGTAACGACGCATCCGACGCCCAGACGAGGCGGCGCTTTGCGGACTTTCCGCACCGCCAGGCCGCCGACCTCGGCTCCCTGGCGATCCACATAGGTGAGGTAGTTGAAGTAGGCGCTGTCGGGACCGGGAATGAAGTCGTAGGCGGTGGCGGAGAGGCCGGTCTCTTCGATCCGCCGAAGTGCGGCGCGGAGCTCGGCGGGATTGTCCGCGACGATCGCCTTGCGGCCGGTCCGGGCGAGGAATTCGGTACTCATCGAGGGCCGCAGCAGGACGGGGTAGCGGAGTTCAGCGGTGAGCAGTTCCGGCGCGGCAGGACCGTAGCAGGCAGGACAGACGACGCCGGCCCGGCGCGCGGCTTCATAGGTCGCCTCCTTCACCAGGATTTGGCGGGTGACCTCCCAGGGCGGGGTGATCAGCCGGTAGGTGCGCGAGAGCTCGGCGTGGTGGCGGGCGAGGACTTCCACGGCCGGGTCGGCGGTCGGCAACAGGAGACGTCCCTTCCAGCGGTCGGCGCGTACGCGCAGCAGTGAGAGCAGGGCAGCGCGAGTCTCACCGGGGCCGAGCCGGGCGGTCTCGGTCGCCCAACGGGAGCGGGGCGCGATCTCGAACGCGGAGAACGGGACCACGACGGCCGGGATGGCCGCGGCGGCCAGCGTCCGGACCGCACTGAGCGCGGTGACGTAGCCTCCCAGCACGATGGTGGTCGGATCTTCGGTGTCCATGTAGTCAGAGTGCCTGTTTCCCCGGGTCTGGCCCGGACACCGCCTTTTTCGGTTGCGGTTCCAACAAGGCAGCCTGACGAAGCCAGTCGGCGGAAGCCACGGGAGCGGCGTCCTGATCAGCAGCGGCCGCCTCACGGATCTGCTTGTCGGCCTGCTTCTTCAGCCGGTCCCAGTCAGTGCGGTTTCGTCGCTCGTTCTTGGCCATAGATCACCTCAAAGATGACTTTTGATTCCGCGAAAGAACCAGGCGTACTTACCTGTCTGTCGAAAGTGCCCTCCGAACATCCTTCAGCAGGACGAACAATTGTAGCGGATCGGAGGGCGAGGCAACGAAATCGTACCGCTCATAGAATTGCTTCGCTGTCTGGCCCTTGGCGTGGACCGCGAGCGCCCGGATGCCGGCGATGTCCGCCGCCTGGAGTGTGCGCAGCATCGCATCCCGGAGAAGGCTCGCGCCGACACCTTGCCCCTGCCAGCCCCGATCCACCGCGAGCCGCGCCAGAAGCATGATCGGAACCGGACGTCTGGCCAGGCCTCTCGTCAGCCTCTGTCCTGATTAGTCCTGATTAGGGTCAGCCTGACCCGTCCCACCAGACCTTTTCGAAAAACTGCTTTCACGCATCCATCATGGTCCTGTCGAGCTGGCGCCGACAACACTGACACAGTCGGCATCGCCATAGGCGCGCCGTCGGAGGGCTCGACGTGCCTTCCCGTTCCCTCCTGCCACAACCGGATCTCATCCCGAAACTCTTGCGTTCCGAACGGGTTACCCGCGAAGGTCGCCTTCACCAACGCCCGATTCGAAGCCTCATCGCCAGCCGCTGCCAGCATCTGACGCCATTGCCCGGCGCCACCCCAGGAGTGCCAGAACTCCAGGTCCAGGATGCGCTGCGGATCCTTTCCCCCCAGATGGGCCATCGCGCTCGACCATTCGTAGTCCCAGGCCTGCTTCACCAGCCCGGCTCGTACCGGATTCATCTCCACATACCCCAGCGCCACCCCGAGATGCCCCGGACCCAGCGGACACGAGTAGAACCGGTTCTGCCACAGATGCCCGGAGCGCACTTTCCGCGCATTGAAATATTGCGCGTACCGCCCATGCGCCCGCCGTAGCGCCACCGCTAGCGAATCCTCCTCCTCGGGTACCAGCACCGCGTGTATGTGGTTCGACAGCAAGCAATAAGCGAGAATCCGAACTCCTGCCTTCCGGCAGTTGTCCCGCAGCAGTCCCAGGTACACCGACCGGTCCTTGCGGCTGTAGAAAACCCGCTGCCTCCCGGTGCCTCGCTGGGTCACGTGGTGGCCGATTCCAGGCACCACCACTCGAGATTGTCGCGGCATTCTCTCGTCCTCCGCCTACAGAGTGCCGCCTCCATTGCCGGATTCTCTGAAAATCTCCACTGGGACGGGTCAGGCTGTCCCCGTCCGGTTGTCCCTGGGACGGGTCAGGCTGTCCCCATCCGGTTGTCCCGCCCGGGTTTCCCGTCCGGTTCACGTCCTTCACCGCTCATCGCAGCTTTCACCGCTTCGCCCGCGAGCTTGAGTGTCCCCGGTGAGGTGGAGGCGGTGTTCGGGGAGGCGGGGCGGCCGATCCGCTGAGGAGATACGGCTGGGCGAGTCGTATTCGAAGGTCCCGTTGAGCAAGTCGTATTCGAAGGTCCCGTTGCGGGGACACCGCTGCGGAAGGTTCAGGGGAAATGCGTGAAGACACCCCGCAATGTCCCCGGTGAGGTGGAGGCGGTGTTCGGGGAGGCCGGTGAACACGTCGTATTCGGAGGTCCGGTTGCGAGGGACACCGCTGCGGAAGGTTCCGGGGGGGATGCGTGAAGGCACCCCGCAATGTCCCCGGTGGGGTGGAGGCGGTGTTCG
>CAWELS010000045.1:0-194603 GCA_963809945.1 Bryobacterales bacterium | reverse complement strand
GATCGCCCTCCAACCCGCCGATGGCAGCGGAGGAGCCGTCAGGGATTACGAAGGTAGAAGCGGAACAGCGTCCCACCCGCCACCCAGCGCTCCTCCTTGGTCTTCTTGTTGTAGTAGTAGACGATGACGCTCACGCTCTCGATGTATTCGCCTCGCCCACGGGGGACCGGCAGCGTCTTCATCACGGAACTCGTCTCCACCATTCCCGCCTCAGTGAAACCGAGATAGACCTTCTGCTCCCAATCTTCGCCTTGTGGCACCGCGTTCGCATTCACGGGACTGATCCCGCCGGCGGTCAGAGTGATTGTGTAGGTGTCGACAGCTGGCGGGTCCGATTCGGCTGCCGGGATGAAACAGCTCAGAACGGCAAACGTGCCTGCGGCCTGCTCCTGGCAGCCTACCAGCGAGCCGGACGTGGAGACCGTCGCGGTATAGGAAATGTTCCACTGGCTATTGTAGAAAAGGCCGGAAACGGACTTCTCCCACGTCTGGCTACCCTCCTCCCCCACCACGACGGGAACGTCCATGACGATGTCGGTGACAACGTTCGTGTTCTCGTAGGTGGCGCCGTTGAGCCGCAGGTGCAGCGGGGCCGTCCCCTCGGCATTACCCTTGATCTCGATCTTCTGCCCGCGGGTCATTCCGAATATCTCGATTCCGTCGGGGAAGACGTCGAGACACTCATAGCGGGGCGTCAGGTCGATCTCGGGCACGCCACCGACCGACGGAACACCATAGATCTGGATGCTCTTGGACTCATTGACCCCCACCGGGATCTTCCCGTCTTCGATCTCGGTGACACGCAGGGTCGCCATTTCGTTCATGTATTTGTTGACAATCTTGGGACCAATCACGGCCTCGCCATTGTGTAGTTTCACGGCGAGGGGCTGGGATCCGCGCACGCAGGTGACCGTCCACGAGATGGCGGTGGAGGTCCCCTTGGTCGAACGGATCACCTTCGGATTCTGCAGGATGCGGTCGCCGGTGGCGTACTGCGTGAAATCATCCCAGCCCGCGATCATCGTGATGTCCACCGGAACACGCCATTCGCCGGCGATCTGCTGCGCGCCGAATTGTTCGGCGAATCCACCAAGATCGGAAGGAAGCGGAAACTCGGCAATCACCTGAAACGGGATCTCGGCGCCGATCGACTCGGGGCTCGTCAATGAGATTCCCTGCGGTGGCCGCCCGTGAAGCGTTTCCACGTCCGGATCCTCGGAAACCTTCATCCCCTGCGGGTATTGGTATTGTTCCCCCGCCAGAAGGAACAAGTGGGCGTCATAGCCTTGTTTCGGGTGGGAGAGCACGCTCTGGTACTCCTGGATCGCCCGCTGCATCTCCGCGTTCTTCGTTACGTTCTCGACGTACATGCCGACCTCGTCGGCGGCCGTGTCGACGCCGGGCACGAGTTCAGTGGCAATCTGTCCCACGCCGACGGCCGTCTGGGTCATCTCCAGAACGAAGATGGGGGTGAAACCGCGGGTGAAAAGCTCCCGGCCTCCCTGGTAGAGGTTGTAGCCCACGTTGGCGACCTGGTAGACCTGGGCAATCGCATCCCCGATGCCGGGAAACCTGCCGATGAATACGTTGGCGCCGTCGGCGGTGAGCTTCGCCATGTCCAGTTCGTCCATATTCCGGTGCGTCATCGCTTCGTTCAGCAAGGCATTGATCTCGTGGAGCGTAATGGCGCGCGTGTAGCGGCGTGACAAGGCGGATCCGGAGGACCCGGCGGACTCGTTTTCGCGCTCGTAGATTTCCGCATTGAGCAGGTCGTCAGGGTTGATCGAGAAGATCTTCCAGGAACCCTCGCCGCCGACCAGCGTGACGATGACGCCGGCGGTCACGATTCTGTTCACGCCAGGAGCCGTCATTCGGTAGGCGACCTCGGCGCGAACGATGGCCATATCCCCGAGGTCGCCGAATCCGGTAGCGACGTGCGTGAAGACGAACTCCGACAGGCCGACGTTGTTGCGGAAAAGCGTAAAAGCAGACTGACCGTCGGCAATCGCGGCCTCCGAGAACCGGTCCAGGGCGAAGTAGGACATCAGCCCGTCGATGTCCCCTTGAACCTGCGCCTCAAGCGCCCGCTTGACCACCTCTTCCGGAGCGAGCTTCTCGACGGCCTTGGCAGTGGTCGCCACCTTTACGTTCGCCTGGGTCTGGCCGCCGCCGCAAAGGACCGTGATCTCCGCCATCCCGGTTGGCAGGGTGGCGGGCATGATCAGGTTGACCTGGTAGAGGCCGGCGAAGCCCGGCGCCAAGCCCGCCCACAGAAAGGCTGTCTGCTGCCCGCCTATCCGGACCTCCACCGGGTGCATCACCGAATTGAGCGGCCCCAACGTGGCGTTGTCACCCGCCGGCATTCCCGCCGTGATCGCCGGCGTCACCTCCCCTAACCCCGACACATAGAGAATGACAACCTCCTCCGGCTCCGCCGGCCAGGCTTCGGAGACCAGCTCATAGGATGGGTAGTGAACCAGCAGGGCCTCTCCCTGGCCGTCCGCGGTCTTCGTGAAGAATCTGGGGGAGAACGCTTGGAGCGCGATTTGGATCGCGTTGCTCGTGCCTGCGGACGTGCGAACGCGGATCGTCACCTGCTGGCCTCCCAAACCGTAGGGCAACTGGGCGTTGATCTGGCCCGCCGAGACGAAAAACAACGCCGCCGGCAGCTCTTGTCCGCCGGCCGCGACCAGCACCGACACGCCGTCCAGCGACGTCGGCAGGGGCTTCTCGGTGGCGACCACGGTGTTCGCGGCCAGGTTCGCTCCGTAGATAGCCACGATGGATCCGGACGAGATGACCGGCCCGTAGTCAGCGCTGTTGACAACGCCGCCAGCGTAGATGGTCGGCACAGCGCACTGCGTGGCCTTGGGAAGGGACAAGAGAAGGATGAACCCGATCAGAAGCCACCGGGAAAAACTCATTTGTGCCCGCAAGATTCCTCCTGAGAAGATCGCTTCAATATACTCTAATACGGCCTGAAACTATCTTGTTTCTTGGCCCCGGAGGGGGAGGCCAGGACACCCTCCGGCCAAAGCATGAGACAGCCCGACCCCATCGCCCTGCAGATTATGGATACGACCGGCGGCGACCGCCGTCAAGGCTCCTCGACGAGCGCGCTGGCACGCGGCCTGGACTGCCGCCACCGGCCACCAACTACCCACCAAACCCTCCGCGTCCTCGGCGCCTCCGCGGTAAATATCTTCTCTTCCCAACCCCAGTCACAATCCGCCAAAATTTCTATCCGCCTCCGAATCAACAACTTCCACCCCGCCAACCCCGCTCCCCGCCACCCCGCCTCCGACAATCGAACCAGGGGTACACCACATCTTTGCCCCAACTTTAAGGAGGCTCCCATGGCTAAACCACTCGAAAACCTTACCGAAGTCCAGCAGTTCCTCGGCCCCACTTCCTCCTCGGCCCACCGCATCGGCGCCCCGCCCACCCAGCGCCAACGCCTCTTCGCCCTCACCGACGAACTCGACCTCTTCCACGACCCTCACGGTCAGCCCTGGGTCTCCCTCCCCCTCGACGACGGCCACCAGATCTGGCCCGTCCGCTCCCCCGCTACCGCAACTGGCTCACCACCACCCACGCCGCCCGCCACCACGGTGACATCCCCTCCGACGGCAACCTCCGTGCCGCTATCCGCCTCGCCGAGGCCCGCGCCACCGCCAATCGCCGCGACCGCCCCGTCTTCCATCGCCACGTCGCCAAAGGCGAACGCTTCGGTCCCGCCATCCCCCAACCCAACACCATCACCTTCGATCTCGCCGACGGCCTCGGCCGCGTCCTCGAAATCACCGCCGACGCGATCAAAACCGACGACGGCAACCCCTACGCCTTCTCCCGCTCCGACGACATGCGGCCGCTGCCCGAACCCCAGCGCCCCGCCGACAACACCACCACCGCCGGCCGCCTCCGCCACCTCCTCCAACCCGCCACCACCGCCGACTTCCACCGTCTCCTCGCCTGGCTCACCGCCGCACTCCACCCCGCCGGCCCTTACCCCGTCCTCGTCCTCCGCTCCGCCAACGCCGAAACCCTCGCCACCACCGCCGCGCTCGCCCGCTCCCTCATCGATCCCTCCGCCGACGCCTTCGTCCCCTATCCCGACTCCGACCGCCGCCTCCGCCAAACCGCCCGCGACCATCGCGTCCTGCTCTTCCCGCAGACCGAGCGTCTCACCGCCTCCCGCGCCGCCACCCTCTGCCGCTCAGCCACCGAAATCCGCCGCCCCGCCATCGTCCCGCTCCTCCAAAGCGGAGACGAGCCAGCCCCCATCCGCCACCGCTCCCTCGCCAACCTCACCCTCACCGTCGACCTCGCCGATCCCACCCAGTCCGAACCCCAACGCTGGCAACAGTTTGAAAATCACCACGCCGAATTCCTCGGCCTGCTCGCCCTCTCCGTTTCCCAAGCCCTCCGCGACTACCCCGCCACGCCGCCCACCGCCGGCCCGCTCACCGAAGCCCGCCGCTGGAGCTTGGCCTCGGCTGGTCCCCTGGGACTCACGGCCGCCGACATGATGACCGCCTACACCCGCCGCGCCGCCCCCACCCGCGCCGACCAGATCATCGATTTCCTGACCATTTTCATGACCACCCGCCCCGTCTGGACCGGCCTCTACACCGAACTCTATGACCTGATCCCGACCGCCATCCGCCCCGGCAACCCGCGCTCCCTCTCCGCACTCGTCAAAGACAACGCCCACCGCCTCCGGACCGCCGGTATCTCGTACTCTTCCCGCCACCGCCGCCCCGGCTCCGAGGTCACTCTGAAACGTGACGCACCGCCCGACAATCCTGCGTCACCCCCGCCCGACCCCGGCCCAAGTTACGACGATTCAACGACTTCCCGGCGAACACCAACCAACGAAATAAGCCCCTCCGTGCGTCACCCCGCAGTGGAGCAGGCGTTTCCGCCTGCCCGGCAATCCCCCGCTGCACCCCCGAACTCCCAATCCCCACGTCACCCATGCACCGCCCAACCGGATGGACTCCGCTCGGCGCCTCGAGTCAGTCCCCGGCCCCAGCCAGCCACCGTTCCCCCAGGCCCCAACGGACCCATTCCCGTTCATTCACGGCCCGCTCTCCCTGGGGCATTTCACCCGCCAACCCCTTGAGATCATGTGTCTTTGCGGGTGGCTCTGCCCCAATCTGCCCCATACCGTCCACTTTCACCACACAGTAAGGCACTCAAATGGTTGAAGAAACCATTCCGGACCACGCTTGGAACCCCAAGTGCAACCTCTTAAATGGCGATCCCACAGAATATCTGAACCATGACCAGACCCAAAGTAACCATCGACGGTAACGAAGCGGCCGCCTACGTTGCCCACAAGATCAACGAGGTCATCGCGATCTACCCGATCACGCCCTCATCACCACATGGGCGAGTGGGCGGATCAGTGGTCCTCGGAAGGCAAGCCCAACATCTGGGGCACTGTCCCCTGCGTCGTTGAGATGCAGAGCGAGGGCGGCGCCTCGGCGCGCAGTCCACGGCGCGCTGCAGGCCGGTGCCCTGACGTACGACCTTCACCTCGTCGCAGGGCCTGCTGCTGATGATCCCCAACATGTACAAGATCGCCGGCGAACTGACGCCGACGGTCTTCCACGTCTCGGCCCGCACGGTGGCCACCCACGCGCTCTCGATCTTCGGCGACCACTCCGACGTCATGGCCGTGCGCGCAGACCGGCTGGGGGCTGCTGGCCTCCAACTCCGTCCAGGAAGTCATGGACCTGGCCCTGATCTCCACCGCCGCCTCGCTCGAATCCCGGGTCCCGTTCGTGCACTTCTTCGACGGCTTCCGCACCTCGCACGAAGTGGCCAAGATCGAGCAGCTCGACCATCGAGGACATGCAGGCGATGATCGACGACGAGCTCGTCCGGAAGCATCGCGAGCGCGCCCTGACGCCGGACCACCCGGTCCTGCGCGGCACGGCCCAGAACCCCGATGTCTTCTTCCAGGCGCGCGAGACGGTCAACCCGTTCTACCTGGCCGCTCCGACCATCGTGCAGAACGCGATGGACAAGTTCGCCAGCCTCACCGGCCGCCAGTACCACCTGTTCGACTACGTCGGCGCGCCCGACGCCGAGCGCGTCATCATCCTGATGGGCTCCGGCGCCGAAACCGCCGAGGAGGCCGTCAACTATCTCGTCCCAGCAGGGCGAGAAGGTCGGCGCGATCAAGGTCCGCCTCTACCGGCCGTTCTCGATCGAGCACTTCGTCGCAGGCGCTGCCGGCCACGGTCAAGGCGATCGCCGTGCTCGACCGCACCAAGGAGCCCGGCGCCGTCGGCGAGCCGCTCTACCAGGACGTCGTCACCGCGCTGCTACGAGAACGCGAACGGCAAGCCGCTTGCCCAAGGTCGTCGGCGGCCGCTACGGCCTGTCCTCGACGGAGTTCACCCCGGCCATGGTCAAGGGCGTCTTCGACGAGCTGGCCAAGGAGACGCCGAAGAACCACTTCACCATCGGCATCAACGACGACGTCACCCACACCTCGCTCGACTACGACCCGGAGTTCTCCACCGAGCACGAGAAGACCGTTCGCGCCTGTTCTACGGCCTGGCTCCGACGGCACCGTGGGCGCCAACAAGAACTCGATCAAGATCATCGGCGAGGAGACCGACAACTACGCCCAGGGCTACTTCGTCTACGACTCGAAGAAGGCCGGCGCGGTCACCATCTCGCACCTGCGCTTCGGTCCCGAGCCGATCCACTCGCCCTACCTGATCGACAAGGCCAACTTCATCGCCTGCCATCAGTTCACCCTCCTCGAGAAGTTCGACATGCTGACAGCCGGCCGTCGCCGGGCGCGACGTTCCTGCTGAACGCCCCGTACGGGCCGACGAGGTCTGGGACCAGCTGCCCGTCGAGGTCCAGCAGCAGATCATCGACAAGAAGCTGAAGTTCTACGTCATCGACGCCTACGAGGTGGCCAAGGAGACCGGCATGGGCGTGCGCATCAACACCATCATGCAGACCTGCTTCTTCGCCATCAGCGGCGTCCTGCCGCGGACGAGGCCATCGCCCAGATCAAGAAGGCCATCAAGAAGACCTACGGCAAGCGCGGCGAGGCGGTCGTCCAGAAGAACTACGCGGCCGTCGACGCGGCGCTGGCCCACCTGCACGAGGTCAAGGTGCCCGCGAAGGCCACCGAGCGACATCAAGCTGCCGCCGGTCGTCTCGCCCGAAGCGCCCGGATTTCGTCCGCGAAGTCGCCGGCCCGATCATCGCCGGCCGCGGCGACGAGACTCCCGGTCAGCGCATATGCCGGTCGACGGCACCTTCCCCACCGGCACCGCCGAATGGGAGAAGCGCAACATCGCCCTGGAAATTCCGGTCTGGGACGAGGACATCTGCATCCAGTGCGGCAAGTGCGTTCTGGTCTGCCCGCACGCCGTCATCCGCAGCAAGGTCTACGACGAGGACAGCGCTCGAGGGCGCTCCCGAGAGCTTCAAGTCCACCGAGGCCCGCTGGAAGGACTTCAAGGACAAGAAGTACACCCTGCAGGTCGCCGTCGAGGACTGCACCGGCTGCGCGCGTCTGCGTCGAGATCTGCCCGGTGAAGGACAAGACCAACGTCAGCCGCAAGGCCATCAACATGGCAGCCCAGATTCCGCTCCGCGAGCCGGAGCGGGCCAACTGGGACTTCTTCCTCGCGCTGCCCGAGACCGACAAGCACAGCCGCTCAAGCCGAGCCTGGTGAAGGACGTCCAGCTCTTGCAGCCGCTGTTCGAGTTCTCCGGCGCCTGCGCCGGCTGCGGCGAGACGCCCTACGTCAAGCTGATGACGCAGTTGTTCGGCGACCGCGCCATCATCGCCAACGCCACCGGCTGCTCGTCGATCTACGGCGGCAACCTGCCGACCACGCCTTACACCAAGAACGACGACGGCCGCGGCCCGGCCTGGTCCAACTCGCTGTTTGAGGACAACGCCGAGTTCGGCGCTCGGCTTCCGCCTCTCGGTGGACCAGCACACGATGCACGCCCGAGAACTGCTGCAGAAGCTGCTCTCCAGGCGAATCGGCGACGTTCTGGTGGGCGCTCTGCTCGACGCCGACCAGACCACGAAGCCGGCATCGAGGAGCAGCGCGAGCGCGTCAGGATGCTCAAGGAGAAGCTGGCCGCGGTCGACAAGCGCCGAAGCGAAGCGACCTCCTCCCGATCGCCGACTACCTGGTCAAGAAGAGCGTCTGGGCGTTCGGCGGCGACGGCTGGGCCTACGACATCGGCTACGGCGGTCTCGACCACGTGCTCGCCACCGGGCGCGACATCAACATCCTGGTGCTCGACACCGAGGTCTACTCGAACACCGGCGGCCAGATGTCCAAGGCCACCCCGCGCGGCGCGGTCGCCAAGTTCGCCGCCGGCGGCAAGCCGCCGGCAAGAAGGACCTCGCCATGATGGCGATGCAGTACGGCAACGTCTACGTCGGCCGCGTCGCCATGGGCGCCAACGACGCCCACACGGTCAAGACCTTCATCGAGGCCGAGGCTCATCCGGGACCGTCGATCATCATCGCCTACTCGCACTGCATCGCCCACGGCTACAACATGCTGCACGGCTTCGACCAGCAGAAGGCGGCCGTCCAGAGCGGCCACTTCCCGCTGTTCCGCTACAACCCGGCGCTGGCGGCCGAGGGCAAGAATCCGTTCCAGCTCGACTCCAAGGCCCCGTCGATCTCCTTCGACAAGTACGCCTACAACGAGACCCGCTACACCATGCTCGTCCGCAGCAATCCCGAGGCGGCCAAGCGCGCTGCTCGAGCTGGCGCAGCAGGATGCGCAGGACCGCTTCAAGCTCTACGAGCACATGGCGTCCATGCCGGGCAACTGGCGCCGGCAAGGAGGGAAAGTAAATGCCGAACCTGACCACCAATATCTCGGGACTGAAACTGAAGAGCCCGCTGGTGGCCTCGGCGGGTCCGCTCTGCAAGGACATCGGCCACATCCTGCATATGGAGGACGCCGGCGTCTCGGCCGTCGTGCTGCACTCGCTGTTCGAGGAGCAGATCGCGATCGAGAGCGAACTCGCTCGATACGTATCTCGATGCCGGCGCCGAGCGTTTCGCCGAGTCGCTGTCCTATTTCCCCGATCTGGGCTCCTACAACATCGGGCCCGGACGGCTACCTGGAGCACATCCGCAAGGCCAAGAAGGCCGTCGACATCCCGGTGATCGGCAGCCTGAACGGTGTCTCGACCGGCGGCTGGATCCGGTACGCCAAGTTGATCGAGGAAGCCGGCGCCGACGCGCTCGAGCTGAACCTCTACTTCATGCCGACCGATCCGGAGACTCGACGCCGCCCAAGGTCGAGCAGATGTACACCGACCTCGTCAGCCACGTGCAGGCCACGCTGTCGGATTCCGGTGGCCGTCAAGGTCGGCCCCTACTTCAGCTCGATGGCGAACATGGCCAGCAAGCTCGATGCCGCCGGCGCCGACGCGCTGGTGCTGTTCAACCGCTTCTACCAGCCCGACATCGACCTCGAGACACCTCGAAGTCACTCCGAACCTGGTTCTGAGCAACTCCTACGAGCTGCTGCTCCGGCTGCACTGGGTGGCGCTGCTCCACGGCCACATCAACGGCCGACATGGCCATCACCGGCGGCGTCCACACGCCGAGGACGTGATCAAGTCGATGATGGTCGGCGCCAAGGTGCTCGATGCTGACCTCCGCGATGCTCCGCCAGGGCATCGACTACGTAACCCGCCTCGAAGAAGAGGTCAGCAAGTGGATGGAAGAGCACGAGTACGAGTCGATCCAGCAGATGCAGGGCTCGATGAGTGTAAAGAACGTCGCCAACCCGGCAGCCTATCATCGGGCCAATTACATGAAAGTCCTCTCGAGCTACGACATTCGTCCTTCCTCCTCCGTCCAGTAGCTCACTCCGCGGCGCGCCGGCCCCCTCCCCGGCGCGCCGTTCTCTTTTTCGCCCCTGAGAGGGGGAGTTTCACGCCGGCCGGTGAGTTAGTGAGAGAATAACCGGTCGAGGTTGAAATGAGTTCGCTCCCGAAGAACCCGAAGCTTCTCATCCTCCTCGGTGTGCTTCTGATCGCGAGCGCCAGCGCCGGGGTTGTAATTGTCACCACGCTCGATGACGTCGAACCGATCTTTCGGAACATCTATCTGGGCGGTTCCGGAGTCGATGGCCTGATTGGCCTGGGCTTAGTCCTTTTCGGCCTCCGGAAGATAGGTGAACAGAAACTGGACCGCTGAGTTCCGCTCCCTTCGGTCACGGCTCCCATCGCCGCGTTCAGCCGGCTCTGAGCCGCGACCAGAGGGAGCAAAGTCCGCCGCCCTCCCCTACAGCCGGCCGACCAGCGCCTCCAGCTCCCGTCGCATCTCATCCGCCGGAAGGTGAACCCTCTCCCCGTGACCCGGCAGGACCCACTCGAACCGGTAGTCCAGCAGCCGCTTCACCGACTCCTTCTGCCGGCTCCAGGAGTACCAGCAGACGCTCCGCGAAGCATGGAGCCCGCGCCGCGCTCCGGCTCCACCAGAGATGGTCGCCCGTGAACAGGTACCGGTCGGCGTAGAGCAGGACACAGTGTCCACGCGTATGTCCGGGCGTCGGAATCGCCGTCAGCCCGGGCGCCAGTTCCACCGGCTCGAAGCCATCGAGCACCGTTTCCGCGTCCGGCTGCGCCGCCACCTCGAGCCGATGGATCACGCGCCGCGCCCCGAACCGCCGGGCGTACCGGCCGGCGTCGGCGACGTCATCGCGATGGCTCAGGAAGATGTTCTGAATCCCGCCGAGTTGATTGAACCGGCGCGCCAGCCGGGCCACCCAGCGGGGCGAATCGATAAGCCAGTTCGCGTTCGGGTGTTTCAAGAAAGTAACTGCTCGCCCCAAAGGAATTTCTCGAGGTGAACCCGTTGTAATAGACACCTGCGTCGAGCGGCATCGGAAAATCAGTCCGCCACTTCGGCTGCGCGATTGGCATGAATGGTCCCGATAGAGCCGGTGGGGCAGGCGAGCAGAGCCTGCACGGCGGTCCGCTCGGAAGCCGGCGCGGTGGGCTGGACTTGGACGAACGAGTAGTCGTCCGCAGCAGCAAATACGTCCGGCGCGAGCTGGCGGCAGGTGTCGCAGTCGATGCAGGTCGAGTCCACGAAGAACTCGCCCGGCACGTTCTCAGGAACCCGCTCCGAGTAGGTCGCCATCCCAGTCCGCCTCTGACTCCATCGTACGGAATGCGGGATGCGGCAGGCCGGCCGGCTTTCGAAGCGCGTTCAGCCCCGGCGGGACCGGGCCGGCGCCAACGCTGGCGCATCTCGGTCGGGGTCGGGATGCCTCGGGCCTTGCGCTCGGCACGGAAGTCGCAGACGACTTCGCTCGGTCGCTCGCCGATCACCTCGATCCGGGCGAGGTCGCGCGAGCCGATCCCGAGCTCCTCGCCGAGCCGCATCGTGTTGTCGCAGTTCTCGAACGGAGCCGTGCCGCGGTCCGCCATCGGGTCGAAGCCCATGACCGAAGCGCCGACCGAATCCAGGCAGACCGGATTGGTCCCGGCGAGCAACAGACCGGGGCTGATGGGAAAGGCCAGTGAACTCGGAATCTCGCTCGCCCCGATCGTGTGGACGGCATCGACGATGGCCAGATCGACCGGACGGGCCGCCGCCAGTTCGGCTGCCGAGCGCGGCACCCGGTAGCCGCCATCCCGCGGCGACGATGGATCGTTCTCCTGCGGGGCGGTCAGCGCCGGTGGCAGGTTACCCCGGTGGAATACGGTTCCGCGCCCGCCGTTCGGCACCAGAACCGGCTCGTCCTTGCCCGCGCCGGCGTCGCCGTAGACCGTGCAGGGCGTGATGCCGAAGGAGTTTTTCATCGACAGCGTGATGCCGGCTGTCCCGTGCTCCTTCATCTTGGTGATCGAGAGGAACGAGTCGCAGTCGACGTAGGAGTGGTTCAGATCATAGGCGGGAAACAGCAGGCCGCCGCGCGGCACCTGGACCCGATGGTAGGCCTTGCCGTAGCCGAGGAAGTTCGTATTCTCGAATTCGACCCGCGGCGCGAGGCTCGAGAACTCGCGCGGGTCCCAGCCCGCGGCGAGCATGAACTCTTCGAGTGGATCGGCCGTCGACATGGCGCCCTCGACAATCCGGATGCGGCGCGCCCCCGCCTGATCGAGCAGCGCGACCGTAGCGGCGATCACCGCCGGGTGCGCCCAGAAGGTCTCCTCCTGGGACATGTGACCGAAGCGCCAGGTGGCGACCTCGGTCATGTTGATCTTGATGGCGACCGTCTTGCCATTGGCGATGCGCCCGAGGCCGCCCAGCTGGTCGAACATCGTCTTGAGCGTCGGGTAGACCTCCGCACCGTAGCTCCGGCACCGGGCGAGCGCAACTGGTGCGACAGGGAGGGCAGCGGGGTCGGCGCGCAACGGCCGGGAAGCAAGCCCGGCGGCGCCGGCGCACAGCCCGGTGAGCATCTGGCGGCGGGTCAGGTTGAGATTCATAACGTCCTCCTCTTCCGCACCTGCCGTCAAGGACAGCGTGGCACATTACTATTTTACCGTCTCCGCAGGGATTCTGATCGGCCGCCGGGTAGAAGGTACGCCGAAGTGTGTCGCTCCCAGTAGGTTTGGTAGAAGAGGTCTCGTCACTGGCACCCGATCCGCGTAGCAGGAATTTCAACCGCCTGGTCATCACGGCGCTGGAAGAATACGCCAAGCGCCGGAAGGCGGCGCAATTTGAGGAGTCGATGGCGCGGATGGCCGCCGATCCGGCGATCCGTGACGAGTGCGCGGCGATAGCCAAGGGGTTCGCCGGGGCCGATGCGGATGGGCTGAACGATGATTAGCCGGGGGCAGGTCTACTTTGTCGACTTTAACCCAACGAAAGGCCGGGAGCAGACAGGTCAGCGGCCGGTCCTGGTCGTCTCAGCGAACGCTATCAATCGCCAACCGCTGGTGGTCACGGTAGTGGTGGGAACCGACGCGCGCAAAGTGCAACAGGATTATCCAACCAATGTTCGGGTCACCGCCCGGGAGACCGGCTTGCCGAAGGACACCGTTTTTCTCTGTTTCCAGATCCGGTCGCTCGACCACGGCCGTTTTCAGGGCCTGAAACCTGCGGGCCGGCTCCCGAAAGAGCAGATGGCTCAAATCGAGCGGGCACTCAAACTGGCCCTGGATCTGTCATAGCAGCCGCCCCCTTAGAAGGCCGTCTGCGAGCCGTCGATCTTGTTACCGCTCAGCACTTGGTTCAGCAGACCGAGATGCAGGCCGGCGAGCGCCTTCAGCCAGATGCGGAGGCGGATGCGGATGGCGGCGGTCCAGCGATAGTACTTGTCGGTGTAGGCGATGATGCCGTGGGCGTAGTCGGCCGATAGCGCGGTGCGGCTGGAGGCGTCTTCCGGCTGCCAGATGTCCTCGCCGCGACGGCAGCGGGCGCGGGCGCCGGCCGGCAGGAGAATGGGCTTCGCGGCCCGCCGGGCCTGGGTAAAGAGATCGATGTCCGATCCGAACTCGCCGTACCGCTCGTCGAGGTAGTTCATGGCGCGGACGGTCGCGGTCCGGACCATCACCGCCAACGGGTCGGGACACTCGACCACCGCCGTCTCCGCGCCGCCGGTGATCGGTTCGAGCGTCGCCTCCGCCCAGGGCGCTTCCCGCGCCCATGCCTGGTACAACTGGTCCGGCGTCGGCAGAGAACCGGCGAGCGAGACCGGACGGTCGTCCGGATCCACGAGTAGTGGACAGGCGGCCGCGGCCTTCGGCTCCTCGCGCAGCGCCTCGACGAGGCGGGGGATGGTGTCCGGCATCACCTCGACGTCGGGCTCGAGGAAGAACAGGAATTCGCCCTTAGCCGAGCGGGCGCCGATGTTCCGCGCCTTGGTACGGCCGAAGTGCCGGGGGAGGCGGCGGACGGTCACGGCCGGGAAATCGCCGTCGATCTCCTCACCGCCGTCCATGGAGCCACAGTCCACGGTGAGGACCTCGAAGGTTTCGCGCTGCTCGGATGCTTCGATCGCCGCCAGACAGCGGCGCAGCGCGGGTTCGCAATTATGAGAAACGATGAGCACGGAAGTGCTCACCTGCGGTATAGACTCGGACTCCTCCATCGGCTTGAGATTAGCTTAGCGCAGCGGGAAGGCGGACGCCCTACTGCCTGGTGCTTGAATCGAGGTTTGCGGGACGGGTGTCCACGCCGGTGCGCGACCTTCCGATAGCGCGACCGGCCGATTTGAGACAGAGAGGCCGACCCGGAGGTCGGCTGCGGACGCGGACGTCCGCCCTACCGCATAACCGCGAGCGCCGCGTCGCCGGGGTTACAGACGATCGTTTCCGGACGCTCGGCGACGGTCACGTCGAGCGTCGCCGGCTGCTCGCCGGTCTGGACCCAGCGCCGGACGACCCGCCCCCCGGCGAAGCGCAACTCCACCGGGACCAGCGTCGTGAAGTAGTCCGGAACCCGGGACTGCGTGATGGTGACCGTTACGCGAACCTTGGGCGCGCTGCCGCGGATGCGTTCGGAAACATTTAGCGTCGGAATGCCGGTATCGTAGACCCACTGATCGAAGAAGTTGACCAGGGTCCGGTCCGGCAGGTCCTGGGGCGTGTACTGGGCCAGGTGCTCGCGAAACTGCTCGAGGCTCAGGGACTGGTACCGGTATTGGCGGCACAGATCGCCGATTGCCTTGAGAAACGCTTCGTCGCCCAGGCGGCGGCGCAGCATGTGCAGGATCCACGAGCCCTTCTCGTAGGTGATGGTGTGGTAGGCGGTGGCTCGCGAGGAATCCAGCCGGCGGCCCCAGATGATTGGCCCCGCCGAGTCCAGCGGCTTGCCGTCATCGCCTTCCTCTACCAAGTGCTCGCGGTACTGGCTCAACACCGTCTGGAGCGCCTCCTCGCCGCGGCGCTGCTCGAGCAGCATCAGGGCGGAGTAGTTGGCCAGCGCCTCCATGAGCCACTCGTCCTGATAGCCGGTGCAGGAGACGATGTTGCCCCACCACTGGTGGGCGGTTTCATGAGCGTGCAGGATCTCCGAGAAGAACGTCTCGTTGTAGCCCTGCTGGGCGTCTTTGGGCCGCTGTTCGGGGGTCAGGTAGGAGACGGTGGAAAGATAGAGCAGTCCGGGGAAGCCCTGGCCGAAAGCGCCCGGAATCGGTGACACCATCAATGTCTCGTTCGGGGGCGGGCCGAAGTGATCCCGCATGAATTCGAAGTCGTCGGCTACCTCGCCGGCGAGTTCGTTGAGGCGGGCGGTCGGGTCCGGCGGGCTTTCGGCTTTGAGCGTAGGCACTAGTGCCGGCATGTTCCACCGCTGCCGAGGCAACTGCCGCGGATCGGGCATGAGGACCATGCGCTGCTCCGGTTCGAGCGCCTGCTCCACCCGCTTGTTGGCGTACACCTCGATAGCGAAGCCGTCGCGCTCGGTCCGGACGCTCTCGTATTCGCCGAGATTGAAACCCATCAGCCGGATCGGATTCTCGGTGCGGCGGCGGGTGATGCGCTGGCCGCCCTCGGTCCGGTCTTCGACCACCTTGCCGGTAAAGATCAGGTCGATGGCGGAGGGATAGCGGAACGTCACGTCGAAATGAGAGAAGCCCGTCTGGCTGCGCGGATACCAGGAGTTGCGGTCGCCCACGAAATAGACGCCGTTGCCAGCCTGCATGACCACCGTTCCCTGGTGGTGAAACTGAATCGTGTGTTTGCCGGGCTCGAGCGCGGTGGGCGCCACGACGAGAAAGAGTCCCGTGTCGCCGCCGAACAGGTTGGCACGAAGAGCCTCCCGCTGCCAGATCTCGCAGGGGACACCGTCGATGGTGATTTCGTCGACCTTGACGTTCGGCGAGATGTCGAAGAAGAAGACGCGCCGGGGGCGGTCGGCGACGGTGAGGGTGGCCTCGGTCTGGGCGGTGATTTTGAGGTCGTAGCCGAGGGTGGCATCGATCCGATAGTCGCTCAAGCCGAAGCCGATTTCCGGCGCCTCCCGGGTGCCGTTGCGAAAGGCGCGCGCCCGGAAGCTGGTCCACACGTTGAAAACGGGCCGCGCCTCGCGAAACCGCACCTGGCCGACCTGGACCTGCTCTTCACCGGTGGGGTCGTAGACCATGTCGAAGTTGCCGTGGCGGACCCCGTTGATCGCGGCGTAGAAGAAGCCTTCCGAACTGGGACGGTTGTCCAGAATGTCGAAGACAAGCCGGGATCCGAAGCTGTCGGTCAGGTTGCCGACGGCCTCGCTCCATTCGCTCGCGAGCAGCAAGCCGCGTTCAGGGCTCTGCCGCAATCGGGGCTGGGCGCGCACGCGTTCCATCAGTTCCTCGGCGGTGTTGTCGCTGAAGATCATCAGCGCGAAGCGGAAGTGCTCGTCGAGGTTGGGCGAATCGGTGAAGGTCGCGAGCGACAGGCGCTCGCCGCGGGTCGGGGGCATGACGAGGATCTCGCCGTCGCCGCCGTCGATCTGGCCATAGAAGAGCGCCGAATGGCGTCGTCCGTCCACCGGGGTTCCGAAGATGAGGTATCCCTCGGTGAAAAAGAGGCGCGCGTCCTCCTTGGCGAGGACGAGTTCCCGGACGCGATAGCATGCTTCCGAGTCCAGGCCGGCGGCTCGCAGCCGGTCGGAGAGGTCTCGAGCGCTATTGGTACCCAGAAGTGGGACTGCGGTGATGATCAGCGCCAGTAGTGGAGACAGCCGTCTCACGGTTTCAGTCTACTCCGCGAAAAACGTGGTCCGTGGGCCCCGGAGGCTCCGCCCGCGATCGTCGGGACGGGCGAGGTACAAGGCCGCCTGCAGTAATAGACGTCGATCCATACCGCTTAGTTCCGAACGTGGGGGCAACGGTCCGGGGTAGCATTTTGAGGGGGAACAGGCGGAAAGACTGGAGCGGGAGACGGGACTTGAACCCGCGACATCAACCTTGGCAAGGTTGCGCTCTACCAACTGAGCTACTCCCGCTCGCGGGGTAATTTCTATTCTCCCGTGAGGCTGCTGGATTGTCAATCGGGCGGGGCAGGCGGGGCAAGCCTGCCGACTCGCATCCACAGTGGTCAGTCGGCTGCCTGGCTGGACCGGCGGCCGGCGACGCGGCGGTAGAGTTCTGAGTACTTCGCCGCCGAAGCTTTCCAGGAGAAGTCCCGGGCCATGCCGGCGAGCATCATGTTCTTCCAGCGGACCTGGTCCTTCCAGACGCCGAGGGCCTTCCGGATGGCGCCCATCAGCTCCGCGGAGGTGTAGCCGGAGAACTTAAAGCCGGTCTCAGCATCGATAGCGTCGTCGAGGCCCCCGGTGGCCCGTACCACCGGCACGGTGCCGTAGCGCAGGCTATAGATCTGGTTGAGGCCGCAGGGCTCGTAGCGGCTCGGCATCAGGAACATGTCGGCGCCGGCCTCGATCTTGTGCGCCAGGGCGTCGTCATAGCCGATGCGGACGGCGACGTTGTCCGGATGGTCCGCGGCCAGGCCGCGGAACAGCTCTTCGTAGGCGGGCTCGCCGCTGCCGAGCGCCACCAGGCAAACGTCGGAGGCGGCCAGTTCCGCGGCGATGCCCGCAATCAGATCGAAGCCCTTCTGCCCGGTGAAACGAGAGACGATGCCGATGACCGGGCGGCGCATGTCGCCGGCAGGGAGCCCGAATTCGCCGAGCAGGTCCCGCTTGCATTCGGCCTTGCCGCCGAGGTTGGTCGCGGAGTAGTGGGCGGCGATGGCCGGATCGGTCTCCGGGTTCCACACGGCTGTAGTCGACGCCGTTCAGGATGCCGGTGAGGGCGGCGCTGCGTTGGCGCAGCAAAGGGTCCAGCCGTACGCCGTATTCGGGCGTCTGGATCTCGCGAGCGTAGGTGGGGCTCACGGTGGTCAGGGCGTCGGCCAGCAGGATCCCGGTCTTGAGCAGGTTCACGTCGTCGTCGAACTCCATGATGCCGCCCGTGAACAGCGTGTCGTCGAGGCCCACCTGGCCCATGATCTGGCGGCCGAAGACGCCCTGGTAGCCGAGGTTGTGAATCGTGAGCACCGTCTTCAGGCCGAGGAACGTCGGGTCGTTGGCGAACCGGTGCCGCAGGTAGGGGATGGTCAGGCAGCCCTGCCAGTCATGGACGTGGACGATGTGCGGACGGTACACGTACCGGATGACGTTGAGCGCGGACTGGCAGAGCACGCCGAACCGCACATGGTTGTCCGGGTAGTCGGCGCCATCGGCCGTGTAAAGGCCGCCGGGGCGATCGTAGAGGTAGGGACAGTCGACCAGGAAGAAAGGGACCCCGCGTTCGACCACAACGTAGATCTCGGTCGCGTAGGAATCCGGGCCGAACCAGATCGTGAGGCCCTCGGCAACCCGTTGGGCCGCGCCGAGCGGGATCGAGCCATACCGCGGCAGCACCACCGCCACGTCGTCGCCGTGGCCCACGAGCGCCGGCGGCAGCGCCCCGATCACATCCGCGAGGCCGCCACTCTTGGCAAAGGGCACGGCTTCTGAGGCAACCATCAGAATCCTGGACATTGAGTCGCAGACCCTCCCTCGTTTCATGATAGCGTGGGCCCGGAGCCCCCTTGTCAGCGACGCCGAGCGGTCAAGCTACAATGGTCCATGAGCTTTCTCCGGGGGGATCCTGGCGGCTGGAAGGCCAGTCCATTTGTACCTAGATTCGCGATCATCTCGTGTTCTGCCTCCTGGCGGCCCTGCTGGGTTCTTCAAGCGACGATAGCTCCAGTCAGCCGCGCCGCGATGTCCTCGTCGTGACGGGAACCTACGAGCCGGTGCCGCTCGAAGAGGCGGACCGCTCGGTTTCGGTTCTCCGAAATGGACGCCGAAGCGAGCGCCTGGTTTCGAATACTGCCGTCGATTTTCTTCAAGCTCTGACCCCTCGATCGATCTCCGGCAGCGCGGCGCCCGAACAATATCCAGGGCGACCTCTCGATTCGCGGGAGCACCTTCGGCCAGACGCTGGTGCTGGTGGATGGGCTGCGTCTGAACGATGTGCAGACCGGGCACCACAATATGGACCTGCCGGTGCGCATCGATTCGATCGAGCGGATCGAGGTGCTGAAGGGGCTCCGGGTCGGCGCTCTATGGCTCGGACGCGGTCGGCGGCGTGGTGAACTTCATCACGCGGAAGCCGGAGGCTTCGGAATTCCGGCTGCGGCGGCGCCGTCGGCAGCCACGGGACGGAATCAGGAGCGGGGGGTGATATCACTCTTGCGCGGCCCCTGGTCGCGAGCAGCCTGACCTTCTCCCGCGACTTCTCGACCGGCTTCATCGAGAATCGCGACTACCGCGACCTGTCGCTGACTTCGCGCACGGGGTTTCAGACGCGGGCTCGGGACGACCCAGCGTCCTGCTGGCGCACTCGGACCGGCCCTTCGGCGCCGAACAGTTCTACGGGAACTTCAACTCCTGGGAGCGGACCAAGGGCTGGTTCGCCTCCGGCCGCCAGGGCCTGGGCAGCGAATACCGCACGCCTCCTTCGCCTTTCCGGCGGCACACCGACCTGTTCGTGCTGTTCCGCGACCGGCCGGAGGTCTTCACCAACCGCCACGCGACCGAGAGCTACCAGGCGGCTTTCCGCCGCCGGCATTCGCTCGGGCGGAACGCCAAGGTTGCACTACGGCGCCGAGCTGCTTCACGACTCGATTGACAGCAACAATCTGGGCATCACTAGCCGGGCCCGCGGGTCGCGGGCTACGTCGGCTGCCGACGTCTGCGCGCCTGGGACCGTTTTTCGTTCACGCTCGGGGGCCGGCTCGAGGCCTACGGATCGGCCGAACACGCAGTTCAGTCCCGTCGGCCGCCAGGGCGTCGTGGCTCACCCCGGCGCGTCAAGCTCCGCGCGAGTGTCAGCCGCGCTTTCCGTCTGCCCACGTTTACCGACCTCTACTACCATGACCCGGCCAATGTCGGCTCGCCCGGACCTCAAGCCCGAATCGGCCTGGAGCTATGAAGGCGGCATCGACTGGAACTGCGGGCGGCAAGCGTCCGCGCGGAGATCACCGTGTTCCACCGGCGGGAAACGACGGCATCGACTACGTCCGCGGTTCTCGCCCGAGGACATCTGGCGGGCCACCAACTTCCAGAGTCTGCGCTTCACTGGCGTGGAGGCCGGCGCTGACGACCGTTGTCGCCCGGCATCACCGGCTCGATTTCCGCTACACTGGCTTCGGTGGGGCGCAGGATCAGTTCCTGGCTACGCCTCCCGGTATCGTCTTCAACTACCCCCGTCACTCGGGCATCGTCGGGCTGGCAGGCCGCGCTGCCGGCGGCTTGGTGGCGCGCTCGCGGCTTGGCGCGTTCAAGGTTATCGGCCGGGACGCCTATGCCGTTTGGGATCTGTACGCAGCCCGCTCCAAGGGGCGGATTCACCCCTTCGTGCAACTTACCAACCTCACCGATACGTCTTACCAAGAGATACTGGGCGTGGCGATGCCCGGCCGCGAGGTAGTAGTGGGCATCGAGGTGACGGCGTTCGGCCCCCGGAAGTAGATCCAATATGCGGAGTGTTTTGACTATTCTGGTGCTGGCTGGCGTTGCCGTGCCCGCACGCCTGGGCCAGCACGGAACCATCGACGCCGACGAGTCGCTATTCACGGTGATGACGGCCATCAACGCCGCCGGCTACGACGCGGAGATCGATTCGCCCACCAACCATCCCGTCCGGGAGCAGATCCGCCGCTACATCGCATCGCGGAACCTGAAGTCGGTCGAGCGATTGAAGGAATTCTACGGCGAGCACAGGACCGGCAGCGAATTGGGCGATCTGAGCCAGTACATCTCCTACGCGCTGGCGTCCAACGGCCCGCCGGACTTCGATTTCGAGACCCTGGACTACGAGCTGCCGCCCGACGTACAGCGGCTCCTGGGCTTGGGGCCGTTGCTGGCCGAGTTCTATCGCGAGGCCGACATCCCGAGCCTCTACCAGAAGATCCAGCCGGCCATCGACGAGATCGCGGCGCAATACCAGCAGCCGGTGACCGAGGGCCTGTTCGAGCTGAACGGCTACCTCCGCAATCCGACCAGCGGCGTCTCCGGGCGCACGTTCCGGATCATCGTCTCGCTGATGGCCGCGCCGAACCAGATCCAGACCCGCAGCTACTCGAGCAACTACTTCGTCGTCGTCTCACCGTCGGTGGAGCTGCAGATCGGCGATATCCGCTACACCTATCTCCACTACGTGCTCGAACCGGTGGCGAGCCGGGCGAAGAAGAGCTGGAACGCGTCCGGCCGCTCGGCGATTACGCGCTGGGCGCGCCGTACCTGCCCGACTACTACAAGCAGGACTTTCAGTTGCTCGCCACCTCGTCGCTGATCAAGGCGATCGAGGCGCGGCTCGCTCCGGGTTCGGCCGAGGAGCGCGAAGCGAAGGTCGAGGAGGCATACCGGCAAGGCTACATACTCGCCCCCGCCTTCTACGAGCAGCTTCCGGCTTATGAGCAGCAGGACGTCGCCATGCGGCTCTACTTCAAGGAGATGCTCGACGGCGTCGATCTGGCCCGCGAGGAAGCGCGCGCGCAGGGGCTCGAGTTCGACCAGAAGCGCGAAGTGCGCATGGTGAAGCCGGTGGAGCCGCCGAAGCCGAAGCTCTCGCCGGCGGAAGAGACGCTCGAGCAGGCCGAGGAGCTCTATCGGAAGAAGGATCTCGAAGGCGCCGGCGAGCTGTATCGCCAGGCGGTCAGCGAGGCGCGCGAGCGCCCCGTCCAGGCGCGCGGCTACTACGGAATGGCGCGGATCGCCACGCTCGACAACGATCCGGAATTGGCACTGTCTCTGTTTGAAAAGGCCCTCTCCCTGGGGCCCGACGACGCCGACAAGGCGTGGATTCTCTTCTATCTCGGCCGCCTGAGCGATCTGGCTGGCGAGACGGAGAAGGCAAGCGACTATTATCAGTCGGCATTGGCCGTCGATGGTGTTTCGTCGCAGGTCCGAAAGCTCGCCGAAGATGGCGCTGCCGGGCGGTTTCGCCCCCCGGAATAACAACCCGGGCGGCCGTTGCCGGAGGCTCTCTAACTGAGTCGAAAAATTAAGGTACGATTAGAAATAGGAGTTCTGAATGATCAAGAAGGTATTCTTTCCCGCCCTCGTATTAGCTTGCGTGTCGGTGATGCCGGCGCAGGAATCGCAACAGGCTCCGGCCGCGGCTGAGGCACCCGTCTCTACTTCGCCCGTCGCGCCGCAGCCGGCCATCAAGTCCCAAGCGGAACTCGAGGGGCTCCAGGCGATTCTGACCGCAGCGGACAATCAGGCGCGCATCGCCGCCGTTGATACTTTCGTCGAGAAGTTCGCCGATTCGGAATGGAAGGGTTTCGCCCTCCAGATGGGTGCGATCTCCTACCAGCAGTTGAACGACTACGAGAACTTGATGATCTACGGGGAACGGACCCTCGAAGCGGACCCGGACAACTACCACGTCATGCTGGCCATGTCCACCGCCCTGGCCCAGAAGACCCGCGAGTTCGACCTGGACAAAGAGGAAAAGCTGAGCCGCGCCAGCGAGCTGGCGACCAAGGCGTTGAAGATTCTGGCGACGGCGCCGCGCCCCAATGCGAATATCACCGACGCCCAGTGGGAAGCCGCCCGGAGAGACCTCAGCTCTCAGGCACACGAGGCGCTCGGCTTGATCGCCATGGTTCGTAAGGACCACCAAAAGGCGGTGGACGAGTTCAAGCAATCTGTCGACTTGAACACCAACCCGGTGCCGGTGACCCAGATTCGCCTGGGGGCGGCCTACATCGATGCAGGCAACTACGGCGAGGCAATCGCCACGCTCGACCAGGCGCTGGCGTCGCCGGATCTGCAGGGACAGGCACGGACGCTCGCCGAACAGCAGAAGGCCCGGGCGCAGAAGCTGCAGTCTGAAAAAGCAACCCAGTAGTCGCGAGTCACGGCACGCCGATATGACCGCGGCTATCGAAGAGCTCGAGGCCGAACTCGAATACTGCTTCGAGGATCGTGCCTTGTTCGAGCGGGCCCTCACGCACAAATCGCGGGCTTTTGAAGAGAGCTCGCACGGCGGAGAGCCCAACGCGAACAACGAGCAGCTCGAATTCCTGGGCGACGCCGTGCTGGGGTTCCTCGTCAGCGAGATCCTCGTCGCCCAGTTCCCGTCCCTCGCCGAGGGGCGGCTATCCAAGGCCAAGGCCAGCCTCGTCAGCGCCGACCATCTGCAGGTCGTGGCGCGCGGGCTGGAACTCGGTCGGTATCTGTTTCTCGGCCGCGGCGAGGAGCTCAACGGGGGGCGCACCAAGCGGGCCCTGCTGGCCAACTCACTGGAGGCTCTCATCGCGGCCATCTACCTTGACGGCGGCTACGGCCCGGCGCGCCGCTTCGTGACGGAGCGGGTGGTGGGCGACATCGACGCTCTCCGCGAAGTCCAGGCGGAGATCTACGACTTCAAGGGCGCCCTGCAGGAATTCACCCAGTCGCGCAAGCTGCCCCCGCCCCGATATCGGGTGGTACGCACCACCGGACCGGAGCACTCGAAGACATTCACCGTGGAAGCCGCTGTCAGTGCGGCGTGGTCGGCCCAGGCCGAGGGTCTGTCGAAAAAGAGCGCTGGCCAACAGGCGGCGGAGATTCTGCTCGGGAAGCTTCAGGAAGAGGAACAGGAAGCCGGCGAGCCGGTCAGCGATCCGGCCGGTTGAGGAACGTTCCGTCGCGCCACGGTTGCCTTTCAGAGGTCTCATTGCGGGGGACACCCCGCTGCCGGCAGGTCGGGGGGGATGCGTGAAAACAGCCCGCAATGTCCCCGGTGAGGCGCAGCCGTACGGGGGCCCCGCTTAAGCTTGCCCCACTTGCCGAGCCCGGGGACCGCGGGCTGAAGCCCTTCGCAAGCTCAAGCTTGCCCCACTTGCCGAGTCGGCGGAGCTTGAGTCAGCGCAGGAGTGTTCCTGTCGCCTTCGATCCCCTGCGGCAGACAAAAAGGGCGCCGGCCGATGCCGAGCGCCCTTCGTCACTGTTGAATTGAAAGGAGATCTCGTTAGGCAGCGTTCATCATTAGCTCGTCGAGGAGATCCTCGCTGGCGCGATCCGCCATTTCCTGGCACGCAATACAGTACGGGGTCCAGGGGACCGCCGCCAGACGGCGTGGGTTGATGTCCTCCTCACAGTGGAGACATGTGCCGTATGAACCTTCGCCGATGCGCCGCAGCGCCAGCTTTACCAGCCGGAGAAGATTGGACTCACGGTCGAGATTCCGGATAGCGAGTTCACGCTCAGCGGCGTGCTGCACCTCGTCGAGAGCATCGGCGCTCTTCTCGATGGCGATGGCGTCACGGTTGCGCAGCACCTGAGCCAGCTCAGCCTGCCTGTCTTCCAGAATCTTCTTGTACTTCTTGATATCGGTCTTTGTCATCTTGCCTTCTCCTTCCCAGGTCGTAGCCGGTTAGCTATGCCCTAAGATTATGTACTCTCAATCAAGGCTTTGTTGCAGGGTTCCTCGACATTGATTCGAGCCTGCAGCTCCTCTCAACGTGCAAACTGTACAGACGCACAACATCGGTGAAAAGTTCCGATATTAGCGTACCCGGCTAAAGTTTTTTGAGTGACGTACGCGAATGCGGACGAATGTCCTCTCGAGGCCAATCGGCCCTCGATCAGAGGATCATAGCACACATGAGATGCAATCAGCGTTCCATTGGTTACATCATTTCGTTTTTTGTCGCATCCGTGCATCGTCCAGCCTCCTCCAAGTGGAACATTCTGAACGGCCACTAGCATATCGGCCGTCCAGTGCTCCGCCATTAGTATTGTTTCCCAATTGACGTGACGGCGGTCCGAAAGTTTCGGCAAAAGACGCGTTTCGGGTGGGTTTTCGGCGCTTTTGTTTACCCGGCCGGGTGGCGCCGGGACCGCCGCGGCAGCCTCAGGGCAACCGGAGTACGAACGAGGTGGCGATGACTCCGAGCTCGCGCCGGTCGGTTTCACCTGCGGGAATGGCTCGATCGAGGGCAAATTCTATGGTGACGGCGTCACCGGCCAGCGCCGCGGGCGGGATCTGGCGGGTATAGACGTACTCCCCCGCCCGGCTGTAGGTTTCAGGCGCCAGCGAGACGCCGCCGACGGTGGCCGAGAGGGTCACGCTCTGGAGCTTCTGAATGACGGCATCGGGCACGGCGAGTTGGAATTCAAGAACGGCGCCGGACTGATCGGCTCCCTCGGGGACCCCGAGGACGACCGAGAACTGCTTCTCGGTCCACCGCCAGGCGTTCTGCTCGACCGAATGGAAGCCGGACTTGAGTTGGCCCTCCGAGACGGGATCGGAAACGTAGACGGTAGGACTGAGGCGGGCTTCGGCCGGCATGTCGGAGGTCTCGACCGGCACCGTGTCCGGCTCCCGGCAGGCGGCGAGCGCGAGCAGCAGGCAGAGGGCGAGCCCCAAGCAGCGGCCGGAGCGGGATCGGAGCATCGTCCACATCATGTCATTCCGAAGAGGCAACTCTTGAAAGTAGCACCCCCCGGAGGGCGCTGTCAGCGAGCGCACCGGGACGCGGCGGTCGACACACGCCTATCCCCTGCGGCTCCGGCGTCCGGCAGCCGTCCCGGTAGAAAGAAATATCGATGGATGAGCGGAGGCGAGCAGCGTACCGCGGCAACCGCGTGGAACAAGCGCGTTGCCAGCGAATCCCGCCGCGCTGCTATCTTCCACCGGCTACCCGCCGCCAGCTATTTCCGCATTCCGCGGTTGGGGCTCTTGAGCTTCAACTGCCGGCGCTTGTTCTTCTTGCGCTTCGGCTTGGTGATGAGGAACGTGCCGCTGCCCACGGACTCAGCTTGATAGAGTTTGTCGTCAGCCAATGCTTATAGTCTCCAAGAATCGGTTGGTCTGGCTACATTGTAGCGTAGTCGGCGCGGCGGCGACCGGGCGTCCGGGATTGTATCCTGGAAGTTGAATCAGCGGCAACGGGGCGAGGAACTCGATCAAACTCCCGCGACGACCCCCGCCCGGGCCGTTTCTCCGCCGGCGGATGAAGGCACCCTGGCAACGCCTCCGCCGGTAGGCTGGAAGCGGACGTTCCGAGCCCTCCGCCACCGCAATTTCCGCATCTTCATCATGGGCCAGGCCGTCTCGCTCTCCGGAACATGGATGCAGAACCTGGCGCAATCATGGCTGGTCTATCGCCTCACCGAATCGGAGCTCCTGGTGGGCGCGGTCGGTTTCTGCGCCCACGCCCCGGTGCTGCTGCTCGGACCGCTGGCGGGCATTGTCGCCGACCGCCACTCGCGCCATCGGATCGTGATCTTCACGCAGGTCACCTTCCTGCTACAGTCGGCGCTGCTCGCCTGGCTCACGCTAACCGACCGGATCGTGCCGGCGCACGTCTTCCTGCTGGCGGCCTCCTGGGGCATCATCAACGCGTTCGACGTCCCGGCACGGCAATCGCTCTACATCCACATGGTGGGGCGCGAGGACCTGATCAACGCGATCTCGCTCAACGCGGTGACCTTCAACACCGCGCGTTTCATCGGTCCGGCGATCGCGGGACTGATCATCGCCGGCTTCGGCGAAGGCGTCTGCTTCCTGGTCAACTGCGCCACCTTCCTGGCCGTGATCGTCTCGCTGTTGATGCTGCGGCTGCCGCCCACCGACCTGTCCCGGGTCTACTCGCCATGGGCGCACCTAAGGGAAGGGTTCCGCTACGTGGGCGGACGAAAAAGCCTGCTGGCACTGCTCGGCATCAATTCCGCCACCAGCATCAGCCGTGCTCCGGCCTTCGCGCTGGCGCCGTTCTTTGCCGACGCGATCTTCCATCGCGGATCGAGGGGGCTTGGCATCCTCACCGGGGCAGCCGGCATCGGGGCGGTGGCGGGTTCGCTCGGCCTGGCCCGTCGCACCCATGCCAAGGGACTGCCGGACATCGTCTTCTATAGTGCGCTCGGCACCGGCGCCTGTCTGGTGGCGTTCTCCTGGTCGCCCGCTTTCGCGCTCTCCATCATCGCTTTCCTCTTCCTGGGCTTCAGCCAGATGCGGCAGAACGCCTCGAGCAACACCACTATCCAGACGCTGATCCCGGACGAGTATCGGGGCCGCATCATGGCGCTCTATTCGATGACTATCCTGGGCGTCCAACCCCTGGGCCACCTGGCCGGCGGCGCCATCGCCGAATCCATCGGCCCACGCTGGACCGTCTGCGCCGGGGGGATCGCCTGCCTATTTGGAGCTCTCGTCTTCAGCCGCGCGCGGCTTCGCATACACTCCTCTCTCGAAAGGGCAACGCAGGAACCATGAAGCGCATCACCGTACTCCTCCTGCTGGCCGCCCTGTGGCTGGCGCCGGCGACCGCCCAGGACGAGGCCCCGCCGTCGAACCCGGTCTTCGACCGCATCGAGCAGATCGTCACCGAGCTGGCCGATATCACCGGCTTCGCGCAGAAGCACCCGGTTCCCTATGCCACCATCAGCCGCGACGAACTGAAGGAGTTTCTCGAGCGGCGCGTCCAACAGGAGATCAACCCCGAGGATATCCGGATCGAGCAGCTCGTGCTGCGCAAGTTCGGCTTCGTGCCGCGCGATTTCGATCTCCGCAAGACGATGATCGCCCTGTACACGGAGCAAGCGGCGGCGTTCTACGATTTCCACGATAAGAAGCTGTACCTGCTCGAGTCCTCCGATGACGCGATGCAGGAGTCGGCGCTGGTCCACGAGCTGGCCCACGCGCTGGCCGACCAGAATTTCCGGCTCGAGCCGTTTCTCGAGGACGCCGGCTCGAACGACGACGGCGCGCTGGCCCGGGTGGCCGTGATGGAGGGACAGGCAACGTGGCTGATGGCGGAGGTGATGGCCCGCAATCTCGGCCAGTCGATGCTCACCTCGCCGGAGATGGTGCGGCTGATGACCGCGATGCTCTCCGGATCGAGCGACGACTTCCCGGTGTTCAATAGCGCGCCGCTCTACATCCGGCAGTCGCTGGTGTTCCCCTACACGGCCGGGATGAAGCTGCAACAGGCGGTCGTCGAGAAATACGGGAAGCGCGGCTTCGGCATGCTGTTCGAGCGGCCGCCGTCCTCGACGCGCGAAGTGATTCATCCGGAGGTCTACCTGGCCGGCGAGCGAAGCGCGGTTCCGCAGCTGCCGAAGCTCCGCCACCAGCGCCGCTACCGGCGGCGGGCCGAGGGCACCGTCGGCGAGTTCGACTACGCCGTGCTGCTCGAGCAGTACCTGGGCAAGGAGACGGCGGACCGGCTGGCTCCGGCATGGCGCGGCGGCGCTTACCGTTTGCTCGAAAGCAAGAGCGACGATCCGGCGGTGCTGCTGCACTCCTCCATCTGGGAGTCCGAGGCGGCGGCCGGGAAATTTTTCGACGCCTACCGCGAGATTCTCGAGGACAAGTGGGATCGGTTCGAGGTGCATGTTGCTGAAGACGGACGGCTCTACGGTGTCGGAGAGGACGGCTATTTCACGGTGCGACGCCTCGGCCGGGCCGTGATCGCGGTCGAGGGGATGCGGTCGCCGGACCAGGTCAAGAAGTGGCCGCCGCAACCGGCGGCTCCCGAGTCGCGTCGGTAGTCCAGGGCGGGGAGAAGCGGTCAGCTAGTAGCGATCAGCGATCGTCGGCACCGAGGGTTTCGAAGCGCGTCCAACTGGGGAGACTGAATGCTGAGTGCTGAATGCTGCCCGCCGGCCGCTTCCCCGCCCTCCGCGGCGCGCTGTCCGCTCCTGGCAGTGTGCGCTAGACTATGAACGAGGACAAGAGGAGGTCGATCCACCAAATGTATCGTCGAATTCTGGTTACTGGGATTGTACTTGCGCTCGCTATCTTGCCGTTGGTTGCCGCCAAGATACCGCGCGAGGCGCCGGATTTCACGTTTCAGGTTCCGGGGACCGGCAATGTCAAGCTGGACCGGTTCCAGGGCAAAGTGGTTGCGCTCGAGTTTCTGCTGACCACCTGCCCGCACTGTAAGCACACCTCGGGTATCATGCAGAAGCTGTATGACGAGTATCGGGCGAAGGGCTTCCAGGCCCTCGGCGTCGCCATCAATGATGGCGCCGAGCGCGACCTGCCGTCCTACAAGGAAGGGCTGGCGCTGTCGTTCCCCTTGGGCTATGTGCAACGCGATCTCGCCGTGGACTTCCTGCAGCATCCCGTGGTGATGACGCTCTGGGTGCCGCAACTGGTCTTCATCGACAAGACCGGTACGATCCGGGCCCAATACTCGGGCACCGACGAATTTTTCAAGAACCAGGAAGAGAATATGCGCGCGGAGATCGAGAAGCTGCTGTCAGAATGATCTCCCCGATTTCCCTTCTGACCTCCTTGGCCCTACAATAAGGAGTTAGAGCGCCCGTAGCTCAGCTGGATAGAGCGCGTGCCTCCGGAGCACGAGGCCACAGGTTCGAATCCTGTCGGGCGTACCATTTCTTTTTGCTTTCCCCGGCGGACACGGAGACGATCTCCTCCGCCGGTTTCCCGTTATGCCGCTGCTTCCCGAAGGTTGACGCCGGTCCGGCGTGCGGGAAGCTGGCAAGTACTTGGCGACAGTCCACGACGCCTCCGAAGATATTGAAAGTATGAGGCACGCTGGAACAGTCCCCGGATTTTTACACAGCTTCCAGGCCGCTCTCCCGTGGCGAAGCGGTCGTGGCCACCGGCCACGGTCCGGTAAAATGACGGCAGATGCGAGCCCGGGGCCTCCTGGTGCAACACCGCTCCGGAGCTTACCGAATTGCCATGAGTGAAATCGTCAATCTCCCCACGCCTGCGAACTCTGTGATCCGCCTCCGCCGAGAGGACAATGTCGCCGTCGCCCGGGTGCCGCTACCGGCCGGCCAGAAGCTGGAGGTCGGCGATCTCACGGTGACCGCTCGGGTGGCAATTCCGTATGGTCACAAGATCGCTTTGTGCGGGATCCGGCCCGGCGAGGCCGTACTGCGCTACGGAACGGTGATCGCGCGGGCGTCAAAGCCGATCGCCGCCGGCGACCACGTCCACACGCACAACGTGACGCTGGCGAATTCGAACGGCGATTTCGAATTCCCCGCCGGGGAGATCGCGCTGCCGGAAGCAGTACCCGGTCCGGGCTTTCTCGGCTATCCGCGGGCGGACGGGAGGGTCGGCACGCGCAACTATATCGCGGTGGTGGCCGCGAGCAACTGCGCCGCCTATACCGCGGAGCTCATCGCGCGGCGGTTTCCACGCGAGTCGCTGCCGGAGAACGTCCATGGCGTGGCCGCCTTCCCCCACGGGCACGGCTGCGGCGCCCAGCCCGGACCCGACACCGAGCAACTGCGCCGGACCATCGGCGGCGTGCTCGACCATCCGAACATCGCCTATGCGATCATCATCGGGCTCGGCTGCGAGACCAACCAGATCGGCGCGTACCTGGGGCCGCAGGCATCGCGGGAGCACCGGCTGGTGGGCCTGACGATCCAGGAGTCCGGCGGCACCACGGCCACGGTAGAGGCGGCGTCGCGCGTGGTCGCCGAAATGGTGGAACAGGCCGCCGCCGAACGCCGCCGGGAAGCGCCGGCGTCCAAGCTCGTTCTCGGACTGCAGTGCGGCGGTTCCGACGCGTTCTCCGGCGTCACCGCCAATCCGGCCCTGGGCGCCTGCTGTGACCTGCTCGTCGCCGCCGGCGGCACGGCCGCCCTGGCCGAGACCACCGAGACCTTCGGTACCGAGGCCATGCTCGTGAGCCGCTGCCGGAACCGGACCGTCGCCGAGCGGTACCTGGCGCTGGTAGAGCAGTACAAGGCATACCTGCGCCCGTTCGGCGGCACGTTCGACGACAATCCGTCGCCGGGCAACAAGGCGGGCGGACTGACGAACATCCTCGAGAAGTCGCTGGGCGCCGTGGCCAAGGGCGGGACCACGACCATCATGGACGCCGTCGACTACGCCGAGCGGCTTACCACGCCGGGCCTCGTCTTCATGAACACACCCGGCTACGATCCGGTGTCCCTGACCGGACTCGCCGCCGGCGGCGCCAACATCATGGCCTTCACCACCGGCCGCGGCAGCGCCACCGGCTTTCCGACCGTCCCGGTGATCAAGATCGCGAGTAACTCGGCGATGTATCACCGGATGAGCGAAGACATGGACATGAACGCCGGCTGCATCGCCGACGGCGAGATGTCGGTGGAGGAGATGGGCGCCGAGCTATACGACTGTCTGCTCCGGGTGGCCTCCGGCGAGACGACTGCTAGCGAACGTCTCAATCACAACGAGTTCGTCCCCTGGCGGATCGGGCCGGTCCTGTAGCCCCCCCCACTTACTTCGTATCCTCGGTTTCCTGCTCCGGTATCTCCGCCTTGTAGCTGCGCGGGAGCGACGGGTCCGTCACTACGACGAAATCGCCTTGCCCGCTCATCCCCTCGGCATCGAAGTCGGGGAAGGAGTCATTCGACAGCATGGTCACGACGATCGAAGTCACGCCGGGGCGGTAACGGTTCAGGTGGTCGACGATGCCCAGGCGGTGGGCCGTATGGAAGCTCCCGTTGACGTTCAGCACGCGCGCCTCGGGCCGGCGCAACAGCGCGTCGGCGATCGAGTAGGCCATGCTCGCGTCCCAGAGACTCTGCGCCTCGAGGTCCCGGGTGTGGTCGGGCGGCGCTATGGGCGGATGGCCTGGGGGGAGCGCGGGATGATGCGGGGGGAGCACGGGATGGTGCGGCGAGGCGTCCGCCCCCTCGGGGGTTCCTGTCCCGGCGTCCGGAGCGTGGTGTTCCATGACCTCCTTGAACCTCCGGGCGTACTCCGGCGAGGCCTCCGCATAGGGGAGCGGAGGCAGATACTGCTTCGCCGTGTCGCTCAGCGCCTCGAGCGAAGCTTCCCCGAGCCGGCTCACGCGATCCACGTAGCGCCGGGGCGCATTGGCCGCGAGCACCTGCATTCGCTTCTCCTTGGCGAACTCGACCAGCGGGCGATAGTCCGACGGGTAATTGTGCCAGGCACGGGCGCTCCGGACGAGCTGTTGCCCGGTGATCTGGTCCGCCAGGTACTCGTCGAGCACATACTGGACGTCCCGCTCGAACATCTCGAACGAGAGGATCAGGTTCGTGTCGTAGCTGCGCTCGAGGATGAGCTTCTCGAGGTAGTGCGCGATCGGGTCGTCGTGCGTTTCGCCGAGAAACGTCACCTTGGCCTCTCGCGCGGCGGCGATCACGTCATCGATGGTCGCGGGCTCGCCGCTACCCCGATAGACACGGAAGTGGTGCGGTTGCCCGCCGGACTCCGCCGACGCACCGTGGTGTTCTTCCGGGCTCTGCGCCCAGACGAGCTGTCCCAGTCCCAAGAAAACAGCCAGAAGAACGAGAATCCTGTTCATGGTCCCCCCCTTACTACAATACTGGTCGCGGATGGCTGGTGGGGGTGGCGGAAAGTAAGGAAGGGGCGCCCGTAAGAGCGCCCCTTCGCCGCGTCGGTCAGATTTGACCCTAGGATTGTGACTAACTGGTCCCCTTCGAATCGGGGCATCCCCAGCATACCATAGAGGCCGGCGATCAGCGCTGCATGTTGTAGAGGAAATTGAGCTGCAGGCGGATCTCCTCGCCCTCGTACTCGTCCGGCAGCGGGGGGAACGGGTTGGACGCCGAGATGGAGGCGACGGCGGCGCGATCAAGCGGTTCCGAGCCGGAAGGAATCGCGATCACCAGCTTGGGCACTCCGCCGGCACGGTCCACCGAGAACTGGATAATCACCTTGCCGCGCAAACCGAGCTTGGCACTCGCCGGCATGACGGCTTGCCAGTTGCGGCGGACGGCGGCGAGCACGCGGACCAGGTAGGGACGGAAGTCCACGCCCTGCGAATCGCTCAGAAGCTGGACGGCGCTCCCTTTGTTGCCGCGGGAGGGCGGGAGCTCGCGGGCTTCCATGACCCCGGAAGAGGTCTCCACATCGCCGACCACGAGGCCGGAGCCTCCTCCACCGGATCGTGAGATCGCATCGATGGCACGCTGCACGGTGCTGCCGGGCAGCGGCGGCGGAGGGATCACCGGAGGCGGGTTGGCCGCGACTCCCGTCGGGCGCGCGGGCGTCGGGGCGGGGGTCGAAAATGTCATCGGTCCGACCTGTTCGAAAGCCAGCAACGGGTGGTCCTCGGCCGGCGGCGCGGAGGAGGGCTTGGCGGGAGCGGGGGCGTCCCTCTCCGGCGGCTCCGTCTCGGGTGGGGGCTTCGCCTCGGCGGTCTGTGGTTCGGACGGCGCGACGATCCGCGGCGCTGGCGCCGGTGCGGGGGCGGGCTTCGGGGGCGCCGGGACCGTCCGCTCACCCGCCGGAGCCGCCGGCGCGGGAGCCGCCGGTGCATGAGCTTCGGCCAGCAGATCCTCGAGCGTCACATCATGAACGGCGGGCGCCGGGCTGCCTTCTCTGGCGGGAGGCTGTCCGGTCAATCGGCGAATCGCTTCCGCCGACGGCGCCACCAGTTCGGTGGGCTCGTGCAGGCGCAGCGCCAGTTGCATGTCTTCTTCGGTCACGTGAAAGGCAAACGGCTGGGAGAAAACGAACCAGGCGAGGACCGCGTGCACGGCCAACGCGATGACCGCGGACTCCGGCCACCGGTGCCGGCCGAGCGCGCCCCGCTCGGGCCGCGCCAGCAGTCGCAGTTCCGCGCCGTGCGCCGGACGCGAGAGCAGAAGGATCCGGGGTTTGGGCTGATAGGGCCACAGCCGCCGCGGGATGCGGAGCCACTCGGCGGGAATCGGCGTGCGGCCGCCCACCGCCGGCACATCTGCCACTCGAAGCCATCGCCCGAGCGTCATGGGTGTCCCACGGGACGCACCGGCAGCGCCCCTCCGAAATCCCCGCGGAAAGCCGCTAAAGCGTTGAAAGAGACTGGGCAACGAGGTCCCCGTGCTCTTTGATTTTATCAAGAATGTCCATGGCGACCTCGAGCGCCCGCAAGGCCTCCGGTCCACCGACGCGTGGCGCGGCGCGAGACGCCACCGAGTCCAGGAACGATTCGGCCTGCAGCCGCAGCGGCTCCCCCTTGGTCACCGGCAGCGGTTCGAAGCGGATCTGCCGGCCATCGGCCACGCGGAACGAGACCGCCTCCTGCTTGTGGTAGTCGAGCGACACGTACTGCTGGTACTGGAAGAGACGCAGCTTGCGGATGCGTTCGGTCGAGATGCGGCTGGCGGTAAGGTTGGCGATGCAGCCGGTCGAAAACGCCAGGCGCACGTTGGCGATGTCGACCTTCTCGCTCAGGACGTGGATGCCGGCTGCGCGGATCTCTTCCGGCATCAGGCCGGTGAGCGACAGCACGACGTCGATATCGTGAATCATGAGGTCGAGCACCACGTCGACGTCGAGGCTGCGCGGCGTGAACACGCTCATCCGGTGGATCTCGAAGAACATCGGCAGCCGCGTGATCCGGCGCACCGCGACGACGGCCGGATTGAAGCTCTCGAGGTGGCCCACCTGCAGGATGCGCCCGTGCCGCTCGGCGGCGGCGACAAGCTGCCGGGCGGAAGGGAGGTCGCTGGCGATGGGCTTCTCGATCAGCACGTCGATGCCGGCCTCGAGCAGCCCGCAGCCGATCTCCGCGTGCTGCACGGTCGGGGCGGCGACCACGGCCGCGTCGACGCGTCCGGCCAGATCCCGCCAGTCGGTCAGTGCCTCACAGGAGTACTGGGCGGCGGCCTGCTCGGCCCGGGAGAGGTCTATGTCGACCGCCGCGGCCAGTCTGGCTCGTGGCATTTCGTCGAGGATACGGAGGTGATTACGGCCGAAGGCACCCACGCCGACGACCGCCATGCGGATGTCGTTCACGATCTCTCCCGCACGGATTCGGGTCCGTGCCTAAGTTATAGTCTATAGACAGCTTACCTTTTTGCCGAAAATACTGTTGAAGTGAGATCCCGATGGATCATAGGGATCGCGGTGTTTCTTCTCCTTCCGTGGCTGGCATCGGGGCAGCGTTATAGCTTCCGCCACTACGGGCACGAGGAGGGCCTTCGCAATCTGGCGGTCGAGTGCCTGCTGCAGGACGGGCCGGGATTTCTGTGGGCGGGCACGCAAGCCGGCCTATTCCGCTTCGACGGTCACCGGTTCACCGAATACGGCCATGACAGCGGGCTGATCGGGACATGGATCAACGCGCTGCACGTGGACGCCGGGAAGACGCTCTGGGTCGGTTCCAACGCCGGCCTCGAGGTCCAGAACGGAGACCGCTTCGATCCGGTCAAGCTCGGCGGGGAGATGGTTCCCGTGGCGCAGGACGGGATCGGCTCCGACGGGCTGGGACGGCTGTACGTCGCCACCGACCGCGGGCTTTGGATCGGCCACTTCGTTTCCGGAAACCGCGTTTTCCGGCTCGTACCCACCCCGCGGGAGGTCACCTCGCCCGATGTCCGCGGCGTGCACGTGGCCCCGGATCGTTCCGTCTGGTACGGATGCGCCGACCAGATCTGCAGGCTTTCCGACGGGCAGGTTCATGTCTGGGGACCGCTGCACGGCGTCCCGGCGGACCGCTGGGACGCGGTGGCGACCGCCAAGGACGAGGTGGTCTGGATCCGCAGCTCCCGCCGGCTCCGGTATCTCGATCCGGGGAGCAACGAGTTCGTGCCGGCCGCCGGGCAACCCGCCCAGTCGGCCGCGTTCGGCTCGCTCGGCGTGGACCACAACGGACGCTTACTCGTCCCGACGGACCGCGGTCTCTATCTCCAGACGGACGACGGCTGGCAGGTGATCCGAGAGGAGCAGGGCCTCCTGTTGAGCGCGGTGTCGCAGGCGATGGAAGACCAGGAGGGCACCACCTGGCTGGGCCTGCCGGGCGGCGGATTGGCTCGCTGGGTCGGCGACCGGGAGTGGGAGGGCTGGACCAAGTCCGAAGGCTTGAGCCATGACGCCATCTGGGGCATGGAGCGCGGCCCGGACGGCGCTCTCTGGATCGGAACCGACCACGGCCTCAACCGGATGCCGGCCGGCGGGGAGCCGTGGCGGGTGTGGACCGAGGAACGGGGCTTGGGCGGAAACCGGGTCATGGACCTCGCCATCGACTCCCGCGGCGACGTCTGGACCGGGAGCTCGCCCGGCGGTGTCGGACGCCTCGATCCCTCCTCCGGCCGAATCCAGCGCTTCGGCGAATCCCAAGGATTGACGAACGACCGCGTCAACTACCTCATGATCGACCGCGAAGACCGGCTGTGGGTCCTGACCGATGCCGGCCTGTTTCGCAGCTCCCCGCTCGACGGCACCGTTCGGTTCGAGCAACTGGCGCCGCTCGGAACCTCGGAAGAGGAGGCCTTCTTCGAGTGCCTGCAGGCCGCCGACGGCTCCGTCTGGGTGTCCGGGTCCCGAGGGCTTGCCCGTCTCGCTAGCGGGCAATGGCAGCGCTGGACTTCCGCCCAGGGCCTGGCGAGCGACCGGACCGGTTTTCTGGCGCAGGAAGCCGGCGGCGCGATCTGGATCGGATACCAGGACGCATTCGGCGTCTCGCGGGTGGTTCTCCGCGATGGACAGCTCACTGAGCTGGCGCACTACGATCGCTCGAACGCACTCTCCTCCGACAACGCCGTCTCGGTCGGGGTCGACACCCGGGGGCAGGTCTGGGTCGGGACCGATAACGGCGCCGACGTCTTTGACGGCGAGCGATGGCATCATTACGGACACCTCGACGGACTCATTTGGGACGACTGCGATGGAAGCTCGTTCCTCGCCGAGGAGGGAGGCGTCGTCTGGCTGGGCACGAGCAAGGGGCTGGCTCGCTACACTCCCGGCGACGACGATCTGCCGGAGTTCTGCCCGCCGTCGGTCATTACCGCCTTCGAGCTCGGCGGCGAGCCGCGGCCGACGAACGTGGCTTCGACTGACACGGACTACGAGAACCGGTCGCTGCTGGTCCGCTTCGCCGCCCTGACATTCCGCAATCGCCACAAGGTGAGGTTCCGCTATCGGCTGGCGGGTCTGGACGAAAGTTGGGCGGAGACGGACCAGGATTCGGTGCGCTATGCCCGGCTGGCCCCGGGCAACTACACCTTCGAGGTCATGGCCGGGAGTGCCGAAGGACTGTGGAGCACTGAGCCGGCGCGGGTCGACTTCAGCATCGCACGGCCCTGGTGGGGCCAGTGGTGGCTTCAGATACTGGCCGCGCTGATCGTCGTCCTCGCCGGACGCGCGTTGCTGCGGAGACGCATGGAGCGGCTCTTGACAGACCGGCGGCAACTCGAGCGCGCGGTCGAGCAGAGGACCCGGGAACTCGCCTACCAGAAGCGCCGCGCCGAAGAAGCCAACAAGCTCAAGAGCGAGTTTCTGGCAAACATGAGCCACGAGATCCGCACGCCCATGAACGGGATCCTCGGTATGACTGAGTTGGCGCTGGCGACCCCGTTGAGCGAAGAGCAGCGGGAACTGCTGGGGACGGCGCGCACATCGGCGCAATCGCTGCTGGTGCTGCTCAACGACGTGCTGGACTTCTCGAAGATCGAGGCCGAGCGGATGGAGATCAAGCACGAGCCGTTCCGGCTGCGCCACACGGTGAAGGAATCGGTACAGGTGCTCATCTACCGGGCCACCGAGAAGGGGCTGTCGCTCACCTACGAGGTCGCCGACAACGTGCCCGACGAGCTGTTGGGGGACGCCGTGCGCCTGCGGCAGGTCCTGATTAATCTCATGGGAAATGCCGTCAAATTTACGGACGAGGGCGGCGTCGAGGTGCGCGTGGAACGCGAGGTCGCGCCGGGCCTCTGGCTGCACTTCACGGTGACGGATACGGGAATCGGCGTCCCTCCCGATCAGCACACGATCATCTTCGAGGCGTTTCGCCAGGTGGACGGCTCCGCGTCGCGCCGGCACGGCGGGACAGGCCTCGGTCTGGCGATCTCAAAGCGCCTGGTCGAGATGATGGACGGGTCGCTGTGGGTGGAGAGCGATCCCGGCCAGGGGAGCACGTTCCACTTCACCGCCCGGTTCGACGTCGCGGCCGCGGGCGAGTCCGTCGCCCGTCCAGCCAACAGCAACGGGATCGCTGTCCCGTCGAACCGGCCGCTGCGCATCCTGCTGGCCGAGGACAACGCCATCAACCAGAAGGTGGCTACGCGGTTGCTAGAGAAGGATGGGCACGAAGTGGTGGCGGTGACGAACGGCCAGGAGGCGGTCGCCGCGATCCAAAGGGAACGCTTCGATGTCGTCCTGATGGACGTGCAGATGCCGGAGACCGATGGCCTGCACGCCACCATGGCGATTCGAGAGTACGAGAAGGCCACCGGCTACCACGTGCCGATCGTCGCCATGACCGCCCACGCCTTCGAGGGCGACTCCGACCGCTGCCTGGCGGCCGGCATGGACGCCCACATCGCCAAGCCGGTCCAGCCGGCCGAACTGCTGGCGATGGTGAGATCGCTCGGAATCGTCGCGGAAGCCGGCACGCAACCCGCAATGCACCTCCGGCGACTGAGGGCGCGGCGCGGCGGAAGCGAGGTACCCATCGAGGTCACACGCACGCGAAGCGCGGCTCGGGGAATGTCGTCGCGTGGTATGGTACTTAGTATGGCGACGACCAAGATCACCGTGACCCTCGAAGACGATCAGGTAGCGGAAATTCGGGCGTTGGTCGAGTCCGGAAGGGCGGCGAGCATTTCCGGTTTCGTGAAGCACGCCGTCGGAGTCGCGCTGTTCGATGCGGCCGGCTGGAGGGAGATGCTCGACGATGGCCTGCGGCAAACGGGAGGCCCGCTCACAAAGAAGGAGCGCGGGTGGGCCGACGAAGTGCTCTCTCCGGAGAAGCGGAAACACGCCGCGAAAAAGGGAAAGGCCGCGTGAGCGGCATCACGCTGGATACGGGCGGGCTGATCGCGCTGGAGAGAAACGATCGGCGGGTGCTCGTGCTGATTGCACGCGCGATCGAGCGGGGAATGCGAATCACGATTCCGGCGACGGCGCTTGCGCAAGCGATTCGCAACCCGGCCAGACAGGCGCGCCTCTGCCGCCTCATTCGCCAGGTTTCGACGGATCTCGTTGCTCTCGACGGTCCGGACGCAACGGCGGTCGGCTTGTTGTTGTCGCGGACCGGGACGGCGGACGTGGTGGATGCGCACGTCGTGGTCTGCGCGCGGAGGGCCGGACAGGCGGTCGCGACCAGCGACGCCGGCGCCCTCAAGTGGCTGGCACCGGAGTTGCGATTGGTGGAGGTTTGAGCAGTGTTCTACTCCTCCGGTTTGTAACCGGCCACCGCAATTTTCGCCTCGTCGGCAGCCCGTAGCATCTCGTCCCGGTCCAGCAGTAGCGTCCGGCCGGCATCGACGGCCAGCACGGTGGCGCTGGTCTCGCGCATTGTTTCGATGGTGCCCGGGCCCGCCACCGGAACATCGAACAGCAGATGGCGCCGGCGGCGCGACACCTTGATGAGCCGCAGCGGACGGCCGCCGGTGATCTCGGCGGCGCGGCGGAGCGTGGCGTCGGTGCCTTCCATGGCCTCGACGGCGACGCAGGCACGGTCGCTTACCACCACGCTCTGGCCGACGTCGAAGCCCGCCAGAGCATTGGCGATCCGGCGGCCGTAGGCGACATCGGCCTGCTCCTCCTTGGTCGGTTTGCGGCGCGTCATTACGCCCGCCGAAGCGAGCAGCGGCTTGAGGAACAGCGTCGAGTCGACCAGTTGGATGCCCTCGTCGGCAAGAACCTTGGCGACGCCTCCGATGAGCGAATCCGTGTTCTTGGAGGTGAGCGAGGCGAGCAGCTTGACCAGCCGCCAGTCCGGCCGGATCGACGAGAAGATCTTGGCGTGCTTCACTTGGCCCGCCATGATCACCTCGGTGATGCCCTCGCGGTGCAGGATGTCGATGAGCTTGCCGAGTTCGCCGAGCGAAACCCAGTAGCAGCGCGCGGCGAGCGGTTCGATCTCCGGCGAAGCTTCCTCTTTGATCCCGACGGCGACCACTTCATGGCCGAGCGACCGGGCCGTCTCGAGCGCCAGGACCGGGAAGCGACCGTTGCCGGCGATCAGCCCGTATTTCATCCCTTGTGAACGCCGCGTTCGGAGGATTCGATGAACTCGATCAGTTCGTCGATCTCGGCCGAGCCGGCGATCTCCTCGCGAATCCGCGCGATGGCCTGGGCGGTATTGAGTTGGGCGCGGGTCAGCAGGCGGAAGGCTTTCTGCAGCCCGTCCACCGCTTCACCGGTAAAGCCCCGCCGGCTCAGGCCCACCTTGTTGGCGCCGTAGACCTTGGTGTCGCGCGGCGTGACGGTCTGCGAGAACGGCAGCACGTCCTGCGTGATCACGCTGTAGCCGCCGACGAAGGCGTGCCGGCCGATGCGACAGAACTGGTGGACGCCGGTGAAGGCCTCGACGATGGCCCAGTCGCCGATGCTGACGTGGCCGGCCATGGTGACGGCGTTGCCGAGGATGACGTGGCTGCCGATGTTGGCATCGTGCGCCACGTGGACGTAGGCCATCAGCAGGTTGTCGCTGCCGATCGAGGTCACCAGGCCGCCACCCTCGGTGCCGCGATGGATGGTAACGAACTCGCGGACCTTGTTGCGGTCGCCGATGCGCGTCTCGGCGCGTTCGCCTTTGTACTTGAGGTCCTGCGAGGCGACGCCGACGCTCGCGTAAGGGTAAAAAAGATTTTCGGCGCCGATCTTGGTGGGCCCCTCCACGTAGATGTGCGCCATCAGGCGCGTGCCGGGGCCGACCTCCACCTCCGGGCCGATCACACAGAAAGGACCGACGTCGGCGGTCGAATCGATGCGCGCCGCCGGATCGACGATCGCGGTCGGATGAACAGGCATGACGCTCAGGCGCCGGCGGCGTTATCGCGGTTTCGGGCCGAGCTTGCACATGACGGACGCCTCGGCCACGACGTTGTCGCCCACCATGGCCCGGCCGCTCATCTTGGCCACCGAGGCCTTGAGCTTGTCCACCTTCATCTCCATGCGGAGCTGGTCGCCCGGAAAGACAGGCCTGCGGAACTTCGCCGACTCGATCATGGCCAGGAGCACGACCTTATTGCTGCCGTCCATCTTGCTGAGCGCCAGCACGCCGGCCACCTGCGCCATCGCCTCTACGATGAGCACGCCGGGCATCACCGGGAAGCCCGGGAAATGCCCCTGGAAGAACGGTTCATTGACGGTGACATTCTTGATGCCCACAATGCGCTCCTCTTCCATCTCCTCGATGCGATCGACCAGTAGGAACGGATACCGGTGGGGAAGAATCCGTTCAATATCAAGAATATCCAGTTTGGCCATGGGACCCCGATATTATAACAAGCGATGGATGAATTGACTTCCTCGATTGGCCGAAGGCGCAACCGGACCATCGGGCTGATCCGGCGGATGGTGGAATGCGAGTCGCCGAGCGGCGATGGGCAAGCCGTCGAGCGGATGGCGCAGCTCGTTGCCACTGAGGTGTCGGGCATCGCGAAGGTGCGGCGTCCGCGCGGGCAATTGCTCGTCGACTTCACGCTGCCCGGAAGGCCCAAGAAGGGACGCCTGCTCGCGCTCGGCCACATGGACACGGTATGGCCCGTCGGGACGCTCGCCAGGATGCCGTTCCGCCAGCGCGCCGGGCGGCTCTGGGGACCGGGCGTGTTCGACATGAAGTCCGGCATCGCATTCTTCATTCATGCGATTGCGGCGTTGCGTGAGCTGGACATTCCGGTGCGGCGGCGCGTCTCGATGTTGCTGGTCACCGACGAGGAGACCGGCAGCCGAACCTCGCGCACGGTGACCGAGCGCGAGGCGCTCGCAAGCGACGCCGTGCTGGTGCTCGAACCCGCGAGCGGCCTCGACGGCAAGCTCAAGACGTCGCGCAAGGGCGTCGGAGAGTACACCGTGACCGCCCACGGACGGGCCGCCCACTCGGGCATCGATTTCGCCTCGGGCGCCAACGCGATCGTCGAGCTGGCACGTCAGATCGAGCGGATTTCGACCTTCTCGAACCTCGAGCGCGGCGTCACGGTGAACCCGGGCGTGATCACCGGCGGCAGCGGCGTCAACGTGGTCCCGGACTTCGCGCGGGTCGCCTGCGACATCCGCGTCAGCCGGATGCGCGACGCTGCGCCGCTCGACCGGAAGTTCCGCAAGCTGAAGCCGGTCGACAGCCGGTGCCGGCTGGAGGTCGAAGGCGGACTGAACCGTCCGCCGATGGAGCGGACCGCGGCCGTGGCGTCGCTGTTCGCCAAGGCGAAGGAACTGGCCGCCGAAATGGGCGTGGCGCTCGAGGAGTCGTCGACCGGCGGCGCCTCGGACGGCAACTTCACCGGCGCGCTCGGCGTGCCGACGCTCGACGGTCTGGGCGGCGTCGGCGAAGGAGCGCATGCCGCGAACGAAAGCATTCTGATCGACCGGATCGTCGACCGCACGGCGCTGCTCGCGCGGCTTGTGGAACGATTGTAGAGCGAATGCCACCCGTCGATCGGGCCATCCCTCGTGACGCAGTACACTAACCAGTAACGACACTCAGGACAATCCGTGCCTACCAAACCAAAGCTCGACCCCATCGCCGAAACGATCCTTGCACTGCTCGGCGAACATCCCGGCCGCTCCATCGCTCCCGTCGATGCCGCGCAGGCCTTCGCCGAACAACAGTGGAAACCGGCCGACCCTCCGCCGGGGGAATGGCGCACGTATCTGACGGCGGTCCGGCAGCAGGCGCTCTATCTGGCCCGCGAAGGCCGCATCGTGATTTTGCGGAAAGGGAAACCGATCGATCCGAATGGGCCGGTGAAAGGAGTGGTTCGACTGGCGCTGGCCGACCAGATCAGTTAGTCGTCCAGGCCGGCGAACATCTCAGCAAGGGGCACGGCGATCTCGGGATCTCGGGTCTTCAGAAGATCTTCGCTGGCTCGGCCGGCGCCGTCGGCCGTGTGCATCCAGCCGCGCCGCGTTCTCGGGTCGATGATCCAGACGTTCGGCACGCCGAAATCGAGATAGTCTTCGACCTTGGCCTGTATGTCGGTCGCCCGATCGTCCTTCGACAGGATTTCGATGCAGAGGAACGGCGGCTCGGTGAAGATCTGGCCTGGCGGGTGCCCGCCGAGCACCACGCAGACGTCGGGGATACGAAACCGTTCCGCCTTCACCTGAACTCGCTGTTCTACGTAGCATCTCGGATGCCGAGTTCCCTCCGTTTGACATTAAGATATGTGGCAGATCTCCGTCTGGAGGATGCTGTGGTCTTTCTCGCCCAAGTTCCGCTCCACGACGCGCCCATCCAGATACTCCCGATCGGGTGAGTAGCTGGTTCGAAGGTATTGCTCGACACTGATGAGCGTGGCGCTCGCCATACCTTTATGATAGCTCCGACAGCTCCTGTAACTCCCCTGTACCATCGCCCAGCGTCTCCGCGTGGACGCCCATGCGATCGAGCAGCGACAGGTAGAGATTGTTCATCGGCGTCTCGGGCGCGCACTGGACGTGGCGGCCGGTGCGGATGTCGCCGCCGCCGACGAGCATCACCGGCAGGTTGTCGTGATCGTGGCGATTGCCGTCGCTGATGCCGCCGCCGTAGACGATCATCGAATGGTCGAGCACCGTGCCGTCGCCCTCGGCGGTGGCCGACAGCCGCGCCACGAACCGCTCGAACAGCTCGACGTGATGCCGGTTGATCTTGCTGATCTTCTCGATCTTCGTCTCGTCGCCCTTGTGGTGGCTCAGCTCGTGGTGGGCCTCCGGGACGCCGATTTCGCGATAGGAGAGGTTGCTCGCCTCGCGCGCCAGCATGACGGTCGCGACCCGCGTGATATCGGCCTCGAAGGCCACCGCCAGCAGGTCGAACATCAGCGCCACGTGCTCGGCATAGTCAACCGGCACGCCGGCCGGCTTCTCGATCTCCGGCTCCACTTGCCGCGGATCGGCCGCCGCGGCCTCCAGGCGCTTCTCGATATCCCGCACCGCCACCAGGTATTCGTCGAGCTTCCGCTGATCCGTCGCTCCCAGCTCGCCGCGCAGCTTGCGCGTATCCTCTTGCACCAGGTCCAGAATGCTCGACCGGTAGCGGCGCCGGCGCGCCCGCATCGCCGGATCCTCGCCGGCATCGGCCCCGAACAGGCGTTCAAAGACGAGCCGCGGATTCACCGCCGGCGGCATCGGCGTCGTCTCGCTGCGCCAGGAGATGTTGTTCGAGTAGGCGCAGGCGTAGCCCGAATCGCAGTTGCCGGCCATGCGACCGCCCTCGCAGCCAAGCTCGAGTGAGGCGAGCTGCGTCTCGCCGCCGATAGCCTGCGCCGCCACCTGGTCCACCGAGATGCCGTTCCTGGATGTCCGCGCCCGCCGTCTTCCGCGGATGCACGCCGGTCAGATAGGCAGCCGCCGCCCGCGCATGGTCGCCCGGACCGTCACCGAGCGGCCGCGCGCCGTTCTGCATCAGCCTCGACACGAGCAGCATCTTCTCGCGATGCGGCGCCATCGGCGCGAGAATCGACGGCAGCTCGAAGTCGGCGCCGGTGGCGTCCGGGGTCCAGTCGCGCATGATGATGCCGTTCGGCACGTAGACGAACGCCAGGCGCCGCGGCGTCTCGTCCATCCGCGCCGCCCGGGCCAGGGCCGGCGTCATTGCTTCAAGCGCCGGCAGGGCGACCGTCGCGCCGAGCCCCCTCAAAAACGTGCGTCGTGGCAAGTGCTTTCCCAGAATCATTTCGTTAGCTCCCATCCTCCCGGCCGGGATCTCCGCGGCGCATCTCGAATGGCATGCTCCGCACGATCCCGAGCACCAGGCGGCTAAACCGGTAATCGTCCTCGGCGACTTGGCGGGCGATCGCCTCCACTTGCGGCTGGTCGTAGCTCTCCAGGCCGCGCCCCAGCGCGTAGGTCAGCATCTTCTCGGTCAGGCATTCGACGAACGCCCCGGCATTTGCCTTGAGGATCTGTTTGAGCTCGGCCGGCGAGCTGAACGTCTCACCGTTCGGGCAGCTTCCCGGTGGCGTCAATCGTGAACTTGCCCTCGTGCGTGCGCCAGCCGCCCGTGGGACCGTAGTTCTCCAGGCCGAAGCCCAGCGGATCCATCCGCTTGTGACAGACCGCGCAGGCCGGATCGGCGCGGTGCTGCTCCATCTGCTCGCGCAGCGTGCCGGTGATGCCGACCCCTTGGTCGTTGAGCGCCGGTACGTTCGGCGGCGGCGGTGGCGGCGGCGAGGCGAGGATGTTCTCGAGCACCCACAGGCCGCGCCGCACCGGCGAGGTCCGCGTCGGGTAGGACGAGATGGTCGAGGATGCTCGCCTGCGTCAGCACGCCGCTGCGCTGCTCGCCGTCGAGCGGGACCAGCCGGAACCAGTCGCCCTTCACGCCTTCGATGCCGTAGTGCTTCGGCGAGCCGCTCGTTCAAGTAGGTGTACTTGCCGTCGATGAAGTCGAGCACGCTTCGGTCCTCGCGCATCACCCGCGTGAAGAACAGCTCGGTCTCGCGGCGCATCGCCTCGCGCAGCTCGTCGTTGAAGTCGGGGAACAGCGCCGGATCGGGCTGCGCTTCATCGAGGTTGCGCAGTTCGAGCCACTGGCCGGCGAAGTTCCGGACCAGCGCCTCGGACCGGTCATCGGCGAGCATCCTCCGCACCTGCGCCTCTAGCACGTCGGGCGTGTGCAGCAGGTCGAGCCGGGCGAGCCGCAGCAGCTCGTCGTCCGGCATGCTGCTCCACAGGAAATACGACAGCCGGGAGGCGAGCTCGAAATCGTTGATGCGGTGGATGGCCTTGGGATCGTCGGGCGCGGCGTCCCGCTCGATGCGAAACAGGAAGTTCGGCGATACGAGCACCGCTTCGAGCGCCACCTGCATCGCTTCCTCGTACGGCGCGCCGTCGGCCATCGCCGTGCGGACCAGCCCGTGCAGCTTGTCGACCTCGTCGCCGGTCACCGGCCGGCGATAGGCGCGGTAGGCCAGGTTCCGGAGGATCTTCCCGGTGCAGGCCGCGTCGTACTGTCCCCGCTCGCCGCAGATGAAGATGCGCCGGTGGCTGGCGGTGAGCGGAGGCGGCTCCTGGTCGTACGGCCCCTTGATCTCGATTCCCTCGATCACGAAGTTGCGATCCCGCGTGTTCGGACCGGGCGCCTCGCCGCGGGCGTCGTCGACGTTGGAAGCATCCTCGACCAGCGCCGCGCGCAGCGTGTGCTCGCCGGCCGGCACGCGCGCGCGTCCCACCAGGTCGTTGGTCTCGGCGCCCACGCGGACCGGCTTCGACGTGACCAGCTCGTTGTCGCCCCACAGCTCGAGCGTCAGCAGCCGCGTCGCGCTCGGCCGCTTGCCCTTCACCGGCACCCGGATGTCGTAGGTCGCGTCCGCCGGAAATTCGTAGGTGGCCGAGAACTCCCCAGGCCATGTCTCGTCGCCGTTGGAGAGGATCTCGGGCTCGGCGCGGAAGGTCTCCTGCGTCACCGGCAGCGGACGGTCGACGACGATCGCCTCCCGCGCGACCCGTTCGGCCGCGACGAGGTAGCGTTCCATCAGCACCGGCGACAGCGACAGCACGTCGCCGATGTTGTCGAAGCCGTAGCCGGAGTCGTCGGCCGGAAAGTCATCGGCCGGCCGCAGGTCCACTCCGAGCAGATCCCGGATGGTGTTGTTGTATTCCTGCCGGTTCAGCCGCCGCGCTGTGACACGACCGGGATCGGGACCACGTTCCTTGCGCCGCCGCGCCACCTCCGCCTCGAGCCAGTCGAGCACCGGCTGCAGCTCTTCGCGGGTGGGACGCGGCATTCCCGCCGGCGGCATCTCCCCGGCCCGGAGCTTCGCCAGCATCTTCTCCCACACCGCACCGGCCCGGGCAGCCGACTCGGCATCCCTATAAAGCGTGAGATTCAGGCCGGCGACAGCATGCCCGCCGCTATGACACAGGACACAGTTCCTGGCGACGAAGGGCGGGATAATGGTTTCGAAATCGGACGTCGGGGCGCTTTCCGCACCGCTGGCGAGAGAGACCAACAGTAACGGCAGACAGAGCCCAGTGAGTCGCATCGGATTCCCAGCCGAGGATTCTGGTACAAGCTTATTAACGATCGATTCCGGCCGTCAAGGCGGCCGGGAGGTCCGGAGCGGCCCCGGACCAGCGGCCCAAAACTCAAAAAAAACGAATCACGCCGGAACCGGATCGCGTATTCCAGTACGAGGCGGAAACGAACAGTGACGCAAACGGCAGCCGCAACAGCAAACTCAATCCCGTCGGCAACCTATGCCGTCACTGAGGCCGATTTCGCCCGGCTGGTCGAGGACAACAAGGCCATGGTCTATTCCATCGCCTATCATCTCCTCCACGACCAGGCACAGGCCGAAGAGCTGGCCCAGGACGTGTTCCTGCAGCTCTACCGAAGCCTGGACCGGATGGAGTCGGCGGCCCACGTCACCAACTGGTTGCGGCGCGTCGCCAGCCACCGCTCGATCGACCACGCCCGGCGGCACGCCTCCGTCAAAGAGGTGGACCTCGCCTCCGCCCCCGAGCTGAGCGCGCGGGAAGAGACCCGAGACCCGCTCCTGCGAGACCGGTTGCAGCGCCTCGTGGCCTCGCTGCCGGAACGCAAACGGATGCTGGTCATCCTCCGCTACCAGGAGGAAATGGAGTTCGAGGAGATCGGCAAGATCCTGCGGCTGCCCGCGCGGACCGTGCGGACACAGTTGTTTCGCACCATCGCGCTGCTCAGGGAGAAGGCGTCGCGGTTTCTGAAGCCTGCTACACCGGCCGGCGACCAATGGGAAGGAGAAGCGTCATGAGCCAATTCGACGACGAACTGAAACGCGCGCTTGAGCGGATGGAGCCCCCCGAGGGCTTCACCGAGCGGGTCCTCGCGCGAGTCGCCGCGGAGCGGCGCCGACCCTCGTTCCGCGAGCGGCTGGCGGCCTGGCTCACGGGACCTCGTCTCCAATGGGCCGTGGCCGGAGCGCTGTGCCTGCTGATCGTGGCGGGTGTCGGCTACCAGCGCCACGCCGAGCGGCAGGCCGAGGGCGAGCGAGCCAAGGAGCAGGTAATGCTGGCGCTGCAAATCACCGCCCACGAAATCCATATTGCACAGCAGGGAGTGCGGAGCCTGAACAGGCCCGAACAGGAGTAATCATGAAGAAGCTGATAGTTGGGTTCATGCTGGCGTCGTTGACCGTGTGGGCGGCGCCCCAGAGCATTCATTTCCCGGCCAGTCTCGATGCGCTCGAGGCAAGAGCCGAAGAGGTGGTCGACATCACACTCGACGCCAATATGCTCGGCTTCGCCACCGCGTTCATGTCCGATGACGATCCGGACGAGAAGGCGGCCAAGAGCCTGGTCAAGGGACTCGGTGGCATCTACGTCCGCAGTTACGAATTCGCCTCGGAAGGTCAGTATTCGACGGCGGACCTCGATGCGGTCCGCGCCCAGCTCAAGGCGCCCGAGTGGGTGCCGGTGGTCAACGTCCGGAGTAAGAAGCCGGGCGGCGACAACACTCAGATCTACTTCCGGAGGGCCAACAACAAGATCACCGGCATCACGATCCTGGCCGCGGAGCCGAAGGAACTAACCATCGTCCATATCGAGGGGTCGATCAACCCCGAGGACATCGCCAAGCTGAGCGGACAGTTCGGCATCCCACGGCTGGACACGGGTTCCGCCGGCAAGAGCGAGGACAAGGAGAACTGAAGTGCGAGCCGGGTTGACCATCGCGATCCTGGCACTCACCCTGGCCGGGACCGCCCCCGCCCAGGACGGCTTCGACGGCATCGTGCGGTCGCTCGAATCCGAGTATGGTGCGCAGCGGATGCGGAATCCGCTGTTCGGCTTCGCCAAGTTCATCGTCAACGTGAGCCGCCCGCACGGCGTCGCCGGCTTCGATTTCGCTCTGTTCGAGGACTTGCGCCTCCGCCCCGCCGCCCGGCAGCATTTCTTTGATACCGTGAGTCGCGGCGCCGGCTACAACTGGAAGCCGATGGTCCGGGTCCGCTCGCTCCATGACGGTGAGGAGAAGGCGATCTTCGCACAAGGCTTGCGGCGCCGGATGCAATTACTGGTGGCGACCTACGAGCCGGGGGAGGCCATCGTCGTGCGGCTCAAGCTCGACCCGCGGACCTTCTCCGATTGGCTGGACGACCCGGCCCGGATGGGCGACCGGGCGACGGGCGGCGCGCCGGAGTAACAATGCGCGGCGCTGTTCTGTTGTTCGCGGTGACACTGGGCCCAATTTTGTCTACCGCCGGGAGCGCCGACCTCACCGCCGGCGAGATCATGCGCAAGGTCGCCTGGAACCAGAACCGCGCTCAGACAATGCGGGAGGCTTTCCGCTATCAGCAGTCGGTGCTGATCCGTTTTCATAAGGGCAAGAAGCTATGGCGCGAGGAGTCCTACGAGTACGGCGTCACCCCCTCGGCCCGCGGCACCGAGAAGGAGCGCACGAACTTTCTTGGCAAGTACGTGTACAAAGGCGAGCTGGCCAATTACTACGATCCCGAATGGCGGGCCGGCACCGTCGATATCGACGGCGACCTGATCACGGATCTGGCCGCTGACCTGACCGGCGATGAAGACGCCAAAGACGGCATCGCCCGCGATCTTTTCCCACTCACCCTGCAGCGCCAGAAACACCTCTTATTCGAGTTGGCGGGACGGGAAACCTATCGAGGCCGCGCGGTCTGCCGGATTCTCTTCGAGCCGGAGAAGAAGAAGTGGGACAACGGTATCCCCTGGGAAGGCGAGGCGCTGATCGATGTCGAGAAACTTCAGCCCGTCGTCGTGACGACCCGCCTGGCGAAGAACATCCCCTTCGCCGTGCGCACCCTGCTCGGCACCAACATCGAGCAACTCGGCTTCAAGGTGACCTACGAGGAGTTCGAGGACGACCTCTGGTTCCCGGTCACCTACGGTGGCGAGTTCACCATCCGGGCCGTGTTCTTCTACAAGCGAGACATCTCGCTATCGCTGCGGAATACGGGATTCGAACGGTCGGAAGTGACGTCGGAAGTCACGTATCGCGAGCCGATCGAGTAGACCGTGGTTGTGTCGGGCGATTCCCGCTCACAAGACCACCAACGTCTCACTTCGCCGGCCGCCAGAGCGGTCCCTCCGGTATGCTTGCGCCTCTTTAGTGTGTTCGTGTTACACTGAGTTCGTGCTCAAGAACGTAACCATCACCCTGAGCGAAGAGGCCGCCCTTTGGGCGCGCAAGAAGGCCGCCGAGGAGAATATGTCCGTGTCCAAGCTGGTCGGCGCAATACTCGAGCGTCAGATGAAGATGAGCGACGAGTACTGGCTCGCCTACGAGCGGTGGAAGAAGCTCGGCAGCATTCCTGGAGTTGACGCATCTGGAAGGCTCAGTCGAGATAAGGCGCATGAGCGACGCTAGCAGATTCTTCGTCGATTCCAACGTTCTGCTCTATGCGGTCGATCCGTCGGACCGGACGAAGCGGCGGAATGCGCTTCGGTGGCTTGATGCTCTTTGGGAATCAGGCCGCGGTAGTTTAAGTTGGCAGGTCCTCCACGAGTTCTACGTCAGCGCAGTGAAGAAGATGCGGCGGCCCCCGAAGAAGGCCCAGCAGGCTGTCGAGATCTATGCCAACTGGGTGCCGGTCGAGACGACGCTGGGATTGGTCCGCCGGGCTTGGCATTGGTCCGATCAAGCCCAGCTCAGCTACTGGGACGCACTAATCGTCGCCGCTGCCGAACGAGCGGGGTGCGCGCGGTTGCTGACCGAAGATCTTCAGACCGGCCAGCGCTTTGGCTCGGTCGAGGTTGTGAACCCGTTCCTCCACACGCCGGCGGATTTCGGTCTTGCTTCCGGAAATGCGCCAGTAGAGTAGCCTGAAAGATCGTCTACCCAGACGTTCGTCGCGAAGATGACACCGAAATCCTGACCGGGTAGACCGACCCGCCAGACTTGCCACACCGGACCTCATGCCGGCGACCGGGACGGGTAGCGGGCGGCGCCGGTCGCCGCCGTGGTAATCCTGGCGGATAGCGCGGGACACAACCACGCAAGGCAGCCGAAGCCGCGTGCCCCACTTCTCCGGGAAGAGCTTGAAGCAGGGCGCAGCCCCATCCGACTACGCAAAGGGCTCCCTACGCCTCCGGAGAGGACACGGCGATCGATCAACCTGGCGTCCGTCGACCGGATGAGCCGGGTGGAAGCGGGACGCCTACCGCACGCGATCGCCGCCAAATACCACGTCCCGGCCAGGCATCTCGGCCGGGGCGTTCCGGGTGTTCGTCAACAGACGGAGCAACTGGTCGGTCCGGACCTCAAGCGCCACCACCTTGTCCTCGAGGTAGGTGACTCGCTGCACGTCGGGTCCATCGTCCACAACCTGTTGTCGTAATGAATTCAGCACCGCGGTGCGGGCGAACTCGGAGATGCTTCTGGCGCCGTTCTCGTGGCAGGCGGCTTTTAGCTGCTCGAACTCCGCTTCACTCAGTCGGAAGTTGACGAGGCGATTTCTGGGATTTAGAACACTCATCGTGAATCAGCAGGAGTACCGGTCCCACCCGCTACCAGCAGCGAGCGGGAGTCGTCTCGTAGGTCTTATCGGTTCGCTGTGTTCTCCCAACAGAGAAAACGGTACGGAAATCTGGCAGCGACCGCTCTCGAAACTACAGTGCTGATCCGCGCGAGAGAATCTCAACCACAACTCGACTATGCGCTCGCGAGGTTCTTGATCAAGCTCAGGTCGCCGGTCTTGCCCGCCTCGAGCACCGGTCCCATATACTCATCGACCAACTCCGCAGTCAGCGGCACCGGCATGTTCTGCAGCTTCATCTTGAGCTGCGGGTTCTTGGCCGCGGTGAGCGCCCGCTCGATGTGGTGTTGACCAAAGCCGGGCACCTCGCTCAGCGTCGTCGGGATCTTCACCCGCTTCTCGATCGCCCTCAGGCCCTCGGCTACCGCCACGGCACGGTCGCGTCCGGAGGTCGACGCATCGTAGGCCACGCCGGCGCGGGCCAGACTCTCGCCAACGATCTTGAGGTGTTCCTGAATGGCCGGCGAGTAGAAGACCGTGTAATAGGGGTTCATCATGATGCAGGCGCGGCCATGGCTCAGAACGTCGATCAGCGAGAAGCTGGTCAGGTGAGCGCCGTTGGTGCCGCCGACCATGATTGCGTAGCCGCCCAAGTCGGTCGCGAGCGCCAGCGCCTCGCGCCCCTCGGCGTCAGCGGGGTTGTCGAGCACCCGCGGGAGGTACTGGAAGACCAGGTCGAACGTTTCGCGCGCCACGTCGGCCATCAGGTCATAGTTCGGACCGCTCTTGGCTCCATAGAAAACCTCGAGCGAATGGGAAACGCCGTCGAGCGCGCCGTCGGCGGTAAGCGCGGCCGGACAGGTGTGCGTGACCTCGAAATCGAAGGCGGCGCGCGTCGGCACGATGGCCGGATCGACGACCAGCTTTTTCTGGCCCGCCGACAGGTCGGTGATGTTGGAATACTTCGTCAGGTGGGCCGCCGAGCTGGAAGCCGTCTGCATGGCCAGGTGCGGGGTCAGCTTCTTGCCCGTCTTCTCGAGGGCGGCCGTGACGAGGCCCATGCCAAAGTAGTCCTCGATCGACCCGCCGAGGATGCGCAGGACGTCGGACGACTTGGCACAGTCGATGGTGGAACCGGATCCGAAGCTCACGTAGAAATCCGGAGCGAACTCTTTCATCTCGTCCGCCATGCGCGACAGGTCCTCACGCGGGGCGTTGGGCCGCGCTCCCTTGACCTGACCGATGATCTCCTTGCCGGCTGACTCGAGCGACTTGCGGATGCGGGCGACCCAGTCCCCCGCTCCGGGGAATTCGTCGCACACGATCAGGCCGCGCTTGCCGAAATCGCCGGCCAGTTCGCCGACCCGGTCAGTGACGCCGTTGCCGAAGAGGTAGGCGTCTCCCTTGAAGCTCTGAATGATCTGTTTGGCGCGAGTGAAAGGTGACATTGATTGACTCCGTTGTTGAATTGCCTTTCTATACTGCTAGCATGATTGCTGGTCCGGATGTAGGAACCGGGTCCTGAAGGAGGGTCAATGAAAGTTCTGGTCACGGGCGCGACCGGCAAGGTCGGATCGGCCCTGCTGCCATGTTTGCTGCAGGCCGGGCACGAAACGCGCGCCCTCACGCGCGCCCCGTACAAGCTCAAGAAGATGGCCGATCGGGTGGAGATTGCCGAAGGCAGCCTCGCCGATCCGGCCACTCTCGGAGCGGCGATGAAGGACATCGAAGCCGTGGTCCTGATCACACCGGTGGCGCCGAATGAGACCGAGCAGGGGCTCAACGGTGTGGCCGCGGCTGTGGAGGCGGGTGTCCGCCGCATCGTGTCGATGACGGTGTACGGAGCCGAGGAGGCGGCACAGATCCCTCACTTCGGCTCGAAGGTTCCCATCAAGGAGGCCGTGGTCACCTCCGGGCTCGATTACGTCTTCCTCGAACCGAACAACTTCTTCCAGAATGACCTGTGGATCGAGGATCCCCTCCGGCTGTTCGGCATCTACCCGCAGCCGCTGGGAGGGATCGGTCTGTATCGTGTCGACGTCCGCGACATTGCCGACGCCGCGGTCAATGCCCTGGCTGGCGCCGCCCACGACGGCCAGACCTTCCCCCTGGTCGGTCCCGAGCGCCTCACCGGTGAGGACTGCGCGGCGGTCTGGTCAAAGCACCTCGGCACGGACGTGCAGTACGTCGGCGACAACCTGGACAACTGGGAAAAGCAGGCCGAGCTACTCATGCCGCCGTGGATGGCGCACGATCTGCGCCTCATGTACGAGCATTTCCAGCAGCACGGGCTGCTCGCTTCCGCCGAGGAGATGGCGGCCTGCGAGAAGATCGTCGGCCATCCGGCACGCCGCTTCGAGGAGTTTGTCGCCGAAACCGCCGGGGCCTGGCGATAGGCCGATCGCCGAGGGACGATTGCGTGTGGCAAGCTCGGCGGCTCGCTCCACGTCGGGCTATCGCGCCACTGCAATCGGATGCCGTGGGACTCCGCCGCGCCGGCACAGGGCTTCTGTCTCCGGCGACAGCATCACCCAGAGGCCATAGGCGCCGAGTAGCGTTCCCACCGGAACATTGAACAGGTTCAGAATGCTGAGCACCATCGTCATGATGCGGGCCCAGGGCCGGTAGTTCAGCAAGCCAATGCCCGCGACCAGCGACGGCAGCGACAGCAGCACGACCAGTCCGATGAGCACCGCGCCGACGATGCCGATGATGGGTACCGCGATCAAGGCGCCGGAATCCTGGGCGACCCCGACGGTGCCGACGATCCCGGCAGCGCCGCCGAATACGACCAGCAGTACCAATCCCGCCAGCAGCCCCATCGTTCCGAATACGATCTGCAAAATCGCCAGTACGCGAACGTGCGTTTCCATGCAACCTCCTTGGCTCAGCGTCTGACTGTTACTACGAGTCGGTATCCGGTTCAGTTCCCCGATTAGCGATCTTCGGCGGACGCGGTTTCGCTGGTGAGTCCCGCGCGACTACTGTTGGGCCCAGTTGAACTGCAGTCCGGTCGAAAACAGCAGATCGTCTTTCTTCTTGTCGGCCACCGGGTTCGACAGGTACCGGTTCAGGATGAGGAAGGTCACCGCGAGGTGGCTGTTCAGCTTGACATCCGCCCCGGCCCGCGCCCGGAAACGGTACTCGCCGCCATCGGTGAGGTTGGGGAAGATCGAGAAGCTCTGGTGGACGTGCAGGATGCTGCCGAGCGCGTGCTCGGACGCCTCGCTGATACTGGCTTCCGCCGAGTTCCGCAATAAGCCGGTGGCGAATTTCTCACGGTTCCAGTTGGCGCCGCCGTCGAGATACCACTTGTTTCGCTCGCTGTCGAGGATCCGCCAGCCGAAGCCGCCGCCGAGGGCGCTGCGCAGGTCGAGGTCCTGGAACTCGTCGAAGTCGAAGGCGGCGTTGCCGAAGGCGAAGATGTCGTCGCGCACGTCGCGCTCATAGCGGGCGCCGCCGCTGATGCTGTTGGCGTTGGCGCCGAATGGCTCGGTAGTGTGCTGCGTCGAGAAAATCTGCTCGAAGGTGAGCCGGGTCTTGTCGAATCCGGTAACGCGCTCGATGGAGGCGCCGGAGTTGATGGTCGTCGTCTCCGCGTTGCCGCTCGCCGAGGCGAGCCCGAGGTCCGCCTTGAACGACCAGAAGTCGAGCCATCCCGGATTGGTCTGCCGCTGCTGCTCGCGCTGGAAGGCCTGCTGGCTGGCGTTGTCACGAACGGCTGTCAGGGCTGCGATGGGCCGCTCGACCTTGCTGTCATCCTCCTGCGTGACGACGACCTGCTGCTGCTCGGTCGCCACGGTTCCGACCACCGTCTGGCCATTCTCGAAGGTGACCACCAGCGGCGTGTCCGACTCGATCGAGGCGACGGCCTTCCGGTCGATCTGGACCTCGCCCATGAATTCGGTCTTGACGGTGAGTTTGCCATCGGTCGTGGTGACAACGGTCCCGGTGACGCGGTCACCATTGGTCAGGACGATCACATCGGCGTGTGCACGAACAGACAGCACCGCAAGCGCAAACAGGATGGTTGTCAGTATTCGCATTGGAGTTCTCTCGCGAAGGACCCCTCAAGGTCTTGGGATCAACTATGATCGGGCCATCATGGGATGGCGGTCTCCTCTTCTGTTGATTTTGACACTTCCGCTTTCGGAGGAGCAAACGGGTTCCCGAGCGGGCCAAATCGTGCCACGCGTGCTGCCACCCGCTCTCACGATCGCCGCGATCGACGCCACCTGGAGCGGTCTCGTCTTCGCGGACCGGAAGGGATGAGCGAGCAACCAATACTGATCGCCGTCGCCGGCTGCTCGTGCTCCGGAAAGACGACGCTCGCCCGTGCGCTTGCCGGGAGGCTGGACGGAGTGCGTTTGCCGCTCGACGCTTACTACCGCGACCTGTCGCCCATCACGCCCGCCGAACGCGCTCGGGTTAATTTCGACGCGCCCGAGGCAATCGAAGACGGCTTACTCGCTGGGCAGCTCTCGGCGTTGCTTGCGGGCCGCGAGGTGGACCGGCCGGTCTACGACTTCGCGACCCACACCCGCACGACGGACACCGTCCGTGTGCAGCCGCGTTCCGCCGTCATTCTCGAAGGGCTGTTCGTGCTCTATTGGGAGGCAGTCCGCCGGATGAGCCGGCTGAAGGTCTTCGTCGACCTTGACGACGCAACGTGTCTCGCGCGTCGGCTGGACCGCGATGTCCGCGAGCGAGCGCGCACGGCGGCTTCGGTCCGCGAGCAGTACGTCCGGACGGTCCAACCGATGGCGGTCCGCTACATCCTGCCGGCCAGGGCGCACGCCGACCTGGTCGTTTCCGGTGCGGCGCCCGTCGAGCAGAGTGTCGTCGACGTCCTGTGCCGGCTGCAACCTGACGGTCCGAAGCGATAGCCCCGCCCGGTGCAACGAGCACCGGTTCGGCCCAGTACGAGCTGTGACCAGAGGGAGCGGAGTGGGTCCCTCGATCCCGGCGTTACGCTCTTTCGCGCGAGACTGCCGGCACTCAATGCCAACACCCGTCGTCGGACCTCCGAGGAAGAGCGCTGCCCACTACAGCCGTGTAGACTGTAGACCATGCCGAAGCTCTCCGCGGGCTTGCTGCTCTTCCGCCACGGCAAGGCGGGCGCCGAGGTGCTGCTCGTTCACCCCGGCGGACCGTTTTTCGTCCGCAAGGACGCCGGCGCCTGGTCGATCCCCAAGGGCGAGTACGAACCGGACGAGGCGCCGCTCGATGCGGCCCGCCGGGAGTTCGAAGAGGAGACGGGATACCACGTGAATGGGCGGTTCGAGCCGCTTGGAGAAGTGACGCTGAAGAGCGGCAAGGTCATCACCGCCTGGGCCGTCGAAGGCGATGCCGACCCGGCCGAAGTCACGAGCAACAACTTCACGCTCGAGTGGCCGCCGCGGTCCGGGCGCGAGCGGGAGTTCCCGGAAGTCGACCGCGCCGCCTGGTTCGGGCTCGACGCCGCACGGGAGAAAATCCACCCCGCCCAGGAGCCGTTTCTCGACCGTCTGGCCAGCCTCCTTCCCCAAATGAAATGAGCGTGACGATTGCCGACATCCAAGCCGCGGCCGAGCGCATCCGCCCTTTGGCGCACCGGACACCGGTGCTGACATGCCGAAGCTTCGACCGCGAGGCCGGCTGCCGCGTCGCCCTCAAGTGCGAGAACTTCCAGCGCGGCGGCGCCTTTAAGATCCGCGGAGCGACTAACTTTCTCTATTCCCTGACGGCCGACGAGCGGACGCGCGGCGTGGTCACTTACTCATCGGGCAATCACGCGCAGGCGGTGGCGATTGCCGCCGAATCCATTGGCGTCCAGGCGACCATCGTCATGCCGGAGGATGCGCCGCGATCGAAGTTAGAGGCTACCCGGGCCCACGGCGCGAACATAGTAACTTATGACCGAACGAAGGCGAGCCGCGAGGAACTCGGCAACCGGATCGCGGCCGAGACCGGCGCCGTTATGGTGCCGCCGTACGACCATGAGCGCACCATCGCCGGCCAAGGTACCGTCGCGCTCGAGCTGCTCGAGCAGGCGCCGGAAATCGACGCGCTCGTCATCTGCGCCGGCGGCGAGAGGCCTGCTCGCCGGCTGTTCGATCGCCGCCAAAGCGCTCCGCCCGGACATCCGCATCTTCGGTGTCGAGCCCGAGATCGCAAACGACACTTACCTGTCTGTCCAGGCGGGGAAGCGGATCGAAATCCCGATGCCGGACACCATCGCCGACGGGCTGCGGTCCCCGTGCCCGGGCCGGCTGACGTTCCCGGTGATCCAGGAGCACGTCGAAAAGATCATCCTCGTGAGCGAGGCCGAGATCCGGGACGCGGTGAAATTTCTGTTGTCACGTGTCAAGGTCCTGGCCGAGCCGAGCGGCGCGGTGGCCCCGGCGGCGGCGCTGTTCGGCAAGCTGCCGCGGGAGATTGGCAGCGCCGGCGTAATCGTCAGCGGCGGCAATGTCGACTTCGAGACACTGGCGGCCATGTAGCCCCGCCTGGCGCACGAGCCGCCGGGCCGACTTTGGTACAATCAAATCACATAAAGAAGACAAAACAGTCTTATTACTAACATCCCACAAAGATACGAACGATGGTGGACATCAAGAAGCTCCATGATGCGATCCTCAATGGCGACCAGAAGACAGCGATCGCCGTCACCGAAGAGGCGCTTGCTGAAAAAATCGATCCCGCAGGAATTAATCAACGGCGCCATGATCCCGGCCATGAATGAAGCCGGGAACCGGTTCGAATGCGAGGATTTCTTCGTGCCCGAACTGCTGCTCGCCGCCCGGGCGATGAAGGGCTCGCTGAAGCTGATCCAGCCGCTGCTCGCCGCCGTCCGGAGCCAAGACCGATTGGCACCGTCGTTATCGGCACGGTCAAGGGCGACCTGCATGATATCGGCAAGAACCTCGTCTCCTCGATGCTTGAAGGCGCCGGCTTCCGGGTGATTGATCTTGGAGCGGACGTGCCGGCGGATAAATTCGTCGCCATCATCGAGAATGAAAAGCCGGACATCATCTGCATGTCGGCCCTGCTGACCGTAACCATGCCGTCGATGAAGATCCACCATCGAAGCGCATGAACGAAGCGGGTATTCGCGGCAAGGTCAAGGTCCTGATCGGAGGCGCGCCCGTCACTTCGGAGCCTACGCCGCCGAGATCGGCGCAGATGGTTACGCCGACAACGCCAGCCAGCGCCGTGGCCAAGGCTCGCGAACTGTTGGTAGCCGGAGGACACAGTCCATGATCGACGCCCCCATCCTCACCGATGGCGCCTGGGGCACCCAACTGCATGCGCTCGGCCTGGGGCCCGACGAGTCTGCCCGATCTTTGGAACCTCGCCCATCCGGATCGCGTGGAAGAGGTGTCCCGCGGCTGTACGCGGAAGCCGGCAGCCAAATCGTGCTGACCAACACTTTCCGCGCCAACGGCATCGTCCTGCGCGAGAAGGACCCGAACGTGAGCGTCGCGGCCATTAACCGCGCCGGCGTCGAGATCTCCCGGCGTGCCGCCGCCGGACGGGCGAACGTCTTCGCCTCCATCGGGCCCAGTCCGGCAAGCTCCTCATGATGGGCGACGTCACCGAGGACGATCTGCCGGCCGCTTTCGCGAGCAGGCCGAAGCGCTGGCCGACGCCGAAGGCCGACGCGCTCGTCATCGAGACAATGTCCGACTTGGCCGAAGCCCGCATCGCCATCGAAGCCGCCAAGTCCACCGGCCTGTTGACCGTTGGCTGCATGGTCTACGACTCGGGCAGAAACAAGGACCGCACCATGATGGGCGTTACGCCGGAGCAGGCCGCCGAAGGTCTCGCCGAGGCCGGAGCGCGGACGTGATCGGCGCCAACTGCGGCAACGGCATCGCCGGCTACGTCCCGGTTTGCGAGCGTCTGCACGCCGCCTCCCGATTGCCGATTTGGATCAAGGCCAACGCCGGCCTGCCCGAGATCAACGACGGCCAAGTCGTCTACAGCCACCACGCCGGAGGAGTTCGCCAGCTTACATCCCGAAGCTTGTCGCCGCCGGCGCCAACTTACATCGGGGGCTGCTGCGGTACCTCGCCGGATTACATCCGGGTGGCGCGCGAGGCGCTGGAGGCCGTGGAGCGCTGAGGAAACTGACTTACTGGCGGGCGGAACCGTCTGCCCCACTCCCGGCGCACTGCTTCAAAAACTTCAGCCCCTCTTCCGCAATGGCGTCCATTGACGGCGCCACATCCCGCCAGACACAGGCCGAGGCGGCGATCTCGGTAATGCTCCCACCGAAGCTCTCGATCGACATCCAGCCGTCGTAGCCGATCTCGCCGAGCGCCGCGAAAACCTCCGGCCAGTCGATGTGGCCGCTGCCCGGGATGCCGCGGTCGTTCTCGCAGGCTTGCACGTACTTGACGTGGGGTCCGAGCGTACGTACGGCCGCGCCGAGATCCTTCTCCTCGATGTTCGCGTGGAAGGTGTTGTACAGGATCCCGACGCGCGGGTGCCCCACCTCCTGGCAGAGTCGCGTGCCGGCGCCGGCGGTGTTCAGGAAGTAGGTCTCGAAGCGGTTGAGCGGCTCGATGGCCATCGTTACATCGCAGGCATCGAGCGTCTCAGTCAACGCCTGCAGGCCCTCCACCCCGCGCTTCCACTCGTCTTCCTTCGGCCGGCCGAGCAGCAGTCCGACCGGCGCGCAGAAAGAACCCGCGAAGATGTGCGCGCCCACCTCCGCCGCCGTTTCGATGCCAGCCACGAGGAAGTCGTGGGCTCGCTGCCGCACCCGCTCGTACATGGCTGACCAGGCTCAGCTCACCGGTCAGCGCCGAGCTGAACGTACACTCGAGACCTTCATCGGCGAGCGCCGCGCGGATCTCCCGGACCGGGACCTCACGCAGGTTGAACCGCGCGATCTCGACACCGTCGAACCCCATCCTCTTGATCTTGCCGAGCAGAGGAAGATCGGCCGTCCCGAGGCCGCCGGTCCACAAAACTGTACTGACGCCGAACTTCATTGCTGGAACCGGGCCACGGCCGGATTCCCCGGAGCGAAATGCTTCAGCATCACCAGGTCTTCCGTCTCGCTCATGTTGGAGATACGGACGCCGCGTTTGGCCGCCTCAGCAGTCACGAACAGCTCGTCCTCGGTCATCTCGCCGAAGCGGATCATCGTCGGTGTGGCCACGTTGTGGACGCCGATCCGTCCGTGCCCCTGGGTGAGGATCACGCCGTAGGCGGCGGCATCTTCAATCTCGACATCGCGGCCCGGAAAGACGGTCAGCTCCTTGGCCGAATACTGCTTGCTCGAGTAGGCGATCCACTTTTCGGAGTAGCCTTTCTCGGCCATCGATTCGGGGTCCCGCGCCGGCACCGGTTCTGAATAGCGATTGCGGACGAATTCGGGATCGACGTTTGCTTCCCAATCGAGCATGTCGACGATGTAGTCGAGGTCGTGGTGGTGCTCCTCGGGGACGTCCTTGACCAGCAGGCTCCAGGGCGTCACCCGGCCTTCCACCATCGACTGGAACATTGCCAAGCACGTCGGAGTTTACTTGCGGCTCGTAGGTCACCAACGACCCCGGCGCGTGCAGGATGCCGGCGTCGATCTGCCACCCGGTTCCGAGTTCGAGCTTGTAGGCGCGGGAGTGATGCAGGATGCCGTTGTCGCCTTCGTTCCATCGTTCGAGGCAGGCGCGGATGTCGTCGCGCGTCGTCCCGGGGTTCAGGCCCAGGAAGCTGAACGGGAAAGTTTTGGGTGCGAAGTTATACTGCGCCGGAAAGTAGTACGCCTCGGGCTTGCCGCGGGCGCCGACCCGGGCGGCAAACTCGTCGGTCTGATGCATGTGGTGCGGGAATCGGTCCGAGGTTGTCGAAGAACTTGCAGAGCACGTTCCAGCCGCCCTGCGCGGCCATCACGCCGGCGCCGAGGAAGTGGTCGCCGGCCACCTCGACGGCCTCTTTGAGAAGCAGGCGCTTGCCCCGAAAATCGATGTAGCTGAGACCTTCGTCCTCAGGCGTGCCCGGACCGTTGTCGGCTTTCGTGGTGGAGGCGAACCAGCGCTCGTCGATGCCGCCGCGATGGGCGCCGAGCGCATACAGGTCGCGCGGGTGGAGCTTCAGGCGTCCGCCGGGAACCAGGAAGGTCCGTGGGACCCAACATGGAACCAGCCGCACGATGCCCTCCCCGGCCGAGAGCACGTCCCTCACGAATTCGGAGTTCGACATGCCTAAGACTATACCCCAGGCCATGCCGGCGGGCGCGGCGTTCGAGCGGCGGCTACGATTCTTCTTCGTCCTTCTCCCGTAGCCGCCGCCGCTCCTTCAGGGCCTTCCGCAGCAGAAACTCCATCTGTGCGTTCACGCTACGCAAGTCGTCGTCCGCCCAACGCTTGAGGTCGCCATTTCGCTGGAGCCGTCGCTCGCGCCGCTGTTGGCGACGCCGTTTGTCTTTCACTGGTGTCTCTTCGCGGGTCCCCACCCGCCCGTTTCCACCATCGCCCGCCACCGTTATGATGGTGACTTCGGCTATATGGATGTCCCCCCAGCATCGTCGCCAGTGTCAATTGGAAAGCTGCTGCGCGCCGAGTATCCCAACCTGCTGTTCCTGATCACCCTCGAGTGGGCCGTCCACTTCCTCCACCTCCGGCAGTTCGGGCTCTACGAGGATGACTGGTACTTCGACGCCGGACCCTACGTCTGGGGCTGGCGGGACTGGTTCCATGCGATGTGGCAGCAGATGGAGGGCTTCGTCTTTGGCCGCCCCATCGAGATCCTGCTGCTCTATGTCCATGGCTTCATCGGCTACGCGCTCGACAGCATCGCCGTCCTGTACTGGCTGACGTGGTTCTATTGGGCCGTCGCCATCATCGTGGTCTACGTGGTGCTACGGCAGCGATTCCCGTCATCGTTCGTGCTCCTCGCCGGGGTTCTGTGGGTCCTGTCGCCGATCGCCACCGTGCACCAGTACACGGGCGTTGCCTACCGCATGTCGATCGGTCACGTCATCGTGTTCGGAGCCATCCTGCTCTACCTGCGGCGGCGTCCGTGGATCGCCTACCCGCTGGCGTCGCTGGCGCTGTTCACCTACGAGTGGCTCTACCTCCTGTTCTTCGCCGCGCCGCTGTTTGACCGGAACCAGCGCTTGTTCAGCCGCCGCATCGTGGTCCATGGCGTGCTTTGCGTCGCGATCCTGGCGGCCGCCGTCGGCCTGCGAGCCGGCCTTCACGAGCAGCGGCTGTCCAACCAGATGCCGGACATCGGCATCATGGGCATCGCCCGTGTCACCCTGGCCCATCTGCTGAACATTCCGGTGTCGTTCGCCAATGCGTTCTACCTGCTCGGCAGGATCGGCTTGCCGCCGGAGTCGATTCCCATCGGCCTTGCCGCGGTCGCAATTCTGGGTCTCCTGCTCTGGCGGCGGCGCGGGGACCGGGAGCGGCCCGACTATCAGACGGTGATCGCCGCCCTGGGCATCGGCTTCTGCCTCACCGTTCTTGGCCTGTCGATCTCGTTCGTCATCTCGGCCAACACGCAGTTCGGCGACTTCCTGGGCTACGGCCGCATTTCACGCCTGTTCGTTCCCGCCGAGGTGGGCGTCGCCCTGATGGTGGCCGGTCTCTGGATGGCAGTCTGGCTCATGATTCGCCGGAAGGCCTTCCGCTACCTGCTGGGCGCGGTCTTCGGCGTCTTCGTGCTCGGCTTAGCGAGCTACCAGTTCGTGATCCAGCACGACTACGCGCTCTCCTGGGCCGAGCACCAGCACCTCGCCCAACGCATCCTCGAGCTGACGCCGGACGCCGACCCCGACTCAACCATCATGGTCCGCCTCTACTGGCGCGATCCGGCCGCCTTCAACACCGACAACCGCTTCCTGGCCATCGGCGAGGACAAAACGATGTTCTGCCGCGTGCTCTACTTCCTCTACCGGTACGGGCAGCCGCGGCCGTCGCTGTACTTCGCCTACTCGGACGCCTGGCGCGACTACCTGAAGCTCGGCGACGACGGCAAGCTCCACTGGACGACGAACGATGTTCCGGGCCTGTTGACCTTCGATCGGCCGCCGCTCAACCCCGGGCGGGTGATCCAGCTCTATGAGCTGAAGTACGACCGCTATGCCCGGTTTAACGAGCCGGTCTTTGCCGGCGGCGTTCAACTCACCCAGCCGTTCCACCCGGTCGCCGGATCGTTCTGGAGCGGCATGGTTCCGTCGAATCTGTTTCGCCGGCTCTTGCCGCATGGCGCGCCCGTGTGGAAGGCCCCAGAAATGGAGTAAGATCTCCGGTTTGAGTTCATCCCTCTACCATCGCTTGGCCACCGTGCCGGATGCCGCCGACCGGATCCGGCGCAAGGTCGGCGTCATGCTCGGCTGCGAATGTCCCTGAGCGCCGCGTGGACCGGTTCCAAGCGCGCCAGTTCCCGCACCTTCCACGGCGGCACCAGCCCATCCTCGCAGACGATTCCGGCCATCCACTCGAGCGGCGTCAGGTCGAAGTAGCGGTTGTCCACGGCGACTCCCGGTAGCGGCTCCGGTGTAATCTCCCCGGCTGCCTTGGTTGCCTCATCCGGCAGCTTGTAACCGGAGGGCACAATCTTGTGGGTGTCGGCCAATACGTAGGCGCGCCGTCCGAGATACCGGCCCACCATCACCAGCAGCGCCGTGCCCCGTTTGTTGATCACACCCTGATCGGTCAGGGCGTCGGCGCCGACCAGCGCCACGCTGGCCCGCCGTGCCAGATCGAGCAGCGCCCCATCGGCGGCCAGCGTCACGGCAATACCGGCAGCGCCCAGATCGCGCGCGAGCGCCGTGCCTTCGCATATCGGACGGGACTCGGTGCAGACCACCTCGAAGCGGCGGCCGGCATCGTGCGCCGCCACGAGGGCGTCGCGGACCGTGCGGCTCGATGAGTAAGTGAGCACGGTCGCGCCGTCCTCGATCAACGCGAGCGCGTGCCCGGCAATCCGGGGGCCGGCGGACTGGAGGGCGGTCTCGAAGTCACGACAGACCGAGGTGAGAGAGGATGGCGAGACGGCGTCCCACAGCGCGCGGTTCGCCAGGCTCACCATCGACGCCATGGATGGTTGCGCGGCCACTAACAGGCGGCAGGCCTGCTCGAGGGTCTCGTGAAAAGAGCCGGCGGAGGCAACTTCAGCGAGCACTCCGGCCGCCCGGAGGGCCAGTTCGGTGGCGCCGCTCCGGTTGTCCGACCGAATTTGCTCAATACCTCGTTCGACGGTAGTGGGTAACAACGTTCTACTCCCAGACTGCGTTATGGCTCTCGCACGGGACGAAAACCCATCATGCGGTGCCCTTGGAGTGACGGCCAGGCCGCCGTTCGTGCATAACTCCTCAGGTCCTGCGGCTCCATCACGAAGGTCCCCCCGCGGGCGACGCGATAGACGCCGGATGCAGGCCCTTGCGGATTCTTGCGCGGTGATTCGGAATAGTAAGTGCGGCTGTACCAGTCCCGGCACCACTCCATGACGTTGCCGGCCATGTCGTAGGCGCCGTACGGAGACGCGTTGTCGTGTGTCTGGAGGTCGCCGCGCTTGCTTCCATCGTAGAAGCCGACGATGCGGACGGTGTCGTAGTCCTGGGAGCCGAAATAGTTGGCGTAGGAGTGGTCGATCTCGTTGCCCCAGGGGAAGCGGTGCTGCGTAGTGCCGCGGGCGGCCTTCTCCCACTCGGCCTCGGTCGGCAGGCGGTACTTCTGGCCGGTCTTGGCGCTGAGCCAGTTGCAGTAAGCCGTGGCCGAGTCCCAGTTGATGCTGATGGCGGCGTAGTCGCCGCTGCCGGGGGTACCGCCGCCATGGTTTTGAGGCTGGTCCCAGTAAGGCTGCTGGGCCTGGTCCTTGGGGAATACCCAGCCGTTGGGCCAGAAATCAGGATTCTCGTAGCCGGGATCGTTGCGGAACCGGATCCAGTCCGAGTTACTTACCTCGTACTTACCGATATAGAAGGCGTCCAGTTCCACTTCATGGACGGGCCGTTCGCGGGACTCGCCGTCGCCGAAGTTATCGCCCATCTGGAAGACGCCGGCGGGCACGTAGACGAAGTCGCCGTAGCCGTCGTTGACAACTTGCGAGGTTTGAGGAGCAGGCAGGACGGTGAGACAAAGAACACCCGCGGCCGCCGCGGCAATGAGAAGCGCGATGCGCCGCATCTTAGTGCACCTCCGGATAGAAGCCGTCCAGTTTGAGGAAGTGAACGAAGAGGTCGAGCCAGGGGCCGAACTCGGGGCTCGTCGCGGCACTGCCGAAACCGTGCCGTCCTTTTTGGAAGATGTGCAGCTCGGCCGTCGCGCCGGCGTTGTTCAGATCCTGGAACAACTGCGCCGACCCGTTGGCGAATCGTTTGTCGGCGGCGGCCACCAGCAGGAACGTGGGCGGGAAGTTGGCTAGCTGTTCGCCCTCCGATGGGCTCCCCGGACCATAGATGAGCCCCAGGAAGTCCGGCCGGGAGCTGACACGATCGAGCGGATCGGCGGCGTTCGGATCGCCGGGTTTGGCGGTGCCCGCCACGCCGCGGCCAAGGAACGAGCCGGCCGAGAAGCCGATGAATCCGATGCGATTGGGGTCGAGCTTCCACTCGCTCGCCCGCGATCGGACGTGCTGCATGGCGCGCAGCCCATCGAGGACCCGCGCCTCCTGTGTATAGGGGTTCAGCCGGTAGGTCAGCACGAAGGTGGCGAAGCCCAGATCGTTGAGCCGCTCGCCGACCTCGAACCCTTCGGCGCCGTACATCAACATAATGTTGCCGCCACCCGGAGCGATAATCACCGATGAGCCGTTGCGTTTGTTCTCCGGTGGCAGGTACACGGTCAGGAACGGGGTGTCGTGGGGGCCTGTGCCCCGCGCCATCGGCACCTGGCCTTCCGCCCAGAGGGGGATGTTGTAGGGTTCCGGCGAGTCGCCGCTTGCCGCCAACAGACAGCCGGCGGCCACCAGCACTGCGGCGGTCGCCCGTAGGCAGGCCGAAGCGAGTCTTTCGATTCCCATAGGTATAAGGCAGTGTCTGTCGCGGCTGGAGCGATTGTCAAGCCTCGCGGAACCTCCACGCAAGGGTCAACCAGGTTCTCCCGCGATGGAAACGAAATGGCGCTCGCCTCTACTCCGGCGTACGCGAGAAGACCCGCACCACACCGTCCGGCTTCAGCCAGTCGGGCTGGCCCTTGACGTCCTGGTAACGCACAATCTGGAGGCCCTGGCCCATTATCAGGTCGAGCAGCTCATTGGGTCCGAAGGCTGCGCCGGCCGGCGCCTCGGGATGCTTGCCGTAGCCCTCCACCACGAGGTATCCGCCGGGCTTCAGGCCGCAAGCCACCTCGTCCAGCCAAGGCGACACCGACGTAAGTCCCGACAATCAGGTCCCACTCCTGCGTACCGTAGTCGAAATCGTCCTCGGGCAGACTCCGCTCCCTTCGGTCACGGTTCGCAAGTGAGCGTTCGGCCGGCTGCGAGCCGTGTTGGCATCGCTTGCCAACACCCGACGTCGGACCGCTACCGCGTGAACCCCTGTAACCTGAGAAGGACATTCCCGTGGGCCGGCCCCGGGGACGATGAGATCCCATCGGGACTCGTCGTATCGCCCCCCGCTCCAGTTCGGTTGACCCGCTTCGCTGAAAGATATATTCTGTGTACAGATTTTAGAATCTCCCGGATCCCACGCCCCGGGCGCTCTGAAACCGGGAGGGTAGCGAATGATACGGTTGGAAGAAATCGGCGCCACGCCGGCGCGGCAACCGGCGGTCACCTTGGACCAGCCGCTCGAACACCTGCTCGCCTGTCACCGCCGCATCGAACAGCGGCTGGCGGTGCTCAAGCGAGCAGCCGAACACCTGGAAGACCAGCCGGCGGAGGCCCTCGAAGCGATCCGCAACTGCTTCCGCTTCCTCGATTCGAACGGGCAATGGCACACCGCTGATGAGGAAGAGAGCATCTTCCCACGCCTGCGCGGCCGGATCGAGAAGCAGCAAGAAGCCTTCCTATCCACTCTGGAGTCAGATCACCAGAAAGTGGAGCGTGTCTACCGCGACCTGAAAGACCACCTGGCCGCGACCCCTCCTCCCCCATTGAGCGCCGACGCCGCAGCATTAGCCCAGAACCTCGTCGCACAACTTTGCGACCTCTACCGAAAGCACATCGCCACTGAAGACGCCACCCTGATCGCCATCGCCCGCACGGCTCTGGATGACGCCCAACTCGCCGCCATCTCCCGCGAGATGAAGGCAAGGCGGACAGCCGCCTGAGTATCCGGGCGCGGCACCGGTCGGGGCAATCCCATACACCGCGCGGCTCGATCCGCGAGGCCGGCTAACTAATCGGTTCTACCGGGCCAACACCACGGCTCCCTGTACGTGGCGACGCCCGCCCGCAAGGGCAACCGCCACTGGTTCGAACCCGTCACTCTTGAGCAGAGGTCAAATGGCGCCCAGCCCTGAATGGAACGAAGCCAATTATGGGCCGTGCCGGGCGGCGGAATCGGGGGGCTCCGGGGGCAGCGGATGGGGCGGTTTCGGGGCCGGAATCGGGCGGTTCGAGGCGGTTGGCGGGGGATGGGCGCAGTGGGAATTCTCTCCGGAGTCGGTTGTGTGGTCGGCCGAGGCGTGGTGCTCGGGATGGCGAGGCTGGGTACGGTTTCGCGAGTGCGACGGGCCGGACGGACGGGCTGAAGCCCCTTCGCAAGCTCAAGCTTGCCCCACATACGGCCGTGTACTCAGGACCTCGCTGAGTGACTTACTTGTTGACAGCTAGAGGATCCGGACGCGCCGGCGGTCGGAGGCCATGGCCGGATCGACCTTCCGCATGCGTTCTTGCGCCGCGCGTTCCTGCTCCTCCTTTTCCTTGGCGAGTTCTTCGGGGGTGAGGAGATCTTCGCGCCGGTAGAGCTGGAGGACGTTGCGGCGGGCGCGGTGGACGCTGTGGACGTCGAGGATGAGCGGGTCCTTCATGGTCATCCCTCCGGGGAGGGCGCCGACGACGTTGAACATGTTGGTGTAGTGATCCTGGTACTGCTTGAGCGCGGTGCGGTGGGAGCGCTCGAAGCGGGTCCGGTGGCGCGCAATCTGCTCGAGCTGGTGCGCGGTGGCCGCGTCGGCGAACGGGTTGGCGGACTCGGCATACAGCTTGTTTTCGAGCTCGCGGAGGCGGTGGAGGTTCCAGGCGGCATGGAGCACCTGGGAGAAGAGGTCGTGGGAGATCACGTCCATGGGTTTGAGGGCGTCCTCGTGCGCTTCCAGCATTTGGTCGAAGGCTTCCTGTTCGTCATCGCGGACGACGAAGGCCTTGGCGTAGAAGCCGTGTTTGAAGCTGTTTTCAGAAGACCGGGCCTTGCCGGCTTCGGTGTTGGGGCCGGTGGAATGCAGCGCGTTGGCGCGGTTGGCCATTGATTGAGCTACGGTTGCCATGTTGGTGGTTCCTTTCGAGGTTTGGTCGGAGCGGGACCGGAGGGGCCGGCTGGCGGGCGCGAGTCGGCCTTTTCGGAGAAGAGGGTAACACGGCGGGGTTCGGGGTCGGGTGGCTAGCTGGCTGTAAGTTATTGATTATATTCGTCTGGGAGGGATGCGAAGTGGTTGTGAACGGACATCCGGGATGAGGCCGGAATGACGGTGGCGGACGGATCGGAATGGCCGTATATAAACGTATGTGAACGTATATGCCAAGAGGGTGTCAGAGGTGTTGACAGTATCTGCCCTATCCGCCCGGGAGCGCTCCGGCGACTGTGTCCTTGTGTTATGATGCGCTTGTGCGGACCACGCTCGATATTCCGGATGAGGCCTACTACATCGCCAAGGCGATCGCGCGGGATCAGAACCACAGTCTCGGACGAGTGGTGGGCGACCTGATTCTGCGATCGGTGAAGGGAGCGCGAGGACCCTCTCTCGAGATGAGTGACTACGGCTTTCCCACGTTCCGTTGCAGCCGTCCGGTGACCACCGAAGACGTCAAGGCCCTCGATGAAGAAGAGTAAGGTCTATCTGCTCGATTCCAATGTCCTGATCGCCCTGGCGACGCCCGAACACAGTCTGAACGCCCGCGCGGCGGGGTGGTTCCGCAAGGGGCACCTGTTTGCGACCTGTCCCATCACACAGGGCGCGCTCGTCCGTTTCCATTTGCGCGCCGGCGTGGACGCGACGGCGGAATCCGCGAAGCTTCTGCTGGAGTCCATCTCGGCCCTCACCCGGCACAGATTCTGGCCGGACGACGCGTCCTATCTCGATATGCCCACCGAGGGAGTCGTAGGCCACCGGCAAGTCACTGACGCGTACCTTGTTCTGCTGGCGCGCAAACACGGCGGTTCACTCGCCACCATGGACGAGGCACTGGCCGCTGTTCACAGCGGAACCACACTCATCTGAGCGGCAAAGAGGACGGCCATATGAGCGCCTCAGGAAGCCGTGGTGGACCCCTCCAGTCCCCAGTCGATCTGCCCGATCTCGCTCGAGGGGCAGATGATCGTCCAACTGCCGCTCGACGTCGTCCGTGTTGCGATACCACTCGGCATCTACTTCGTGGTGATGTTCTTCGCTTCGTTCTGGATGAGCGCGCGGATCGGCGCGAACTACGCCGAAGCTGCGACGCTTTCGTTTACCGCAGCGTCCAACAATTTCGAGGTCGCCATCGCAGTAGCGATTGCGACGTTCGGCATCAGCAGTGGCACTGCCTTTGCAGCGGTCCTCGGTCCGCCGGAGGAGGTGCCTGTACTGATTTCGCTGGTGAATGCTGCACTGTGGATTAGAAGACGATACTTCGGAGTTGAAGCGGCGCCCAGCCGGTTGTGATTGCTGGGATCGCTTCTGACCGCGAGGGATGCCGAAACCACGTGAGTCTAACCCGGATGACACTCCGGCATCGCGCTGTTCACTACGGGCCTTATGGGTCGGTCTTCTCGGGCTCGGGTGTGTTGCTGGTTTCGCTGCCACCGCCCGTGCTCAGGCTTCCTCATACGTACCCAAACTCACGTCGTACTTACAGCTCCGCTACACCGATCAGATCCCGGGTGAGGACATGCTGTCATTGCGGCGTTTCAAGGCAATGCTGGACGGCGGGCCCGCGAACGGTTTCCGCTACCACATCCAGTTCGTCCTCAAGAGCAACAACAATAGCTCCACGGACGACCGCCTTTTCCTGCAGGATGCTCACATACTTTGGCCCCTACCGTCCGGTCCCGCCATTGAAGCAGGCCAGTTTATCCCGCCCTTCGGCCTGGAGCGGTTCCAGCCGGACTATGAGCTCGATTTCGTCGACCGCACCGAGATCTCGAGACGACTCATTGTGGATGGAAACCTGGGCGACAGCTTTGCTCGAGATCGCGGCGCGCAGGTTGGCTGGGACCGCCTTGGGTGGCAGTTCTCCGGCGGTATCTTTGATGGCGCCGGCGCCAACAACCCCGGGCGAGGCAATGGCCCCTTGGGAGTCGGCCGCGCGAGCTATGGCCGTGAGGGATATCAGCGGCGGAACTGGTTTTGGCGCGCCGGTTTGGCGGGGTCGCTCCGGCGTGACGCCGATCAGAGCTTTTCCGGTCAGTTGCCCGGGTTGAACAAGGATCTGACGAGCCACTTCCGCGGGCGAGACACACGGCTCGACGCTTTTGCCCAGGGCAGTTGGGGGCCGCTCCGCAGCCAGGGCGAGTACATCCGGGCGTGGTTCAACCCCGCTTCGGGAGCGGAGATTATTGCAGCGGGTGGGTATGCCCAGATAGTCTACTTGCCAACCGCCGGAGTAACCGTGGGTTTGCGTCGCGAGTGCTTCAACCCGGACGTCAGGATGCAGAAGGCTCCCTCGTTAAGCCAATGGACGGTGGCTGCAACGTATGATTGGCCCCGCGTCCGGCTTAGATTTGCCAGTGACTACAGTTGGATTGAGGGTGGAACGGGACCATCCTCTGGGTGGCGGGTCCAGGCTCAGTACTTTATCGTCAAGGAACTCACACTGCGCCCGCGGTTGCCGCACATCAATAGATCCCGCGAGTTTTGAGGAGAGAAACATGAACGATCTGAAGGAATTGTTCGAAGTCGGAGTCAGGTTTCATGGACACAAGTGCCCGGCAATGCCGATGGGCCTGAGAGCCGGTCTGGCCGCTATGAAGGCTCTCGGAGTGGAACGCGCTCGCGACAAGGAGCTTTTCGCGATCTCCGAAACGGGTCAGCAACATGCGGCCGGCTGCTTTCTGGATGGAATCATGATGGCTACTGGCTGCACATATGGGAAATCGAACGTCGAGAAGCGCTACTTCAATAAGATGGCTTTCACGCTGGTGGATCAACGGACCGGCCGCGCGGTTCGGGTATCGCTGAAGCCTGACTTCTTTGAAAAAGCGCTGGCTTCTCCCTTCGTTCAGAAACGCAAGGCGGGAACGCCGCCGCAGGACATCGAGCCCGAGCTTACCGATCCCCTTGTGGATCGGATTCTCGCTCTGGATGAGAGCGCATTCCTCGATATCGGAGAGGTTCATCAGGTGGAGGTCACGAAGAAAAAGGGAATCTTTACAGCGAAGGGCTGCGCCTCCTGTGGCGAGCTGACCTTTGTGGACAAGCTGCGCCTTACAGAAGACGGGAAGCTAGTCTGCGTCCCGTGCTCGGGATACCAGGCCTGAGTTACCGGCGTACGCAGTCCGCTGTGCGCGGGTGCGGGTGATTCGTCGGGCCTGAGGTCCGTGTCTGTCCGGTCTGACTCCGGGTGTGCGCGTCTGGCTGCCCGGGCGGGCAGGACGGCTTCGGATGCGGCTCGAATCAGTGATTGAGCTGAAATCTGGAGAACTGAAGTGGCCGGTACTACGCTGCTCTTCCTCTTCTTGCTTTTCCTAGCCGTCTCTGCCGTCTTTTCGATGCTCGGACAAGGCGGCGGAGCATTCTATGTCCCGATGCTACTGGCGGTATCTGTTCCGATGTACGTGGCCGCCACAACGAGCCAAGTGCTCATCATGGTCGTGTCACTCTCTTCGGTGCTGGTGTTTGCCAAAGCCGGAAGAGTCGACTGGAAGCTTGTCCTGCTGATTGAGCCGCCGACCAACGTCGGAGCCTTTCTGGGTGGATATTTGTCACCGTACATTCCCGCCGGCGTAGCCAAAGCCAGTTTCGCCGCCGTCCTCCTGATAGGGGCCTATTACATGGTGAAGCCCCCGCGAATCGCCAGCGAACGGCGTGATGGCCGGGCTGGTGGCTCTGGCATCGGACCGGAGTCGCCACGCCCTATGTCATCAATGTCCTTATCCTTATTCCAGTGATGCTGTGCGCGGGATTTATTGCCGGTCTGCTCGGCGTAGGCGGCGGTCTGATCAAAGTTCCGGCCATCGTAGTGCTGGGCGGCGTGCCCATGGCCATTGCGGTGGGAAGCTCTTCGCTAATGATAGGGGTGACGGCGCTCGCGGGTTTTGTGGGCCACGTGCTGCGGGGTCATTTTGATCTGATGCTGACCGGGGTGCTGGCGGGAGCAGTGCTCCTGGGATCGCAAATCGGCCCTCGTCTCGCGTTGCGGACCCATCCGGCGGGGCTCAAGAAGTACTTCGCGATACTGTTGGCCGGCATCGCGATCTGGCTCGTCTATGGGGTGGTGCGATAGGGGGGGATCCCGGGGCAAGCTCCTGGCCCCGATCTCCCAACTTGCGAAAAGTATTCTACGCCAGCACAGATGTACTGTGATCAGAGATGCTATGCGGGCTCCACGGCGTCTGGTCAGGGTATCCTGATGGAGACTCTGAACTCTCAAGGACTGATACCTATTCATAAGGCCCTTTGGCATCTCGACAAGGGATGTCACGTTGGTATTGAGCCGTAGCTGACTGGAGGAATGGTGAACAAGATAGCAGTACTGCTAATTAGCGCTGTGGCGCTACAGGCGGTGGGCTTTGGTGCGCCTTCGAAAACATATGCCAGTTTTCCAAGCCTGGTCCAGCAAGCTGAACTCATTGCCATTGGGACTATGCAAAGCACGAACAACGGTTCCACAGGGACAGGTCAACTTAGGATTGACACGATCTTGAAGGGCAATCTAACACCTCTTGGTTCCGAGCCGGTAGTTCAGTGGGCGATCAGGAGTGTGCCTCTTGTTGCGGATGGCGGCGCCGGGGCCACTCGAGTTTACGCGCGGCACGGGCTGTTTTTCCTGCGTCGGAGTGGTGACCGGTGGAGGCCGGCGTCTGTAGTGGAAGGAGCGGCGGGATGGGGTGATTCGTTCTATCCAATGCCGCCAGATACGAGGATCGACACGACTGTCGGGAGCAGCACCGTCGAGAAGGTGATGTTTGCGATCACGGCTGCGATCGAATACTTCGATGGGAAACGGGGCTACGGGCTCGTCGCCATTTCGGCGTTTCCAGTGGACTCGCCGCTGTCGGCCCAGCTGTTTCGGCGCTTGGCGGAGTCATCAGCGGATGGCGTTCGAGTGATTGGATTGTCGTGCCTGATTCGACAAGGCGATGTCAATGCTCTTCGGTCCGCCGCCGATCAGCTTCCGCTTTTTGCAGATATGGAAGGCCGAGTGGCTCTCACAGAGGCCGTCTCTTCGTTCCGAGGCGTCAACCCGATGGCAGTTCAAGCACTGTCAGACATGGTCCGCAGCCCTGCCTCAAATCGTGACTGGTATATGGACCGCGCTGCTGCGTACGCTCTGTTCGCGATTCATTCGACAGAGGCTTTGCCCGTTCTCGTTCAGCTCCTGGACCACGCGGATGCAACCATTCGCGGTTGGGCGATGGGCGGCCTGAGCGCCTATGCTCTTGGCCTGCCGGTTATCAATGATGAGAAAAGTTTCGTGGAGGATCTCGATCTTCGCACAAACCCCAATTGGAGGTCGGTTTCGTCAGTTCCGGTGCCTCACCATCATTTTGGCCCCTTCAGTGGCGATGCTGAGGAACGCCAGGAGATCGAATACTGGAAAAGATGGTGGGCTGAACGACACTAGTGGTCTACGTCCTAACTTTCGATCGGTATGCTGCGCTCCCTGACGGTCGCGGTTCCGTGCTGACTGGTTCCAAGCACTGAACCGCGCGCGTCAGCAAGCGGATCAGAGATATGGTGGGTCTCGGCGCCGTCCGCTAGACCTCCTTCGCTCCCTTCAGCACCGCTCCCGGATCGCGGATGCCCACGCCCGGGCCTTCGGGCATCAGGAAGGAGCCATCGCGGTAGGCGAGCGGCGGGTCGAACCAGTCGGCGTATTGTTCGATGCCCTGCTTGTACTCCTGGTAGAGCCCCGGATCCTTCACGGCCGCCGAGAATTGAAGCATGTAAACAAATCCGAAGCCGCCGGAGATGTGGACCGTCGTCGACATCCCGGCAACGTCCGCCATCCGGGCGACGCGCATCGAGCGGATCATGCCGCCGTAGTAGTGCAGGTCCGGCTGGACGATGTCGACGCCGCGATTGGCGATCATCCAGCGGAAGCGGCGGTCGCTGAACTCCTGCTCGCCGCCCGCGATGGGGATGTCGAGGGTGCCGGTGACCGTCCGGGTGTCCTCGAGGTGGTCGAACGGACACGGCTCCTCGAAGTAGACGGCCTTGATCTCCTCGAGCATCCGGCCGACCCGGATCGCCTCGGGCGGGTCGTAGGAGCTGTTCGAGTCGGCGTGGATGGCCATATCCGTCGCCGAAGGTCTCGCGCACCAGCGGGATGAGCGTCTCGGTCCGGCCCGGCATCGCGTCCTCGTTGCGGCTCATGCGGCCGCCGACGCGGAACTTGAGCGCCCGGGCGCCGCTCTCGGCGACGATCTGCTGCAGGTAGTCGATCTCCTCCTCGGGCGTCGTGTCCCGGCGGCCGCTGGCCACATAATAAGGGATCTCGCGCCGCCGGACGCCGCCCAAAAGCTCGGCCATCGACTGGCCCGACACCCGGCCCAGCATGTCGAGAATCGCCATCTCCATCCACGCCTGCGGGCTCCACAACGCCAGTCCCTGCAGCTTGTAGTTGCTGTGCCAGCGGTAGAGCTCCCACAGGTCGCCCTCGATGTTCCGGGCGTCCCGGCCGAGGAAGAACGGCTTGATCAGCTCGTCGAAGATCGGCGTCAGGTAGTCGCGGCCGTTGGTCAGCGAGATGCCTTCGGCGCCGTCCCGCGACCGCACGTGAACGAAACGTTCGCCGTCCTTCTCAAGCATCCGGATCGAGTCGATGATGATCGGCGCGTCCAGGCCGTCGAGCCGCAGGATCGGTGTAGTGGCAGCCGTATCGAGCGCGGCGACGTCCGGCGATTTCGTCATCTGTTCGCCTACCGCGCGTATCGGATTGGCAGGCAATCAGTGCTGCTCCGGCACCCGTGGCGGCCGTATTGGAGAGGAACCGGCGCCTGCTCGTTCGAGAGTCGCGGGCCGCTGTTCGCAGTGCCGCCGGCGACTTGCGTTCTTCATCGTCTGGTTCTGGCCGACGTCCGCCGTGGTGGTTCATGTCCGCAACTTATATCGAGTTATGTGTTCCGGATCAAGCCGGGCGTCCGCGAGCGGCCGGCGCCGATTTCAGGCGGGTCAGTCTTTCATTCCTGGCCGCCGCGCGATATGATTGAGGTTCGAGCGGACGGAAAAGATCGATTTGCGATAGCTGGATCTCTTCATCCGAAATAACGGGCAGCCCGTTGGTCGTTTGCCCGCATGGTCCGCTCCGATTGGCACTCTCGTTACCGCGAGAGCAATTTGGCAGGAGGTTTCATTCATGAGTAAACTGGTTCCCCCGCATGGGAGTGACACCCTAAAACCGCTTCTGCTCGAGGGCGAAGCGAAAGCTGCAGAACTAAAGAAAGCAGAAGGCCTGAAAAAGGTCCCGATGACCACGCGTGAGACCAGCGACCTCATCATGATGGGCATCGGCGCGTTCACACCGCTCGATGGCTTCATGGGCAAGGCCGACTGGCAGGGTGTCTGCGACAACTACCAGATGCCGAGCAAGGGCAACCTGTTCTGGCCGATCCCGATCACGCTGTCGGCCTCCGAGGTGCTGGCCGCCTCGATCGCCGAAGGCGAAGAAGTGGCGCTGTGGGACACCGAGACCGAGACCATCATGGGCACCATGAAGGTCACCGAGAAGTACACCATCGACAAGGTGCACGAGTGCAAGCAGGTCTTCAAGACCGACGACAACGCGCACCCCGGCGTCCAGAAGGTGATGGCCCAGGAACCGATCAACCTCGCCGGTCCGGTGAAGGTGCTCTCGGAGTCCTACTATCCCGAGATGTTCTCGACCATCTACCAGCGTCCGGCCGACGCCCGGAAGATCTTCGAGGAGAATGGCTGGTCGACGGTGGCCGCGCTGCAGTTGCGCAACCCGATGCACAACTCCCACGCCTACCTGGCCTGGGTCGCCATCGAGGTGTGCGACGGCGTTTACATCCATCAATTGGTGGGTAAGCTGAAGCCGGGCGACATTCCGGCCGAGGTTCGGGTGAACGCCATCCAGGCGCTGGTCAACAACTACTTCCGCGCCGACCGCGTCGTGCAGGGCGGCTACCCGATGGAGATGCGCTACGCCGGGCCGCGCGAGGCCCTGCTGCACGCGGTCTTCCGGCAGAACTACGGCTGCTCGCACCTCATCGTCGGCCGCGACCATGCCGGCGTCGGCGACTACTACGGCCCGTTCGATGCGCACCGGATCTTCAACGAGATCCCACAGGGCTCGCTGGTCCTGCAGCCGCTGCGCATGGACTGGACCTTCTACTGCTACAAGTGCGGCTCCATGGCCTCGATGAAGACCTGCCCCCACAAGGAGAAGGCCGTCATCGACGACGAGGGCAACTACAAGGGCGGCGACCGGCTGCTGCTTTCGGGCACCATGCTCCGGAAGCTGATGAGCGAAGGCAAGCCGGTCCCGAAGGAGTTCTCGAAGCCGGAAGTCATCGCGGTCCTCAAGGAGTACTACGACGGCCTCGAGGAGAAGGTGGAAGTCAAGCTCCACGGCGCCGCCACTGGCGACGTGAAGAAGTAACCGAACGCATCGTTTCGCAGGAAAGGCCGGTCCTCCACGGACCGGCCTTTTTGTGTCCGTTGCGCTCGGTTGAAAGTCGGTTGCTGTAAGAGCGGAGCTGAAGCTCCGTGCCCGCTCATCCGGGACCCCACTCTGTTTCAGTTGGATATGGGCAAGCCGAATTCGGAGGTTCCGTTGTGGGGGACACTGCTGCAGCAGGGTCGGGGTGGATGCGTGAAACCAGCCCGCAATGTCCCCGGTGGGGGGGTGGCGTTGGTCGGGCGCGGCGGATCTGTCGATCCGCCGCGAGGATCCGCCTGTGCCGGTCTCATCCTGGTGCTACTCGCAGCCGGACGGGGGCCCCGGTAAAACGGGCTTTTCATGGCGTGCCAAATCATTGTGGGGCGGGCTGTAGCCTGCGTGGGGCTTCAGCCCCGCCACCCCCGAGCCTTCCATCTCCATGAGCGGGCCATGGGGGCTCCGTTGAAACTCACGCCCTCCCGTCGTGATGTGGGTGGCAGACTCCGGGCCGTACGCTCCGATTGGAGCCGTGGCCGGAAGGGAGCGGAGGCGAGGACCGCTCAGGCCGGCCTGTGGTCCTGGAACTCGCCGCGGAGCAGGCGGCGGATGAAATCAGTATCTCCGTCGAGGAAGTCGTACGAGCTGAGCTGATCGGGCACTTCCCAACGGATCTCCTCGAAGACACAGTTTACCGGCGTGCCCTGATACCTGCGGACACGGTAGAAGATGAGCAGAATGGCCTTCCGCCGCGGATAGGCGTACTCGTAGCGGACCATCTCACGGCCGATGGTGGCGTTGATCGCGAGTTCCTCGGAGAGCTCTCGTTTGAGTGCACTTCGCGGCAACTCGCCGGGCTCCACCTTGCCACCGGGAAACTCCCACTTCAGCTCATGGCGGCTGCCGCGTTTTCGCTGACCGATGAGGATCTTCCCGTCGTTCTCAATAACGCCGGCGACAACCATGACTCCGATGCGATTCCCAGACAAGTAGGCTCCAGAGGACGTGCGGCGGGCCAAGGCCATGCGGACCCGCCGGTCAAACGATTATGGTACCCGAAGCAGGGCCCGCCATCGGAGGAGATAATGACTTTGCACCAGCGAAGCGCGCGGCGCCGCCGGCGGCCCGACACAGTAGGATCGGCGCGAGACCAGCGGATCCGGTGGATAATGGGCTCTGTCGGGGCCCATGTACAGTCAGCAGCTACTCGATCACTTCCGGAACCCGCGCAATGCCGGTGCGCTCGAGCCGCCGGCGATCTCCGCCGAGGTCGAAAACCCCGCTTGCGGCGACCTGATGCGGCTCTGGGCCCGGTTCGAGAATGGCCGGGCGGAAACGGTCCGGTACCAGGCCCGCGGGTGTACTGCTTCTGTAGCCGCCGGTTCGGCACTGACGGAACTCATGGAGGGCCGCACGGTCGCCGCGATCGCGCGGATCGACAAGCAGGCTATCGACGATGCTCTCGGCGGACTCCCGCCCGCCTCCGGCCACGCCGCCGTCCTGTGTCTGGATGCCGTGGCGGCCCTGCTGCGGGCGGCATCAGGCACGAAAGGCGCTTAGCCGCACCCCGTTCATCCAGAATGAGCGCCGAGTCCGCGGGCGTAGGTCGGTGATCCACGACCGCGCCGGACCTTCCGGTCCGGCTCTCCGGTGCTCGGTCAAGGCCGACGAGGACGTCGGCCGCGGGTCAGGAGACCCGCCTTACGGGGCAGTAAACAGCATTTGACTAGCCGCCGAAGTAGCCGCTCGCGAGCTCCGGCTTCAACTCGAGCGCCCGCTGCCAGCAGTTCACGGCTTCAGCCCGGTGACCCGTCATGCTCAGAACGTGCCCGAGGTTGAGCAGCGCTTCGGCAAAGTCCGGCTTCCGGGAGACGGCCTCCTCGTACAGCTCGATCGCCTTTTCGCGGCGGTCGGCCTTCTGGTAGAGGAGCCCCGCGTTGTAGCAGATCTCGGGAGTGCGCTCGCCCAGGGCGAACAGCCGGTCATGCAGCTCCATCGCGCGCCGGTCGTCTCCCGCTTCGAGAGCCAACGAAGCGAGCGACCGCAACGCACCGACCGATTCCGGATCGTGCTCGAGCACCTGTTCAAAGGCCGCCGCGGCCCCGGCATGGTCGCCGCTCAGCCACAGCGCCCGCCCGAGATACCAGCGGGCTTCGGAGTTGCCCGTCCCGCCCTTAACGGCGAGGCGAAGCAGCCGGATGCTCTGTTCGTAGTCGCCCTGCTCGAGCTTGAGCACACCGAGCCGGTAGCCGGCGAACCCATTGTCGCGCCCGTCCCGGCCCACGACGTCCTCATAGATGTTGCCGGCTTCCTCGCCGGCGCCGCTCTGTTCGAGCAGCCAGGCAAGGTGGCAGGCGGAGTCGGTGAGGTTGGGGTCGAGCTGAATCGCCTGGCGGAACTCCTCGGCGGCGGCATCGCGCGCGCCGGCCTCCATCAGGACAACGCCCCGATTCTGGTGCGCCAGCGCAGCGTCCGGCCGGAGTTCGACGGCCTTCGCATAGGCCCCGACCGCTTCGTCCCACCGGGCCTGCTTCTGCTGGGCGACACCGAGATTGAACCACGCCTCGTAGTTCTCGGGCGCGGTCTCGGCGAGCCGCTGGCACAACTCGGCCGCGCGCCTGTAGTCTTCCTGCCGGAAGGCTCGGGACGCCAGCGCCGACAGCGCCGCCCGCGAGTTTGCATCCCGGGCAAGCATCTGGTCGGCGTAGCGCTCCATCAAACCGTCGTCTCCGGTTTCGACGCTCAAGGCGACGATGTTTCGCAGGGCGCCCTCGGAGCCGGGGTCCTGTTCGAGGATCTGCTCGTACGCCGCGCGGGCATCATCGAAACGCGACAGCCGCTGGAGAGCGACGGCCCGGCCGAACTGCGCTTGCCGGTCTTCCGGGGCCGCTTCGAGAGCCTCGTCGAAAGACTCCAACGCCTCCCCGGGTGCGTCGAGATGGAGCAGGCACGTGCCCAGCCCGATCCGCGCTTCCGGCGGGCCGCCGTTGGCCAACAGGGCCTCGCGATAGGCCACCGACGCCTCTTCCCAGAGCTCCTGCTGGTGGTAGCAGACCGCCAGTTGGAGGCTGCCGGCACGGGTCTCGGGGTCGAGTTCGAGCAAGCGCCGGTAGCTGGCGGCCGCCTTCTCGTAGCGCTCGAGCTCGAACTCGATGCGCCCCATGGCCGCATAGAGGGCCGGCGTCTCGAGTCCCTGCGCCAGTGCCTCGCCAAGCACTGCAAGGGCCTGCTCCCGCTTCCCTTCCAGATGGAGCGACACCGCTGTGGCGACGGCCGTATTCACCCCTTCGGGTTCCTGTTGGCTCTCCGGAGTCTCGCCGGAGTGGCCTGGATCTGGGTCCGGATTGTAAGGCACGCTTTCCTCCAAGGTGGTAGCGCCTGGAAGGGCCTCGATTTTGGTCTCTGGAGACCTTAGCCGTCGGCGCACAACACCTGACAAGCGATTGATCGTCAGGAAGCACGCTTTTCAACAGGGGCGGGAGGACTCAATCGTCACGCGCGGCCGGACACGGTTCTCCCCGCCGGACCGGGGCGGTGACCTCGCGATGTGCCCTTTTCGAGGGGCGGCAGATGCCGCTCCCTATGGTCACGGCTCGCATACGAGCGTTTCTTCTACGGTGCGGGCGGCGATTCGCAGCCGGAACAGCACCAGCGCCCCCGCCACGCCCGTTCAGCGGCGGCCGACCACGCCGAAGTTCAGCTTGCGCTCGACGGCGTCCACGCGGTCCAGGCGGACCGTCAGGCGGTCGCCGATCGAGTAGCGGGCCCGGGTCCGGGCGTTCACGATCTGCCGGGTCGTCTCGTTGTAACCCCAGCGGCCGCCCGGGAGCGTATCGACCGGGACGAAGCCGTCGATGAACCACTCGTCGAGCTCGACAAAGAAGCCCGCCGGCAAGGTGTTGGTGATGAGCGCCGGAAACTCGTCGCCCAACCGCTCGGCCATGAAGTTGATCTTCTTCCACTCGACCAGCTCGCGCTCGGCGTCCTCGGCGCGGCGCTCGGTCTCGGAGGTGTGCGTGGCGAGCTTTTCGAGCTTGGCCGGAACGAGCCCCGAGTGCGACTCGGCCATGACCGCCCCGAGCACACGGTGCACGATCAGGTCGGGGTACCGGCGGATCGGCGAGGTGAAGTGGAGGTAGGTCGGCGCGGCCAGGGCGAAGTGCCCGAGGTTGTCGGCCGCGTAGCGCGCCCGCTTGAGGCTCCGCAGCATGAGGTAGGTAAGGATGCGCTCCTCGGGCCGGCCCTCGATCTGAGCGACCAGCCGCTGGTAGTTGCGCGGCGAGATTTTGATGTCCTCGGGCAGGACGATGTCGCGCCGCGCCTTGCTGCCGTCCTTGCGGCGATCGGTCCCGCCGAAACGCCTCACCGCCAGCCCCTTGACGCCGAGCGATACGCCGAAGTGCTGCGCGATCTCCTCGAAGTCGAGCACGCGCTTCGGGTTCGGCTTCTCGTGGACCCGGTACAGCGTCTCCTCGCCGTGCGCCGTCAGGTGTCCGGCCACCGATTCATTGGCCGCCAGCATGAACTCCTCGATGAGGCGGTGCGCGACGTTGCGCGGACTCCGCCCGACGCCGACCATCTCGCCAAATTCGCCGAACTCGATCAGCGGCTCGGGGAGGTCGAAATCGATGGCGCCGCGGCGGGTACGCATGCGGTTCAGGATCAGCGCCAGCTCGCGCATCAGCTCGAACCGCTCGACGAGCGGCGCGTAGCGTTCTCGCAGGGCCGGGTCGCCCTCGAGCAGCCCGTGAACGGCCGTGTAGGTCATCCGCTCGACACTGCGGATGACGCCGCGGGTGAATTGCTGTGAGACGACCTGCCCCTGATGGTCGATCTCGAGCAGCACGGACTGGGTGAGCCGGTCGACTTTCGGGTTGAGCGAGCAGATGCCGGTCGACAGCTCGACCGGGAGCATCGGGACGGCGCGGTCCGGGAAGTAGACGCTGTTACCGCGGAGCTGGGCCTCGCGATCGATGGGTGTCCCGGGACGCACGTAGTGGCTGACATCCGCGATGTGGACCTGGAGGGCGTAGTTGCCGTTGTCGAGCCGGTCCACCCACACGGCGTCGTCGAAGTCACGGGCTGTTTCGCCGTCGATGGTGACGATGTCGAGGTGCCGGAAGTCGCGACGGCCCCGAGTCGCGGCCTCGTCGACCGTATCGGGCACACGCCGCGCCTGCTCGGCGACCTCCGGCGGGAAGCGGTGCGGGATATGGTACTTGCGGATGACGATCTCGACGTCGACGCCGAAGTCGTCCGGACGGCCCAGGATCTCGATCACGCGGCCGACCGCATTGCCGCCGCGCTCGGGATACTCGAGGATCTCGGCGTCGACCACCATGCCGTCCAAATCCTCCGGGCCGCTGACCTCGACCTTCGCGGCGCCCACGCGGTCGCGCTCCCGCCGATCGCGCGGGATTTCACGCCCCGCTGGAATCTGGATCCAGTTCACCAGACGGGTGTCGTGGGGCTGGACGAAGTTGTTGTGCTGCATCACCCGGAAGATGCCGACCACGGTGGCGTGCGCCCGGTTGAGCACCTCGACCACCTTGCCCTCGGCGCGGCCGTCGTGCCCGACGCGCACGAGCGCCACCAGCACCTGGTCACCGTCCATCGCACCGCCCAGGGCATCGGGCGGGAGGAAGACGTCACCGGCGATGCCGGGCAGTTCCTGAGCGGTCAGGAGGAAAGCATAGCCGTCCCGGTGTACCCGGAGGCGGCCACTGAGGCGTGCTGCACGTTTGGCCACGTTTCCATTGAAGCAGGTGGACGGCTCCGCGGGAAGGTGGGCGATGCGAGCGGAGCGGATATTTCAACCCTGGCGGACCGCCGGGAAAACCACGCTCCGGCAAGTCCACGTGGCAGGGGTGCTTCGATCAGAAACTCGACGTACCGGCTTCGCGCGGCCATTCGACTCCCGCCCCGCGGCTAGGTCGTCGCCGGCTTCTTGCCCTGCTTGGCGAAGAACTCGTTCATGAGGCGCAGCAGGAGCCCGAGCGAGCCCAACACGCCGACCAGATTCGGCAGCGCCATCAGCGCGTTCAGCGTGTCGGCGAGGTCCCAGACCAGGTGCAGGCTGAAGATGGCGCCGATGTAGACGAACCCCGTCCACATCAGCCGGTAGGGAAATGTCGCCCGGGAGCCGAACAGATAGGCCACGGCCGTTTCCCCGTAGTAGGAAAATCCGAGCAGCGTGGAGAAGGCGAAAGAGAGTACGGCGATGGTGACCACGTAGTGGCCCCACTCTCCCGGCAGACCGATGGCGAAGGCCTCCGCCGACATGGCCGCGCCGGCGTCGCCCGACTGCCAGGCGCCGGTCGAGAGCACCACCAGCCCGGTCATCACACAGATGACGACGCTGTCGACGAAGACCTCGAAGATCCCGTAGGTCGCCTGCCGCACCGGATGGTCGGTGACGGCCGAGGCGTGGACCATCGGGGCGCTGCCGAGTCCGGCCTCGTTCGAGAAGAGACCTTTCTTGATGCCCTGGCTCATGGCCGCCTTCACCGAGGCGCCGACAAAGCCGCCCATGGCCGCCTGTCCGCTGAAAGCGTCGTGGAGGACGAGTTGGACGACGCCGGGGATCTCGCCCGCGAACCGGATGAGGATGATCGCGGTACCCACCACGTAGCCGACGCACATGAACGGGACCAGGAACTGGGTCACCTCGGCGATACGCTGGATGCCGCCGAGGATCACGAGCGCCACCAGGGCGGCCAGGATCACACCGGTGAGCCAAGGCTCGACGCCGAAACTCTTGTTGAGCGTGTCGGCCACCGAGTTGGCCTGCACCATGTTGCCGAGGCCGAAGCCCGCGATGGCGGTGAGCAGGGCGAAGATCGAGCCGAGCCATGGCATTCTGAGGCCGTTCTTTAGCACGTACATCGCACCGCCGCGCATGGTCCCGGAGGAGTCGCGTTCCCGGTAGTACAGGGCGACGGCGATCTCGGCGAACTTGGTGCTCATGCCGAGCAGTCCGGATATCAGCAACCAGAACAGGGCGCCGGGGCCACCGAGTTCGATGGCAGTCGCGACGCCGGCGATGTTGCCGACCCCCACCGTCGAGGCGAGCGCCGTCGAGAGCGCCTGGAAAGGCCGCACGGAGCCTTCTCCCACGTCCTTGCTGAAGAGCTTGCCCAGCACCTCACGGAAGGCGAAGCCGAGTTTCCGGAACTGGACGCCCCGGGTGGCGATCGTCAACAGCAGGCCCGTCCCGAGCAGGACGAACATCATGACGTTCCAGATGATCCCGTTGAGAGTCCCGTTGACTTGCGCGATCAGATCCACGATCTACTCATTGTGCCGTATCGGTGGCGGGTTTGCGCCGGGTGTCACCGGAAGTACCCGATACAGGAATAGGGGCTGAAGCCCAATGCCCTTCCCTTAGCGTGTAAGGCGGGTCTCCAGGCCCGCCGGCCGACGTCCCGGTCAGCCTTTGCCCCGTGGATCGGAAGCCGGACCTGGAGGTCCGGCGCGGTCGTGGACGCACGCCTTACGGTTCTGCGTCTCGGGCGCTTGAGTTACGACAAGACTATTGGGCTGCAGCCCGGAGCGCACGGCGCCTCGGCTCCGCTCATTGCTTACGTCAGTCCTTGATCCAGCGGTGCAGCAGGACAAAGCCGCAGATCCCCGCCAGGAAGGAGCCGCACAGAATGCCGGCTTTGCCCATCAGCAGGTGGTCGGGATCGGTGAACGCCAGATTGGCGATGAACAGCGACATGGTGAAGCCGATGCCGCCGAGCCAGCCGACGCCGTAGATCTGTTTCCAATCGACGCCCCGCGGCAGGGCCGCCCAACCCGCCTTCACCGAACCCCAGGAGAACAGCGTGATGCCGATCTGCTTGCCGACCACGAGTCCGAGAATGATGCCGAGCGTGACCGGACTCTCCAGCGCCTTCGCGAGCTCGTGGCCAACGGTGACGCCGGCGTTGGCCAGGGCAAACAGAGGCATGATGAAGAACGACGTCCAGGGGTGGAGCACCCGCTCCAGCCGGTGCAGCGGCGGCTGGACGTGTTCGGCCACGGTCTCCAGGTTCTGCGCCAGCATGCGCACCTTCTCGTAGTGGCCGCCTAACTCATCTTCGTTATCCGGCCGCCGGCAGGCATTGACCAGGAAGGAGGTGCGGGCGAGGTACGTGTCTTCGTCGATCAGCGTCCGCCCCGGAATGGCCATCGCCGCGAGCACACCGGCAATGGTCGCGTGCACACCGGAATGGAGGAAGCAGAGCCACAGGCCAACGGCGAAGATGAAGTAGATCAGCGGACTGCGCACCCCCGCGCGGTTCATGATGAACATCACCGCCAGGAACCCGAAGCCGCCCAGCAGCGCCGCGAGGTTCAAGTCCGAGGTGTAGAAGATCGCGATGACCAGCACCGCGCCCAGGTCGTCCACAATGGCCAGCGCCGTCAGGAATACCTTCAGCGCGACGGGAACCCGGTCGCCGAGCAGCGCGAGAATCCCGATGGCGAAGGCGATATCGGTGGCCATCGGGGTTCCCCAACCGACAGCTTCCGGGGTGCCGTGGTTGAAGGCCGTGTAGATGAGCGCCGGGAAGATCATGCCACCGAAGGCGGCCGCGATCGGGAGCATCGCCTTGCGCGGCGAGGACAGCTCGCCGGTCATCACCTCGCGTTTGATTTCGAGCCCCACGACGAAGAAGAAGATCACCATGAGGCCGTCGTTGATCCACTCGTGGAGCGTGAAATCGAGCTGTGCCCCGGCCAGGGCCAAGGTCATGTGCGAGTGCCAGAACTCGTGATAGTACTGCTCCCAGGGTGAGTTGGCCCATGCCAGGGCAATGATCGTGAAGACCAACAGCACGATCCCGCCGGAGGCGGCCTGGTGGGCGAAGCGCTGGAACGGCCGGTAGATGATGTCGATCGGCTGGCGTGGCCGGCGCCAGTTCTCCGCGTGAGCCTCCATGGGTTGTTCTGTTTCTCCTCCCTGCGAGCCCCTATCCTCCCTATGGTAGCCGATGGCGGCCGGCGCGTCGGGGGAGCCGACCTGCTATTATAAGGAAGCTTAGAGGCTTCTCCTTCCTGGTGTTTCCTCGCTGAGTTCGGAAATCCCTGGAGCAGAAATCCACGCCTGGGCTGGGTTCTGGAATACGCTCATGAGTCTTCTCTGGATGCTTTTGATCACGCTGGTGATCCTGCAAACGTCGGTGTTCTGCACCACGATCTATCTACACCGCACACTCGCCCACAAGGGCGTCCGGCTGCATCCGATCGTCGCCAATTTGATGCACCTGCAGATTACGCTGTTCACCGGCATCGTGCCGCGGGAGTGGATCGCCGTGCATCGCAAACATCACCACTTCTCCGACAAGGAAGGCGATCCGCATAGCCCGTATCTGCGCGGCTTGTGGCAAGTGCTCTTCTTCAACTCCATCTACTACTCCCGCGAGGCGCACAATCCGGAGACGATCGCCAAGTACACTCCCGACTACGAGAGGGACTGGATCGACCGGATTCCCTTTTCCTCGCGCGCCGTCATCGGAGGACTGGCGATCTTCGTGCTGATGTTCGGCTGGATCTGGGGTGTGGGGCTGTTCCTGTTTCACGGCGTCGCCTACATCTTCCTGAACGCGATGATCAACAGCATCTGCCACATGATCGGCTACCGCAACTTCGACAACAAGGCGACCAACCTTCAGTGGGTCGCGCTGATCACCGGCGGCGAGGGACTGCACAACAACCACCACCAGGCGCCGGCCGCGGCGAAGATGGCCGCCAAGAAAGGCGAGATCGATCCGGCGTGGCCGGTCATCTGGATGCTCGAGAAGATCGGTCTGGCCGAGGTGCAACGGCCGAAAACCTTGGCAAGAGCGGCGTAGAGAGCTTCAGCGCCCGGTGCGGCGCCGGGCGATCCGAGAGTCCCTGACGACTTACGCGCCAGGCTGCGTTGTGCGCTGTTAGTGGAGAGGCCCTGGACTCCGAGCTGAGCGCCGAGTGCTATTCCCTACGCTTTCCGCGCCACTCCCGCAATGTGCGGGCCGGCCACCGGCAGCTTCAGGCGAAACCGTTCGTAGTCCACGTTCGTGAAACCGGCCTCTTCGATGTAGCGCCAGGTTTCGCGGTTCGGACGGCAGCCGTCGGCGAGCCGTCGCCACAGTGGACACACCCAGTTCTGAATCCGCCGCGTACGGGTGCCCTCCGGCGCGCCGATGTGCTCGATGAAGACGAACCGGCCGCCCGGTTTGAGCACGCGCTCGATTTCGCCGAGAGCGGCGCGCGGGTCGTCGACGCTGCACAGCACCAGGGTCGAGATAACGGCGTCGGCGCTTTGATCGGGAACCGGCAGGTGTTCGGCCACACCGATCTGGAATGAGGCTCCGACGCCGGCGCGCGCGGCACTGCGGCGGACATAGCGCTCGACGTGCGGGTTCGGGTCGACGCCTCGCCATTCGACCCCGGGACCGAGATACTTGAGATTGACACCCGTGCCCGCACCCACCTCGATGACCGTGCCGGCGAGCGGCGAGAACAGCTCGCGCTTGCGGCCGTCGACCATCGGCTCGTACTCATGGTTGAACTGCTCGAGCAGGGCCGCGAACATCCGGTGGTACCAGTCATTCCGTCCGCGCCGCTTCGCTGCTCTCATCGCTTCCCATTGTCGCGCGGGGGATGGAGAATGTAGGTCTGTATGACTTCGCTCGAAGACCGGGCCCGGATCTGGCTTGGCACGGCGCTCGCGCTGCTCCTCGCCGGCGGCATCCTGACGTTGTGGGTCGAGCGGCAGTGGGCCGTGAGCGCCGTTCAGGTCGGGATCTACTTGCTGGCGGCGGCCTGGCTCGCGGGAGTCGCGCTGGGCGGCTTCGAGTTGCGCGTCCATTCCTTGCTGGCGCCCTTCGCCGGAGCCGCGGCCCTCGGATGCGTGCAGCTCGTCCTGGGAACGACGATCTACCGATGGGCCACCGGGGTTGCCGTGCTCGACTGGTTCACACGGCTGAGCGTCGTGTTCGGTGTGCTGCAGGTGGCCGGGCCCGTTCCGGCGGTGGCGGAGCGATCCCACCGAAGTGACCGCGCGCGTCCGCCCGAGCGTCTGCTCAAGGCAGCCGTATGGTTCGGCTGCGCCATCGCGATCCTGGCCGTGCTCCAGAGCCTCACCACACCGGACCGCGTGTTCTGGCTATTCGAGATCGCTCCGCGAGCCCAGGGCAACACGATGGGACCGTTCGTCTACCAGAACCAGTTCGCCGCCTTCATCGAGATTCTGCTGCCGGCTGCGCTCTATCTGGGACTGGGCGGAGGCCGCCTCCGGTGGGGGTATCTCATGGCGGCGGGCGTGTTCGTGGCCTCGGTCTTCGCCGCCGCATCGAGAGCCGGGGCGGCACTGGTGATTGCCGAGATCGTCGTCGTGTTCCTACTGATGCGCCGGCGGCTGCATTGGCGGACGTTCGTGGCGGCCGGCGGGGCGGCGTTGGCACTGGCGGCGCTGTTCGTGGCCGCGGTGGGCTGGGGACCGTTGCGAGCGAAGTTCGACCGGCCGGACCAGCTCAGCGAACGGCGCCTGCTCTACGCCTCGACGGTCCGGATGATCGCCGACCGGCCATGGCTCGGCTCGGGACTCGGGACATGGTCGACGGCGTACCCGGCCTACGCCACCTTCGACGACGGCCACTTCGACAACCAGGCCCATAACGAATGGCTGCAATGGCCGGCCGAGGGCGGCGTCCCGATGGCGGTGCTGATGGGGGCGATGGCGGTGATCCTGGCCGTGCCGGCGGTGCGGTCGGTCTGGGGTGTGGGGCTGCTGTTCGTGCTGGTCCATGCCCTGGTGGATTACCCGTTCGAGCAGCGGCCGGTCTTCGGCTACTTCTACTTCGCGATGGCGGGAATACTGGTGTCGCGTTTTGCCGGGACGTGGCGGCGGGCGGTTGACACGCCGCGTTGAAAGTCGCGGGAAAGAGAAGAGACGAGAAGTAGTGGGCGTTGCCGGTGGTATTGCCAACCGCCGGAGCGGCGGGCCTGTCCCACGCAGAACCTCGTCCCTAAAACAAACAACCGCTCCCTCTGGTCACGGCTCGCTGCGGAGCATTCCGCTCAATGCGAGCCGTGACCGGAGGGAGCGGCTCTCCTGCGCCGGACGAGACCGCTTGCTAGCAGCCGTTGCAGCCGGACGGGCCGCAACCGTTGCGGGACTGTTCAAGCGGGACCGAGTACTGCTTTTCGATCTTCTCGCGGAAGGTCGGGCCGCCGTTGTAGGCGCAGAAGGGGTAGATCTTGCCGTCGGGCGCCGAGTAGTGGATCACGCAGCGCTTCACGCGCTCGATGTCGTAGTTGTAGTGGTCCATGAAGTGCATGCCGGCCACCATGAGCGTCTTGTAGGTGAAGCCTTCCTGTTCGTTCTTGCCGCGGCCGTATTCCTTGTCCACCAGGCCCTGGAGCGTCTGCAGGAACTTGTTGAACGTCAGGCCCTCGGGCGCCCGGTCCTCGTGGAAGTGCCGCTTGAACTTGCGTCCAGGCGTTGATCTTGGTGAACAGCTTGATGCGGCGCCTTGGCGGCCTTGCGGGCCAGCTCGTCCATGTCCTGCAGGAAGGCGCCGACGTCGAGGAACCGGGTGATCGGCGTGGCCTTCTTGTTCTGGTCGACGAACATGTAGGTGCCGAGCGAGCAGTGCGGGTGCGGCGTCAGGTGCGTGGTCGTTCTCGCCGCGCAGGGCGCTCAGGAGCTTCGAGAAGGGCGAGACGCAGGCCAGGGGGAACCAGTCCTCGTAGGGATCGCAGATGCCGGTCTGGCTGTGGACGTCATGGGCGAAGTCGGCCATCGTGTACCGCTTCTGCTTCGAGCTCGCGGCGGTTGATCCGGCCGGTGAAGGCGACCGGCTGGAAGCTGATCGCGCTGACGACGTCGATGTTCTCGAGGGCGAACTGCATAATGTCGCCGACCTGGTGATCGTTGAAGTCCCTTGACGATGGTCGGCACGAAGCAGATCTTCATCCCGGCCTTGCGGATGTTCTCGATGGCCTTGCTCCTTGATCTCCATCAGCGCGCTTGCCGCGGGTGCGGAGGTAGACGTCGTCGGTGACGCCGTCAAACTGCAGGTAGATCGTGTGCAGGCCGGCTTCCTTGCACTTCTGGGCGAACTCGAGATCGGCGAACTCAGATGCCGTTGGAGGCGCACTGGATGTGGGTGAAACCCATTCCTTGGCGGTGCGGAGGGCGTCGAACCAGTGTTTGGCGATGGTGGGCTCGCCACCGGAGAACTGGACGATGCGGCAGGGGGCGGGCCGCTCATCGCGCAGCGCCTGGAGCATGGCGCGGACCTGGTCGAGGTCCGGCTCGTAGAGGTAGCCCTGGACGTTAGCGTTGGCGAAGCAGACCGGGCAGGTCAGATTGCAGCGATTGGTGAGGTCGACGTTGGCGAGGCCTGTGTGGGAGGTGTGCATCGAGCACAGGCCGCAGTCGGTCGGGCACTCCTTGGCGTCGGGGACGGCCGGATTCTCGAGACCCCGGTTGTCGCCGAAGGTCCACTCTTCCATCTTGAGGTACAGTTTGGCGTCGGAGTAGACGGTGTCCTTGAAGAAGCCGTGCTCGGGGCAGTCCTTCTCCATGATGACCCTGCCATCCTCTTCCGCTCAGCACGGCCTCGATGATCTTCGAGCACTCCGGGCACAGCGACTGCGTCATCTTCGGCAAGCCCTTCGGCACCGCGTGGATCGGAGCGCCGGTAAACGTAGTTTCCGGTTGGATTACCTTGAAATCGTCGGACTTCTTGACTGCAAATACTTGAGTACCCATGACTTGTGTGTCCGTTCTCCGTCGCCCGTCGAAAGCACGCCTTCAGCCATGGAAGGCGCACCCCTTCAAGCACGAAGTGTATTACTTGGAACACCTTAGTGCCAAGCGGCCTACATCGACCGGACGAAATCCGGGGGTGAATTGCGACAATGAGGCCTGAAAGGAGCAACGGGGTCCGTCCGTCCGGATGGCGCGCAGGCCCGGGATCGACGACGGGCTCCGAAAACGGCCTCCGAATGCGGCGCCTGCGGCTAGAATGGGTGTATGGAGCCGACCAGCCAGCCCCGCCACTCGTCCAGAGTGTGGCTGAACGCGGCCGCGCTGGTCGTGGTCATCGCCGGCCTCAAAGCGGCCAAGTCATTGGTGGTACTTGCTTTATTCGCCGGCTTCATCTCCATCATCAGTGCCCCCTTGATGATCTGGCTGCGGAAGCGGAAGGTTCCCTCGGTGATCGCGGTCTCGGCCGTCGTGCTCCTGCTTCTGGGGGCTTTGGCCATCGCCGGGGGCCTGATCGGGACGTCCATCAGCAGCTTTATCCGGGCGCTGCCCATGTACCGGGAGCGTCTCAACGAGCAGGTCGAATCGCTGCTGGTGTGGCTGTACAATCGCGGTCTGGCGGAGGATGTCCTGCAGGAGCTCAACACCATCGAGACCGGAGACGTCATCTCGCTGGTGGGGAATACATTCACCGCGGTCGGCACCCTGGTGACCAACTCGTTTGTCGTGATCCTGCTGGTGAGCTTCATCCTGCTCGAGATCTCCGGATTCGAGCAAAAGCTGCAGTCGGCCTTCGGCGTCTCGACCCAGTCGGTGGAACGCTTTCGTGAGATTGCCGGCAACGTCGAGCGATACCTCGGGCTCAAGACCATCATCTGCGCGGCCACCGGGCTCGGCATCGGCATCTGGGTCGCCGCCCTCGGGCTCGACTACGCGGTGCTCTGGGGCACACTGGCCTTTGTGCTGAACTACATCCCGACCATCGGCTCGGTGGTGGCCGCGATTCCCGCGGTCATTCTCGCGCTGGTGCAGTTCGGCGTCGGCAAAGCGGTGATAGTCCTGCTCGGATATTTGCTGGTCAACCTGGTGATGGGGAATGTCGTGGAGCCCCGCGTCATGGGACGGCACCTGGGGCTCTCGCCGCTCGTGGTCTTCGTCTCGCTGCTCGCCTGGGGCTGGATCCTGGGCATGATCGGCATGTTTCTGGCGGTGCCGCTCACGATGGCGACGAAGATCGCCCTGCAAAGCTCACCCGAGACACGATGGCTGGCCACCCTGATGGGTCCGGAGCCCAAGCACCCACCAGAAGAGACCGCCGAGGACGCGCCGGCCGACGGCGATCCGACGCCGGAAAGCCAGGAAAACGTCACCACGGCGCCCCGCTGAGCGGCCCGATCCCGGCGCCCGGCGGATTTCACACCCAGCAGCGCGTTAATCCAGAAAAATCTGCCATTGGGGTATTCTCACCAGATATATCTGACTATCAGATCGTTTTCATTTCGTATCTCATGGGTGCCATACAGACGGTTGCCGCAAGGGCGCCTATACCGGCCGGGTACTGTGACGGATAGCTCCTTGTTTTTGAGCAGGATAGTAGTCCCGGGCCATTCTCGCGCGCATCGTCACGGCACACACTGGAGATGTTCCAGATGACTAAGCTGCTTGTAATTCTCACTATCTGCGCACCGGTTTTCGGCAGCTCCTTTGCGCTGCAATATGACGTTGTGGGGCTTGGAACCCTCGGCGGTGGCTCCAGTGTGGCGTATGGCGTGAACGAGAACGGAGTGGTGGTGGGCCAATCGGCATTGCCCTCCTCGGCGCTGGCCGCGTTTGTAAATGACGGGACATCGACTGTGAATCCCGGGTGGGCGCCGGGAGCCGTGTCGAGCCAAGCGAAGGATGTGAATGCATCCGGCGCGATCGCAGGCACCTCTTATACGGCAGACGGCGCCCGGGCAACCATCTGGAATGGAGGAGCGGCAAGCGTGCCCGGCACCCTGGGTGGCGGCGACTCCTACGGCACGGCGATCAACGACTCCGGTCAGTTGGTCGGCGGTTCGACGGACGCCTCCGGGACCGGGCACGCTTTCCTGTACGACGGCGGCACCTGGACCGATATCGGCGCCGAGTGGGGCGGCGACTGGAGCAGCGCCTACGACATCAACAACACCGGCCAGGTGGTCGGCTATCGCGAGGTCGCGCCGGGCGTCTACCGTGGCTTTGTGTGGGAAGGCGGATCGGCGGCGACGCTCGGCACGCTGGGCGGTGCGTCGAGCTACGCCGTCGGAATCAACTCGAGCGGCGAGGTCACCGGGCATTCGAGTGTTGCTAGCGGCTATCTGCACGCCTTCCTCTTTAACGGAGACGTGATGGTCGACCTCGGCACCCTGGGCGGCGGGTCGAGCTACGCCTTCGGCATCAATGACAGCGGCTGGGTAGTGGGCAACTCATGGCTCGACAGCGGCACGAACACCCACGCGTTCCTCTGGGCCGAAGGGTCCATGATCGATCTGAACGACCTGCTCGACCTGGGCACTGGTTGGGAACTGACGGCGGCCTACGGAATCAACTCCGTCGGCCAGATCGTGGGCGTGGGGCTGTACGGCGGGCAACGGACAGCCTTCCGACTGGACCCGGTAAGCATCTCGGGCGACCTGAAGCTGACCCACAACCCGGAACCCGGTACGCTGACGACGCTAGGTCTGGGCCTGGGTCTACTGGTGATCGGCGGGTGGCGGCGGCGACGGAGGAAGTGACCGTCCGTTAATGGGAGACTCCCACTGGACATTGCGCCCTCTTCCCCGGCTACCGATTCCTGAGCCGCGCGTCAAGCCGAAAAGGCTCCGATGGTTCAAACACGATCTTCGCGAAATCCGAATGTCGAGGATTCAAAACGTAGTTTCGCTCCATCGGCACAACGGCGGAAGGAGCACTCAAGACGGCAGCGCCGCCGGAGGTGATCCATGCAGTACCGTACATCTGCGTGGCGGGAATCGGAGTCGGCTGATTCCAACCTTCCGTCAGAACCGTCCGGGGGACCTCGGCGATCGACACCGTGTCTGGAATGGTTATCGGGGTCATGACAAAATCGTTTGGAAGGGCGGAGTAATGCACAACGATCTCGAGCACTGCCAGCGACCGGGAGGCAGCGGCATAGATGACTTCGCTACCCGGAGAGTTCCACCTGCCGCCGGCGATGGCGGCACCCGTACCATCATCAGCTGGGTATCGACTGGAGTGCAGCCGATATGCTTCGATCACAGAACACCGTGCTCCAGTTGTGTCAGGACCGATAGGACCCGCTCACGACCGCTCGCATCGTAAAGGCAGGAGATCGGAGTGGCATAGTCCAGTGCACGGACCGGTGTGCCCAACCACCTCATCGCTTCTTCCTGATCGCCAATCACGTCGATCACTCGCTGGATGACAGGACGGATCTCGATCTCTTCTCGCATCTCGCGGGCAGCGGTTTGGGGCGAGGTGCTCGGACTGGCAATAGCGATGCCTTTCAGGATCTGCACGCCATCAACCGCGCCGTCATATCCTTTCAGCTCCTCAGCCATGTTCGCATTATAGGAAGGTCAGTTCGGCTTCTGCTGGATCTGAACGATGAGACCGTCCACGACGACCATGCGGTTGCCATCGACGGCATACGATCCTGTTCCCACGAAGCTGCGCCCGGCAATCAACGCCACCAGATTACCGGCATCATCTTTGATGAGGCGATAGGCTCCGGGTTGCCCGGCGATATCCTGCGCCTGCTGCTCCAGGTACGCCAGTACATTCTCCTTCCCGTCGGCAATCGTAGTCACCGATATCTCCCTCCGGACCAATCCTAGCAGGTCCTTCAGCGTTGCGTTTTGACAAGCTTATCGATCCCGGTGAGGGTCGACAACAACCCCTCCAGCCGATCCAGCCTCAGCGCATTCGTCCCATCCGACAGCGCTTTTGGCGGATCGTCGTGCACTTCAATGAACAGCGCATCGACGCCAACAGCGACGGCGGCGCGGGCGAGCGTGGGGATGAATTGCGGCTGGCCGCCGGACACCGTGCCGGCGCCTCCCGGAAGCTGCACACTGTGCGTGGCGTCGAATACCACCGGATAGCCGGTCTCCCGCATGATCGCGAGCGACCGCATGTCGACCACCAGGTTGTGGTAGCCGAAGCTGGTGCCGCGTTCGGTGAGCAGGATCTTGTCGTTGCCGGTGGAGGCGACCTTCTCAATGGCGAGTCCGATGTCCTGCGGCGCCAGGAACTGGCCCTTCTTGATGTTCACGATACGGCCCGTACGGCCGGCGGCCACCAGCAGGTCCGTCTGGCGGCACAGGAAGGCCGGGATCTGGAGAATATCGGCGCCCTCGGCGGCTCGCTCGGCCTGCGCGGGCTCGTGGATGTCGGTCAGCACCGCCACGCCTTCGGCCCGCCGGACACCGGCCAGGATGCGGATGCCTTCCTCAAGGCCCGGCCCGCGGTAGGACGACACACTGCTACGGTTGGCCTTATCGAACGACGCCTTGAAAACGAACGGCCCGGCGATCGCGCCGATCGCGCGTGCCATCCGGTGGACGTGTTCCTCGCTCTCGATCACGCACGGGCCGGCAATCAGCGCGAGCGGAGTGCCGCCGCCGAAAATGATCGTCCCCCCAGCGGGTGTTGGAAGCTCGATTTTGCGGGTCATTGGCGATTCGGACACTCGGGCTAGACGGAGGCCTGCTCGCTGACCTCGTCACGTGTCTCGCGGCCCTGCCGGTACTTGACGGCGGCTCCGATGAAGGCCCGGAACAGCGGGTGCGGCTCGAGCGGCTTCGACTTGAACTCGGGGTGGAACTGGCAGCCGAGGAACCAGGGGTGGTCCGGCAGCTCGCAGATTTCGACGTAGATGCCGTCCGGGGTCTGGCCAACCAGCCGCAGGCCGTGCTCGGTAAGGATATCCTCGTAGTCCCGGTTGAACTCGAAGCGGTGCCGGTGGCGCTCGCTGATCGCGAGGGCGCCGTAGGCTCGATGGGCCAGGCTCCCTTCCTTCAGTTGGCAGGGGTAGGCCCCGAGTCGCATGGTGCCGCCGAGCTCGTCGACGCCCTTGAGCTCACGCAGCTTGTAGATGACGCGGTCCGGCGCTGCCGGGTCGAACTCTGTCGAGTTGGCCTGTTCGAGGCCGCAGACATTGCGGGCGAACTCGATCACCATCGTCTGCATCCCGAGGCAGATGCCGAAGTACGGGACGTTGTACTCGCGGGCGTAGCGGATGGCGCGGATCATGCCCTCGACGCCGCGCTTGCCGAAACCGCCGGGCACCAGGATGCCGTCGTATTGGCCGAGCTGGTCCACGCACTCCGGCCAGGACAGATTCTCGGCTTCGATCCAGGAGATCCGCACCTTGTGTCCGTGTGCCAGCCCGCCGTGCAGCAGCGCCTCGTTGAGGCTCTTGTAGGAATCCTCGTACTCGACGTACTTGCCGACCAGTCCGATGTGAACTTCGCCCTCGGGGTTCTTCAACTGGTCGAGCATCCGGGTCCAGCGCTCCATCCGGCGCTCGCCGGCGTCGGAGACCAGCCCGAGGCGGCCGATCACGGCGTCGTCCACGCCCTGTTCGGCGAAGACGAGCGGGATCTCGTAGACGCTGGCGACGTCCTTGGCGGTGATGACAGCCTCCGTCTCGACGTCGCAGAACAGGCCGATCTTGCTCTTCACCTCGTCCGGCAGCGAGCGCTCGGCGCGGCAGATCAGCATGTCCGGCTGGATACCGATGGCGCGCAGCTCCTTGACGCTGTGCTGTGTGGGCTTCGTCTTGAGCTCCTGCGCGGCGGCAATCCACGGAACCAGCGTCACGTGGACGTGCAGCGTATTCCGCCGGCCAAGCTCGTGGCGCAACTGGCGGATCGCCTCCATGAACGGCAGCGACTCGATGTCGCCCACCGTGCCGCCGATCTCGATAATCACGACCTCGGCGTCGTCGGCCAGCCGGCGCGCCCAGCTCTTGATCTCGTCGGTGACATGGGGGATCACCTGGACGGTCTTGCCGAGGTAGTCGCCCCGCCGTTCGCGGAGGAGGATCTGCTCGTAGACCCGGCCCGAGGTCAGGTTGTTGTTCTGGGTGAGCTTGGCGTGGGTGAACCGTTCATAGTGACCGAGGTCGAGATCGGTTTCCGCGCCATCGTCGGTGACGAAGACCTCACCGTGCTGGAACGGGCTCATCGTACCCGGGTCCACGTTCAGGTACGGGTCCATTTTTTGCAGCGTGACGGTGAAACCGCGGCTTTCGAGCAGACAGCCGATGGATGCCGCCGCGATTCCCTTGCCCAGGGACGAAACGACGCCGCCGGTAACGAAGATATATTTCGCCATTCCTTGCCCTTGCTATCCCGCCGGGGGTGGTTACTCAACGCGGCGAGCCGTGCCCGCGGGCGCTGCCTGGCAGGCCCCCTGGACGGGTTCTTCTTCAAGTCGTCGCTAGCGTTTGGCAGATCCTTTCCACCCGTATCAAGTCTTCCGGGGTGTCCACACCCAACGAGTCGTATTCAGTTTCGACCAGCCGGATGGCGTGGCCGTTTTCAAGTGCCCGCAACTGCTCCAGCCGCTCGGCTCGCTCAAGCGGCCCGATGCGCATCCGCGGATAGCCGAGCAGGAATGCGCGCCGGTACACGTACAGTCCGATGTGCTTGAAACGGGCGCTCCGGCCGTCGAGGTCGTTCGGAATCGGCGACCGGGAGAAGTAAAGTGCCCGGCCGTTATGATCCCCAACCGCCTTCACCACGTTCGGGTTGGTCCACTCTTCCGGGTCCTCGATTCTCCTTATCAGTGTAGCCATCGGGGCTTCCGGATCATCTACCAGAAGAGAGGAGGAGGCCGCATCGATGGCCAGCGGGTCGATCAGCGGCTCATCGCCCTGGATGTTGACGTAGAGATCCGCGATCTCCGTCTCGGCGACCTCGGCCACACGGTCGGTACCGGACGGATGGTCGGCTCGGGTGAGGCGGACGGTGGCGCCGAAGCGGTGCGCGGCCTGTTGGATTCTCTCGTCGTCGGTGGCAATCAGGACCGCCGACAGGGTACGAGCCTGAGCTCGCCCGCTCCCAGACATGCTGGATGATCGGTTTGCCGGCGAGAGGGGCGAGTGCCTTGCCAGGGAAACGGGTGGATGCGAACCGGGTGGGGATAACACCGAGTATTCGCTGCGGCACGATCGATCTTACCACAGAATGACCGCATGATATACTGGAGGCGGAGTTCGACTGAGAGGGGGACTTCGCGACGTGTCCGGTGTACGGATGCACATCGCCGCAACACGATTCGTAGCCCTTCTGGTGCTCATCGGCATGCCCTGCTTGGCCGAAGACAGAACCGACGGCCAGCCGGATGCCAGGGTCTCGATCACGCCCCGTACACGCCCCGGAGCCACCGATGGAGTTAGCGGCCGGCCGGCCAACATCCGGGTGGACACCAAACTGGTTCTGATCAACGTCACTGTTACAACACCGCTGAACCAAGTAGTGACGGGTCTGGACAAAGATCACTTTCGTCTGTTCGAGGACAAGGTCGAGCAGTCCGTCTCCCAGTTCTCGAGCGAGGACGCCCCGCTGTCAGTCGGATTGGTGTTCGACCTCAGCGGCAGCATGGGCTCGAAGCTACACAAGGCCCGGCAGGCAGCCGCGCAGTTCTTCAAGACCGCCAATCCGGAGGACGAATTCTTCCTGGTCCAGTTCAATGACCGCCCGCGATTGACGATGCCCTTCACCACCGAGACCGAGGAGATTCAGAACCGTCTGGCCTTCTCCGAGTCGAACGGCCGCACGGCGCTGCTCGACGCGCTCTACATGGCCATGGACGAGATGAAGAAGGCACGGAACCCGCGCAAGGCCATCCTGGTGCTATCCGACGGCGGAGACAATTCCAGCCGATACACCCAGAGCGAGATCAAGAACCTGGTTCGCGAGGCCGACGTCCAGGTCTACGCAATCGGCATCTTCGAGCCTCTCAACGCCCGGGGCCGCACGGCGGAGGAGTTAGCCGGTCCGGGCCTACTGAGCGAACTCGCCGAGCAGACCGGCGGACGGCACTTCCCGGTGGAAAACGTCAACGAACTCCCGGACATCGCGGCCAAGATCGGGATCGAACTTCGCAACCAGTATGTATTAGGATACGTACCGTCTAATGAGACCCGTGATGGCAAGTACCGGCGCGTCCAAGTAAAGCTGGTACAGCCCCGCGGTCTACCGCCTCTGCGGGCGGCGTATCGTACCGGATACTATGCTCCTTCGCAATAGCGCCATAACGGCGATCGCCTTCATACTAGGTTCATTCGTGTCTCTGGTCCCGGCCTGGGCCCAGGAGGACGGAGAGACGCCGGTGTTCCGGGCCGACACCCGCCTGGTCGTTCTGCACGCGAGTGTCGTCGATAAACGGGGCAATCTGATCACCAATCTGCCCGCAGGAAGCTTTCAAGGTGTACGAGAACGGGGAGCCGCAGCAGATCCGGCTGTTCCGCCGCGAGGATGTTCCGGTGTCGATGGGGCTCATCATCGACAACAGCGGCAGCATGCGGGACAAGCGGCAGAAGGTGGAGTCCGCCGCGCTGACCCTGGTCAAGCAATCGAACCCGCAGGACGAAGTCTTTATCGTCAACTTCAACGACGAGGCGTACCTGGACGCCGATTTCACCAACGACATCAGCAAGCTCGAAGAGGGGCTCACGCGGATCGATTCCCGTAGCGGCACGGCCATGCGCGACGCCCTCAGCATGTCGATCGACCACCTGGTCGAAAAGGGCAAGAAGGACAAGAAGGTGTTGCTGGTCGTCACCGATGGCAACGACAACACCAGCGGGACCACGCTCGAAGACCTCGTCCACAAGGCGCAGCAGAGCGAGGTCCTCATCTACGCGATAGGCCTGCTGAACGAGGAGCAGCGACGGGAGCGGAAGAAGGCCATTCGGGCGCTGGACGCGCTGACCGAGGCTTCCGGCGGCATGGCTTACTACCCCGAGTTGCTGTCCGAGGTAGAGGAGATCGCCGAGAAGGTGGCCCACGAAATCCGCAACCAGTACGTGATCGCTTACTCGCCGTCGAACGCCGAGCTCGACGGGACTTATCGCCGGATCAAGGTCGAGGTGGACGCGAAGGGCCGGCCCCAGGTGCGGACCCGCTCCGGCTACTACGCCAGTTCGAGCTCCGCCACGGAGCCCTCGCGGCTCTCGCAGACGGCCACCCCGTGATCGGACTTCTCTGGCGCCTCACCGGCGGCTATCATCTGACTCCCTGACGGAGCCCCTATCTGCGCTGGCGCATCGAGACCTACTCCGGTGTCCCGTCCAACCGCATTGGAATGGCGGAGTTCTTCCGTTTCATGTGGCGCGAGCGGCGAGGGATGTGGCGCTAGCGGAACTTCAACGCCGCGCTCTTCCTGGGGCCCTACTCGCTGCTGGGCCTGGTCTCGGTCCCGGTGGCCATGCCCGGACCCAGGCCGTTCAGGACGGGAGCGTAGACGATACGCGGCTTGAGCACGATGAGGGTGGACCGATCCTCTCGTTCCTTGGTCGTGGTGCGAAACAAGGCTCCCAGATAGGGGATCTGCGACACGCCCGCCAGGCCGCTGATCGCACGGGCCTCACGGGACTGGATCAGCCCCGCCATCACCGCCCATTGGTCGGTGCGCAAGCGGGTGGTCGTCTCGAAGCTCCGGTTCGAGATGACTGGGATCCCGTTATAGGCCGCCCCGCCGAGCACCTTGAATTGCGCGTTGACGTGCAAGCTGACCTCGTTGTTGCCGTGCACGTATGGCGTCACCTCGAGCACCATCCCGAGATCCTCGAAACTGATCTGCGCCGGCGGTGTGTAGACCTGCCCGCCGCCCGACGTATCGCCGATGTAGGCCGTGGTCTGGATCGGGAACCGGTCGCCCACCTTGAGCGTGGCCTGCTGTCCGCTGACGGAACGGATGTGGGCCTTCAGCAGCGTTCGCGTCGTGTTCCGCGACATGCTGGCGATCAGATCGGCGTCACCGATCGTGAGTCCGAACATGCCGATGGAGAGCGGTCCGGTGACCGGAATCAGGGCCGAGGCGCCCAGGCCCAGGAACGAAATCGGAAACGATGTTGGTAGATCGAGGCCGTAGCGACGGGTGAGGGAGTCCTGGAATTCGAGGAAATCGACCTCCACTTCGACTTCGGGGCGATAGTTGAGGAGGGTTTCGAAGAGAAGCTGCGCCGGCCGGACCCGGGAAATGCGGTCCCGGATCAGGACCATCCGGCGCTCCGAATCTACGGTCAGCTTCTGGATGTCCATCACCTGCTGGACCGCCTGTGACAGCTCCTGGGCTTCCTGCACCGAGACGGTCTCCGGGATCGAGACCACCGCCGCCATGTTCGGCTCGAGGTCCTGCCGTTTCTGGGTCGTGTCACTGGCCACCAGGAAGAGCTTCTCGCTGACCGGGACCTGGAAGGTCCCGGTGGCCGCGCCGACAATCCGCATGGCATCGGCGAAGTCGGCGTCCTCGAGCGTAAAGCGGATCAGCTCGCCGGGATTGAAGTCGCCGTCGAAGACGACGTCCAGGCCGAATTCCGGAGCCAGTTTCTCGTAGATCTCGCGGGCGCTGCCGCGGAAGTCCCGGCTGACGCGGGTGTCGTTGGCATCGAGTTCGATGGGCGGCAGCGGCTGCTCGGCCTCGCGGAGATCGGCGAGCCCGATGTGGCCCAGCAGTTCCTGGCCCGGAGGCGGATCGGAGGTCTCAGCGTCCAGATCGAGGCCGGACGGCAGGGGCTTGATCTCCTCGAGCGCCTGGGTCCGCAGGGAGAGGCTGCGCAGCCAGGCGTCGGATGCGCCGTCGGGGTCGAGCGCGGCGGCCTGCGCGTAGTAGATGTAGGCCTGGGCGACATTGCCCGCCTTTTGCGCCTCCTTGGCCCGGCGGTACCAATCGTGGCTCTCCCCGGCGGTCTCCTCGGAGGCGCCTTTGTTCCCCGCTCCGTGGAGGGGCGGGACCGCCAGCAGCCCGGCGAGCAACGGGACGGCGACGATAAGACACAGGGATCGCACTACAAGGTCTGACGGTTTCCGGGCCGCCGGCGTGGAATACGAATCCGCGAAGCACGGCGCCAAGCGTAAACCCCAGCCCTCGAACCGCCGATGGACTCCATGAGGATCTATCAGAGGTATGTCGACACTCTCCGGCGTCAGCTCGAACTTCGCCCCTCCCGTTCCGCAGTCGATGGAGGAACTCCGTCTGTCCGAATCGATGGTTTTCGACTTGGTGCTGCGGCGCATGCTGCTCGACGGCTTCTGCAGCCTCCAGGGCCTCAGCAAAAGCCTCCGGCTCTCGGTCCCGATCATCGACCAGGCCTTCCGGCACCTGCGCGGCCAGCAGTTGCTCGAAGTCAAGGGCATGATCGGGAACGACTACCAGTTCGTGCTCTCGCAAGCCGGCAAGGAGCTGGCCACGGACCGTTTCCAGATCTCCCAGTACGCCGGTTCGGCGCCGGTTTCGCTCGACGACTACCACGCCGCGACGCGCGCCCAGTCGGCCAAGGTCGACGTCGACCGCAAGGCGCTGCGGGCGGCGCTGTCGGACCTGGTGGTGACGGACCGGCTGCTCGACCAGCTCGGCCCGGCGCTGATCTCGCAAAGTTCGATCTTCGTCTACGGCCCTTCCGGCAATGGCAAGACCAGCATCGCCGAGCGGATGCTGCGCGTCTACCAGGACGCGGTCCTGATTCCCTACGCCGTCGAGGTCGACAACCAGATCATCAGCCTGTATGACCCGGTGGTCCACTCACAAGCTCGAGCTCGACGACCCGGACATCGATCCCCGCTGGGTGCTCTGCCGGCGGCCATGCATCGTGGTCGGCGGCGAGCTGGTTCCCAGCATGGTGGAGCTGCGCCTCGACGACACCTCGGGCATCTACGCCGGCGCCGCTGCAGATGAAGGCGAACAACGGCATCTTCATCATTGACGACTTCGGCCGCCAGCTCATGTCGCCGCGCGACCTGCTCAACCGCTGGATCGTTCCGCTCGACCGCCGCGTCGACTATCTCACTCTGCGCTATGGCGTGAAGTTCCAGATTCCGTTCGAGCTGATGGTGGTCTTCTCGACCAACCTGGATCCGGACGACCTCGCCGACGAAGCGTTCCTGCGCCGCATTCACAACAAGATCTACGTCGAGCCGGTGGACACGCAGACCTTCGACCAGATCTTCCAACGGGTGGTGACGTCGAAGCGAATCCCGGCCGAGCCGGACAGCTCCGAGTACCTGCGCAAGCTTGTGCCAGCGAGATGGCCGGCGGGAGCTCCGCGCCTGCTACCCGCTGGACATCTGCAACATCCTGCTGTCGATCAGCGAATACGAGAAGCGCCCGGTCCGCATGACCAAGGCGGAGTTAGAGCGCGCCACGGACCTATACTTCGCCAAGAGCGAACGCTTTGCCGACTCCTAGCCGGGAGGCGGAGTCCGCCGGGAGGGCGCAGGATTGGGGCCGGGCGCCCCGAACCCGGCCAGCCGCCTCACCGGGGACATTGCGGGCTCCCTTCACGCAACCCGCCCTGAACCTTCCGCAGCGGTGTCTCCCGCAACGGAACCTCCGAGCCCGACCCGCCCATATCTCATCGACACAGACCGGCCTCCCAGATGAGCGTTCGGCCCCATGCGAGCCGTGACCAGAGGGAGCGGAGCAGAGCGCCTCGATCGCGGTGTTGCGCTCGGCTCAAGCCCATCGCAACTTCCATCCTTTTAAGGCGGCCCGCACAGGCCATGGGAACCTCGGGCCGGCTCGCCGGTCTCGACTCCCGCTTCGCACCGAAGAGGCGATACGATCGATCCGCCGGGCGCAGTCTCCGTCCGGGTCGGCGTCTCAACCTGCACCGGCTTGCGCGGGCCGCTAGACTGGATTGGTAGAACGCGACCGGCCGCGCCCGCCGGTGATCCAATAATCGATGACCAAATACGAGCCACCCCGCAGAGTACCGGCCGCGGCCCTTGACAGGACGGAGCAATGGCGGCCGGCGTGCGCCGGGACCCGCCTGGCAGGCGTACGCTTCTGGCTGATGCTGGCCGCGTTGGGCCTGGCCGCGCTGGTTCCCCTCGCCGGGCAGGGCGATGCGCCGAGGCAGCAGGGTCTCCAGGTCAAAGTGGCCGCCGCCGATTACCCGGAGAACGACAATGTCGACCTCGTGCTCGCTTCAACCGGACGCATGCGCGGCGCGACCGGACAGGCCCGGGTGCGCCGGCGGCGCGGCTATACGCAGATCAACATCGATCTCAAGGACATGCAGCCGGCTATCCTTTACGGCGGCGACTTCAACACGTTCTGTCTGTGGATCGTCTCGCCCGAGGGCGAGGTGTGGAACGCCGGAGAGATCATCCTGCACGGCTCCGACGGCGACCTGGAGGCCACCACGCCGCTGACCTCGTTCGGTCTGATGGTGACCGCCGAGCCCTACTTCCTGGTGGATAGACCGAGCACGCTGGTCGTGTTCCTCAGCACGGCGACGGGGCTGGCCTCGCACGACGTCGCCAACACCGAGCTTCAGTACTCGGACTTCGTCACCCGCTACCACTACGAGGTGGCGTCGCTCGAGGGCCCTTCGGACGTCGGGGGCGAGTCCCGCACCGACCGTTACCAGGCCGTGATCGCGGTGCGCTTCGCCGAGGAGGCGGGCGCGCAGGAGTGGGCCACCGAGGAGTTCGCCAAGGCCCGGGCCGCGCTCAGCGACACGCTACAGGCCTTCGCCCAGGGCATGAAACCCGAGGACCTGACGCTGATCGCCCATCAGGCCATTCGTTCCGCCGTCTATGCCCGGCGGCTGGCGATCGAGCGGCGCGAGGCTTCGACGCTGGCCGACGAACGGCGGACCGCGCGCGAGACCATCACTGGGCTACAGGCTGACAAGGCACAACTGCAGACCAGGGTGGCGGGGCTCGAGCAGCAGAACAGTTCGCTCGAGGAACGGCTCGGGAAGACGTCCACACAGCTCGACGAGGTCCAGCAGGCGGTGCTCAAGGCGAACGCCGACATCGACCGGTTGGCGCGGGAGAAGGCGGCCTCGGAGAAGCTGGCGGAGTCCGCGCAGAACCAGGCGGCCGGCTTCTATGCCCGGATCTACAACGCTCTCGAGCAGCTCGCCGACCTGCGCAAGACCGAGCGCGGCCTGACGGTGAACCTGCCGGACGTGCTGTTTGCTTCGGGCAGCTCACGGCTACAGCCCCGGGCGAAGGAGTTGCTCAGCCGGATCGCCGGGGTGCTGCTGATCGCTCCTGAGTACCACCTGGGGATCGAGGGGCACACCGACAGCACCGGCCGGACGCAGTTCAACGTCGAGCTGAGCCAGAACCGGGCGGTGGCGGTGCGGGATTACCTGATCGAGTGCGGCATCTCCGCCGCGACGATGTCGACGCAAGGGTTCGGCGAGTCGCAGCCGATTGCGTCGAACAATACGGCTGCGGGACGGAAGCAGAATCGGCGGGTGGAGATTGTGATTGAGGGGCTGACCGAGCGTTAAGGTTTGGCGATTCGTACGTGGTACATCGCCGGAACCTCCCGGGCGGATATCCGTCACAATCGAACGATGAAAGACGTGAGCCACTAGCAGCATTCATATTTGCGGCTCGTGTTTTTCGAAGGGACTGGGCCCGGTTCTCCGGCCTTCAAAAAGCTTGGACCGGGCTTTCCCCGGTTCTTCCAACAGTTCGGCGGCGACGTCTTCGACACCCCGCGGTTCGACAACCGCTGAAAGTGTCGAAGTTTGTCGAACTCTGTCGAGTGCGGGTTGCATGCGAGGGCCAGGCCCTTCCTGGGTCCAGTTTCGCGCGCGGCAAGCGGGCGGAAAGGACGGGTGCGCCGTAGGTTATTGATTCCCATGCGGAAATAGTTTTTGAGAGTTTGTGACTGCCGTTGCGCGCTGATGGCGGTGACAGTTGCGCCGCGTGTTCTTCGAGGGGAGGGGGAGGCCGTATAGGAACGTATATCGGCTGGTTGAGAGCTCGTGGTGGATGTAGAAGGATGGCTGCGGCTCTGCCCCAATCTGCCCTTCCCAATCGGACAATCGCACAACACCACAGCTTGGCCCACATGATCAACGGGCAGGTACCCATGTGGAGAAGATCAGGTTTATGCAGATGGAATTCCGGAAGGAGAATATTCATGCTTTTCGGACTTACTGACGACTTCGAGGCCACTCGTGGAAGACCAGCCCCGCGCGACCCAAGCGTGCCGCAGTTTCTTATCCTCGATCGGTCGTCGGGCGCCTGGGTCCCCCTGTCTCTGCCGGAGGGGCAGGCACCGAGGTGGGCACGTGGGCTCGATTTTGACGGAACCACGCTGGTAACTTCTCCACGAAATGGACAACTTGGCTTCTACAAACTCACGTCCTACAAATCACAGTAGTGCGTCGGGACACGTGAGTCTGTGGGCTAACAGCCGGTTGTCTGCCGGACAGCTCTTCCTTCGCGGATGACGTGAAACCGGGGCTCGGGCGTGGGCGGCTCGGTGGGGGGACACTGCTGCCGCGCGGTTCAGGGAAGGTTCGTCGACAGTAGCCCGCAATATCTCCGGTGGACGGGGGGCGACGAAGTGCCCGCGGCGGGGAGAGCGTACAATGGGGACTGCCCGATGGCTGGCGCTGGAACCGAAATACGGGATCGACCAATGCCGTCATTCGTCTGCCCTGTCTGTGCGCACCGCGGCGCATTCACCGATGTAGACAAGATAGCCGGCCGGCGGAAATACGCCCGGTGTGGGTGCTGTGGAGCCCTGGAGCGACACCGCATCCAGTATCTGGCCATCAACAGGCTGGCGCGGCGATTTGATTTCGCCGGCATGGATATGCTTCATATCGCCCCGGAACCGTTCTTCCGGGAACGATTCCAACCCTGGTTCCGCCGCTATTTCTCGGCGGACCTTGTCGGGGCTGGTGTGGATTGCCGGGCGGACCTGCAAAGACTGCCCTTCCCCGACGCTTCCTGGGATTGTGTCTATGCCTCTCACGTTCTGGAACACGTGACGGACGACCGGGCGGCAATCGCGGAAATTCGCAGGGTGCTGCGACCGGGGGGGATCGCGATCCTGCCGGTACCGATCGTCGCCGAAAAGACCATCGAGTACCCGGAGCCGAACCCTCACGAATGGAATCACGTCCGCGCTCCGGGCCCCGACTATTTCGAGAGGTATCGTTATTGTTTCGACGACGTCGAAGTGTTCGATTCCACTCAGTTCGATGCCAAATACCAGGTCTTCATCTATGAGGACCGAAGTGGTTGGCCCACCAGGGAGTGTCCTCTGCGGGCTCCGATGACTGGTCAGAGACACATCGATTTCGTTCCGGTCTGCCTGGTTCACAGGCTTGGTCTTTCCCGAGTCTAGAGCGGCTTCCGGAACGCTGGGAGGTGTGAGAGAATCCTTTGGGGACAGCCCACGACAGCCTGGAAGGTATTGAAACGATTGGGCGCGCTGGGACGGTCCCCGGGGTTCTTGACACCTCCGAATGTGGCCGGGGGCCCCAATGAGCAGCGTAGCTTGGAAGGATTGGAAAGAGATGCGAAAAGCATTGTTCGGAATCTGCATTCTAGTGGCGCCCCTCCTCGGCGCCGCCGGTCTCACCGGCCGGTGGGTCGCCGAGATCCCGGGGCCCAATGACCGGCCCAGGAGATCGCCTTTGTTCTCGAGCAACAGGGTAATCTCGTCACCGGATACCAGGAACAGCGCCGGGGCCAAGCCCCGATCTCGAGCGGGATTGTGGCCGGTGACCGGCTCACCTTCTCGGTGGCGCGCGGCCGGGGAGGCGTGGATGATTACATCGATTTCTCCGCCGATATTACCCCCGAGGGTTTGGTCCTCCATATCCCCGCAGGTGCTATGCGGCGTCCGGGGCCTCCGGGCGTGGGTCCCGCGCCGGAGCCGATCGAGGTCCTCGCCGTGCGCGTCTCCGCTGAGCCGCCCAAACCGATACCGCCCAAGCTGGTGCTCACCGATTACAAAGAGGTGCCCTCGAACGGCCTCGCCAAAACGCCGCCCATGGGCTGGAACAGTTGGAACAGGTTCCGGGCGGAGGTTTCCGACAAGCTGGTTCGTGAAATCGCGGACGCGATGGTATCGAGCGGGATGAAGGATGCCGGCTACGTCTACGTCAACATCGACGATACCTGGGAAGCGGGCCGCGACGCGAACGGCAATATCCTGACCAACGAGAAGTTTCCGGACATGAAGGCGCTGGCCGACTACGTGCACAGCAAGGGTCTGAAGCTGGGCATCTATTCCTCGCCCGGCCCGCTGACCTGCGCCGGTTACACGGCCACCTACGAGCACGAGGAACAGGACGCGAAGACGTTCGCCGCCTGGGGTATCGATTACCTGAAGTACGACTGGTGCAGCGCCTCTCAGGTATACGAGCCGGTTTCCATGGCGAGCGCGTACGCGAAGATGGGCCACGCGCTGCTGGCGGCGGGCCGGCCGATCGTCTTTTCGCTGTGCCAGTACGGTCTGCAGAACGTGGGCGCCTGGGGTCCCTCGGTGGGCGGCAATCTGTGGCGCACCACGGGTGACATCCGCGACACATGGGAATCGATGTCCCGGCTTGGATTTGACTTGCAGCTCGGGCTGGAGAAGTACGCCGGACCCGGCCACTGGAACGATCCGGACATGCTGGAGATCGGCAATGGCGGCATGACCGACACGGAATACCGGACGCACATGAGCCTTTGGAGCCTGCTGGCCGCGCCGTTGCTTGCCGGCAACGACATGCGCACGATGAAGCCCGAGACCGTCGAGATCCTGACCAACCGGGAAGTGATCGCGATCGATCAGGACCCGCTCGGCAAGCAGGCGTCCCGCGTGGTCAAGAGCGGCGACCTCGAGGTGTGGTCGAGGCCGCTGGCCGACGGCGGCCAAGCGGTTGGGCCTGTTCAACCGCGGCGACGGAGCGGCCAAGGTGAGCGTACTCTGGAGCGAACTCGGCATCAAGGGAACGTGGAAAGTGCGTGACCTTTGGGCGCACGCGGATCTCGGCAAGGCCAGCGGCGAGTATGCCGCCGGGGTGCCGTCCCACGGAGTCGTGCTGTTGAAGCTCACGCAGTGAGAAAGACCGTTGCCGACACGCGCGGTTCTGTGCACGGAACCGCGACCGCGAGGGAGTGGTCGTCAGGGGGAGTACCGACCGGGCCGCGTGCTCGCTGCAGTTCACGACAAACGGGGCGTTCACGGCAATCGCACCGTTCGAGGACTGAGGACAACAACAGCGCGCGCCGGGCAGGTCCGCGATTGGGAAAGCAGAGGCCAGCCGCCGGCATGTACTGCCGGCGTGGCAAGCCTGGCGGCTCGCTCCACGTCGGGTGCAGCCCGGGTACCCTCCAAGACGCACGAAAGCCCGGTCGCTCACGACCGGGCCTTCCCTCCCCACCATTGTTGGGGGAACGATTCGCGCACCCGATGATTACTGGGTCTGCATCGTGTGGCGATTCATGATGATCGCCATCAGGTCCTTGGCGTGCAGTTTGAGCTTCTTCAGCTTCGCTTCTTCCAGTTGTTGCTCTTCGACGGATGAGGCAACGACTCGATCGCCTCGATCTTGCGGGCGTACTCCGTGTGGGCCGTCGCCAGACGCCGGAACTCATCGTCTGATTGCATCAGATGCGCCTTGAGGTCATTCTCGCTTAGTCTCTCCATATTGTTGGTTCTCCTTGCCAAGAAAAGAGCTGGATGCGCCCGGGAGCCAATGGAGCCGTCTCCCGAGGGTACGATGAAGCTGTGCGGGTGGGTTGATGACGATGCTACAAGCTGCTGATTGTGCGCGACAGCGTTCATCGTGGCGATGCAGGCAGACAAGCCTCCCTCGCAGAACCGAGCGTTCCTGGGGCCAGCCGGGTCCTCTGGAGCCCCGAACCGATCCCTCGGCCTTTGGCTGGAAACCTGTCCCGTCATCCAGAACATTAACATGATTGAAATCGCAACACAATAGCCGCTTCGACCGGGTCGTCGTAGTACTCGGGCCGGACCGCGAGCTCGCCGAAGCCCACGCTCCGATAGAGCGCGATGGCAGCGGTGTTGGACTCACGAACTTCAAGGAAGCAGCGGCCGCGAATGTCCCGCAGCGCTTCGGCCACCAGGACCCGCCCCACGCCCTGCCGGCGGGCGTTCGGAGCCACTGCCAGGTTCAGGATCTCCAGCTCATCGGGCGCCGTGCGGCGCAGGACGACGAAGCCGAGAACGTCGCCGGAGAGCTCGGCCACGCGGCAGTCCCAGTCGAGATAGGAGGCCGGGTCCCACTGCGACGCCTCCGGGGCGGCGGACTGGATCCGGTGGATCGCGTCGAGATCGTCGCCGACGGCCGGACGCGTCACCAATCCCGGACCGGCGAGCTCGCGCCAGAGTTGCCGCTGCTGGTCACCCAGGCGCCGCCAGTCAAATTGCTCCTCGGCAAGCGACCGGGCCGCGCGCGCCATGCTTCGGCGGAGGCCGGCGTCGGCACAGAGGCTCCGGATGCCCGTGGCGAACTCTTCGGGCGTGGCCGCAGCCCAGACGTTTTGTCCGTGTTCGAGTCCGAGGCCGGCGCAGCCCGTCGGGGTCGAGACGACGGCGCGCTCCATGGCCATCGCTTCGAGCACCTTGATCTGGTGCCGGCCGATTCGAGCGTCGGGACGACAACCACGTTCGTCTCGGTGTAGAGCGGGCGGACGTCGGCCACGAAGCCTTGCAGGCGGACTCCTTCGGGCATGGGCGGTCCGGCCGTGCCGGCGAAGTTGGCCCAGTGGAGCTCGGGGTCGGGGCCGGCGACGACGGTGAGCTCCGCGCCGGGAACGTCGCGCCGCACGCTCGGCCAGATCTCGTCGATGAAGTAGCGGTAGGCGACGACGTTGGGGAAGTGGCGGAACGAGCCGATGAAGAGCAGGCGGGCGCCCGGCGCTTCGGGCTCGGGGCGGTAACGGTCGAGGTCGACGCCGTTGGCGATGGTCCGCGCCTGGGGGACGGCGAGCAGGGCAGCGTCTTTGTCGGACATCACGACGACGCGGCGGAAGTGGGCGACGGCACGCGTCTCGAAACGGCTCCAGCGATACCAGTCCCACCAGGCGGCGGCGGTGCGGGTCCGCTGGCGGACCTGGTTGTAGAGGTCGAAGGTGACGTCGTGCTCGACCAGGATGTCGCCCGGGTAGCGGGCCAGTTGGGTGTATTCGATTTGGACAATGGCAGGCGGAACCGCCTGCTCCACGAGGGCGGCGTGCATCGTCGGGGAGGCGTATTCGCAGACTTCCGGGGGAAGGAGCGTCGACCAGCGGGGCTCGCGGTAGCGGGGCTTGCCGACGAGCACGATGCGGGTGCAGAATTCGGCGAGCGGACCGAGCGGCGGCGGCTCTTCACCTTCGTGGAAGGCCAGCAGCACGATGTCGAACTCACGCGATGCTTCGCGCAGCAGGTTGAAGATCCGGACCGCGCCGCCGTGCGCGAGCGGCCACGGCAGATAGGGGCTCAGGACCGCCACCGTGGGCCGCAGCGGTGTCGGCGTCCGGCCGGTGAATTCCCAGCGCGCCGTCGGGACGACGGTGCGGTCGTGCTTCCAGGGGAAGAGCCAGCGGGGACGGAGCCAGACACGATCGAGCGGGAGCCCGCGGAGGAAGAGGCCCGAGGCGATGGCGGTGCGCAGGCGCAGGTGGTGGCGCTCGCCGCGGCGGTTGTAGGCGAGCAGGCGGCCGGGGGCGAAAGCACAAGCTGCCCGGCGCAGCGCGGTGTGCTCCGGATCGTCGAGGAGAATCGGGGCGAGTCCGATACGGTAGCGGGCGAGGTGGCGGTGGAGTTGGAGCCAGAGATCGCCGGGGCTGCCGGGGGTCAGGACGATGGTTTCGACGCCTTCGAGACGGGGGGCTTCGCCGACGGTCACGGCCAGGTAACGGTGGTCCGGTTCGAGCCGGCGGACCTCGTCGACCATCGCCCGCGCCCGCTCCGGGTCGCCGGTGAGAAAGCTCACCACGACGGCTTCCGGCTCCTTGCCGAGCAGGCCGAAGACGAGTCGTTTGATGGCGGCCTTCATTGGAGTTGCGGTGGCCCTGCGGGCCGCTCAGAAAAATGAAAGTCGCGCCAGGCGGGCTCGCCGGGGCGCGGTTTCCAGTCCGCCGCTATGCCGGGATCGAGGCGCCGGTTCCGCTCCCTTCGGTCACGGCTCGCATCGGGGCGAACACTGACAACGAGCCGTGACCAAAGGGAGCGGAGCGAACAGCCCACGTCGCGAAGAGAAAGCACGGCTTTCATCGGTGTCGTCTCACTGTCATCCATTCGAGCACGCCGGCCGCCGCCAGCGGCAGCACGGCGCCACCGGCGCAGACCGGACCGAAGCCGTAGCGGTCGATGAGAGCGCCCACGAGCGGGGAGACGAACGTCTGCATGATGCCGTAGGCGCCGGTCAGCGTCGAGACGGCGAGGGCCGCGCGGCGGGCGCCGAAGATGTCGAGCGGCATGGCGTAGACGTTGACGCTCATCGCGGTCACCCAGAAGAAGCTGAGCGAGATGAGCGCGGTGGCGAGGGAGGTGGAAGGCATCAGCGGGATGGCGGCGGTCGCGAGCAGGATCGCGCTGCTCCACCAGTTGACGCGCATGCGGGCGCGGAGGACGTCGTGCTGCTCGGCCTGTTCGCCGCGGATCCAGCGGAGCGCGAGCCAGCCGCCGAACAGTCCGCCGAGGTTGGCGAAGACCGGCGGGATCCAGGCGAGCGTGCGGTTGGCGGCCTGTTCGGTGAGGCCGCGGGCGGTGACCAGGTAGACCGTCGTCCAGTTGCTCCACAGGCTGTAGAGCGTCATGTAGAGGATCGTCGCCAGGATCAGGCCCCAGAGCCGGCGGTCGCGGAGGACGTCGGCGGCGCGCTGCCCTCGACGCTACCGGTCGGCGGGGCGGCAGGTGGGATGCGCTTGGAGGCGAAGAGCCAGACCGGGATCCAGAGAAAGCCCAGGGCGCCTGTCGTCACGAATGCAGAACGCCAGCCCCACGTGGCGGCGAGCCAACTCGCCACCAGCGGCGCGGCGATGGCGCCGGCGCTCAGGCCGAGCTGCGTGGTCGCCATGCCGACGGCCCGTTCCTTCGCCGGCAGGTACAGCGCGATGGCCTTGCTCGAGGCGGGCACGCCGCCGGCCTGGGAGACGCCAAGTGTGGCCCGGAGAATGAGCAGCGCGGTGAAGGTCCCGGCAAGACCGGTGCCCATACCGGCCACCGACCAGACAGCGACCACGAGGCAGATGCCGCGGCGCAGTCCGGCGCGATCGATCATCCAACCGGCGAGCGGGGCGCTGGCGGCGTAGGCGATGGAGAAGGCGGCCAGCAGCCAGCCGTAATCGGCGTTCGAGAGTCCGAACTTGGCTTGGAGCGTAGGAGCAAGCGCCGGGAGGATCTGCCGGTCGAGATAGTTGAGCGCGCTCGAGACAGTGACGACAAGCAGGATGACCCAGCGCGGGGGGATTCGCATCGGAGAACGGAGCCTCCGATGATGGTATCAGGGTCTAGAATCGATCGGAGACAAAGTACATCAATGCTAAGGAACGGGAGACGTCGACCTGGTTCCTGGGACCCATCGGCCGGTAGTCGCAGCCCCAGACTCCCGGCTGGGGCGCTTGCCGCGACATCATCAGTCGGTAATCTCCCCGAGGACGGCGTTTCTGAGGGGACCGGCCATCTGCACCTGTCCGAGACCACACGTCAAATGGCGCTCAGGGCTGCAACCGGGTGGGTTGCATGGCGAATCGAGAGGAACGGCTAGCTTGCCTTGAGTTGTTCAGAATCGCCGCTCAGATACTCGAAGATCTCCTGCTCGCGCTGTTGGACCTCGAGAAGGATCGGTTCGGCGAGCCGCAAGTAGTCTTGCTGCGAATGAACCTTACGAGCCTCCAGCAGGACTCTTCTGAGGTTGGCTACGCTCTGCTGTGCCAGCAGCATCTGTTCCTCAGTCTGTTTAGCGACTATATAGCAAGTGGCTGCGGCACCGATGGATCGCCGGGGCGTCTGGTGGCTCATCCGGAAGCCCGTTCCAGATCCAGAGCAAAAGCCAGCGCTTCTTTGAGTTGTTCCATTATGCCCACGGAAAGCCTGCCAATCTTGCGCTCAAGACGGACGGTTGGCAGAGACCCTAATCCTTGAACATTGGCTACGGATTCACGATCGAGAAAGGGAAGCCGCGGTAGCGGCACTTCATACGGGCTGTTTCTCCGCTGGGTAGTGAGAGGCACGTACAAGACTAGAGATCGTGGCGGGTCAGGGTCGTTGCGGGAGACGATGACGACGGGACGCGTCTTGGCGGCGAGCCCCAAGTCCGCCAGCCAAATCTCACCGGGCCGGGGGTTCATCGAGCAGGTCGAGGACCTCCTGTTCGGCGACGCGCGAGCGCGCGACATCGAGGATGTCGTGATCGGCGAGATCTATCACTTCGCTGATGCGCTCCCTGGCTTCTGCCGCAGTCTTTGGCTTCCACTCGCGCAACCGAGCATCGAGTTTCTCCGCCAATATGTCCATGGCCTGCCTTCGCTCTTAGTTTAACGCATCTAGCCTCCGTGACCCCGCCACGTACTCCACTGAGGGAGCCCGGAGGCCTCAATGTATGAAACGTGGCAATCGCGGCCGCGGCCGCAAGTCTTCTCCGAAGCTGAGCTGGTTCGGAGTCCCTGACAGTCCTCGAAGCATGCCGTCTCGATGATCGTCCAGGCAGCTATCCCATCACTTGCCCTGAAACTGGATCACCGACGCCTCACCCGCGGTGTTCCACTTCGCATCGGGTTCGGAGAAGTACTCGACGTCCACCGGCCGGGGCGGCTGCTGCACACCGCAGCCGAGGGTCGTCTTCTCATCACCGCCGAGGAGGACGATCTTCGAGGGATCGCGGACCAGGACCTGCACTACCGTGTCGTCCGCTTGCTGGATGACGAGACGGGCCAGTCCGCTGATGCAATCGACCTTGCTTAGTACGCCGGAGACCTTCATCTTCGGGCGGGGATCGTCCCACCACTGGACGACGTCGCCTTCGCTACCAGAGGCCGCGGCCTCCTCCTTGGTCTTGGACCGGTTGAGCAGTTCCATCCACTGCTCGCGCTGGCGGCCGCGCTCGATGCGGCGCTCCTCGGCGCGTTCCAGGCGCTTGGAGGTGACGGTGGAGGCGCTCTGATTGTCGAGGGCCAGCCGGCGCTGGTAGTATTCTTCGCGCTCCTCGTCGGTGGCGGCCGCGCGCATGGCGCCACCCCAGGCTCGCTGCGCTTCGGTCGTGTCCTTGGCTTCGGTGAAGGCTTCGGCTAGCTGGGTCCAGATGGCGGCGTCACGAGGGGCCAGTTTGGAGGCCTGGCGCAGGTCGGTGATCTTCAGTGCCAGGGTCGTGTCGATACCGGCCATCAGCACCCAGGGCTCGGCCCACTTGGGGTTGAGCTCGGTGGCCCGCTCATAGGCTGCCCGGGCGCGGACCGGCAACGTCTGCCGGCGGCCGGAGGCGACGTAGGCACGGGCACTCTGCGAGCCGGCCTGGAGCGCTTCCTGGTAGCGGCCCAGCCCCTCGAGCGCATCGGCGTAGCCGCTGTGATGTTCGAGCACGGCCGTGTAGGCGGCGCGGGCCGCATCGCCGTCGAGCAGGTCGGCAAGGGCCGTCTCGACGCGCGCCGTGGGCAGGTCGCGCGCGCTGAAGCGCCGGGCCGAGACGGGCGCGGCCGAGATCTCGCGCGGGGTGAACTGGCCGGCCGCAAGGTAGCTCTTAACCTTGGCGTCCACCTCTTCCGGGGTCATCGAGAAGGCGTTCTTGTAAGTGGAGTTCCAGTCGGCGTCCTGCTCGAGGTTCGAGAACATGACGCGCACCCGCCCGCTGTATTCCGGCGTGCAGACGAGCAGGTGCATGCGAGCCCAGGCAACGTCGCGGCGTTCCGGCGGCGGCGGGATGCCGATGGTCACTTCGTTGCCGTCGATTTTGACCGGGTCGAACAACTGGAGCAGCGCGTCCTCGACGCCTTCCGGCAGGCGCAGGGTATTGGCGTCGAGCAGGATCTGGACCAATTGGCGGTGCGGGAGCGGCTGGCCCTTGACGGCGGCCAGCATCCAGGCGTCGCGGCCCTCGCGCCATGCACCGGGATGGTACTTGGCCGCGTCCCGTTCCGAGTTGAACAAGACGAGGCGGAACGGCCACGTGGCTTCGAGTTCCGGCCGGCCGAGGATGAGTCCCAGCGTGAAACGGATCTGTTCGAGCTCGTTGAGCGCCTCCTGGCCGGGCCTTTCGCCGGCCGCGCTGAGCACCTCGAACGGACCGTACACGTACCGATTCCAGTCGGCTGCCGACGCCAGGAACGGAAGCAGAAAGAGGATCAGTAGTCGCTGCACTGCCTTACTCGTATGGTAGCTCAGGCCGGGGTACGGAAAGCCACGCGGCGAGCGGGCGGCGAACGAGCGCCAATGCTGCGCCCTTCGCCCTGGCAGCCGGAACCGTCTGCCCATTCTTGCCCACCTGTGACTAAAGTCATCGAACTTGCCGCACCCGCCCGGTAGCGTGGAGATAGAAGAGGCAAGAACGGAATGAGTGAAGTCATCGACAACCGGGCCCATCGCGTCCGGACGCTCAAGGAGATCATCAAGCACCTCCATGCCGGCGAGGCGCCGGATGCGGTCAAGGGCCGTCTCGCGGAGATCGTCCGCCAGACGGATTACTCCGAGATCGTCGCCATGGAACAGGAACTCATGGCCGAGGGGATGCCCGTCGAGGAAGTCCAGTCGATGTGCGATCTCCATTCGCAGGTTACCCGTGACGTGCTGGTGCCGCCCCCGCCGCGCGCCGTTCCGCCGGGCCATCCGGTCGACACGATGCGGCGCGAGAACGAGGCGCTGCAGGGTGTGATTCTCAACATGCGGCAGGCGATCGCCGAGATCCGCAAGCTGCCCGACGACGCGCGGCCCGAAGCGCCGCTGCTCGCCTGGCGCCAGGCCTTCAACGACCTGATGGACGTCGACAAGCACTATCAGCGCAAGGAGCATACGTTCTTCTCGCGCCTGGAGGCGCACGGCATCACCGGCCCGTCGAAGGTGATGTGGGGCAAGGACGACGAGATCCGCGACCTGCTGAAGGGACTGGGCAAAGCCCTCGGCGAACGCGATGCCACCGCCGGCGAGTGGAAACTGGTGGCCGGCACGGTGGCCGCGACCCTGCTGACCGCGGTCGAGGAGATGATCTACAAGGAGGAGAACATCCTCCTGCCGATGTGCCAGGAGGCCTTTGCCGACGAGGACTGGGCCGAGATCTGGCTGGCATCGCCGCAGTATGGCTGGTGCCTGGTGGAACCGCGCGACGAGTACCGGCCGCCGGAGTCAGTGGTGCGCGAAGGACTCAAACTGGACGCCGGCGAGGCCATCCACCTGCCCACCGGCAACCTCACGCTCGACCAGTTGCTCGGCATTTTCCGGACGCTGCCCGTAGACCTCACCTTCGTCGACGCCGACGACCGGGTCGCCTTCTTCTCCGAGGGTCCGGACCGTGTCTTCCCGCGCAGCAAGGCCATCATCGGCCGCCTGGTACAGCACTGCCATCCGCCGCGCAGCGTGAGCGTCGTCGACCGTATCCTCGACGACTTCCGTTCCGGCCGCCAGGACGTGGCCGAGTTCTGGATCGACTTCCGCGACCGTTTCGTCCACATCCAGTACTTCGCCATCCGCACGGGCGACGCCGGCTATCTGGGAACGCTCGAGGTGACGCAGGACGCGACGAAGATTCGCGCCCTCGAAGGAGAACGCCGGCTGCTCGCCTATGGCGAAGCCGCGCCCGTCGAAAAAGGAGATCGTTCATGAATTTGACAATCAATCCCGAAACCAAGGTCGGAGCGCTGCTCGAAGCGTATCCGAACCTCGAAGCCGACCTGATCGGGTTGGCGCCCGCGTTCGCGAAGCTCACGAACCGTACGTTGCGCGAGGCGGTGGTGCAGGTGGCAACCCTGAGCCAGGCCGCGCAGATGGTCGGCATCAATGCCCACGAGTTGGTAGCGAAGCTGCGCGTTGCGGCGGGGCAGAACGGGCTGGCCGTCGCCGATGAACCGGCCGCCGCGCCCGATTCGGCCCCTGACTGGCTGAAGTCCGAGCAGGTGCGGCACCGGATCGATGCCGACGCCATGCTCGCCACCGGCGTCCATCCGCTGGGCTCGGTCCAGGAGGCCGTCGTGTCACTCGAGGTCGGCGAGATCGTCGAACTGACCAGCGGCTTCCGCCCGCAGCCACTTCTCGACGCAATGGCGCAAAGCGGGCTGGCCGTCTATTCGCACGAGACCGCGCCCGGACGCCATGCGAGCTACTTCTCGAAGCAATCCGCCGACCCGAGTATCGCTGAACGTGTCGGCCGCAGCGGGTGCAGTGGAAGCTGCGGGTAGGGCCTAGTGCGGAATCGCGGCTGAAGCCCCGCGCGGACTGGAAGCCCGCCTTTCCACGTTTCCGGCGCGGCTTGGAAAGCACGCTTTAGCGGGCGCGGAGCTTCAGTTCCGCTCTGCGGCGACCGGCTTCGCATCGCACTGCGGGCGGCAGACTCCGCTCCCTTTGGTCACGGCTCGGTGGTGGCCGTTCCGCTCAGTGCGAGCCGTGACCGAAGGGAGCGGAGGGGCACTTCAATTCTGGTGTTGCGCCTTCGAGCCCGGCGTCACTTGCATCCGTTTTGGGTGGCCTGCGCGGGCCATGGGGACTCCCTCACTGTCGCGGTCCGGCCGATCCGAGCAGAATCCGGCTCTCCCGCGCACCCCAACGTTAGTACAATCGGTACAAGACCCGCACCGACCATGATCCAGACGCTATTCGGCTCTGTCGAGCCGGAACCGACCCTATTCGATCGCCTCAAGCAAGGGATTACGAAGACCCGCCAGGACCTCGCGGACAAGATCGACGAGGTCTTCGCCGGCAAGAGGGAGATCGACGAGGATGTGCTCGAGGAGCTCGAGTACGCCCTCATCACCGCCGATATCGGCGTCAAGACGACCACCGAGATTCTCGACTTGGTGCGTGAAAAGGCTGACCGCGGCGAGCTTTCTGACGCTTCCGCGCTACGCGGCCTGATCCGCGAGCACCTGCTCGAGGTTCTCGCGGCCACTGAAAAGCCGATCGCCCAGGTGGCCGAACCGCCGGCCGTACTGCTGGTGGTCGGCGTCAACGGTACGGGCAAGACCACCTCCATCGGCAAGCTCACCCAGCACCTCAAGGACGCCGGCCACAGCGTCCTGCTCTGCGCCGCCGACACCTTCCGCGCCGCAGCTATCGAGCAGCTCGAGATCTGGGGCGAGCGCACCGGGACTGAGGTCATCCGCCAGCAGCCGAACTCGGACCCGTCGGCCGTGCTGTTCGACGCGCTCCAGGCGGCGAAGGCGCGCCGCATAAGCTATGTCATCGCCGATACCGCCGGGCGCCTGCACAACAAATCGAATCTGATGGCGGAACTCGAGAAGATGCAACGGACGGCCGGGCGCGTGATCCCGGGCGCGCCGCACGAGGTGCTGCTCGTGGTCGACGGCACTACCGGTCAGAACGGACTCGAGCAGGCGCGCCGGTTCGCCGAATCGAGCGGCGTCACCGGCATCATCCTTACTAAGCTCGACGGGACCGCGAAAGGCGGCGTCGTGGTGGCCATCGCACGTGAACTCAACCTGCCCATCCGCTACGTGGGAGTTGGCGAACAGGTTGGAGATCTGCTACCGTTCGATGCGGAGAAGTTTGTGGCTTCCCTCTTCGAAGCATAATGCCGGACTATCTGCAGGAAGCATTGAACCTGGCCCGCGAGGGCCACGGCCAGACGAGCCCCAATCCGATGGTGGGCGCCGTGCTCGTGCGCGACGGCCAGGTTGTCGGGCGCGGCTATCACACCTATGAAGGCAAGCGGCACGCCGAGATCGTGGCGCTCGAGGAGGCCGGCGACAAGGCCCGCGGCGCGACGCTCTTTATCAATCTGGAACCGTGCTCGCACCAGGGCCGCACCGGTCCTTGCGCCGACCGGCTGATCGAGGCGGGCATCGCCCGCGTGGTCGCCGCCATGGAGGATCCCAATCCGCTAGTGGCCGGCCGGGGCTTCGGGCGACTCCGCGCCGCCGGTATCGAGGTGGTTCTCGACAAGACTCACGCGGCCGAGGCGGCCCACCTCAATGAACCGTTCGCGCACTACATGGAGACCGGTCTTCCGCTGGTGACGCTCAAGGCCGCGATGACGCTCGACGGCCGCATTGCCGCCCCGGAGGACAACTACGGCTGGATCACGAGCGACCAGGCGCGCGCTCACGTGCAGGGCATCCGCCACAGCCACGACGCCATCCTGACGGGCATCGGGACGCTGCTCGCCGACGACTGCCGGCTCACCGACCGCACCGGCAAGCCGCGCTCGCGCCCCCTGATGCGGGTGGTGCTCGACTCGCAACTGCGCGTGCCGCTCGACTCCAAAATGGTCCAGTCCTGCCAGGACGATGTCACCGTCGTGACCACCTCGGCGTCGAGCGCCGACCGGCGGCGGGCACTCGAGAACCGCGGCGTCCGTGTCGTGATCGCCGACGGTCCGGGTGGGCGCACCGATCCCAGCACGACGCTCGAGTGGATGGCATCGCAGCAGTACCAGTCGCTCATGATCGAGGCCGGCAGCAAGGTCAACTGGTATTACCTGGCCGCGGGCGTGGTCGATAAGGTGCTGTTCTATTACGCCCCGAAGATTCTCGGCGGCCTCAAGTCACTGCCGGTGGTCGGCGGCAAGGGACGGCTACGGCGCGCCGATGCTCTGTTGTTCCGCGACACCCGCGTCACGCCGATCCCGCCGGACGAGTTTGCCGTGGAATGTTACTTCGTGAAAGATAGCTAGTGGCTGGTCGCTGGTGGCTGGTGGCTGGGAGTTTGGGTCGCGGCACGCGGTGGGGCAGGCGGTTTTGCCTGCCAGTACTCAGAATCGGCAAGCAATGTTCACCGGAATCATCGAAGAGCTCGGAACGGTAGCCGCCGTCGAGCCTCGCGCCGCGGGCTCGCGGTTAACGGTCCGCTGCCACAAGGTTCTCGAAGACGCCGAACCAGGCGTGTCGATCTCGGTCAACGGCGTCTGCCTCACTGCCTCCGAGCTGGCCGCCTCCACTTTCGCCGCCGACGTCTCCCCGGAGAGCCTCAACCGCAGCAACCTCGGGGAGCTGCGCCCCGGCTCGCTCGTCAACCTGGAGCGGCCGCTCTCGCCGACCGGCCGCCTCGGCGGCCACATCGTCCAGGGGCACGTCGATGCCACCGGCGAGGTCGTCTCGCAGGAAGAATTGGGCGACGGCAACTGGTGGCTGACGGTCCGCTACCCGGCGTCGATCGATCCGTTCCTGGTCGAGAAGGGTTCGGTCGCCATCGACGGCATCAGCCTGACGATCGCCGCCATCGACGGCGAGACGTTTTCGGTCACCGTGATCCCGCACACCTACCGGCACACGACGCTGAGCCTGCGCCCGCCGGGCTCGCTCGTCAATCTCGAAACCGACATCATCGCCAAACACGTCGCCAAGCTTCTGGGCAGGACGGAACGGCCCGCCGGGCTTACTGTCGCAAGGCTCAAAGAGATGGGATTCTAAGAAGCGGGCGCCGTGGATAGAGTATCCCGCGGGTACTATAGCTGTGTGAAGTACGTCCCGCCGGCCATTACCTTGTAGAGCGCCTTTTTGAGTTCACCCAGACTACCCTTGACGACATAGCCATTCAGGCCCAGTTCCCGGGCCCGGTCGATGTAGCCTTGGGAGCGATGACCGGAGAGCACGACGCAGCGGATATTCGGGCAGCGTTTTCTCACCTCGGCAGCCAAGTCGAAGCCGTTCATGCCGGGAAGCGAGATATCGAGCAGGGCCAGGTCCGGGTCCGGCTCGGGGAACTCCCCCAGTGCCTGCTCCCCGCTGCTGAACGAACCGCAAACCGTCAATTCCTCGATCCGGTCCAGCAGAACCCCCAACTGCTCACGCATCAGTGGGTAATCCTCGACGATAATAGCCCTCCACTGCATGCGGATTGCCGTCCTCCCCCGGTGGCTCAATTCGGATGCTACTAACTGCCTAGTTCGACCTCAGCGGCATGCAAATCGTTACGCTCGATCCCGTGCCCGGTGAAGAGTTGACTTCCAGGTGTCCACCGAAAAGGGCCAAGTGGTTTCTAATGCTGGCCATGCCGAAACCCTTCTCGTCGGGCAGCAAGGTTGGATCGAACCCTTTCCCATTGTCTCTGACGCAAATCCGAAAGTCGCTGTTGTCCTGACGCAGCTCGACCGAGGCATTGTTGGTCTCGGCGTGCTTGACGACATTGAACAGCAACTCACGAACGGCCCGGAACAGCAGCACCCGCATCTCCTTCGGCATCACCAGACGCTGCTCCGCCTGCACATCGATCACCAGTCCATGGCGCTCCCGCATGTGCTCGGCCAGCCACGCGATGGCTTCCGCCAGCCCCTCGTTGTCGAGCACCTGCGGGCTCAAGTCGAGCGTAAGCTGGCGCGTCTTCTCGATGGAGCCCTTCACCCAGCCGTCAAGCTGATTGATCGCCTCCATGACTTTGCCGGCTTGTTTCGCCTCCGTCTCCTCACTCAGCATTTCGAGCTTCATCTGCATGCTGTAGAGCATCTGCTGGAGATCGTCATGCAGAATCTGGGCGATGCGGTGCCGCTCTCCGTGCTCGACGATTGCCAATTGCGAGGCGAGATCCCGAACCTCCCGGGTACGTGCTTCCACGCTCGCCTCCAGCGTGCTGGCGAATTCCTTCAACTGGCTTTCCATCCGCAGGCGCTCGACCAGGGCGCTCGCCTGCTGCGCGAGCAGATCGAGGAGTTGCGCTTCCCGCTCGGATATGGACCGTGGCTCTTTGAAGTGCGTCGAGAGCATGCCGATGATCTTCCCGGTCCGATCCGTCAGCGGTGTCGACTGTACCGCGGAGAATCCGGCTTTCGAGGCAGCGTCCACCAGTCGGCCGAAGCCCTTGCTCGCCTTGATGTCCCGGACCACAACGCGCCGGCGCATTCGAAATGCGCGTCCGCACGCCGACGTATCCCCGCGCGCCACCCGATCGAAGGACTTGCAGAACTGCTCGTCGAATCCGTGCTGAATGACGAGCTTCAGTACATCCTCCTCCGGATCCAGAAGCTGGACGTCTCCGAAATCGGCCCCCATTATGTCCATGGAGGCTCGTAGGATCTCGTCCAGCGCTTCCTGAAACGTCTCGGCAGTCACTACGGCGATCGACATCTGGTTCAGCCGTTGGAGAGCACCGACCTCTCTTATGAGCCGCTGCTCATTTTCCGCCAGAGTCCTCTCCAGCCTCTTTTCTCGTCGTGATGTCGATGAACGTGATGACGACACCCTCGATCCTGTCTTCCGAGCTGCGATAGGGGAGGACACGAGTGAAGTACCACCGCTTGTCCACGTCCTGCAGCTCCCGTTCGACGGGAGTGAGTTTGGCGAGAACGGCCTGCGCGTCGCTTTCGAGATCGGCATAGTTCAGCCGGTCTGTCAGGTCGAGGATCGGCCGCCCGCGGTCCGTAACCCGCACGTTGAACAGGTCGCTCAGTTTGGGGGTGAAACGCAGGATATGAAGATGCCGGTCGAGAAAGAGGGTGGCGATATCGGTGGACGACAGCAGGTTCTGGAGGTCGCTCGAGAGCATTCGTAGCTGCTCCACTTTGTGACGGTTCTCCTGGTTCACCGTCTGGAGCTCCTCATTCATGCTCTGGAGCTCCTCCTTGCTCGTCTCGAGCTCCTCCATGGTGGAGCGCAGCTCTTCGTTTGCCGATTGCAGCTCCTCGTTGGAGGCCTTCATCTCCTCCTGGCCGGTTTCATACTCCTCGATGATGCTTTGCAGCCGTTGGCGCGTAAGATCGAGTTCGCTCCGAAGTTCGTCCGCCGCCGAGTCCCCTTTTGCCCTCAGATCGGGCTTCAGTGCGGCCGGAGGTTTCCGCGGCTCTCGCGGAGGGAGGCTTTCCTCGTCAAAGATGATGAGCGCGTACCCTTCTTGCGATTCCGCTTGGGCGGGCCGTGCATGGAGTACGACCTCGCGGGTGTCATTGTCGAATTGGACCTGGATGGGTCCGGACCGGACGCCTTCCTTCTTCTCTCGCGCGGCCTTCAGGATTCCTCGGAGGTCGATCCGCAATTCCGGCCGGAGCAGTTTATACACATTCTGGGTCGATTCGCCGCCGGGGTGCTGGAGGTATCCGCCGGCATGCTCGGAAAAGTGTACGATCCGGTCGTCGGGGCTTACCAGGATGCTCGGCAGTGCGTAGCGCTCCACCATTTGGTGATGGATCTGACCGAAAGTCGCGGTTTCGCTTGGGCCCTCGGGCCGGTTGGGCACGCCCGAGATCTGCATCTGGCCGAGCGGAAATACGGGGAGGCGGGGCTCCGGCCCCAGCACGTTCCGTTTCTGGTAGATCTTCTGCGACTTATCCATCATGCGGAAGAGGTCGGTGCCTTCCAGAGACTCCGCGGTGCCGAGAAGCAGGTAGCCGTTCGGTCGAGGGCATAGTGGAAGAGATCTATGACGTCGTTTTGGATATCGCGCTGAAGATAGATGAGCAAATTGCGGCAACTGATCAGGTCCAGGCGCGAAAACGGCGGGTCCCCCAGCAGGTTGTGCGGCGCAAAGACGACCATCTCGCGCACCTCTTTGCGGATCCGGTAGCCTCCGTTCTGCTTCTGGAAGAACCGCTTGAGCCGTTCCGGATCCACGTCAGTCTCGATGTCGCCCGTGTAGTAGCCGTCGCGGGCCTGCGCGAGTGACCGTTCATGCAGGTCGCTGGCGAAGACCTGCATCGGCCTCACCATCTCGTGCCGTGCCGCCTCCTCGAGAAGTAGCATCGCCAATGAGTAGGCCTCCTCGCCGGTCGCGCAACCGACGCACCACACCCGCACCGCTTCGTCAGGCGCTTTCGCCTTGAACAGACCCGGGAAAATCTGGGCCGCCAACTTCTCAAAGACTTCCCGGTCGCGAAAGAAGCTCGTCACCGTGACAAGCAGGTCATCGGCCAGGGCATGGACCTCTTCCTGACTCTGCCCCAGTTTCGCAACGTACTTGGGCAGTTCCTCAATATGATTGAGCTGCATCCGCCGTGCGATGCGCCGCATGATGGTGGATCGCTTGTAGTGGCTGAAGTCGCGTCCGGTGCGCGTCCGGATCAGCGCGAAGATCTTCTGCAGGAGGCGGCGGTCATCGCTCTCGACATCGATGTCTACGTCGGAGATCCGCACCCGGGGTCGAATACGACTGTACTGGAGCACCGCGTTCGCAATCTCGGCAACCGGCAGGACAAAGTCCACCAATCCGGTGGCGATAGCACTCTGCGGCATCCCGTCGTATTCGGCCTCGTTCGGGTCCTGCACCACGACGAGACCGCCATTGGCTTTCACCTCCTTGATACCGAGTGCGCCATCGGACCCGGTTCCGGTGAGGATGACGCCGATCGCGTGGCCGTCGTGGGTAGCACGCAAGCGTCCGGAAAAAGTGGTCGATCGGCGCGCGTTCGTGGCGGCGCTCTTCCAAGTCGGAGAGCCGGAGATGGGTATCGATCGTCGAGATGTTCCGGCCGGGTGGGATCACGTAGATGTGATCGGGCAGCGAGCTGGGTCGTCTCGGTTACCTGCCGGACCGGAATTCCCACATGGCTCTGCAGCACGTCGGCCAGGTAGCTTTTGTGCTCTGGAGACAGGTGCACGACCACCACGAAGGCCAAGCCGCTGTTGGAAGGCACATGATCGAAGAAGATCCTCAACGCCTTCAACCCGCCCGCCGAGGCCCCGATGCCGACAACCGTCGGTTCCGGCTTGGCCGGAGGTCCGGCCTTCTTTTCCCTTTTGCGAGGATTCTTACTTCCCGGCCCCATGACTACCCTCCGCCCGATCATACACCCGGGCACCCGGATGGCAAGTTAACCGCCCGGCTTCTTCGCTCCCACTCAGGGGTCCGGCCAGGGGGGGGCGAGGGCCCTAAGTACGCAGCTCTTCGACGATCTCCCGGGCGGCCTTGCGCGCTTCCTCGACAGCGCCCGTCGGGAAGCTGATTGCGCCCACCCGAGGGTGGCCGCCGCCGCCGTAGCGCTCGCAGATGGCGGCGAGATTGTGCTTCAGCTCGCGCTTCGCCCAGGGGTTCGAGCCCACGCTTACCTTGGTCCGGAAACTCGCGATCAGCACCGAGACCGTGTAGAGCGATTCGGGGTAGAGATAGTAGGGAATGAACTTGCTGTAACCTTGCAGCGGGTAACCGGTGAGGTCGAAATAGACCACCGCGCCATCGTCGGTGGCCTCCCGCTTGATGATATCGATCGACTCGACGTGCCGTTCGCGCAGTGGCTCGAAAACGGCCTGGATCGCCGACTCCCTGACGATCTGCTCGAGCGGCTCGCGCTGCATCCACCGGATGATCCGCTGGACGGTCTCTGAATCCTCGACGCCCTCGATCACCAGCACCAATTGGGTGGCGGCGCTACGCAGCTCGACGGCCTCCTCGGCGCTCTCGTACTGGGCGCCGTCGACGATGTCGGCCCAGCGGACCAGATCCGCGAGGTCCGGTGCGTCGTAGCCGAACTTCTCCCGCGCCACGGTGGCGATGAACTTGGTGCAGGACTTGACGTCGGCGTTCAGGAACTTCTTGCCCGAAGTATCGCGTCGATAGTGTGCTTCATCTTCCGGGCTAAGAAACGCACTCTGATGATGGTCGAACCACCAGGTGAGTTTCGGGTTCGACGAGTACTTGAAATCGACGATGGCGTTGACGTCGCCGTCGAACAACGAGTCCTCGAAGATCTGCGACGCTTTGTGCGCCATGCCTGTGTAGGCGAACTCCGCGCCGGGATAGTACGTCTCGCCGACGAATCGCGAGAAATACGCCGCCGAGGCCGCGCCGTCGAAGCAGTGGTCGTGGTAGAGAACTCGAACCAGCATCAGGGCACTCAGGTAAAACCCCTTAGCTTGCCTGAATCGCGACTGAAATGCAAGCTTGCCGCCGAGTGATTATTTTGCAGTCGCGATCCGGGTTATCATCTTGTAGGTTGCAGCCATGACTCGCCGCGGCTTTCTTGCCAGCACGACTCTCGCAGCCGCCTTCGCCCAGGCGCCGTCCACCGTCGAGAGCCATGTGCATCTGTTCTCCGACCGCCCCGACGAGTTTCCCATTCACCCCAACTCTCCATATACGCCCGCGCCGGCGCCGGTCGAGGCCTACGTCGCCTTCGTATCGCAAGCCGGCATCGATCACGCCGTTATCGTCCACCCGGAGCCGTATCAGGACGATCACTCCTATCTCGAGTACTGCTTCACCCGCGAGCCCTCCGGGATGTTCTTCAAGGGCACCTGCCTGTTCGATCCGATCGACGCCGCGACGCCGGAACGCATGGCCGCGCTGGTCGAGCGCAACCCCGGCCGCATTGTCGCGCTGCGCATCCACTGCACCCGCGAGCGCGACGCCGAACCGACCACCGGCGGCGCCATTCGCGACCGCGACCTGACTGACCGCCGGGTCCGCGAGACGATCCGCGCGGCGCACCGGCTCGGCCTCGGCATCCAGTTCCACATGACGCCGCCGCACGCGCCCCAGGTCCACTTTCTGGCCGCCGAGTTCCCGCAAACGCTGTTCCTGATCGATCACCTGGCGCGTTCCGGTTTCGGGACGCCGGCCGAGTTCGCCCAGGTAATGGAGATGGCCAACCTGCCCAACGTCCACATGAAGCTCTCCGGCATCGGCTACTCGTCGCGCCAGGACTACCCCTACCGCGACACTGGCGCCCTTGTCCGGCAGGTCTTCCAGGCCTTCGGTCCGGACCGGCTCCTCTGGGGCGGCTTGGGCCACACGATTGAGGAGTTCCGCCGGCAGGAAGCGCTGTTCGAGCAGATGCTCTCTTTCACCGACGTCGCCAGCCGCAACCAGCTCCGCGGCGCCAACGCCCTCCGCCTGTTCTGGAGCTGAGGTCGCCTGACGGACGCGGAACCGCCTCGCCTGACCCGGCAACGGGACCGCCCCATCCGTGCCATGGCGAATGCCCCCTCACCAGCGGCCGAAACCATCCATTCCACAAAGCCCCTTCCCTCCAGCACCATTGAGAAGTATGCTGTTTGTGGAACAGAAACGAGCCGCCTCTGAGACGAAGCGGCACAAATGGGAGCAACAGACCCCAAAACCTAGGAGGCAAACATGGGTATTGACAAGGCGACCAGACGACAGTTTCTGACAACGGCCGCGGCTGTGGGGGCTCCCACGGTCCTATCGGCCCAGACACTGGGAAGAAGTGGAAACACGGCCCCGAGCGACCGCGTGAGGGCCGGTTTCATCGGCATCGGCCGCCGGGCCTTCTCGTGGTCGAATGCGAAGGTCATGGTCTCGGCCGTGGGCATGCCGGCCTGCCGCGTGGTGGCTGTCTGCGACGTGGACGCCAACAAGCGCGCCGCGGGCAAGGCCTTTGTGGACAAGGAATACGGCAACAGCGAATGCACCTCGTATCGTGACTTCCGGGCGATGCTCGACCGCCCCGACATCGATGCCATCTTTGTTACAACGCCGCATCATTGGCACGCCTACATGGCCATCATGGCGCTCGACGCCGGCAAGGACGTCTACGTCGAAAAGCCGGTCGCGAAGACGATTCGCGAGGCCATCGCGCTGAACGACGCCGCCCAGCGCCACCCGAAGCAGATTATCCAGGCCGGCACCCAGGCCCGTACGAGCCGGCTCCAGGCCTGGGCCATCGACCAGATCCACAATGGCGCCATCGGCGACGTCAAGAAGGTGTGGACCGGATTCTGGGGCCCGCCCGAGCGCGTCGAGGTGACCCCGGAGCCGGTTCCCGATTGGCTCGATTGGGAGCTCTACGTCGGCCCCGCCCCGATGTGTCCCTACAACAGCGGACCCGCAATGCGGCGCCGCTGGGAACTTAGCGGCGGCTCGATGGCCGACTGGGGACAGCACTTCCTGGACGTCGCCCAATGGGGCCTCGGCATGGACCACACGGGTCCGGTTGAGATCTTCCCGCCGGGCGTCGAGGGACATGAGTTCCTGACGCTGCGCTATGCCAACGGCGCCGAGATACTGATCCACGCCAAGAACGGCGAGCGCCTCTCCGAGGGGACCACGTTCTTCGGCGACAAGGGCAAGATCTTCCTGCACGCCTGGACCGACGACTCCGGCTTCGAGCCGTTCGAGCTTGGCGCTCCTTATTACAAGGAATTGGGCCGCGAGCAGCCGGCGTCGATCTTCGGCGAAGGCTACCGGGAGCCGGACCATGTCTGGAACAACGAGCTGAGCGACCTCCACCTGGCCAACTTCCTCGACTGCGTGAAGAGCCGGAAGATGCCCAACACGCAGATGGAGTTCAGCCACCGCTCGGTGATCCTGGCGCATCTGGCGAATACCGTCTACTGGGCGGCGCGGCCGCTCAAGTGGGATCCGGAGAAGTACGAATTCGTGAACGACAGGGAGGCCAACGGCTACCTGCACCTGCCACCTCGCGCGCCCTGGAAGCTAGGGTAACGGAGCTCTCAGTGGGGCGGGCGGTTTCCCAGGCGGCACCGCCTGCTCCACCTAATCCTCCAGCACCGGGAACAGTTCGCCCTCTCCCTCCGACTCCTCCGTCCCGTCGAGGTCCAGGTACTGCGGATCGAGCAGCCGGTCGAGTTGCACGTTGCCCATCGCCGACAGGATGTTCTGCTTCAGGTTGGGGTATTCCCCTTCGAGGTTCGCGAACAGGTCGCGGATCGCCCGGCGGACGGTGCCGGTCTTCTGGTTGCACCCGCACGGGACCAGCGGCGCCCCGGTCTTCGCGGCATAGGCCGCGGTGATCTCCTCGGTCACGTAGACGAGCGGCCGGATCAGCCGGAACTGGCGGTCCCGGGAGTGCGTGACGGCGGGCAGCGCGCTCAGTTTCCCGGTGAACAGGGCGTTGCGCAGGAACGCCTCGCAGAAGTCGTCGGCCGTGTGGCCGAAGGCGATGACGTTGGCGCCGAGACCGTTGACCACCTCGTAGACCGCCCGGCGACGGTAGCGGCTACAGAGGTCGCAGCCGTGCTCGGGCTGTTCGCGGATCAGGTGAAACGACTGCTCGTCGTGGAAATAGGTCCAGTCGACGCCCTTGTCCTTCAGATATCGGCCGAGCGGCTCGATCGGGCGCAGGAACTTGCCCTGCTCGATCGTGAAGGCGCAAACCGTGAATTCCACCGGAGCCCGCTCTTTGAGCAGCAGCAGCGCCTCGAGCAGCGTCAGCGAATCCTTGCCCCCCGACAAGGCGACGGCCACGCGGTCCCCTTCTCGGATCATTCTGAAGTTTCCGACCGCTTGACCGACTTTTCGTAAAAGTTGCTTCTCCAGATTCAATTTTCATTGTATAGTGTTGGGCTGAGTCCGAAGTTGGCTCGTGCTCACTGTCTTCATCAAACACAATCGGGTCTTTCAAGGGACAATAGAATTTGGGTGCGATTTCACCAGGGCGCATAGTTGCGTTCGAGGTTCTGCGGAAGGTTGCGTCCAGCGGCCTCGCATCGGATTTGCTGCGCTCGCGGTCCGCGGCGCTAGACCGCGTGGACGCCGGCTTGGCCAACGAACTCGTCTTCGGCGTGCTGCGCTTCGAGCGGCAGCTCGACTTCCTGACGAGCTATTTCTCCGGCCGCGACGCCAATGAGTTCGACCTCGAGGTCCGTCTCGCATTCCGTTTGGGCATCTACCAGCTCCGCCACCTGGACCGCATTCCGCCACACGCCGCCGTCGGCGAGAGCGTCGAGCTGGTCAAGCAGGCCGGCAAGCCGTCCGCCGCCGGACTCGTGAACGCGGTGCTCCGCAAGGTGGATCGCCGGCTGATCCGCTGGCCGAGCTGGGACATCGAGCTCTCCCACCCCGAATGGCTGCTCGACAACTGGCGGCGGCTGTTTGGAGAGAAGGCCGCCCGGCAGATCGCCAAGGCCTTTCTCGCACAGCCCGACGCCTTCATCCGCGTGCCCACCGACCGCCGCTCTGAGGCGCGCGACCTGGCGATGGAGGAGACCGATCTCCCCGGCTGCTTCCGGTTCCTGGGCCGCGACCCGCGGGGATTCCGCCGGCAGGACTACAGCTCCCAGATGATCGTGCCGATGCTCGGTCTCGAGCCCGGCAACAGCTTCCTCGACCTGTGCGCCGCGCCCGGCAACAAGACGGCCCAGGCGGTCGAGATACCGCTGTTCGCGGTGGCCTGCGACGTGAGCCTCCGACGGCTCGCCGAGGTCAACGCGCCAGGCGTAATGCGCGTCAATCTGGACGCCACCGCCCCGCTGCCGTTCGCCCGCCAATTCGAGCGCATTCTGCTCGACGTTCCGTGCTCCGGCACCGGTACGATCGGGCGGAACCCGGAGATCAAATGGCGCATCCAACCAGAGGATCTGGTGCGGCAACATGCGCGCCAGGTCCGGTTGCTTGAGAATGCGCTGTCGGTGCTCGCCGCCGGCGGGCGCTTGGTCTACTCCACCTGCTCGCTCGAATACGAAGAGAATGAACAGGTTATCGAAGAGGTACTCGATCGCCAGCCGCCGGACATCATCCTCGAGGAGCAGGTGCGGCGGCTCCCGGGCATCCACCGTGGGGACGGCTTCTTCGCCGCCTCCATCGTCCGGGCGCCTGATGCTGGCGATGGGGCGTGATACGATCAAAGTAGCTTCCGAATGATTGAAATCGTTCCCTCAATTTTGTCGGCGGACTTCGCGCATCTCGGTGACGAGATCGCCCGCGTGGAGGCCGCCGGAATCCGGATGCTCCACATCGACGTGATGGACGGCCACTTTGTGCCCAACATCACGATCGGCCCGCCGGTGGTGAGGGCGTTGCGCGCGGTGACGGACTTGACGCTCGACATCCACCTTATGATCGAGCAGCCCGAGCGCCACATTGCGGCTTTCATCGAGGCCGGCGCCAATCAGGTCCTGGTGCATCAGGAGACCTGCCCGCACCTGGAGCGGACGCTGCGCTTCATCCAGTCCGAGGGAGCGAAGGCCGGTGTCGTGCTGAATCCCGCAACCCCGCTGACGATGCTCGACTACGTCCTGGATGCCGCCGACTACGTCCTGCTCATGACCGTCAATCCCGGCTTCGGCGGGCAGACGTTCATCCCGCAGATGTACCGGAAGATCTGGGAGCTCGATCGCCGGAAGAACGAGCTCGGCTTGTCTTTCCCGATCGAGGTGGACGGGGGCATCTCCAACGCCAATGTCGCCGACGTCGTCCGCGCCGGCGCCAACTGGATCGTGGCGGGATCGGCGATATTCGGAGCTCCGGACTCGACGGCGGCCGCGGCGGAAATGAATCGCCGTGCCAATGAGGCCGCTTCGATCCGCGTATGATTTCGCTCGGAAAGGTGGGCCCGATGGCCAAACTCGGCTATCGGCGGAAAACCGACTGGCTCGCGATGGGCTGAGTACCGCAAGCGGGTCCGTGAGGAGTGTTGACGATGTATCGATTGCGTATCTGTCTGATCGTAGCCCTGGTGGCGGTTCTGTTCACCGGCTGTTTCGGCCGGAAGAAGTACGAGAACCCGATTGACCAGGACACGGTGCAGCCGGACAAGGTCCTCTTTGACAAGGCTGTTCGCGACATTGAGAAGGGCCGCTACCGGATTGCACGGCTGACGCTGCAGACGCTGATCAACACCTACGACACCAGTGAGTTCATGGCCAAGGCGAAGCTCGCGCTCGCCGACACCTGGTACCGGGAAGGCGGCGCCTCCGGACTGGCCCAGGCCGAAGCCGAATACAAGGACTTCATCCTCTTCTACCCGACCATGGAAGAAGCGGCCGAGGCCCAGTCGCGCGTCTGCATGATCCACTTCCGGCAGATGGAGAAGCCCGATCGCGACCAGATGCACGCCATGCGCGCCGACGACGAGTGCCGGCAGTTGCTCGCTCAATTCCCCAACAGCCGATACGTGCCCGACATGGAGCAGCGCCTCCGCCAGATCCAGGAGGTGATCGCCGAGAGCGAATACCGCGTGGGCGACTTCTATTACAAGAAGGGAAGCTTCTCCGCGTCGGCCAACCGCCTCGACAACATCGTCGATCACTACCCGCTCTACAGCCGGGCCGATGAGGCGCTCTGGAAGCTGGGCGACGCCTACGGACGCATGGGGCCGCGGTTCCGGAGTCTCAGCATCGACGCCTACCAGCAGATCGTCCGCGACTATCCGCTGAGTCCGCTCGCCGGCGATGCCCGGGCGAAGCTCCAGGAGGCGGAAGCCGAGATTCCCGAACCCGATCCGGTCGCGCTGGCGCGGATGGAATACGAGCAGGAGAACTACCAGTCTCCGAGCCGCATGAGCAAGTTCTGGAATATCTTCCGGAAGAGCCCCAATTCCGCGCTTCACCGGGCCTCGCAATCCGGCAACCCGGCGGAGACCGCGCTGCGGCCCACGATCCCGGTCAATGTGCCCGGCCACCTGCCGGCATCCGCCGCGGCCAGCGCGGACGTGACCGTCTCGACGGTAGGCGACTCCTCGGCGCTCGATACCCAGCCCGACGCACGCCGCAGCCGCCAGCAGGATTCCGAGCAACAACCGGAGCAGCAGCCCCGGCAGTAGCCATTCACTATGCCGCAGAACAGCTTCGATATCGTTTCTCAGGTCGAGATGCCCGAGGTGGTGAATGCCATCAATCAGGCGATGAAAGAGGTCCGGCAGCGCTTCGACCTGAAGCACACGAAGTCGGAGATCGAGCTCAACGAGAAGGATCGTAACATCACGATCAGCTCCGACGACGAGTTCACGCTCAAAGCCGTGATCGACGTGCTGCAGCAGAAGCTGATCAAGCGAAACGTCCCGCTGAAGGCGCTGAACTACGGTCCGGTCACTCCCGCCGCGGGGTCCACCGTGCGGCAGGAGATCGGCCTGCAGAGCGGCATTCCGATCGAGAAGGCGCGCGAAATGGTCAAGGAGATCAAGCGGGCCAATAAGAAGGTGCAGGCCGCCATCCAGGGCGATCTGGTCCGCGTCTCCGGTAAGAACCGCGACGACCTGCAGGACGTCATCCGAGCGATCAAGGAAGAAGATTTCGGGATCGACTTCCAGTTCACTAACTACCGGACCAACTGACGCGGCGCGTCAAACCTTGGGCCCGCGAGTCTCCTGGGGTGCGTCAACACCCACGCATACGACGTCGGGCGCCGGCATTCGTAAGCGACGGGGAATATCCGACGTCGCTCGGTTTGAGGGTAGTGGCGAACGCCACCGCCAAGTCTACTGGGCGACCTGGGATCGCACGAGCCGTCCGCCGGTCAAGGCCGATTCTTCATGTACAGGCTGCACCCTCTGCCGCTCCCTGTCGAGACATCAACCCGGTCGCAAGCCCGGTCGCGAAGGGACCCGCCACTGCGCTTGCGCGGCTGGGAGAATTGGTGTCATGCTGGTCCCGCCGCGATTATTGAGACTCCGAGGAGGTACCTATACCTGTGAAACGAATTATGCAATGGTTACCCGGTCTGGTCGGGCTTACGCTCATGGCGGCGCCTGCCGTGATGCAGGCCCAATCCTCGGCCAAGGCGCAGCCCGCGCCCGTCGAGTTTACCCGGGAGCAGGACCATCAGAACATGATGGACCAGTTGGGCATCAAGGAGATCCGTCGAGGTAAGAATGGAACGAATCCCGACGATCCGAACTTCGCCAACTACGACGAGTCCACCGCCACGACGTATGCCCATCGTCCCGACCCGCTGATGACCAACGGCCGGGAGAAGGTCACCACGCCCGAGATGTGGTGGAACGTGCGCCGTCCGGAGATCGTCGAGCAGTTCGACCGCGAAATCTACGGCCGCACGCCCGAGAACCTGCCGTCGGTCAAATGGGAGGTTACCGAGACCACCAACAGCACCGTCGGCGGCACGCCGGTGGTGACCAGGCGCCTCACCGGCCACGTCGACAACTCCTCCTACCCGGCGATCACGGTGGACATCGACGCCCTGGTGACCACGCCCGCCAACGCCTCCGGACCGGTGCCGGTGATCATGGAGTTCGGCTTTACCCGGCCTCGCCCCCCGCGTCGCGGAGCGCCGCCGCGCCGTGCCGCTCCGCCGCGTCGTGAGCCGCAAGGGCCAACCTGGCAGGAGCAGGTCATCGCCAAGGGCTGGGGCTACGCCATCATCGCTCCCAACAGCATCCAGGAAGATAATGGCGCCGGCCTGACCAAGGGCATCATCGGCCTGGTCAATAAGGGGCAGCCCCGCAAGCCGGACGATTGGGGCTCGCTGAAGGCCTGGGCCTGGGGCGCTGGCCGCCTGCTTGACTACTTTGACACCGATGACACAGTGGACGCCAAGCGGATCGCCATCGAAGGCCACTCACGCTACGGGAAGGCGACCGCGGTCACCATGGCCTATGATCCGCGCTTTGCCGTCGCCTTTGTCAGCTCCTCCGGCGCCGGTGGCCTAAGCTTATACCGTCGCAACTGGGGCGAGATAGTGGAGAACGTCGCGGGCACCAGCGAATACCACTGGATGGCAGGCAACTTCATCAAGTATGCCGGACCGCTGACCTGGGACGACCTGCCCATCGACGCCCACGAACTGGTGGCTATGTGCGCCCCGCGCCCGGTCTTCATCAGCAGCGGTTCGCCTCCCGGCGACGCCTGGGTCGACGCCAAGGGCATGTTCCTGGCTGGTGTTTACGCCGGACCGGTCTACAAGCTCCTGGGCATGAAGGACCTCGGCACGGATGTCTACCCCCCGGTCGAGACCACTCTGATCGACGGCGACATCGGCTTCCGCCAACATACGGAGGGCCACACGCCGGGTCCTAACTGGCCGACTTTCCTGGAGTTTGCCTCGAAGTATTTCGACGCCAGGTAAGGGCCTGTCTTTCGGCAGGGGCGGCCGCCGCGCCACCCCTGCCCGTTACGTCCCTTCAGCTGGCTCAGTCATCGTCCGATTGGGCCGCGCGGCAGATCTCCATGATGGCTTCCGCCTGGCGGAATCCGGCCATCTCCTGGCTCTCGTCTTCCTGGGCGCGCCCTTGCTCGAGTGCATCGCGCAACTGGGGGTAATCTCCCGTCAGCGCGAGTATGTTGTGGAAGCCTTCGCCGTTCAGAAACCAGGCTTGGCTTTCGAGCCCGTTCCGGTTCAGGTCCTTGCAGGAAAGATGAATGACCACTTCCTTGCCCGTATACAGGATGGGCTTCCCCAGCGCGTGCGGAGCGAGCTGCGGATTGCCGCCGGCATTGTCCGTGATAGAGACCCAGTCGACGTCTGGATCAGAGGACAACTGCCCCCCCGAGTTCCCGGGCCTGAACCGCCATCTTCTCGGCCATCGTGCCGCGAACCGATACCAGTTCCACTCCGAAGAGAAACTCGGAGCTTTGTAACATTTTCTCGGCCAGAGTCTCCATCACTCACCAATTACCGAACAGTAACTCCGCCTGGTCCACTAATTGACCCGAATCGCGTTCGCGTTCATCGCCCCGCATCCGCCGGTCCAGGTATTCATCCGAACCGGCGATCCCCCGTTCCCCGCAGCGCGCGCAGCTTCGACAACGAACCGTCCGGACACATTTCAGGCCACAACTCGTACCCGGAACAGTCCAGTTGAACATCGAAGGTATGCGGCTCCAGGATATCTCAACACCTGGCACGGGGTCCGCGCGCCCCGATAAGAGTGGCGCATCGGCGTGGCCTTCGGCAAAGGACCCGGCAGGTTCTGAGGCTGGGGTGGTCCGCAGCGCCGCTCAGACGATACCGAAGGCGTAGTACAAGCCGATCGCGAGGAACGCCGCTACGATCTTGAGAATCGTCATCGCGAAGATATCCCGGTAAGACTGCCGGTGCGTCAACCCCGTGATCGCCAGCAGCGTGATGATCGCCCCGTTGTGGGGTAGCGTGTCCATGCCGCCGCTGGCCATGGCGGTCACGCGGTGCAGCACCTCGGCGGGAATGCCGCTGGCCTGCGCTTGTGAGAGATACTGCCGGCCCATCGACGCCAGCACGATGCTCATGCCACCGGAGGCCGACCCGGTGATGCCCGACAGGATGTTGGTCGTGACCGCGACGTTGACCAGCGGATTGCCGATGGCATGGCTTAGCAGCTCGCGCGCCGCATGGAAGCCGGGCAGCAATGAGATCACGCCCCCGAAGCCGTACTCCGATCCGGTGTTGAGCGTCGCCAGCATGGCTCCGCCGATCGCCGCGTGGGCGGCCGGGTTGAATGTAGGACGAATCCGGCGCAGCGATATCACCAGCACAACGAGCACCCCAATGAACAGCGCGCCCTCGACCGCCCAGATGCCGGTGACGCGATCCACCTCGATCGGCGGAACCGTGGTCACGCCGGCGGCCTGAAACTCGAACGTGTCGCCGTAGACGTGCCCGATCAATACCGTGAACAGCTTGTTGAGCACGCCCACCAGCACCAGCGGCGCAACCGCCAGCGCCGGATGGGGCAGTACCTCATCGCCGGTGAGCGCGGGTTCGTTGGAGTGGCCCTCGCCATAGCCTTCGCCCGCGTGTTTGGCCCGGCGGCGGCGCCACTCCAGGTACGCCATGCCCGTCACCAGCAGAAACATTGCTCCGCTCAGACCCAGCCACGGCGCCGCCCAGGCGTCCGTTCCAAAGAAGGAGGTGGGAATGATGTTCTGAATCTGCGGCGAGCCCGGCAGAGCGTCCATGGTGAACGTGAACGCTCCCAGCGCAATCGTGGGCGGAATCAGGCGCTTGGGAATATCAGCCGATCGAAACAGCTCCGCCGCGAACGGGTAGACGGAAAACGCCACGACGAACAACGACACGCCGCCGTAGGTGAGCAGCGCGCAAGCCAGCACGATCGACAGGATCGCGTGGTTCGGCCCCACCAGGCCGATCAGCGCGCGGATCAGCGAGCGGGCGGAGCCGGAAACCTCCATCAGCTTGCCGAACAGCGCTCCCAGCAGGAATACGGGGAAATAGAGCTGAACGAAACCGGCCATCCGTTCCATGAAGACCCCGGAATAGAAGGGCAACACGAACGACGGGCCAGTTAGCAGGACGGCCAGCAGCGCGGCCAACGGCGCGAACAGGATCACGCTGAAGCCGCGGTACGCCACCACCATCAGGAAGGTGAGCGCCAGTAAGGTGATCAGGACGTCCAAGCGACTTCAGGCTTTCCCGGTGGAAACCTCCTCCGCCCGTTTCCCGCTACGCTCGATCCGCACGCGGGCGGTGATCGCGTGCGCCAGCATGTTCTCCATGTTGCACTGCCGCTCGGTGACCTCGGCGATTTCCGTGCCGGCTTCCGGCGTCATCCGCTGGTAAGTGCAAGTCTTCAGGAACTTGCCCACCCAGACGCCGCCGGTGTATCGGGCCGCGCGGCTGGTGGGCAGGATGTGGTTGGTGCCGATCGTCTTGTCGCCGTAGGCAACGGTGGTCTCGTCGCCGATGAACAGCGACCCATAGTTGGTCAGCCGGTCAAAGTAGAACGCCGTGTCGGCGACGTGCAATTCCAGGTGCTCGGGCGCATACCGATCGCTGAGCTGGACCGCCTCATCGGGGTCGCCGGCCGCGTAGACGATGCCGTGGTCGCGCCAGGACAACTCCGCGACGTCGCGCGTCGGCAGCACGGCGAGCTGCTTTTCCAGTTCGGCGACCGCACGCCGGGCGAAGTCCTCGCTCAGGCAGATGAGGCACTGGCCGGAGTTGGGATCGTGCTCGGCCTGGCCCAGCAGGTCACAGGCCACCAACGCGGGATCGGCCGAGTCGTCCGCAATCACGGCGATTTCGGTCGGCCCGGCCAGCAGGTCGATGCCGCACCGGCCGTACAATTGCCGCTTGGCTTCGGCCACAAAGCGGTTGCCCGCGCCGCAGACGACATCCACCGGATGGTTGCCGTCCAGGCCGAACGCCATCAACGCCAGCGCGGGCACGCCACCCAGGATGTAGATGCTGTCCGCTCCGGCCTTGTGAATCGCGTTGACGGTGGCCGGGAAACAGCCCGTTCCCTTGAGCGGCGGCGTGCAGGCGATGATGTTCTTCACCCCGGCCACACGAGCCGGAATGATGTTCATCTGCGCCGAGCCGAACATCGGATAGCGGCCCCCGGGAACATAGTTGCCGGTCGAGTTGACCGGAATGTGCTTGTGCCCCAGAAAGACCCCCGGCCGCAGCTCGACCTCCAGCGGCAGCATCGTTTCCAGTTGCGCCTGGGCGAAGCGGCGGACGTTTCCCTGGCAGTAATCGGTGTCGCGAATCACCTGCTCGGGCGTATTCGAGATAGCCTCTTCAATCTGGCGGCGGTCGAGGCGAAAGCTCGGCGGATCCCATTCGTCGAACTGCCGGCTGTACTTGCGTACGGCATCCATGCCATTCGATTCCAAATCCGTGAGCATGCGACTGACGACGGCGGCGGTTTCCGGATCGTCTTCAAACAGCCGCTGGCGTCCTTGCTTGATGATCTTCATGGGTGGCCCCTGAGAGATGGAAAGACTGCTGGTGAACCGCCCCGGCGGATGTCCGCCACAATCGAACGATGAAGAATCCAAGTTGCCGATCGCGTTGACATTTGCGGCTCGTATTTTTCGGAGGAACCAGTATACTGAATCCCCCCCATCGGCGCGGATCGTCTTCTATTTCGAGATGTTGCGCCACGCGCGGCGCCATCCTGGAGCTCGGCCCTAGCTCAACCTCGGCTGCGGTTCGCCTCCCGGAGCGCGGCCAGCACCCGCGCGTCGCGGAACGGGACCCGCCGCAGGCGCACGCCGGTCGCGTCGAAGATCGCGTTGGCCACCGCCGCCAGCATCGGCTTGCAGGCAGCCTCGCCGGCGCCGTACGGAGGCAGGTCCGGACGGTCCGGATGGGGATCTCCGTTCACCAGCACCACGTCGATCCTGGCCGGCGTGTCGGCTGTGCCGTGAGCGTGGGATGCGAGATCCAGTCCGCGCTGGTCACCTTCTCCGTGTCGAACGTGACCTCTTCATGGAGCGCACGGCTCAGCGCGTGCAGCAGCGCGCCCTCGATGGTCCGGCGCAGGCCGAGCGGGTTCACGACCAGCCCGCAGTCGTGCGCGCACACCAGCCGCTTCACCCAGACGTGGCCGGTGCTGCGGTTCACCTCCACCTCGGCGATCTCCGCGACGATCGTCTGGTCCGCGGAAGCTGTAGGCGATGCCGCGTCCGGTGAGGACGTCGCCGTCGGCGAGCCGCTTCGGCGACGGACGCGCGTCCCATCCGTAGGCTTCCGCCGCCGCCTTCACCACCGCGATCGAGCGCGCCCGCCGGAAGCCGCTGTCGTCGTCTCGCTCCCCGTCGAGCAGCCGCAGGCGGAACTCCACCGGATCGGCGTTGGCCGCCGCCGCCAGCTCGTCGATGAACGACTCGGCGCCGAAGGTCACCTGCGGACCGTTGGGATCCCGCAGGTTGCCCGTCCGCAGCGGCGTCTCGAAGACCAGCGGCAGGCTGACCACCTGCGCCGGCCGTGCGCCGGTTCGGAATCGCGTACATGTCGCTCGGCGTCGAGACGCGCCCGCTAGCCGGCTTCGTCCGCCCGACGCCCGACAACTGCGCGATCAGCACGGTGTCGGGCTCGTTGTAGCCGACGTGGTTGTAGTCGGCCGCCCGCGCGTCGTAGTCCCAGCCGACCACGTTGCCGTCGGCGTCGAGCCCGCCGCGCAGCCGGAGCGCATACGCCGGACCCTTGGTATCCCAGGCCGTCTCCTCGTCCCGCATCCACTGCATCCGCACCGGCCGGCCGAGCTCCTTGGCCAGGAACGCCGCCTCGAAGCCCGCGTCATCGGCGGCCGTGCGGCCGTAGCCTTGCGGCCCCTCCATCCAGACCACGCGCACCTGGTCCCGCGGCATCTCCAGGAACTCGGCGATGCCGTTCCGCATGCCGTACGACTTCATGTCGTTCGAGTAGATCGTCATCTGCCCGTCGGACGGGTCGGCCATCGCGTGCGCCGGACCGATGGCCGTGTGGCCCTGGAACGGGACGTTGTATTCGGCTTCGATCACCTTCGCCGCGCCGGCCAGCGCCGCGTCCGGATCGCCGTCCACCTGCGGTCGTCGCACCGAGGTGGGCTCGGCGCTGCGCATGTAGGTGAACAGGTCGTCGGAGGCCGGGAACGGCGCGCGTGTCCGGCTTCCGCCAGTTCGACCTTGAGCTGCCGTGCCGCCTGGATGGCCTGCTCCTCGCGCTCGCAGACCACCGCGACGTAGTTGCCCTTGCTCACCACCCGGACGAATCCCGGCAGGTCGCGCACGGAGGCCTCGTCGATCGAGACGACCTGCGCCCCCGCCACCGGCGGCTTCACGTTGCGCGCGTGGACCATGCCCGGCGCCGTCATGTCCACGGCCCATTTCTTGCGAGCCGTCCACCTTGGCGGGAATGTCGTAGCGCGGTAGCGACTGGCCGACGATCTTGAGATCCTGGACCGGCTTCACCTTGCGCCACGCCGGTGGTCGCGTTGATGTTCGTCGCCGCGTCAGCGCGACGTGGAAGCGCTTGCCGCCGATCAGCTCGCCGTAGGTGACCTGCTTCGATGGATCGGCCGCGACGCTGATCACCGCCTCGCGGACGCGGAGCTGATCCACCGGCACGCCGAACCGCTCGGCGGCCATCTCCAGCAGGACCCGCCGCGCCTCGGCCGCCACGCGCCGCATCGGCCAGCCGTCCCTCTGGATCGCCGTCCGAGCCGCCCGAGCCGCCCTGATCGACGGTGACGTCGGTGCTGCCCATGATGAGGCTGGTCTGGTCGTAGGCGATGTCGAGCTCATCGGACATCATCTGGCGGAAGGCCGTTCCGGTGCCCTGGCCGCAGTCGGTCTTGCCGACGTAGAAGGTGGCGGTGGTGTCGGGGTGGATCGCGATCCAGGAGTCGAGCTGGTGGAAGTCGGGGTCGGGATAAGGTCCGGCGGCGTCGGCCGACTGCGCGCTGGCGAGTCCGGAGCCGGCGGCGTGGAAGCTCACGGCCAGCAGTCCGGCGCTCTTGAGGAAACCGCGGCGCGAGGTTCCCCGGGCGAGCGTCTGTTCGATCTGTCGCGGTACGCGGGAGAAGTGTGTCATGCGCCCACCTCCTTGTCGTTGCCGGACGTGGGGCCTGACGTGGGGGCGGACGCGGCGGCGGCCATCGTTTGGGCGGCGCGCTTGATGGCGGCCTGGATCCGGTAATAGGTCATGCAGCGGCAAAGCGTGCCGTCCATGCCTTCGCGGATCTCCTCGTCGGTTGGCCGCGGATTCTTGTCGAGCAGCGCCTTGGCGGTGAGAATCTGCCCGTTCTGGCAGTAGCCGCAGGCGGGCACCTGCTCGTCGATCCAGGCCTGCTGGAGCGGGTGGAGCCGGCCGTCCCGGGCGAGTCCTTCGAGCGTCGTGATCTCGCCCTTCACCGCCGAGACCGGCGTGATGCAGGAGCGGACTGCGGCGCCATCGATGAGGACGGTGCAGAGGCCGCACTGGCCGAGCCCGCAGCCGAAGTGTGGACCGCGCAGCTCGAGGTCGTTGCGGAGGATGTAAAGCAGCGGAGTCGACGGATCAATGTCCAGAGTGTGAACCTGCCCGTTCACGCGCAGGGTAGTCGCCATTGTGGATCGTTCTCCTTCCCAGTGAAGTGGATCCTGATTAGTTAGATGGTACCGGCAACGAAAAGTGAGGGGCAAGCCGTGCCGGCGCCGTGTCCCCGCGAGATCTGCTCTCCCGGACGGAAAGGGGTAGTACCGCCTCGATTCCAGTAAGGTGGCTCCGTCCCTCTTTGCCCCAAAGACCTCAAAGCCCGAATTCGACGGGGTGTTTTCGGGTGGAATCCTGGCGGAAGTTGTTGAGTGAATGGATGTTCCATTGCGGGTGACGTGAAGCCGGGGCATGGATGTGGGCGTCCCGTTGCTGATCGCCTGGCGGCCAGCCTTTGGGCGTCGGCTCGCGGATGTGATCGAGCAGGAGGCCGCCGGCTAGGGGCGGATGGGGACACCCGCGATGCCTCCGTCGAGGCCGCGGACGCCGGGCGGCTCGCACGAATGTTGCTTTGCCTGCGGGCCGGCAAGAATCGGACTGAAGCCCGGCAGACTCCGCTCCCTTCGGTCACGGCTCAGAGTCGGCCGAGTGCCGCTGCGAGCCGTGACCAAAGGGAGCGGTCTTCGGCCCGGTTTTCGAGGGTGTGAACGCCACGATGCCTGCGGCTCTCATCCTTTTGGGTGGGCCGCGCCGGGCCAATGGGGGCTCCGTGGAGAGTTATTGTCTGAGGGCAATAAGAGGCGTTCACACGAGTGTGAACGCGGCTCGCAGGAGTGCGCACGCCACATCCGGTGGCAGCGGCTTTCATCGAATTGGGTGGGCTGCACCGGGGCTTGGGGGGGCCGTTCCGGATCAATTGGGCGAGACGTATTCGGGGTTCCGTTGCGGGGACACCGCTGCGGTAAGTAACGGGTAGGGCGCGTGACAGGAGCCCGCAATGTCCCCCGCTGGGGCGGGCGAGGCCGGTCGGAGTGGCAGACCCGCGGGCAGATCCCGGACGACCGGGCTCGGCGGGGTGGCGGATGGCGGCCCCGCCCTCAGGAGCGGGCCGGTCTGGTGGCGCAGGCGTCAGAGTGGCGATGTAGGATGGATCAGGCGCCGCCTGAGGTGATCCATCGTGAACCCGTCCCTTCCGATACGGCCGAGCTTATGGTACTGCCTGCTGAGCGTGCCGTTCTTTCTCGTTGGGACCGGCGTTTTCCTCTATGCACTCATCACCGGCTTGACGGGCCTGACCGATTCGCTGACGCAGGTGGTCGTTCCCGGTGAGGCGGAGTTAGCGCTCCAGAGCGGGAGGACTTACACTGTGTTCCTGGAGCAGGAGTCCGTGGTGGATGGGGAGATCTACTCGACCACCGAGCCGGTCGCGGGGCTCGGGTGCCGGCTCACTTCGATTCCAGGAGGCGGTGAGCTCGGAGTCAGACGGGCCGGCGCGAACACGACGTACTCGGTGGGGGGGCGCTCCGGTAAGTCGGTGCTCGAATTCTCCGTTCCCGCGGACGGCGCGTACGGCTTCAGCTGCGATTACGGCGGCAGAGCGGGCCGGTCACCGTGGTGGCGGTCGGCTCCGGTGTCGGCAGCGGTATCCTCCGGACCGTATTCATGAGCCTGGCTGGACTGTTCGGCGGCATCTTTACGGGCTTGATCGTGATCGCCGTCGTCGTGGTCCTGCACCTGCGGGCGAAGACGACGGCGGAGCAACCCTGGAACGCGCCGCTTCGACCGCGGTGATCCAATGTCCGCGTAGGCGTATCCCACGAGGTCCCAAGGAGGCAATCGATTCGCCTGCCGTTCACTCCTCCAAGGCCAGAATCAGGTTGGTCCGCGGGAGGAAAGGCGGCAGAATGCCCGTGGCTTACCGCACTGGGCGGCCACTCTGGGGAGGGTCCAGGGGAACGCTGCCGGGGACGCTTGCTCGAGGCGGCGCCGGACGGATCCAACAGTTCAGAAGGAGTACTTCAGCCCGAGCTGGATCCGGCGTCCCGGGTCCGCAGATGCGATGGCGCCCGCGGTCGTCTGATCGACGGTTGTGACAGGCAAGCCGAAATTCGGCCGGTTCGTCAGGTTGAAGGCTTCCGCGCGGAATCGGAGCGAATGGGCCTCCTTCACCCGGAAACTCTTCTCCATGGCAGCGTCGATGGTGAAGAAACCGGGGCCAATTAGTATGTTGCGTCCCGAATTGCCGAACCGAAACTCGTCCAGGGGGACGACGCGGAACGCCGACGGGTCAAACCAGCGGTCTACCGCGGGAGAGGCGAGGGCGCCGGCGCCGAGCCGGTCCGGGCGGGTCGGCTGCCCCGCATGCTTGTCGCCGGTCTGTGACGGCGTGAAAGGAAGACCGGTGTAGGCATGGATAACGGCGTTGGTTTGCCAGCCCCCCAGGATCGTTTCGAGCCAGTTCGGAAGAGTGGTGCTGTACCGATGCCCCCGGCCAACGGGTAACTCGTAAAGGATGTCGCTGCTCCACGTCAGGCTCCGATGGAAGTCGGAGAGACCGCGTTCGGCGTCCAGATTCCTGGCGTCCTGCGGCTGCCGCGCCGCGGAGCCGAACGATACCTGGTCGATGGCCTTGGACCAGGTGAGCGCGGACCGGAACCATAGACCGCCCGAAGTTCGGTGCCGGATGGAGGCTTGCAGCGAGTGGTAAGTGGAGTTGGCGCCCGGTTTGAAGACGATCACTCGGCCGAGCCCGGGGAACGGTGATATGTTTCCCTGCCCGGTACGGATGGTCTGGTTTACATCCAATGCGGCGGACTGATGGGTGCTCTTTGCGCCGACATAACCCAGTTCGAGCCCGGTATCGGGAGCAATCTGGTGGGCGACAGTGAGGTTCCAGTTCTGGGTGTAGGGGCTGGAGTTTTGGTACTCCCATCCATTTGGACTCAAGGCGGCGGGGTTTATCGCGCCCGGGCTATCGAACGGATCCGATAGCTGGAGGGGCGCCTGCGCGGATGCCTGAAGCAGCTCCAACCACGTGAACGGGTAAGCAGTACCACCCAGGGCCTGGTAGATCTGGAACTGCATGTCGTAATCGAAGAAGACGCCGTAACCGGCTCGTACCACGGTGCGGCCGGAGGGATCGAGCCTCCAGGCGAGGCCGAGCCGCGGGGAGAGATTCAGCGGGTCGGTCCGCAGCAGGCTCCGCGGATAGCCGGGTTCGCCGGCCAACACCGACCGGCCAAGCCCGGGCAGGAAGTTGGCCCATCGGTCATATTTCTCGACAGGTGGCGGGCTCAAGTCGTAGCGCAGCCCCAGGTTCAAAGTTAGCCGGGAGTTGAGTTGCCAACTGTCCTGGATGAAGAGACCGATGCTATTGCTGAACAGGTATGCTTTGTTTGTCCCGACCTGCCGCTGGGCCTGCGCGGGCAAGCCCAGCAGGAAGTCGGCGAAGGAGTTCGTCGTGAATCCATTGATGAAGGCCAACTGCCCCATGGTGTAAGCGCCGAACAGCTCGAAATACTGCGATCGCCGAAATTCACCGCCGGCCTTGATCAGATGCCGCCCGCGGACGACGCTCAGGGTGTCGGAAACCGAGTATGAGTTATCGGTCCACTCGGCCGGCAAGGCCGGCACGTCTCCGAACGGAGTGTAGCCGGCGATGACGATGTTAGTGAGTCCAGAACCGGGTGCGGCTCCTGTTATTCCGACCTCCGCGGCGGTATTCATTCCCGCGTTGTCGGACTGCTCGGTGAACGACGTCCGCGCAAAGGCGAGCCGGAGCTCGTTGATGACGGTCGGGGCAAACGTGCGGGTGAATGTGAGGCCCGAGTTCTGATTCCTCGTTCGGGAGGAGCTGCCGAAGCCGGGGAAGTTCGTTCCCCGGAACGGATCCCGGGCGCAGCGGACGTCCCAGACGGTCCGGACGGCGAGGTGGTTTCGGCCCGCCCAATTGTGGTCAACCTTGCCCACGAGCGCGTGGCTGTTCTCGCGGGTGGTCGCGACCGCACTGAAGTTCAGCGCGCCGGCACGGTTGGGCTCCGGCACGAACTCGAGCAGGCGTTTGGCGACCGGATCGATACGATCGTCCGGGATGCGGTTGTCCGGGAATGGTTGGCCCGTCAAAGGATCCCGAACCGGCCTGTTGAACTGACCCCGCCGTTCGTCGAGCGTAGGTGCCCGGGACAGCTTTGTGTTCTCCTCGCGATTTCGAAGGCCTTCATAGCTGGCCATGAAGAACGTGCGATTCCGGCGGACCGGTCCGCTGAGCAGGGCGCCGAACTGGTTCCGCTTCAGGCGCGGCGTTTCGACATCGAAGAAACCGCGGGCATCCATCGCGTCGTTGCGCAAGAACTCGAACAGGGAACCATGGAGGTTGTTGCCTCCCGAGCGGAGGACGACGGAGATCACGCCGGCCATCCGGCCATATTCGGCCGAGAAGGAATTGGTCAGGATGCGGAACTCCTGGATGGCTTCGAGCGAAGGAAGGACGGTCTGCTCGTTTCCGCGCCGTCGCATGTTCGTCATGCCGTCCAGGAGATAGGAGACATGATCGGACCTCGCCCCGTTCACGTTGTGCGGGTTTTGCCCGATGGGCGCGGGCACAACCCCGGGGGCCAGCAACGCCAGTGACAGATAGCTGCGCCCGTTCAGCGGTATGGACTCTAGTTCGCGGCCGGTGACGACCTGGCCGCGCTGCCCGGACTCGGTGTTGATGATCCCCGCGCTCGCCGTCACGGTGATGCCGTCGCTCGCCGCGCCGATCTCCAGACGTGCGTTAACGCGCGTTTCCTGGGCTACCTCGAGTACGATCTGCCGGCGGACGTACGTGCGAAAACCCGGGGCTTCGACCCGCATCTCGTACCGGGCCGGCGCCAGGCCTGGGAAGGTGTAATCGCCCCTATCGCCGGTGGACGTGACGAATTCCCTGCCGGTGTCGAGTTGGCGAATCACCACCCGCGCATCGCGCACCGCCAAACCCGCCGGATCGGAGATCTGCCCCGTTACCGTCGCCGTATAGCTTTGTCCCAGAGCCGAAACAGCGAGACCCAGAATCCAGATGCAGCGCAGAAGCGGTATGATGAGGCTACGCGCTCCCATGCGTTTCCATTCTATCCTGGGAAGTCACAGGCAGGGACCGCTCTGGGTCCAGTATTGTTTCGCCGTCATGGTCCCGGTGATCATGACTGCGGTAGCGTATGCGATTTTCCGGATAGTTCCCTTTAACCCCCTCGTGTTCGGCCTCACGGCCGTGATCCTGGTGGCCTGGCGATACGGAACGGCTCCCGGAATCGTGGGGGCCGTGGTCACCACGATCGTCACCCGTCTGGTATTTATTCCCAACGCGCCGTGGGCGATCACGGTGCAGGATATTTCGCGATTTGCCATATGCATCTACCTGGCGCTCCTGGTGGGTGCCTTGAGCCAGCGCAGATGGAAAGCGGAGGAAGCGCTGCGGAAGACCGTAGCGGAGCTGGACCAGCGTGTGCAAGACCAGACGAGGGAGCTGCAGTCCGCCAATGATGCGCTCCGCGTGGAGGTCGCCGAACGCTCGGACGCACAAGCGAAGCTGGAGCGAGCCGACCGGATGAAGGACGAGTTTCTTGCCCAGCTAGGTCATGAGTTGAGGAACCCGCTGGCGGCGATCAGCACCGGCGTCACGCTGCTCCAAGCCGGTCCCGCGCCGGAACGCCGCGCCTGGACCGAGCAGATGCTGGCACGCCAGGTGATACAACTCGGGCGCCTGGTGGACGACCTTCTGGATGTCGCCCGTATCACGCGCGGGAAGATCGGGCTGCGGAAGGAACGGGTGGTTGTGCGGGACGTCCTCGAGGCGGCCGTGGCCGCGGTCAAGGAGATTATGGCGAAGCGCAATCACAGTCTCTCGGTGTCGCTTCCGCCGCCGGACGTGTGTCTGGAAGCGGACCCGAGCCGGCTGCAGCAGATCGTCGTCAACCTGCTTTTCAACGCCGCCAAGTACACGCCGCCCGGGGGGGAAGTCACGCTGACGGGAGAACAGTCCGGTGGGGAGGTGGTCATTCGCTGCCGGGATAATGGGGTCGGGCTGAGCTCCGAAATGGTGGACGCCATCTTCGAGCCGTTTGTTCAAGTATCGGCGCCGGCGAACGGGCCCTTGGCGGGGCTCGGTCTGGGCCTCAGCCTCGCGAGGAAGCTGGCCGAGATGCACGGCGGCAGCATTACGGCGGTAAGTCCGGGCCTGGGCCAGGGCAGCGAGTTCACCTTTCGATTGGCTATCCCGGAGGAGGGTTGGCGGCCGGATTTTCCCGCGGAGGCGCCGATGGCGTGGGGCTCGGAAAACGGCTCGCTGAAGGTGCTCGTGGTCGATGACAATCAAGACTTCGCGGAAGCTCTCGCCATCGGCCTTCGAGACGCCGGCCACGAGGTCATGGTTGCTCATGACGGAGAAACGGCTGTCCTGGCGGCGTCCAATCAGCGGCCGGATACCGTTCTGCTGGATATCGGTTTACCTGACATAGACGGTTTTACCGTTGCGTCCCGGTTGCGCGCCGTCGAGCACCTGGGAGACACCAAGATATTCGTCATCTCCGGCTACAGGATCCCGGACACCGATACGAACCAACGGCTGTTTGATGCCCATCTCGTCAAGCCGGTCACCCGCGAGGACGTCATCGAGTTGCTCCGAACGGCGTATGCGCTCGAGCGGCAAATGCCTCGAACCGGGACTGGATCGGCGGGATAATCATGGATCCATGACCGGCAAAAGATAAGCAAGATTGACGAAGGTCACAAAGAAGGCCGGCGAGGTGCAGAACACGCCGAACACGTTGCCAGCCAAGACCGCGGCCCCAGATACGCAAAGCAGGCCCGCGGCCGCCCGTTCGAGACGCGCTGCCGGCGGCACGGGCGGCAAGTCCAAGCCCGAAGCGGAGAAGCCGAAGCTCCTCTCGGGCGGCAATCCGCAGATCGCGAAGGCCGAAGGCAACGCCCCCGTGCAGACTTACATCGCGGCCATGCCGGGCTGGAAACGCGACATCGGACGCCGCCTCGATGCTCTCATCGTCCACAACGTGCCCAATGTCCGCAAGGCCGTGAAGTGGAACTCCCCGTTTTACGGCGTCGAGGGCCAGGGCTGGTTCCTCAGCTTCCATTGCTTTACGAAGTACGTCAAGGTGGCTTTCTTCCGCGGCAGCTCGCTGCGTCCTCTGCCTCCCGGCGATTCCAAGCACAAGGACGTGCGCTACCTGGATATCCATGAGGACGACCAGCTCGACGAGGCCAGGTTGGCGGCATGGATACGGCAGGCGGCCGCCTTGCCAGGCTGGAGCCCATAGCGCTCGATTTTTTCTCACAATCCGCCGAAACAAAAGATTTAATTCACATGTCTATCGAAGGCGACACTGCGATGCCCGCGTGTCTTCGCGACCAGCTTTTGCGGATCGGTGGGCCGTCTCATTTGCTCTCATCCTTCCGCTGGCGCCGTCCGTTCCGCAAGAGCTAGACTGTGGGGAATTGGGGCGATTCGATCTGGGACGACGTACGCCCTTGCCTAACTCCTTTTTCACAGCATATGCGCCATGACTCCTGACATCGAGCAGACGCCCGGCCAAGGTTCCACGGATTGGCCTGACGGCGGCGAGATCGCGAAGCTGATCGAGCTTCTGCCGGCTGCCGTGTACACCTGCAAAGCGCCCACGGGTGCGATCACGTACTACAACCCGAGCGCGGCGGAATTATGGGGGCGGATTCCAAAACCCGGGGATACCGATGAACGCTTCTGCGGCTCTTTCCGTCTCTGGCGGCCGGACGGCACATTGCTGCCTCACGACCAGACACCCATGGCGGCCGCTCTCCGGGAGGGCCGTGAGTTTCGCAACGAGGAGGTGATCATCGAGCGGCCGGACGGCTCCCGGATCAGCGTTCTGGTCAACATCAATCCGATTCGCGACAAGACGGGGAAGATCGTCGGGGCGGTCAACGCGTTCCAGGACATTACGGCTTTGAGACAAGCCGAAGAGGCGTTGCGGGATCGCGAGAAACGCTACAATCTCGTCGTCGCGGGAGCCGGAGCGGCCATTTGGGACTGGGATGTGCCGAACAAGCGGGTCGACTACTCTCAGCGGTGGAAGCAACTGCGCGGGCTCTCGGATGCCGAGGTGAGTGACAGCGAGGAGGAATGGAGCCAGCGGATCCACCCGGACGATGTGGAGCGTGTGCTGGCCGCCGCCGAGGCTCACTTGCAGGGCCACACGGATACCTTCTCCGAGGAGTATCGCGTCCGCCACAAGGATGGGCATTGGGTGTGGATCAATGATCGCGGCATTGCCCTGCGGGACGCGGAAGGGCGCGTTGTCCGGATGGCGGGCTCGGAGATCGACATCACTGCACGAAAGCAGTCCGAGGATGCGTTGCGTGAAAGCGAAATGCGGTTTCGCACCTTGGCCGACAGCGCCCCGGTGCTGATCTGGATCGATGGTCCGGAAGGTTGCGAGTACGTCAGCCGCGCGTATCTAGACTTTCTGGGAGTGGAGCAAGCGGACGTTCAGCGCGATGGCTGGAAACGGTTCGTCCACCCGGACGATCGCGAGGAATATCTGAAGGCCTATGTGGCGGCCGCAGCCAAGCGCGAGACTTTTTCCGCGCAGTTCCGCTTCCGCCGGCGGGACGGCGAGTTCCGGTGGATGAAGTCATTGGGATTCCCGCGCCTCACCGCCGGCAGGGAACTCCAGGGCTATGTTGGCGCCACCCTCGATATTACGGACATTCGCGAGGCTCAAGAGGTGTTGCGGGACGCCGACCGCCGCAAGGACGAGTTTCTCGCGATGCTTGGACACGAACTGCGCAATCCCCTGGCCGCCATCAGTAACGGCATCACGCTGTTGAAGGGATCCCCCCTCCGGAACGCCGCGCCTGGGCACAGGAGATGATGGATCGCCAGGCGCGGCAACTGCGGCGGATCGTGGACGACCTGCTCGACGTGACGCGCATCACGCAGGGCAGAATCCAGTTGCGCAGGGCACCAGTCGACTTGACAAAGCCGCTCGAGGCGGCCGTCGAATCGACCCGGGAACTCATCGACGAGCGCCGGCACGATTTCTCGCTGTCGTACCCTGATGGGCCCCTGCCAGTGCTTGGCGATGTGACACGGCTTGAGCAGATCCTCGTCAACCTGCTCACGAACGCCGCTAAGTACACCCCGGACGGAGGCCGCATCAGCCTGACGGCGGAGAGGACCGGTTCCGAATTAACAGTCCGCTGCCGCGACAGTGGCGTTGGAATATCAGGGGAGAACCTCCCGCTGGTGTTTGTGCCGTTCGCGCCAATCGACCCTGGTCTCAAACGCAAAGAGACGGGATTGGGCATCGGGCTGAAGCTGGTCAAGCGGCTCACGGAAATGCACGGCGGATCGGTGAGCGTTTCGAGCGACGGCCCGGGGCGCGGATGCGAGTTCGTCCTGCGGCTGCCCGCATTGCCGGAAGGGGCAACCCTGGCGCACGAAGGCGCGGAACGAAGCGCGGCCGGGCCGGCGGTTGCGTCGCTGAGCGTCCTCGTGGTCGACGACAACCAGGATCTTGCCGAAGGCCTGGCGATGTTCCTCCGCGATAACGGTCATCGTGTCGCCGTTGCGCACGACGGTATTGCCGGCATCTCGCTGGCGGAGCAGGAGCGGCCGGATGTCGTCCTGTTGGACCTCGGCTTGCCCGGGATGGACGGATTCGAGGCGGCCAAGAGAATTCGGGAGATGCCCGATGTGAGCGGCGCCCTTGTGATTGCCATCTCCGGCTACCCCCCCTCCAAGAATCATCAGAGCCGCAGTGCCGATTTCGACGCTCACCTTGTGAAACCGATCGCGCATGAACGGCTGCTCAGCCTCATGCAGATGAAACTGGCCTCGCGGGAGCCGCCCCGCGCCAGCTCGCCGTCCCGGCGGATTCTCCTCGTGGAGGACAATGACGACCTCGCCCGGATCACGGCGGATCTGATCCGTGACCACGGTCTTCAGGTTATTGTCGCCCTCTCCGGAGAGGAGGGGATACAGAAGGCTCGAGAGTTTCGCCCCGATGTCATAATCTGTGATCTTCACCTGCCGAGTAAGAGCGGGTTCGATACCGCTCGTGAACTGCGTCGGAACTCCGCCCTCGATCCGGACCTTTTAATAGGACTTACGGCCGGGGACATAGATGCGTATGAGGCCGCGCGCGACAGAACACCGTTCGATCTGTTCCTTTCGAAGCCGTTGGTCTGGTCCAAACTATGCGACGCGCTCGAAAACCTGAATGCGCGCAAGAGAGGAGCCGGGCGCTGAAGGCACAGCCTCCGGGCCTACTCCAACCGTCGATGCGGCCGTTGGAGAATATGGACACATTGACCGCTGTCCTCACGGAGGAATTGCGGAAAAGCCCAGATCGCGGGACTCTCGGGCGTAGGTGGGAATCTACCTGGCCCAAGAGCCCGTATCGCGGAAGGCTGCGTCGATGAGGAGTGGGCCACGGAACATGGTATAGGTTCCAGTTTGCCCGTGACTCGGGAGCGACCCGGAAGTTGGCACATCTTCGACTACCCGTCAAAGTGGATCACTTTCGGATAACCGCAAAGTGCTGGACCCGAATCCACTCCAGCTTCGAGGCACGGACGTTGCGGAGTCAATTCGCCCCAAAAGGATTCAGCAGACACTGTTCGCCGTTCTTACTTCGGCATCGGCAGATCACTGTTCCATATGTCGCGCGTGATCTTCCAGGAGGAATCGACCTCACGTTCATAGAAGGTAATGTATTTGCCGATGTCATCCATCGCAGGGCCACCACCGCTTGGCGTGAGTTTGATGGTGTAGCGACCACGTTCGATGGCCCAGTCTCCAGCTACGCGAACCTCAGCTACGTCAAGCGAGAAGCGGCACCGGAACATGCTTAGGAAGCCATGGCTCCATCCTTGGATCGCTTTCCCACCGACGTTGGCAGGAAAGTGTGGAGGCATCTGCACGGCGTGTTTAGCGAATTCGCTTGCCCAGGCGCCGGCGTCGCCGGCGTTGAGCGCAGCAACGTGTCTGCTTCGTACTTGGTCGATGGCGTCCAAGTCCAACTTGCTTCCGGTAGTTTCGATCATAGGACCCTCCGTCTTCAGGCCCTGCTCGAGAATCGGACTGAAACCTGGCAGACTCGGCTCCCTCCCGGTCACGGCTCAGAGTCGGCTGAACTTGGGCTAACAGAGCCGTCGCGGCGGAGAGCGGTCTTCGCCCGGTTTTCGAGGGTGCGCTTCGGCGCTATCCGATCACGCAGGGCCCGGGGGACCGACAAAGAATGGGAACTGCACGCGACTTTACTGCGACCCATTTGTGCTCTCCGGCGCTCGGCACTCGGGGTTCGGGCCGCGGTTTTAGGACGGTGGCCGGGACAGCTTTCCGTCAGAAGGCCCCAAATCCAGCGCGGACCTACCACAGCAGCGCATCCAGCCGGTACACCTGCACCCGCTCGAGCTCCTCCGACCACGCCAGCAGGGAGAAGTGGCGGTCCGCCGAGGCGACCAAAGCCACGGCATCCCGCTGGTCGTGGACGAACTGCGCGGCTGACTGATGGCGGGTGCCGCCCAGGTGCACCGTGGGGACCGGGAGCGGCGTGTGGCCCTCGATCGGCTCGCCGAGAAGGACCTCCTCGACCGGCCGGGAGTGGTCGCGCGGCCGGATGGTGGCGCCGAAGGCGAGGACTTCATAGCGTCCGGTAATGACGCTGGCGCCGTCCACCGCCGTCAGGCCCGCGATGCCGTCAATCGACCGCTGCACCGTGTCGCGGCACTTCGCCGACGACCGCTCGGACTCCGGCAGCGCGATCAGTTCCGCAAGCCTCGCATACGGCGGCACCACCGCGTAGCGCAGCGGCCGCAGCATCGACTCGCGCCACGTCTCGCTCCCCGGCGGAACCACCAGCAGCGTGCCGCCGTGCCCGTGCCCGCGCATCGATTCCGCCAATCGCACCAGCACATCGCCCGATGAGGCGGGTGACGGAAAGGCGTCCAGGTTGAGCATCGTCTCGAGCAAGGCGGGGGCGCCGGGCCGGTAGGCGGCCGCGTCGTCGAGGATCTTGACCTGGTCGCCCTCGAGAACCGCGATGTTGGCGAACTTGCCGGCCAACGGGCCGCGGCTGTGCTTGACGACGAGCAGTCCCGGCGAGACCACCTCGAGCACGAAGCAGAAGGCGGGCAGGCTGCGCGTGGCGCCCCAGACCCGGAGTCCGTCGCCATCGGGCCAAACGCCCAGGTGGATGCCCGGCCGTTCCACGGCGGGGGCGAGCCGCGCCAACGGTTCGGGTGCGAGCGGCAGCGGCACTCCGAGCATGAGTTTCACATCCGCCAACTCAGGGGGCACGAGCGCCAGCGAGATCTGCGGGGACACGCCCTCCTCCTGCCGAAAGCTGGCCCAGAAGGCGGCGTCGATGATGGCTTCAATGTGGTGGACGTCGGGCTCCGGAGCGAGCGGCTCGCCCGGCGGGTTCGGCTTGGCTTGCCGATGCGCCGCCAGATGGCGCTTCACCCTCGGCGCCACCCGGCGCGCAATCGCATAGGCAGGTTCTGTCATGGACATCCCGATGTGACTGCTCAGTGTGATGCGCCGCCCGGCGCCAGGGTCGCGGCTTTGGAGAGCGGGCGCAGGCCGGCGGGAGAATGCGGACGTTCGCTCAGGCTCACGTTAGAAACGGCCGGTGGGGTCAAGGCCAATACTTTTCAGCTAATCCAAACGCCCGAGATGCAGACCCGTAAGGCGGTCGTCGACGACCGCGCCGGACCTCCATCTCCGGCTTCCGATGGACGGGGCGAGGCGGACAGGGACATCGGCCTGCGGGCCTCAAGACCCACCTTACACGCCAGTAAAGAGCTCTGCGGTCTATCCGCGCCGGCCACCCGCTACGGCTTCTCGGTGATCTCCACGGGCGCGGACAACTTAAAATTCAGAACACTCTCCGACGGCAGGACCGCCGCATCGCCGCGTGTCAGTAGCACGGTACCGGCCCCGGCTCCGGCTCCGGCACCAGCGCCGATCGCCGCACCGCGTCCTCCACCGGCAATCGCGCCAATGGCAGCCCCGACACCGGACGCAATTCCAACCTTCAAGGCGTCCTTCTTCGTCGTCTTCTCCGCGGTCATCCCCACGGTGTTGGTGGTCACTTGCACCACTTGGCCACTGTCAGTCACAAAGCTCCGCAGCCGGACCTCGAGTTGCGCCCGTCCCTCGACCCGTCCGCCCTTGTCCGCGTTAGCGATAAGACCGACCACCCGGGCCCCTTTGGCAGCCAGCAGGGTCTCTCCGTCCATGAGAGGCGCCTCCAGGTTGGCCTGGAACGTGTCCCCGGTGCCGACGGCATCGGTGGAGATCTCGGTCGTCGTTCGAACCACGATCGGGGTTCCCTCTGGCAGCGTGATCCGCCGAACTTCCGGTGCGGGCGGAGGAGCGGCCGCCTGATGGGAAGTGTCCGCCGGCGCATTCTGCTCGGCCGCCCGATTGGAAGCCTGTTCACGCTTCTCGGCCAGAGCCTGCTCCATCTGGGCGATCTGTTGTTTCATCTCGGCAATCTGGCGGCTCTCGGCGACGTCCTTCTCCATGTCGTCCACCTGCTGCTTCAGCTCGGCAAGTTTCTGCTCCTTCTCGGCAATCGCCTGCTCGTCCTCCGCTGCCGTACTTTCATTGGAGGTCCCGAGACTGCCGCAACCCGCCGTCAGGGCGATGACCACCGCCAACACCAGAAATCTCGCTTGCCATAGTTGCCATCTCTTCATGGTTGTCCCTTTCGTGCGCACAAATCGTGGCCTTGCACACCGTGCCCTCCACCAATCCGACTTGCGCCCTGAAGCTTGCTCAATTGTACTGTATAGCTTCAGCGCATCCATGGGCGGTCGAGACGCCAATCTCACCCGCCACCGACGGGACCGAAATCCCACGACAAAGAAACTCCGGGTCGAGATCCTGTTGGAAAGTTCACCAACCATGGCGCCCACACCGTATACCGCCCAGTCTCCTCGTCCGGCGCCGTGACGGTCAGGTTCCCCGAACCGCCATCGAACCTCGAGCGGCCTTCCCGTGCGGAAGCTTTAGTTAGGCGACGCCCGAGCGCAGCTAAAATAGGGGCGAGACTGGATCTCTCCATGAAGAAATCCGCCCCCGTGGAAACCGCGTCTGCATTGATCGACACAAAGATCAAGGAGCTTGGCGACTGGCGCGGCAAGACGCTCGCGAAAGTGCGCGAACTCATCCACGCGGCCGACCCCGAGGTCGTCGAAGAGTGGAAGTGGCGCGGAACTCCCGTCTTCTCCCACGGCGGCATCGTCTGTACGGGAGAGACCTACAAGAAAGTGGTCAAGATGACATTTGCCAAGGGAGCCTCGCTGCCAGACCCCGCCGGCCTGTTCAACTCCAGCCTCGACGGCAATGTCCGGCGCGCCATCGACATCCACGAAGGCGACAAGGTCGACGAGGCGGCCTTAAAGGAACTCATCCGCGCCGCCGTGGCGCTCAATCTCGAAGCCAAGGGCAAGAAGTAGGCGCCGATGCGGTCTTCGAGGCTGCTCTGGCAGCCCAGGCGCGCCTTCGCTTGGTGGGGTTAAACTCGGGGGCGGAATGCCTGAGTTTGCGCCGGAGCAGATCGCCGCGCCCGAGACAACGGTTCCCGCAATTGTCGAAAAATGGGCCCGCGGCACCCCGGGAGCCTGGGCCTTCCTGGCGCCAGGACGCCGCCCTCTCTGCTATGCCCGCCTCAGCGAACTCATCGTCTACACCGTCGCCTCCCTGCGGTCGTTGGGAATACAAGCGGGCGACCGTGTGGCCGTGACGCTTCCGGATGGTCCTGAGATGGCCGCCGTCTTCCTGGGAGTGGCCAGTGGTGCGGTGTTTGCTCCGCTGAACCCGACCCTGACGGCGGCAGAATTCGAATACTGCTTACGGGACCTGCCGGCTCGCGCAGTGATTACCTCCGAAGAGGATTCCGTGTCCGCCCGGGTGGCCGCCAAACTGGGGATCCCGACCCTATCGCTGGTCCCGGACCCAGCGGCGGAAGCCGGCATGTTCACGCTTCCGGCGGCCAGTCCGTCCAGGAACGACTTGGAGCATCCCACTCCCGAGGCGGATGCACTCGTGATGTACACGTCCGGCACAACCGCCAGGCCCAAACTGGTTCCCCTGACCCACAGGAACCTATGCGCCGCCGCCCGCAACATAGTTCGAACCGTCTCGCTGAACCCGCAGGACAGGAGCTTGAATGTCATGCCGCTGTTCCACATCCATGCCCTGATGAGCGGCGTTCTGGCGCCGCTGGCGGCGGGCGGCAGCACCGTGCTGACAGCCGGCTTCCACGCGCCGCAGTTTCTCGATTGGGTCCGGGACTTTCGTCCCACCTGGTATTCGGCCGCTCCGCCAATCCATCAGTCCATCCTTTCCCGGGCGAAGGCTGCCGCGGAGAAGCTGACCGGACACTCACTCCGCGTCATCCGGTCGGCCGCCGCGCCGCTTCCACCAGCGTTGATGAAGGAGATGGAGACCGCGTGGCGGGTTCCCGTGATTGAGTTCATCGGCATGACCGAGGCCGGCCAGCAGATCGCCAGCAATCCTCTGCCGCCCCGCCGCAGGAAACCGGGCTCCGTCGGTCTGCCGGCCGGTACCGAGATAATCATTCTGTCCGAAGAAGGCCAGCCGCTCCCGGCCGGCCAGGCGGGGGAACTCGCGATTCGCGGCGAGAGCGTCACCCGGGGCTATGAAAGAAACCCGGAGGCAAACAACGAGGCCTTTCACCGCGGCTGGCTCCGCACGGGCGACGAAGGCTACTTTGACAGCGACGGGTATCTCTTCATCACGGGGCGCCGGAAGGAGATGATCAACCGGGGTGGCGAGAAGGTCTCGCCGCGTGAAGTGGAAGAGCTCCTGCTGGAACTCCCGTCGGTCGAGCAGGCCGTCGTGTTTGCCGTTCCGCACCGGCAGCTCGGAGAAGCGGTCGGCGCGGCGGTCGTCATTCGGCCCGGCGCGCAGGTGGACGAGGCCCAGATACGCACCTTTGCCGCCACCCAGCTAGCCGCTTTCAAGGTGCCGCGCGTGGTCCGGATCGTGGCGGACCTTCCGCGGGGCCCGACACGGAAACCGCGGCGCATTGGACTGGCGGAAGCACTCGGGATACCCGCGATAGACGACGCCCGCGCCGCCGGGACGCCAGTACACGTACCTCCCCGGAACGATCTGGAACATCAACTCGCGGAGATCTGGTGCGAGATCCTGATGATCCAAAGCGCCGGCATCCATGATTCCTTCCTGGCTGCGGGTGGGGACTCCCTGATGGCCGCCCGGTTTCTCTTTTGCGTGCGCGAGCGCCTTGGCTTCGAAGTGGGGCTGGCCGCGTTCTTCGGGAACCCAACGATAGCCGCGGTGGCCGAGGCGATGACCGGAACGCCCAGGCCCGCCGCCGATCCCGTTCAAACACTGTGACGCCCCTCCCTTTCCGGCATCGATAGCGGCCGCACCGCCCTCCGGGGATATTGCGGGATCCCGCCACGGCCCCCCGAGGGCCCCACCGCGGCACCTGGTGGTTCACGCCATCTACGATGGAAGGTCCTCTCGGTCAGGCACTCCGTTGTAGAATAGCCACCAACACGTGGCGGTGCCGCCCGCGGGAGATATTCTGTCCTCCGGCTCGCCACCGACCAGCGCCCATTGAGGCGAGCAAATTTTCTGAGGAGCAACGAAAAAGTGCCAGAATACGACAGATCCAGCACGCGGATGGCGGAATTGGTCTCGCCCGACGCGGCCCTCGAAAAGCTCTGCACCGGATTCCAATTCACCGAAGGACCGATCTGGGACCCCCGCGAGCCGTGCCTCTATTTCAGCGACATGCCCGGCGATGTCCGCCGCCGCTGGAGCGCCGCCGACGGTGTCACCGAGGTCCGCAACCCGAGCAACAAGTGCAACGGCATGACCCTCGACGGCGCCGGCAACCTCTATGTCTGCGAGCACTCCACCAGCTCGCTCATCATGGAGACCGCCTCGGGCGAGCGCCGCGTCCTCGCCTCCCATTGGCAGGGCAAGGAGCTCAACAGCCCCAACGACGTGGTGGTGCGCTCGGACGGATCGGTCTACTTCAGCGATCCGACCTACGGCCGCATGCCCGGCTTCGGCGTCGAGCGGGAGCAGGAGCTGAGCTTCCAGGGCCTTTACCGCCTGTCGCCCACCGGCGACCTGCACCTGGAGGCGGACGACTTCGGCCAGCCGAACGGCCTCTGTTTTTCCCCCGACGAAAGCCTGCTCTACGTCAACGACACAGCGCATGGCCACATCCGTGTCTTCGATGTCGCGCCCGACGGCTCGCTCAGCGGCAGCCGCATCTTCGCCGATCAGATCACCGAGGAGGGCGTGGGTGGCGCCGTCGACGGGATGAAATGCGACGAGCGCGGCAACGTCTGGGTCACCGGTCCGCGGGGCATCTGGGTCTTCAGCCCGGCCGCGGAGCATCTGGGCGTGATCCGAGATTCCCGAGATCACGGCCAACCTGAACTGGGGCGGCGCGAACTGGGACGAGCTGTACCTGCACCGGCTCGACATCGCTCTACCGCATCCGCACCAAGGTGCGCGGGAACCGGGTCGCTTACATGAGCCTGGAGCCAGGCCAATGAGCGAGAACATGGCCGAGCGAAAAAGCTCGAGGCGGCGAAAACCGCGCTGCTGATCATGGAGATGCAGAACGACATCATCGCTGAAGACGGCGCCTTCGCCTCCTCGGGCGCGCCGGCCCATGCGAAGGAGCAGAACGTCGTCGAGCAGGTCAAGCGCCTGGCCGCTGCAATGCGCGAGGCCGGCTGCACCGTGATCCACGTGCACTACATCGTCGAGCCCGGAGCCCCGGGACTCAAGCTGAATGCCCCGCTCTTCGCCGGCGTGAAGGAGAACGACGCGCTGGTCCGCGGGACCTGGGGCGCCGCGCCGGTGGAAGGACTGGAGCCCGCGCCCGGCGATCAAATCGTCGAGAAGATGCGCATGAACGCCTTCTACGGGACGAGGCTCGACACGCTCCTCCGCGGGCACGGCATCGAAACGCTGGTGATCACCGGCGGCTGGACCAACTTCTCCGTCGAGCACACCGCCCGCCATGGAGCCGACGCCGGCTACGACGTCATCATGACGACCGACGCCACATTCACCATCGATGCCGACTGGCAAAACGCCTCGCTCAACTACGCCTTGCAGAACATCGCCGACCGCCTGACCTGCGCCGAGATCGTCGCCGCGTTGGGTTGAGGAGTTCCGGCACCCGGACGGCCGCCCGGTGGAGCGGGTCGCCAGACTTTGCCCGCTGGCAGACGTGCCGGCGGCTGGCCCACTCGAGCCGCTCCGCCCCGAGCGAACCACACTACCGCCACCATCGAACGTCTCGAGAAGATCTCGAGAGCGACGGCCGGAGTCGACCCCTATTCCTTGACCCTTGCCCCCCTCGGCGAGACCGCACGGCCGCATGACTGTGAGGGCCGCTGCTTGTCAGATGAAATTTATCCGCTCTGAAAGCTCCAAAGAGAACCAGACGGTTTATAATGGGCGAGCACTCTGGGACGGTTCTCGTACGGCACGGTCAAGAAAGGTCTGTGGTGATGCAGACTCAAAGACGCTGGAAGTTCCTGACACTGGCCCTCCTCGCAACCAGCCTCCTAGCCCAAACCAATCTGCAGGGTCCGGTCTCCGGATATGTGTTCGACGCGGCGGAGGGCGCCATCCGGCCTCTCATGGGAGTGCCTGGCGCCTCCTATTTGGGAGAGCCGGTGGTCGCCTCCCTCGATTTCGCGTCCATCGCTCCAAGCGGCAATCTCGCCCTGTGCGGAAGGGGCGGGCGGCTTTTCCTGGTACGAGGCTTCGAGTCGGGCAACACTCGATGGCTGGAACTCGAAAACGATACTTCGGTCGATCGGATGTCCTGGGCCGCGGACTCCGATTCAGTGGCGCTTTACTCGGCCGCAACAGATCGGCTCCGGATGTGGTCTGGCCTCGGCTCTTGGCAGATTGGCTCGTCAGGCCGGCTGGGCCATAGACGGCCATCCTCGGGTATCCTTCGCCCAGCTTCGTCCGGTCTCCGGCTCACCAGTTTTGGGAATCTCAGGGAACTGGGAGGAGTCGTATCTGCAATTGCGGTGACAGACTACCTCGATGTAGTGGTTGGCGTTGAAGATCCTGTTCGTGGTGGGCTCTATCTTGGTAGCGAGCGACCAACAGCCAAGGCCGATCGCGAGTCTTCCCGACCCGGAAAGCATCGCCCTGGCGGGTGAAAGCTATTCGTGGCTGATCGCTCCAGAAATGAGATTCTCGAGATCGTAGACTACCGTCGTTCTGGCACTGCCAGCCGCTTTGCGGGAACGGAACATGGCATTGCCGACCCGGTCGCGGTGGCGATTGCCCCCGGGGATTCCCTGCTGGTGGTAGCGGGCGGTGCACACCTGACGCTCCTCGACATCGGGGACGGTACGGTTATCTCTCAACTCGATTTGGGTTTCGAGCCCACCAGTCTTCTGCCCTTAGGCGGCAGTTCAGCCTTTCTCTTGCGCAACCGCGGGTCCGACCGGGAAGCCCTGCAAGTTCTCATGGCCGGTCGTCAGCCGACCGTCTACTTTGTCCCGGCCGCCAGAACTGCACGAGAATAGCATCCAGGCAAATCAGGGCGGGAGGAACGAACTTGGACTGGGTGGAACGACGGTGGCCCGGGCCTTGAGGGACACCAACGCAGTCTCCTTCGAGCCGATACAGTGGCCACCTGCAGAACGGCATTGCATTTCAGTCTTTTGTGGAGTATCGTCTTCGTGGCGAATATCGGGCCTGGGGCTGGGGAAGGGGGAGGGTTGCGATGCGGAAGGGTTGGATTGCAGGTCTCGGATCGATTCTCATTGCGTCGGCGATGTTTCCCGTTGGCCCCCGCGCCGTAGCGCAAAGTCCAGGGCAAAGCCAACCGCCCGGACTCCACTTGGTCATCGTCGAGGGCGAAGGCGCGATCAACAACATCCAGCAGCGGACTGCCCGCGAGCCAATCGTCGAGGTCCTTGATCGAAACAATCGTCCCGTGGCCGGAGCGACGGTCTCTTTCCTGGTACCGGAGTCAGGAGCCAGTGGCACCTTCAGCACCGGCTCCAATCTGCTGGAGGTGATCACGAATGCCCAAGGGAGGGCGGTAGCCGCCGGGTTCCAGCCAAATGCCGTCTCCGGCCCGTTTCAGATGAACGTGACAGCGTCCTTCCAAGGACAGACTGCCACCGCAACCATCAGCCAAACAAACGCACTCACGACTGCCGGCGCCGCCAGTGGCGGTGGTGGTAGCGCCGGCGCTGGCGGTGCCGCGGGGACAACAGCAGGTGCAGCGGGCGGACTCTCGGCAGGAGCCATCGGCGCCATCATTGGCGGCATCGCGGCCGCCGCGACAGTGGGTGCGGTAGCCGCGTCCGGCGGCGGCGACAAACCGTCTTCTTCTCCGGCAACCGCGCCTCCGCAGGGCACGATTGGTTCTCCCTCTCTGCCGATCTTCGGCCCGGCAGCCGCCCGGTCTGCGTCTCAGTCATCCATTCGGTACGGCTCGCTCATGCACCGGAACGGCATCGGGATCGAATCAAGTGCCGGGGCGATCACGGGAAACAGCGGAAGAGCAGCAGCACTCAGTCCCGTCCTCTCCGACGGAGAGCCGGCGCCAACCCGACGTATGTCGACAGCGGGGACCGCCCTCATTGCCGGTGCCGCGGTTGGCGCTGCCGTGGGAACATGGCTATACCTCAGAAGCCGCCGCCACGGCCTGGAGATCACTCCCGAAGAGATCAACTTCGGGACTGTCGTCGTCGGCTCAGAGGCACACGCGGTAATTGCACTTTCCAACTGCTCAAAGGATGATGTCGTCGTCGCCTCGATTGGGGGCCCACAGGAGATCTTTCTGGTTGCGATGAACCAGTCGCTCCCTTTGACCCTCGGGCCCGGAAGAACGATTGTCTTCCCTGTCAGCTATAAACCACATACCCTGGGCTCGGCCAGGGAGAGAGTCTACATAGAGGTTCGCGACTCCTATCAGAGATGGACAAAACGGCTGGCTGTCCGGCTGGACGGCAGGGCCACGGCCGCGGAGGCTGTGTGCGGTCCGGAACACGATGCACTGCGGCCCGGCGAAGCAATGTCATCTTGGGTTTCGAGTCGTCTGCAATCAGGCGGGTTGAGGAATAAATAGTTGCGATTTGCACTTTTCCTCATGGCTCCCAGGGTGTACATTGGGACACTGCTAGTGGTTGTCTCACTGGCGTTTCCGTCTATTTCTGCCGCCGATGAGCTGCTCGGAACCTACAACCTCAACTATCGATACAATGCCGCCGGCTGTAACAACTCCGCCGGTCCGCCCACCGCGGGCAATCCTTACTACTGCAACTACATAGCGCCGGGGCCATATTTTATCAATGCACCTCCGGGCGAGTATCGAGTTGAGGTCGTTGAGGCCTCGGGAGGGGGCGGTGCCGCTGTGTTCTCGGGCGACTCATCCGGAGGTACAAAGTTTATAGCGCCAGTTACCTTCTACCACAGTTCCGGCCAGATCGTTCTGTATTGGCATGATTGGTATCCATGGGACAACTCCGACACAATATATGAGATATTAGCTCTGTATCGGATCACTGCCGATCCGTTGAAAATCAGTACCGGTCAACTGCCCAACGGAGTTGTTGGCGCGACCTATGCTGATACGACCATGCAAGCCCAGGGCGGCACCATGCCCTACGCCTGGAAAGCCGTAGGGCTGCCTCCGGGCATGAGCCTGAGTTCCGCCGGCGTCCTAAGCGGAACCCCGGCCAGTGCGGGAGCCTTCAATGTCACGATCACGGTGACAGACAACGCCTCCCCGGCGCAGACCGACTCGGTAACGCTTCCATTGACCGTCGTCGCCCCCCTGCGGATCTCGACATTGGCATTCGCCAACGGCGTGGTTGGCCAGTCGTATACCGGTGCCACGTTGCATGCCCAGGGCGGCGCCCCTCCTTATATCTGGAGTGCCACGGGTTTGCCTGCCGGTATGAGACTCGGCTCCTCTGGAGCGCTGAGCGGCACTCCGGCCGGTCCGGGTAGCTTCGACGTGACGGTCACAGTGCGCGACAGCTCCACGCCTCAAGAGACGGATTCCCGCGTATTGATCTTGCGGGTCGTGTCCGCTTTGACCATCACCACCTCGGCGTTGCCGGGCGGAGCCGTTGGCAGGCCTTATCCCGGTACAACGTTGCAGGCCCAGGGCGGCAGCACACCTTACGCCTGGAGCGCCACCGGTCTGCCTCCGGGGCTGGGTTTGAGTTCGGCGGGCATGGTGAGCGGAACACCGGCCAGCGCAGGGTCGTTCAGTATAACCGTGACGGTGAAGGACGGCTCCAGCCCGCGGCAGACTGACTCCACGACGCTGCCGCTGACCGTCACCTCCGGCCCGACCATCGTCCCGGTGGCGCTGCCGGGCGGAGTGGTTGGCCACGCGTATCCGGGCGCCACGCTGCAGGCACAGGGCGGAACGGCGCCTTACTCCTGGAGCGCCACCGGTCTGCCTCCGGGGCTGAGCCTGACTTCGGCGGGCGTGCTGAGCGGAACACCGGCCAGTGCGGGGTCGTTCAATATAACCGTCACGGTGACGGACGACTCCAGCCCGCGGCAGACTGACTCCACGACGCTGCCGCTGACCGTCACCCCCGGCCTGACCATCATTGCGGTGGCGCTGCCGGGCGGAGCCATTGGCCAGGCGTATCCGGGCGCCACGCTGCAGGCACAGGGCGGAACGGCGCCTTACGCCTGGAGCGCCACCGGTCTGCCTCCGGGGCTGAGCCTGACTTCGGCGGGCGTGCTGAGCGGAACGCCGGCCAGCGCGGGGTCGTTCAGTATGACGGTGACGGTGACGGACGGCTCCAGCCCGCGGCAGACTGACTCCACGACGCTGCCACTGACTGTCACCTCCGGCCTGACCATCATTGCGGCGGCGCTGCCGGGCGGAGTGGTTGGCCAGGCGTATCCGGGCGCCACGCTGCAGGCACAGGGCGGAACGGCGCCTTACGCCTGGAGCGCCACCGGTCTGCCTCCGGGGCTAAGTTTGAGTTCGGCGGGCGTGCTGAGCGGAACGCCGGCCAGCGCGGGGTCATTCAGTGTAACCGTCACGGTGACGGACGGCTCCAGCCCGCGGCAGACTGACTCCACGACGCTGCCACTGACCGTCACCTCCGGCCTGACCATCATTGCGGTGGCGCTGCCGGGCGGAGTGGTTGGCCAGGCGTATCCGGGCGCCACGCTGCAGGCACAGGGCGGAACGGCGCCTTACTCCTGGAGCGCCACCGGTCTGCCTCCGGGGCTAAGTTTGAGTTCGGCGGGCGTGGTTTCAGGAATCCCTATGGATCCGGGGACCTTCAATGTAACTGTTAGAGTCACTGATTCAGCCCAACAGAACGCTTCGAGGACGTATTCGTTCACAATTGATCCGCCTGCACCTCCCTCGTTGACAGTCTCGGTCGATACTCCACCGGTTACGATCTCAGATCAACCTGACTTGACTCTGAACCTGAGCCAACCCTATCCACTGCCCCTCGATGCACAACTAACGCTTTCTTTTGTTCCGGATGCCGCCGGGGTTCCCGCGGGCGACTATGCCAGTCCGGCTCTTCAGTTCGAATCCGGTGGTAGGACTGCAACCGTCACGGTGCCAGCGGATAACAGCAGCTGGCGTCTGCCAAGTGTCCAGGTCGGGGACGTCGCGGGCACCATCACGGTAACCGTTACCAGTGTGGAGATCGCTGGAACGGGTGTCGCAATACCACTGCCAGGTTCACCGCCCCTGGCTTCGATTGAGGTACCCCGTTTGGCGCCGATCATCGCCGGAGGCTCCGTCCGCGTCACTGATGTAACTGCTTCCGGTTTTACTGTCCAGATGGTGTCTGCCTCCACGCCACGGGACCTTTCCAGTGCCACGTTCAACTTCACGCCCGCCTCCGGTGTTCAGCTAAATGGGACCAGTTTCACGGTCCCGTTGACTGACGTGGCCAAGGATTGGTTCGAAAGTACGCCCGGTCAAGCTGCCGGCGGCTCTTTCGCGCTGAAGGTCTCGTTCCCGTTCTCCGGTGGAGACCCGAGGGCGTTTATCGGCTCGGTATCCGTGACGCTCACGAACTCAGTCGGAATGTCGATCTCTGTGTCAGGAACCCTGTAGATCACCAAACGCCTGCAATGGAGTCCCCATGGCCCGGCGGGTCCGCCCATACCGATGAAAGTCGCGGGGGATCGGGGCTCAAGCACGCCCCGCTAGACTGCGATTCCGGAACGCCTTGGGGGGCGCGGTTTAGCGGGGCCCCGGCAGCGACGCGAGTGGGACAGAAGGCGTCAAAAAAATCCAGGGACCGTCACAGCGCCGTAAATGTAAGGGGATATGGGAGCGGCGGTCTGGGCCGCGTCCACGGTAGCGGCGATCCGTTTCCCGGTGGCGCCCGGAGTCTGCGCGGCGGCCACCGTCAGCGCAAACAAGACAATTACACAGCAATTCCTAAACGCACGCATCATTTCCTCTCCGATCCTCGGCCCCGCCCGAAAGCAACACTCTTTCGGCGGCAGCGATGCACTGGACAGCACCGGACAGCCGCCCCGTGAGCCCGACCCTAATTTGCAGTTACAGACGGAGCGCCCCGTCCCCTGCTCAGATTCGACCGTCGGCGGCCATTGTCTCAAATTCCCAACCGCCTCAACACGGCGGGGCCATTGCGCCCCCTGATTAGGAGGCCTTCCGCAACCCGCCGCCGCAGCGCCCCCCCGGCCTCGCCACAACGCCAATCATGACTCGGAGCGAGTCGCTGGCTGAATTCGGCTCGGTGCCGTATCCGGGTGCGTCCTATCGAGGCCCTATTAAAGAACATAACTCACACGAGGACAGTAAGTTAGTGCGTCCTATCTGGCCTCTGCATACGACCAGGTGATCGTGTTGGGCCCCTGCTTCAAATCTGAAAGCGGGCCGGGAACAGGCTCTTGAAACTTCTTCCCGTATATATCAGTATCCACCGTAATCGGATTGCCGTATCGATCCTCAATGGTCTGTTTGACCACTGGATAGACGCCGATTAGTTCGGCATCAACCACTGGTCCTTTCACCTTAAACGGAGTGCCATTCATGTTGAACGTGATCTTGACTCCGAGAGGCGAATCTTCCCTGGCGAAATCCGTCACGAACGGATCCACAACGCTGTGCTCGTCGCCGGGCCAAGAACCTTTCTTCGCGCCCTCCAGGAACACATTGTAATCGGATTCATAGGCCGGCGTGGTTCCTTCAGCCGCCTTCACGCTCTCGAGCCCCTTTCTGATGAAGATATTATTGAACCACTTGTCATTCTGGGCGTCGCAGATTCCTCGGCCGGCTACAGTCGTGGTATGGGGTTCGTAATACAGGGGGCGAACTCGCGGCTCAATACTGGAGTTGTATCCGCAATCCACGCACAGATTGTGGGCATATATATTGGACTCCGAGGTAACTTTGAACCCCTGTCCAATAATGACGTTGTGATCGATAAGACTTGGACCGTGGTCTCTTTCCATAAAGATCGCCTCGGCTTCAGTATCATAGATAATATTTCCAGTGATCCGTGTTCCCTGGTTGGCCATGTCAATCCAGATGCCGTAAGCGCTCTGCTCCTGGTGGCGGACGCCGCGGATGAGGTTATTGCTTATGACAACATCGACGGAGTTGTGGAACTTGATAGCGGCTGTTTCCCAGCCCCCGAACTCTCTTCTGTAATTGGTATCTTCGATAAGATTCCCGGTGATGAGACTTCGCGTTGCTCCCTTCTGGCCGGCGATACCAGCCTGTCCGGAGCGCCTTATTATATTGTTGCGCACTATATGGTCGCCGAACGCCTCAATGCCCCCATCGGTGACAATGATATCGTCATCGGAGCCATATCCTCCGCGCGCATGACCGAGAATGATGCCGACGCAGCGGGCGTTGACGATTGTCAAATTCTGAATGATCCAGTGTTTACCCATCCGCGTCCCAATGGCTCCCATCTGAAGCTCAAGCCTGGGAGGCTGCCAGTTTTCGGCTGAATGCATGAGCGTGAATCCGTCGACTGTGATGTAGTTCAAGCCGGGAGTCTGGGGAAAGAAGATCGATTCCCGAACGTTGATCTCAGCGAGTTGGGTGTTGGGATCCGCCTGGCCGAAGTTGGCGCGAATCGTCGTTACGCCCCCTTCTACCTGGCAATGCCAGCTGTTCGGCGTGTTACGGACTTCCTCGATCGTTTCTTTTTCATAAAACGCTTCCTCGTTGAGATAGACGTCTCCGCGGTGGTGCCACTTACCATAGTTCAACCAGCCGCCGTCGAGTTTCAGGTAATAAGGGTTGTAATCGCCGAAAAACTCGTATGGCAGCTCGACTTTCCAGACGCCATCACCTTCGGGCTCCCAGGTCGTGATACGCTCGGAACCTTTGACAACGGCTTTTTCGCCGGATGCTGCACGATAAGTGATGCGATTGTCTTCGCCAGTGCCGCCGCGCGGCGGCTTTACATACTCCCTATATGTTCCCTCGTGTACGATAACCGTATCGCCGGGCTGAGCCACAAATGCCGCCTGGTTGATGGAAGAGAGGGGATCGTTCACGCTACCCGAGGCCTGCCTACGGCCTTCTCCGGAGACGTGTATTTCACGCGCATCGACGGTCTGTGCGGCAGTAATGGCGATAAGGCACGCCAATACAAGAGTCGGCCACGGTCGCAACAGCATACTGAACCTCCTTTGACATAACAGCATGGTGACAGAGACGATCTCTGGGGCGAATTATACACTAGCGAGCGATGCCCATCGCCACGGTGTCCTGGTCCACCATGCCGACCGTGCAGTACGAAGGGATGCTGACGCCGATCGCGCCGTATGCCATTACGGGAGCGCTCTGGTATCAGGCCGAACAGAACTCAGAGCGCGGATACCACTACCGCCGGCTTCTTCCGGTGATGGCCGCGGACTGGCGAAGGCTGTTCGGCCAGGGAGATTTCCCGTTCTACGTTGTCAGCCTGCCGGCGTTCACGAGCGGCAAAACCACGCCCAGCGACGACGTCTGGGCCGAGGTCCGGGAATCGCAGGCGCTAGCCGCCGCCGCCATCCCGAATAGCTGCCTGGCGGTCACCATTGACACCGGCGATGCCAGAAACATCCACCCGGTGGACAAGATTCCGGTAGGCGACCAGCTGGCGCGGTGCGCCCTGGCCAACTACTACGGAGTGGATGTCGTCTTCGCGGGCCCGACCCTCAGTTCCGAGGAGCGGGTGCCGGGTTCCATCCGGCTGCATTTCGCCAACACCGAGGGTGGGTTGGTGGTGCAGGGCGATAGACTGGCGGAATTCTCGATCGCCGGCCAGGACCGCAAATGGTATTGGGCCGACGCGCGTATCGAGGGCGATACGGTCGTGGTCTCATCCCCGTCAGTGCCCGAACCCAGGGAGGTCGGTTACGCCTGGCAAGGCAATAGGGAAGGTTCATCAACGGTAGCCCGCAATGTCCCCGAGGGGCGCGGTGCGTGTGTGCTGATTTGGTGGCGGGTGACTGAGGGCCGGTAGCCCGCGGCCTCGGGGAGTACGCCTCGGGAACTAGGCCCGCTTGGCCGCCGGGGGCCGTTCCGCTGCTTCTGTCGTCAGCACACCTCCGCTGGTTCACGCTCCCCCTCGGCTGACTGCGCTTCGTCTCTGCTATCGATGACGAGTTCGCGATCCAGACACCAGCATTGGATCGGGAGGCCGAGGGATTTTAACCGCAGGTGCTTCCGGTAAGGGTGAGAGACACCCAGAGAACCATCGAGCAACCTGAGACGTCTTCGTGCCGGAGTTTCCTTCAGCATCATTAGCCTCTCTGTTCTATCTATCGGCAGCGGCCGCCAAAATCGTGGCCGCTGCCGACAGCAGTTCACATTTTCAGGCTGCCTGCCGAACCGGCGGCTGGATGGGTCGACCGCCCTGGCGGGCCGGCGAAGCTACCTGGATGGGCTGTGACGAATCCACGGTGGTCGAGAAGTACTCGTCCAGCGGGAACAGCGCATACGGCTTCAACTCCTTGAAAACACGGCCCAGCTTCTGCTGAATCCGATAGGCGGCGTGGAAGAAGGTGCCGCGGTCCATCCCCAGCCTGCGGGAGCAGAGCTTCCAGTCCGCACCCAGCAGGTAGTGGAAACGAAACAGACGGTACTCCTCCTCGGTCAGCGTGCGCTTGCTCACCAGGATGAAGTCCGCCATGTACTCCTCGTCCTTCCGGCCCCAGGTCATCCTGCGATCGGTGCCGCGGCTGAAGTGCAGGGTCACCTTGGTCATGTGCTTCTCCTTGGTCGCGCAGTGGCGGAACCGCCGGAAGCAAGCGCGGAAGATGGCGCGCAGCACACAGTTGCACGGGCTCGCCTTTTGACGCTTGCCGAGAATAAGTCCCAGGCCGTGGCAGGTCGAGCAGGAATTTGTGGCAAGTGCCAATGTCTCTGATCGGGTCCATTCCATATCGTTAAGATCCTCGTTCGTTATTTTGTTTTTTCGGAGACGCCCCCCTTTGGGCTCAGCCCGGAGGTCTCCGCTTCGAATCATGACTACATCCTATTCCCGGGCGGAATATTGTCAACAATCCGACTGAATTCCATTTTGACCGAGGATCGGAACCGCGATCTGGCACAGGCACATCCGCTGGAATATCAACGCATTCCACCCGTCAAACCGAATCGGGCAATTGACTGATTTTCGCAAAAGAATTATCTTAATATTTGCGGATTTTGTAATATCTATTTCAGATAGAAATAGAGCGGGGGATCCATACGGATGAGCTTCGAGGACCTGTTGGACGAATTGCGGGCGTTGTTGCGGGAACAGATCCGCAACGGAGAGATCACCGAGCGGGGCTTCGCTCGCCGGGTGGGTGTTTCACAATCCCACATTCATAATGTGTTGTGCGGGACGAGAACTCTCACGGCAAATATGGCGGATCGGCTCCTGAACGGACTGAGCATCTCAGTGGTGGAATTGTTGGAGCACCGGGAACGGATCACCGGGCACGCTCCTGGTGTGGTGCGACGGAAGCCCTGCGCAGCTTGCGGTCCGCTTGCTGACCCGCGGAGCAGTTCAGTGCGGGGAACCCGTTAGCAGGGGGCGCCGCGAGAAGTGAGGGAGTCCGGATGTGCGGGCCGCCCATCGAGATAGACGTCTCGCGTGGCGGGCTGGCCGGAAGGCGGCCTACGGATCGGCGCCACGGTACGCACGAGGGCCCCGTTCCGCTCCTTGCCAGTCGCGGCTCAGTTTCGGCGGCGCCGTGACCGAAGGGAGCGGCAACGCGACGCCCGCACGACAACGGAAAGGCACGACTTTCAGCGAGCGCGGATACCGGTCGAAACCTGAAACCCGGACCACCAAGGCTCAGCGCGTCGTCCCGGCTATCGAATAGTAGGTATCGAGCACCTCTTCCGCGGTAGTGTGCCAGTTGAACTGTTTCACCTGCTCGAAGCCGCGGGCGATCAGCGTCTGACGCAGATCCTCGTCGAGCAGGGCGTCGCGTAGCCCGCGCGCGATATCGAACACGTTGTCCGGATTCACCACCACCGCGGCATCTCCGACCACCTCGGGCAGCGAGCTGACGTTCGAGGTGACCACCGGTGTCCCGGCCGCCATCGCCTCGAGCGGCGGAAGTCCGAACCCCTCATACAGCGACGGAAACGCGAACACGGCCGCCACCTGATAGAACACGCGCAACGTGTCGATGGGGACGAAGCCGAGAAATCGCACGGCCTTTTCCACCCGGCTCTGCATGGCCGCCAGCCGCACGGCCGGGTAGCGGGAGATCTCATCGCCGATAATGATAAGCCGGAGATCGGAGTACTTGTCGTGATCGACCAGCTCGCCGCGCAGGACGGCGAAAGCCTCGATCAGTCGCGGGATGTTCTTCTGCGGCCGGATGTTGCCCACGTACAGGATAAAGGGGTACTTGATCTGGTAACGCTCCAGGATCCGCTCACGATAGCGGCGCTGCCGGTCGGGACCGCCGGCGCGGGCGTCTCCGGCGGTGGGCTGTTCGATGAACCGCGGGTCCGGCGCGTTGTAGATCTGCCGGATCTTGTCGGGGGCGATCCCGAGCAGGTTCTCGACGTCGCGGCGGGTGGCCGCCGAGACCGCGATGACCCGGTCGGCCCGCTGCAGGCTGCGCCGGGCCTGATACAGGCGGAGCGTGTGCCTCCAGTCGCTCGAGCCCTCATAGAGGAACAAGCTCAGGTCGTGGACCGTGACCACGTACGGCTTCGGCATCAGCAGCGGCGCCGTGAACAGCGGAATATGAAACAGGTCGGCGTGGAAGCGCCGTAGAAACAGCGGGAACCTGAGATTGTCCAGGATGCTCGAATCCGGCGACTCGTAGGGAACGATCTCGAAATTGTCCGGGAACCCAGCCAGGTCGGCGGCATCCTCGGGCCGCGCGACCAGGATGTAGTGATTCTTCCGGTCCACGTCCGCCAAACCGCGGGTCAGGTTCCGGATATAGGTGCCGACACCAAAATCCTTGAGGCGCCGGGCGTCCAGGACAATTCGAAGTGCCATTCCTCACGCGCCGGCGGCGCTGAACTTCCAGGAATAGAGCGGATACTTCTCGGTCAGGGCGGTGACCCGCCGCCGTACGGCTTCAATCTCCTTCTCGAGCGCGGTCTCCTCGCCACCGAGCCGGTCGAGCACGGCCGCGATGCAAGAGGCCACCTCCCGCATCTCGTCCTCGCCGAAGCCGCGCGTAGTGACGGCCGGCGAACCCAGGCGGATGCCGCTCGGGTTGAGCGGCGGATTTTGATCGAACGGGATGGCGTTCTTATTGACCGTGATCATGGCCCGGTCGAGCGCCTGCTCGGCCTCCTTGCCACGCACGCCACGGCAGAACAGGTCCACCAGCAGCAGGTGGGTATCGGTGCCGCCGGAGACGATCCGCCAGCCGGCATCGGCCAACGCAGCGGCGAGCACCTTGGCGTTGGCCACGACCTTCCGGGCGTACTCGGCGAAGTCGGGCTTCATCGCCTCCCCAAAGCAGACGGCCTTGGCCGCGACGACATGACACAGCGGACCGCCCTGGGTACCGGGGAAGACGCTGCGGTCGACGTCCTTGGCGTACTTCTCCTTGCACAGAATCAGGCCGGAGCGCGGACCGCGGAGGGTCTTGTGCGTCGTCGAGGTGACGATATCGGCGTACTCGCAGGGATTCGGGTGGACGCCGCCGGCGACGAGGCCCGAGAAGTGGGCCATGTCGACCACCATCACCGCGCCCACCGAATCGGCAATCTCGCGGAACCGCTTGAAGTCGATGATGCGCGGATAGGCGCTGCCGCCGGCGATGATCAGGCGCGGCTTGTGCTCCTCGGCCAGGCGGGCCAGTTCGTCGTAGTCGATCAGCTCGTCTTCCTTCCGCACGCCGTAGGGGACGATCTTGTAGGTCTTGCCGGAGAAGTTGAGGTGGTGGCCGTGGGTGAGGTGGCCGCCGTGGGAGAGGTTCATGCCGAGCAGCGTGTCGCCGGGCTTGGCGATGGCCGCGTAGGCCGCCTCATTGGCCTGGGAGCCGGAGTGCGGCTGGACGTTGGCGTGCTCGGCGCCGAACAGCTTCTTCGCGCGATCGCGGGCCAGATTCTCGGCCACATCGATGTGCACGCAGCCGCCGTAGTAGCGGCGTCCGGGATAGCCCTCGGCGTACTTGTTGGTAAGGACGCTGGCGGTGGCCTCGAGCACCGCCTCGGAGGTGAAGTTCTCGCTGGCGATCAGCTCGATGCCGGCGTTCTGGCGCTCGAGTTCGGCCGATGAACCGCTTCGTAGACTTCGGGGTCGGTCTCGGCGAGCGTCCTCGCCATGATCTCCTGTTCGTTCATCGTTATGAAGTCCCCTTCTCTGTCGAGTCGCTTCCCTCGCCTTCGAGAGCCATCATCTTCGACACACGCCGCTGGCGTGCCGTCCGCCCTCGAACTCCGTCCCAGAAAGACCTCGACCAGCTCTTCGGCGGTCGCCTCGTCGGTGTACCGGGCGCCGAGCGTCAACACGTTGGCGTTGTTGTGCTTCGCGGGTCAGCCCGACCTCTTCCGGGTTGACGCCAAGGGCGGCGCGGATGCCGTGGACCTTGTTGGCGGCGATCGACATGCCGACGCCGGTGTAGCAGACCAGAATGCCCCGCTCGGCGGCGCCGCCGGCTGACGGCCTTCGAGACGGGGCCGGCGTAATCCGGGTAGTCGGTCGAGTCCGGGCCGTTCGTGCCGAAGTCCTTGACTTCGTGACCCTTAGCGATGAGTGCTTCGCGGATGCGCTCCTTGAGTGCGAATCCTGCGTGATCGGAACCGATGGCAATCTTCATGGGGGAATAGAACCCAATTCTACCATGCTAGAATTGGAGGTTCCTGCGAAAGACACGAGCCGCAAGTAGCAGCACTGTCAGTGGCTTGCGTTTTTGATCGTTCGATTCTGGCGGGCTCGCCACTGAGGCGGTTTTCCTGCCATCCCTATTGAGAAAGTCCATGTATTGGAGTAAGTTATTCATCCCCACGCTGCGCGAGACCCCGGCCGAGGCCGAGGTGGCCAGCCACCAGCCTCTGCTGCGCGCCGGCTACATCCGGCAGCTTTCGGCTGGCATCTACAGCCACCTGTTTCTGGCCCAGCGGTCGCTGCTGAAGATCACAGCCATCGTCCGCGAGGAGATGGACGCGATCGGCGCCCAGGAGATGCTGCTGCCCGCCCTGCACCCGGCCGAGATCTGGCAGGAATCGGGCCGGTGGGAGGTGATGGGCGACAACATGTTCCGCCTGAAGGACCGGTTCCACCGGGACCTGTGCCTCGGCATGACCCACGAAGAGATCATGACCGACATCGCCCGCGGCGAGCTGCGCAGCTACAAGCAGTTGCCGCAGATCTGGTACCAGATCCAGACCAAGTTCCGCGATGAGCCGCGCCCGAAATCGGGCCTGCTGCGGGTCCGCCAGTTCATCATGAAGGACTCCTACTCCTTCGACCTCGACGCCGCCGGGCTCGACGTCGCCTACGACAAGCACGACGAGGCGTACCGGCGCATCTTCGACCGCTGCGGACTCGAGTACCTCGCCGTCGAGGCGCATTCCGGCGCCATGGGCGGCAGCCAGTCCCACGAGTTCATGGTGGCAACGCGATGCCGGCGAGGACTGCGTGGCGCAGTGCCCGGCGTGCGGCTACGCGGCCAACCTGGAGAAGGCCGTCTGCGGTTCCGCTGTCCCCGGCCGAGGCCCGACCCGGAAGGCGATCTCGAGCCGGAGGAGTTCCACACGCCGGGGCAGAAGACCATCGCCGAGGTGGCGGCGTTCACCGGCCTGCCGGAGTCCTCCCAGATCAAGAGCCTGGTCATGATGGCCGGCGAGCAAGCCGCGTGCTGGTGCTGCTGCGCGGGCGACCACTCGCTGAGCGAGACGAAGTTCGAGACCTTCGCCGGCGGCGCGAGGCGCGGCCCGCGCATCCGGAAGAGATGCGCGAGCATGGCTCGGCGCCGACGCCGGGTCGCTCGGGCCGGTCGGCGTCACGAAGCATGACAGTCGTGGCCGACCACGCTCTTGAAGGCCGCCGGAACATGATCTGCGGCGCCAACAAGGACGACTATCACCTCCGCAACGTCACCCCGGGCGAGGACTTCCAGGCCGAGTACGCCGATCTTCGCGTCAGTGGCCGAGGGCGACGCCTGCGCGGAGCTGCGGCGGTCCGCTGAAGGTGGTCAAGACGGTCGAGATCGGCCATATCTTCAAGCTCGGCTACAAGTACTCGAAGTCGATGGGGCTGAACGTGCTCACCGAGGACGGCAAGGAGATCCCGGTGATCATGGGCTCCTACGGCATCGGCGTGGAGCGCATCCTGTGCGCCGCGATCGAGCTCTACCACGACGACGACGGCATGTGGCTGCCGCCGTCGATCGCGCCGTTCGAAGTGGTGGTGACGCCGGTCAACCTGGCCAACGACGACCAGCGCGCGGCCGCCGGGAGATTGTACGCCGAGTGCCAAGGCCGCCGGGCTCGACGTGCTCTACGACGACCGTGACGAGCGGGCCGGCGTGAAGTTCAAGGACGCCGATCTGATCGGGATCCCGTACCGCATCACGCTCGGCAAGAAGCTGGCCGACGGTTTGGTCGAGGTGGCCGATCGAAAGACCCGGACGTCGGAGGATGTGCCCGTGGAGAAGGCGGTCGATTACGTTGCCGAACGCGTCCGCGGCGCGTGAGGGGCCGACGGCTGTTCGAGTAGTGATCCTCGAAACGGACTAGCCGAGCAGCAGGCAATCAGTTAGTTGGCTTCTCGGGACGAGGCTCGGGGCTGAAAGCCCCGAGCAGACTGAAGTCCGTCCCACAAAGCCTCGACCCACGCCACCCGCCGCTCCGAACGGGACCTCCGAATAAGACCTGCTCGCAATCACCCAATTCAGTAACATCCGCAACATCGCCCCGTTTGCGCGCACGCGGTGGGCCGAGCTACAATTTGCTCATTCCTTCTCGAGTGGCTGGGCGCCTCTGGAGTTTCTTGGGGGTAGGCATGGGGATGAACCGATCGCTTCTGCTCCTGCCATTGGCAGTGATGCTAACCGGTGCGGCTCAGGCCAAGCCATTCATCTTCTACCGCAGTATCTTCAACGCCGCCAGTTACGCTTCGCCAGGACTGCCGAACGGTTCGCTGGCCCGCGGATCGATCTTCTCGATCTTCGGTCGCGACCTGGGACCCGCCGACGGCGTGCAGGCGCTCACGTTCCCGCTCCAGGATGAGCTGGCGGGTGTCTCGATCGACGTCTGCCAGGGCCAGACCTGCAGCGCCGCGATTCCGCTGTTCGTGCGCGCCGACCAGATCAACGCCATCCTGAGGTCCGACGCGCCGCTGGGCGAGGTTTCAATCCGTGTCAACTACAACGGCGAAGCGGGCAATCTCTCCCCGGCCACCGTGGTGGACTCGAGCGTGGGCTTGTTCGCGGTGAACTCGGCGGGATACGGTCCCGGCGTGGTGCAGGACTACGTGGACGAAAACTCGACGCCGCTGAACTCCGCGTCGGTGACCACCACGCGCGGAGGTACGATGATCGCGTGGGGCACGGGCCTGGGCGCCGGGCTCAACGCCGACAACGTCAACCCGGCGGCGGGCGACCTGGCCGCCGATGTCGAAATCTTCCTGGGCGAGGCGCGCGTAACCAAGATCCTCTATCACGGCCGGACGCCCTGTTGCGCCGCCGTGGACGAGTTCGTGTTCGAGACGCCGGCGGACGCTCCGCTGGGCTGCTACGTCCCACTGTCGATTCGGACGAACCATCAAGTGGTCAGCAATCAGGTGACGGTGGCGGTCACCGCGGACGGCGGACCTTGCGACCCCGGCGACGACGCGGCGCACGAGGCGCTGGTCAATGGCGACCGCATCGGAGGCGTCGTCCTCAATCAGATCGAGCGCCAGGACCGGCATCAGGGGGTTGATTTCACGCAGCAGTCCGAAGTGGCCGAGGCGTACTTCAGTGACGAGCCTGGCGGGCCGTTCGCCTACACGCCGTTCTACTCGCGGCCGCCGGCCGGGTCCTGTTTCGTGAGCCAGGCGCGCAGCGCGGAGCCGGCCACTACCCTGCGACCGGGCCTGGCGCCGGTCGTCGATCTGGATGCCGGGGCGATGCTGACGATGCAGGGCGGGAACGGCTCCGGTAAGATCGGGCGGAACGTCCTGGGGCGTCCCGGGTACGCGGACGTCGTGGGGCTCCGGGATCCCATCTCTGGCATTGACAACCTGCAGTTGGAGGGCGCAGGCCAAGTTACGATCTCGGGCGCCGGCGGAGCCGACGTCGGCGGCTTCAGTGTCACCGTGCCGGTGGGCGAGCGGATCACCTGGCTGAACGAAGACCAAATCAACGCGATGGATCGGTCGGCGGGCGTCACCGTAACCTGGAGCCCCACCGGAGCCGGGTTTGTGTCGATCTCCGGTGGCACGCGCGACTTGGTCACCAACACGACGGTGTGGTTTGATTGCCTGGCCGACGGGTCCGCGGGCACGTTCACAGTGGAGCCGTACGTTCTCTCGAATCTGGCCCCTCCGCGTGCCCGGGAGTCGCAGCAGGAGGCGTGGATTGGCCTCACGGCGGTTCCCGCATCGGGCACCGGGTTCACGGCCGACGGGATCGAGCGCGGATTTGCGGCGGCCTACGCGCCGGTAGTGAAGACGGTGGAGGTGCGATGACGGTCCTCCGAAAGAAACGAAGCGCCGGTCCCATCGGTAACTTGCGCCTTTCATCGTTCGATGGTGGCGGACATCCGCGGCGGCGGTTCTCGGCTGGCGGCAAGCGGCGCGGCCTTCAGATACTCGGTTTGGGCGTATTGCTAGTGACCTGTTTTGCCGTGTCCCTACAAGCGCAGACTCCGGCCGAACTGTCGCAGGCCCGCGAGACGCGAGAGGATACTATGCGCGCTTACTTTGGTAACAAGCCCGATAAATCCGACGTCGTGGAGCTTGCTGTCCGAACACTCGCGTACTACGAATACATCTACCTCAATCCTGAAGCCAGCATCCTGGGGGAGACGTTTCCGCCCCGCATTCGTAAGGCTGGCGTGGAGTACCTTCGGCCTCTGGCGCAGCCCGGCGACATTCTCCGTTTGCTTGAAGCGCCCGGTACTCCGGGGTTAGTCTATGCGCTCAACACCGTCCGCCAGCAGATCGTGTCGGGCTCGAAGATCGAGGCCCCCGATTTCGTCGACTACATCGATCAAGACGGCAACTACCAGTCGCGCGTGGATCTGGACTCCGATCTCGCCGCCTTCGTGGAGCCCCAGGACATGGCGCTGAGCGCGGATGGCTCGACCATCGTGGTCGCCGTGAAGGGGACCGATCCGCGATTCGGCAGCATGACGCTGGTGGAGTCGCACCTGGCGATCGTCGATGTTGGGGCGGCCAAGCGCGACCGGCGGATCTTCCTGCCTCATCTCCATTGGCCCAGCTCCGTTGTCCTGTCTCCGGACGGGGCTTCGGCTTACGTGCTGGCTGCCCAGTGGTCCGAAGACGTATCCAGCGTCGTGGCGCGAATGATTCTGCAGGTTGACCTCGCCAGCGGGGAGATTGTGAAGCAGATGGAATTGCCGTTCCGCAACGATACTACCGGGGACCTGGCGATCACACCGGATGGAGGTCTGCTGCTGGCGAAGGATTCGAGTGCAATCTACTTCGTCGATGCGCGGTCCGGGACCGTCACGGCAACGCTCGGGCCGGGCGGATTGACCAACTCGATGAAGCTGGCCATGAATCCCCTGGGGAATGAAGCCTATGCGGAAGGCTCGGTGCCCGGCGGCGGGATCGGGATCTCGGTAATCGATATCGCCACCGCCAGCGTCCGCAAAGTGATTCCGCTACCGGACGCCCAAGGCGGCAGCCGCCAGGACGTCGGCGTGTTGTCCAGCGGTCGCATTTTGGTGCACCAGGATTCGCTCAGCGGGCACTTCTCCATCGTCGACCGACTCACCGGCGACGTCGTTGGAGGCGTCGATGCCGGCGATCCGCTCTTCCAGGGGACCATCGCGGAAGGACCGTAGAGATCGGCGATCGAGGCGCCCTGCTCCGCTCCCCCTGATCACGGCTTGCAATATCGGGCCGAACGCTCATCGGCGAGCCGTGACCGAAGGGAGCGGAGCCTTGCAGCCCATCGTGCGCCGGGCAAGCATGACTTTCAGCGAAGCGCAACGGGTACTTCGGGCTCCGCGTTGCGCTCCCTGACGGTCGCGGTTCCGTGCTAACCGATGCCCAGCACCGAACCGCGAGAACTCAGGAAGCGTCCACACGCATTGCAGGATTTCCGACGCACTACACTAGACGTTGTTATTCCCTTAGATACTTCCCCAACTAGCCCGGCAACTCCTCATAGAAGTACTTACTATCATCGCCATTCATGATCCAATGCTTAGCCCGGGGAAACACAATCAGCCGGCTCGGAATCTGACGCCGCTTGAGAATACTCCAATACGCCAGCGCCTGGTTCAGCGGCACGCGAAAGTCGATGAGCCCGATCGTCAGCAGGACCGGCGTCTTGAAATCCGCCGCATGTGTGAACGGACTCTGCTTTCGCCACACCGGATTGCCGTCCCACGGCGGCCCGCCGGCGCCACCCCGCCCTCCGAGGACATTGCGAGCTACCCTCAACGAACCTTCCCTGACCTACACTGCAGCAGTGTCCCCGCACCGGAAAGCCCACATCCATTCGCTCAACAACTTCCGCCACGATCCCGCCCGGCAAAACGCCCCGTCGAATTCGGGCTTTGAGGTCTTTGACACGGATCTCATTGACACAGCGGATTAGCCGCCCTGCAAAACTCGTGCGAAAACGTCTCGGTCAACGTTGCCGCCGCACAAGACTGTAGCCACGCGCTTGCCCCGCAACCGGTGCTGTTCTTTCATCACAGCGGCTACCCCAGCGGCACCGGCCCCTTCGGAAACGTTGTGGGTGTCGTCGAAAACAATCCTCATCGCCGCAGCCACTTCCTCGTCGCTGACGGTTACGACTCGCGCAACCCTCTCCCAGATGACTTCTAATGCTTCCCGATTGGGAACTCGACAGGCTAACCCATCTGCCAGCTCCGTTTTCGCAGGGCTCTCAACCGGCCGCCGCTGCACGAACGATTCGCGGTAGGCGAGAGCGTCGGCAGACACCACTCCGACGATCTCAAACGTGAGCCCAAGTGCATCCCTGGCTGCGCACATGCCACAAATCCCGGATCCCAACCCGATCGGAACATACACGACGTCAATATCGCGGACCGCCTCAACCAACTCATGCGCATAAGTGGCCGCGCCTCTGACCAGAAGATCATGGAACGAGGGCACAAAGTGGAGACCTTCGGCTGAAGCACATCGCAGCGCTTCTTGTCGCGCCTCCTCGAAATCATATCCAAACTCAAGAAGCGTCACGCCCAAGCCCCTCATCGCGCGGTTCTTTGAAACGCTGTTCCCATGGGGAACGTACACGATAGCCTTCATTCCCTCACGCCCGGCGGCAAACCCAACTGCCTGGCCATGATTGCCACGTGTCGCGGCGACGACACGCTTTGTATCCTGTTCCGACCTGTGCAGGTGGCGCAGATATACGAGGGCCCCCCGAACTTTGAATGCTCCGACCGGGGTGTAGTTCTCGTGCTTGATCCATAGTTCGATGCCCAACCGCTCGTTCAGGAGGGGCCACGAGCGTTGCGGCGTTGGGCTTATCGCCTCATAGACGATTTCAGATGCCCGTTCGATGTCAGCCTCGTCTGGGAGTCTCATAGCTACTCTGTTCCTTTGACCGAGAAGGACTTCGGTGAGAGAATCCGTGCTCTTCAGTGCCGCTCATTTTGAGGGTCCACGGACTCAAACGCGCTGCCGAGTCGTCCTCGCCGTCAGGACGGCCTCATGATTGATGCCAAGTAATAGTTCTACCAGCAAGTCGTCCAGACGTCGATCTCCCCGTGTCAGCGGCCTCGATTCGGTCAAGCGTCGGGAGAGTGCGACAGGTTCGAACTCACCGCATCAGCCGAAAATCGATTTCGGGGTATGTTCAGTCTAGGGGCGTTATGGAACCATTGCTGGCTTCTGAACACGAACTAACTTTTTCGTCCTGAGACCATGGATCTTTGGGGCCGGTGCGTCAACAGTCTTCCAGAACTCGGGATCGTCCATCAGCGCGACACACGGTGCAAGATGACCGTCGTGTGAAAAGATCGACTGGCCCGGAACGAGCAGCGGATATAGGTGGGTGAAGCACGTCGCCTCGGAGGCCTGCAGGTCCACATCCACAAACGCGGTGGCTACCGGAGTTTTGAACGTGGGCATGGTCTGGTCGAACCACCCCTGCACGAACTCGCACACCTCGATCTCGCCGTATCGCCTTACGTTTTCCTTCACCTCCTCCAGCCCCCCAGCGTAGTTGCCCGGGATGTGATGCTCGACAACTCCTTCTCGATTCAACACGTTGGGTACGTCGGACTCATGGGCGGGCGGCGTCGGTATTCCTTCGAAAGAATCAAATACCACCAGCTTTCTGTTCGTCATTTTGGCGGCGATGCTAAGCTTAGCGGTGCTTCCGCCCTTAAAACATCCCGCCTCGACGATCACTCCTTGGGCCGATTCTGGTAATGCCAGAATTGCGGAGAGCACTTGAATGATTTCCTCGTGAGTATGAGCGCAACGCATCTCGGCGTGTATCCGAACGATTCGGTCCACCAAGGCCTTCCGCTCCGCGTAGCCAAAACGGCTGTGCGGCTTGTACAGGAACCAATCAAGTGGTGCCGTCTTCTGGTCCGCCAGAAACGTCTGATAGAGGGCCACCCTTGCGTTTAGGACGGGCTTCGGGATCCATAGTCGCAGGAGATTCCTCGTTGTCTCGTTCATCACACTAGGGGAGAACCCGGGACCAGACGAAATGTTCCCGGTTTTCTTTGACCGGTGGCTGGATTCACTCGATGATCGAGAATGTGTACATCTTGCCCAGCTGGGCCGAGGCGCCCTGCGCACCCTGCAGGTTCGGAGGAAGGAATCCGTATTCTCCAGGCGGCAGATTGGAGATTATGACGTCACCGGCTGCAACATCCATTCGCTCAACAACGTCCGCCACGATCCCTCCTCGCAAAACGCCCCGTCGCATTCGGGCTTTTAGCAATGTGAAGTCCACTGGTCCATAAGCGAATGACACCCAGCTATCCTTACTTTTCCTCAAGCTCAGAGGAAACAGTGAGCTCGTCACCTGCTTGAACGCTTATCTTACGGCTCCATGCCTCGTATCCCTTCTTGCGGACTACGACCGAGTACTCCCCCTCCTCCAATGAACGTTCCCGGGGCGTCGTCCCGATGTAGACCCCGTCGAGCTCGATTTCCGCTCCCTCAGGCTCGGAAGTGAACGTTACGGTTGCCTTCTCGTCGGCCTCTGGCTGCTCCCGGCTGGCCACAACCTGAGCTGTCCCTTTGATGCCCTCTTGGTCGTATTTCAAGGTCTGTCCGGTCACTTCCTCCAATGATCGCAGCACGCCCCGATAGTTGCTCTTGTGTAATTGAAATTCGACAGCTCCGACCAGGTCCGCACCATCGTTAAACGACAGGGTGAGGTAGTGTTTTCGGCCTTTCGTAAACAGGAGTAACGGAGATACGAGCATCGCAGCGCCGATTCTCCGTCCCGAGACGCGGGAATAGAACAACTCTGTCACCGCGTTCGATGGCAGCGAAAAATACTCATCTCGTTGGTTGTTCTTCATGAATCGTACTGTCTTCGTGTCGACCACCAACTTGCCGTTGTTGCCCTGCGAAGCGTTGCCATAGGTTGTTCGAATCTCTACATTCTTAAAGACCGTCTGACTGAATGCCGCCGGAACTAACGAGAGTACGGTAACCAGAACAATGGGCGCTCTCATGTTGAATATTCCTCCTGAAACAGATGTGCCGGACGCGATTGCCCCCGGTGTGGCGACCCAAGTCTACATCTAGCGCCCGGTCCATGCAATCGATTTTGGTGTACAGCATTCAGACCTTATGGCATGTTGACCGGCCCCGGAACTGTACGAGGACAGATCGCACAGGTCGCATCGGAACGCCCACATCCGATGCCCCAGCTTCACATCGTCTGCGATGGAACATCCATGTGCTCAACAACTTCGGCCACGCCCCCCGCCTGGCAGGACGCCCGTCAAATTCGGGCTGTGAGGTCTTTGACACGGATCTCAACACGCTGGCCCCCATTCCGGAGGATATGGTCGTCGTGACTCCTGCTAACCCGCCGCAACATTAGGTGTCAGACGAAAGGTAGTAGTCGGAGAAAAGGCAATGAACGTAACGAGGCGAAATGTCATCGGAGTTCGCCCATCATACGTTTGGGCACCCTCAAAAAGTTGATCCGCTGCTTCAACTGCGGAACTTGGGCTAGACTGCCGCGCCGCCACCCTTGCGTTCGAAGACCGGTTCGGTGGCTTCGTTCGCGGCGCCCCACTCCCGCAATCGCTCCACCGATCGCGTAACACTCTCGGCCCCGGCGATCTCCAGTGTCGTCTCGCCGTCGAAACCCGCTTCGGTGAGCGCTTCCACGATCTCGCGCACGCCGACCACGCCATCACCGAGAGCGATGGTCGCCATACCGCAGCCAAATACTTTCCCCCGCTGCGGCAGCCACTCCGCTCCCATGTCTTTCCAATGCACGTGCTTGATTCGTGAGCCGAACCGCCGCACGTATTCCAGCGGATCCGAGCCGCCGAGCCATGAGTTCCCCGTGTCCAGGCAGACGCCCACGACGTCCTCATGGCCCAGCTCATCGAGCAAGCCGGCCATCGTATCGATCTGCGACGTGACGATTCCATGCGGCTCGACGAGTATCTGCATGCCGAGCTCCCGCGCCCACTCGATGGGCGCTTGCAGGCGCTCGCGGATTGCGAAGATGCGTTGCTCGGCCGTCAGGCCGCGCCCGAACGCCGTCTTCGGTTCCCCCTCGGTAGTGATGACGTGCGCGATGCCCAGTAAGTGCGCCAACCGAATCGCCTTGATGATCTCGGTGGTGCCGTAGACATCCGGAGACGGCGGATCCAGCAGGTTCGCATGCGCGCAGAACGCCGAAAGCTGCACGCCGGCGGCGCGCGCCATCGACCGGATCCGCTCCGGGTGGCTGTCCAGACTGATCGATGAGGTGAACTCGAACTCGACGCCCAGGCAGCCGCCATTGTGGCTGTCGGTCACATCCGCGTACTCGATTCCCAGGTCGCGGATCAATTGAAACTGGCGCGACATGGTGGTGAACGGCTGGATGAGTGCAAAACATCCGATTTTCATAGGATCAATCTCACCTCACGTCCGCACGGAAATCTGCCCTTCCGTGGGAAAGTCACTCGGGCAAGCTTGTGTCACCTGTCCGGTCGCGACCCATTCCGCACCCCGCTGCAACGTACTAATGAAGCCGGCGCATCGCATCGCCTCGGGGTCGTGGCCCATGATCGTCTGGAAAACGCGGCCCCGGCCGTACCGCACCGTAAACAACGCCGGCTCGTCGCGGCCCGTGCCGGCGAACTCCGGATCGGACCATGCCGTCGCCAGCACCTCCAATTCCTCCGCCGGCCCTCGGAGCGTGTCATAGAGTTCGTCGCTCGCGTGCATCCAGACGCTTGGAAGCCCGTCCAGGATCGGGTGTTCGGGTTTTCGCGCCACCACGGCATAGGGATGGCGAGGCCCGTGATGGCCCGCCTCGGCCGGACGCCGGTCCCTGACGATGTCGCCGTTCCGCCAGTAGAGATAAGGCCCCGACCGCTCATCGCGGCCGCCCCAGCCGCCGAGGCCGATGATGCGGTTGAACGCCTGCCACTGCGGAAAGGCGCTGCAGGCGGCGTGGAACACCACTACCCCGGTCCCGCCCTCCACCGCCTCCACAAAGGCGGACTTGGTGCGGTCGCTCCAGGCTCCTCCGTTCCCGAAATCCGAATAGTTCAGCACAATCACGCTGGCCGCATCGAAGGCGGGAAGAAAGCTCTCCATCCGGGCATCGTCCGGCGGCGCCGTGGCGAATTCGACCCGGAATAATCCCGTCTGCTCCAGTAGCCGCTTCAGCACCGGCGAAGTGGCCTGCCAGTCGTGGTTGTTGCGGCCGTCCACGATCAGGGCCGTGTGCGGGGAGGCCCCGGCGCATGTGCCAGCGGCGGCCAATCCTGCGACGAACTCCCGGCGCGTATACATCTCAGAGCGCCCACGGCGACCGCAACGGACGTTGCAGCATCTTCGCCGCCTCGGGATCGTCGACGATCTGCTCGCGCCGCGGATCCCAGCGGATCTTCCGGCCCGTGCGGATCGCAATGTCCGACAGATGGCTGATCGCGTCGGAGTGGATTGCCGCTTCGAACGGAACGATCGTCGGCTTCCGGCTCCTCACGCTGTCCACGAAATTCTGCGCGTGGCTGCCGCTGACCGGAAGATGGATCTCGTTTGGCCCGATCTCGGATTCGAGCAGCGGTTTCGGCTCGGCATCGAGCTCCTTGCGAGAAATCGAAACCCAGCCCTCGGTGCCGATGAACTTCGTCTGGTTGATGTGATCGTCCATGAAGTCCATGGCAATGCCGTTGGCGTACTTCGCCCGCACCGTCCAGTTGGCGACGGCATCGTATGTTCCCTCCTTGGGGACGATGCCCGCTCCCTCGTACTCGATCGGACTGGTATCGTCAGCTCCCAACCCCCACTGCGCCACGTCCAGCGGATGAGCGCCCCAGCCGGCGATAAACCCGAGGCAATAGTCGTATGTGAAGTAGTGGCCCGGCCACGGCTTGCGGCAGAGGTCGTCATTGTAGGGCCGCATCTTCGCCGGACCGGTCCACATCTCGTAGTCGAACCCCGCGGGCACCGGCTGCCCCTCGGCCGTGCCGCCGCGGTCCCCGCATGGCGCCAGCACTTCGACCGTATGGACGGCCCCGATACGGCCGTTGCGCACCAGCTCGCAGCCGCGCCGGACGTGCTCGATCGAGCGCTGCTGGGTACCGTACTGAAACACCCGGCCGGTGCGCTCCAGCTCGCGCCGCAGCACCTTGGCGTCATTGAAGCTGAGCGCCAGCGGCTTCTCCACATAGATGTCCTTGCCCGCCCGCACCGCGTGGAGCGCCGCCAGGACGTGCCAGTGATCCGGCGTCGCGATCGCGACCGCGTCGATATCCGGACGGCTCAACAGCTCGCGGAAGTCCGCGTACGTGTCGCATCCTTTGTAGCTGCCCCGGCCGGACTCCTCGGCGTACCGGCTTTCGATCTGCTTCGCCCGCAGCTCGCGCCGGTCCTTCCAGGCATCGCACGTGGCCACACACTGGCAGTCGGAAACCGGGAGAAACATCGGGATCAGCGCGTCGCCGCCACGCGTGCCGGTGCCGATGAAGCCGACCGAGATACGGTCGTTCGCGCCCCGGAGGCGTCCGGTAAAGATGTTTGTGGTGAATGCGGTTGCCGCCGCAGCCGTAAGAAACCCGCGGCGGCTGGTCTTGGCGCTGTGGTTCATCATGGTCCTGCCCTCCAGAAGCATCCGCGGCGCCGATCGTGAACCCGATCGGCCGCCGGCGAACACACCGGACTGTCAAGATTATGCCAGCAGTGCTAGACTACCGTCGTTCGGAATTCTTCTACCGGTGGATTTCGAACAAAATCGAGCACCCATGCCGCGGCCCATTCCAATCTACAAGGATCACGACGAGATCTATCGTGCCGACAGCTGCAATCCGCTGGTCCGGGCCGCGCAGAACAAGAGCATTCGGCTGGAAGCCGTACGGCATGGACACTACCCGGGACGCATGCTGCCCGCCGGCGCCATGCCGGGCCTGAAAATGGCCGGTTACTGGGACGCCGAGCTCGACCAGGATTGGGGCCTCGACTGGCACCGGAATGAAGGTCTCGAGTTGACGATGCTCGAGAGCGGCAGTCTCCGATTCGATGCCGAAGGGAGTGAGTACAACCTGCTGCCGGATCACTTCACGATTGTGCGTCCCTGGCAGATTCATCGGATAGGCGATCCGAACGTTACCGCCAGCCGCCTGGCGTGGCTGATCGTCGATCTCGGCGTGCGGCGTCCGAACGAAGCATGGAGATGGCCCGCCTGGCTCACACTGAGCAAACCCGACCTGGAGGAGCTGACCCACATCCTGCGGCACACTGAACAGCCGATGTGGACGGCCACCGCGGATATGCGCAAGTGCTTCCGGGCGATCACCCATGCGGTGACGGCCGACCGCGGCGGCTCGCATGTCTCCCATCTGTCGCTGCGCATCAGCGAGCTTTTCCTCTTGCTGCTCGAGATGCTCCGCAAGGAGACGGTGACGCTGGATCGAACCCTATCGAGCACGCGCCGGACCGTGGAGCTGTTTCTACGCGACCTACGCTCTCACCCCGAGAATCTCGCGCTCCGATGGTCGCTACGGGAAATGGCGGAATCGTGCGGATTAGGACTGACGCAATTCGTCTATCATGTCCGGTGCATCACGAACATGTCGCCGCTGCAGTACCTGAATCACTGCCGTCTGGATCGCGCCGCCCACATGCTTCGCGACTCGTCCCGGGCATCGATAACGGAGGTCGCCCTGGCGTCCGGCTTCTCTTCCAGCCAATACTTCGCAACGCAATTCAATCACCGGTTCGGAATGTCCCCCAGGGAGTTCCGCCTGGGCGGCGTTGAGTAACCCAGGGGAACGCTGTCATTCGGGTTAACCGGTGAGGCCTCGCAAGAGATCCTGTCCAAGTTGTACACACAGAAGGCCCCCGATTTCCCGTTCGCGGGGAAACCCCAGTCCCGCGTCGACGCAAGCAGCATATCCGGGAGATCCGGGGGCTCGCGGTAGGGACGCTCATCGCTGACCGCCCCCCGCACAGATCCGTACGTGCGGAGGGACGGATAGGACGGATAGGATCGACGACCTCACCGATAGGGTCAACGGGTCTTTGACACGGATCTCCCCGGACTTTGAGGACTTTGACAGGGATCTCCCTTGACACGGATCTCCCAGACGAAGCGGGGTAGAAGCCGAGCGGCCTCTTCATCCCATCTGAACTGACATGCCGGCGAATTCAGCCAACGTGCCAGTCCGCTCGGTCCCTTTCGCTGTTCTCGCAGGCGCTTGACGATAGTGGTCTTCGGCGGTGGCGCCGGTTGTGCGCGTAGCCGCCAGCACTCAGGAGGAGGCTCATCGTACAACAGCAGGGAGGCCTCGAAGTCACTCGGATTCAGTAAGTTAACACTCGTCGACACAGTTCACGAAGGGGACGTAGCCGACTGCCACTTTCAGCAATCTAGCGAAGTGCTCGCATCAGGCCGTCCCCTTCAGGCCCCTTCAGGCCCCGCCCCTTCAGGCCCAGCCAACGTGCCAGTCCGCTCAGTCCCTTTCGCTGTTCTCGCAGGCGCTTGACGATAGTGGTCTTCGGCGGTGGCGCCGGTTGTACGCGTAGCCGCCAGCACTCAGGAGAGGCTCATCGTGCAACAGCAGGGAGGCCTCGAAGTCACTCGGATTCAGTAAGGTAACACTCGTCGACACAGTTCACGAAGGGGACGGAGCCGACTGCCACTTTCAGCAATCTAGCGAAGTGCTCGCATCAGGCCGTCCCCTTCAGGCCCCTTCAGGCCCCTTTCACACCATCTTGACCCCGATCTCCCCGATCTCCGAGGCCATGATATTCTTGAGGTTTAAGCAGCGATACGGGCCCAACCAGTGAAGCGTGCGTTCAGTTATTTCCACTATTTCCTCCGATTAGTTGGGGTTACTGCGAGTGCTTCGGCTCTAATGATGGTGCCCGAGGCGCTGCGAATGGTTGCTGATTCCCCAGTGCAGGCGCAGGACACCGGTTACGCCTGGCTGATTTCCACGCTTCTGCCCGACAGCCGCTTCACGGCGTATCTATCTTCCAACGTCGACTCGCTGTATCGATTCCATGATCTGGCAACGCTCGGTGGGTGGTGGACCTTCTTCAAGGCGGCAGTACCCATCAATGCGGCCCTTGCCTTGATCGCGGCCGTGGTCGCCGTGCCGCTACTGTGCTTGCTCTGGAAGGTGACCGGTTTGGATACAGCATTGGAATCCGTGGCGATTGACGCCTGGCTGGTGTCCGCCTATCCGTTCCTGTTCCACTTGGTTTCCAGTGCCGTCTCGATGGAGGGCCGAAAGCACCTGATCCTCGCAGTGGCATTGTTCACCGGGATGCTGATGGTTCGCGTGGTCGTGCGGAAACGGATTTCTCCGCCGCCGGTGATGGTTCGGACTGCCACCGTGTGTGGCTTGGTGCTCGTCGCGGTGACGGCAGTCCCGAGTTTGGCTCCGCAACTCTCTCCCCACCGGAGCCAAAGGCCGAACATTCTGTTAGTTTCGATCGATACGTTGCGTGCGGATCACGTACACTGCTACGGGTATGAGCGTGAGACGACCCCGAACATCGATGCGCTGGCCGCCGAGGGGGTTCGGTTCACTCAGATGACGAGCTCCTCGTCCTGGACGCTGCCAGCTCACGTGACGATGCTTACGGGAATCCCCCCGCAACATCATGGCGTGGTCAATGACGGGACGAAGCTCGGTCCCCAGGTGACCACTCTGCCTGAGGTCCTCAAGGGCGCAGGGTATCAAACGGCGGGGTTCGTCTCAGGCGTCTACCTGCTTCCGATGTATGGGTTTGACCAGGGCTTTGATACGTACGACTACAGCGCCGCTCTGAATAACGAGTCAGTCTTCTCGGTGACTTCGCCCAAGATGGAGAAGTTGACCACGAACTGGCTCGCGCAGAGGAGCGAAGCAGATCGCCAAAAGCCTTTCTTCGTGTTTTTGCACTTCTTTGACGTCCACTTCGATTTCGTTCCGCCAGCACCGTTCAATCGCATGTTCGATCCAGACTATACGGGGCCGGTCGACGGACGCCATTTCATCGACAACGATCTCTACAACCCGAACATGGACCCTCGCGACTACCGGCATCTGTTGTCGCTCTACGATGGTGAGATACGGTCCACGGACTATCACCTCGGGCGGGTGCTTGACTACTTGAAGTCCACGGGAGAACTGGACAATACGATTGTCGTAGTGACCGCCGATCACGGCGAGGAGTTCTTTGACCACGGCCGGAAGGGACATCGGATGACCCTGTTTGAGGAGGTTGTCCACGTTCCGTTGGTGATCCGCTATCCACGACGCATTCCCGCCGGGACGCAGGTGGACGACCAAGTGCGGCTGATGGACGTGTCGGCCACCATTCTCGACCTTGCAGGCGTGGACGTACCGCCCGCGTTCGGGATGAAGCAGGACGACCCGAGATTCCGCCCGTTGAACCTGATGGCTCGTGTCGAGGGGCGCCCGAATGTGCCGGTGGTTGCCTCCTACGGCGAGTTGCACGACACGATCTTCTCGATCCGAACTCCGGTGCTCAAGTTTGTTTATGAGCCGGATCGAGACTATGGACAGCTCTTCGATCTGACGAAGGATCCGAAGGAGAAAGACAATCTGTACTACAAGGAGCCCGAGGAATCCGCGGTGCTCAAAGACAGGATCAAGGCTTTCCGAGAGGGGAACCGCAATCCCCGTCTGGCACAGCCGCATCAGGTGGATGAAGAGCAACTCAAGCGTCTGCGCTCGCTGGGCTATGTGCACTGAGTTCTAGGCTGCCGTGATTTCTTGGTGTAGTCGATTTTGTAGCTGCCAGGAGCCTCCAAGTACCTCACGCTTCCACGGGTTTCCACACGGCGCCCGTAACTGCGTGAATCGCAAGGGAAAACCTGGGGACGGACGAGATGTTTACCAAGTTTTGCCTGCCCAAGATCATTTCCCCGCCGACATTCCCACAGCGACTACCCTTGGCAATCTCCTCTTGCCAATCTTCTCCAAAAACCTGGTTAACGGCTCGTCCGTCCCTGGGTTTCCGTTGAGGGAATGGATGTTCCATCGCGGTGACGTGAGGCTGGGGCATGGATGTGGGCGTTGCAGTTGGAGAAAACCAAGAGCTGAGAATCTCTGCTTCAGATCCGGTCTGACCGATCCGGGAGGCGCGGATCCCGGAGGCGTGCCGACTATCAACGGGAGGAGGACCGGCCGCGGCCAAGCCCTCCTGCCACTTCTTCGGGAAGGTTACTGGAACAGAAGCGGGGCGAACGTATATAGGCTCCTGCGCCAGGTTTGCCATTCGTGCGAGGTGCCGGGCGAGATGTAGACGTAGCTGTTCGTGATCCCGGCGGCGACGAGCTGCTCCTGGTGCTTCTGCAATTCTTCGGGGTTCTCCATCGGGGGCTCGGAGCCGAAGCTCATGAACAAGACCTTGACCTGCTTGTTGAATTCCGCCGGGTCGGCCATGGCGCCGTTGTAGATAGTCTTGAGGTCGAGCGCCGCGGGTTCGCTCTCGGCCGCGGCCCCAGGGGAGCCACCTCGGCCGCCAGGACCGCCGGGTCCGAACCCATTGCCGCGCCGCCGCTGAACAGGCCGATGTAGGCGAACTTGTCGAGGATGGCCATGGTGACGGCCGCGGTCTGCATGCCGCCCATGGAGAGGCCCGCCATGGCACGGTGATCCCTGTCGGCCAGCGTGCGGAAGTTGCTGTCGACCCATGGGATGAGGTCGCGATCATGAGTTCGCCATAGGCGCCGCCACCTGGGGCCGCAGATCCGACGGAATCCACCGGCGGGCCGTTTTCACCGGCGGAACGCGCTCCTGAACCGACTGAGCCCGGCTGGCGCAGGCATCCGACATGGGCGGGCCGACTCCCCCGTCTGGTCTCCATGACGACGATCATGGGCTTGACCTTGCCCTGCGCGAGCAGGTTGTCGAGAATCAGATTGGTCTGGCCCATCTCGATCCATACGCGCTCGTCTTCACCGCCGCCGTGCTGCAGATACAGTACCGGATAGCGCATGGAGGTGTTCTTGTCGTAGCCGGGCGGCGTGTACATGTAGATGTGCCGCCACTCGTTGGCCGTCTTGGAGTAGTAGTTCTTGATGAGCACGTTGCCGTGCGGCACGTCCTTGAGGCTGTAGAAATCCACGCCGGGATCGGGATCTCAAAGCCGTTGCACATGTGGCCGTAACCGATGAAGGCGTTGGTGCCGGGATCGAGCACGATTGCGCCGTCTACGATCATCCAGTAGTTGTGGTAGCCGGGCGGCTGAGGTTCGCTGGTGTAGGTCCACACGCCATCATCGCCTTTGGTCATGTCGAACGGAAGGCTTGGTAATTGTGCCCTGATGTGACAGGCGACCTGCACCTTTTGCGCATCGGGCGCTTTGAAGTGGAAGGTGACGCGGGAGTCGGCTTCAATGCGAGGATACTCCAATCCCGGAAGGTTGAGGGTGAAGGATGTGCTGGAATGGCGGGCGCAGAGGCGGAGCCGACCGGAGCAGGAACCATCTCCAGCCTGGCGGCGGGCGCGGAAGCCTCGTCTGGGTTAACTGAGCATCCGAAGCCTACCAGAATGGCGGTTAGCAGTGCGAACAGAAATACCTGTTTCATGGTCGGTACTCTCGCTTACTCGTCAAATTAACCGGAATTTCACCTCTTGCCCTCCGGTCCGCTACAGTATACATCCGGCCGCCTGAGTTGCGATCTTTCCCGCTGCTGCAAGACAAGCGTGCGATTGAGAGGGACGGCCTGAACTGACAGGCCGGCGGATTCAGCCAACGTGCCAGTCCGCTCGGTCCCTTTCGCTGTTCTCGCAGGCGCTTGACGATAGTGGTCTTCGGCGGTGGCGCCGGTTGTGCCGTAGCCGCCGGCACTCAGGAAGAGGCTCATCGTACAACAGCAGGGAGGCCTCGGAGTCACTCGGATTCAGCAAGTTAACACTCGTCGACACAGTTCACGAAGGGGACGGAGCCGACTGCCACTTTCAGCAATCTAGCGAAGTGCTCGCATCAGGCCGTCCCCTTCAGGCGCCCTGGCGTAGTTGGCCCGTCCCTTCATGTAGCAGGCGCGGAGCGGCCGGTCGAGGTGCTTTTGGAGGAACGGGATGTCCTTGAAGAAGAGCTGTTCCTGGAGGTTCTTGGTGCCGGTGGAGATGACGATCCGCTTGCCCGCCAGGATCGCCGGAATCAGGTAGGCGAGCGTCTTTCCGGTCCCGGTGCCGGCCTCGACGATGAGATGGCGGTGATCAGCGAAAGCGGAGGAGACCGCCTCGGCCATATCGAGCTGGCCTTGCCGGAACTCATGATTCGGATGCCATTGTGAGAGGGTGCCGCGCGGGGTGAAAAACTGCCGCGCGGTGGGAGTCCGCGTCGCCGCCATCTGGTTTCAGTGTAGCGTTTGGGGACGGAGGAAGCCGTATGTGAACGTATATGGCTGGCCCTCCCGACGTGGAGCGAGCCGCCTGGCTTGCCACGCCGATAGTCGTGTCGGCGGCTGGCCCACCCGAGCCGAACTGGACAACCGGCGGCATCCCGGCCACAAACCCTACGGCCCCGGCTCCGCTCGGATCTCGATATTGGCCGGTTCGGCACGGACACGAACCTCCGGATAGTTTGCCGCGGAAACATCCTGAAACAAGATCTCTTCCCGACAGGTCCAATGTCGTAAGCTGTCTGCAGCAACTGGGGATCGGGGAGGGAACATGGCGGAACCACAACACTACGACGCCATCATCATTGGCGCCGGACAGGGTGGCGGACCGCTTGCGACCGCGCTGGCCGGGGCGGGATCGAAGGTGGCGATTGTCGAGAGGCGGTACGTCGGCGGCACCTGTATCAACGACGGGTGCACGCCGACCAAGACGATGGTCGCGAGCGCCCGGGCGGCCTACATCGCCCGGGCGCGCGACGGAACCCGGGACAGACGGAACATTTCCGATTTTCTCAGAGCCGGAGAAGACCAACCCGCTCACTCCGGCCGGCGTTCGCGTTCACCACCTATCGTCAATTCCGTAAGCTCCTCTGAATCAGTTGGATACCAGCGATCGAGCACAGCCCAAAGCCGCTATCTCCACCCCCGCCGCGCGACAATGGAGGCGACCATGGCTACTCCTGCTCAAATCGCCGCCAATCAACGGAACGCTCGAAAGAGCGCCGGTCCGCGGACCACCTACGGCAAACGCCGCGTGGCGCGCAATGCGCTCAAACACG
>CAWELS010000044.1:0-138819 GCA_963809945.1 Bryobacterales bacterium | reverse complement strand
TGAACGGCATTTCTGATTTTGGTGCGCAAGTACACGTGATTCCAGTTGATAATTGGGATGTTTATTTGAATTTTATCACAGGTTACGAGGATCAAGCATTTTACACTGATATGTCAGGTAATGTTACAGAATTTGACGTAACAACAGGGTATCAGATAACAGATGCTTTTTATATGGGACTGAATTTTGCAACGGCCTCAGCGAAATTTTCTGATGACAGTGAAGACCGCACCACCGGCCGCCTGATCCCCCCGGCCGGGCTCCCGCTTCAGGTCGGCTGCGTGGTCAGCAACGTCGAGACGCTCTACAACGTCTGGCAGGCCGAGCAGAGCGAGCCGGTGACGCGAAAGTTCGTTTCGGTGAGCGGCGCGGTCCGGCAGCCGAAGTCGTTCTGGGTGCCGGTTGGCACGCCTCTGCGCGACCTGATCGAAATCGCCGGCGGCGCGACGCCTCCCGAAATCGGCGTCTTCGTCAGCGGCATGATGATGGGCACGCTCGCGCTCGACCTCGACCGTCCGGTGACCAAGACCACCGCCGGGCTGATCGTGCTGCCCAAGGAGCACTATCTGGTAACGCGCAAGTCTCGGCCGGCGCGATCGATGGCCCGCATCGGCAAGTCGGCCTGCGACCAGTGCAGCTACTGCACCGAGTTCTGCCCGCGCTACCTGCTCGGCTACGAAGTGGAGCCGCACAAGGTGATGCGGAGCGCTCGGCTTCACGCTCGCCGGCCACGACCAGTGGAACCAGTCGGCCGAGCTCTGCTGCGCCTGCGGGCTCTGCACGCTCTACGCCTGCCCCGAGGATCTGTATCCCAAGGAGGCCTGCGACCAGGCGAAGGCCGATATGAAGGAGGCCGGCGTCAAATTCGTGCAGGAGGCGCCCGTACGCGTCCACCCGATGAAGGAGTACCGGCGCGTCCCGCTGAAGATGCTCCGCCAGCGGCTCAAGGTGGAGGAGTACGAAGGCGACACGCCGTTCGAGGCGGTGGACTGGCAGCCGAAGAAAGTACGCCTGCTGCTCGCCCAGCACGTCGGTAAGCCGGCCACACCTACTGTCAGGGAAGGCGCCACCGTGGCCCGGAACCAGCCGCTAGCCGCGGTCGGTGAGAAAGACCTGGGCGTCAACATCCACGCCTCAATCAACGGTAAGGTAACTGCAGTAACGGACGCTTACATAGACGTCGAAGTCTGAGGACCGGAAATGGCAAGCAGAAACTCCATGGGATTGATTGAGCTGGGCAGCATCGCCGGCGGCTTCCAGGTGACCGACGCCATGCTAAAAGCCGCCGACGTCGAGCTCGTGCTCGCGCGCACCATCTGCTCCGGCAAATACATGGTGGTGGTGCGCGGCGATACGGCCGCCGTCGAGGCCGCCGTTCAGACCGGCGTCCGTGTGGGCGACTTCTCGGTTATCGACACGTTCCTGATCCCCAACGTCCACGAGTCGATCTTTCCGGCGATCTCGGGAATTACGCGTGCCGACAAGATGGAGGCGCTGGGCATCATCGAGTCGTTCTCCGTGGCTTCCCTGGTCGAGGGAGCCGACGCGATGGCGAAGGCGGCCAACGTGCGGCTGGTCGAAGTTCGCTTGGCGATGGCCCTCGGCGGGAAGGCCTTCGCCACCTGTACCGGCTCGGTAGCCGCGGTACAGGCGGCGGTCGACAGCGGCGCCCGCAAGATTGCCGAGAAAGGCCTGCTGGTCAACAAGGTCGTCATCGCGCAGCCACGCAGTGAGCTACACACGGAGATGATCTGACCGACATTGAAGGGCACCACATCGAAGGGCACCACATCCCGAGTGGCTAGTGATCGGTCCCTTCATCCACGGCGTCTCCGACTTCATCCGCGGCATCTTTAACAGAGTCGCCGGCTTTGTCCGCGGCGTCGTCGAGCGACTTCCCCGCCTTTTCCATAGGCCCTTCTTTCTCGCAACCTATGAATAGGGTCATCGGAAGTAGCAGCACGCCCACAGCGATGGATTTCATAAATATCCGTCTCATGGTTCCCCTCCTTGTAGTCTGATTTTATTACTTCTTTTAAGCCTAACAACGTCGTCATGACAATCACAACTGGGAGGTTTCCGAGAATCCCCCACTGTACCTCCGCGACCCTTCCGCATATTTCAAGTTTGAAGCGGGGCTTAAGCCTTGAGATATAAGGAGAAACGGGGGCGCGTGCCCGCGAAGCTCTGCCGGGCTGTAACGGAGATGGCGCCTTTAGACTCTCCCCTATGAACGCGGGCCCATTGGGAAAATGAAGCCGAGGTAAAGGCAAGAAGGACCCATTGGGGACGCGAAAGCATCGTTCAACAGTTTGACGAAATTGAGGTGCGGTGTGGACGGACAAAGACCATCGCTCAGAAAGGAGTTAAGTGTATATGACTAAGCTTAAGACATTGGCCGTTGTCGCGGCAGGTTTGTTACTGGTTGGGCTTGCCCCACTCTCGGCCTCAGAACACAACAAGAAGACAGAGCTTGAGGTGAACGAGCCTATCGAGATTCCGGGCACGGTGTTGCCGCCTGGCGACTACGTGATGGAGTTGGTGAACACCCAACAGAACAACCATATCGTTCGATTCATGAACAAGGATGAGAGCAAGACCATCGCCACTGTGCTGGCCGTCCCGAACGAGAGAGTGCAGCCGACCGGAACCACGCAACTGAAGTTCTACGAAACGCCCCTGGATGCGCCACCGGCCCTGCGGGCATGGTTCTTCCCCGGCGATGAGAGCGGGCAGGAATTCGCATATCCGGAAAAACGTGCGAGCGAACTCTCCGCGTACAGCCACCGCTATGTTCCGTCGGTGCCTGACAGTATGAGCCCCGACCAGATCGTCAGCGTCCACGTTGAGTACATGTCGCCGGAACACACAAAGACGAGCGCGAAGGCCGCCGGGGATGCAAATTGGAAGGCCGATCAGCGGATGAGTTCGTCGTCCGCCTATGCGACCTTCGGCGACCAACAACAGGCGCGGAAGCCGCAGACGGCTCTGGAAAGCAGGATTCGTAAGGAGTTGGTCACGCTTCCGTACTACAGCGTGTGGGACCACTTCGAGTTCAAGGTCAATAACGGCAACGTGACGCTAATGGGCGAAGTCCATCGGCCGACACTGAAGGTGGATGCCGCGCGCGCCGTCAGCCGGATTGAGGGCGTCAAGCACGTTGATAACAACATTGAAGTGCTGCCGACCTCTCCGCAGGATGACCAGATTCGTCAGGCCGTCTATCGCGCCGTCTATGGTCAGCCGGCGCTGGAGCGGTACCAGATGCGGGCCGTGCCGCCGATTCACATCATCGTGGATCAGGGCAACGTGACGCTGGAAGGCACCGTGGCCAACAAAACCGACAAGACCCTTGCCGGCGTTCAGGCCAAAACCGTGAACGGCGTCTTCTCGGTCGAGAACAATCTCCAGATCGGGTAAGACGGACTAACAAGCGATTCAGACAGGGCGACCCTTCGGGGTCGCCTTCTTTTCATTTGCGGGCGGGGTTACTTCTGAACCGCGAGCGGCACCAGCATGTCTTCCTTGCGCCGGACCAGAGTGCTGGTGTTGTAGCTGGCCAGTTCGAAGCCATGGCCGTGGGTGATGGCGTCAGTGGGGCAGGCCTCGACGCAGTAGCCGCAGAAGATGCAGCGGTTGTAGTCGATGTTGTAGACCTCGGCGTAGCGCTCGCCGCCGCTGATACGCTTCTCCTGGGTATTGTCCGCGGCTTCGATATAGATGCAGTGCGCGGGACAGGCCACGGCGCACAGGAAGCAGGCGACGCACTTTTCCATGCCGTTCTCGTCCCGCTGCAGCACGTGCTCGCCGCGGAAGCGCTCCTGGAACATCGGCGGCGCATCCGGATAGTCCTCGGTGATCGCCGGGGACAGCATCTCCTTCATCGTCACGCTGAGACCCTTGGCCAGCGCCGCGGCGGAATCGACCACTTCGTTCAGTTTCGAGCATCTATCGCTTATTGTAACGCCCTCTCGCCAACCTCCGACCGGAGATCAGTTTTTCGACCCTCAACCGGGCTGGAACTCCGGCACCCGCTCCCCTTCGAGGAACGGCGATGCGCCGGCCCTCTCACCGAACGCCTTGAGCGCAGCCTTCTCGAACCCTTCCGTCGACGGCACTGATGCGGCCGTTAGGCTCGATGACGAACAGAGTCGGCACGTGATGGATGCCGAAGGCGTTGCTCGCCGGATAGCGCTCCCCCCAGGTGTCGAAGCAAGGTGGTGAAGTGGATGCCCTGCTCCTGGCGGAAATAGGCGGTCGCCTCCGGGGAGTCCTGGGAGATCCCATAGATACTGAACCGCGATGTCCCCGGCGCGGCCGAGAGCCGTTCCAGAAACGGAAACGTGAACCGGCACACCGGACAGGAGACCTTGAAGAACGCCAGGACGAGCGGACCATCGGCCAGCATCCGCCTGAGCGAATACATTTCGCCTCCGTCGTCTCCGGACAGCATGAAATCCGGCGCCATCTTCCCCGGTTGGAGCATGCGGCGACCTCCCTCGGCAGGGTTCAGTTTACCAGCTTCCGAAGCTGCTGGGCGGCGATCAGCAGTGGATCCCAGACGCGGCCGAAGGGCGGCGCGTACGCGAGGTCGAGCATCTCGAATTCGTCGATGCGCAGCCGTGCCTGGAGCGCCGTGGCCAGGACATTGATTCGCCCGGCCACGCCCCGCGCGCCGATCACGATGCCGCCGAGCAGGCGTCCGCTCCCCGCTCGCCCACCAGTTCCACTGTCGTCCTGGGCCCCCGAAATACTCCGGGCGCTCGAGCGCCTCGATGCGTGCCGAGACCGCGTGGAAGCCCTCGGCGCGCGCCTCGTTTGGAGTGAGGCCGGTCACGCCGATGCCCAGGCCGCGGATCTGCGACGACGGAGGTCCCCGCGACGCCTGGGAAGCGGACCCGTTCGCCGGCCGCATTGGCGCCAGCCACCCGCCCCATCTTGTTGGCCGTCGTGCCGAGCGGGATATAGACCGAACGCCCGGTGACGACGTGGACCGCCTCGGCGCAATCGCCGGCCGCGAAGACGCCGGTCAGGTTGGTTTCGAGCCACTGATCGGTCCGAATGGCGCCGGTTGGACCGGTGTCGACGCCGGCCGGCTCGCGCCAGTTCGGTGTTTGGCTGGAAGCCGGCCGCCAGCACCACCACGTCGGCCGGGACCCCGTTCACCGCTGTCCGCGCCGATGAGGGTGACCGGCGCCTGGAGTCGGAGGTCTCGATCCCCGAGCCGGCCAGGTGCGCGCGCAGGGCTTGCTTCGATCGCTTCTTCCTGGCGATTCAGGATTGAGCCGTCGTCCTGCCAGACGGTCACCTCGACACCGCGGGCGCGCAGCACGTCGGCGGCTTCGAGCCCCATGTAGCCAGCGCCCACCACCGCGGCGCGCCGGGGCTGCGTATGTTCCAGGTAGTCCCGGAGCCGGCCGGCGTCGCCCGGTGTATGGAGCGTGAAGACGTGCGGCTGGTCGGCTCCGGCAATCGCGGCACGCCGCGGACGGGCGCCAGTGGCGATCACCAGACGGTCGTAGGGAACCGCCTCCCCGTCGGCCAGGCGTACCTCCCGGCGGGCGTGCACGATCTCGGCGACCAGCGCGCCGGTACGCACGGCGATGCGCCGATCCCGCTCGAATTGTTCGGCTGTATAAACGTTCAGCTCGGCGAGCGAGCGGACGCGTCCCTCGACGTAGTAGGGGAGCCCGCAGGCCGAGTAGGAGATGCACCGGTCCCTGTTCGAGGACGGTGATGTCGAGCTGCCGGTCGATGCGGCGGGCCCGCGCGGCAGCACTGAGGCCGGATGCGTTGCCGCCGATGACGACCAGGCGCATCCCTCGATCTTACTCGCCAGACTGACCTTGGACGAAGCTCAGAATGTCGAATTGCTTGATCTTCCGATCCGGGAAGAAGCTGTTGATGGCATCCTGCTCGTCGTCGAAAAGCTCGAAGACGGTCGTCAGCTTGGTGAGCACCAGCAGTTCGATGTTGCGGCGGTTGAGGTTCAGCAACTTCAGCGTTCCGCCGGATTTCTGGAGCCGGGTGAAGCAGATCACCAGCGAGCCGAGCCCGGTCGAATCGATGTAGTCGACTTCGGCCAGGTTCAGCACCAGTCGGTTGTGGCCGGCCTCGACCTCGGCGGTGATCCGTTCCCGGAACGCCGACACCTCGTTGCCGACCGTCAGCCGGCCCTTCAAGTCGAGGACCAGTATGTCCTCGTGCTCCCGTTGTGTTATGACCAGCGCCATGATGGAATTCCCCATTCTAACTCCGAAACGGCCTGCCTTGCCGTCTAAGACTCTGGGGTGCCGGGTCGATAAGAAACCTGAGAGATGAGCACGCAGGGAAAGCTGGGCGAAATGCAGGTGACTGAGCCAACTCCCCCGGCCGCCGAATCGGGCCGCAAACCGGAGTTCAAAGAGCTGATCGAGGCCCATATGGCATGGGTCGAGAACAAGAACACGGGCGCGCAGGCGACGCTTCGAGGTCTGACACTAAACGGCAAAGGCGCCCCCGGGTGCCATCTTGAACAGATTTGTATTCTCTACATCACCTGGCTCGAGGCGAACCTGAGCGGCACGATTCTAAGCGAAGCGGTGCTGCGCACCGTCGACCTCCGCCGCTCCACCCTGACCGGCGCGGACCTGATGGGGACCGAGATCGAAGACGTGCGGCTGGACCGAACCTATATGTCGCGGGTGAACTTCTCGGAAGCCGTCATCGACACCACCTCGTTCCGCTCGGCGCACATGCCTGAGTGCCGCATTGTCGAGGCACGGCTGCGGGAATGCGACCTGTCGATGATCCAGGCGAAGAAGGCCTCGTTTCACCAAGTCCGGATGTTCGATTGCACACTGTCGGGAGCCGACCTCGAGGATGCGCAACTCTATCACGCTCGATTCGATTTCTGCGACATGTCCGGGCTGGTGGCGCCCGGCGCGAATTTCCGTTCCGCTCACATCCAGGGGTGCGACTTCACGCGGGCGGAGATGCCCAGCGCGAAGTTTCCATCCACCGATCTCAGCCGCAACAACTTCTCCCGGGCCGACCTGCGGGGCTGCGACTTCCGCCACGCCATCCTGACGGGATCGGACTTCTCACGCGCCGACCTCGCTGAGGCCCGTCTCGGCGATGCCAATCTCATGACCGCCGATCTGCGCGGCGCCAATCTGCTCGGGGCAAAGGAGATGACCGCCCAAATGCTGATGCAGGCCCGCACCGACGAGCGGACGGTCCTGCCAAACGGCACCCCCGGCCCGTATCTGAAATTCTCCGGCGCCGAACGTCCCAAGCACCGGTAAGGCTCTTTGCCTGCGGGCTGAACATCGGGCCGAGCGGAGTCTCGTGCGCTCCTGGTGGCGGGCAGTGCGGTCATGGCTGGTGGGGCGGCCTCGCAGGCTGCGGCGGGCCCCGGTACCCTGTTCCGAGCCAAAAAGAGGCTCCCGCGCAGCCCGAGGGGCCGCACCACTCGAACCACCGACTCCGGCGGTAACTATTCCGTTATCGCTGGGGGTACTCGCGCTTCACGCCGGGCGGGAGTTGCAGGGTGACGTCCGAATCCTTTAGCGGTGGGTTGATCTCGATATTGCTGTAGGTGATCGTCGTGGTGTCTCCGCCGGCGGCGAAGAACTTCTGACGAAGGGGAATGGCCTGTTTGCGAGACACCCACAGCTCCACCTTATCGATCTTCTCCCGCGCGCTGGCGGCCTTCGGCGTCATCTCGAGGCGATCCGTCGCCGTGCCGTTGATCTCCTCTTCGCCCAGGTACCGGATCGTGTAGTTCTTGGCGAGTTCGCTCCCCTGCGTGCCAAAGCCGAGCAGCAGGAACGACTCGACCAGCGCCTTATTCTTCCCTAGGTCGTACTCATGCACGGTCTTGATCTTCGGATAGTAGATCTGGGCCTTGTCGCCGGCAAAAGCAACTGCGCGCGCGTCGGGAGCGGTGAACTCAATCCTCACCCGCAGGTCGCCTGCCCTGCCCCCCCTGGTCATCCACATCGTGCCGGTCTCGACGTCGGTGTCGTCGATGACCGCGGTGTAGGACTCCTTGCGAACGTCGGCCTTGATCGAGGTGAACTCGGCAGCGCCAGCGTCCATCCGGGCCAGCACGTCAGCCACGGACTGGGCACCCAGCGGTGCGGCGAGACAAACGAGTAGAGCGAGCGGTTTGAGTCGGTGATGCATGGACTACTCCGATGGCTCCGCGAAGGCCATGAAACCACGGATCTCCTCCTCGGAGTCGAAGATCGGTTCCACACGCTTCACGTCGAATTCCTCGTTCCCGCCCTGGGACACGACCAGTTCCCGCACCCGCGCCAGCCGCGCACTCTCCGGTACAGCCGCAAGCAGCCCCGGATCCACCCAAAACACGGCGCCGCCGTCTTCGCCCTGGAGCATCACGACCTCTTTCGGCCGCGGATGGTCCCGGAAGACGGTCCGGGGGGTGATGAAGACGAACGCGAGAATCAGAGCGACCATGACGTCGTATTGGAGGCTGCCTCGGGGGAAGTCCCACCAGACCCACCGTTTCAACGACGTAAACAGGCCGTCCCGCATGGTCTTCAGTGTATCAGAGCGATAAAGCACTTCTAGTGGTCAGCGATTAAGCGATCAGCTTTCAGCGCACAGCGCCCGGCGCAGGACCGGGCGATCCGAGAGCCTCTGACTGCGCCCGCGCCGAGGCTGCATTGTGCGCTGTCAGTGGAGAGCCAGCCGGCGCGGACCGTTCAGCGATGCCAGAAGCTGACCGCTGAGTGCTGAATGCTGACCGCTTTCTCCTCAAAACTCCGTTTTCTCAATCAGCTCGTTGAGCGATTGCTCCAGGTCGTTGCGCCGGCTGCGGAGCTGTTGGGCCTGGTCGCTCAGCTTCGCCAGTTCCGCCTCTTGATCGGCCAGTTGGGCGGCGTAGTGTTGCACCTGGTCCTGCTGCCCGCTGACCCGGTTCAGGCTCTCGATGTTCTTGCGGATCCGGTCCTGGTCCGCCGTGAGCTCGCGGGTACGCTGCTGGTTGCCGGCCATGTCGGAATCCACCTGGGCGATCGCACGCTTCACCTCCAGGATCGTCGAGAGCTTCTCGCGCGCATCGGCGCTCAGTTCCTGGTTCTCGACGTAGGAAACCAGGACGTCGGGCGTGAGGTTGGTGACGGCGTACGTCTGTGTGATGACGTGCTCCTCGGTCACCGGGAACTCGCGGGTCGCGCCGGCGTCAAGGGCGACCTCGAAGCGGTAGGCGTTCGCGGTCTTCTCGTCGGCCTGCTGATCGAGCAGCTTGTAGCCGGGCCGGGCCGGGTGCTCGATGATGAGCGTCTTGGCCTTGTCGTCGACGTTGCGGATCGTGTAGGTCTTGGTCTCGCGGATGGCGGAGCGGGCGGTCAGCACGCCGCGGCGGAAATGGACCTCGCGCACCGCGCGCCGCTCGCGAATCGAACATCGGTGGTCATGCGCGTGCCGAGGTCGATGCCGTAGCTGATGAGCCGCTTGTCGCCGGCCTTGAGGGTCTCGACCAGCGCCTCGCCGGCGTAGGCGCCGCGCATCGAAGACGGTGATCGGGCCGCCGTCGAGCGTCTTGCCGGTGGAATTGGTGATCTCGGCCGCGTTCATCGGATGCTGGGCGGAGTGGTCCGGTAGATCAGGAGCTTGCGCGCGCCGATCTTCTGCTGGAGGAACGGCAGCATCGCGGACTCGTTCTTTCGCACGGTGACCGGTTGTCGAAGCTGTACTCGAACAGCTCACCGAGCTCGCGGCCCTCAGCGGCGGCGGCGATGTCACTGGATCATCGGCGCTTCCCTGGCCTGCGGCGAAGCCGCGTCCAGCCATTGGCCGGACGCGGCGCATTGCCGCGCTCGGCTGCAGGCGCGCGCCATAGCCGTCGGAGCCGGCGGCGGAGGCCAGCGCTCCGCCCACGCTCCCTCGTGACCACTGGCGCGACCGCCTGGTCCTCGGGCAGCTCCGCCTCCGGCCGGTCGACGTACTTCGGCTCGTAGAGCTTCGTGATGAACGAGATCGGACGGCCGGAGACCAGCGCCAGTTGGACGTTCGTCCAGTCGTCGCCGGTCGTGTTGTCGACGATCGCCCAGCCTTCGAGCGTCGGGTCGCCGGAGGCACGGGAACATCAGCCGGTAGCTCGATTTCCAGACCGGGGCCGGGATCATGTAGCTCGCCCGGAGCTGGCGCGTGCCGCCGTCGGTCGAATCGATGTAGACGCTTCGGCGTTCCTGCGAACGCGCGCCGGCAAGCACGCCGAGATAGTCGCGCAAATGGCGCTTGCAGCCGCGCGATCGGGAAAGCGGACCGAGGAGGCCGCCGACAGGTCGCGCGTCACGCAGCTCCCCGGAGTCGAGCAGCAGCGTGATCTGTTCCCGCTCGGGCTGTTTCTCGGTCGCCGGGCTCAGCCGCGCCCCGACGATGGTCCCGGATACCGTTTCCGAACCGAACGCAACTCCAGCCGCTCGCCCTTGAGCTGGTCGAGAAACGTGCTGAGCGGTTGCGCATCACCGAGCCGGAACGGGTACTTCGTCGAGCTTCTCGTCCACCGGTTCGCTCGCGTCGTAGCGGAGCGCCGCGATTCCCGGCCCGCCCGACTGAGTCGATGGTCAGCGACTTCAGCACGTCGTTCATCTCCGACGCTTTGAAATCCAGTCGCGCCGTCTCACCCGGGCGCCAGCTCGCCGGACCGCTCGAAGTAGCCCACGCCGTGCTTGTACAGCACGACCTTTGTGACCGGCAGTTCCGCCGCCGCGGCCACTGCCAGGAAACAGCAACAGATCGCGATGATTCACATTCATGTCTCTCCTCTAGACGACATTCCCATCACCGGCGTTCCCGCGCTCTACTCGCCCATGACTTTGATGATGGCGCGCTTGCGCCGCTGGCCGTCGAATTCCGCGTAGTAGACCTGCTGCCATGGACCCAGGTCCAGCCGCCCGTCGGTGATCGGCAGGATCACCTGGTTGTGCACGAGCAGGTTCTTCAGGTGCGAGTCGCCGTTGGTCTCGCCGGTGCGGTGGTGCCGGTAGTCGTCGGCGGAAAGGCGCCAGGTTTTCGAGCCACTCGTCGATGTCCGCGAGCAGCCCGTCCTCGGCGTCGTTCACCCAGACGCCGGCCGTGATGTGCATGGCCGAGACCAGCACCATGCCCTCCTGGATGCCGCTCTGTCGACAGCGCCTCCTCGACCTTGTCGGTGATGTTGATGTACTCCCGGTGCTTCTTGGTGTTGAACCAGAGATACTCGGTGTGGGACTTCATACCATGCGATCATAGCGTGCCCTGTTCATGAAGGGGATGCCGCGAGGGGGCGGATCCTTTCAAGAGAGGCCGTATAGGAACGTATGTGAACGTATATTTTGGGAGACGCTACTCGGTGGCTAGTTTCTTGTGCTCGCGGGAGACTCCGGCGGCGACGAGGAGCCAGATGCCGATGATGGCGACATTCACCAGCGCGAATGCGGGAATGGCGAAGGCGAGGCGGGTTCCGGCGAAGACGACGGCCGCCTGCAGGGCGTCGCCGGTGCGGGCGAAGAAGGTGTCGATGGCGGCCTTGGCCTTGTACTTGACCTCGCGCGAGGTAGGCAGGAAGAGCGCCTGGCGGACCGTGTTGTTGGTCGAGTAGTCGTTTGAGTTCTCCGCCGTCTTCATGATCCGGACGACGTTCAGGACAGGTGCGAGCGCGGTGGTGCCGTAGGTGATGAGGGAGATGATCGGTCCGAGGAATAGTGTGCGGCGGACACCGAGATACTTGAAGAACCGGGAGACGAGGAGGCTCTGGATCAGGAAGGTCGCCAGGTTCACCCAGGCGTAGAAGGAACCGTAGAAGGCGCCGATGAAGTTGCCCCGGGCCGCCTCGGTGGCATGGCCGACGCCGAATTGCGCGTCGGCGGTCGCCTCCACCAGGGCACCAAGCACGAACTCGCCGACGGTGTTCACCAGGTTCAGCAGTAGTACGTAGAAGGCCATTAGCAGCAGGTAGCGCTTCGCGAGGACGAGCTTGAAGCCGCCCTCCTCGCTCAGCGGCTCGCTGGCCTTGGCGGCTTCGGCGGCGCCGCCGAGGGTCTCGCGGCGATTGACGACGACGATGAGCAGGATGAAGACGCCCAGCAGGACCGAAGCGATCGTCATCAGCGAATAGGCGCCCATCGCCTCGAAGTACCGGGCGCTCGCCGCGGCTCCCACCCAGGCGCCCAGCGTGCCGCCGATGCCGACCACCGGGAAGAGCCGCTTGCCCTGCTCCTCGGTGTAGACGTCGTTGGCGAAGGCCCAGAACTGGCTGACCACCATGAAATTGAAGACGCCGAGCCAGATGTAGTAGGCCACGCCGACATCCGCGCCGGAGTTGCCGGCGATGATGAACAACGCCAGGTTGGAGATGAAGAACAGCGACAGTCCGGACAGCAGCCAGACCCGGTTCACGCGGGCGGCGAAGGCACCGTAGGCGGGCACGACGAAGACGAACGCCAACGCCTGGGCCGCGCTCGCATAACTCTTGATGACGGCGCCAGCCTGAGAGAGAATCAGGGCTTCGCGGACGGGCTTCAGGATGTAGTAGAGGCCCATCATGAGGAACGCGGTGAGGAACAGCAGGACGACCGTGCCTCCCTCGCCGGGCCGCACGCTACTGAACAGCGAGAGAAAACTCTCGAGCGGATTCTTGCGCGGCGCCGGGGGTCCGGAGGAGCGGGAAGCCGTCATATCAGCTAAGGATAGCGGAGGGAGTCGGGGAACGACAGGGGGAGACGGCAAAGAAGCGACAGCCGGCCGCGGACGTGGACGTCCGCCTTACGGTTCGGTTGCCCCGTCCGCCCGTCCGGTGCCATGATGATCGTTTGTCGCACCCATGCCGGTAAACGCCCGTCGGCCGATCCGCAGGATGCGCGGGGGGGCTCAGGCTCATCTGATCGAAGCTGATGACGGGCATTTCTACGTCGTCAAATTCAAGAACAACCCCCAGCATCGGCGGATTCTGGTCAATGAACTCGTCGCTGGGGTCTTTTTGCGCTTCCTGAAGCTGGCCGCGCCGGAGACCGTCTTGGTGCGCGTGCCGGCGGAGTTTCTCGAACAATACCCGACGTCCACATGAGCCTCGGCTCGCGGCGCCTGGACATCGAGCCGGGATGGCACTTCGGCTCGCGCTTCCCCGGCGATCCGGACACGCTGGCAGTCTATGACTTCATTCCCGACGCGCTGCTCTCCACCGTCGCCAATCTCCGCCACTTCCTCGGCATCCTGGTGTTCGACAAATGGGTGGGCAACGCCGACTCCCGCCAGTCGATCTTCTTTCGGGCCCATCTCAAGGAGTGGCTGCCCCAGACGCGCGAACGGCGGCGGCTCGGCTTCGTCGCCCAGATGATGGACCACGGCTACATCTTCAACGGACCGCACTGGGAATTCGTCGACTCTCCAATCCAGGGCCTTTACTACCGGCCGGTGGTCTACCGCGATGTCCGGTCGCTCGATGCCTTCGAGCCGTGGCTCGACCAGATCGCGCACTTCCCCGACGAGGTGTTCGACGAGGCGTACAAACAGGTGCCGCGGGAGTGGCTCGGCGGGGACGAGGAGAACCTCGAAAAGCTTCTGTATCGCCTCCAGCAACGGCGGTCCAGGGTGGCTGACCTGGTCCGCGATTGCCGCCAGGGCCGCGTGAATCCGTTCCCGAATTGGAGCTAACAGGAAGGCATGGGCCCGATTTCACGGTAGAATGACTGTCTGAATGCATCGCTACGTCCTCCACAACGATCAGGTTCAACCAGCGGATTCGCGATCCCTCTCACCGGGCCAGGTCGGCGTGGTGAACGGCTGGGGTGTATTCTCGACTGTTGCCGTCTTGAAGGGGGTGATGTTTGCCTTCGAGCGGCATTGGCGGCGGATGCAGCGTGATGCGCGGCTGATGCGCGTCCCGTTCCCGGCTGAACCGAGCGAAATGGAGGAGAGCCTCTACCGCTTGATCGAGGCCAACGAGGCCAGCCACGCGACGCTCCGCGTGATCGTGGTCCGCAATCACGGTGGTATGTGGGAAGGCCCCGGAGTGGACCGCGACTACGACCTGATTGCCTTCACCACCGCACGCAAGAACTGGGGCACCGGTGTAAAGCTGGGCGTGGTGCATGATGCCCGCCACGCGGCCTCGCCGTTCGCCGGCGCCAAGATCCTCTCCTGGTCGCACAATCTGGTATGGCTCGAGGAGGCGGTCGCGCGCGGCTTCGATGAAGTGGTCCTGCTCAACGAGCACGGCCATGTCAGCGAGTGTACGTCGGCCAACATCTTCATCTCGGAAGGAGACAAGATCTGGACCCCGCCGTTGAGTTCCGGCTGCCTGCCAGGTGTTACCCGCCAGCTATTGCTTAATGCCGTCCATGCCGATGGTGTGTCCGTGGGAGAACGCGATCTGACACTGGCGGACCTCGAGGGCGCCGACGAGGTTTTCATCACGTCGACCGCTCGCGGATTGCTGCCGGTCGCCGCCGTCGAGGGTCTGCGGATCCGGACGGAGGGCTCGGCGCGTGAACCGGTGCAACAGGCGTTCGCGCAATACGTCGACTCCTATGTGGCCCAGGTCCAGCAGAAAAGAACCGATGGCGGGGCATCCTCCGCCGGCCCCAATTCGGGTTTCGACCGTTAGCCGATGAGAGCAGTCAGACCCTGTTCCAAGTGCGGTTCGGGAAGAGGGAGAGTCTCGCGCGAACGGGGACTCGATGAGTGGATGAAGTCGCTGGTCGGCGTTCAGCATGTCCGGTGAAAGGACTGCGGATACCGGTATACCGACCATCCCTTTCGCTGGCCGTATGTGCTCTACGCGCGCTGCCCCGAGTGCGCCAACATGAAGCTCAAGGACTGGCAGGAAAAGTACTACTATCCGCCGCGGCACCGACGGGCTTTGTTGTGGTTGGGGGGAAAGCAGCAGCGGTGTGAACCCTGCCGGTACAACTTCGTCAGCTTCCGGCCGCGATGGAACCGGAAAAAATAGGCGCGACCCAAAAAATAAAAGGTTCCAAGTGACCCACGTTACAGCGCTCTCTCCAGCCGGCATGCTCGGCCTGAGCGTGGCATCCAGGACCTCCTGCTTCGTGACTTTCACTCCCGCCGGCCGCTTTTGGCAACCGGCTCTCATCGCTACGGTCACTCCGCCTGACTGTGCCTGGTAGAGGCTGGCATCTCGAGACGGCCTTTCACTCGCCCACAGCGACCAAGCCCCGAAGGGCTCTGCCGCGGCGGGGTCAACGTTCCCGCCCTGTCTCTTCGGCGCCACACCCGATTGTCGCCGGACCCGTTCGGTCTGAAACTTCCTTCCTCGCTGGCAGCCCGCCGGCGGGGAAGATCAACACTTCAAACCCGTTGTCCGGTTCCTTTCGGATGCTTCCGGCCCACCCCGGAACCTCCGCTCCCCGTCGGGGATATTACCCCCCTTCGGATCGTAGCGCTCAGTTCCGTTCCTTGCCGGTAAGCCTACTTGTACGAAACGTTCGAAGGTCCGTCACTCCCCGTTCGAGGTCAGAATCCGAGGATTCCGTCTCTTCCCGGATCAGCGCTCCGGACTAACTCGCGTCCCGCCAAGCTCGCTGTTCCGTAAACCTCTTGGAACCAAGTCCATAATGGACCGAAACCACTTTGTAGTCAACCCCAAACGCGTTTGAAGGAACACGATTTCCTCAGCTTTCTTCTCTCTATATTTTCAATCAGTTAGGCTGAGAAGGCGGTGGGAGAAGTGTGGATAAAACACCTGCGTTCGATTTTGTTGCATATGTATCCGCATGCGGCGGCGGTCCGACGGGTCACCGCCAGGTATCACCGCGGTGCGCTGAGCGGAACAGGACAGCGAGTAATACCGACTAAGTGGGAGAACAATCGGATCGCCGCGGGGCCGTGACCACCGTTCCAGGGCAGAGCCGGACCTGACGGAATCGAGGCCCGGGAACCTATGCCCGTAGCGGGCCTCGGCCGTCCCTTAAGACTTTCGGCATCGTCACTCGATCGCCTTCTGAATCCCCTCGGAAACAGCCTTCACCATGATCTTGTACCCCTCGGCATTCGGGTGGAGACCGTCGTTCGAGCAATCTTCCTTGAGCCACCCTCTCTCGTCCACCAGCGGCGTGAAGTAATCCACGAAGACCGCGTCTACCCGGCTCGCGTAATCCTTGAGCCAAGCATTCAGCGCGAGGATGTTCTCGGGAGGATGTCCCACTGTCATCCGCATCCGGGGAAACCGGCGGCGCGGACCGGCGGCCGGAGGAGCCGGCGGCGCATTTTGCTCGCTGAGAAACGGGTAGTCGCTGACCGGCAACAGAGCACACAGGACAACCTTGATCCCATGGCGCTGCGCCAGCTCGGTCATCGCCATGATGTTCTGCTCGATCATCTCGGCGGTCGACGGCCCGGTGTTCTGGGCAACGTCGTTCGTGCCTGCCAGCAGGACCATCGCGGCCGGCTCGAGGTCGACCACATCGGGGTACATTCGAACGAGCATCTGCGGAGTGGTCTGGCCGCTGATGCCGCGATTTACATAGGGCTCGCCCGGAAAATATTCGTCCAGATGCCAGCCGTCGGTGATCGAATCCCCCATGAAGACGACCCGCTTCGCATCGTGAGGCAGCTTCTTCAACTCCTGGTTGGCTTGGTGATACCGCCCGAGCTGGTTCCAATCCTGAAGCTGATCCGCCAGGCTCTTCGCGGTATTGAGCAGACAGCAATTCGCACGCGGTGGGTTGAACTCCTCCACCAGTTGGCCCTTGGCGATGCCGCCCAATAGCAGAACGCTGGCGAGGACCGGGAACACACGTCGCTGGACAAAACTATACACTTTGAACCTCCCCAGACATTATCCATCGCGCCTCAAGAAGAAGGTGAAGGTTGAGGGCGGCTGACACCGGCCGGCACCGGTCGCCGTCAGGGATTCGCTATCTCGGTTTCGTCACCGACGGAAGGTCTGTTCGAACCCCTTCAGGTCCCAACCGGCAAGAGCAGCGGCGCCCTCGTAGGTGGACTGGAGAAAGCTCAGCAGCGCCTGTTCGGGATCCGGGGCCGTTCGCACGTCTTCGTAGTTGAGCACGAACTCTCCGAGATCCTTGTTCCAGCCGGCCTCGGCGGGGAGAACTCTCGCCTTCGAGAAGCCCTCGGGAGTCGGGTAGGCGTAGGAGTAGAAGATAGGGTACGGCGTCGCCGTCGCTCGCCGGGCCAGAACCCGGCGCTGCTGACCTCGTGGGAGTAGGCCTCGCGCATGATCCGATCCGGCATGTTGGGGTATCCGCCGGGGTGCGGCGGCGCGGTGCGGCCGGAGAATCGGGTCACCGCCAGGTCGAAGCTCCCCCAGAAGAAGTGGACCGGGCTGGACTTTCCGATGAAGCGTGCGCGGAAGCGCTTGAAGACCGGTCGACCTGGAGCAGCACCCGCCAGAATCGCTGCGCGGCCATTCCGATCGTACGGACGCGTGCTTCTGGTCCTCGGCGAAGGGATCGCGCTCTCGACCTCGTTGGGCTCGGCGACGATCTTCACCGGAAGCCCCAGCTCCCGCAGCGCGTCCATCAGCGGCGGCGTAGAACTCGGCGGTCGTCTGGGGCCTGCAGCGGCAGCGCCCTGACTCGTCGTCGCAGGTTTGAATGAGCAGTTGGTGGCCGAGGAAGTCGAAGTCGATCTGGAAGGTCCGCGTCACCGTAGGGAATCGGCGAGGTGGTGAGCCCCCGCGGGGTGACGTAGAGGGTCACGTGCCATGAGTGATTGATCCACGGCGTCTGGACGGTGCGGACCTTGCCCACGATCTGGGTCCACATGTGAAGGGTCGCCGCGGTGTCCTTCCATGCTTCAAACGGCAGTTCCGGCCACCGCCGGCTCCGGTCCGTCAACTGCGAAGTCGTCATCGAGTCTCCTTTCAGGAGGACTGCATTCTTGACCTAAGGTTACAGGATGGCCGTCGCGGCCGGCCGGCCGGATGTCCCCGGAGGGCGGGAGCGGGAATTCGAGGCGCCCGTTGCGAGCGGATCGGGGTCGCACCCGCTGCAAGCACCTCCGAGAGTCGTGCGGGGGAAGGCATACCGGATGGACTTCCAGCGTTCACAAGAGTGTAAACGCGGCTCGCGCGCGTGCGCCCGCCGCATTGCGGCAGTCACTTCGCCCATTGAAGCTGGAACTTACTCGCCGGACGGGACCCACTTCAGGATCATGCCCGTGTCGGTGGCGATCCAGACATCTGAGTCGACGGTCGCTAGAACGGCGCGGCGGGCTTGGGCGCGGTAGTCGATCTCGGTTTCTTCCCAGTGCTCGAGATCATTGCTATGGAGGGCGACCAACTTGCCGGGGATGGGACTGTCCGGCAGCGTTCCGACCGGTTCGTAGCCGGCCAGCCAGGCGCCGCCGTCAGGCGTCAGGGCGACGTCGGTGATCGCACGGTCCTCGCGGCGGAAGGTGCGCTCGGTCTTGCCCGCTGCACTGTCGACGCGATAGACCTCCGAAGGCCATTCGAAGCGGTGCTCGAAGCGGACCAGGGAGAGTCCGCGGCCGTCGGGGCGCAGCCGGAAACGGATCATCCGGCCGAACATCGAGACTACCGTCGACTCCCACGTCCCGCCGGCGTCGACGCTCTGGAGCAACAGCGTCGAGGTCGGGATCTCGCGTTCGTCGGCCGTGGCTTCCGGATCCATCCAGTCCGGCAGAAACCAGAACCGGTGGTGCCGCGGCGGCTCGCTGTAGCCGACGATCGTGATGCGGCCGGGCGGAACCAGGTCAATCCAGATGTAGTTGGTGTATTCGGGCGTGGTGGCCGGTTCGGCGGCCGCCGCCAGCGGAGTCCAGGTCTCGCCGCCGTCGGTGGTCGACCACACCTGCTTCCGCCGGCCGACGGCCCACCCGTGGTTCTCGTCGAGGAAGGCTACCCGAATGAAATCGTCCTTGCCGGAGATCTTCCGCCAGCTACGGCCTGCCTCGACGGTCTTCCACAGGGCGCCGTCGGAGACCATCCAGCCGACGGTGTCGTCGACGAAGAAGAGGCTCATCCCCTCATCGTCGATGTCGACCGGGTCCCACGTCCGGCCGCCGTCGGAGGTGGCCACCGCCATGGGCTTGACGCGGCCGTTGTCCTGGCTCAGGTAGCCCACGGCGATACCGCGCTGGGGCGACGGGAAGGCCAGGTCCATGATGGTGAAGTTCTCGTCGAGGACGTCGTGGAAGAAACGGAGCTCCCAGCGGTCTTGCGCCGAGGCGGCGGAGGCAAGCAGTAGGGCTAGAGCGATCCGCGGCAGAACGCTTCGGACGCGAAGCATGATCAGGCCTTGGTGGTGGCGTCGCTGCCGGACGATAATACCAGCTCGGCGTGGTTTGCCCGGTCGGTAGTTGCCGGGTCCATCTGAGCCAGCATGAGGAGACAGCCGACGAGCTCTCCCACAGTGGACAGCATCTCCATCTCACCGCCGGAGTGCGAATGCGGCGCCCGGTGCTGCACGTTGATCACACCGACCACGCGGCTGCGGGCCGCCACCGGGGCCGAGAGGAACGCCTCGTAGGTGTCTTCCGGCAGATCACTGAAGAACTTGAACCGCGGGTCCTTGTTGGCTTCCCGGGAGATGGCCAACAGGCGGCGCTCACGGGCTACCCAGCCGGTGAGACCTTCCTCGAGCTTGAGGCTCACGGCGCCCACGGTGGAGGTGTGGGGCGTATTGGCGGCACACAACACAAGGCGATCGCCGTTGAGCAGATACAACAGGCAGGAATCGCCTCCGGTGTACTCGGCCACCAACGAAACAGTCCCCTGGAGCACATCCTGGAGGCTCACCTCCCGGGCCATCATCCGGCTGATCCTCTGGAAGAGCTGCAGTTGCTGCTGAGTCTGGTGGAGTTGCTGTTCCAGCTCTCTGGTTCGGGGCACTTGGTCTATTATCCCAGAAGGAGGGGGCCCGTGGCAGGTGGCAGGTGCGAAAGGGGGCGCCTTTATTCTGGCGACGGAGATCGGGGCTGAAGCCCCGATCAGGCTGAAGCCCACCCCACGGGGTGCTACTTCTGCTCCAGTAGCTCGATCATGTAGTCGGTGGCTTCGGGAGCCTTCATCAGCGCGAGCACGCGGACTAGCTGCTTCTTGAGTTCAGGGTCGGTCTCCCGGCGGGCGAGGTAGACGAGGGCTTTGGCGTTGCCCTGGATGAAGAGAGCCTTGATCACGTCCTCCTTGTTCTGCGGGCTCAGATTCGAGCCGTAGAGTTTAACCAGGAACTCCGCGACCTCCGGCTTGTGGTTCATGCCCAACATCTTGATCGCGTCGCTCCGAAGGGCCGGGTCGGACTCCGTGCGCGCCAGTTCCATCAGGCGCGCGGGGTTGCCGGAAATAGCGAGGGCCCGGAGCACCTCGGTCCTGATGTCGGTTGAGGTGGACGACTGGAAGATCTGCCACAGTTCATCGCTGGCCCTCATGGCGCCCAGTTGGCGGATGGCGTCCTTACGAACCTCTATCGGCGCATTGCCAGTGGCCGCGGCGAGGACTGCGGCGCGGTTGCCGGTCATCATGTAAGCGCGCAGGACCCGGCGCTTCACCTGGTTGTCGCCCCCCTCGTAGATCTCCGCCAGCGTCTTCTGTTCGCGATCGCCGCCCAGCATGCCGAGGTACTCGATGGCCTTCAGTTGCAGGTCCGGGTTGCCCTCACCCTTGGCCAGGCTCTCGACAATCGGCAGCGCTTCGGCGGACTTCGTCATCGCGAGCACGAACAGGGCGCGCTCCTTGAGCTTCGGCGAGTTTGGTCCTTCGATCACCTTCTCGAGCAGCGGCACGGCCCGCGCCGGATCGGAGGTCGCGAGCGAGTTGATCGCCAGGAGCTTGAGTTCCTCGTGGCCTGAGGCCTCCGGGTCGGGCGGCTGGCCGGCGGACTGGCGCAACGTGAGCTCGAGCGCGTCAGCGTCGTCGAGCCAGCGGCTCTGCGGGTAGCTGGTGCGCAGTTCCTCGATCGTCTTCTGGGCTTCGAGCCATTCGGCCTGCTTCATTAACGCGTAGGCCTCCCAGTAAAGGGCCCCGTCGGCACGCGCGCCCTTGGCGGCGGCGACTTCGCGGAACCGCGCCACCGCTTCGCTCCAGGCACGCTCGTCGAGGGCGCGCGCTCCCCGCTCGTAGGCGGCCGCCGGTTTTTGTGAGGCGGAAAGCCGGTCGCGGTGACCGGCGTCGCCGCGCGGCTGGGCCGGTACGGCCGCGGCGCCGGCCAGCAGGACCACGGCGACCGTAATCCATCTAGTAATTCCTCGCATACGCCACCTCCTGCGGCTCGAAATGCTCTCCCAACGCTTTGACTCTGAATAGAACATCGCGGTTCAGCTCCTGGCTTTCGTTTTTCCACTCGGCAGGTTCGTCATTGGCCGCTTCCAGTAGCACGAATTCGAGGTCCTCGAGAACGGCCGCTTCCGGGAGGTAGCCGATCTCAATGGCCATCTGGCGGAGCAGGCGGTTCGAGTAGAGGAGGTCCTGGGCCCGCGCGGACGGCTCGACGGACTCACCGTTCAGGGCGTCCATCAGGAAGCGCTCGGAACGCTCGAAGTGTTCGCCGAGCTCCATCCGGAAAACCGGTTCCCAGTCGCCCGCCGCGGCGGTTGTCGCCACCGGAGCCGGGGGCACGGGGGCCGGCGGGTGGAACACCAATACCACGACGGCCGCCGCGGTGACCGCCGCCAGCGCTCCGGCGGCGCGCCACCAACCGGCGAACGGTCGCCGCGCGGGCAGCTTCGGACGGATCCGCTCCCAGACACGCTGGCCGTAGTCGGCGCCGGGCTCGGGAGCCGGGAGGGTGACAGCGAACACGCGCTCGAGCTCGTCGAAGGCGGCGCGGCATTGGTCGCAGGCCTCCAGGTGGCGGCCGACCGGGCCCGGGTCCGGGGCTTCACCGTAGTAGTAGAGGATCATCTCCTCTTCGGTCACGTGTGCCATGCTTCAAGCTCCATTCGCCAGCGCGCCCACAAACGGGGCGAGCGCCTGCCGCAATTTCCTGACGGCGCGAAAGACACCCTGCTTGGTCGCGTTCTCACTCATGCCGAGCGTCGTTCCGATTTCCGGAATCGAGAGGCCCTCGACGTGGCGCAGCACGAAGGCCGCCCGTTCCCGGTCGGTGAGCCGCGCGAGCGCCAGGTTGTAGCGCTTCCGGACCTCGCCATCGAAGGCGAGGCGCTCCTGGGTCGCTTCGGCGCCGGAGTCCGGGGCTTCCTCGGCGGGTCCCGCGTAGCGGCTGCACGCCCGCAGCGTGTCGAGCGCGTAGTTGGTCGCGATGCGGAATAGCCAGGTGCCGAAGGCGGCCCGTCCGTCATAGCGGTCCAGGCGCCTGTAGGCCCGGAGAAACGCCTCCTGGACAACCTCCTCGGCGTCGGCCTCATTGCCGGTCAGCCGGTAGGCCAGCCGGAAGATCCGACGAGAGTAGCGCTCCACCAGCAACCGGTATCGATCGCGGTCGCCGGCCCGAACGCTTTCGATAATGTCCAGGTCCGATTCGAACACTCACCCTTTAGACTGGGAGCGCCGGGGGCGGTTAGGGCGAATGATGTTGGGTGGGGTAGGCGGTGTCGTGTGCCAGTGTGATTTGGTTTTTGTCGGGACGGGCGGGCTCAAGCCCTTCGCAGGCTGAGATTGCCCCACTATGGGCGAAAACGCTTGGTCCAGTGCCGCCGCCACTGCCAGGGCTCTTACTCCTCTGCCAGGCGGCAGAGGGGGTCGCCGACTACGATGTTCATCCAGCTCAGGCTGGGGATCGCCAGGTAGTAGCTTTCCGCCAGGGTTCGGCCCGACAGGTAGGCGGGGAAAAGATAATCGGGACGCGGCGTCCCGGTGAGGAACGGTTCGTAAACGTGGCCGGCGGCGCCGGTGGCGCCTTCCTCGATCAGATCCGCGGTCAGCCCTTGCGGCGAGCCGCCGAAGTACGTGGATCTGTCGTCCCATTTGCCGAAGCTCCAGCCGGCCGGCGGGCGCTCGAAGGTCCGGCCGTCGGTCGAGACGTACTCGGTGGCAATGGCGCCCGGGAGCCACTCAAACTCGAGCCATCGGTCCTTGCGATGCTCGTCGTTCGATCCCCAGGCGCCGTAGCCGATCACGTCTTTGGCGCCGCGAATAACCTTGCTCGATTCGTCGTAGTCGAGCCGCTCCTCGGGCAGCAGCAGAGCCGCGGTGCGCAGCCAGTTGTCGCCCGGCGTGTCCGCCGTCGACTTCAGGTCGAGCACCACGACCCCCCGGTTGCGAGCCTCGAGCGCGCGATCGATCATCGCCTTGACGCCGGCAACGTCATAGGCGGCCAGGCGGGTCACCAGGTAGAGGGGAAAGCGCGGATGGCCGAAGGTCTCCGAGCGGCGCCCGAACAGGGGATTCGGCTGCGGGCCGGCAGTGTCGAACCGCGTGCCCTGGAGCTTGGCGTAGAGGAGCGTCAGCTCGGAGTCGACGGCCGCTCCGGTCGCTGCCTGTCCGCTGGTGCCGCGGATCTTGAGCGGGACGCCGAGGGTGGTGGTGAGATAGAGGACCTGGTTGATCAGTCCCTTGGAGCGGAGGCATTCGGCCACCGGCGCCTCGATCTCCCGGTCGTAGACGTCGCGGTCGATCTCCTCATCCACCGCGGTGCTGAGGCGGCAGACGTTGTCCGGCGGAAGAGCGCGCTTCGTGGCGTAGTAGGCGCCGATTTCAGTGGATGCCGGGGAAGCCTCGTTGACAATGAGGAGGACATGGCGCGGCCCGGGGCGGAAATCGTCGTCGGATCGCGGTGCGCGGCGGTGGGCGGTCGAGCGGTCGCCGGAAGACGCACCACCGCAGCCGGCCGCGACAAACGCCAATCCGGCGGCCAAGAATAGTAGGAAGATACGCCGTATGTGCGCAAGACGTGCGCTTGGTCTCTTGATCCCGATGCTATAATCATGGCATCTCGCGCGCAGCGGCGGCTGAGGAGTGTCGGGGTGATTGCCCTTCGTGCGGTCGGCTTGAGACCACGTGAGTCGATGCGACCCGGGATATCTGAAGGCCGATGGACCTGGATCAGCTCCACACGTTCCTCGAGATCGTTAGGCTGAAGAGCTTCTCCAAAGCAGCTCAGACCTGTTTTCGGACTCAACCGGCGATCAGTGCGCAAGTGCGTCAACTCGAGCAGGAGTTGAACGCGCCGCTGTTCGACCGTCTGGGGACGCGGATTGCGTTGACGCCCGCCGGTAAGATCTTCACTGACTTCGCCGAGCAGATTCTCGATCTGCGCCGCCGGGCGCAGGACTCGATCGCCGAGCTCGAGCGCATGCCCCGCGGAGAGCTGCTGATCGCCGCCAACGAATCCAACTGCATCTACGTTCTGCCGAAAGCCTTCTCGAGGTTCAAGGAAGAGTATCCGAACGTCCAATTGCACGTGGACCGCTCCTACGGCTCGCGTGTCGTCCAGGCGGTGCTCGAGAACCAGGCCGATTTCGGCGTCACTCAGTTGCCGGTGGACGGCCGGAAGCTGCAGGTGGCCCGGATCTATACCGATGAAATCAAACTGGTGCTGCCTTCCGATCACCGGCTGGCCAAGAAATCCGTCGTGCTGGCGAAGGACATCGTCAACGAGCCGCTCCTGCTGCCCCGCGCCGGCCGGACACGGACCCGGATCGATGCCTGGCTCGAACTGATCGAGGGCGACATCAACGTGTCCATGGAACTCGACTCCACCGAGATGCTCAAGCGGTTCGTGCGCGCCGGGCTGGGCATTGCGTTTCTGGCGGTGTCAAACTGCCGCGAAGAGATCTCCGCCCGGCAACTGGCAGCGGTATCGCTGGGTCCGGAGCCGATGATCCGGCAACTGGGGCTCATCTATCGCAAGGACAAGGCTCTCTCGAAGGCCGCGCTCGGCTTTATCCAGGTGACGCTGGACCTGTCCGCGCATTCCGAAAACGGCGTCGGAAATACGACTGGCGAAAAAACGGCCGAAAAGGCAAGATAGAGACAGACCGTGGATCACGTTACGACAAAGACGTCAACTATCCTGATCGCCGCCGGCGGGAAGACACAAGTCTACCGGTCGATCGAGGAGATTCCCGACAGGCTGCGCGAAAAGGTGCTGGCCTCGACCCGCGGGATGAACTCCGCCACCATCCTCATCGCCGACAAGGCGGGACGCGAGGAGATCCTCAAGGCGATGCGGCGGACCGAGAACGACCAGCACTCCGGGATCGTTGGCGCCGTGACCGACGCCCAGCATCGTCCCGTCCGGCCCCGGTGGCTCATGGCGGTTCCGTTCTTCGGACGGATCCTGGTGGTCGGCTGCCTGGGGTACGTTCTCTGGGTATTGGCAACCGTCCGTTAGGCGGCCGGGCTCATCTCTAGCTTGAGTCCCGTATCCCTCCTCCCACACGGGGTACTAGAACCCGCCGGACTCCCTACCCCCATCGTAGTCGGACCACCCCCCGCACACTTGGCCGACGCCAGCGGCCCCCGCCCGGCCGATAGAGACAAGTGAACGGTACGATGCAGAACTCCGCGACAGCATGTCCCGCCGTCCGGGAAATACCCGGGAGGAGCAGCGCGGAGAAGGCCCTGGCGGCCGCCTTCCAAAGCGGCCGCCGCTCTTTCTGGCACGCAATCGTTTTCCTGCCGGACCACGTTCCTCAGATTCTCGACGCCGGTGACTACGACACGGCCGACCGCGCGCTCCTCGCCTATTGTCAGGACCTTGTGCGCATTCTTCCGCCGGACGCCCGCGTCTGCCGCTGGTCCGGTACCGCCCTGATCGCGGTGCTCGAGCGAGCCGAGGAGGTCACCGAGCTCGAGTGGGCCATCTCGCGGCTGCCGTTGAGCGGCGCGCGGACGCTGATGCCGCTCGCCTCGGCCGCTTCGCTCGACGAGTTCAGCCGCCAAGTGGACCTTTTCGTGGCCACCAGCCTGTAGCAACCGGGCTGCGTCACTCTTCGTTCGTACACCTCGACGAGTTTACGTTCCGCCTCCACCGCCGGCGTTATCCGGCGCGTGGCCCGCCGTTTTGCCCCCTGTCTTAGCATGTAGCCGCTGATCCGGCGCCGCACCACGAGGAGGGCATTCCGGGCCGGACCGCAGGGTGCGGCACGAGGTCCAGGACAAAGGGGGCGTCCCCTGGCTAAATATTTTGTGAACCATTTGGAGATATTCGGTACTATAATTCGGCTAAAGCATATTAGGAGAAAACCATGCGAAAGATCGTGTCCGTCCTGAGCCTGCTGGCTTTCCTTTGCACCGGACTCCCCGGTGTGATCTCCGACGATCTCGAGGCATCATTCGACCGCCTCCAGCAGGCAGAAGCCCTGAACGACCCCGCAGTGATCAAACAACTGGCAGCGGAGACGTGCGCTCTCGCGCGCAAAGTCGCCTCCCAGCCGGCCCCAGAATCGGACCTACAGAAGGAGGTTTGGACCCAGCAGCTCGAGCGCGCCCGCTCGGTTGAAGTGTACACCGAGTACGCCCTCTACACTGCCGCCATTCAGAATGAGCCCGCCGTCACGGTGGACCTTCTGGCGACACTGGCGCAGCAGAATCCCAAGAGCAAGTACCTCGATGAAGGCTACTCCCGCTACTTTCTGGCGCTGACCCAGACGGGAGCTGGAGCCAAAATTCCGGCGATCGCGGAAGCCGCGCTGGCGAACCTACCAGATAACGAAGACCTGCTCATGGTGCTGGCCGACTCGGCGCTCGGCAAGAAACAGAACGACAAGGCCCTAAGCTACGCCGACCGTCTGGCGGCCGTTCTCGCGAAGCACCCCAAACCGGAAAGCGTGTCCGCGGAGTATTGGCAGCACAAGCGAGATCAGCAACTGGGCCGCGCCCACTGGATTGCCGGCGTTGTGCACTGCGACAAGACCGACTACATGAAAGGCGATAAGAGTTTGCGGCTGGCGCTGCCCCTGATCGGCGATAACAAGGACATGCGAGCCGCCGCACTCTTCTACCTCGGCGTGGCCAATTTCCAATTGGGCGCGCAAACGCTTAACAAGGCTCGCGTGCAGGAGGCCATCAAGTTCAGCGAAGAAGCGGCTTCCTTCAAGAACCCCTACACCATGCAGGCGTGGCGCAACGTTCAAGCGATGAAAGCCCACGTCGCTCAGATGCGATAGCGCATCGCGGGGCGGCAGCGTTGAGACGCTCCTGAGTGGTGAAGCTGATAGGAGTCAAGGGATGCTTGTCGGCTAAGATCGGCTTGGGCTCGGGGCAGCACAACCCTTGAAGGATGGGGTGTGCCCACGCCCGGGCCCATTAACCAAGAGACTGGGAGTTCAGTCCGCGCGAGCGGCAGGCTCCCTGCTGTGGGGCGTCGCAGGAAACACGACGTGTGAGGCGGGACGGGTGGTCCTGGTACCTGTGCCGCGCATGGGCAAGCGCAACGGGAAGTCCGTTGGCGTGTACATCATACCCACGACGTTTTCCGTCGACAGGCGAAATTCGCGACCCACTACACTCGATGGCTCGCCGTTGAATCGGAGGATCGCCTCACGCCTCGGCGGCCGGCAGCAGTCTCGGGCCGCCCGCAATGGGGAGATTCGGATTGAGGAAAGTTGGTCGCAAGAGCCGATTGAAGACTTTGTCCGCCGGCAGGGGGCGGGCGGCCCCATCGGGCTTTTCGGTCTCGAACAGACAAGTTCGCCGGCCTGCCCGCCCTTCGAGTCGCACATGCTCGCCCTGCTGGCTGATCCGATAGACCATTCCGGCTCCGCGGTCCGCCTGGAGGGTGTCGAGCGGCCAATCGCAATCGGCCAGCATCTGTATCCCTCCCGACTCGCTGATCAGAATCGTCCAGTCGGCCGGTGTGAGGCCGGAGTAGGTCGAACGTTCTACAGCATCGAATAAGTCCGTAGCATGTTCCCAAAACCGGCTCACACTACCCGTATCGCTTAGTTTCGGAAGGCTTTTAGCGAATCACCCGTTCCTCGGGTATCCGCACTAGGCAGGAACTACGGTGAATCCCTGCTCGGCGAAATGCCTGTCGAAGGTGAATACGGTCTCGATCCTCCGCCGACGCATGACATCGAAGCTCAGGCAGTCGACCAGAGTGAGTCTTCTCCGATTCGCGGCCGCCACGACCTTGATCGCAGCACCGTGGACCGGGGCGCTCACCCAGTCGATATCGAATAGCGGCTCGTAGCCGTCCTGCACTCCACGCGGCCCGGCTCTGCAGCAACGCGTATGTCTCGAGCAGGACGTAACTCGTCGTCACGAGGCTCGCATCGTCGCGAATCAACTCCTCCCACAGGCCCGTGGCTGCGTGATGGCATCGGTGTCACCGCAGACCCAGCCCGCCGTCCACCGCCAGCAACTGCCCCGTCACGAAGTTCGACGCCCGCAGAAAGTAGACCACCGCGTCGGCCACCTCCTCCACCGTCCCCCGCCTGCCCGCCGGCGTCGCGTCGACCGGCGCGTCCATGTTCTGGGTGAACTCCGGCTCGAGGATCGTCCCGGGCGCCACCGAATTCACCGTAATCGCGGGCGCCAGCGCTTTTGCCAACGCCCTTGTCAAGTGGATCACGCCAGCCTTCGACGCACAGTAGTGGGCGTGCATCGCCCACGGCCGGATGCCGCCGAGCGAGCTGAGATTCACGATCCGGCCGCCACCGACAGCCTGCATCAGCTTTGCCGCTTCCTGAGCGCAAAAGAAGGTCGCCTTCAGGTTCACCGAGTGTATGGCGTCCCAGTCGGCCTCGGTGATCTCGAGCACCGGGATCTTGGCGAAGCGGGCGGCATTGTTCACCAGCCCGTCGAGCCTTCCCAGCCGTCCGGAGACCTCGCCAAACATCCGCCGGATCTCGCCGACCTGCTCGAGGTCCGCCTGGAACAACTCCGCGCCGCCGCACTCGGCGGCCGTCCGGCGCGCCTCGGCCTCCGAGGTGCCATAGTGGATCGCAACCCGCGCGCCCTCCCGGGCCAACCGCAACGCGATACCCCGCCCGATCCGCTTAGCGGCGCCCGTAACCAAAATCACCTTATCCTTTAGATTAAACGATTCAAATTCCTGGTTCTCCATGTACTTCTACCTCTTCCTTGGCAATGCCCAGTGGCTCCGGCTCCACCAGCATCCCACGCCATTCCGCCACCAACCAGATCACCGCCGTTGAGCAGCCCAGCATGCCGGCAATCGTACCGATAGTCCGCGGGCCGAGATACTCGGTCGCCAGCCCGGTGAGAGCCATCGACACCATCATCGTGCCCCAAACCAGCGTCTCCAGCGTGGCGAAAACCCGCCCGCGGAACTCGTCCGGGACGTGCCTGAGCAGCAGGGTCATATTCAGAATCGAAGCCACGCCCATCCCGAACCGCGACATCGCGATGAACACGAGCACCAGCCAGAAGGGCCGCGTCTGGCTAAATGCCACGTAGGATAGGCCGTGGATACTGAAAACAATGACAACTAACCGCTTGTAGCGGTCGAAGGTCAGGTTGGCCCCGACGCGATTCGCGTACGTGCCGCCGATTACCAATCCCACCCCCGCGCATCCCCAGATCATCCCCATCCCCGCCGGACCATAGGGATAGACCACCTCACCAAATAGTGTGAACAGAATCTGGGCCGCGCCACCTCCCGTCGCCCATCCCATGTGCACCAGCGCGATGGCCATCAGCAGCGGCACCGAACGCATGTATTTCAGCCCCTCGACGTACTCCTGGAACGGCTGCAGGACACGGGCCTCGGTCATCGCCCGGCGGACCACCTTGAACCCCTTCGGCGCCTGTAACCGCGATATGCAAGCGGCTGAGAATAGGAACGACAATGCATTGAAAACAAATGCGATACGATAGCCGAACTGCATGGCCGCCACGCCGCCGAGCAGCGCCCCCAACGTCACCGCCGTCCACTGCGTCGTCCGGGTCAGCGAGTTGGCCGTGTGCAGTTCCTCTTTGGAGGTAATCGTCGGCAGGATCGACGCGCGGCCGCTCGTGAAGAACGGCGAGGCGAACATCAACAGGAAGCTGAGCACGAACAGGGCCCAGGTATCCTCCGGTCGCAGCGCGAAGATGAAGAGGAAACCCACCACTGCCCGAATCAGGTCGCTCGCGATCATGAGATGCTTGCGATCCATCCGGTCGAGCAACACACCCGCGATCGGACCCGAAAGCAGCACCGGCAGCGCCCGCGCGATCATGATGCCGCTGATGATCAGGCCGGAATTCGTGTTGGTCAGCGCCAGGCTGAAGACCGCGAGCGTGTTGAAATTGTCGCCGATCTCGCTGACCACCTGGCCGATCCAGGTAACGCGATAGTTCCGGTTCTGCTTGAGAAGTTGTCCAAAACCGATTGTGCTGCAAACGATTTCCTCCCGCCGCACGGTGAGTTTTTCGATGAGCTCACGGTCGATCTCATAGCCCAGCCCCAACCCCTCGCTGACGTGGATCGTCCCCTGCCCGGACACCTCCACCGGCGGATGGATGATATCCCGTTCCCAATATCGTTTGGAAGCCGAGACATCGCCGGGCAGCACGAAGTTCTCGAGCGTCGACAGTGCGATGTTGTGCGCCCTCCCAATGCCGGACTCGAGCATCCCCCCGCACCAGACCGGGACGCCGGCCCGGGCGGCAATGTCATGCACCGCCTTCGCGCCCGCAAAACCTCCGACCCGCCCCAGCTTGATGTTGAGGATCCGGCAGGCGCCCAGCCGGATCGCCTGTTCGGCGTGCCGCACCGACCGGATGCACTCGTCGAGGCAAATCGGCGTTTCGAGCTGCTTTTGGAGCGTCGCGTGGTCGATGATGTCGTCCCAGGCAAGCGGCTGCTCGATCATCATCAGGTAGAAGTCGTCGAGTTCCTTCAGACGGCCCGCATCGCCTAATGTGTAAGCTGAATTTGCATCAGCCATCAATTTGATTCGGGGAAACTTCTCCCGTACCAGAGCTGTCATCTCCACGTCGCGCCCCGGCTTGATCTTGATCTTGATCCGCTGGTATCCGGCGGCCAGTTCCGCGCTGATCCGATCGAGCAGCTCCCCATCGGAGCCCTGCAGTCCGATCGAAACGCCGCAAGGGATCTCCTGGCGCGCCCCGCCGCCGATCTGGCGGTATAGCGGCTGCCCGGCCATCCGCGCCTCCAGATCCCAGACGGCACACTCGAGGCCCCCCTTCGTCATCTGGTGACCCCGAATCGCAGGCATCAACCGGCCGAACTCACTCGCCGAGGCAAACTCACGCCCCACCGCCCGCGGTCCAATCCAGTCCCGCAGCAGGAGCCAGGCACCGTCGGTCCATTCCTCATTGAAGAACGGTCCCTCGCCGCAGGTCACCTCGCCCCAGCCGGACAGGCCGCCGGCGAGGACCTCGACCAGGATGATGGAGCGTTCCGTCGTGCGCCCGAAGCTCGTCTCAAAGGGGTGAACCAGCGGCATGCGGATCTGCCGCAGGAGGATCCGGTCGATCTTCATGGCAGTCGGCTCAGGGTGTAGCAGGTTGTTTCGGCGGAACGTTCGATGCCGGTGACGGTGAGCCCCGCGGCGAAGTGCTGCTCGAACTTCTGACGTGCATCTTGCAGAATGACAAGTGCCTTGTCGGAATTGTGCCGGCGCAGCTCATGGATGTTCGTGGGAATCGGGATACGCGCCTCAACGGGATCCCGCTCGCGGGATACGTCACCCACGATTGCCTCGGTGCGGGGCGTCGCCAGCCGCCATTCGGCGATCAGGCGGTCGGTCGGCATGCCGGTGTGGAGCTTGCTCGTGGTCACCCCGTAGGCGTTCGGAACGTAGCGCCGGACGACGACGCCGAGCCGCTCGATGTTGAAGTATGCGTTCTTGGTCTCGAGCGGATCGAACATCCACTCGACCAGATTGATTCCCCGCGAGAGCGCCTCACTTCGCTGGGCGAGTTTGAGCTGCCGGCCGACGCCCTGGTTCCGGTATTCCGGCAGCACCGCCAGCATGTGGCTGTGCAGATGGGCCCGTCCCGCGTCCGCCCCCACGCCTGGAAACGAATAGCAGTAGCCGACCAGCCGAGCTCCGTCGTAGGCCCCGATCACCTGACCGCCGACAAAGACCGCCACCCGGAACAGGCGGACCGGCACGATCTCTATATCCTCGAAGCCCCACACCTCGCGCTGCAGGCCGACGAGATCGCGGAGTTCGTCGACCTCCCGTAGCGGCCGGTACTCGATCACTCCCGCTTCTTGGCGTCCTGCCATAGGGCTTCCATCTCCTCAAGCGTGGAATCGGCCGGCTGCTTGCCGCGCTCGGCGAGGCGCCGCTCGATGTGACCGAACCGCTGCCGAAACTTGGAGTTCGTCCTCCGCAGAGCCTGTTCGGGATCCACTTTCAAATGCCTGGCTATGTTGACGACAACAAAGAGGATATCGCCCAGCTCGTTCTCGACGGAGGAGCTATCGGCGGAGTCCGCGCTCCGCGCCCGGGCCAGTTCGCCGAGCTCTTCGTGGAGCTTCGCGAGTACGTCCTCGGTGGTCTCCCACTCGAAGCCCACCGCGGCCACCTTGCTCGACATCTGCGTTGCCTCGGCGAGCGCCGGCTGCTTCCGCGAGACGCCGTCGAGCATACTCTTCGGGACCTCGTTTCGCTCTTTCTTCTCCTCTTCCTTGATCTCGTCCCAGCGCTGCTTCACCTCGTCCGGCGTGCTGGCATCGCCGGTTCCGAAGACGTGCGGGTGGCGCCGGACCAGCTTTTCGTTGATCGCCTCGAGCGAATCGTCGATCGAAAACCGGCCCTCCTCGCGCGCCATCTGGGCGTAGAAGACACACTGGAGCATCAGGTCGCCGAGTTCGTCGGCGAGCCCCGGCCAGTCCCGGGCGTCAATCGCATCGAGGACCTCGTAGGTCTCCTCCAGCGTGTACGGTTTGATGCTGTCAAAGGACTGCTCGCGGTCCCACGGACAGCCGTCCGGGGCCCGCAAACGCGCCATGATCTCGACCAACCGTTCGAACTTCTCCCCTGTTGTCATATCCGGACTCTCAATGTAGCATGGCGCCAACACCAGCCCACATTACCGTTTTTGGGCCATTCCCGGCCCGAAGACACGGGAGAAGGGCAGCCAGTCGGCAACCGCCGGCAAGCAGAATCCAGAGGACAAATCTTACCCATCGCATCAGTCAAGGGAAGTCGTACCACGTTTCCCACAAATAGTTCATCAGGGGGGACGCGGCCAATCCACCGGCGTCCTCCCCTCGGAATGCTGTCCCGCATTATCCTCTTGCCTGAAAGCCTCGGCGCCCGGCCTTCCCGAGTTAGAATCAATCGCGATGCGCGTGCGGCGAATGGGCGATCCGGTCACCTGGCTTCGGGCCCTCGAGGGCCTGCGCATCGTTCATGCGAAAGACCGGCGCACGATCGACGCCCACCAGTCGCGCCAGCTCCGGCGCCTCATTCGCCACGCCGTGCGCCACGTGCCCTACTACCGGCGCCTCTTCGAGAGCGAAGGAATCAATCCCGACGAGATCCGCACGTCCGCCGATCTCGCCCGCCTCCCGATCCTCACGCGGCCGCTCGTCCGCCAGTACCAGGACAATGACCTGCTCGCCGACGGCTGTACCCCCGCCAACCTCGTTGCCCATGAGACCAACGGCACCAGTGGCTACTCCCTCATCATCCGCCGCACCCCCTTCGAGGACCGCTTCCTGCAAGGCGTCCGCCTGGCGCACGACTTCTCGCTCGGGCTGCGCCCGTGGCACCTGCGCGTCGCCGTCCGCTGCCCGGACCCGCTCGCGCCCCCGGATGTCGACGAAACCTGGTGGACCCGCCTCGGGATCCTGCCCCGGCCCACCGTTAGCTGTTTGTGGGAGGCCGACGCCATTCTCGAATACTTACGCAACGCGCGTCCAGACATCCTGGTCGGCTATCCGGGATCGCTTGCCTGGGTGGCCGACCATGTCTCCGAAACCGACCGGCAGGCGATCCGGCCGCGCTATGTCCAATGTGCCGGCGAGTCGCTCACCCCGCACATGCGGCGTCGCATCGCCGAGGCCTTCGGCGCCCGCGTCTGGGACTACTACGGCGCCAACGAGTTCAACCTGGTGGCCACCGAGTGCCCGGCGGGAACCGGCCGCTTTCACCTCTCCGAGGCGACTCTGGTTGCGGAGGTCCTGCGGGACGGCCGCCCGTGCGCGCCCGGCGAGACCGGCGAGCTCGTCGCCACCTCGCTCTACTCCTATGCCATGCCGATCATCCGCTACCGGCTCGGCGACGAAGTGGTGGCCGGCGAAACGCCCTGCCCCTGCGGCGCCCCGTTCCGGACCCTGCGGAGCATCGACGGCCGCGTGGCCGACCGCTTCCTGCTGCCCAGCGGCAAGACGATCCATCCGTACGTCATCGAGGTCCCGCTGCTCAAGTTCGCACCTTGGATGCGCCGCTACCAGATCGTTCAGGAGCGGATCGACCAGATCCAGATCAACGTCGTGACGATGCCGCGCGAGCGACCTTCGCCGGAAGCCGTCGAGACGCTGGCCCGCCAGTGCGGCGCGGATCTCGAAGGCGCGGAAGTGGTCGTCAACCTGGTGGATGACATCCCGTTCGGACGGGGCGGGAAGTTTCGCCTCTACGTCCCGCTGCCGGCAAACGGCCAGGGCCAGAACTAAACCCGCAACCCGGAATACAATAAGCGTATGTCACCTTCTGACGAGTACTATCGCATCCGCAAACTCCCGCCTTACGTCTTCGCCGTCGTTAACGAAATGAAGGCCAAGCTGCGGGCCCAGCAGTTGGACGTGGTCGACTTCGGAATGGGAAATCCCGATGGCGCTACGCCCCAGCCGATCGTGGATAAGCTCGTCGAAGCCGCTCGCAACCCCCGCAACCATCGCTATTCGATGTCGCGGGGCATCCCCAATCTGCGCCTGGAGATCACCAAGCGCTACCGGCGGAACTACGGCGTGGAGCTTGATCCGGAGACCGAGGCCATCGCCACCATCGGCGCCAAGGACGCGCTCGCGCACCTGCTGTTCGCGGTCATCGGACCGGGCGACGAGGTGGTCTCGCCGAACCCCGCCTATCCGATCCATCAGTACGGCGTGATCATGGCCGAGGGCCACGCCTCGCATGCTCGAGATGCCCGATCCGGCGACGTTTCTCGACAACCTGGAGCACCACTATCGCACGTCGCTCGCGCCGCCGCGGATGCTGCTGCTGTCGTTCCCGCACAATCCGACGACCACCTGCGTCGACCTCGACTTCTTCAAGGAGATCGTCCGCCTGGCCGCGCACCACGGCACCGATGGTGGTCCACGACTTCGCCTACGCCGACCTCGGCTTCGACGGCTACCGTCCGCCGAGCCTGCTGCAGGTCGAGGGCGCCAAGGAGATCGGCGTCGAGATCTTCTCCATGTCGAAGAGCTACAACATGGCCGGCTGGCGTGTGGGTTTCTGCCTCGGCAACCCGAAGATGATCGCCGCCCTCGGCCGCATCAAGAGCTACCTGGATTACGGCATCTTCCAGCCCCTCCAGATCGCCTCGATCATCGCCCTGCGCGAGTGCGAGGACGAGACGCGCAAGATCCGCGAAGTCTACCAGCATCGCCGCGACGTCCTGATTGAGGGTCTCGATGCCGCCGGCTGGCCGGTCGCGCCGCCGAAGGGCACCATGTTCGTCTGGGCGCCGATGCCGGAACGGTTCCGCGAGCTGGGCTCGCTCGAGTTCTCCAAACTCCTGCTCACGGAAGCTCTCACCGCCGTCTCGCCGGGCATTGGTTTCGGCCCCATGGGCGAGGGCTTCGTGCGCTTTGCCCTGATTGAGAACGAGCACCGGACCCGGCAGGCGATCCGCTGTGTCAAGCAGTTCCTCCACTCGAATGTGGAACCTCCGGTCGGAGTTTCTTCGCGTTCGAGTTGAATCCCGGAATAGATTGTGATAACAGTTCATTGGTCAGCGCGCAGCGTTCGCCGCGGACTGTAGTCTTTTGTGCATGCCCTGAGCCGCGGCCGCGTTGAACGCTGCCAGTGTAGAGCCGGCCGGGCGTAGCGCCGACTTGGCCGGTGCGGCGACCTTGCGCGCCCTCGTATTGATCGCGTAATATCTGGTGCGCCGGTCGCGGCCTAGGAGGCACCATGAACATCCGATCGAACGCTTGCTCTGTTCTTGCCGTCGCCATTCTGGCCTGTGCATTCTTAGTAACATCCTGCGGTCCCCCCGGGCCGGCCACGGGTACACCCGCGTGGCATTGGAACAACGCCCAGACGACCTGGGCGGCCGGGGACCTTCAGAAAACGGCGGACAACCTGGAACCTCTCGTCGAGGCCGGCAACGAGTATGCCGACCGCGCGCAACCCTGGCGGCTCGTGATTGCCGATGGCATGGCGTCGGGATACATGGCCCTCGCCGATGCCTTTGAAGATGGTTCGGAAGCCAATACGGCGGACTCGGCCAGCTTCCGGCTGAACATGAACAACTACCGCAGCATGGCGAACCGCCAGGTGAGCGCGTTCTACGCGACCTACATGGCCTACCAGAAGTCCGCTGCGACCGGTCCGGCGCCCTTGGCCTTCAGCTATCCGATGGGCAGCGCCGCGCCGGTGGCCGACCTGGACCGCGTCGCCGACGGCATCATGCTGGCAGACACGGAGATCGCCAAGCTTCAGAGCGCAGTCCTGCAGCGCCACGTGGTGCTCGCGACGTGCCTCGCGGCCGGCGCCCCTGAGGACACGGCGCAGGCGCAGAAGGCCTTCGAGGGCGAGGCTCCGACGGTGGCGCGCGACACTTTCAGCATCGGCCTGGCCCGGATGATGAACCAGATCGCCGGCTTCTACGGGGCCAAGAAGATGGCGCAGCCGGATCGCGTCAAGCTCTTCAACGAGCAGGCGCTCGAACTGCTGAAGCCGATCGCCGCCGCCGACAAGGACAACAAGGACGTCGCCAAGCTGATCGACAAGATCGAAGGCGACCTGAAGGACGCCACCAAATAGCTTCGGCAGAACGGTCCCGGCAAGTCCGAGCCGTGACCGCAGGGAGCGGTACGGGCACCTCGTGCCTGCTGTTGCGCTGGACTGTAAGCCACGTTCCTGTGAGCCGGCCCGGCGCGGCTTTCACCGGTATCAGATGGCCCGCTCGACTCTCGCGGCCAGGTCGAGGCGGACCATCTCCGAACCTTCCAAGCCAACTCGTACGCGCAGACCACAGCGCCCTTCCCCCAACGGCCGCTCACCCACAACCTCCGGCACTCCAGCTACACTGGATCGCGGCAACACCGTTGCGGGGTAACCTATGGACCCCCGGCATCGAAGTCCTAAGCGAGAGGGAATTTGTTGGCACTGGGAAGTCGTCTCTCGATTCTGTTTCTACTCGGGGTATCGCTCGCGCCGGCCGGCTCACCGCTGACGGGACCTCTGCCGGCGCGCCCGGACGAGACCTGCGTGGTCTGCGGACGGGCAGTCGGCGCCTCCGGTGCCGCATACCTCTATGAAGGCCAACGGCTGCCCGTCTGCGAGCGGGACCGCCGGCTGCTCGTGGCCGACCCCGAGACGTACGCCGCCAGCAGCCGCCCGAATAACATGATCATGAATCCGCGGGCCGCGGGTGGGCTCTCCGGCACGTGGCTGTGGATCGGCGTCTATGTGCTCGCGGGCCTCGTGTTCGGCAGTCTCGCCTCACTGGCCGCGCTGGCGCAGGGTCGCGGACCGCTCGCGGCCTTCCTGCTCGGCTTCCTGTTCACCGTCCCCGGCTACCTGTACGTGTTGAGCCGCGGACGGCTGCCCGGCGCCGCCGCGTTTCCCGCGGGACGCTTCAAACAGCCCGGCACGCAGGACCCGGTGAAGTGCCCGGCCTGCGGGTCAACGAATCATCCCGCCGCGAGAAGATGCTCGGCTTGCGGGAACACGCTCGAGCCGGCGGCGCGATCCGAATCCGAGGCCGTCCGGGAGCACTAGCACGCCCATGTTCAATTGGATTCGACGGAAAACCCGTGCCCTGCTCGACAGCCCCAACATGCCCGGCCGCCGCCCCGTGGTGAATGCCGAGTACCAAAGCACCGTCCCCGGGCTCTACATCGTCGGCGACCTGGCCGGCGCGCCCGTCGTCAAACTCGCCATGGCGCAGGGCTACGAGGTGGCCGAGCGCATCGCCGCCAAGCACGACGCGAAGGCCGGCTCGGACAATACCTACGATGTGGTCGTCGTGGGCTCGGGCGCCGCCGGACTCAACGCCGCGCTCCGCCTGCAGGACCACGGTCTGCGCATCGTTGTCCTCGAGAAATCGAAGCTCGCCAACACGATCGAGGACTTCCCCGAAGGCAAGTGGGTCTATGCGGAACCCGACACGGTGCCGCCGAAGGGCAAGCTCTGGCTCGACGGCGCGTCCAAAGAGGACCTGCTCGCGCGCTGGCACCAGGTCATTCGCGACAACAATCTCGAGGTCCGTACCGAGGAAGGCGTCGAGGCGATCACGCGGCTCCGCGGCGGCGGCTTCGAAGTCCGCACGCCGAAGGGGAGCTACCGCGCGCGGCGGGTCGTGCTGGCGACGGGCCAGCGGGGCAATCCGCGCAAGCTTGGCGTGGAGGGCGAAGATCGCGAAGAGGTCTACCACCGCCTCTACAGTCCGCGGCACTACCGCGATGAAAACATCATCGTGGTCGGCGGCGGCAACAGCGCCGTGGAAGCCGCCCTGACGCTCGCCGAGCAGAATCGCGTGACCCTCTCCTACCGCGGCAGCGAGTTCAGCCGAGTGTTCCAGGACAACCGCCGGAAGCTCGACGAGGCGATCGGCGCGGGACGCATCAACGTCGTTTTGAACTCGAACACCCGGCGCTTCGGCGATGGCGAATGCGTGCTTGCAGTGGAGGACGGCAGCCGCCAGGAGGAGCGCCGCGTCCCCTATGACCATGCCTTCGTGCTCGTCGGCGCCGAAGTGCCGACCGAGTTCCTCCGCTCGCTCGGCATCCGGCTCGAGAACGATTGGACCGGCAATCCGTGGGCGGCGGTCCTGCTGGCCGTGGCGGCGCTCGTCGGACTATGGCTGGCCGGCGGCCGGACCGGCATTGCGTCGCTTGCGACCCTGCAGGCGCTCGGCGTTGCGGCGGCGCTCGCCTCGGTCGGCGGTCTGATCGCCCTCGGCGTCCGGGGCAGCCGCTGGGCGTGGCTCGGGGTCTCGTTCCTGGTCTGCTACACGATCTATGGTTCCAAGCAGTCGGCCGGCCACGAGTTCTGGCCCTACACCGGCTGGAGCTTCAACGCCCTTTCGTTCTTCGACCGCCCCTGGTCGTTCTGGTACACCGTCCTCTACACGCTGGTGATGACCACCTTCGGTATCCGGGCGATGAACCGCTGGGGCTTTGAGCGCAAGGACAAGTTTCAGATCTGGCGCTACACGAGTCTGCTGAGCTTTCAGTGGATCTTCTTCTTCCTGATTCCCGAGTTCCTGTTCCGCTGGGCGGTCGAGTACCGTTGGGTGGGCGAGAAGCTGGCCTCGGATCCCACGTTTGCAGACCAGACGTGGCGCTCCTACGGCATCGTCTACGCCTGGCCGCTGTTCTTCTACACGTTTTTCGGCAGCCCGCACCAGATCTGGGTGGTCTGGGGCATCGTCCTGGCATTCGTCGTAATCCCGCTGTTGGTGCTGTGGCACGGCAAGCGGTACTGTTCATGGATCTGCGGCTGCGGCGGACTGGCGGAGACGCTGGGCGATCGCTGGCGTCACCTGGCTCCGAAGGGCAAGGGCAGCATTCGGTGGGAGCGGATGAACTCGATCGTGCTGGCAGCGGCGGTGGCGATCACCATCATGATTCTGAGCCGCGATCTCCTCCCTATCTTCCGGCGGCCGGCGGCGGTCGGCCTGGACTGGTATCACCTGTTCGCCGACGTCTGGCTGGTGGGCATCCTGCCGGTGACCCTCTATCCGTTTTTCGGCGGCAAGGTCTGGTGCCGCTACTGGTGTCCGCTCGCGAAGATGATGCAGTTGTTCAGCCACGCCTACACCAGGCTCGGCATCAGCCGTTTCGGCATCCACGCGAACGACAAATGTATCGCCTGCGGGGAGTGCAGCCGCAACTGCCAGGTGGGCATCGACGTCATGAGCTACGCGCTCAAGCAGGAAGTGTTGAATAATGGAAATAGCTCTTGTATCGGCTGCGGCATTTGTGTCACCGTCTGCCCGATGGACACACTCGGCTTCCAGGCGCCACCGAAAGCCGCCCCGCATCTGGTACAGATCGCGTCCTCTGACAATGGGACACGTCCGCAGCACGAAGCCTGATCGTACGACCCGGTTCACCCCGCTTCCGAGCCGGGGACCGGCGTCCCGAGCGCGCCGGCCCGCGACGGATCGGAGTCGCCTATGAGACCACTCTCACGATCTCTGGCGATGGCAGCGGTCGTGTTTGCGCTCGCCGTGGGAGCCTCGGCCGCCACCTTCGACCTGAACTACCAGCGGCTCAAGCCCGAGCTCGACACGCTCAGCGATCGCGACCGCGACGCCGTCGCCGATGCCATCAATCTCATCAAGCAGGGCGAGAACACGCTGGCGCTGGCCCGGCTGTCGGACCTGAAAGAGGACAACCCGAAGAACTCGTCGCTGCGTGTCCTGGCCGCCTACGCGCTGCTGCAGACCGGCAACCTGCTGGGCGCTTTCGAGGAAGCCGAACACGCCCACGACACGCCGCCCGCCGGCAGCTACAAGTGCTGGTTTCTGGCCAAGGTAGCGCTGCTCAACGGCAAGCGCGAGATCTGCGATCGTGAGATCGCGCACGTCAAAAGCGCCGGCGACATGCCGTCCGAAGCCCGCGAGCTTGAGCAGGAGTTGGCAAAAAAATGAGAGCCCGACGACCCAGGATTCCACGACGCCGGCCGCTGAACGGCAAAACCATCGCCGGTTTGGCCGTCTCCGGGATGACGGCCTACCGTGCCGCCCCGCGCTGTTGGAACGAGTATTTCCGAGGGCGCAACCGCCCCATCGGCGCCCCGCCCCGCGTCCCGAACCCGCTGGCGTGGCCCGACACCGGCCTCCACATCGCTTGGCTGGGCCACAGCACGGTCCTCATCAAGGTCAATGGCTACACCATCCTCACCGACCCCGTCTTCAGCGACCACGCCGGCTTCACGCTCGGACGCCTCGCGTTCGGCGCGCGCCGGCTCGTCTCCCCTGCCATCGAGCTTCACGCGCTGCCGCAGCCGGACCTGATCCTGCTCTCGCACGCCCACCTGGACCACTTCGATCGCCCTTCCCTGCGGGCGCTCGAGGATCGCCACACCCGTGTGGTCACCGCCTGGGAGACCGCCGACCTGCTGCGCTTCTGGCGCTACCGGGGCGTCCATCAGATGCGCTGGGGCGAGCAGGCGCGTCACGGTCCGGCAACGGTGCGGGCATTCGAGGTCAATCACTGGGGCGCGCGGGTGCGGACCGACACCTACCGCGGCTACAACGGCTACCGCATCGACGTCGGCCGGTACCGCATCCTGTTCGCCGGCGATACCGCCGACACGCACCTGTTCCGGGGTCTCAAATGCGCCCGGTCCTACGACGTGGCCGTCATGCCGATTGGCGCGTACAATCCCTGGCGCCACCATCACTGCACGCCGGAGCAATCCTGGCGAATGGCCAACGAAGCCGGCACGGAGTTCGTCGTCCCAGTGCACCATCAAACCTTCATCCTCGGCGACGAGCCGATCTCCGAGCCGCTGGACCGTTTCTATACGGCCGCCTCGCGCCACCCGGACCGCGTCGCCATCGACTCCATCGGCCAGGAATTCCACCTGGGCTAGCTCTGAACCAGAGCCAGCCCGACGTCGAGCAATCCGCCAGCCTTGCCACGCCGGCGGTCATGTCGGCGGCTGGCCCACACAAGCCGCGCCGCATCCCCCGGGCGGCCCAGAAACCTCTCCACCGTATTCTCCAATAGGCCCCGTAAGGCGGGCGTCCCCGACCGCGCGGCCTGGAGGTCGCGCCATCCAGCCGGCCAACCACTCGCCCCTACGACTGAATCACCGCGTCCGCCTCGATCTCGACCAGCATCTCCGGTGCAATCAACCGCCGCACTTCGATCAGCGTCGAGGCCGGATGGATATCGCCCAGGATCTCGGCGTGCGCCCGCGCCACCGCCTCCCAGTTGTCCGTGTTGGTGACATAGACACGCGTCCGGATGATATCGCCCAGGCTGGCTCCGGCCTCCTCAACGGCGCGTTGTATCTTCAGCAGCGCGAACCGCGCCTGCGTGTAAGGATCCCCCGGACCCACGATATTGTCGTCCTCGTCGACCGCTGTCGTACCCGACACGCAGATCAGGTTATCGATCCGCACCGCCCGCGAGTAACCAACCTGCTTTTCCCAAGCGGTCCCCGACGAGAAATTCTTTCGGCTCATGATCCGATTATCCTTGAGGCACGAGCCCGGCGACGATCGTCCCCGTCGAGCCGTATCTGGCCTGGACCACGAGTTCAGTGCGGCCTGGAACGCGCTTTACGGGCCGCGCTTCAGCTCCGCCCTGCGGCGACCGGCTTTCCCCGGAGCCCAACCCCTACCGCCCACCCGCCCTCACGCCGACCCGCCCCAGCACCCGCCGCGCCGTCGCCCAGATCGCCTCTTCGGTATCCCCCGCAAACGGTCCCGGCAGCCCGTATTCGATCGCCTTCCGCCCGGCCTCCTCGTCATCCTCGCTCCCGGAGGCAACGTAGCCCATCACATCGTTCGAGTAGCCGGTGACGATGAGCGGGACACCGGGGAACTCGCGGCGGACCCGCAGCGAGTACTCCACCACCACCTCGCCGCCGAGCGCCAGCAGCACCGGACCGTTCCCGAACCGGACCGCCTGCACGGGATAAGCGACACCGCGCATCGGCCGCCGCTCGCCGTAGGCATCGAGCACGAGCCGGGCGCGCCGCGCGGCCGCCGGGGAACCGTGCTCGATCTCCTCTTCGTACTCCTCGCGCGTCCGGTAGACGAGCCGCAGCTCGGCAAGCTGAAACGCCGTTCGCAGCGGTCCGCGGACCGGCTTCATCCCCGCGTCCATCACCCGCCGGACTTCCATCGCCAGCGCCTCGCCGTGCCGGGCGACATCCCCGTCCCCGCCCCTCGGCTCCGGAACCTGATCGGCGCCGCACAGCGCCACAAACACTGCCACCGACCCCAGCGCCTCCTCCTCGAGCCGCGCCGCCGCGTCGCCGGCGTAATCGCCGCTGATCTCGTAGTCGCCTTCGCCGAACGTCGCGTTGTCGCAGGCGTAGCCGAAGATCACCGCCATGGCGGCCCCGTCTTCCCCCGTCAACCGGATCACCGGGACACGATGATCCACCGGCCCCTCCGGGCGGACGTTCACGGCAAAGTCTGTTTCCCCCTGACCGTAGCCGAGCCGCGCCGGCCGCAGATCGCCGAGCGCCGCGCCGATCGCCGTCACCAGCCATTCGGCCAGTTGGCGGTTGTACGCTTCGAGCGTCGCCACCTCGTCCGGCGGCAGGTCACGCGTCAGCACCGGACTCGGTAACACCACCGGCCCGTTGTGCGTGTGGCTCGCATTCAGCAGGATCTCGGCCCGGTCGAGCCCATAGGCCTTCGCGGCCCGCGCACAGACCTCATCGGCGAGCTGCCGCGTGATGCCGAACAGGTCCACCGCGACGACCACCACATGCCCGCCCCGCCCGTCCTCGATCGCCACGGCGCGCGCATACAGCCTTTGCGCCACTCCCGTCGATGGATGCTCCCGCCCGGGGTAGCCGGCCAGCCAGATGGCCCCCCGCGGCGTAATGTCGATACGGGCGGTCCCGGCGCGGTAGTCGGCGGCCCACGCCGCCAGCGACACCAGCAACAGGACCAGCAGGCGCATCAGACCCAGACTGCCTCCACCTCGATGCCCTTGTCGCACAGCTCGCAGGCGCCGTCCCGGCCGAAGTAGCCGTCTTCCATCTTGGCCAGATAGTAAAACGGCAGCGACTCGAAGTGTTTGGTTTCCGGCGTTGGCTGGTAGACCACCACGGCCAACCCCACCACCTCCCCGCCGTTCTCCTCCACCAGCTTTTTGAGTAGCGTCAGCTTGCTGCCCGACCGCAGAATGTCGTCCGCCAACAGTACCCGCTCACCGGGCACCTGCTCGAGGAACTGCCGCAGGTGCAGCGGCCCGTCCTCGTTGTCCTGCTCGGCCCAGTAGACCTGCCGTGCCCGCAGCGCCTCGCACAGCGTGTAGGCGACCGGCAGTCCGCCGGTGGCCGGACACACGATCGACAGCTCCGGCACAATGGCCCGGATCTCCGGATTGGCGCGCACCAGCCGGCTCAGGCCGACGCTCAGCGTCTTCTGGTGCTGGAAGTAGCGCATCGCCAGTGGGATCTGCAGGTACTGGTCCGAGTGCAGCCCGTGCGGATACCGAAAGTGTCCGTGCCGTAGCGCACCAGTCTCCCCGAGCAGTGCGATCACTTCTTCCCGCGTGGGTACCAAATGCATAATTCAGTGAGCTCCTTTCCCCAGGACCACCTGGGGCACCGTTCTCAGAATGATACTCAGGTCGAGCGACAGCGACCAGTTGTCGATGTACTCGAGGTCCTTCCGCATCCAGGTCTCAAAGTCGAGCCGGTCGCGCCCCTCGAGCGCCCACAGGCACGTCAGCCCGGGACGCATCCGCAGCCGGCGCCGCTGCCAGCGCTGGTAGCGGACCACCTCTTCCGGCACCGGCGGCCGCGGCCCGACTACCGACATATCACCCCGCAGCACGTTCCACAACTGCGGCAGCTCGTCGATCGAGAACTTGCGCAGCCAGCGGCCGAGAGCGTCACGCGGGGATCCTTGGCGATCTTGAAGGCCGTCGTCTTCTCGTTCAGATGCGCCAGCGCCTGCTGTTGGCTTTCGGCGTCGCGCACCATCGACCGGAACTTGTAGCAGGCGAACCGCCGCCCGTTCAGCCCGCAGCGCATCTGCCGGAAGATCACCGGACCAGGCGTGGTGATCAGGATCAGCAGCGCCGCCAGCCCCATCAGCGGGGCGAGCAGGATCAACCCGGCCCCCGCGACGATCACGTCGAGCAGGCGCTTGATCATGAGCAACACCTCGTCGTGCGGTGTTGCCGAGAAGGTCAGCAGCGGGACGCTCCGCAGCCGGTCGAGGTAGACATCGCTGTGGACGTGCGGGAAGAAGTCCACCGCTACCCGCGTCCGCACGCCTTCCTCATCGCACAGCAGCAGGACGTCCTCGAGCTCGGCCAGGCGTTTGGAATCGACCGCGAAGATGATCTCGTCGATGATGTTCTCATCGAGCAGCATCGGGCAGGTCGGCGAGGGGGTGCACCGGATACTCCCCGCGCAGCCGGACGCTTCCCTTCCCTGCCGCCGGATCGACGGCGATGAAGCCGGCCAGACGGACGCCGTAATCGGCCGAACGCTCGACCACCCGGCCGAGCCGCCGGGCGCGTGGTCCGGACCCGGCGATGAAGACGTAATCCGGCGAGCCGAAGCCCCGCCGGTACCAGCCCACCAGTCCCGGCGCGTTGACGCGGAAGACGCTCAGCAGAACCCAGGTGTAGACCAGGAAGAGTCCGAGAAACGGCCGGCTCAGATCCAACCGCAGGATGTACTGGACCAGCACCACCGCCATGCCGCAGAGGAGGCACTGCTTGAAGGTCTCCCGGATCACCACCGGAAACCGCTCGGCATCGAGCCGCTCGTAGACCTGCATCCAGGACCCGACCATCGGCCAGAGCACGGCGACGGCGCCCATGAGTAGCAGCTTGATGGGCGCGACGATAAAGAAGAGGCGTTCGAGCGGAAGCGTGAGCCGGGTGCGGTAGGCGAGTTCGAAGGCGAGCAGAGTCAGCAGGACATCGGATAAAGCGAAGAGTATCTTGTCTTTGCGCCGATGTCTTCCGAACACGGTTCGCCCTCAGCATATCATGGGGTTCCGGCAGCGGGAAGCGTCTTCGTGGGGGTGGGCAGGCGCCCCAATGTCACTCGGTCCACACAAGCCCCGTAGGGCGGACATCCTCGTCCATGGGCGAAACACGGGCGGGTCCCCATGGGGCGGCCTACCTGGCGAGAGTGCTTCTACCGATCCGCCACTCCGATCATCGCCCTCCGCCTCGCCAGGAACATTACGGGCTACTGTTGCGGAGCCTACCCTGAACTGGACAGCAGCAAAGTCCCCGGCGGGCCGCCGTGGCGACAGGTTCCCGCCAGACCCCGCGATTAGGGGTTCGGCACGCCGCCTGGCGGTGATGCTGGGGGCAATGTTTTGGGGCTGGCGGGTTGACTACAACTCAATCTTCTGTGACGTGCCCTGGCCGCACGATCCAGCCAATGGATATCTGGTGACCAACCTGTTTGGAGCGACTGGGCAAGATCAAAAACCTGTCGATCGCTGCCCCTCGCTTCTACCGGCTTCGTCCCCCGAAGTCCAGGGGATCCCCTGTCCCCTCTTGACATTTGCCGACCATGGATGTCCCCCGCAATGCTGGAGTCGGTTTCCGCGTGCTGCAGCCGACTATCGCGGCGGAAGCACCGAGGAGCGCATGCTGGATGAAGCGGCGTCGAGGCAGATGTGGAGGTCTCTGGGCTACTCAGACAGCTTGCGCGGCCATGGACTGCCGCACCGCGCGGTCAACAGTATACTCTTTCATCGTTACCGCCGCGGTTTGATCTGCGACCGGTCTATCGGGCGGGATCTCAGCGGGGTCGGCATCCGCCACTTCACTTTCAAGGATTGCTCAAGCTTCACTCGCGTTACGGCCTGCCCAGTCGCTCACGCACCTTAGTGTGGGCTTTGTCACGCGGCTTCGGCCCGACCGGTTGCCCGACTAAGCCGCTCGTCAGCTACTATGTCCTACCGAGAACTAGATCGGTGGGTCCCTCCCCCACTGGTGATCTGCGCCCTCGGGGCGCACTGAGAGATACAGGTGAGGTGTAAGACCCAGGCTTGAGGAACTAAAGTTATTCACCTAGAAGTCGATTAAACAAACAGATCCCGTGTCGACGATGCACTCTGAAAAACAGAGGAGCCAGCAAATAGGATTGTGAGCATTACCATGCTGAAAACCCTGGTGATCAACCCCGCCCCGGAGCTAGCAGGTCAGCTGGATCTCGCTCTCTGTGACTCTGGCATTTTCGAGACGGTATTGCACACCGGCTACCCCTATCCAACCACATCTACCCTCGAACGACTGGTGAGGTTCCATGCCCCTGAGGTGGTCTTCATTGCGGTGAACGACCTGGACGAAGCCCTGCGGGTTGCCGCGCAACTCGATGAGATTCTCCCAGGCGTGCCGATCGTCGCCTTCGGTGACGACTGTCGGCCCGAGACGCCGCTCAAGCTGATGCGGTCTGGAATCCGGGAGTTCTTGGAACCACCATTCACCCGCGATGCGATCCTTGCAGCGGCGAACACGCTGGAACAGTATCTGTCCCGACATCCGCTCCGAGTTCAATCCACGAACGAGATCTATTCGTTTCTGCCGGCAAAGCCGGGCGCCGGGACGACGACTGTCGCCACGAATACGAGCGTCGCCGCCTCACGATACAACGAGCGAGAGGTCCTACTTGTGGATTCCGATCTCCACAATGGCCTCGTAGCCTTCATGCTCAGTCTCAAGCCCGTTCACGGGGTAGCCGAGGCCCTCGAGGAATCCCGGGCGCTCGACGAGGCGATGTGGCCTCAACTGGTCACAGAGAAAGACGGCCTGGATATTTTGGCTTCGACCGGAGCGCCGGTCGGCTACAGCGTCAGCTCCACAGATTGGGACAATGTGATCCGCGTCGCTCGCCGGCTTTATCAGATCATTCTCGTTGATCTGCCGGGACACATCGAGGAATCGTCGGTCGAGCTGATGCGGGAATCGAAGCAGATCTTTCTGGTTTTGACACCGGAGGTCGCCGTACTGCACCTTGCGCGCAAGAAGCTAGAGGAACTGAGCCGTCTGAATCTTGAAGATCGTGTTCGCCTTGTCCTCAACCGGTGGTCTGAAAATAGCCTGATCGGCCGGCCACAGATTGAAGACATGCTGGAGATGCCGATCCGCCACTCGATAGACAACGAGTACCATGCAATCTATCGCACCCAAATCGCTGGAAAAGCAATCATTCGAAACTCGAAGCTGGGCGTACAGATTGACAACCTGGCAAGGGATATACTCGGGCTGGGAGACGCCGATGACGCCGGGGGGAGGCGCTCCCTATCCGACTATGCGGCGCGCGTCAAGCAGTGGTGGCACGGGAGGGTTGCCCGTTTGCGGAGCGAGGTGCCGCGCATGGGCGACGGTTCGCCGCGGCCCAACAGTACCGTCGTGGACCAGACCGCGAGCCAGGCGCCATCACGCAGGTCGCCGATTCCCGAAGTGAATCCGCTGAGCAACGAGGAGGTGTCCAAAATCCTCGCCGCCAGCCGTACGTTCGGTGACGCCAGCGAATCCGAGCGCCAGAATCTCAGTGCGTACTTGCGGGCGCTCGTCCTCGTTCTCCGCTACAGCGGACTTCGTCTGCAAGATGTGGTCACGCTTTCTCGAGAGAGGGTTGTGGACAATCGGCTCCTGGTCAGCAACGGCAACACGGCGGAGCCGATCTGGAATCAGCTTCCGGAGACCGTGTGCGAGGCACTGGACCGTTGCCCCAAGAACGATTCGTACAGTTTCTTCCTGGATCGCGGCGGTGGCAGCCGGAAAGCGCTTCAGTTCTGGCGGTCTCGTCTCGACGAGCTATTCGAACTCGCCGAGATTACCGACGGGAGCGCCATTCGCTTCCGTGACACATATGCAATTGAGATGCTGGAGGCGGGCACCCCCGTGGAGACGGTTTCCGCCTATCTCGGTCACAAGAACCCCACCGCCACACGTCGCCGGTACAGCAGGTGGATTCAGTGCCGCCGTAACAACACGACCGTGGTGGCGTCTGGACGACACACGCTCGCCCCGGACCAAGGGCAGATGGCAACCTCGACGGAAACCGGCCCAGATCAGTCTGGGACCGTGGGATTGACGCGGCTGGCCGAGGCGGTCCGCACGGATCCGAAAGGCGTGATCGACTGAGGAGGAGCCCAACATGGACGGTTTGCTGTACACAGTTCTCGCATTAATCACTTCGGTCGGATCAGCTGCTCTGGCTTATGCCATCATGGACGCCCGCCGGCAGGTGGCCGTAGGCGAAGAACGTTCGAAATCTGCCGCCGCCCAAACCGAGCAGATGCGGAGATTGTTGGAATTTGTGGTCACCAAAGAGCGGCCCGGACCGCACTCTTACCGCGAGCTTCTGGAGGCGGGAGCGCTGCTGGACGCTTATCCGCGTCTCACGAGGATGAGTTTTACGGAGGCTAGTGTACTCACCTTACTCCCGCCAGGCTCCTTCACCGCAGACGCCGAATCGGCCCGGGGTATAGGAGTCGGCGAAGCGCGATCCGATGTTGCCAGCGACGACCGCGAGGTCTCCGCCAGACCTCGCCACAATTTCGCCGTGCGTGCCGCGACGCCAGACGGCCTGAAGGATGGACTAGTTCCACATACTGGAATGGTTCGACGGCATTTCCGGCACCGAGGCTGGCGCTGGCGTCCGCGCATCCGCTAAGCGCCCGCCGCCCAAGAGCCAGTTCTCAGGCGTCAGAACACCAAGAATGGTCTGTCGGCCTATCTTCCCATCCATCCTATCCCTGGGTTTCGGGGCTTAGAAAACAGTCGGCGGGCGCACGTCGGGCGGGGTCGGCGGCTGGCGGGTGGTTCTCGGCGGACAGTTTTACGGTTGCGGCGGCGCCGGGACCGGGTGTTTGGCGATCATCTGCTCCACCCAGGCGTCCATGTCCGCCATCGAGGCTGTCGGCGGCGGCATATCGTCGATGTTGTTGGCGATTTGTTGGGTTCGTTTGTACACTTTTGCGAAGTCCACCAGGCAGGGCAGCCGGTGGCCGGTGGTTTCGGTGAAGGTTTCGCGCGGGACGCTCGCTGTTTGCAGGGCCTTCAGCTCGCGGAGGGCGCGGTGGAAGGTGCGCTCGTTGCTGGCGCGATAGCGGGCGTAGCGGTCCATTCTGGCGTCGCAGCGTTCGTCTGCGAGAGGATCGGTTTCCCCGTCGAACATCTGGGCTTCGAGCTTGTCGATGCGGCGGAGGTTCCAAGCCGCGCGCACCATCTCATTGAAGAGGATCCATTCGACGGGATCGTTGGGGGCCACCTTGGCTTGCAGGCTGTCGTGGAAGGATTGCCACTCCTCGCGCTCGTCGGCGTGGACGACGAGACGGTTGGTGCGGAGTCCGTGCTTGAGCGCGTTGCGCTTGGCGCGTTCCTTGCCGCTTTCGGTCTTGGGACCGGTCGATTTCTGGGCATTGGCGCGATTGGCCGCCATCTTGGCCGCGGATGCAGACATAGTTCGATTCCTCGCTTCGGATGTGGATTCACCGGTGGACCGGGGGCGTCCGTTGGTGTGGGTTGGGACGCCGGGCCCCGGGTGAGCGGAGCGGGTCCTACTTACATTGTGGTGGACGGGGTCAAGGAAATGAGGGGGCAAACGAAGGTAAGTCGCTACGGTAGTTATAGATAACAGGTTGTGACTAGCTTTGCGGGGCGGAGCGTTTTTGTGAGGTGGGAGCAGCTTCCGTGGCGAACCGGGCGGCTTGGCTCCCCGGGCGGCTGACGGTCAGTGCAGGCTTTCTCGCGCAGGTGGCCGCGTCCGCATTCCGGCTGGGAGCAGGGACGCCCACCAGCGCCACCACGCCCTCCGGGACATCCATGGTAGGTAAATGGCAAGAGGGGACAGGAGGGCTTGGACTTCGGGGCTTTGATCTCGCCTGGGCGATCCAAACAGGTTGGTCACCAGACATCCATTGGCTGGATCGTGCGGCCGCTTTCCCCGGCTGCCGATCCACCCCATGTCACCGATGGGACAGCGCTGGAGGCCCTTCTTCAAGGCACTCACACTGCTGATAACGGCGCTCCAATCCCTCCGATAACAACCTTCCCGCGAGCGTGCCCCTCCTCGAGGTACCGGATGGCATCGGAGACCTCGCTCAGCGAGTACGTCCGGTCGATAACCGGCGCGACCTTCCCGCCTTCAATGAGTTCTCTCAAGAACCCCAGATCCGCCCTGCTCCTTTTCGCCATGAACGTAACCATCCGCTGGCTCACGAACGGCGCCAACGCCAGCGCCTTGAGAATTCCCCCCATGGGCCCGAACCATCGGCCACCTCCCGATCCGCCAATGAAGACGAGCGTCCCTCCGGGCGTCAAGCTGCGCCTGCAGTCCGCCGGCGACCGGGTCCCCGCCAATTGGAGGATAAGGTCGTAGCGCAGCCCGTTCTGGGCGAAGTCCTCTCGGGTGTAATCAATCACCTGGTCCGCGCCGATCGATCGGACCAGTTCCACATTCCTGGTGCTGCACACGCCCGTCACTTCAGCGCCAAACCACTTGGCCACTTGCACCGCCAGCGTTCCCACCCCGCCCGAGGCACCGATGATCAACACCTTCTGCCCGGACCTGATCCGTCCGTGATCACGCAGCCCCTGCACGGCCGTCAGCCCGGCCACCGGTAGGGCCGCCGCCTGCTCGAACGTCAAGTTAGCCGGTTTTATCTCGAGCGCCTCTTCCGGGGCGCATCCGTACTCGGCAAAACTGCCCCCGGCGCCCCCGGCTATCTCCCCGAATACCTCGTCCCCGGGCCGCAACCGCGTAACGTGACTTCCAACCGCTTCCACCTGCCCCGCGACATCGGCCCCCAACCCCCTGGGTTTTGGCTTCAGCCACCCGCTCGCGAGGCGCATGAGGTACGGCTCGCCTCTCATGAAGTGCCAGTCCAGGGGATTCGCGCCGGCCGCGCGGATGCGCACGAGCACCTCGCCATCCCCGGCCGCCGGCTTGTCGATTTCCTCGAGTCGCAGAACATCCGGAGAGCCGTACTTGCTGTAAGTGATTGCCTTCATCGCATGATCCTGAGGTCTCGATCTTCCTCACTCATCTCCTCTGGGGGGCATCTCGATCCCCACACATGGCCGCTATTCCCGCGCGCCGGCGCGATACAGGATACGTGCGACTTTGGCACGAAATGACGAGATCGGAAATGAGGAGATCGGGGTCAAGAAGGTGTGAAGAAATCCTTTGAGGACAGTCCACGACGCCTTCTAAGTTATTGAACATATTTGGCGCGCCGGGGCAATCGCCGGATTTTTTCATACCTTCCAAGAGACATCGTTCCCCAACTCGACCGCGATTCCGGGACGCCACGGCCACCATTCTGACAGATGCCCCGACCGCCACGCATTGTCATCCCTGACCTCCCGCACCAGGTCGCCCAGCGCGGCAACTACCGCGAGAAGGTCGTTTACCGCGACGAAGATCGCCGTCTTTACATGGACTTGCCACGGGAGTTCTCCCGCCACCACGGCGTCTCCGTCCTCGCCTACTACTTGCTGCGAGAATGACGTTCACCTCATCGGGGCGGGGTTTTGGTGGAAGTTATTGACCGGGCAGCTCCTTCCTTCGCGGATGACGTGAAGCCGGCGTGCGGGTGTGGGCGTCGCGGCGGGGGACACTGCTGCGACGCGGTTCAGGGAAGGCTCGTCGACGGGAGCCCGCAATGTCCCCGGTGGGACGGGGGACGGCTCAGCTTATATTCGGGACCAGACGGACCTTTCCGGTTTCTTGAGGGGTTCACGGATCGCTCAGAAGTCTCGCGCACGGTCACTCCGGTTTCGCCGCGCGGAATCGTTCCGTCTTCGAGCAAGAGAGTATAATGCGCGGGTAGCCCGTCGGCGGATGGTCTGGGTAACCACGGAGCGCCGTTTGCGAACGGCCGTACCGGCAAGATTCCGCTGGCGCCAGGAGTAGTCAACCCGATGAAGAATCTTTTCAGATCTGCCCTCCCGGCGGCACTCATGTACGCGTTTGTGTCCTCAGCGGCGGCACAGACAAGCGCGGCAACAAGTACTTTTCGCGACAGCGTGTTCACCGCGGAACAGGCGAGCCGAGGCGAACAGATCTATGCGGTCAAGTGCTCCGCGTGTCACGGCGACAACCTGTTGGGCATGGAGACCGCGCCCCCCCTGGCAGGCCCGAACTTCAGAAGGGTCTGGGATGGTCAGCCGCTATTGACCCTCGGAAATCGAATCAAGAGGACCATGCCGCCATTCGCCCCCAACTCGCTCGCGAGCAGCGAAATTCTCGACCTCCTGAGTTTCATGCTGCAGATGAACGACCACCCGGCCGGCAACCTTGCCTTGCGCCTCCCCCTCAGCGACAGCATCGCGGAGGAGGCTGCGTCCATCCCGGAAGAAGCAGGCGAGTGGACCACCTACGGAGCTGACCTGGCCAGCTCGCGGTACTCCCCGCTGGACCAGATTAACGAGGATAACTTCGGCCAACTCCAGATTGCCTGGCGCTTGCCCACGAATAACCTCGGACCGACTCCGGACCGGCTCTATTCCTCGACGCCGCTGATGGTGAACGGGCTCCTCTACACTACTGCCGGGACCGCCCGATCCGTGGTTGCCCTGAACCCTGGTACCGGTCAAATGCGTTGGATGTACCAGCTCGACGAAGGGGATCGCGGGCAGTTCGCCCCGCGTCGAGGCGCTGGGCGGGGACTCGCCTACTGGTCCAGCCCCGATGGGTCGGATGAACGGATTATCTACGTTACGCCGGGATATCAGATGATCGCGCTGGATCCGAAGACGGGTCATCTGGTTGAGTCGTTCGGTGACAGGGGCATCGTGGATCTGAAGAAGGATGACGACCAGGATCTGGACCCGATCCGGTCCGTGGTTGGACTGAACGCCACCCCGCTGGTCGCGGGTGATGTCATCGTGGTGGGAGCCTCCCATTCGGCGGCAGGAAGGCCGCGAAACAACCCCAGCGCGATTGGGTACGTCCGCGGTTTTGACGCCAGGTCCGGCAAACGGCTCTGGATTTTCCATACCATCCCCCGGAAAGGCGAGTTCGGGTACGACACGTGGCTGGACGGCTCGGCGGAGCGCAACGGGAACCTGGGCGCGTGGGCGCAGATGAGCGCGGATTTGGAGTTGGGCCTCGTGTATGTGCCGCTGGAAATGCCGGCGGCCGACTACTATGGAGTCAACCGGCCCGGCGACGGCCTCTTTGACGAAAGCCTGGTGGCGCTGGACCTCAAGACCGGCGAGCGGAGGTGGCACTATCAGACGGTTCACCACGGTCTGTGGGACTGGGATCTGCCGTGTGCGCCCATGCTCTATGACATGGTCCAGAACGGCCGAACGGTCAAAGTACTCGCCCAGCCCACCAAATCGGCGTTTCTGTTCGTGTTGAACCGCGAGACCGGTGTGCCGATCTGGCCGATCGAGGAGCGGCCCGTCCCGCAGTCCGATGTGCCAGGAGAGAAGACGAGCCCGACACAGCCGTTTCCGACCAAGCCCGCGCCGTTTGACCGGCAGGGAGTTTCGATTGACGATCTCATCGACTTCACGCCGGAACTGCGGGCCGAGGCGTTGGAAGTGGTCAAGAAGTACAAGATCGGGCCGATCTTTACGCCACCCGCACTGGAGAGACCCGGTGGCCCCGTGGGTACGTTGATGCTTCCGATGGACGTCGGCGGGGCGAACTGGCCCGGCGGCTCGTTCGATCCGGAAACGAACCGTCTCTATATCCATTCCCATACAACCGTGTATACCGTGAGGAACATCCCGGCCGACCTCGCGATGCCGGGCCCCGACAACACGGCAGGCACGCTGCGCCCGGCCAACGGCGAATCCGGGGATGGAGGGGTGGCGCCGCCGGGAAGAGGCGGAGCCGGAGGATCCGCGCGCCGCCGTGGAAGTCGCGTTGACACCAACGTCCAGGGTCTGCCGCTGATCAAGCCCCCGTATGACCGGATCACCGCCTACGACATGAACACCGGCGAGATCCTGTGGCAGAAGACTCACAGTTCAACGCCTGACGAAATCAAGAACAATCCTGCCCTCAAGGGGCTCGACCTCCCCCGGTTGGGGCAGCCTGGCCGGACGTTCATCGGCGTCCTGGCCACCAAGACGCTCCTCATTGCCGGCGAAGGCGGCGTCCACACCAACGCCGCCGGCGAGACGGTTGCCTTGCTCCGTGCCTACGATAGGGAGACCGGCGAAGACATTCCCAGCGAGGTAAACATGCCAGGACGGCAGACCGGATCGCCGATGACCTACATGTATAACGGCAAGCAGTACATTGTGGTCGCCGTGACGACCACTGGGGCGAACGGAGGCGGCGAACTAGTCGCCTACGCGCTACCGTAGGGGCCCTGGGGACGGACTGAAGTGAGGGGGACCAGCGGGACACGGGGATTATCGTGGGAGTTGTTTGCCGGACAGCTCTCCGGATGACGTGAAACCGGGGCTCCGGTGTGGGCGGCGCGGTGGAGGGACACTGCTGAACGCCGCCGCCGATCGCTGACAGCACGTGCAGCCAGCGGTGATAGCGGTCCTTTTCTCCTTACATGTGTATACTGTTGGCCAGCCGGGGAGTCTCCGGCTTGGGAGGTGCGCCAATGGGTCCCCGGCGGCTCTATCACAATTGGCTGAGCTATGCGGGCGTCGCTCTCACTGTGCTGGCCGCCATAGCATTCGGCTTTCTCTTGATCTTCCAGGCTCTGGGGGCGGGGATTCAGGCGCCATACGCGGGGCTCGTGATCTTTATCCTCGTACCGGCAGTTCTGCTGGGAGGGCTCCTTCTCGTCCTTGTTGGAATGTTGCTCGAGTGGTGGCGCTGGAAACGGAACAGGCCCCCTTCGATGGGCCGGTACCCGAAGCTCGACTTGAACGATCGGGGGGACCGGAGGGCCGTGCTCATCGTCATGGCGGTGACGCTGGTACTGGTGTTCTTTTCTGTCTATGGGAGTTACCAGGCTTATGAGTACACCGAGTCGGTCGCGTTTTGTGGGACGCTATGCCACCGGGAGATGCAGCCTGAGTATGTGACCCATCAGGTCTCGCCCCATGCGCGGGTGCGGTGCGTGGAATGTCATGTCGGACCGGGGGCGGAATGGTTCGTGCGCAGCAAGGAGGAGGGTGTCAGGCAGGTGTATCTAGTCGCGACGAACAGCGTGCCACGGCCGATTCCCGCTCCGATTGGAAGGCTGCGTCCGGCGCGGGCGATCTGCGAACAGTGCCATTGGCCGGCGGTGTTTGTGGGCGACAAGGAGGTCCCGACGACACACTTCCTGCCGGACAAGCAGGATACGCGGTGGACAATCGACTTACTGCTCAAGGTGGGAGGAAGCAGCCGCTGGAGGCCGCGGTCTCCGGGAATTCATTGGCACGTTGCTTCCGATGTCCGGGTGGAGTACATCGCGACCGACGGGGAGAGGCAGAATATCCCCTGGATCCGCCGCACCAATCTGAAGACGGGCGAAACGACCGTGTTCACCGCCCCGGGGGCCCCGTCGCCGGAGGAGATCAGCCGCTCGGAGATCCGCACGATGGACTGCATGGACTGTCACAACAGGCCCACGCACATCCTTCGTTCTCCTCGTGACCTGCTGAATAAGAGCATGGCGGCGGGGTACGTCGATGCGACACTCCCCGACCTGAAATCCACCGGGGTTTCGCTGCTGGCCAAAACGTACACCTCGCGCGAGGAGGCTCATCAGCAGATCGCGAGTGGGTTGGAATCATACTACGCGCAGCACTATCCTGACGTGGCTCGGGGGAAGAAAACGGAAATCTCCGCGGCCATCTCCTGGCTCCAGCAGATGTATGACGAGAACTTCTTTCCTTATATGAAAGTCCGATGGGATACCTACGCCGACAACATCGGCCATCTGGATTCTCCTGGCTGTTATCGCTGCCATGACGGGCAGCACAAGAGTTCGAGCGGCGAGGTGGTAGGGAAGGAGTGCACCAAGTGCCACGTCATCATCCAGCAGGGAACGGTGGAGAAGATGTCGTACTCCTCCGAGCCCGAGGGCCTGGCCTTCCAGCACCCGGTGGACATCGGGGGGCTTTGGCAGACCATGTCCTGCTCTGAATGCCACACTGGCGCCGCCCCCTGATAGCGGGCGGCGCCAGTGTGGCGAATGGATGCCATGGGAGATCGGGCGCAATTCACGGACAGCCCCGTAGGTCGTCCACCCCGCGCCCGACCTTCCGATCGCGAGTGACCGCTTCGAGGTAGCTTCCCAGGGAGAGGACAGGGAGTTCACAAAAGGACGAACCACGTTGAAACAAGGTGTGCGATCGGCCGGTGAATAGTGCGGCAGGCAGGTGTCTGCTGCTGGATACGGCCGATCGCTGAAATGGTTACTGGGATTCCTATCCCGTTCCGGCTTTTGTCACTTCCTGGACGAGCGGAGTGTTCATCCTCAACGCTTGGCCGGAGTCCCGGACTGTGCGAGTGTAACTTCCTTCTCTTGTCCGGACTGCGACATAGCCGTGACGTGAGTACTCTTCATCCTCTTCACGTGGGCGTCGTTGGCCGATTTCGTCGGCGTCGTTATGCAGTCCTGCATGTCCGAGGGCATGCTCATCACGTCTTCCTTGTTCAGCCGCGCAAGCTGTCGCGCGCGCTCCTTGGGGTAGATGAACTCAACACCGTTGACACGGCCCGGACGGAACCACGCCTTGATCGTCTCCGGCGAGTCAGGGGCCCGCTGCTCGAACATGACGGCCGACTGCCCGGCCGCTGTCTCACGCGTTATCGGAATACCGACCAGAGTCGCGTACAGATGGTCTTCCGCTTTGTTGTAGACCTCAACCACATCGCGATCCTGCTGCAGGCCCAGCAGCTTGAATACGTACGATCCCGGCTCGAGGACGACCCCCGGGATCTCGACGGGCTCATTGAACGTCAAGACAGTTTTGGCGCTGCCTCTTTCCGCTTTCGCGCCCGGAACAACAACCATCAGCAACGCCGCGGCGCTGATGGCAAACATCGTCTTCCAACTTCTCATTCTTTCCTCCATTCCATCGAGCGTCCAGGTCCTGAAGCTCGACATGCATCACTCGTGATGGTGCACTTTCGTTGCCACGCTGGGCGGCGGCTTGCAACTAACTGGGAAACAAGGGGCTTGCTACCAGAAATGGTCCGGCACCCACTCGCACCCTTCGCGAATGTTGCCTAGTATTGCGACACGAGCGGGCAGCGATGCCGCGCCGTGATGCGGTCGTGATCGGCGTCAGGCAAGAGGGTTCAGACGGGCTGAAACCCGTCGCAAGCTGAAGCTCGCCCCACCAGGGTTCACCGTCCCGTCATCGCCGCCTGTGACAAAATATATAGGACATCCTCATAGGGAACCCATATGACTGAAATCGTAAGCATTAGTTGGACGAGAGATTCTGGATTCGCGCGGCAACCCGACGGTTGAGGCCGACGTGTACTTGGCCGACGGGACCATGGGCCGCGCCGCTGTTCCGTCCGGCGCTTCGACCGGCGAGCACGAGGCCGTCGAGCTGCGCGACGGCGATAGCTCGCGCTACCTCGGCAAGGGCGTACAGAAGGCGGTCGAGAACGTCAATTCGATCGCTCGCCGAAGCGCTCGTCGGCACCGACGCGCTCGAGCAGCAGGCGATCGACCGGCCACATGATCGAGCTCGACGGCACGCCGAACAAGGGCAACCTCGGCGCCAACGCGATCCTGGCCGTCTCGATGGCCACCGCGCGCGCCGCGGCCGAGTCGCTCGGCACTCCCGCTCTACCGCTACCTCGGCGGCGTCTCCGCCTCCGTGCTGCCGGTGCCGATGATGAACATCCTCAACGGCGGCGCCCATGCCGACAATTCCGTCGACCCGCAGGAGTTCATGGTCGTCCCCTACGGCGCCGGCGAGCTTCCGCGAAGCGCATCCGCATGGGTCGCGAGGTCTTCCACAGCCTCAAGAAGGTTCTGAAGTATCAAGGCTACTCGACCGCGGTCGGCGACGAGGGCGGCTTCGCGCCGAACTCAAGTCGAACGAGGAAGCGCTCGACGTGATCGTCGAGGCGATCGAGAAGGCCGGCTACAAAGCTCGGCGAAGATCGGCCTGGCGCTCGATCCGGCGGCCAGCGAGTTCTACGACAAGGACAAGAAGAAGTACGTCTTCAAGAAGTCCGACAAGAGCGAGTACGACGCCGCCGCGATGGTCGACCTCTGGGCTGCCTGGGTCAAGGAGTATCCGATCATCTCGCTCGAGGACGGCATGGCCGAGGACGATTGGGAAGGCTGGAAGCTGCTCACCGATAAGCTCGGCAGCAAGGTGCAGCTCGTGGGCGACGACCTGTTCGTCACCAACACCGAACGGCTGGCGACGGGGCATCGAGGAAGGGATCGCCAACTCGATTCTGATCAAGGTGAACCAGATCGGCACGCTGACCGAGACGCTCGAGGCGATGGAGATGGCGACGAAGGCCCGCTACACGGCCATGGTGTCGCACCGCTCCGGCGAGACCGAGGACACTTTCATCGCGGACCTCGTGGTGGCCACCGGCGCCGGGCAGATCAAGACCGGCTCGGCCAGCCGTACGGATCGCATCGCGAAGTACAACCAGTTGCTCCGGATCGAAGAAGAACTCGGCTCAACGGCGAAGTACGCCGGCCGGGACGCGTTCCTGGTGTAGCGAGGCGAGTTGGGCTATTCGCGGTAAGACGGGTGGCAGGTGTATCCGCCTGCCACCCACTCCAGCCGCTGGCATGACCGCCTGTGCGTGGCAGGCCGACGGCTCGCTCCAGGTGAGCAGGTGGCTTATCTTGCCGCAGTGGCGGCTGTTGTCGCGGCGATGGCCGCCGCCTGGGCCGCCGCAATGGCCTTCCTGGTCGCGGCGCCGATCCCTTCCAGCCGCACGATCTCCTCGATCCGCCGGCGGTTGTCCTTGAGTAACTGCCGGTCGAAGTAGATGCGGAGCATCCCGGCCGATTTCGCCAGCGCCAGCAGGATCGCGGTGCGTGGCTGCGGCTTCATGGTGGCGCCGTTGATGGCCGAGCGCAGCCGTTCCCGGATGCGGCGCTCCGGTCCGGGATCGATCGTCGGATAGATCCGCCGTTTGAAGATCAGCAGGATCTTCCCCTCGTCGACCCGTAGGATACCCTTGCGCGCCAGTTCTCCCGCCACCCGGGCGCGCAGCCCTTTGAGCCGGGCGAGGCGTGCGATCCAGTCCGCGGCGCGGCGCTGCTTCTTCGAGGCGCGGATCGTGGCGAGCACTTCGTCGAGCAGCGGATCGTCGCCGGTGGTGGCGCCGGTCGCGATCACGGTCTGCTTCTTGCCGGGTTCGATGGTGACGCGGTTATCGAGCGAGAGCTGCGCGAGCAACGCTCCCGCGAGGGCGAAGTCGCAGGATGTGGCGCGGCGCTCGATGGTCCCTTCCTCGTCGCGCAGGGAAATGAGCATCACTTCTTCGTGGAGCTTAAGCTTGCCGGTCGTCCAGGTCATCGAGGGCCTCCATCAGGTCCATTGTTCCTTCAAGGACGGGGTGGCTGCAAACCTCGGTCGCGAGTCGAGGGACCGTGGCTGGGGGCTTGCGCGTTCACGAGGGACGTAACCGATGTGGCGTGCGCACTCGTGCGAGCCCAAGTTCACACTCGCCTGCCTCGCCCTTCCCGCCGGCGGGCACTCGCCAGCGCGGGATTCCCAACTCCCACCACCGACCTGCCGTCTGGACCGGACAAGAATCGGTATGAGAGCGGGTGCTGGTTCGGGCCCGGCGCAAGCGTTCCCAGGAGTGGGAACGCGGCTCGCAGGAGTGCGCACGCCACGAGTAGACGCCCGGAAGGCTTAGGTTAGCGCTTATGGGCCGATCGGCCGGCGCCCCAATGCGTGCGCAGCTTCCAGGACCGCGGCTGGGGCGATCGCCTCGATCGGGTCGGCTGGGTGCGGTGGCTTCACGATGCGCACGCTTGGGCCGCGGGGGGCCCAGATGCGATCGTCGGTGGGGCCGAAGATGGCGACGACCGGGGCGCCGACGGCGGCGGCGAGGTGCGTGATGCCGGTGTCGTTGCCGATGTAGAGGCACGCGCCGGCGAGCCAGCAGGCCAGCTCGTAGAGATCGTCGAAGCGGTCGGCGCCGGGGAGCGACTCGGTGGGACCGGCGGTCCAGCGGACGGTGGAACCGAGTTTCTCGGCGACGGCGCGGAACTTGTCGAGCGCCCAGGTCTTGGCGGGGCTGCTCGCGAACGGATGGATGACGATGCGGTTCGCTGCGCGCCGCTCGCAGGGGATCACCGGTACGGGCGCGACTTCCCTGCCCCCGAGCGATCGGGCCTGGCCGAGATAGAAGTCGACGGCATGGACGTCCGCGGCCGGGGGCAGCGCGGTGAGGAATTCGAACGGCAGTCGAAGTCGCGCGACGGCGTCGCGGAACTCAGGGCGGGCGGCACCGTACCAGGAGACGATCGAATCGAACCGGCGGAGCAAGTCCACCAGCGACGAGGGCGCGCGGGCGGGGTCGATTTCGAGCCAGTCGAGACCGGTCGAGGCGATCGAGCGCACGCGGTTGGCAAACCGGATCAGGGGGACGTTCGGCGAGGCGACCCAGACTTCGGTCTCGCCGACGGCCAGCGATTCGAGCGCCGGCAGAGAGCAGATGCAGTCGCCGATGGCGCCCGGCCGGATCAAGAGCCGCCGCATGCCGTGCCTTCCGCTGCTACTTGATGTCGACCGTCATTTGGACGGGGATCGTCTTCGGCGGGAGACAGAGGTTGTCCGTGCAGGCCTGGTAGCGGAGAGCTCCGGTAACCGCGTGCCGTCCGTGAGCCGCAGCGGCCGGGGCTTCAAAGCGGGTCACGATATCGAAGTCGCCGGTGAAGACCGACAGCGGCTTGTCGGAGAAAGCATATCGCTCCATCTTCGGCTCGGGGAACTCGACGGCGGCCACGCGCAACGGATCGGCGGTCCAGGTGAGGCGCAGCGGGATCAGGTACTTGTCCGATGGCTTGTCGCTGTTGACGTGATGGCCGGGCGCGAGTTCGGCGCGCAACGTCAGCTCGACGCTCTCACCCGCCTTCACACGGATTGAGTCCGGGACGTCGAGGAACAGGACGTGTCTATCGGCCGCCCGCAGCGGCGCCAGCGCCGTCATCAACGCGAGGCAGCCGAACAGCAGTGGTTTTCTGGCCCAGCAGGGCCTCGATGTCGCTTTCATATTCAGACTTACTCACCAGGCCGATGTGCACCGAGGCGATCTTCCCGTCGCGATCGATGAGGAAAGTCGTGGGCAGTGAATCGACCCCACCGTACAGCATGGCGACCTCGTCGGTGCCCAGCAGCACGCGATAGTTCACGTCGGAGCGGTCCACGTACGACTTGACGGCGTCCCAGCCGCCCTCGTCGAGCGACACGCCGAGAACCGAAAACCCGTCGTCCTTGTGCTTCTTTTCGAACTCGATGAACCACGGGATCTCGACTTTGCATGGTCCGCACCACGTCGCCCAGAAATTGAGCAGCACGACCTGGCCGTGGTAGTCGGACAGTTGCACGGTGGCGCCGCTCATGTCCTTGAGCTCGAAGTCCGGCGCTGTTTGGCGGTCCGTGGTCGGCTTCACGATGGCGGTGTCCGCCGCTTGCGAGCCGCTCGACCCGCAGGCCGCGAGCAGCAGAACAGCCAGCAGTACCGGCACAAAGACAGCAGGATAACGGGATAACTTCACGAAAGGCGCTCCTCTAAAATCCAGTGTACTATAGTGCAATTCGCAGCCCGGGCCGGTGAAAGTTACGGCACCACACCGCCCGGCGCTTCCGATGGACTTCGCCGAGGGTGACCTCGGCATGCCTGACGGCGCCGCCCAGCCACCAGGCGGCGGTATCGCAGAAGCTCTCGCAGGCGTATTCGCGCCATTTCCGCCCCCGCAGCCGCCAATCGGGCACGGTGAGAGCACGCTTGCGGGATTCGGCCGACCAGCCGAGCTCGCCGCGCGCACCGGCGAGCATCTCGGCCACCAGGAGGCGCTCGTAGTCCCATCGCCAGCGGTTCCCCAGCCGGACCCAAACGAAGTGATAGACCTCATGGGCCAGGATGCGGAACAGCTCCTTGGAGTCGTCGAGCAGGCCGTGCTCGATCAGCAGGCGGCGGTCGCGGATCGCCGAGGCGCCGTAAATCGCCTGGCCATACTCGCCTTCGGTGTAGAGGAGTCCGTTCAGGCAGAGTAACTTAGGGTAGACCTCGACGCGGATTGGCTGTCCGCTGAGGGGAGGGAGACGGCGAAGAGCATCGCGGATGGGCCGCGAGGCGGACCGGGGCGTGACCTGGGGTAGAATCCAAGCGTCACGGGGTACCGGTATCGTCGAAATACTCTTGGTTCTCGATGGTGACTTCGACCGACTGACGGAAAGCATTGATCCACTCATTAAACTTCTCCGCCTTGGCCCTGGGGTTCATCGTCTGCCGGACTTCGTCAATAGTCAGCAGACCGATCTTTTCGACTCGAAACAGGTAGTAGCCGTTTGGTTGAAGGATCGGGTCGGTGACCTCGCCGGCCTGACGCGAGAAAATCGCGTCCTTGATGTTTTCAGGAATCTTCTGGGTTCGGCTGATCGGCTCGAAGTCGCCATCTTTGGCTTTCGACGCTTCGTCCTGCGAGTACTGCCGCACCATATCCACAAAATCGGCACCGCTGGCGATTTCCTTTCGGATTTTTTCGGCGAGTTCCCGGGCTTCGTCCTCGGTGAGAACCTTCTTTTCGCCGTCGGCGGCCGCGGCTGCCTGGTCGGCGGAGGCGAACGGGATGTAGATCACCTTCACCTGAGCCTGCGTGTAGTCGTCCTGGTGGGCCTCGTAGTACTCCTTCTCCTGCTCGCGGCCGATCACGATGCTGTCGGAGTAGGCATTCATTTTCGCCTGCGCCAGGACGTTGGTCCGCACCCAATCGAGCTGTTCCCGGTACGGACTCGCACTGGCCAGATTCTCCGAGTTGGCCACATCGACCAGGAGCAGCATCATGGCGTATTCCCGCAGGAACTGCTTGCGGTCCTTTTTGAAATTGTCGACCACCGAGGACGGCGCGCCCCGGATCAGGTCCTCAATCTCACCGGCGGTGGCCGGCTTGCCGTTGACCTTCGCAACCACGGTGTCGGGCGGGACCTCGGCGGCAGCGCTCAAGTCGCTCGAGAAGAAGGGGTCGTTCTCAAAGGAGACCTCGGCTTTCTTGTCGAGCTCCTCCATCCACTGCCGCATGGCCGTCCTGGTTTCCTGGGCGGACTTGCCGGAGACACGCAACTGCCGGTCCTTCTGCGCGATGGCGGCTTGCAGCAGCACTTGCATGCGGCTCCACTCGAGCTGCTCGTTGAAGGGTGGCTTGTCCGCCAGGCCTTCCTCATCGCCCGCCTCGGCGAGCCGCTCTACGAGCGCGTATTGTTGAAGAAACGCCTTCTTATCCTTCCGCAGGGTGTCCCGCAAGTCGGCTGGCGCCCCGGCAAGCAGGGTCTCGACGTCGGCCGCCGTCAGCTCTTTTCCGTTCACCTTGGCGACGACGGTATCCGGCCTCACGGCGGCCCCGGCGACGCAGGTTGCGATCAGAAGGATGAGAAAGAGAGATGTAAAGAGACGCATGCGGCGAGAATCCTTGATGCTGCTATCCGGATTGTAGCAAGCGGCTGCTGGCAGATGGAAGAAAAGTGAACGGGCAGCCGGTGGCAGGTAGCCGGTGGCGGGTGGCCAGCGGAAATGCCGGAACGGAGCCAAAACCGGCCGCGTGCGCCCGGAGCCGAATAACCGATACCGGCATGTTGATCTATGTGTAGTAGATGCAATGGCTTTCGGGGTATTGGACGATCGGCTGACCGATCCGTTTGCGGGGTCAGGCAACAAAGGGCAGGCCCGCCGGAGATTGTCTCGTTGGCCGCCAAATGTCAAAACAAACCCAATCCCGCCGCCACCAGGCCACCTGCTACCGGCCACCCGCCACCGGCCGCTATCGCTCTTCGCTGCGGGGCTGGCCGGCCCGTTGCACATGGACACGGCGAGGTTGACCGCGACGGGCCCTTCTGGTCTGCTGCCGGCCGTGGTCACTGATCTCGATGCGGTTCTCGACCTCTTGCGCGCCGGCCAGCTTCGCGAGTCTGGTGGCGGTCCCTTTGTGCTGGACAACATCCGTCGTTCCATCAAGATACGCGATACCGTCGCGGACTTCGACCGCAAAATCGTTCGCGGCGATTTTCGATCGCGCAAAGCGCTCTCGGATGGCGGCCTCGAGGTTGACGTCGGTGGTGTTCTGGGCGCTCCGGTCCTCGCTGGCAACCGTCTGCCCGGCGGAAGAAACTGGGGCAAGCGAAGGTGCCTGCCCCGCAACCGGTACCACAGTGATCATCACGAGACCGATCAAAGATGGAATGGACACTTACCTTCCTAGTGCGCTCGAGTCGATATAATTCGCACATGACACCAAAAAAACTCGCCCGTCGCGACGTTCTGCGGGGGCTGGGCACCGGCGCCGCCGCCATCACCGCGGCCTCCTACAGCCGGGTACAGGGCGCCAACGACCGTCTGCGGCTCGGCGTGATCGGCCCCGGGTCCCGCGGCCGCCACGACATGGGACTCTTCCAGAAGGAATCGAGCGTCCATGTCACCGCCCTTTGTGACGTCTATGCAGCGCAGCTCGACCAGGCATTGTCAATGGCTCCGGACGCCAAGACATTCAGAGACCACCGGCGCCTACTCGAGTACCAGGATCTCGACATCGTCCTGGTAACCGTGCCCGACCACTGGCATGCAGCCATCACCATCGACGCTTTGAACGCCGGCAAGGACGTCTACGTCGAGAAGCCCCTCACCCGGACGATTGAGGAAGGCCCCGAGATCGTCAAAGCGGCGCGTGTCAACAACCGCGTCTGCCAGGTGGGGATGCAGCAGCGCTCGGGACCGCACTATCTGGAGGCCAAAGAGAAGTATGTCGATAGCGGCAAACTGGGCAAGGTGACGCTCGCCCGGACCTGGTGGCACGGAAACGGCTACCACCTGCGCAAGGCCCCGGAGTCACTGCAAACCAAGCCCGACAACCTCGACTGGGCCCACTTCCTGGGACCGGTGCGGTGGCGTGACTACGATCCGCAGCAATACTGGAACTGGCGCGCGTACCTGGACTTCGGCGGCGGGCAGGTCACCGACCTGTTCACCCACTGGATCGACGTCGTCCACATGTTCCTCGGCCAGGAGATCCCGACCTCGGGCGTGGCTGCCGGCGGTGTTTATTACTACAAGGATGGCCGTACGGCTCCCGACACGATCAACGTCCTGCTCGAGTACCCGGACGATCTGACCGCCACCTTCGAGGCAACGCTCGCCCCCGGAGCGGAGGGCGCCGCGGTCGAGTTCCTCGGCACCGAAGGCCGCCTGTGGATCAGCCGCCAGCGATACGTCTTCACCCCGGCCGGACGCGGAGCGCAACCCGTCACCGTGGAGGCTAACTACGACGGCGACTTCACCTACGAGCACGTCAAGAACTTCCTCGAGTGCGTCCGGACCCGGCAGCGTCCCAACGGCGACGTCCTGATCGGCCACCGCTCGGCCCAGGCCTCGCATCTGGGCAACATCTCCTACGTCGAGAAGCGGCGCCTGGATTTCGACCCGATTCGCGAAGTTATCCTGCCAGCGTAGCGGACAAACGGGCGTTGGCGGCGTGTGCCGGATAATCGGTACCGTCGCGGGGCGGGCGAACGGGTCCGCCCCCGATGCCCGCGCTTGCCGGAAGGCCTGCGGCGATGGCGCCGCCAAAGCCGCACACACACCGGGGACGGCCGGTAGAGCAAATGGATCGAGACGCCCGGCGCTTTCCCGGGGAGAAGTGGTAGGCGCGGCAGGACTCGAACCTGCGACCCTCGGCTTAGAAGGCCGATGCTCTATCCAACTGAGCTACGCGCCCGTGTCTTTTCCTATGATTCTACTGTAGCCAACTGCGGAGCGTCGCCGGCTCATTGTTCGCTTGTCAGACGTTGATCATTCCGGCGTCGAGATCGGTCCGGGGCTGATGGCACTCACGCGGATGCCACGCGAGATCAACTCGCCGGAGAGGGTGCTCGCCAGTGAGAGAAGCCCGGCCTTTGTGGCTGCATAGATGCTTGTACTCGGCATGCCGAGGTGGGCGTTGATCGACGTGTTGAGCGCGATGGACGCGGGATTGCCAAAGATCGGCAGCAGCGTCTGGACGAGGAAGAAGGGGCCCTTCAGATTGATCGAGAAGGAACCGTCAAACGCTGGCTCGTCCCACTGTCGGTAATCAGGACACGCTTACCCCTGAGCCTGTCCATGGTGAGTTCTCCTTTCCCAAATCACATAAATCACATAGTTGTCGAGGCGCACCTTTGGAGTGTCTCCACCGCTGCCCGGCCGGTGACAGCGGCGACGGCGTCAGCCATCGATCCGTCGCCACCCCGAGTGATCGCCGCGACGATGAGAGGCGGTGACGAGCAACAGCCTCCGGCCAACGTCCATCGGCCCGCGCCACGAGAGGTCGCAAGATTCCGGATATGTCACGATGGAAGTGTTGGGATGCAGATACCGGACCGGGCCCCTTCTTGCGGACTGGCCCGCCGGAGGGTATGGGCGAGGGATTCAAGAATTCTGGAAATCAAGATGCCGCTTGTTGCGGGCGCCGAGCTTCCGGTCGTGTACCTGGCGCGCCACGGCGAAACCGAGTGGAGCCTGACGGGTCAACACACGGGACTTACCGATCTGCCGTTGACTGACCATGGCGAGCAGAATGCCCGCGCGCTCGGAGAACGACTGCGCGGCGTGCGAGGGGATGTGCTGCTCTTCTCCAGCGGCCATTTCCTGCGCGTGCTCGCTGCTCGATGGCTGGGGTTGGACCCTGCGGCGGGAGGCGGCCTGCTGCTGAGCACGGCCAGCCTGAGTGCACTCGGCTATGAACACAATCCGGGCCAGCCCGTCATCCGGTTTTGGAACGACACGCATCACGTGACCACTCAAGGGAGATTGGTCTGAAATACACGAAACATTCGGGAGGTTATATCAAGTGAAGGCAACCGAAGCGCTCCACAACCTGGGCCAGAGCCTCTGGCTCGACAACATCACACGCGATCTGCTGGACAGCGGCACGCTCAAAGGCTACATCAATGACTTCTGGGTAACGGGACTTACCTCCAATCCGACTATCTTTGACAAGGCCATCAAGAATAGCACCGCCTACGACGCCGCCATCCGCGAACGGACAGGCAGGGGGGAATCAGGGGAGACGCTTTTCTTCGAACTGGCGCTCGAGGATATCCGCCGTGCCGCCGCGCTGTTTCGGCCGGTCTTCGACCGGACGGACGGTGTCGACGGGTGGGTGTCGTTGGAGGTTTCGCCCCTGCTCGCGCATGACGCGGATAAGACCCTGGCAGCGGCCAGGCACCTCCATGCGCGCGCCGCAGACCCCAACGTGCTGATCAAGATTCCCGGCACCCCGGAGGGTCTGCCGGCGATCGAGGAGGCGATCTTTGCCGGCATCCCGGTGAACGTCACGCTGCTGTTCTCCCGCGAGCAGTACCTGGCGGCGGCCGCGGCCTACCTGCGCGGCATCGAGCGCCGCATCGACGCCGGTCTCCAGCCTAATATCGCCTCGGTCACGTCGCTGTTTATCAGCCGCTGGGACGTCGCGGTGGCGGACAAAGTGCCTGATCCGCTGCGGAACCAGCTCGGCATCGCCGTTGCCCAGCGCGCGTATCAGGCGTACCGGACCCTGCTCGATTCCCCGCGTTGGCAGCGGGCGTTCAACCTCGGCGCGCGCCCGCAGCGCCTGCTGATGGCCAGCACGGGAACCAAGGATCCCAAGGCCTCCGATGTCCTTTATGTAGAGGCCCTCGCCGCCCCGCTCACGGTGAACACCATGCCGGAGGGTACCCTGAAGGCGTTCGCCGATCACGGTGAGCTCGGGAGCCTCCTGGAGGCAGACGGAGGTGACTGCGAGCAGGTGCTGGCACAATTTTCCCAGGCCGGCGTTGATGTCGATGCCTTGGCCAAGCGGCTTCAGGAGGAAGGCGCGAAGTCGTTCGTTCAGTCATGGAACGAACTGCTGGCGGTGATCGCGGCCAAGAGTGCAGCACTCCAGGCGACCGCGGCCGGTTGAGAGCCGCCGCGACGGATGTCCGTCACAAGCGAGCGAGGAACCAAACGGGCCGTTCACTGCATCGAAGTTTACGACCCGTGTTTTTCACAAGGAAAGAAGGGAGGAGGCGTAGAAGAATGACAGCACGCGCAACACCGGGGGTCACCGGTCCGAGTCTGGAGCCGCTGATCTCAAGAAGGGCCTGGCAGGCGCTCCAAACCCACTACGAGAAGATACACGCTCGCCATCTGCGGGATCTGTTCGCCGAAGACCCCGGCCGCGGGGAGCGGATGACGGCCGACGGCGCCGGCCTCTTCCTCGACTACTCGAAGAACCGCATCACGAACGAAACCCTCGCGCTCCTCATCCAACTGGCGGAGCAATCGGCGCTGCGTTCGCGGATCGAGGCGATGTTTCACGGCGAGAAGATCAACGTCACCGAGAAGCGGGCGGTCCTGCACGTGGCGCTGCGCGCCCCCAAAGGGACCTCCATCGTGGTGGATGGCGAGGATGTCGTCCCCCAGGTTCAGGCAGTGCTCGACCGGATGGCCGACTTCTCGGGCCGGGTCCGCGGCGGGGAGTGGAAAGGGAGCACCGGCAAGCGCATTCGCAACATCGTCAACATCGGCATTGGCGGCTCCGACCTCGGGCCGGTGATGGCCTACGAGGCGCTGAAACACTACAGCGACCGGGCGCTCACATTCCGCTTTGTCTCGAACGTCGACGGCACGGACTTCGCCGAAACGGTTCACGATCTCGACCCGGCCGAAACACTCTTCGTGGTTTCCTCGAAGACCTTCACGACACTCGAGACCATGACCAACGCCCACTCGGCCCGTGCCTGGTTACTCGGCAGACTGGGCGGGGGCGACAAATCGATCGCCAGGCACTTTGTCGCCGTCTCGACCAACGCGGCTGAAGTGGAGAAGTTCGGCATCGACACCGCCAACATGTTCGGTTTCTGGGATTGGGTGGGCGGACGTTACTCGATGGATTCGGCCATCGGTCTTTCGACGATGCTGGCTGTCGGAGCGGACAACTTCCGGGCCATGCTGAAGGGGTTCCACCAGATGGACGAGCACTTCCGCACCGCTCCGTTCGACCGCAACTTGCCGGTGCTGCTGGGCCTGCTGGGGATCTGGTACACCGACTTCTTCGGCACCGAGACGGTGGCGGTGCTGCCTTACGAGCAGTATCTGAAGCGTTTTCCGGCCTATTTGCAACAGTTGACGATGGAGAGCAACGGGAAACGAGTTACTCTTGACGGAACTGAAGTCACTTACCCGACGGGCCCGATTTACTGGGGGGAGCCGGGGACCAACGGTCAACATTCCTTCTATCAGTTGATCCACCAGGGCACCCGGCTCATTCCCTGCGACTTCATCGCGTTTGGCCAAGCGCTCAATCCGGTCGGCCGCCACCACGACATGCTGATGGCAAACGTCTTCGCCCAGGCCGAAGCGCTGGCGTTCGGCAAGACGTCCGAGCAGGTCCGCGCCGAGGGCACGGCGGACTGGCTGGTTCCCCACCGGGTGTTCGAGGGCAACCGTCCCTCGAACACGATCCTCGCGGACCGGCTGACACCGGAGGTCCTGGGCAAGCTGGTCGCCCTGTACGAGCACAGTGTGTTCACGCAGGGCGTCATCTGGCAGATCAACTCGTTTGACCAGTGGGGCGTGGAGCTGGGCAAGGTGCTCGCCAAGGGCATCATCCCCGAACTCGAGAGCCCGACGGAGCCCGCACTCGACCATGACAGCTCGACCAACAGCCTGATCCGCCGGTACCGGAAGATCAAGAGCGAGCAAAGCCAATGAAGCTGGAAGCCTTTGATGACGCCAACACCGTCGCGGACGCGGCGGCCGCGGCCATCGCCGCCGAGGCTCGCAGGGTGGTCGCTGCCCGTGGCCGCTTCACCATGGCTCTCAGCGGCGGCCGCACCCCGTGGATCATGCTGCGCGCGCTGGCAAACGAAGATGTCCCCTGGGCAGGGGTGCATGTCTTTCAGGTCGACGAGCGCGTCGCCCCCGCCGGACATCCCGATCGCAACCTGACCCACCTGCACGAAAGCCTGTTCGACCGTGTTTCCCTGCCGCCCGCAGCAGATCCATCCGATGCCCGTGGAATCACCCGATGCAGAGGCCGCGGCCGCGCAGTATGCTCTCGCTCTCCGCGAGGTCGCCGGAACGCCGCCGGTGCTTGACCTCGTCCACCTGGGCCTCGGTCCGGACGGCCACACCGCCTCACTGGTGCCGGGCGATGCCGTGCTCGAGGTTGCCGACGCCGACGTGGCGATGACCGGCATCTACTCGGGCCGGCGCCGCATGACACTGACCTATCCGGTGCTCGATCGCGCCCGGCGCGTGCTCTGGGTCGTGACCGGCTCCGAGAAGACGCAGATGCTCCAGTCGCCTGTACCAAGGCGACGCCCAGATACCAGCCGGGCGGGTGCGCCGGGAACAGGCCATGGTATTGGCCGACCGCGCGGCGGCGGGCCGGTTGGCCGCCGACGACAAATGAGGAGGACAGGATGCGCGTGGGAATTGCCACCGATCACGGCGGGTTTCGCTTGAAGGAGGACCTCGTGGTCCGTCTCCGCGCGGCGGGCCACGAGATCACCGACTTCGGAGCGCATCGGCTGAACCCGGACGATGATTATCCCGACTTCGTCATCCCGCTCGCCAGGGCCGTCGCGGCGGGCTCGGTGGAACGTGGAGTTGCCGTGTGCGGGAGCGGAGTGGGAGCGTCGGTCTGCGCGAACAAGGTTCCCGGCGTCCGAGCCGCGCTGGTGAGCGACCACTTCTCGGCAAAGCAGGGTGTCGAGGATGACCACCTGAACGTCATTTGCGTGGGCGGCCGCGCCATTGGGCCTTTCGTGGCCTGGGACCTCGTCGAGGCATTCCTCGAAGCTCGGTTCAGCCAAGCCGAACGCCATCTGCGGCGCCTTGGCAAGGTGGCCTCACTGGAAAAGAAGACGGCCGCAGAAAGAGAATAATGCAAACCTGTACACACCTCAAAGAAGCCGGGAGAGTCCAGCCCCGCACGTCGGGCTGCGAAGAGTGTTTGAAGGCAGGCGATACGTGGGTCCACCTGCGCGTCTGCCTGACGTGCGGACACGTCGGGTGTTGCGACTCCTCCAGGAATAAGCACGCGACCAGACACTTCCAGGCCACACATCACCCCGCGGTGGCGTCTCTGGAACCTGGAGAGAATTGGATGTGGTGTTACGCGGACGAAGTGTTCTTTGACCCATCGGAATAATCGCGGCTGATCATCGCGCCGCGACGCCCCGTCTGGAGCCAGGAGAAATACTGAGCTGGCAACACCGGCTACGAGGCACTTCTCGCAGCGGGCCCAGTTGAATCGCGCACCACCAGCTCTGGCTCGAGAACAATTTCCGATGCGATTGGATTACCTGGATTGCCGAGCAGGGCTTCGACCACCATCTCGCCGACTCGCGTTCGTGGAATATTCACCGTGGTAAGTGAAGGGTTGGTGAAATCCGAGAAAGTGATGTTGTCGAAACCAGCCGGACGCCGGTTAGGACAAGAGGCAGGGGGGCACCGGCCTGGGCCGAAGACCTGCACAAGCCATCAAACACGGGTAGGGGCCCTCGGACGAGTAAACGTGGCCTTGACACCGATCCGGGATCTGGGGTACAAGTGGGCTGCGTTTGTAAGCGCTTGCAGTTGGAGTTTGCGAATTCGAAGGGTTCGAGCAGTGCCAGACGTAGGGATGTCGGCCTCCAGTCCAGGAAAGGAACCAGAAGCGGCACTTACGATATTGGTTTCAACATCGCCTTTCCCTTTTGATTTACCCGCAGATTACATCGCGGAACGCTGAGCACTCTTAAGCGCCGGAACAAACCCGGCAAGGCAATGGGATTAGACATGAAAACGAGAATCAATCTTGTGATAATGCTCGCACTGGCGCTCACGCTGCTTGGCGCCACGTTGATGATGGCCGCACAGGCCGGAGCGGGATCCAATGGCTGCTCCGCCCAGGCCGGAAGGCCCGTGTGACATCTACGCCGCCGCCGGCGCCCCCTGCGTGGCCGCCCACAGCACCACGCGCGCGCTGTACGCCTCCTACAACGGCCCGCTCTACCAGGTCATGCGCCAGTCGGACGGCAAGACCCTGGACATCGGCGTCGTCCAGCCCTCGCGTCGCCGGTTCGGATGCGGGCGGATACGCCGACGCGGCCGCGCAGGACGCCTTCTGCGCCAACACCTACTGCTGGATCACCACCATCTACGACCAGTCCGGCCAAGCACAACGACCTCGTCCAGGCGCCCCGCGGCGGATTCAGCGGCCCGGCCATGGGTGGGTTCAACAACCTCCCGATCGCCGACATGGCGCCGATTACGATCATGGGCCACAAGGTCTACGGCGTCTTCATCGAGCCGGGCATGGGCCTGCGCTGGAACGACGCGAAGGGCACCGCGGTCGACGACCAGGCGGAGGGGCAGTACTGGGTCATCAACGGCCATCACTACAACGCCGGCTGCTGCTTCGACTACGGCAACGCCGAGACCGACAGCCGCGACGACGGCAACGGCACCATGGAAACCACCTACTACGGCAACGCCACCGCCTGGTATCACGGCAACCCGCCCGGCCCGTGGATCATGACCGACCAGGAGAACAACCTGGTGGGTTGCGTCAACCCGGATCGGATCACAAGTTCTGCGTCGACCTGCCGAGCATCACCTGGCGGTTCGTGACCGCCACGGCCGACGGCGAACCGCACCACTGGACGATCCATGGGCGGCGACGCGCAGCAGGGCGACCTGTCGGTCATGTTCGACGGACCGCGCGTCAACGCGCACGCTATGACCCGATGCGCAAGCAGGGCGCCATCCTGCTGGGCAACGGCGGCGACAACAGCAACGGCTCGCAGGGCACCTTCTACGAAGGCGCGATGACGGCCGCCGGCACCTTCCCGACGCGAGGAGACCAACCAGAAGATTCAGGCCAACGTCGTGGCCGCCAGGTACGACGTGCCGCGGCTGAGCCTGGCGCCGGCGTCGGCAACCGCCACGCCGCCCGGACTCCAGACGTTCTCACCGGGGTCCTCGCAGGACACCACCGTGACGTTCACGAATACCACGGGGGCGCCTGTGACGGGCGTCAAGCTGAGCATTTCCGTGCCCGCGGGGTGGACCGCCGTCGTCTCCGGGCGCCAGCGACACGTCGATGACGTTCGCCGACCCGGTCGCGCCGGGTGCGAGCGTGAGCGCGACCTTCAAGGTCACCTCGGGGCCGGCGGCCTTCAACGGCGACCTGGTCGGCCAACGCCTCGTGGACGAGCCGACGACCGGCCGGACGCAATCCGAGACAACGGCCGAGAAGGTGCGGAACGTCAGCCCGATCAAGATCAACGAATTCCGCATCAGCGCCGGCTCTCCCGCCAACGCGACGGACTCGTTCATCGAGCTCTACAACGCCGGCGACAGCGCCGTCGACATCTCCAACTGGACCCTGACCGAGCACCCGACCCAGCAGCCCATCTTCTCGTCGGTGAAGATCCCGGCCGGGACGAAGCTCGCGGCCAAGGGCTTCTACCTGCTCGGCCTCTCCAACTCCGGGCTGGCGGTCCCCGCGCAGCAAGGGCGATACCACCATCTACGTCCGGAGCACGACGGCATGTCGGTCGGCGACACGATCGAGATCGGCACCGGCTCCGCCGTGGAAACCCGCAAGATCGCCAGCATCGGGACGGCGGCCGGCAACACCACGACGCTGTGGCAGCCCCTCCCCGACGGTCCGGTGATCACGATCCCCGCCGGCTCGACCAACGTGCCGGTCACGAGCGTCGGCACGGGCTTCGAGGTCGGCCAGAAGATCGCCATCGGCTACGGCGCGACCTACCCTACCGTCGCGAAGGCCATGGAGAAGTACGAGGTGGTCACGGTCACCGCGGTCGGCAAGCCGGGCACGCAAGCCTGGCTGTCGGCGGACGCGAAAGCCGGCGACACCAACATCAAGGTGTCATCCGTCGACAACATCTCCGTCGGTGACAAGATCCGGCTGGACATCGACAGCGTCGGCCATGGGATCGAGACCGTCACGGTCACGCGCGTCGGCACGCAGTCGGCGCGTAGCACCTTCCGCGGTCCCTTGACGGATGCGGAGATCCGGGCACGGGCCTCGACCTGGCCGAACCGCTGAAGTTCGACCATGCGTCCAACATGCCCTTCAGCGTCCGGGGAACGGGGATCAGCTTCGAGCCGGCGACGGCCTTTGCCCACTCGAGCAACGAGCCCGTCCAGGCCGCTCGGCACCGGCATCACGCTCGACCAGCCCCTGGCCAACGACCACGCGATCAACGCGGTTGTGCGTGACGCCGCAGGTCACGACCGCGGGCTACCAGGGGACTCCGGCGCCCAACCAGTGGTTCGGCGGCCCGCGCCCTTCGGCCCAGACGTAGCGCCGGCAACATGGTGCTGCGTGACGCCGCCGGCCTGGTCGTCGACAGCCTCAACTACGGCGGCCTCGTCGACCCGTGGGCCGCCGAGGGCTACCAGGCCACCTCCGGAGCCGGCGAGAGTGGCTGCCGCGTGCCTGCGCCCAGCGCGGGCCGAGGCCGGCTTCGGCGGGCCGGCGCGGTCCGGCCGCCGGCGACCAATCGGAGCGCGGGCCGCTTCCCGGACGGCCGCGACACCGACAGCAACTGCAACGATTTCCTGTTGCAGACCGCCACCACCCTGGCGGCCGCTTCGGCCGCCGGCGCGAACAACATCAAAGTCGCCAGCGTGGACGGACTTCGGCGCCGGCCAGACGATCATGATCGATACGGGCGCGAACCGCGAGACCGCCGTCATCGCGACGGTCGGCACGGCAGGCGGCACCACGGTGGGCACCGCCACCGAAGCGGGCGCGACCGTTATCCCTGTCGCCAACGCGATCGGCTTTAGCGCCGGCCAGACCATCACCATTGACAGCGGCGCGAACCTCGAGACGGCGGTTGTCGTCTCCGACCCGCCGCGGCTTCCCGGCCGGCTTCCGGGGCCGCCCTGGCCGCGCCGCCACCATCACCGTCGCCGCGCCGCTCACTTATGCGCACGCGGCCGGCGCGGAGGTCTCCGGCACCGGCATCACCCTCACCACGGCATTGACCCAGGCGCATGCCAGCGGGGCGCAGGTCTCCAGCAGTGCCCCACGCCCGGTGCGCCCAACCGGTACTACCGGTCCGGTAGCGGGCGGTAGAAGGAGCAGGTAATGGAAGCCGCTGAAGGAGTCCGGAACCGGGCGCTCAGCGGCTTTTGACGTTCTGCTAGACGTCATTTGCGAATTCAGGAAACATGAAGATCCCTACGAAAAGAGGAGAAAAGGGGGGTGCAGGAACCCAAGCGCTGCTTCACCCCCGGCAGGAACCTCAATAGCTGGTCGGGGGAGAACGGATTCCTCGCGGATTTGCAGTCCGGCCGCCTATCTCTTGTGGTTCTGTCCGTTTTCGGCCTCGTCCTGAGGATGGGCCTGTCCCTGCCCGCCTTCGCCGTTCTCCGCAGATACGCCCGGTCTGATCTGCCGTGGCGCCGCCTGCAGCCCCCGGGCTGATCTACCGTCGGTTCTCGCTCCAATGGAGAAGTAAGCAACCTTGACGGCTGAAACTGCACGGGTCGACATTCTAACGCTCGTGCGCGGGCCTTCTGTCCGGCAGCCTTAGTCTAGGTCCCTGACACGGATATTCATGCGGGTTTCAAACGTGGGCTTTCCGAAATCTTTCCGGACTTTTCAGGATAATGTGTATCTCGGAATTGTCCTGCTTTATGGAAACATATATGTTGACATCCGCATATTTTGGTGTTATCTACCACGGTAGAGGCACAAGGATATGCGCATGCGAACATTCGCATTTATCGCTTGGCTGGTAGTGGTTGCCGTTGTCTCAGCGGGACTCGAGCTCAGGGCCTGTGCCCCGCAGTCCCAGGGTTTGGAGTATCACCTCCTTGACATATTCTGCATTCAGGCTCTTGCTTGCAGTGACTTGGAGCTCTGTGAGAACGGCAGTTGTAGTTCGGGTGGTTGGTGCGTCGGATGGTGGCAGGTGTGCATATATGCACCTTACTGTGGCATGTTCGGCTTCTGCTACAACACAGTAGAATGCTCGTAAGGAGACACGAGAATGCCCATGAGAAAGATCGAAATGCTATTTGTCCGGAAACAAAAGATTCCAGTAGCAGTTGCGGTCGTCGTTCTCGCTAGCCTGGCAACGTGGGTGGGGACACGGAAGACGGTCGCTCAGGTGCTCGGCCCGAGGCCGATGACGGTTCGCTATGTGGAATCGCACTTCCGCGACTCCGACGGAGCTTTGACGTTCCAGAGCCAGAAGGTTTGGGCGGTGCGCTCCGACGGTTCTGTGGTCGAGCCACGGCTTCCCGGTGCGCCGGATGGCCGAGTGTATCAACAAACGATCATCACGGATGCCGCGCAGGGGAAGAGGTTCGTCGTCGATGGGATTACTGAGTCCGTAACCACCTATGTGCTTAAGGACGAGTCCGTCCAAGCCTTGAGGATACCCGGGGGCAGATGCCTGAGTGAGAAGGGCGTGGAGGCGGAATCCGTTTTCGGATATACAACGCTTAGAGTGGACGCGCCGCTCGCCGACAAGACGATCCAACAGTGGCTCGCACCCGATCTCAACTGCGTACCCTTGCGCACCACTGTGTCAAGGATGATGCCTGACGGGACCCCGAAGGTGCTGCTGCAGAGGGAAGTGGTGGACATCGCTTTCGGGGAGCCGGACGCGGCGCTGTTCGCGGTTCCGGAATGGCCGGAACGGACTCCATCGCAAGTGCTGGAGCTCTTTCGGCAGAAATACGGCCTGCCTGCCACGGCAGAGCTTGAGATCTCGAAGCAGCAAAGGGACCGGGCCTACCGGGCCCAACAGGTTCCGCGACCGTAGCGTTTCTCAGTCGTCGCAGCACGCGCCTAAGTGGGTGTCGGGCATCCTGGCCGAGGTGACCTGGGGCGTGGTCAGGTCGGGACATGTCTTCTGGTTTGCCCGGAAGGACTACTACGGCAGGTCGCTGACATAGAAAACGCTCGGCGAACTCGCATATCTCTAACAAGCGAGGTCGAGCTGTTCCCCTACCAGATAATCACCCAAGACGGGATAGAAGGAGCACGCAACCGAAGCCGCTGAGCGTCTGCCGGCCGAAGGCTCAGCGGCTTCTGCCTCTCTGCGGAGTCCCCATGGCCCGCCGCGGGACGCCCAAAATGATGAAAGTCGCGGGGGAGTCGGGGCTGAAGCCCCGAGCGGGCTCGAAGCCTGCCTTCCAAGATTCCGGAGCGACTTGGAAGGCGCGCTTTAGCCGGCTCGGAGATTCAGCTCCGCTCCCCGGCGAGTGACTTTCAACGGAGCGTCAGGTACGATTTTCAAATAGACATGAAGACGAGAAACCATTTTGTGCGAATGCTCACGCTGATTGGCGCTGCGATTGCGCTGGCCACACCGGCCGCGGCAGCTCCGGCCCGGCCGCAGGGCCCGTGTGACATCTATGCCGCGGCGGGCACTCCTTGCGTGGCCGCCCACAGCACCACGCGCGCGCTGTCCGCCTCCTACAACGGTCCGCTCTACCAGGTGAAGCGCCAGTCCGACGGCATGACCCTGGACATCGGCGTCGTCCAGCCCACCGATCTCCCGTTCTCGGATGCGGGCGGATACGCTGCCTCGGCCGCGCAGGACGCCTTCTGCGCCAACACGATCTGCGTCATCAATCTCATCTACGACCAGTCCGGCAAGGGCAACCATCTCTACCAGGCGCCTCCCGGACCACGATTCAAAGGCCCGGCAAGTAGGCGGCTTTGACACCCAACCGATCGCGGACATGGCGACAATCACGCTCAGCGGCCACAAGGTCTACGGCGTCTACATCATGCCGGGCATGGGATTCCGCAACAACAACGCCACCGGCCTCGCGATCAACGACGAGCCGGAGGGCATCTACTCCGTCATCGACGGCACGCACTACGACAGCGGCTGCTGCTTCGACTACGGCAACTCCTCGACGAACGGCGATGCCGTGGGCACCGGCACCATGGAAACCACCTACTTCGGCACCTCCACCGCCTGGGGCACGCGGCGACGGCCCGGGTCCGTGGATCATGGCCGACATGGAGGCCGGTGTGTACTCCGGATACAACGCGCACCTGAACGAGGCCGATCCGACCATCGATTCCTGGCGGTTCGTGACCGCGGTCGTCAACGGCGGTGGCGGCAACCAGTGGGATCTCCGCGGCGGCAACGCGCAGGAGGGCGGCCTCACGACCTTCTACAGCGGACCACGCCCCGGCTCGCGTGAAAATGACCGGTATTATCCGATGCACAAGAAGGGCGGTATCCTCCTGGGCACCGGCGGCGACAATGGCAATGGTTCGTCCGGCACCTTCTATGAGGGCGTGATGACGACCGGCTATCCGACCGACGCCGCCACCGATGCGGTGCAGGCCAACATCGTCGCCGCCCGGTACGACGTCGAGCGGCTGGGCCTGTCGCGGGTCACGACCTTCACGCCGGGCTCGACGCAGGACGTCACTGCGACGTTTACGAATACGACGGAAGCGCCAGCGGCGGGCATCCGGATGAGCATCTCCGTACCTGCGGGCTGGAGTGTCACGCCGGCGAGGATCGCTGGCCCGGTCGCGCCGGGTGCGAGCGTCAGCGCTGCCTTCCAGGTGACTTCGCCCGCCGCGACCGGCGCGGGCTTCCTTATCGGTCGGGCCGAGTGGACGAACCCGGCCGCCGGCCGGACGCAGTTCGAAACGACTGCCGCAAGGGTACGTAACGTCCATCCGGTCAAGATCAACGAGGTCCGCTTCAGCACCGGCGCGAACCCGACCGACCAGTTCATCGAACTCTACAACGCCTCCCGCAATGCCGTCGATCTCTCCAACTGGACCCTGATCAATACCCGGAGCCAGTGGGCCCCCGTCAATCTCGCAACGATCCCGGACGGGACGACACTCGCCGCCGGCGCTTACTACACGCTCGGGCTCTCGAGCTCCGGGCTGGCCGCCCCCGCCGGCGCGGGCGCGACCACAATTAACGTCACGAGCACCACCGGCTTCGAGACCGGCCAGCAAATCAACGTTGACGGCGAGACGCGCACCCTCGCTAGCGTCGGGACGGCGGCCGCCCCCACGACGATGGTGTTCATACCCGTGTCCACGGGGCCGTGGCTGACGTTCCCGGCCGGTACGACGAACCTGCCGGTCGCGGACGCGGCCGGCTTCGAGACCGGCCAGAAGATCGGCATCGCGATTGGCGGCCACTACGAGCTAGCCACGGTCACCGCGGCCGGCAAGGCGGCTACGCAAACGACCCTGTCCGCGGCGGCGGCCGCGGGCGCAACCAACATCATGGTCGATGCCGACTCTGATATGACGGTGGGCGACACGCTGACGGTGGACACCGGCGGGCGCAAGGAGCTCGTCAAGGTCGCGAGCATCGGCACCCCGGGCGAGAGCGGCACGGGCGTCGGCCTGACCGCCCCGCTCCGGCTCGACCACATGACGGGCGTTGATGTCTCCGGCGTGGGGACTGGGATCAGCTTCTCACCGGCTACGAAGTTCGCGCACGTCAGCGGCGAAGCGATGCAGGCGCTGGGCAGCGGCGTCACGCTCGATCGCCCCCTGACCAACGGTCACGCGTACGGCGCGGCCGTGGTCAACCCCTCGGTCACCACCGCGGGCTACCAGGGTCCGCCGGCGCCCAGCCAGTGGTTCGGGGGAGCCCTCTCCGCCAGCGCCGGCTCGATAGCCCTGCTCGACGCGAGCGGCGCGGCCGTAGTCGACGCGATGGTCTACGGATCGCAGCAGAGTAACTCGAGCGGCGACGGAACCATCACCAGCCCCGAACTCGCCACCCTCGAGGGGGATCAGGGCCAGGGTGGCTGCATCGTGGCGGTGCCCCAACCGCCCCGCAGCTTTTTCGGCCGACCCGCGGCCGTCGCCGACGCGTCCAACAGGAGCGCGGGCCGCTTCCCGGACGGCCACGACACGGACAGCAACTGCACCGATTTCCAGTTGCAGCCCGCCACCACCCTATCCGCCGCTGCGGCCGTCGGCGCGACCAATGTCAAAGTCGCCAGCGTGGAAAACTTCAGCGCCGGCCAGACACTCATGATTGACACCGGCGCGAGCCTGGAGACCGCGATCATCGCGACGGTTGGCACGGCCGGCGCCACCACGGTAGCCACCGCCACTGACGCGGGCGCGACCGTAATCCCCGTCGCCAGCGTGACCGGCTTCAGCGCCGGCCAGTCCATCACCATCGGCAGCGGGGCCAATCACGAGACAGCGGTCGTCGTCTCCACCGCCCGCGGGTTCCCCGGTTTCCGTGGCCGCGCTCCCCGCATTGCCACAATCACGGTGGCTGAGCCGCTCACTGATGCGCACGCAGCCGGTGCACAAGTTTCCGGTACCGGTATCACCCTCACCAGTGCGTTGACCCAGGCGCATGCCAACGGGGCGCAGGTCTCAAGCAACGTGCCCACCCCCGGTGCGCCTAACCAATATCACAGGTCCGGGGTAACGCAATAGAAGGAATACGCAACAGAAGCCGCCGGTTGTCCGGCACCGGGCGCTCGGCGGCTTGAGTACACAACAGGACCGCCAGACGGCCCGTCGAGACCTCGCCCGTTGCTGGGTCCGTGACTCCGGCGGCGGGTCTGCTACTTACTGTGCTGCTTGGCCTCTCCATCAGTTCGACGCCGAGCCGCGCGGCCGGCTTCCCGGAAGCCGAGATCTCCAACGGGCAGCTTGCAGTGCAACGGCCACGAATTCTACGGAATCTGGTACGACAAGATTGATCCGGATGTCGTTAACTGGATCTACCAGGGAGAAAACAGTCACCTGGAAGGATACCTTCCAGTGCGACACGCTGTCTGCGGTCCGGTAGGAGCGCACGGTTTTCGCTTCGTTGCCACGCAGCCGTGTTCGGCGACGAATTCGCGGCCCCGAATGAAGTCGCAGGGCTCGACCAGGTACCCATGCCGAGCGGGAAATGGTATAAGCTGACTCGAGTATGCGCACCATCCGGATTGCAGTTATCTTATTGGCCGGCGTGTTGATCGCCTTCGGCCAAAGGCGGGAACAACCCGCATACGCCGACTCCGCCGCGATGCCGGCGTCGCCCGTGGTACACGAGGATCGTACCGTCACCTTCAGCCTCCGGGCACCGAACGCCACCAAGGTCATGCTGGTGGATGGAAACCTGATGGAGGCCATCGGCGGACCTCAGCCAATGACCAAGAACGAGGACGGGATCTGGACCGTCACGGTCGGCCCGCTCGAGCCGAACGTGTACGACTACGGCTTCTCGATCGGCGACAGCATCCGTATACCCGATCCCGCCAACCGTAACCTGATCCAGCGCACCTGGGGTCCCACCACATACTTCGAGGTGCGGGGGCCGAAACCGGCGACTTACACCATTCGCGACGTCCCCCACGGCACGCTGAACATCCACACCTATCACTCCAAGGCCCTGGATACGACCCGCCAGGTTGTCGTCTACACTCCGCCCGGGTACGAAAACAACAACACCCGATATCCGGTACTCTACCTGTTCCATGGCTCCGGCGGCATGGAGACGCAGTGGACTACCGTGGGTCGCGCCAACATCATCATGGACAACCTCATCGCCGACGGCAAGGCTCGGCCGATGATCGTCGTGATGCCGTGGGGCCATGTCCCGCGACCCAACGAGGGCGGCCGGGGTCTGACGGCCAACGAAGGCTTCGCCGACGACCTGCTGGGTGACGTCAAGCCCCTGGTGGAGAAGACCTATCGGGCCCGCACCGATCGGGCCAACCGCGCGATTGCCGGCCTGTCGATGGGATCCGGCCAGTCGATGGCCATCGGTCTCAGCCACCTCGACATGTTCCGCTACGTGGCCGTGTTCAGCGGTGGCGGCCGGCGGGACATCCTTGAGAAGCTGAACGCCGATGAGGTCAACAGCAAGCTGAAGGTATTCTACATCGGTTGCGGCAAGGCCGACTTTGTCTACCCCGGAGCGACGGAACTCGACAAGACGCTCACCGAGAAAGGTGTGAAGCACGTCTTCACCGTCACCGAGGGCGGCCATACCTGGACGAACTGGCGCTACTATCTGTCCGAATACGCGCCCATGCTGTTTCAGGCCGACTGAGATAACGAAAAGATCGTGATCTCGATACGAATCGAGGTGATGCGCCAGGCTCGGATCACGAGTGGCTGACCGGGTGGCGGTCACTGTACGAGCTTGCCCGGCGGTTGTTTCGGTAGCGTGTGTGGGGCGGCGTGTTTCCGGCTGGCCGCGCCGCCCCGATGAGACTCAGCTTGGGGCGCCAACAAGTGCCAGGAGTTCCGCATCCGGGTTGTTTTCGACCCGTGTCTCCGTGTCGAAGATCATCGTGGCGCGGGTGTCGGGATTGTAGGCCGGCCATTCGGGCAGTCCTTGCCCGCCCGGGTTGCCTGTCTTCGCAAAGGCGACCCAGGCGGAGGCCACCTTGTCCGCCATGGTCTGGGCTTCCGGTCCGTCGCCGGTGAGCGGCCAAGCCCCGGGGTTGTGGAACGACAGTGGAACATCGGTTCCATGCACGGCTCCATACCTTCCGCCGTAGGCTTGCGAGGACCAGTCCAACCGGTACAGGAAAGCCGGGCGCCCGGCCGAGCGCGGCCTTCCTCTCGCACAGAGTAATCGCATTGGGGCGTCCCCTGCGGTCGGTCGCCATCCGGCCCAACAGCAGCAGGGGCGAATCATTGGGACGCGCCTGCCGGTAAGCCTCGATCACGCTGGCCCCTCTGGCGCCGAACATCTCCCGGGCACGTTCGGCCAGGGCCTTTTCATCCGCGACGCTCCCGATGCTGTAGGCACTGTCGTGGAGAGTAGTGCCAACCATGACTGGCACGTCGGCGGATATCTCGGGCGCATCGGGATCGAAGGGATTCCGCGGGATCACATCGCCGTCGACGATGGGACCCAGCCGGCCCCCCACCGTCATCTGCGCGCCGATCATCATCTGCCACGAAATCGTCTGCAGCTCCCGCACGCGGTCCTTGCCGAACCCGATCTGCGCCAGCATGTGCTCGGCGGCGGTGTTGGCATCCTCCGGGTTGCCCGACCGCAGCGTCGATCCACTCTGAATCGCCGCCTTGTGGAACAGACCCTTGGCCGACGGCATCGCCATCAGGTGGGATACCTTACCGCCGCCGCCTGACTGGCCGAAGATCATGACGTTGCCCGGATCGCCGCCGAAGTTCCCGATGTTGTCCCGCACCCACTCGAGCGCGGCGACGATGTCCATCATCCCGGCGACTCCGGAGTGCGACCACTGGGGCTCCATCTCGCCCAAGTGCAGATATCCAAGCGAGCCCAACCGGTGATTGATGGTCACCACCACGACATCGCCATACTGGGCCAGCGGCGTCCCGTTGAAGACCGGGTTGCTGCCGGCGCCGCTCGAGTACCCGCCCCCGTGGATCGAGAACATCACCGGGCGCCGGGCGTCGTCCAGGCCAGGTGTCCAGACGTTCAGCACGAGGCAATCCTCGCCCTGTCCGCCCGGAGGATTGTTCCACTGGACGGCGTGCGAGTAATCGTAGCCTCCGGTAGGCAAGGCCTGCGGAGCTACGTTGCCCCACTCGAGCGCGTCCTGCACGCCGGTCCAGGAAGTGGGCTTCGTGGGCGGTTGGAAGCGGTTGTTCCCCGAGGTGTCTCCACCGTAGTGAATGCCGAGAAACCGGTGGATGCCGTCGTCGGTGACCCCACGGACGCGGCCGTACTGTGTCTCGACAACGGCGCCAGACTCCGCTTGGGTGCCGCAGTTGGTAACAGCGACCTGTGCCGCGACCGCGGCCAATGCCGTCTGCTTCAGAAATCCGCGCCGTCCGGTGCGGCGATCCTGGTTTGACATGGCGAACTCTCCTTAGACGATGAACCCGCACGGGGCATGCCCGCCGTGGCCCAAGCTCATTTCGCTCAGGGCGGCGTCCCGTGCCGCTCGAGAGCCAGGATGTCCGCTGCGGCCTCCCGGCCCCGAGCCAGTATACATCGGCGGGCCACGGTTCGCAGACGGAATCGGTTTCACGCGGCCGCGCGAAGAGGGCAGAACGGTCGATTGCTGATTTTTGACTCTCTTGTTCAGTTATTGCTGTAAAATTGACGAAACAAGGTGGGCGGCTCGATCTCCCACTCAGAGGCTATCTGGTCTCATGGAAGGAAGCCGGAATATGACTCGGATTCTGACTAGACGAGATTTTGCGATCGCCGGGTTGCAGGCGATGGCAGTTGTGAAACTGGCCGGCGCCGCTGGAGCGAAGTCGCGGGTTGGTCTGGTGCAGTCGACGCACCGCAGGCTCGCCCGGACAGCGGGTGCGGGTGAGGAACTCGACTACGAACTGGTGCGGCAGATGGTCTGGCAGGCCATCGACTACGGCCGGACGGCGAACGGGACGCTGGCGGAGAAGATCAAGCCCGGCTCCTGGGTCCTCATTAAGCCCAACATCGTCTACCTGAAGTCGCAGCGCCCGTACCGGACCGGCGATGTGACCGACCAGCGGGTGACCCGGGCCGTCTTCGAGTACGTGGCGCGGTATTCAAAGGCCGCTCGGATCACGCTCGCCGAGGGTGGCAGCTATCGCACCCTGAGTGACCCGACGGACGACAACGTGGTGACGCAGAACGGGCAGCGGGCGGATGCCTTCACCTACGACTGGGGCGGCAACGAGTTCCCCGGCGCCGGCGGCACGATGCATAAAATGCTCACCGACTTGGCCGCGGAGTTTCCGGACAAGCAGTTCGACTACGTCGACCTGAGCTACGACTACGTGCGTGACTCCTCCGGCAAGCCGCTCCGCATCGAGGTGCCCACGAGAAACGGCATGGAGTCCTTCTCGAACCAGAAGCGCTACTTCGTCACCAACGCGATCCGCAACTGCGACTTTCTGATCTCGGTACCGGTCGCCAAGGTGCACGAGCAGTGCGGCTTCACGGCGTGCTTCAAGAACTACGTCGGCACGGCGCCGCGCGCCATTTACTGCGCGCCGGGCCGCTTCTGGAATGTGAACCTCCATGGCGACCACTCCGTCGACAATCGGCTCGATCCATTCATTGCCGACCTGGCGGCCTTTCACCCGCCCGACTACAACGTCGTTGACGCGATCCGGGGCCTCCAGTACACCGAGCACAACAACGAACGGCAGGACCAGATGCTGCGCAACAACATCGTGCTCGCCGGTGAAGATACCGTTGCCGTGGACTCGGTCGTCGCTCGGCTCCTCGGCTTCCAGCCCGTCGATATCGACTATCTCCACATGGGCGCCGCACGGGGTCTGGGGACTTTCGACCTGAACCAGATCGATGTGGTTGGCGATGAGCTCGATCGTCTGTCGGGTTCGTGGGCCAAAGCGAGGCGCTGGTACGCGCGCTGCAACCGCGAGTGGCTCGTTACCGGCAATCCGGAATCTCCAAAGCAGACCTGGCAGCGCCACACGTCATTCGGCGACTACCTGTACTTTGCCGATGCCGTGAGCACCCCGGCGCCGGTCTACGCCGCCGCGGCCACGGTGCGCGCCGAGGGCAGCCGCAAGGGCTTCCTGTGGATGGGCTTGCGAGGGAAGGCCGAGGTCCGGCTGAACGGCCGGCAGATCCTGGAACAGGAAAGCATCACCAGCTTCCGGGTGGGACAGGTACAGCATCCCGTTGAGTTGGCCCCTGGCGAAAACCAGATTGAGATCCGCGTCACGCCGCTCGGCGGCAATCCGGCGCAGTTGGCGGCCGTCGTGGTCGGCCCGTCCAATAATGGCGACAGTCTCGAGGGCGCCCGGTGGTCCGCTTAGGACCACAACGGGCGTCCGTCTCCGGGTCGTTCGCGCCGAGAGCGCTTACCTCCTGTTCAGCTCGTAGATGTTGATACTGATGGGCGCGACCTTCAGCGTTGTGGGCGTCGCGTTCAGGGCTTCTTCCTCGATCCGTACGTCATTGCTCGTCATGTTGGTCGCCGCATCCAGAACTCGGACCCGTCATCCGCCACATCCGTCCCGTGCCGCCGAGTTCGATCCCGCTGAAGCTGAGATCCAGCGTCTGCTCGGACTCGGTCGGATTGAGTACGGCCACCGTCAACGCCTTGCCATCCGCCGTCAGCGCCGCGGTCACGTCCACCGGATAGGTCGGAGAGCCGGCGTTGATCTTCGGTTGATCGCCGCCAACAGGGAAATGCGGTGGCGGCACCGGCAAATTGCCGCCGACCGCGACCGGGATCGTCCCGTAGTGGTCGCCATAGAGCTTGAACAGCATGCCGTTGGTATTCAGCGCGGCGCCGGTCGCGTTGAAGTCGATGAGCGAGGTCCCCATCGTGTGGCCGGCCATCGTGATGAGGTCGGTGTGCCGGAACATCTCGTGGAACACCAGCGCATGCGCGAGGTTCAGTTTCAGGTTCGCGGGCGTGCGTGAGTAGGCCCACTCGTCGATCACCATGGGTATGCGCCTGGCGGCGAGCGCCGGGAAACGCTTCTCGTACTCCTCGTAGTACTCCACCTTTGCCTGCACGATGTTGGCCGGCCAGCGGACCCAGTCGACCAGCGGCTCCTCGACGTTGACCCGCTCGCCCTTCTCGATGTCGAACCACTGTCCGGCGTGGCTGTAGAAGTGCTCCGACAGGATATCGATGTTATCGAGGCAGTGCTCGAACAGGCCGCCGTTCCAATCGGCCTTGGAACCGTACTCGGGCACGATCTTACCCGTGAGCTGCCGCGTATTGGCGAAGACCGTCATCTGGTCCGGCATGGCGCCTGTGGCGATCAGCTTGATCGTGGGATCGGCGTCGCGCATGGCCTTGGCGAACATGTTGTACTTCACGACAAACTGGTCGAGCGCCATGTAGCCGAACTGCCACTGCCCGTACATCTCGTTGCCGACGCCCCACCACTCGATGCCGTAAGGCTTCGGATGCCCGTTGGCGGCGCGCAGCTTACCCATCGGCGTGTCGGCGGAGCCGTTGACGTACTCCACTTCCTCGGCGGCCGAGTGGGCGTCCCCGAAACCGGCGTTCACGCTGAGGAACGGATCGACGTCGATCAACTCGAGGAAGGTCATGAACTCGTCGATGCCGACGTCGTTCGGCTGTATGGCCGACCAGACCGGATCCCAGCGCGGCGGCCGCTTGTCGGGATCGCCGATCTCGTCATGCCAGTCGTGGGCCGACAGAAAGTTCCCGCCGGGGAACCGCCACATTCCCGTGGGGATCTGCCGCAGCAGGAGCGTCGTATCGGCGCGGAAGCCGAAGATATTGTCCGCCGGCATCAGCGACACGGCCCCGATATGGAACGAGCCCTGCCCGGTACCCGCGATCTCGAGCCTCCCGTCGCTGTTGTCGCCGAGCGCCTTGAAGGCCAGGGGGAACGTCGCGTAGTCCGTCCCCAGGCCGTTGATGGGGACCGTCTGGCGGTCGTTCGGACCGTCGCCCCAGACGAGGCTGACGGTGACCCGCGCGCCCGGATCGCCGGCCAGCACCACCCGTCCCTCGTACTCGCGCCGGCTCTCGAGCGCCAGGCCGGCCTGCTGAATGCCGCGGGGCGCCGATCCGGCGAGAGCGATTCGCGGGGAGTGGTCGCCGACGTACTTGAATCCCTCGTCCATGGTGACGGCCTGGTCCGGACCCATGGGCCGCCACCGATTCGACCGCCCCCGGCGGGAACCGCGGGATTCGGCGGCCGGCTCGGAGTTCACCGGATTGAAGAACTTCCGGTCGTCAAGCATCTCCGCCCACAGGCCCCGGATTGATGAGCGGGCCGATGTGCTCGATGAACTGGCCATAGATGTACGGGGAGATCGGCGCGCTGGTCTTACTGGCGTCGATCGTTACCGCGATCCGATCGGGCTGTGTGTTTCCAGTCTGCGCGGCCGCGACGGCCGACGCGAGTAATATCAAGCCAAGTAGCTTCCTCATCGTTCGTTTCTCCCTGTCTGCCCCGCGATGGGCGACGGCATGCTCCGAGCGCCGCCCACGCGGGCATAATCTACCCGGCGGCCTGGCCGGCCCGGGGTGGATCGGCCAATCCGCTTCAACGGCGACATTGCGGGTTGCCCCCGCAACGCGACCTCCGAATGCGACCGGTCAGGGCTTCAGCCCCGATCCAGCTCCGGGCACCAGGCGACACGTCTCACTTAAATAGCCGCGGAGCGAAGTCGTTCAGGCACCGGCGCCAGGTCAGCCACTCGTGCGCCGTCCCCGGCGACTCGAAGTAGACGTTGTGGATGCCGGCCTTCGTCAGGCTCTCGCTGAAGTTCTTCGCGCCTGGTCCTTCCTCGGTGCCAATACCGAGAAACAGCACCTTGACCTTCTTGTTGAACGCATCAGCGTCGGCGAACACGCCGTTGTTGTACGTCTTCGGATCGAACTCGCCGCGCCCGCCGGTGCTGCCGCTGAACCCGCCGATGTAGGCGAACTTGTCGAGGTGCTGCAGCGTCGTCGTGAATGTCTGCATGCCGCCCATCGAGAGTCCGGCCATGGCCCGGCTCTCGCGGTCGGTCTTCACGCGGTAGGTCTTCTCGATCGAGGGGATGAGGTCGGTGAGCATCATCTCGGTGAAGGTCGCGCCGAAGTTGGCTGGGAATCCTCCCCGCCGGGCGGCTCGTCCCTCGCCCGCGCGCGCGGCCCGGGCCCGGTTCAATTGGGGACCCCGGCGGCCAAACAGCGAGCCGTCCTCGCCGGGCTTGACCGCGTTCAGGTTGTCCATCACGACCACCATCGGCACGGCCTTCTTCGCGGCGATCAGGTTGTCCATGATGAGGTCCATCCGGCCCTGAATGTGCCAGCCCCACTGGTTCTCGCCCCACCCGTGCATCAGGTAGAGGACCGGGTAGCGCGCCTTGCTGTTAGTGTCGTAGTCGGGCGGAGTGTAGACATAGCAGCGCCGCCAGTCATTGGTGACTTTGGAGAAGTACCGCCGCGAGCTCACCTGGCCGTGGGGAACGTCCTTGGCGTAGTAGTAGTCGACTCCCTTCTCGGGTATCTCGATGCCGCTATTCCACCAACCGGAGCCGAAGAAGCTCTGGGTATTCGGATCGGCCACCGTTGCACCGTCGATCGTGAGGGTGTAGTAATGGAAACCCACCACCTGCGGCGGAGTCGTAACCGTCCAGGTACCATCATCGCCCTTGGTCATCTCATGGGCACCCCCCATGTGCAGAACGACTTTCTGCGCTTCGGGCGCCACCACCTGCACGGTCACGCGGTTGTCGGGATAGACGCACGGATATTGCGATCCCGGAACGTTGTAGAGAGCTGGCTTACAGTCGCTCGCGGACTGTCCCCAGCAGAAACTGCACACCAAAATCGCTGGAATAAGAGCTACTTTCATTTGGTCTGTTCCTTCCGACTAATTAAAGAATTACCTCTCGGTCTCCTCGGCACGACCCAGTTTGCATACGTCGACGTCCAGCGGGCCCGACTGCCGACAGGAGCACCCGTCCATCAAGATGCCGGCCGCACGACCGGGGCCGCGCATCCTGTTACTGCTGCTTACTGCTGCTTACTGCTGCGGTTTCTTGTACGGCTCGAGATCGTCCATGAACTCCTTGATCATCGCCCGCAGCGCCGGCAGGTCGGGCTGCCCCGCGCGCATCAGGTACACCCGGCGGGTCGGCGGATCGCGCATGGCGATCAGTTGGCCCGCTTCCAGAAGATTCGCACCGCGCTCGGCGATGTCCAGTCCGTCGCTCCAGGGGGCATCCGGCTGCGCGAGCCACTTCGCGCCGTCATTCAGCACCGCCGTCAGGTGCCCTTCGCTATCCGGAGTGGACATCAGAATGTCCTCACCCCGGTTCCGGAAAAACCCGAGGATCGCCGCCGCAATCGCCGGATCGCGTACCGTGCCGTCTTCATAGAAGACGCCGTGGATCTTGCCCCATCCCCGACGTACGATCATGAGCTCCCAGATGTACCAGCCGACGCCGGCGTCCATGTGTTCCTGGAGCGTGACGTCATAGGGGTTGACGCGGGCGATACACCCCATCTCCGTGTTGAAGAGAGGCTTGCCCACCTTGGCGGCAAACCGTTTCGCCTCCTCGATGTTGGCCCGGATCTGGGCCCGGGTCTGAGTGTAGTCGTGGTAGGAGAGCACGTCCACATAGTCGGCGAGCTCTTCCATCCCGGGGACGAAGGCCATGCCGATGGTGACCGGCGTCCGCTCGTCCAGCTCATGGAAGACGCCGGCCATGTATTTGGCGTATTCGAACTCCGCCAGGACCCTTTCCCGGGGAGTCGTCGGCCAGTCGGGTTCGTTCATGACGTCCCAGAACGCGAGTCCCGGCTCACCTCGAAGGGTATTCACCAGGAACTCCGCCCACTCCCTGGACTGGGGCTGAAGCGAAGTGTCGGTGATCCATTCCCTGGCGTATCCGACGACAACCATCACACCCATCCCGCGCTCGTGAGCGGCCCGGACAAAGTGCACCAGGTTACGGCGCAAACCCTCCTTGTCTGCGGTATAGACCTGATACGGCACGAACACCCGAACCTGGTTCAGCTTCAGCCGCTTCGCCAGATTCAGGTCGAACTCCGTCACCGCCTGGCTGTATCTGAGCCAGTGATCGATGTGGTGGGACGGGCTGGCCGCGACGTTGGCGGGGGTGTAGTTGAAACCGCGCACGCCCGACAGGTCGCTGGGGATATTTCGATCAGCAGCCTGGCAGGTGATAGAAAAGATAAGAGCCGTGAGTGTGGCAATGGCGAGAGATTTCATTGAATATCTCCTGGATGATCGGATACGAAATTCCGATCGTCCAGTCTAATAGTACTATGATAGACCTTTAAGGCAACGCGAGGGCCTCCCGTCACGTGTGATGCGATTCGTAGCTGGCATCGGATCTTGTCCCGCGAGCGGGATACGGCCGGTCCCGGTCAGATGTATGTGCAACCAGTCACCTCATTCCGACGCCTCTACGGACAAGATCTACGAGATCCCGTTCCGGTCCCCTCGGCTCCAAGGAACATGCGGAGAACAAACAAAATGAGAACAATTCTTCCCCTACTGCTCGGCGGGCTTCTGTGCTGGAACGCCGCGGCCCAGCAATCCAACGTCAACCTGGACTACAACCCGCAGAAGAATACCGAGGACCTGGTCCCGTTCAGCGCCTCGCTCAACTCGCCGGATGTCCGCGATGACCGGACCGCGACGTTTCGCCTGAAGGCTCCGGAAGCCAAGGAGGTCCTGCTGTCGGGCGTGGCGCTGCTCACGGCGCTGGGTACCGATAACAAACCCGTCCCGTTCAAGAAGGGCGACGACGGCGTATGGACGCTGACCGTGGGCCCGCTCAATCCGGACATGTATCAGTACCACTTTCTGGTGGACGGAGTGAGTATCGCCGATCCCAACAACACGGTAGCCGGGTTCACCGCGATGCCTCCGTTCAGCACGCTGGTGATTCACGGCGACGGACCGGCCTACTACGACGCGAAAGACGTCCCGCACGGCCTGGTGACGCGGCACGTGTATCAATCCGAGGTGACCCACGGTCAACGAGAGCTCTACGTCTACACGCCCCCCGGCTACAACCCCGAGAAAACGTATCCCGTGCTCTACCTGGTCGGCGGCTCGGGCGACCTTCCGCACAACTGGATCTACGAGGGCCGCGCCAATTTCATGCTGGACAACCTGCTGGCCGAAGGGAAGGCCGTGCCGATGGTCATCGCGATCCCGAACAACCAGATGCTGCACCGGAGCCATCCCAAGCACGTCGAACTGACCTTCGATCTGTTCGAGCGGGAGCTTCGCGAGCATGTTATCCCCCTTGTCGAAGCCAACTACAGCGTGCGGAAGGATCCCAAGGGCCGCGCCCTGTCCGGCCTGTCGATGGGCGGCCGGCACACGATGTACATCGGGTTCCGGTCCCTCGACTTGTTTGCCAACTTCGGCATACTGAGCGCCGGCGACGTCGACGCGGAGACGAGTCTCGCCAAGTTTCTCAACGATCCCGACGTGAACGACAAGGTGGACTACCTCTTCGTGGGCCAGGGGACCGAAGAGGCCAAGGGACGGATGGGCACCCGTTGTGCGGCACTCGACGAAGCCCTCACGAAGCACGACATCGAACACGAGTACTACGTGGGCGGTTACGCCGGCCACGACTGGGCCACCTGGCGGCACTTACTCTACTACCGCTTCCTGCCCAACCTCTGGCGGGCGGACTAGCACACGAATGGCTAACCTGGCGGCGCGACTTGAGGGAGTTTGCGCCGCTGTTGTTCAGATAGTGAGGAGCAGTTATGTGGAAAGCATTCGTCGGTGTATTGTTACTGGCGGCAGTCTCCGTGGCGCAACCGGTGAAGGTGGACAACGGCCTGCTGGACGGCACGTCCGAAGATGGGTCTGACGGTCTACCGGGGCATCCCGTTTGCAGCCCCGCCGGTGGGGGACCTGCGCTGGCGGCCGCCTCAGCCGGCCGCGAACTGGGATGGCGTCAAGCGTGCCGACAAGTTCGGCCCGGCGTGCATGCAGGCGGGGCCGTCCGGCGACCAGGGTCCCGGCATGAGCGAAGACTGCCTGTATCTGAACGTCTGGACGCCAGCCAAATCGGCCGAGCGAACGCATACCCGTGCTGGTATGGATCTACGGCGGCGGCTTCGCCGGCGGGGCGACCTCGATTCCGACCTACAGCGGCGACAAGCTGGCCAAGCGGGGCGTTGTCCTGGTGAGCATCGCCTACCGCGTCGGCACGCTCGGATTCCTCGCGCATCCCGGTCTGAGTGAAGAGTCGCCGTATCACGTCTCCGGCAACTACGGCCTGCTCGACATGATCGCGGGCCTCCAGTGGATCCAGAAGAACATCGCCGCTTTTGGCGGTGATCCCGGCCGAGTCACCATCTTCGGCGAATCCGCCGGGGGATCGCCGTCAGCATGCTGTGCGCCTCGCCGCTCGCCAAGGGACTCTTTCACGGAGCGATTTCCCAGAGTGGCGGATCATTCGGACCGCCCCGCCCCGGCGGGATGCCCGGCGAGAACATGCAGCGCCTTGCCGATGCCGAACGTGTCGGCCAGACCTGGGCCGCTCAAGCCGGAGCATCTTCCGTAGCGGATATGCGGAAGCTGACCGCCGAGCAGGTGCTGGGAGGAAATCCGAGCCGGAGCGCAAACCGGAGCCGGGGCGGTCCCCGGCTGCCGCGCAGCGGCTGGCCGATCATCGACGGCCGGGTGATCCCCGACGACCAGTACAAGCTGTACGAAGCGGGCCGCTACAACGAGACGCCCATCCTGGTCGGCTATAACTCCGATGAGGGCCTCAGCTTCGGCGGGGGGCAGACGCCCGAAGCGTACGTCGAGAGCGTGCGCCAGCGCTACGGACCCTTCGCCGACAGGCTTCTGAAGCTCTACCCGACAGAGCGACACCAAGCTCTCGAAAACGGCGCGTGACCTCACCCGCGACGCAGCCTTCGGCTGGCAAACCTGGGCCTGGGCGCGGCTGCAGTCGAAGACCAGTACGTCGAAGGTCTTCTATTACTATTTCGACCAGCATCCCGACTACCCGGCCGGATCCGAGCGCGAGGGCCAGGGAACGCCGCACGGCGCCGATGTGCCGTACGTCTTTGAGAACCTCGACTCGCCGAATCGCCAGGCGGCTCCCGGCGACCAGGAACTCTCCGAGGCCATGGCCGCCTACTGGACGAACTTCGCCAAACGCGGCGACCCCAATGGCGCGGGCCTCCCCAACTGGCCGGCTTTCAGCGACGCCAACCCCGAGGTCATGTATCTCAAGCAACCGCCCCACACGGGCCCGGTTCCGAGCGAGGCGGGCTTGCAGGGCCTCGAAGAGTATTTCGCCTGGCGGCGCACTCCGGAAGGGGAAGCCTTTGTGCAACCGAACCCGCAGGCCTCTGCCGGCACTGCCGGAAATGTGAATCGTCGCGCCGAAGAGACCCGTGTTCGGCGGCGCCTGCAAGATCTGCCCGTGGGGCGCCATGGCGGAGTTCGTGCAAGCAGCGATGGAGCCGTACGGCTATGACGTGCAGATCTGCTATAACTGCAACGCCGCCGACGCTCCGCGGATCGTCGGCGAGGCCAGAATACCGCCTCCCTACAGGCCGGATCCCGTCGTACCCGAAATCCTGGCCCCGCGGAATGTGCCCGGACTCGGCGCCATCGACTTTGGCGCGGTCGCCATGCAGTTCCTCCGGAGCGCCTACCGGGGGACAGGCATCTACGCCAACGACGGTCCCCGGAAGAACCTGCGCCTGATTGCCAACATCCAGGACCCGAGCTACGCTCTGGTGGCAGCCAAGGCGGAGACCGGCATCACCGACCTGTCGCAGATCCGCGAGAAGCGCTGGCCGGTTCGCATCCTGACCGCCGGCATCGGCAGCAGACACAGCGAGCATTCTGGCCCACTACGGCCTCTCGAGGGAGATCCATCGAAGCGGCCGGCGGCCACGTCGGCAACGCGCCGGAAAACCGGGAGAACTTCGATGTCGTCATCGGCGGCGGCGGTCCGATGACCACGGCTCCGGAATGGAGCATCTGGACGGAGATCAGCCAGGAAATTCGACCTCAACTTCATCGAGCTGCCCCAGCGACCTGCTGGCCAGGCTGGCGCAGGAGGGCGAAGCAGGAGCTCGGCACCATCCCGGTCGGCCTGTATCCCGGCGTGGTTCGCCCCATCCCGACCGTCGTACGCACCGGGACGGTGGTATACGGCCGGGACGACATGCCGGACGATTTCGCCTACGCGGTGGCCAAAGCGATCGACGAGCAGCAGGACCTGCTGCAGTGGAAGCACCTGCCCTTCTCCTACAACGTCCACAACGTATGGAAGGCATATGAAGTACCGCTCCATCCGGGAGCGGCACGGTATTACAGGGAACGAGGCTACATGAAGTAATCCCTGTCTCGGCCGTCACCTTGCCGGGGAGCGCCGGGCTGTATAGAGAACCGTGACCAACGAATGCTCGATGCGCCCGCCGAACTGCCGGTCGGCGATCGACGCCAGTTCGCGCAGGAACTCTTCGCGTCTGTCGGCATCGAGCGCCCGGATCACCGAGAACGTCCGATAGAGATCGATCAGGCCGGACGTGCTGTAGAGCTACGCTCCAGGCCATGAATCCACCTCGCCGTCCTCAAACCCCGCCCCGGCCAAATCGCTCAATCGAGCGCCATGGTCCAGCACGAACGGCGGACCGTCATGCCTCCCACGGGCGGGGCTGCGCGGCACATTCACGAACAGATGGCTCGATCGCTGCTCGAAAGCATCAGCGGGAAAACCGGCCGAGGACCGCCACGCCGAAGTAGTTCCACCACATCGCCCAGCAGCCACCCGGGCTTGAGCGCATTGCTTACCTTTTGCCAGTCCGGCGCCCTGTTGCAGCCAGTGAAACGAAGTCGCGGCGACGCCCAGATCGAAGTGGGAAGCGGGCAGATCGGCGTCTTCAAACGGACTCTCCTCGATCTGGAGAGCACCGTTGGAGATATTCCGTCTCAAATAAGCGGCCAGTCGGGGATTGGGCTCAAACGCGCGTAAGTCAGTTACTCCCAGATCCGAGGAGCCGCCGGGTTGCGTGACCCGTGCCCGGTCCAACTTCGAAGACGACGCTCCCGCGGCCGAGCCCGCACCTTTGAATCAAACGCTGGTAGAGGGCATCCGGATACGCCGGGCCTCGCCGCCGCGTAACCGGCCGGGTCGTCGCCAAACGCGAAACGTCCTTCAGTGAGTGGAATCTGGTATCTGTCCGTCCACCGGCCCTTGCACGAACCTCCGTATCCCTTCCTTCGAGCGGCAAGCCGATGACGCCCGCTCGTCGCCCTCGGTGCATCCGACTACGTCGAGCAGTATCCGTCACCCGCCACTCCGCCCCAAGGCGGAAATCCGGCCGCCTGAGGGCGAGCGCCATCAGGCATTGAATAACTGGTGGGCGCGGCAAGACTCGAACCTGCGACCCTCGACTTAGAAGGCCGATGCTCTATCCGGCTGCGCTACGCGCCCGCGGCGTTCCTCTCGAGGATCCCGACGCCGCTCAATCGGCGGTGCGGCCTATCCGACGCGAGTTTCTGGAGCAGCCACAACGCCAGCCCGATCATGGCCATGGCGCCCAACACCTTCAAGGTCAGGATGACTGTCTGGCAGTGCTCATCGGTTTGGATGTCATATTGTCTTTTCCTTGCACAGATCGGAATCACGATAGCGGCGAGAACAGGAACACCTCGCCGCGGAAGACGACGCGACGAACAGCAAGTACGGCGGTGCGCGATCGCATTCCGCGACCGGCGGGCTGGTGGCGCTCCCGTCAGGGTCTTGCGACGCGATTGAAGGAGGAAATCGGGTCACCTGACCCATTGGAGTCGGCTGATCCTCCATAAAAGAAGTGGCCCGGGAGGGCCGGCGGAAGCGTTTCGCGAACCCGCGCATCACGACCCCGAACGGCCATCGGGATGCCAGGGCCGCGGACCTCAGGCGCCGCCCCACAGGGGGAGCCCGGCCAGGACTGACGCGGCGCCGTTCGGGCAGCGGCCCATACATGGAACCATCGGCAAGAGTGGCGGACAGGTATCGCGGAGCGCCGAGGGACTGTCGGGTTCTCAACCTTCGCGTTATGCCGACGGAATGCGCGGATCGGCCTTGTCGGCGGCCTCGCCAGCCGCGATCAGCGTAATGATGCCTGTCCAGGGGACGACGACCGGGCGCTTCTTCCGCCACCGCCCGGTTCGGCGAAAGGCATCTGCAGCCGAGGGCAGACCAGTGGACAGAAGAGCGGCGATGAGGAGGAAGGACGAGCACAAACGACCGGCAGGCGGCCGAAACATACAAATACCTCCATGTGAATTCTAACATGGACACCCCTGTGCACTTAAATATTTGTGGGCCCCCGTGCTCCGAGGAACGCTTCCCTCTAGAATGGAAACAGACATGCTCCCGAGGAGCACGTCGACCGGCGTACAGTGGCAGTTGCATGGGGGCCAACCGCCTAGGCACAGCGACGCCGCCTATGAACACTTTTCGGTCCCTGTTGGACCTTTTCCTGTACCTCGATCAGCCCCTCCACCAGCTCACCCTGGTTGGCCAAGGCGTTCGCCAGCGCGGCGCTGCTTGCGGCGATCCCGGCAGGTGATCGTGCCAGCGCCAGGGGCCAGTTCCCTTACCTGGATTTCCCTTGTCGTCGGAGCCGGGACGATCAGCTTTCCCGTCTCGACGGTCATGCTCCCCATGGCAGGTGGCCAGGCCCGCCATCTGCACTACAATATTCTGTCCATCATCCTGTCATTCATCACCGGGAGGCTGCTGTTGTCCGGACTTCATGAAGTGCCGATCGCGATGGCGCCGGAAGGGCGCGGCTGGCTTTCCGCCAGTATCCCGGCGACCCATTTCGGCAATCCATGGACGTCCCGGGCAGCGAGGCCACCGGCCCCGAGGAAATTAACGTGAAACAACTTCGATTCGCTCTTTTCTGTGGACTGTCGGCCTTGTTGGCCCTCCCCGCATTCGCTCAGCCCTCCCATGGAGGCGGCGAAGCGAGCCTTGTTCTCCCCGACCTCAACCAAGGCGTCTTCTTCGGCGGCATCGGCGGCCGGGCGCTGCTGATGATCGGACTGCTGGCCTGCGCGCTGGGCATGTTGTTCGGCCTGATCACCTATGCCCAGTTGAAGAAGCTTCCCGTACACCGGGCCATGCTCGAGGTTTCGGAGCTGATCTACGAGACATGCAAGACCTACCTGATCACGCAGGGCAAGTTCCTCATCCTGTTGGAGGTCTTCATCGGCGCTGTCATCGTGATCTACTTCGGCCTGCTGCAACACCTCGAGCCGCTGCGCGTCATGATCATCGTGCTGTTCAGCCTCATCGGGATCGCTGGCAGCTATGGAGTTGCCTGGTTCGGGATCCGGGTGAACACTTTCGCCAACTCGCGGACCGCGTTTGCCAGCCTGCGGGGGTTGCCGTATCCCTGTCATTCCATCCCGCTCAAGGCTGGCATGAGCATTGGGATGCTGCTGATCAGCGTCGAACTCGTGATGATGCTCTTCATCCTGCTGTTCATCCCCGGGGAGTACGCCGGATCGTGCTTCATCGGATTCGCCATCGGTGAATCGCTCGGCGCGGCCGCCCTGCGCGTGGCGGGCGGTATCTTCACGAAAATCGCCGACATCGGCGCCGACTTGATGAAGATCGTCTTCGGCATCAAGGAAGACGACGCGAGGAACCCGGGCGTCATCGCCGACTGCACCGGTGACAACGCGGGCGACTCGGTGGGTCCGTCGGCCGATGGATTCGAGACCTACGGCGTCACTGGTGTGGCGCTGATCGCTTTCATCCTGCTGGCGGTTCACGACCCGCTCGTCAAGGTGCAACTCCTGGTGTGGATCTTCGTGATGCGCATCATGATGATCTTCTCCTCCGGTCTCTCCTATTTCGTCAACAGCGCCATCGCGTCGGCACGCTACAAAAACGTGCGCAAGATGAACTTTGAGGCGCCGCTGACCAGCCTGGTCTGGCTGACGTCGCTCGTGTCGGTGGCCTTTACGTTCGTGGTATCCATACTCGTCGTTCCCGAACTGGGGGGCGATAGCTCGCTGTGGTGGAAGCTCGCCACGGTAATCACTTGCGGGACCCTCGCCGGGGCGATTATCCCCGAGCTGGTGAAGGCGTTCACGTCCACCGAGTCAGCCCATGTCCGGGAGGTAGTAACTTCGTCCCGTGAGGGCGGCGCGTCGCTCAACATCCTGTCGGGCTTCGTGGCCGGTAACTTCAGCGCGTACTGGCTCGGTCTGACCATCCTCTTCCTCATGATGATCGCCTGGGGCGTCAGCACGATGGGGCTGGGGAGTATCATGGCGGCGCCGGCAGTGTTCGCCCTGGGCCTGGTCGCGTTCGGATTCCTGGGCATGGGTCCGGTGACCATTGCCGTGGACTCCTACGGACCGGTGACCGACAATGCGCAGTCGGTCTACGAGCTTTCCATGATCGAGGAGATTCCCGGTATCGAGGCGGAGATCCGGCGTGATTTCGGCTTCGACGTCAACTTCCAGATCGCCAAGGACAATCTCGAGGAAAACGATGGCGCCGGAAACACGTTCAAGGCGACATCGAAGCCGGTCCTGATTGGCACGGCCGTGGTCGGCGCGACCACCATGATCTTCTCGATCATCATGATGCTGACCGATGGCTTGCGGCCGGAGCTGCTCGCCAATCTCTCGATCCTGCACCCGCCGTTCCTGTTCGGACTGATCGCCGGCGGCGCGGTGATCTACTGGTTCACCGGCGCGTCGACGCAAGCGGTTTCGACCGGCGCCTATCGGGCCGTCGAGTTCATCAAACAGAACATCCAACTGGAGGGCTCGACCAAGGCGTCGGTGGAGGATTCCAAACGCGTGGTGGAAATCTGCACGCAGTACGCCCAGAAGGGGATGTTCAACATCTTCCTGGTGGTGTTCTTCTCCACCCTCGCGTTCGCCTTCTTCGAGCCGTACTTCTTCATCGGCTACCTGATCTCGATTGCTCTGTTCGGGCTCTTCCAGGCCATCTTCATGGCCAACGCCGGCGGCGCCTGGGACAACGCGAAGAAGATCGTGGAGACCGAGCTCAAGATGAAGGGCACGCCGAACTGCACGCGGCCACCGTGATCGGCGATACGGTTGGCGATCCGTTCAAGGACACCTCGTCGGTGGCCCTGAACCCGATCATCAAGTTCACGACGCTGTTCGGTTTGCTGGCGGTGGAGCTGGCGGTCTCATTGACCGCGCAGCAAGGGCCCGTCCTGGGACGGGTGCTGTCGCTGGCTTTCCTGCTGGCATCCTTTGTGTTCGTGCGGAGGTCGTTCTACGGCATGCGGATCGAGGCGGCGGAGACGCGGGCCGCCGTACCCGCAACGTCGGGCGACTGAGAAAGGCTCGTCCCGCTAACTGTTGTCGCCGCCGGGCAATTTCTCCCCAGCACCGTCCGGCGGCGGACCATCCTGGTCGATCATCCCGTACCGGCGCAGCTTGTAGTGCAGGGCGCGGGGACTGATACCGAGTATCCGCGCCGCTTTCTCCCGATGTGACGTCACCTCGGCCAGCGTCTTTCGAATGACCATTTCCTCGATGTCGTTCAGGTGCCGGCCGATCGGGATCTCGAGCGTCGTCACCCCGGGGCGCGCGGGCCGGTACTCGTCCGGCAGGTCATCCGGGCGCACGACGTTCTCGCTGACGGTCACCGTGAGGCGCTCCATCAGGTTTCTCAACTCGCGGACGTTTCCCGGCCAGTCAAAGCCAGTGAGCAGGGCCAGGGTCTCGCGAGTCAGGCGCTTGCGCGGACGCTGATAGGACGCCGCGAACTCCTGCAGGAAGCGCTCCGCCAGCAGCGGGATGTCCTCCCGGCGGCTGCGCAGGGGCGGGACGAAGACCGGCACGACGTTCAGCCGATAGAACAGGTCCTCGCGGAAGCGGCCCGCGGCAACCTCGTCGGCGAGCTTCTTGTTGGTGGCGGCCACCACCCGGAGATCGACCGAGACCAGCCTGGACCCGCCCAGTCGCCGGAATTCCTTTGTCTCGAGGACGCGCAGCAGCTCGATCTGGGTCTTCGGATCCATCTCGCCGATCTCGTCGAGAAAGAGCGTGCCTTTGTCGGACATCTCGATCTTGCCCTGCCGGGCCATAGTAGCCCCGGTAAAGGCGCCCTTCTCGAAGCCGAACAGCTCGCTTTCGAGCAGGCTCTCCGGGATCGCCCCACAATTCAGCGATACCAGGGGGCCGTCCGCCCGGCGGCTTCGCTGATGAATGGCACGGGCGATGAGTTCCTTGCCCACTCCGCTTTCGCCCTGGATGAGAACGGTGGCCGGCGTGGAAGCCACCGCTTCGATGAGCTGGTAGAGCTTGCCCATGACGTCGGCCTTGCCGATGAGTCCGCCGAACTCCTCGCTGGCCTTGACCACGGCGCGCAGGCGCAGATTGTCCTCGGCCAGTTCCTGCGTCTCGAGGACGCGGTCGATCAAGATCGGCAGGCGGTCCTGGTCGATCGGCTTCTCGATGTAGTCGTAGGCGCCCTCCCGCATCGCTTCCACCGCGGTTCCAACCGTGCCGTAGGCGGTCATCACGATGACTTCGACGCTGCGATCCAATTCCTTGATCCGGTGCAGGAGCGTGAGCCCATCCATCTCCGGCATCTTCAGATCGGTCAGCACGATCCGAAAACGTCCGGGGCGCAGCAACTGCAGCGCTTCCGCCGCCGACCCGGCCGACTCGACGCTGTGGCCCAACTTCGCCAGCAGCTTAGTGAGACCGCCACGGATGTTGGCCTCGTCGTCGACCACGAGGATTCTGCCTCTCATGTCCGCACCCCCTTCTCGACGGCAACGATGTCGTGGCTCGCGGTGGGCAGCGACACGGTAATCGTGGCGCCGGCGCCGACTGAGCTCTCTACCAGTACCCTGCCGCCGTGATCGGTGACGATGCGGTCGGCAATGGCGAGTCCCAATCCGGTCCCGCCGCTGCGCGTGGTGAAGTACGGATCGAAGAGACGCGGAACGTTCTGGGGGGCGATCCCCACGCCCTGGTCGGCGAACGCAAGGTTCACACGCCGGTCGCGGCCGCGGCCGGCCACCATGCACGAGATGCGGATCACGCCGCCGTTCGGCATGGCCTGCATGGCGTTGATCAGGATATTGAGGCAGACCTGTTCCAGTTTGGTGGCGTCGCCGAGCACGAAGGTGTCGGCCGCCGGAAGGTCGAGCTCGAAGGAGATTCCCTTCTCCCGGGCTTCCGTCCGCAGCAGTTGCACCACCCGTTCCACCGGCTCCTGCACCCGGAGCAGCGTCTTCGAGAGAGGCTCGGGCCCCGATAGCTGCAGGAAGCTGGACGTGATCCGATTGAGCCGCTTGGCCTCCGCGAAGAGCACGTCGCAGTAGTCGACGAGGTCCGTTCGGGGCGGGGAAAGCTCGGCGATTTCGTCACGGAGCAGCCGCAGGTTGAGCTCGAGCGCGCTCAGCGGATTCCGGATCTCGTGGGCCACGCCGGCCGCCAGCGTGCCGGCCGCGGCCAGCCGGTCGCGCTTACGCAGTTCCTCCTCCATCTCGACGAGCCGCGAGACATCCTTGACGAGCATGATGATTCCGACCCGGCGACCAGCCTCGTCGCACTGCTCGGAGATTGTCGTGCGCAGCACCAGCCTGTCTCCCGTGGAGTTCACGAAGACGGAGTCATGGTCCTGGGCGTAATCACGATCGTTCAGGGCCCTGCGGATCAGGCCGCCAAGAGTGGGATGGAGCAGGGACAGAGCCTCGAGATCCGGGTACGGCGGGGTGCTGGCGAGGTCCATCATCTCACCGGCCGCCCGGTTCATGATGGTGACGCGCCCGCGAGGATCAATCGTCAGGACGCCCCACGCCAAGCTCCCGAGAATTGCCTTGGCGGTCTCCTGCACCTTGGCCAGCCGGTCTCGGGTGGCGGTATAGGAGTACGCGGTGAGAATGGCCGCGGCGGCGGTGATCGCCAGGAGCACACCGATGATCAGCAGCCGCGTCCAGCCGGCATTGATCTGGGCGATGAGAAACTCGTCGAGGTCCGGGCTCCGGGGAACATCCTTCTCCGGTGGGACATGGAAGATGAGCAGCGCCGTCAGACAGATCGCCGCCAGGCCGAGAGCGGCGAGAACGGTGCGGTAGCGAAAGCCGAATAGCCGGATCTCACCGGAGGGCCGAAGCATGGTGCTGCCTAGAGTGTAACTCCGAGTGACTGAATTTCCGGGGAGCCGTCACGCCCCTGCGCCAACTCCGGCTGCAATTGTTGCAGCTCCCTGTGACTCGGTTCCATTCACCGCTCACATCAGGACACGTTCCAGCAGCTTTCGGGCATCCAGATGGTCCGGCGCCAGGGCGATCGCGGCGCGGAATTCGACCACGGCTTCCTCGCGGCGCCCGTGTTTGAGCAGAACCATCGCCAAATCGAGGCGAAGTTCGGGATCGTTCGGCGCCAGAGAGACGAGTTGGCGGCGCCGCAGGACCTCCCGTATCTCGGACGCGACATCGCACCGTTCATTCATGGCTCATGCGGCTTTCCAGGGCCGCCCTCCTGTAACTACTGTCAACAGCCCTCGACGCGGATGAAGTGCATCTCGAGTGCCACATCGCATTCCGCAAGGCGGAATCGCCCTGCGGATCGGAAACGGGGGCCTGTCAGTCGCACAACAAGATCGCCGGCGTGCCCTTTTCAAGCGCCCAAAACAGCTCCCGCGCATCATCCGGGAGCAGCGTGAGCCGGTAGGACGGGCTCTTGAACCCGACCGCCTGCATGGCGGCGGAACCGCCCGAGGCAAATGCCGCGGAGATGCGTTGCCAGGCCCGTGACACCGGTGTCCCGAGCGCTGGGCGAATCGAGAAGCTGGTGATCTGTTCGCCGGCCCGGAAGCCGAGTTGGAAAGACTGCGGCATGTCGGTGATCTCCACCGATGCCTCGGTCTCCGAGGCGCCCGGAGCGGCCACCGCAGACGTTGGCGTCGCCTCCTCGAACTGCTCCAGCACAGCCACCCCCGTCGTGCAATCGAGGCGTCCCATACGCCGGATCTCCACGGGATGGAATTCCTTCACCACCATGCCGTGGACTTTGAGGATCAGCGCTCCCGAACGAAGATCGGCCACCAGATACACGCGCTTCTGTTGCGCGAGCCGTGTCTCGGCCTCCAGAACGCGCGCGTCACGGGCGAGCCGGTCCCGCTCCGCCAATAGGCTCCGGTACTCCTGGTCGGGCAGGGGATTCTGCGCGGCTACCGTACCCCCGGGCGCGAGAGCCGCCATTGCCAGCAAGGTGAGCGGCCAGGCATGTTCCGAAATGGCGGTTTTCCTCGGCATTTGAACCTAGAAGATCACGACGGGCGTGCCCACCGGCGTCTGGCGGTACAGGTTCTCGAGGTCGCTGTCGCCCAGCCGGATGCAGCCGTGTGTCACGTTCCTGCCCAGCAACCTTGTGTACAGGGTCCCGTGGATGAAGTAGCCGTCCCCAATGGCAAGGGCGTAGTCTCCGAGGACGCCCGGCTCCAGTCGCGCCGCTACGTCTTCCGGCGGCCGCGCTCCCTCTTCAATAAACGCCCAATCCGGCTTCCGCCACACCGGGTTCACGAGCTTCGAGACGACGTGGAACTCGCCGCGAGGTGTCTCGAAGAGCCATTTCCGGCCGTCGACCGGATCGTCCAGCCGCAGTCCGCTCCCCGTCGAGCAAGTCGCCTCCAGCAGGACCTTGGAACCGCGAAGCAAGCTGAGTTTGTTGCGCGAGGTGTCGACGACGATCACACGGCCTCGGGAGAACCCGGCGAGGCGTCCCGACAGACGGGAGGTTTCGGCGGATAGCCGCTTCACGTCCCGGCGCACCTTCCGCAGTTCGGTCCGCAGCGATTGCTCGTCGAGCGGCGCCGCGCTCTGCGGCGAGCGAGTGCGCACAGCGGATAGAAGCACCGCGGCCGCGAGCGGTACAAGCGCCGCGACCAGCAAGATCCGTTTCCGGCTCATAGGAACCTCCGGATGCTCAGTTCCCCGCCCCGCCGTCTCCATCGGACTGTAGCGTCTCGTTGGCCACGATGGTGACAGCGGTGCCGATCTTGGCCGCCGCATACAGCCGGTCCATCACCTGGTCGTCGACCGCGACACATCCCGATGTCCAGTTCTGGTTCCGGCCTCCCCGCCCGTGGATCTCGATCTGTCCGCCGATGCCCGGGGGCGATGCGAGGTGACGTTTCAATTGGTTGTAGCGTTCGTGGTCAAGGACGTTCGGGTAGTCGATGACCAGCGCTTTGTAATAGAGCGACTGACCGGCGCCGAGCTTCTTCGAGACCTTGTAGCGGCCCTCGGGCGTCGCCCGGTCACCGCGATAGCGCTTCTCGGAGAACGGGTTCGCTCCCAGGTCCGCCGGATACGCGGCCACGCGCCGCCCCGCCCGATACAGGGTCAGCGTCTGCCGGTACTTGTTGACGATGATCACGTAGCCTCCGCTCGTCGCCGAGTGCTCGATGGTCGCTCTCACAGCCTTGTTCCACCCGGAGATCAATCCTGGGTCGGTGTTCCGTCCGAGGTAGGCTTCCCGCAACTCGTTCAGGAGGCGGATCGATTCCGCTTCGCCCGTCAGCGTGCTCCGCGCGGCCTCGTAGTCGCCGGCCTCCCACTGCGCCTTCGCCGCGGCCAGCGAGATCTCCGCCTTCGAGAGGTTCCGGCGCATCGGCGCCAGCTCACCTTCCCGCATCAGCGCGAGCGCTTCCTCAAACTGGAGCAGCTCGCCTTCAACGTCCAGACGGCTCCTTTCCCGCTCCTCGGCGGCTTTGCCCGCCGCGGCCTCGGCCAGCGCCCGCGCCTGACCGAGCAATGCCGCCGCACGGCCAAAGTCCCGAAACAGCCATCGCTTCTGCTGTTCGGCCAGTAGTGCGTTGGCCGACTTCAGCGCCTCCTGGGATTGTTCATATTCAACGGCGGAGTAGCGAGGCGCTTCCGCCTGCAGAGCACGCTGGTTCGCCCGTTCCGCCTCCGCTATCGCCACGATGGGGTACCGCGAGCAGGCGGCGGTGGCAGCCGCAACCACCAGGACCAACACACCGATCCCGTTGAGGTGACCGCCGGCGCCACCGCGTGGTCCAGGCCGCATCACAGAATTAGCGGGCCTGGCGCCGTGCGCCTTTCACTTTCTGCATCGCCAATTCCACGTTGCTCGTGACTTCGCCAGCCTTCTGCATACTCTGCGTCAGCGAAGCCTTGGCGCCCAGGTAATCACCCTTTTCGTACATGGCTCGCGCCTCGGTCAAGGCCGTGGAGGTGGCGTCGAGGTCGCCCTTCATGGCTTCCAGCTCCGCCCGGCTATCCTTGCCGCGCGGCGCCTTCTCCAGCATCGCCTTCGCGTTCTCGATGGCGGCCTCGGTCTCGGTGGTGAGCGATTCGACTTCCTGCTTCACCTTCTCCTTGTTCCCGACGGCAGTCTTTTGAGCCGTTTCAAGTTCGCCTACGGCCTCGGTGAGGAGACGGTTCGCTTCGTCGTAATTGCGAGTGAGGAAGAACGCCTTGTCTTGGGTGGCAATTTGGTCAGTTGCCTGGCTGAAGGCAGCCTGGGCCTTGGATAACTCGTCGGCGGCATAGCGGTCCGCCTGAGCTCCCCGAGCCTGTTCGAGGGCCTGCTGGGCAGCAGCAACCTGTTCGGTGGGGGCTTTGGAGCAGCCCGCAATCAGGATCGCGGCCGCAACACAGATTCCTAAGTAGGTTTTTGACATCAAGTCTGTCTCTCCTGGTGAACCTTGGAGCACATCTTGACCCACACCGGAGAAGAGAATGAAAACAAGGCAGTTCCCGATCGTGGCGTCGTCTCGCTCCCGTCTGGCGGATCGAGAAAGCTGCAACTCTTGCAGTTGGCCGCGGCCTGCGGGAGACGGCCGGGCGCCTGGATTCCGAATCGATATATACTGGGCGTGGCCGGGTAGCTGGAGCTCGAATCGCGGCCTTCTGTTCTCTCATGACATCATTGATACCCGTTCGTCACCTCGATGACGTCTTGCCCGCATACCGGGACACCCCGGTCGCAACCCTGCTCGCCTACCACAACCTGAAGGCGCCCCACCGGCCGCACGATACGGCCGAGCTTCTCATCGGCGTCTGCATGGACAACCGCATTGTGCTCCGGATTCCGGAGAACTTCGCTTATGTCCTGCGGGCCGGCGGTGCGAACCTCCGGCGGATCGAGTTTAAAGTCTCCTTCGCGGTCGCCGTCGGCGGGATCCGGACCATCTGCCTCATCGCGCACAGTCAGTGCGGCATGGTCAACCTGCCGTCGCGGCGCGAGGCGTTTGTCACCGGGCTGATGGAGAACGGAGGATGGGCGCGCGAGGATGCAGAAAAGCACTTCGACCAGTTCTCGACCGTCTTCGCGATCGAGGATCCGGGGGAGTTCGTTTGCTCGGAGGCGCGCCGCTTGCGGGAACGATATCCGCGCGTCAAGGTCGCGCCGCTGTTTTATCGGGTTGAGGAGAGCCTGCTCTACCAGATCGCCGAGGGGTAAGTTACGGGCGGACCGGGGGCGGCGGCACTCAGGGGTGCCGGTGGTGGCAGGCTGAACGGGACCGTGTCACTTAGTCTTGCGTGCAGGTGCCAATGCGTTTGGCGGACAGCTACGCCTGCGGCCGGCCTCCAGGTCGGCTCTCTACAGTCCAACTATCCGACAGCTGGACGCAGCCGGTCAGCTACTCGCCGGTGTCTCTGGTCCGATGCTGATCCTTCGACGGGACAGATCTAATTCGCCGTGGCGAACCACCACAGGAACTTCACGGCCACAAAACACCAGCCCACGGTCACCAGGCATAGCAGCCCGTACAGAACGTAGAAGACACTCCGGCTTGCCTTGGTCACGGTCATCTCCACTCCCCTCTGCCGCCACGGCTGGGCAGACCGGCCAGCCAATATGACTGCGGTGATAAGACTAGTATTTTTGGACCTTGATGTCAAGATTTTTCTGCGCCGTGGACCCGGGATGATCGTGCAGGCCATCTGTCGGTAGCGTCACCGCTCACCACCGCGCCGTTCTCCGCCCCGATCGATATCTTCCGTGCAACTTCCGGCTTACGGGCGGCGCTTTCTCCCGGTCGAACCGGTCAGCGAGGCGCCTGCTCCCACCATCCGGGTCGTCGAGAACCGGCTGTCGGAGTTCCGCGCCCGGCAGTAGCCGGACGCCGGCCGGGTGAGGAATGCCCCCTGGCGGGGCGGGCATTCAGGCTGTGCAAATTTCCTCTCCGTCCGATGAGATAAACGGACTTGCTGATCTCAATATGGTGTTAAAATACCAGTCGAAGTACTGAAAACGAGGAGGTTCTTCAATGAACGTAATGCCACACCTTATCGCCTTAGGTTGCCTCGTAGTCGGGCTGATCGCTTTCCTGTACTACCGCTACCGGCTCACCTCATGGGAGGACGATACGCTCCACGTTCGCGGAGTCGACGACGGTACCATCGTCAACCAGGTAGCTATGGCGAAGAAGATAGAACGAGCGGACCTCATTGCGAAGATCTTCGTAGCAGTGGTCGTGCTCTATAGCGTCGGCCTGGCCGCAATCTACGGCTATCTGCAATTGCCGAGCTAGCGGGAGCATTCTCGCGGCGCGGTCGCAGAGCCCAAAACCGGAGTCTCCGACCCGTTACGTGTGCCCGAACGACGATCCGACTAAGGATTCCGGGCGGCGCACGGGTCGGTAGCCCCGAACAGAGTGATGTAAAGACGTCAGGGAGACGGCTTTCAACAGTCCAGCAGGTGGACTGTTGGCTCCGTCGGCCCCCTGAAGCCGTCCGCAATGGGATTGTTGTCTCTTTCACGGGCCCCCCGCGCGGACGCGCGTGGAACACAGGAGAGCCCCGGCGATATTCCCTGAGCGGATCGACTGATCCGCCTCTCCGGGGACATCGCGGGTTGCTGTAACTCACCCACCCGGAACCTCCCGTAGCGCTGTCCCCCGCAACGGGACCTCCGGGCGCGACCTACCCGCCTCGCGCGTATCTCATCGATCCGGGATGGGGGCTCAGGCGAGCCGAGCAGCCGTGGTCTGGCAGTCTCGGTGCGCCCGCCCTGCCGCATCCCTCCACCCGCAACGGCCCGCTTCGCCACACCGGGTTCCAACCTGGCGCCCGCGCCACCCTGCACCACGGACTGCCAGTGTCGTGCGTCGGAGATTCCGCGGCATATGGAAGCCGCTTGCTAACGTGCGCGGTTCGGTGCTGGTAGTCAGTTAGCTCAGAACCGCGACCGTCAGGGAGCACAGTATACTGGTCGAAATGAGAGACGCAGACATCTAGAGCATCTCTCCGATCCGGTGGAACTTCATGAAATTCGTGGGGCCCATCCGCGCCATCGGCAACCCGGCCAGTACGATCACCTTGTCGTTCATCTTCAGGTTGCTCTTCTGCTGAAGCAGTTCATCGAGTTCCGCCAGGACTTCGTCGGAAGACTCGTGACGCTCCACCAGAATCGCCCGGACTCCGTAGACCGGTGCAAGCTGTCGCACCACGGCCTCTGACGGCGTGAATGTCCAGATCGGAACCGGAGGCCGGTACCGGGCCACGAGCCTTGCCGTGTAGCCGCTACCGGAAAAGGCCACGATGGCCGCCGGCTTGGCGATGCTGGCCGCGCGGTAGGCGGCATCGGCGACGATCTCCGACGGATTGGGATTGGGGTCGGTGGGAAGCTGCTGAAAGCCGCGGGCCTGATAGGCATTGTCGGCCTCGGTGGCGATCCGCGCCATCATGCGCACGGCCTCCACCGGATACCTGCCGGTCGAGGTCTCGGCCGAGAGCATCACGGCGTCGGTGCCATCCTCGATGGCATTGGCCACGTCGCTCACCTCGGCGCGGGTCGGCACCGGACTGTTGACCATCGACTCCAGCATCTGCGTCGCCGTAATCACGAACTTCCCCCGGCGCCGCGACCGTTCGATGATCGACTTCTGAATCGACGGGACCTTCTCGAGCGCCATCTCCACGCCGAGGTCGCCCCGCGCCACCATCACCCCGTCGGATTCGTCGAGGATTTGGTCGAAGTTCTCCCACCCCTCGGGCTTCTCGATCTTGGCGATGATCGGCAGGTTCGCCTCGTGCTGTTCCATGAACAACCGCACCCGCAGCACGTCGTCGCGCTTGCGCACGAACGAGAGCGCCACCATGTCGACGCCGGCGTTGATGGCGAACGCGAGGTCCGACATGTCCTTCCGGGTCATCGAGGGTGTGCTGATCTGCACGCCGGGCAGATTGACGCCCTTGCGGTCGCCGACAAACCCGCCGGCCACGATGCGGCACCGGACCAAGACGCCGTCGCTGTCAATCACCGTCAGCTCGACGCTCCCGTCGTTGAGCAGGACCCGGTCTCCCGGACGGACCTCCTCGGCGAACCGGGCATAGTTGATCGTCGCCTGATGCTCGTCACCCTCCACCTCCCTGGTGGTCAGGACGAACTCGTTCCCCTCGGCGAGCGCGCAGCCGCCATTCTGGAACATCCCCAGGCGAATCTTGGGCCCCTGCAGATCGAACAGGATGCCGGCGGAGATGCCGATTTCCCGGGACAGGGCGCGGACCTTCTCGATCCGTTCGCCATGCTCGCTCTGCGACCCGTGGGAGGCGTTCAATCGGAAGACGTCGACGCCGGCCTCCATCAGCTTTCGAATTGTGTCGGCAGCGTCAGTCGCCGGCCCCAATGTGGACACGATCTTCGTGTTTCGCATGTTCAGTAGTGCGGTACGATGGCTTCTTTGTCATTATGTCGGTTTTGCACGTCGTCGTTCTCGCGGTCATCCAGGGGTTCACGGAATTCCTGCCGATCAGCAGCTCGGCCCATCTGGCGCTGGCGCCCTGGTTGCTCGGCTGGGCGGACCAGGGACTCATCTTCGACATCGCGCTCCACTTCGGCACGCTGGCCGCGGTGCTGATCTATTTTTTCCGTGACTGGGTCCAGATTCTCGCCCAGGGCTTCGGCGTCCGGTACGGAAACGATCCCGCCTTGCGCCGGCAGCCAAGGCTGCTGTGGATGCTGGCGATCGCCACGGTTCCGGTCGCTGTCGTCGGGCGTCCTGCTGGAGAAGTACGTCGAGACCACGTTCCGCACACCCTACCTGATCGGCGCCATGCTGATCGCCGTGGGGCTCCTGATGGGGTGGGCGGAGCGCGCCGGACGCCTGGACAAAGGCATCGGCGACGTGACTCTTCGGCGACGGCATGGCTATCGGCGCAGCCCAGGCCCTGGCCGTCATTCCCGGCACCTCCCGTAGCGGTATTACCATCGTCACGGGGCTCTTCCGGGGACTCGACCGGGAGTCGTCCGCGCGCTTCTCCTTCCTGCTCTCGACGCCCGCGATCGGCGGAGCGGCGGCCCTGGCGTTCCTGGATCTGATCGAACACGGCGGCGTGACGCCGGACATGCGCGTCCCCTTCGCGGTCGGCATCGCCGTCAGCGCCGTGACCGGTTGTGTGGTCATCAAGTACTTCCTCCGCTTCCTCCGGCGGCACACCCTTCGCTTTTTCGTTGCCTACCGGATTATTTTTGGCATAATAGTAATTGCTCTGGCTCTCTTCCGTCGCACGACGGGATGAGGCTAATTGATCCAACGCCTATTCAGAGACTCAATGAAGCCATAGGGGTGGTGTTTCTCTTCCTCTCCTTGTTCCTCACCCTGAGCCTTGTCTCCTACCACCCGTCCGATCCGTCGTGGAATACGACGACCGGACCCGTCGCGCCTGGGAACCTTACCGGGTCCATCGGTTCCCACCTGGCCGATCTGCTGTTGCAGTCCTTCGGCTTGGCCTCCTTTCTTCTGCCCCTTTGTATCCTGATCCTCGCCTGGAAGTGGATTCGGTCGCAGGCGATTAACCACCAACTGCTCCGTCTGGCAGGTTTCCTGCTCATGCTGGCGAGCGTCAGCGCGACGCTCTCGCTGCTTCCTGACTGGAGCCTTTTCGGCGGCGTCATCGCCCCCGGCGGGATCGTTGGCATGGTGATCTCCGACTATCTGGTTTCAGTCCTCAACATGGCCGGCAGCGTCCTGGTGATCTGGGTCGTTCTGCTGATCAGCCTCTATCTCGTTTCGAGCTTCTCGCTGTTCGGGGTCCGCACACGTGTCCACGGTGGTGTCGAAATCGGTAACGCCGTAAACGGATGGTGGCAGCTCTGGCGCGAACGGCGCCGGCAGCGGGCCGCGCGCAAGACCGAGAAGCGCGCCCTTGACGAGGAGGAGTCGGATCTCGAGCAACGCGCCCGCCAGCGAGCCGAGCGCATGGCCCGCAATCTCGGTACACAGTCGTTCCCCGAAGAGGAACCGCCGGCTGTTGAACAAGAGCCCGCGATCTTGGCGGACGACGAGATTCCTATCCGGACATTGGAAGATATGCCACCTCCCCCGAGTCCGGAGCACGAGACCGTGGCGGGAGCCGGAACAGCGACCACCGACCCGGCGCCGAGCCTGACCAGGCCGTACGCTCCTCCGGCGGCTTTTGAACAGGCCGAGTTCCGCCTCCCCGCCACGGAACTACTAAATGAGGGCGCCGCCCGCAGCCCGTACGACGAGCAGGAGCTGAAGTCGCTCGCCGGCGCCATTAAGTCGAAGTTCGATGAGTTCAACGTCCGCGGCTCGGTCACGCAGATCAATCACGGACCGGTCGTCACGACGTTCGAATTCAAACCCGAGGCCGGCATCAAATACAGCCGGATCACGTCCCTCACCGACGATCTGTGCCTGGGGCTTGAAGCCGAGTCCATCCTGATCGAACGGATCCCCGGCAAGCCGACGGTCGGCATCGAAGTCCCCAACTCCAAGCGTGAGCTGATCGTATTGCGCCAGGTGCTCGAGTCCGAGGAGTTCCGGAACTCCAAGTCGAAGCTGCCGGTGCCGCTCGGCAAGGACATCAACGGCCGCATCAAGGTGGCCGCGCTCGAGGCGATGCCCCACCTGCTGATCGCCGGTTCCACCGGATCGGGCAAGAGCGTCATGCTGAACTCGCTGCTGATGTCGACGCTCTACCGCGCGACGCCCGACGAGGTCCGCATGATCCTGGTGGATCCCAAACGCGTCGAGCTGGGTATCTACGACGATGTCCCGCACCTGCTGACGCCCGTAATCACCGATCCGCGCCAGGCCACCAACGCGCTGCGCAACGCGGTCCAGGAGATGGAGCGGCGCTACAAGCTGCTGGCCTCCTTCCATGTCCGCAACCTCGAGCAGTACAACCGGAAGGTCCGTAAGCTCCTCGACAAGCCCCGGTCGCTGTTTCCGGAGGCCGAGGACGCCGGCATCGAGCAGCCGCAGCCGTTGCCGTACATCCTGATCGTCATTGACGAGCTGGCCGACCTGATGATGGTGGAACGCGCCAATGTCGAAGCGTCCGTCGCCCGGCTGTCGCAGATGGCCCGCGCCGTCGGCGTACATCTGGTGCTGGCCACCCAACGCCCGAGCGTCGACGTCATCACCGGTCTCATCAAGAACAACCTCCCCGCCCGGATCAGCTTCCGTGTGGCCACGCGGTTCGACTCCCGCACGATCATCGACATCATGGGCGCCGAACGCCTGCTCGGCCGCGGCGACATGCTCTTCCTGCCGCCCGGGACCTCCCGTCTGATTCGGATGCACGGACCTTACGTCACCGAAGAGGAGATCGCGCAAGTGGTCGACTTCTGGAAGGACCAGGCGCTGCCGGATTATGACGAGTCGTTCCTGGTGACGCCGGACGAGGACGCCGGTACTGGCGGCGACGAATTGGGCGAGGCCGGCAGCGACGACCCGATGTACCAGGAGGCGGTCCGCGTCGTGCTCGAGATGGGCAAGGCGTCCACGTCGATCCTCCAGCGCCGGCTGCGTGTCGGCTACGGCCGCGCTGCCCGGCTGCTCGACATCATGCAGCACGAAGGCATCATCGGCCCGCCGGACGGTTCCCGTCCCCGCGAAGTCCTGAAGTCCCCCGACTGGCTCGAGGAAGTCGAGCAGCAGCTACGGTGAGTGGACGGTTCGTGTGGAGCCATCATCGACGTCCGCCGTGGCCGTGGGACGTACCAGATGCCACTTCCGGTACTGCTCCGGATACTGGCGGACATAGCTTTCGAGCAGTGTCGCGTAACGGGTAAGGGCCCGGCGAAACAGCGTCGGACGATCGCTGTCCGCATCCACTGCAAGCGGCTCCTCGATGACTACCGTACAACCGTCTCCCGGGCGGCGTGTCGAGAACATCGGCACGATCGTCGCGCCGGTTGCCTTGGCGAGGCTGATCATTCCCGTGGGGAAAGCTCGCCGCCCGCCGAGAAACGGGACCTCCACCTGGTGGCGGCCCACCGGACCATCAGCTGGGACGCAGATGATTTCGTTCCGCGATAGGCAATTCCGCAACTCCCGCAGCGGGCCGATGTCGCCGCCTCGCCCCAGGAACGCGATATCAGCGGCAAAGTGCTTCTCACAGCCAATCAGGAACGGACGCACTACCCTGGCCCGTACCCACGATCCCTTGGCGTCCCGCAGCGCGAAGATCCCCAGATGATCGGCCCCGAACACCTGCCGGATCGGAAAGCCCAGCTCCCCGAGGATCCGTTTCGGCACGGCTCGCGGCCCCAGTCCATTCGTCTCCCAGAGGATCACGCCACGGCCGGCCGCGTGGCTGCGACGGAGCCGCTCCAGCCCCACCACTTTGCGCCGCTCCACAGGCGGGCAGGCGCGCCGCCCCGCCACCAGGTCGAACATCTCCCTCCAAACGTTGGCGAGGGACGCCCGTATGATCTTCCGTTCTTCCCGGCGGTCCGCCCCCAGCGCCGCCCCCACGTTGCGTTCCATGCGACTACGCTTCCCGGTGCTGAATTGGTACGCAATCGTACCGAGAACGCGCGCCGCCGCCGTGCGGATGGCGGCGGGAAAAGGTCGCAGCAGCGCCGCCAGAGCAGTAGCCGGGACAATGATCAAATCGTCCCGATCGAAGAGCTTCATGAAGCGCTGGATTCCGGGTAAAGCATCATCCGCCGCACTTTGCCCGTCGGGCTCTTGGGAATCGAGTCACGGAACTCCACCACGCTGGGGATCTTGAAGGGCGCGATTTTGCCCCGGCAGTGCTCGATCAGCTCTGCGGTCGAGCGCCCTTTCCCGACGACGATCGCGGTCACCTTTTCGTCGCCGAAGCTGGTGGGAACGCCGATGACCACCGCCTCGTCGACGTCTGGATGGCTCTCGAGCACGCGTTCGATCTCGCTCGGGTCGATCTTGTAGCCCGCTTTGTTGATGAAGAACTTTTTGCGGCCCGCGATGGTGAGCCGGCCGTCGACGTCGCGCCGTCCGAGGTCGCCGGTGAAAAAGTATCCGTCACGGAAGGCCCCTGCGTTCGCCTCCGGCGCGTCCACGTAGTTCGAAATTGCGCCCGGGCTCCGCACGGCGAACTCGCCCATCTCCTCCGGCGCGGCCAAGGTGCCGTCCTCGCGGAATACCTCCACCGCAACGCCGTGGACCGGCGTGCCCACGCTGTCGAGCGATTCGCTCACATCATCATCGAGGTTCACGCTGATGGTGCCCGTCTCGGTCGAGCCGTAGAGCTGCCGTACGTGGATGCCGAACCGCTCGCCGAAAAGCGCGTTCATCTTGCACGGCATCGGCGCGCTCGCCGAGACGCACAGGCGCAGCGACGAGAAGTCCGGCTCGTCACGGAACCGCGCCTTCGCCAGCATGCTGAAGTGGAACGGAACCCCGATGAAGACAGTGAGCCGGCAGCCCGCTACCGTCTCCGCCACCGCCTGGCGCTCGAACTTCGGCAGCGGATGGAGTGAGGCCCCGTGGCTCAAACTCGCCATCATGCTGCGCATCATTCCGTTGACGTGCGAGAACGGCGCCACGCCCATGAACCGGTCGTGGGGCGAGATGCCGAGCGTGCGGCGCAAGCTATCGAGCTCGAACAGGATATTCGCGTGGCTGCGGCCGATCTGCTTGGGGCGGCCCGTTGAACCGGACGAGAATTGGTACATCGCCGGCGCCCCTTCGGCCGGGAGGCGGAGGACGCTCTCGAGCGGCGGCGGGGCGGCGGCGTCGTGCAGGTCTTCGATGAAAAACAGTTCCACCACTAGGTCACTCTGCGACAGCACCCGGTGGCAGAGATCCTCGTGCGCTCGCGTCGTGACGAGCAGACGGACCTGGCAGACTTCCAGAAAGTAGAGCAGCTCGTTGACCTGATACTGCTCGTTCATCGGGACGGCCACCGCGCCCGCGGTCAGGGCGGCGAAGTACGCGGCGACAAAGCCGACGCCGTTGGGCAGCAGCAGCGCCACCCGGTCGCCCGGCTCGACACCGGCCTTCTCGAGAACCAGCACCAGGCACGCAACGCGCCCCGACAGCGCCTCGTAAGTCAGGAGTTCCTCGCCGGGGCCGACGACGGCCGGGCGCGCGGCGTGCTCCCGAACCACGCTGGCGAACAGTTCCTGGACACTGCTCACGCGACGCCTGCCTTCCGGACCGACGGCTTCTTCGCACGTACCGCTGCGGCAAGAGAGCCGATGGTTTTGAACAGGTCGGCGTGGAGCTCGTCGTCCTCGAAGAAGATGTCGAAGGCCGCCTCGATCTCCGAGGCAAGCGTCATGGCCTCCACGGAGTCCAGGCCGACGCCGCTGCCGAGCAATGGCGTCTCGTTGTCGCACGCCTCGATCAAGTCCGGGCGCACTCCGAGCTTGTCAACCAGGAGTCGTGCGATCTGGGATTCAACTTCCGGTCTGCCAGACACCAACCCGGGCACCGCCATTCGTGGACGCCGCTCTCCTCCAGTGTGTATTCTACCAGCACCTAGGACTGCTACCGTCCGGATTGGAAGATGCTCCGGGCGCTCGCATGTCGCGAACGGCCAAGTGGTGCGGGCGGTTTTGCCCGCACCGTGATTCGGGGCTGAAGCCCTGAGCGGGCGCGAAGCTTCAGCTCCGTTCTGCGTCCAATGACTTTCAACGGAGTCACCGATGACCTGCCGCGGGCGGCCCAAAAGGATGAAAGTCTCGAGGAGCAACTGTGGGCGATAGCCATCCGACGTTGCATCGTCGGTCCATTGTCCGTAATTTCAACGGGCCGGAGTCCGCCCCCTTCCCGGCAGGTATCCCCCGTTCCGCTCCGTCGCACCGGTCTACCGGCTGTCCCGGTACCGCCGCGCCGCCGCCAGCAGCCCCGGCGCCCACTCCGGCGTACCCAACGCGTGGACGTGCGTGTACGCCGCCAAGACGTTGCCCGACACGATGCCGTCGCGGTCCTCCCAGCAGCCGGACCCGCGCGTCACGGCGCACGCCGTCGCCGGTAGCTTATCTTCCGGCATCACCCGCGAGTAGTGGAACTCGTGGCCGTGCAGCGTGAGCCCTTCAGGATAGAAAGGGTTCTCACCGTCCACCGTCAGGTCGGCATAGCCGTGTCCCTGGGGCCGGTAGCGGACCTCGATGTCGATGGGCAGCACGCCCGCCATCTTGTGCCGTTCCCCTTCCCAGTAAATGGCGCGAGAGAGCAGCATCAGTCCGCCGCACTCGGCGTAAATGGGCAGTCCGGCGCCGGCCCGCTCCCGCAGCGACGCCAGAAACCTCGCGTTCTCCGCGAGCCTCTCCCCATGCGTCTCTGGAAAGCCGCCGCCGACGTAGAGCGCGTGGATGTCCTCCGGCACTTCCCTGGCCTCGAGCGCCGACACCGGCACCAGTTCGGCGCCCGCCTCGCACAGCGCCTCCAGGTTGTCCGGATAGTAGAAGGTGAACGCCGAATCCGACACGTACCCGATCGTGAGGCCCTTGCCATCTCCCAGCGCCGGTCCCTCGTACGCCACCAGCGGCAGCGGACCCGCAGCGGCGGCAATCTCGCGGATCCGGTCCATGTCGATATTCCCCTCGACCAGCTCGAGCAGGTTCCCGCGGACCTCGTCGATGTCCGCATGCTCCTGCGGCGTGACCAGCCCCAGGTGCCGGCCGGGCAAGAGCTTGTCGCCTTTGGCCCGCGGCAGCACACCGACCACCGGCACCCCCGATGCCGCCTCGATCGCCTCCCGCAGCACCGTCTCCTGGCGCGACGTCGCCACCCGGTTCAGCACCACCCCCGCGATCGCGAGCTTCGGGTCCAGATACTGGCAGCCCAGCACGAACGCCGCCGCCGTCCGCGTGACCTTGGTCGCGTTGAGCACCAGCAGCACCGGCGCCCGCAGCGTCTTGGCCAGCTCAGCGGTCGAGTGCGTGCCTTGCGCGTCCGAGCCGTCAAACAGCCCCCGGTTCCCTTCGATCACGTTCAGCCCGTCGGGCAGCGCGTGGCGCGCGAACGACCACACCGGCTTCTCGAAGCCCATCAGGTAGGTGTCGAGATTTCGCGCCGGCCGCCCCGAGGCCCACTCGAGCCAAGCGGCGTCGATATAGTCCGGTCCTTTCTTGAACGCCGCCGACTCACCGGCCAGCAGCATCAGTCCGAGCGAGACGAGTGTCTTGCCCGAGTCGCCGGCCAGGCCGGCTACAACCACGCGTGGATATTTTTGTCGGGACAGGCTACCGTACCCCCAAAGTGTCATGACCGGTCTCGCTGGGCTCCGAGGAATCCGTGCGCTGGAACCGGTAATTGCCTTCCAGGAACTGACGGACGTACCACGACATCACCTTGCGGGAAGTCATGTACATGTCCAGTTGCGCCGTCGAGGCTAACAGGCGGCCCAGCATGTCCAGTGCCTCGAAGGTCTCCGTCGCCGGCGCCTTCCGGAACCACGCGTTGACGAGGTCGCCGCGCCGGTCCACCTGGAATCCGTGCCGCGTGAGAATCTGCTCGACGAAGATCGCCCGCAGGTTCCGGCGGAATGTGCTGGCCCCGCCTCCGGCGAACCGGAACGCGATGTAGTTCTTGCTCGCGATATCGGTGAGGCTCGCGTCCACCAGCGTGAAGTGATACGCTACCCGGGCATTGAGGTTCATGTACTCGTCGGCCACCAGCAGGTAGCTTTTGCGCCCCAGCGGCCGCGTCGCGTACTCCTGCGGCTTGAGCCCGCTCGCCATCACCGACGCCAAGTCGCCGAGCGAGGCCGGCAACTCGCGCTTCCAGGTGACGTCCGCATGCGCCAACCCGCGCCACAGCGCCTTGAAAGGCAGCGACACGATCTCTTCCGGCGTGATGCCGCGAGCCTCGGGATCCTTCATCTTCAGCCCGCCGCCCAGGTCGAGCACGCTCAGGTTCAAGGGCAGGTCGGTTTTCAAATCCTTGGCCGTGTGCTTGCCATGGTCCAGCTCGATGTCGTTCACCGTGAACATCGCCTCCACGGACTTCTCATGGCAGTACCGCAGAACGTCGTGGGTCGACCGGCAGCCTGCCGGGCTGAAATCGTGCGACGACGGGTCCAGCAGATGGAGCGTCAGGATGCTGCGGCTGATCGGGTCTCCCGCCGCCGACTGCTGGAGGACCGTCTCGACGCCGGCCGATCCATGCTGCTCCCAGTGCCGGCCGGCATAGATCTCGGCGTGGACCGAGTCCAGGCTGATCGGCTCGCCGTCCTTGATCTTCTCGAACGCACCCTCCATCAGAAACACCGACGGAATCTTGAATTCGCGCAGCAGCGCCGCCGCGTGTCCGGCCACATTGCCCCACTCCGCCACCAGTCCCGAGATGCGGTGGAAGATCTGGACGATCTCGGGCGAAGCACGCCGCATCACCACAATCGAGCCTTCCGGCGGATCGCCAAGATCATAGGCATTCTCGATCAGGCAGGCGCGGCCGGAGACCTGGCCCGGATAGATGGTGCGGCCGCCGCCCACCAAGGGTGGTTCAGCGATCTTCGCCTTCGCCTTGGCCTGCCCTGTCTCCACCAGCGCCAGCGGCCGTGTCTGCAGGATCCACACCTGGCCCGAGCGGTCGATCGCCCACTCCACGTCCTGGGCGGTCTTGAAATAGTCCTCGAGCCGGACGCCGTACGTCGCCAGGGCCTTGATGGCCTCTTCGTCGAGGCTGGCCGTCTGCGCGCCGGCGGGATCGATCGCCCGGTGATCGAGACCACCTTCCGGCCGCGTCACGATCTCCTCCCGCTTGGGCGCGATGTGCGTTTCGACAATCCTGTGCCGCCGGCCCCGGTCGACCACGAACAGGTCCGCCTGCGTGCTGCCGCTCGCGATGTCGAGGCCGAGTCCGGTGGTCGCCGTGATCCAGAGTTCCTTGCTTTTGGGGTTGCTGGGATCGCGCGTGTACAGAATGCCGGCCGCGCGGGCCTCGATCACCGGCAGCACCAGCACCGCCATCGGCGTCTCCACCTCGAGCAGTCCGGTGGACAGCCGGTAGGCGAGCGCTCGCTCGCTGAAACGGCTTGCGACCACCTCCTTGTAGGCGCGCACCACCTCCTCGGTCGGCACGTTGATGAGGCTCAGGAACTGCCCCGCGAGCGTCCTTACACCGCCCTCGGGCCCCTCGCCCACCGCACTCGAGCGGACGGCGAAGCGGTTGGTCTCGAGCGACCGCGCCCGGTCCATGATCGCCACCTCGAGCGCCCTCGGCAGCGGCGTGTCCATCACCATCTCGTGCAGGATGCGCGACACCTCGCGGATGCCGTCCAGGTCATCGGACTCCACGTCGCGGATGGCGTCGCGGATCTTGTGCCAGTGCGGCACCCCGCAAAACTGGCGGTACGCCTCGGTGGTGAGCACGTAGCCGTTCGGAACCGGGAGGTCCAGCTTGTCCTTGATCTCTCCGAGCGCCGCCGCCTTGCCGCCCATCTCGCCGACATGGTCGATGCCGATCTCGTACATCCACGCCGCCAGCCTGGGGTTGGTCAGCTCCTGCAGCGCCGCGATGTAGCGCTCCACCTCGTTCCGCTGGACCTCGAGCGCGCTATAGAGCTTCTCGTGCCGGATGCCCGTGAGCCGGTCGAGCGCATCCACGATCTCGTGGGCTTTGTCGAAGATCGCGCCGACGCGGTGTTCCACGATGTCCCGCCGCGGCGGAATGTAGGTGAGGTCCTCCTGCAGCCCGACGATCACCTCGAGGCATTCGGTGTTGAGCGTCAGCAACTCGCGAAAAGTCAGGTATTTCTTGCGAACTCGTTCCGCTGTGGTCGCCGATGGCGATGACCCGCTCGCGGACTCGGGCCGGCGTTTGAATAGCCAGGAGAGCATGGGCGCCTGTCTGAAATGTATCACGGGTACCGGGGTTCCACCGCGGACGGCGACACGGACGGCCGCAAAGACCGAATGACGCAAAGAGGGACTAGGGGTCAAGCCGGCCAGACCTGAATATCCGTCCGGGCAAAGTCAGTCCCTTTGAAGAGTAGCGGCTCGGCAACATCTTGCGCTAGCGCGTAGGATAGACAGTCACCGAAATCTAGTCCTGCCGGGTGGCGGCCCTTACCGAAGTCCCGATAGGCTTCGCGAGCAATCTGGGCTTGGCTAAGAGTAAACGGCTCGATCAGCATGCCCACGCGTCGCATGAACCGAGCGAGTTCCCGCACCGCCACGGGATCGCCACGATTGTCGATGACGCTCGCCGCTTCTAGAAAGGAAGCCGCCGACATCCGGCATGTCCCGGCCGCCGTCCCATCAACCAGCGCGACAGCAGGAACGTCGGAATCACCAGCCCGAAGAAGACCGCACAAAAGCCCAGCGTGAAGTCCCATTGCTCGCGCTTCGCATCGGCGACGTACAAGGCCACCGCCAGCTCGATCAGGATGACGACATCCAGCGCGACGAGGTGGATGATCTGCCGGCGGCGCTCCTCCGGACTCAGTGGGGGCGCCTCCGGGGTGGGGTCGGGAGCGGCGCCGTCCGGTCGTTCGTCCTGGCCGGTCTGCCGCTCCATGCGCTTAGCTTATCTCAGTGTCGGATACGTTCATCATCCGGAGAGCCTGCCCCGGATCCTTGAAGTAGTACCGGACCTCATCGCCCGCGGTCCAGGTCTCGGCGGATAGGTCGAGATACTGCTCGGGCACCGACAGCGTCACCATCTCCCGCGTGCGCGGCGAGTAGAGCTTCACCGTCTTCGCCGCCTTGTCGATCACGGGCACGTGGGCCTCGGCCACCGCCGGGGAATCGGGGTAGACATCGCCCTGCCGCTCGAGCACCTCCACCGGGATCGTCTCGAGCTTCTGGCTCGCGGCGACGAAGACGGTGACCTTCCCGGCCGCGGTGTCGAGCTGGATCAGGCCTCCGGCACTCGGCGCGGGCCCCATCTGGGAGGGGTCCTGCGGCACCCGGACCGTCACCGGCGGCAGGCGGTCATAGACCGGCGCACCTCCGGGATCAGAATCGAGAATCAGCGTGAGCTGGTCGCCCGTCGCCGCTACCACCAGGCCTTGCTCGACCGTCCCGAAATCGCCGCACCCGGCGGCGAGCAACACGGCGGCCAGCGCCAGGATCAAGAGCGGATTGCGTCTCATGTCGCCTCCTCCTCCCTATCGGCTCTGCACCACGGGTGGCTGCTGGGCCCGTTTCATCGCCAGCTCCTCGCGCGCGCCACGGATGAACTTCAGCACGATGAAGCCCGCCAGCGCCATCACCAGGCCGAGAATCAGCACGGTCGCCGCGCCGTCGAACACCGTCCGCACCGAAGGCACCGACGAGGCGATCAGCTTGAAGGCGATCGAGATGCCACATCCAACCACGGCCACGCCAAAGAACAAACGGATGCCGTGTCCCTTCACGTACTTCGTGGCCACGGAGCCGATCTGGGCGCCGATCGACGCGCCCGTCAGCATGATGATCGCCGCCACCAGTTCCGTGCGTCCTTTATAGGTGTAGGAGCCGGCGCCGTAGAGGGCCGAGATGACCACCTCGAATAGGTCCGTCCCCACGGCGACGTGCGTCGGCACGCCGATCAGGTAGATCAGCGCCGGCATGCGGATCAGCCCGCCGCCGATGCCCAGGATCCCGGCCAGCCAACCGGTGAAGAAGCTCACCGTGATCGGCAGCCACGCCGAGCAGTATATGCCCGACGTCTTGAAGTGGATCATCGGCGGGATCTTGATCTTGTGGAACGTCCGGTGCCACTGAATGCCGCCTTCATCGGCCGAAATGACGCGCCCGCTCACCCGGGCCTCGGCGTCCTTGCGCCGCTTCTGGCGGACGTCGGTGAAGACGAGCCACGCGATCAGCGTCAGCAGAACCAGGTATCCGACCCGGACGAACATGTCCACATGGCCCAGCTCGTTCCAGCCACATGATCATCTGCGCGCCGGCCTCGAAGCCGCTCACCGTTCCGATGACCATGATTGCGCCAAGCCGGTAGTCGACATTGCCGAAGCGGGCGTGACGCATGGTCGAAATCAACGAATTGCCGGCCATGTTGGTGATATCTGTGCCGATGGCGAACGCCATCGGAAAGCCGAGGATGTTCAGCCCCGGGGTCACCATCCAGCCGCCTCCCATTCCGAAGAAGCTGCCGATGATGCCCACCCCCAGGCCAAGTATGACGAGCCCCGGCCAGAAGACATCGATGCCGGCTATGGGCATGGTTAGATATAGCCAATCCATCAGAGAACCTCCGTACGCCGGTCGATCAGTGCCCGCCCACGGCGCGGGACTTCAGGTCGATGCCCGTCTTGGAAAGGAAGAAGGTCATTATCGTGCTCAGCAGCAGCGCCAGCAAGGGAACGCAAATGACCGTCAGCAACGTGAACTGAGCCAGACTCTCGTTGTAGAGGTTCGTGAACCAGGACTCCCAGCCGGTGTACCGTCTGGAATCGGCCACGAAAACAATCGCCTCGCCACCTCCACCACCGGCGGCAAGTACCTGGGCGGGCAAAACCAGGACGGTCGTGACAAGCCCGCTCAGCAAGACACTTCGTCTGCGCATAGACTCCGTCTCCAGAACCCTGGGGCGCCGCCGCTCCATTCTACCGGCCCGCCTCAAAGGACTCAGGTTATGATACGGCTCCCGGCGAAGCAACCAACCGGCCGATGGAGGCCCGGACGGCCTTCGCCGCACAACAAAGAGTTAAGGACCCGTACCTCCTGATAATAACGATAACCGGGTGCCTTCGCAATTAAATCCGTAAAGGAATTGGACAAGCGAAACGACGGCCTCCCGCCGGTCGAAACCAAACCCTGTGCGGGGTGGCCGTGGCCAGGGTCGCGCGGCCCGCGCCGCTCGCCGGATGCCGGGGGCGCGCCCGACGCCGATCGTCCGGTGCCACCGCAACCCTTTGGGCGACAAGCGCTTGCGGCGGACCTGCGGGAAAGATTCTGCGGCAGTGGCCCGTCACGGGGAAGTCGTTACCCGGAGCGTTTGCCGTGGTCCTCACCCGGCCGCTCCCTCACCGTCGCGGTTCAGTGCTGTGGACGAACGCTCTCCGCACTGAGCCGCGACGGTGAGAGAGCGGACAGCGGCCAACTACCCCGTTACTGGTTACGAAGCTACCGCGACAGCCCACGAGCGGGAAAGCCATGGCGCCATTACGGCGGCCACGGATCCTTGGCGGGCGGCCCGCGCCACTTCCTCCGCTGCTAGGCCTGTGTCGGCGACGCGATCTGGTCCAGGTTCACGCTCTCGACGCCCTCGACGGACCGGGCGATGCGCTCGATTTCCGGGACCAGATCGATGCTCGTCACCTTGCCCTGGATCGCTACGGCACCCTTCTCGGAGCGCACCACAAACTCCAGATGGGCGGTCGAGGACTCCTGCGCGAGCTTCGACTTCACCTGGCTGGCGACGGCCAGATCGTCCATGATCGCCTGGCAGTCGGGACCGAACTGGTAGCATGCCTGTGTCTTGACCAGCGTGGAAATCGTTTCGCAGGCCTCCGGAATGCTGACATGCTCGATGTTGATCACCATGTCGTAGAGCCCCGGATCGCTCCAGTCGACGCCGTAGAGATACTGGGTCCACTTCCGGCGCTCCACGTCGCGCTTGTTGATGTACTCGATCGCTTCGTGCTCGCTGAGCTTGAGGCGCTTCCGCGCCATCTTGATCCGGTAGTCCATCGGGGCAATGATGCGCACCCGCAGAATCGGCGCACCGCCCTGTAGCAGCAGGTGCCCCGCGTTGCCATGGTAGACGGCCCGTCCGGTGCGGACCTCCTCGGTCAGGGCTGCCTGGATCAACGTCAGGTATAGGTACTTCTTGTGAGTGAACCGCTCGAGGAACGTGGGCGGCTTCTGGATAGCGTCGAGAATCTCCTGCTGGGCCGCTCCAAGCGCGGCCGCCTTCTCAACGATGACGTCGCGATCGACACAGCGGAACCCGAGCCGCTTGGCCAGGCACTCCGCCAGAAATTTGCCGCCGCTGAAAGAACCTCGAGAAATCGTAATGACTGACATGCTGTTCGTGCGCCTCTGACTCTATTTATAATAATGCCACTCGAGGGCATCACGACGCCCTCTGTCACCCGGGAAATGGGGCAGGCGCTTCCGTCCAACGTCACTCAATCTCGCGTCCACGGCGGACGAACCGCGATGTGTGGCGTGGGCACTAGTACCTGCCGCGTTCACACTCATGGGAATGCCGGGCATCGTCCTCACCGCGCGCCCATCTGCGAGCCGTGACCAGAGGGAGCGGAGTCCCCCGCCCCACCCTGCCCCGCAACAGCCGACCTCCAACGGATCCCCTGGCTTTGCTCCGTTGAAAGCCGGCGATGTTCCGGCGGTGGGCAAGGCGGCCCCAGCGGCCGTCGCGGCCGGGGCGGCTGCCTCACTTGGCTGCGCCGACCCGAGAGGTGCAGAGCGGACCGGGGCACGGGACGTACACCGGACCGCCTCCCGACCGGCTCCGCCGTCCTCCCCGCTCCATCCTGTTGCCGCCTCCCGCGCGCCCGTGTTACACAGGAACTCAGGAAGGCGGCTCTCGGGCAGCGCGCCAACGTCTGCGCCCCGACCGTGAAACGCCGTCAAGGAGCAACGTCCATTCAACCCGCAAAAGTCTACCTCGTCGGAGCCGGTCCCGGTCATCCCGAGCTACTCACGCTGAAGGCCGCTTCGCTGCTCAGGGCGTGCGACGTGGTGGTCTATGACCGCTTGATCCAGGAAGAGGTGCTGGCCTTCGTCAAGCCGTCCGCCGAGCGCGTCTACATGGGCAAGCCCGTGGGCCGCCACGACTCCCGCCAGGAGGAAGCTCACGAGGTCCTCGTCCGAAAGGCCCGCGAAGGCAAGATGGTGGTGCGCCTCAAGGGCGGCGACCCGTTCGTCTTCGGACGCGGCGGCGAGGAGGCGGAATACCTGGCCGATCACGGCATTCCCTTCGAGGTGATCCCCGGCGTGACGTCCGCCTTCGCCGCGCCCCTGAGCGCCGGCATCGCCGTCACCCATCGCGATGCGGCCTCCTCGGTCGCCGTCGTCACCGGACACGAAGCGACCAAGGACCACGAGCGCGTCAGCTGGCAGGCGCTCGTCGGCATCGACACGGTGGTCTTCCTGATGGGCGTCAGCAACGTCGAGATGATCAGTCGCACGCTCATTGCGCACGGCCGGTCGCCCGAGACTCCGGCGGCGATGATCCAGATGGCCTTTTGGCACGACGAGCGCGCCGTCACCGGGACGCTCGCGACGATTGCCGATGAAGTCCGCGAGGCGGGCATCCGGCCGCCGGCCACGCTGGTCGTCGGCGAGGTGGTCCGGCGGCGCGAGAAGATCCAGCGCGCCCAACGGGACCTGCAGCGCCGCGCCGACGGTAGTTCCCGCTTCGAGCCGGCTCCGGCCCCCGACGAGTTGCTCCGGCTCGCCGCGGCGGGCCTCGGCAGCCAGGTCCTCGGCTACGCGCTCGAGCTCTCGCTGTTCGATCATCTGGAGGTGGCCTCCGAGCCCGCGACACTCGCCAAGTCGCTCGGGCTCGACACCGGCGCAGTCGGCGAAATGCTGGCCGCGCTCACGGCCCTCGGTGTCCTGGAGAATCGCCCCGAAGGGTACCGCAACCTCGAGCTGGCCTCGCGCTACCTCTGCGCCGGATCCCCAGCCACCCTGCGCGAAGCCCTGCTACACCAGGCGCGCGTCGCCGGCGGCTGGTCAACTCTCGCCGCCTATGCCCGCGAGGGCTGCGCGGACTTCATTCCCACCCACGATGAAGCCGAGCATGAGGCCTCCTCCGAAGCCCTCGCCCGCTTCGCCGCCCCATCGGTCGCCGAGCGCCTGGACCTCGGCTCCCTCGGCCCCGTCCTGCTGGTCGGCTATGGCAGCGACGCCTACCGCGAGGAGATCGCGGCCCGCTGGCCGCAGCTCGAATTCACCGCCGTCAACCCCTTCTCGAACGGCCGAATTCCGCTCTCCCTGGTTGGCCATCTCGCCCCGGGCGGCCAGCCCTACGGCGCGATCATCCTCTCCGGCCTCCTCGCCTCGGCCAGCCGTGGCGAAGTCCAGCAAATGTTGGGAGCGGCCACGGCCCGCCTCCGCCCCGGCGGCCTGCTGGCGCTGCACGACACGTTCCTGCCGGCCGGCGCTCTCCCGCCACCGGAAGTCGTCCTAGGTTCCCTCGGCCGCCGCATGCACCGCGGCGGCTGCCGCACCTGGTCCATGGACCGCCTCGAAACCGCCCTCGGCGCCCTAGGTTTCCCGAACGTCGAAGCTCACCCCCTCCCCGCCGGAACCCTACTGGTAACAGCGACGCACGTCCCGTAACCAGTGGAGCGCTGCCCCTAGCCTCTCCGGTCAGTGTGCTGTCTCAGAATCCCCGAGCCAGTGATCACCGGAGTCATTGGTTCGTGTGGGGCAGCCGCTCGCGGTTGTCGAAGCCACATTTGTCTGTCATCCGGTCTCGCCTTTCTCGGCCGACCTCCCTGGCCAGGTTTCAGCCGTCTGCCGAGTGTCCGCTCTAAACCATCCACAAAAGCGGTGCTGCCCAACGGACGTCCAGTGTAGGTCGCCCTCCGAATGGGACCGGCGGCGCTTTGATCTCTAGGGACGGCCCGGCGGGCCATGTGGACTGTGTTGAAGGTCCTGCTCCACAGAGCGGAGCTGACGCTCCGCGCCCGCTCCTCTGAGACCCCATTGCGCGTCAGTGAGATAGGGGCGGGCCGAATTCGGCGGTTCCGTGGTGGGGGACACCGCCGCGGAAGGTTACGGGGAGGCTACATAACGGAAGCCCGCGATGTCCCCGATGAGGCGGGCGATGGCGGTCGGAGAGGCGGATCAATCGATCCGCCGCGAGGACCCGGACTCTGTGGGTCTCACCCTTGTTCCACTCGCGTCCGCGCGGGGGCTCCGCTGAAGCGCGCCCCCCCAAGGTGTACCGGACCTTTGAGAGGGCGGACTTCAGTCTGCTCGGGACTTCAGCCCCGATCTCGTCTGAGCCCCTATTTCCGTATTACCTGAGATACGGGCAAGGCGGACAGGTCGCATTCGGAGGCCCCGTTGCAAGGGGGACACGGCTGCGGGAAGTTCAGGGTGGATTGCGTGAAGGGAGCCCGCAGTGTCCCCGGTGGGGCGGGAGCGGCGAGGGCTCGCCCCTGTTCTGCCCGCGCTGGTCCAGCGCGGAGGCCGAGTTGAAGCGCGCGGGCGCGAAGATTCAAAGCTCCGCTCCCTTGCCACCGCCGACCAGGCTTGAATATCGCGGCCCGCCGCCGCCTGCAGGTTCATGCCGTCGAAGCCCGCCGCTATACTGACTTCGTGAAGATTCTAGCGCTCAACTGCGGGAGTTCGACGGTCAAGTTCCAGTTATTTGAAACCGGCCCGGAGCGGATCGCGCGCAATGAGGACCGGGTGCTCGCCAAGGGGTCGGTGGAGCGCATCGGGACGCCGCCGTCGACCGTCTCCTTCGCCGGTACCGATGGGGAGAAGAAGACCTTCGAAGCGGAGGTCGCGAACCACGAGCGGGCCGTCAAGCTGGCGCTCGAGTGTCTGACCAAGGCCAATGGGGGCGTCCTCGAAAACGTCAGCGAGATCGACGGCATCGGTCACCGTATCGTACACGCCGGCGAGTATTACGCCGATTCCGTCGTGATCGACGAGACCGTCGAGCGGCGTATCGAGGAATGCAGCACGCTCGCCCCGCTGCACAATCCGCACAACCTGCGCGGTTACCGGGCGGTAAGGGCGGCGCTGCCCGGACGGGGCAACGTGGCGGTCTTCGATACGGCCTTCCACCAGACGATGCCGAAGAAGGCGTACCTGTTGGGGCTACCGTACGAGCTGTACGAGAAAGAGCGCATCCGGCGGTACGGCTTCCACGGGACGTCGCACCGCTACGTCTCCGAGCGGTTCGCGCAGACCCAGGGCGGCGCGCCGGCCGACTACAAGGTGATCGTCTGTCACCTGGGCAGCGGGGCGTCGGTGTGCGCGGTGGATCGCGGGCGGTCGGTGGAGACGTCGATGGGTTTCACGCCGCTCGACGGGCTCATGATGGGGACGCGGCCCGGACTGCTCGACCCGGGTGTGGTGCTGCACCTGATGGCGGCGGACGGGATGCCGGTCGAGCGGATGACCGAGATGCTGAACCACGAGAGCGGCCTGGTGGGGCTGTCCGGCGTGGCCAGCGATATGCGGACGCTGTTGCGCGCCGCCGGCGAGGGTAACGAACGGGCGCGGCTGGCGATCGACGTCTTCTGCTATCGGGCGAAGAAGTATATCGGGACGCTGCTGGCGGTGCTGAATGGAGCGGATGCGGTCCTGTTCACCGGCGGGATCGGCGAGAATCAGCCGCAGGTGCGGGCGCTGTGCTGCGAAGATCTGGACGCACTCGGGATCGCGATCGATGCGGAGCGGAACGAGCGGGTTCGGGGGACAGAGGCGCTCATTTCGCCTGACGGGGCGCGGACGGCGGTGTGGGTTGTGCCGACGAATGAAGAGCTGCTGATTGCGCGGGAGACGGTGCGGCTGTTGGGGGGATAGGAGGCTTGGCGGTGGTGCTGGGAGCCGGCGGGCTGAAGCCCAATGGCACTTGGTTTTCGAGAGTCCGCTTGGAAGTACTGGAAAAGACGGGACGCTCGCGTGGGGCGGTGCCATGCGTTGCGGGCCACCCCGCGGGTGGCCCTGGCCAATGAGGCGGCCTGGGAGGCCGCCGCAGGGCGAGGCCATGCCCCACGTCAGCCGTCCTCCGTGACAGAACAGTAGCAAAATGTTGCACTTGCCACCGTTGTTCGAGAACTGAGTGGCAGTGGGCTGAAGCCCTTCGCAAGATCATCTGAGACGCCATTCCGTTTTAGATACGGGCGAGCCGAATTCGGAGGTTCCGTTGTGGGGGACACTGCTGCAGCAGGGTCGGGGTCGATGAGTGAAAGCAGCCCGCAATGTCCCCGGTGTGGTGGTGGTGGCCGGAGAGGCGGATCTGTCGATCCGCCGGCGAGGATACGGCCGGTGTGGATCTCATCCTCGTTCCACTCGCGGCCGCGCGGGGGTCGGGCTAAGGCTTGTCCCACCTACCGGGACGGTGTGGCCGGGCGGGCGGTCGCGCCACGCCGGTGGAGTGGCCGGCCCGCCGTGCTACCTTGTGTGCATGATAGCCACCCTTCGGATAGCGCTGTGCGCCGTCCTTCTGGCCTCGGCCCCGGCTCTCGCCGACGAGGCGTCACACCGGGCCGCCGCCGAACGCTTGCTGCGCATGACCGGCATCGAGCAGCAGGTCCAGATGGCGTACGAGAGCGTGCGCTCGTCGATGATGGCCAACTTCGAGGGCGCGGGCGCACCGCCGGAAGCGCGGCCGGTGTTCGAGAAGTTCCTCGACAACGTGCTGGCGTTGATGGCGGACGCGTTGAGCTGGGAGAACACCAAGGAGGACTACGTCAATATCGTCGCCGAGAACTTCACGGAAGAAGAGCTGGGCCGGCTGATCGAGTTCTACGAGTCGCCGCTCGGGAAGAAGACCTTGTCGGTGATGCCTGAGCTCTATCAGAAGGGCGCCGAGATCGGCCAGGAACGCTTCGAGAAGATCAAGCCGCAGATCGATGAGCTCACCGACAAGATGCTCGACGATATCGAAGAGATCCGGATGAAGAAGGGCGAGCCTCATGAGCACTGATCGTGGAGCGGACGGTGCTGTCCGCTATTCGGAGGTTCCGTTGTGGAGACACCGCCGCGGGAGGTTTATGGTGGGCACATGAAGGTAGCCCGCGATGTGCCCGGTGGGGCGGGTGGTTGTGGTCGGAGAGGCGGACCGGCCGATCCCCCTGGCCGGGAATGTCGTCGGGGCTCTTCTCTGCAGGTACGATAGCGTATCGGGTGGTACAGCAGGCGAGCGGGCTCAAGCCCTGCGCAAGTTGAAGCTCGCCCCACTTTGCTGCCTCATGGGAAGGACCTTACATACGTGCGTGGGTCGCGTCGGGTTGCTGTCTGGGTGCTGATTGCGGGGGCCTCCCTCGCGCTCGCTTCTTACGCGTCGCGCTTCGCCATCGACTTCAACGTGTACGCGCTGATGGCGCGGATGCTGTTCGGCTGGGGGCGCCCGATCTACGGCCCCGAGAGCGGACTGGCGTGGCCGATGTGGTATCGCTACCCGCCGCTATTTCTGTTCCTGTTCTGGCCGTTTTCGTTGCCGCCGCTCAAGGTCGGGGCCTTCCTCTGGGCGTTGCTGCAGTGCGCCGCGGCCGTTTGGATCGTGAAAGCGGTGGCCGCCCGCGCCGGTCGCGGCCGCTGGCCCGGCAATGTCGCCGCCGTGTGTATCGGCTTGCCGTACCTGATCGCCGAGGTCCGCTACGGCAACGCCCAATTGCTGGTCTTCACGCTGGTGGCCGCAGCGTTGTTGCTGATCGCGACGCGGCCGCGGCTGGCCTCGGCGCTGCTCGGACTGGCGATCAGCCTGAAGCTCTGGCCGTTCTTCTTCGTTCCTTACCTGGCGGCGGCCCGGAAGTGGGTGGCGGCGGTCACCGCGCTGGTCTGCGCCGCGGTCTTCACGCTGCTGCCGGCGATCTACTTCGGCTGGCCGGAATACGTACGGCGGCTCGAGGCGTGGTTTCACCAGGAGTCGCACATTGTCGCCGACGCCACCGCGATCTGGTTTCCGAGCCAGTCGCTGCTCGGCCTGATGAGCCGGTACTTCACCGATGTTCCCTACGAGCGGCTGCCGGATCCGAATTACCCGGAGATCAATTTGCTGGCGCTCGATCCGGCGCACGTCTACGCCGCCTGGGTGGTGGTGGTGGCGCTACTCTACGGGCTCCTGCTCTGGTGGTCCGCGCGGAACATGGCGCGGGCGGCGCTTGGGATGCACGGCCTGGCGGTGTGCGCGCTGGTGCTGCTCGAGCCGTATTCGCAGAGCGAGATCGCGCTGGTGGTCCTCGTGCTGCCGGCCGTGGTGGCCGGTTGTGAATGGAAACGGCTGCCGACGTGGGGCCGCGGGTTACTTTATTCGGCGGCGGGCCTCGCGGTGCTTAAACAGTTGTTCCAGCACCACCATCGCTGGTTCGGCGTGCTGGGGCTGGACTCGGCCGTCACACTCCTGCTGGGGGGAGCGATGGTGGCGCTTGTGAGACAATCACCGGTTGGCCCCGGCGCAAGCGCACCGGACCGATCGACAATGCCCAAAGCTCTGCCCGCCGAAAAACAGGACACATCCCTGATGCGGGAGATGTTCCACACCATCTCCCCGCGCTATGACTTCATCACCCGGGTCTTCTCCTACGGGATGGACCCGTCCTGGAAACGCCGTGCCGTCGAGCGCGCCGGACTGCCCCGAGGCGCCTGCGTGCTCGACCTCGCCTGCGGGACCGGCGACTTCTCGAAGCTCGTGCTCACCGCCGACGCCACCGCGCGCCCGGTCTCGGCCGACCTGACGTTCAATATGCTGCGCCTGGCCCGGGAGGACGGGCTGCCGCGCACGGTCTGCGCCGACGCCATGCGGCTTCCCTTCCCCGACGAGTCCTTCGACGCGATCTTCGTTGGCTACGGTCTCAGGAACTTCCCTTGCCTCGACGACGCGCTGGTCGAGATGCGGCGCGTGTTGAAGCCGCGGGGGAAGCTGGTGAGCCTCGACTTCTTTCTGCCGCGCAGCGCCGTGTTCCGGACGCTGTACCTGGGCTACCTCTATGTTCAGGGCTACATCTGGGGAATGCTGCTGCACGGGCGGCCGCGGATCTACACCTACATTCCGGACTCGCTATCCAGCTTTGTCTCGATGGACGGCTACCGCGAGCGGCTGGAGCGCTGCGGTTACTCGACGCTCGAGCAGCGCGGCTTCATCCTGGGCGGGATCGCCCTGCATTGGGCGGCGCGGGTCTGAGGCCGGAGGCCGGGGGGCTGGGCGGAGGGAATAGAGGGATGAGCTTTGAGCGGTCCGCTCTGGCTACGTCGTTGAAGGGCGGATTGTTGCGAGCTTGATCGCCAGGAGCCGATCTGGTGTGGGGTCTCGGAAGCTGATGGAGCTTTGGGGCGGCCTGCGAGGCCGCCCCAGCCGGGGTGGTTGCCCCACACGCACCAACGACTCCGGCGGTCACAGGCCAAGAACTTCTGAGGCATCGCATCGGCGATCCGCTGGCAGGCGAAACCACCTGCCCACGGGGAGGGACGGGCATCGAGGCTGCGTGGTTCTCTGACGATTCGCCCAGCGTCTATCCATACAACACCGGGCATTGCGGCCGATAAGGGAAAGCAGCGAGGGTTGTGTGAGCGCGAAAGCCAATGAGCTGCTCGCGTCCCGACCACTAGCGTTGCGGGATGTGCCACCTTTTCCGCCCGTGGCGGCGCGGCTGATGCGCTTGGTGTCGGACGATAGCGAGAACTTCAACTACAGGGACGTCGCTGATCTCGTACGAGCGGACGCCGCCTTCGCGGCCGAGGTGCTGCGGCTGGCGAACTCGCCGCTGTTCAGCTCGAAGTACGCGATCCGCGACATCTCCCACGCGGTGGCCGTGATGGGGCTGAGCCGTCTGCGCGCGGCGGTGACGACGCTGGCCCTGCGCGAATTCGTATTGAGCAAGCGCCAGAGCGAAGCGGTCCGCTCGGCGTGGCGGCATAACCTGGCCACGGCGATTGCCTGCGAGACGCTCGCCGGGTCGCTTTGGCTGGACACCGGCCTCGGCTACACATCCGGCCTGCTTCACGACATCGGCCTGCTCGCCATGGTGGTCGTCCACACCGACGCCTATGCCGAACTGTTGGCCAGGCCGGTGGATAACCCGCTCGAATTCCTGGAGCTGGAGCGCGAGCATTTCGACATCAACCACTGTGACGCCGGACACTGGCTGCTGGTGGAGTGGGGCCTGCCGCAGCCGTTTCCCTCCGTCGCGGCCAATCACCATAACAGGACACCGGCCGATGCTTCCGATATCCTGCGACTCGTGCAATTGGGATGCGAGACGGCGTCCATGGCGGGCTTTCCGGTCTGTAACGCGACCATGAAATGGGACCCGGCACAGGTAATGGACCAATTGCCAGAGAGGAAGCGCGACGTCTATTGCAGAAAGCTCGACGAATTGCCGCTGGTGATTGCCGCGAACGTCAATTTCTTCGAGTGCGATTTCGTCGGTCCGGCGAGATCTTGACAACAGAGTAACTTTCATATGTATGGTGGAAGCACGCCATGCCTTCCACGGTGCATTTGAACCTGAACGTTCGCGGCCTCAATCCATCGGCGACGCTGGCCGTCAACGAGAGATCCAACGACCTTCGGACCGAGGGCCGGATGGTTTACAAACTGGGCCTGGGACAGTCGCCGTTTCCCGTGGTACTGCCGGTTGTCGAAGCGCTCCGCGCCAATGCCTTCCAGAAGGACTACCTGCCGGTGAAGGGGCTGCGCGAGCTCCGGGACTCGGTGGCCACCTACTACTCCAACCTCCACCAGGTGCCCCGGACAGGTGACGACGTCCTGGTCGGTCCGGGCTCCAAGGAGTTGATGTTCATCCTCCAGCTCGTCTATTACGGCGACCTTGTGATTCCCACTCCGAGCTGGGTTTCCTACGCGCCGCAGGCCCAGATTGTCGGCCGCCGGGTCCAATGGCTGGCGACCAGCAAGAGCAACGGCTGGCGCCTGATGCCGGAGGAGCTGGACCGGCTGTGCCGTCTGGATGATGGCCGCCCGCGCATCGTCATTCTCAACTATCCGAACAACCCCACGGGCCTCACCTATCGCGAGAATGAGCTGATCGCGCTCGCCGAGGTCGCCCGGCGGCACCGCGTGATCCTGCTCTCCGACGAGATCTACGGCGAGCTCCATCACACCGGCAACCATGTGTCGATCTCGCGCTACTACCAGGAAGGAACCATCATTAGCGGGGGGCTGAGCAAGTGGTGCGGGGCGGGTGGCTGGCGGCTCGGAGTCTTCACCTTTCCGCCGAGCCTGCGCTGGCTGCTCGACGCCATGGCGGTGGTGGCGAGCGAAACGTATACGTCGACCAGCGCCCCGATTCAGCATGCCGCCGTGCGCGCGTTTCAGGGCGGCAGCGAGGTGGACCACTACCTGCTCCAGAGCCGCCGTGTCCTGCGGGCGCTGGGCCGGCTATGCGCGCGCCGTCTGCAGGGGGCGGGCGTGGACGTGCACGAGCCAGAAGGGGCCTTCTACCTGTTCCCGGACTTCTCCTCGCGGGCGCCCGAGCTGCGGGCCCGGGGCATTCATTCGGGTCTCGAATTCTGCGAGCGCCTGCTCGAGGACACCGGTGTGGCGCTGCTTCCGGGCGAGGCGTTCGGCCGGCCGCCGGAGGAGTTCACGGCGCGTCTGGCGTACGTCGACTTCGACGGCTCCCACGCGCTCAGCGTCGCCGAGGCGATCCCGTCCGACCACGAGCTGGACGACCATTTCCTGTCGCTGCACTGCGGGAAAGTCGTCAAGGCGGTGGAGTTGCTCTGCGATTGGCTGCCATAGGAGGAGCCCATGGGCGAGCCCATTTGGAAACCGTCCTCCGAGCGGATCGCCGCGGCGAACATGACGGCCTTCCGCCGGATGGTCGCCGAACACATCGCGCCCACCGTCGGCGACTACGCGGAGCTCTACGACTGGTCGGTCCGGCACCCGGAGCGGTTCTGGCCGGCCATGTGGGATTTCAGCCGGGTCATTGCCAGCCGCCCGGCTGAGCGAGTGCTCGTCGATGGCGATCGCATGCCCGGCGCCCGGTGGTTCACCGGCGCGCGCCTCAACTACGCCGAGAACCTGCTCCGGAACAGCGGTGACGCCGAGGCCATCGTCTTCTGGAACGAGCATGGGCGGCAGGCGGCGCTCAGCTTCTCCGAAGTTCGCGAACAGGCCGCCCGGCTGGCCGTTACCTTGCGCCGCTGGGGGATCGCTCCCGGCGACCGCGTGGCCGGCTACCTGCCCAACCTGCCGGAGACGGTGATCGCCATGCTCGCCGCCACCAGTGTCGGCGCCGTGTGGACGGCCTGCGCACCCGATTTCGGCCTGCAGGGCGTGCTCGACCGTTTTTCGCAGACTGCGCCGCGCGCTCTTGTCACCGCCGCCAGCTACCGCTACCACGGCAAGGAGCACCGACTACCTGGACCGGGTCCGCGGCCTTGTCGCCCAGGTACCGTCCATCGAGCGGACCGTCGTGGTTCCCTACCTCGACACGCCGCCCGAAGCCGATCTCCCGCCCGGCGCGGTGACCTGGGACGAGGCGCTGGCCAAGGGAGGCGAGCCCCGCTTCGAGCAACTTCCCTTCGATCACCCCGTCTACATCGTCTATTCCTCCGGAACCACTGGCCGGCCGAAGTGCATCGTCCACGGCGCCGGCGGCACGCTGCTTCAGCACGCCAAGGAGCTGATGCTCCACACCGACGTCAAGCCGGGCGACCGCATTTTCTACTTCACCACCTGCGGCTGGATGATGTGGAACTGGCTCGTCAGCGGGCTGGCCGCGGGCGCGACCATCATCCTCTACGACGGCTCGCCGCTGCACCCGGAGCCGGACGTGCTGTTCCGGCTGGCGGAGGCCGAACGCGTCACCGCCTTCGGCACCAGCGCCAAGTACCTGGCCGCAATCGAGAAGGAGGGCCTCGAGCCACGGGCGCGCTACGATTTCGGGCCGCTGCGGACCGTGCTCTCGCACCGGCTCGCCGCTCGGCGCCCGAGAGCTTCGAGTACGTGTACCGCGCCGATCAAGGACGACGTCTGCCTGTCATCCATTTCGGGCGGGACGGACATCATCTCCTGCTTCGCGCTGGGTAACCCGGTCGGCCCGGTCTACGCGGGCGAGTTGCAGACGCGCGGGCTCGGCATGGACGTCGAGATCTTCGACGAGCATGGACGCCCGGTGCGATCGGCCAGAAGGGCGAGCTGGTTTGCACGACGCCCTTCCCGTCGATGCCGGTCGCGTTCTGGAACGACCCCGACGGTGAGAAGTACCGCGCAGCGCCTACTTCACCCACTATCCCGGTGTCTGGCGCCACGGCGACTGGGCCGAGATCACCGAGCACGGCGGCATCATCATCTATGGCCGCTCCGACGCGGTGCTCAACCCCGGCGGTGTCCGCATCGGCACGGCCGAGATCTACCGCGTGGTCGAGCAGTTCCCGGAGATGTTCGAGAGCCTCGTCATCGGCCAGGAGTGGGAGGGTGACGTCCGGGTGATCCTGTTCGTGCGGCTGACGGCAGGGGCCGAGCTGACCGACGAGCTGGCCGCCGCCATCAAGCGCCGTATCCGCGAAAGCGTCTCGCCGCGCCACGTCCCGGCGAAGATCATCCCGATTGCCGATATCCCCCGTACCATCAACAGCAAGATCACCGAGCTGGCCGTGCGGGACATCGTGCACGGACGGCCGGTCCGCAATACCGAGGCGCTGCTCAATCCGGAGGCGCTGGCATTGTTCCGGAACCTGCCGGAGCTGAAGGAATAGGCGGCGGGGAGAGCTGCGGTGGGGGATCGGGGCTGAAGCCCGCCCCACGATGACTTACGTGTCCGGACGGGCGCTCGACTGTGGGCGACGGCCAGGCGACGTCCGGCCGGCTGTGAGCCGCCACCGGGAGGGAGCGGAGTCTGCCAGCTTTCAGCCCTATTCTTGCCTGACGCCAGGCAACGCAACACTCGTGAAGAATTCAAAATTTTTCCCCGGAATAATGACGCATAATAATAAGAAATCCTGACCATCTGGGGAAGAGGGCACATGGCTAAGAAATCGGGTACGCGAACCAAACCCGCAAGCCGGCGGAGGGCACCGGCGAAGGCGACACCGGCACCACGGGATACGCGGGGGTCGGCGTTCCAGCTTCCGGACCGTGACATCGAACAGGCACTGCAGTCGGGCGCCCATGCCGGACTGCTCGAGGACTACTTCGGTCCCGACGAGTACAAGGAACTGCAACGGCTTGGCCAGGAGGCGGCGGCGCGTGGCGTGCGCGGCGGTCCGCGCGTATGGATCCTGCCCGGCATCATGGGCTCGAAGCTCGGCTCGGCGGGGCGAATTCTCGACGACGTGCTCTGGCTCGATCCCATTGAGATTGCGCTCGGCCGCCTGGAGGGTCTCACCTGGCCGGCGAATCCGGCAAAGGCCGAACCGGTCGGCGTCATCCTGTTTGCCTATTTGAAATTGAAACTGCGGCTGAGATTGGCCGGATACGATGCCTCATTCTGGCCGTTCGACTGGCGCCAGAGCCTCGACAAGCTCGGCCAGCAACTGGCCGCGGCAATCGAGTTGGCCGACGGGTCGCCGCTGAGCCTGGTGGCGCACAGCATGGGCGGGCTGGTGGCGCGCGCGGGGCTGGCGGGGCTCAAAGACGCCTCGGCCGGGAAGGTGCGACGGCTGATCATGCTCGGCACGCCGAATTACGGTTCGTTCTCGGTACCGCAGGCGATCCGCGGAACCGCCGACGTGGTGCGGAAGGTGGCCGCGCTCGACCTGAAGCATAGCGTGGACGAACTCGCCGGTACCGTCTTCAACACGTTCCCGGGCCTCTACCAGATGTTCCCGTGGGTCGAGAAGTACCCGGATCTCAACTTCTGCGACCTCAACGAGTGGCCGCGCAAAGGGGTCCTCCCGCGCAAGGA
>CAWELS010000043.1:0-45300 GCA_963809945.1 Bryobacterales bacterium | reverse complement strand
TAGCGTGGTGTCTCGGAAGTTGATGGACCCGAGGGGCGGCCTCGCAGGCCGCGGCGGGCCCCCGACCCCGCCCACTGTCCGAAGGACAACATAGCAATATTGTGGCAGGAAACGCCGTCGGTGATCCCAGGGCAGGAGAGCGCTCCGCGGAACTCACGCGGAAAGGACCACTCGGCACGGATCGCGGCGGCTTCGGGTTCCGCGACCCGCGCGGGGCCGTCCCCGGACGGTCCACGACATCATTCCGCCCGGATCTCAACCACGGCCACAGTGTAAGGCGCCAACTCCACGGCGAGGTCCTTCGCGTAGTCGATCGTCCGGCTCACCGGCGCGATCGCATCCGGATTCTCGAGCGACGCCGAATCCATCAGGCCCGGCGCTGATCGTGTACAACCTGGCCGCAGCCTTCTCCGGGACGCTCGCGCCCTGGAGCCGCACGAGCACGGTGTTCGGCGACCCCGCTCGTAGTTGACCGCCTTGATCACGATGCGCCGGCCGTCGCCGCTCGCCGTGGCGATGGCATCGACGGTGCCGGGCCTCCAGTCTTCCGGCTTCATCTGCGATATGTCGTCGAAGAAGGTCGTCGCGGTCGGAGATGTCCCGGAAGGTGCCGCTGGTGGAGGCGAGGTAGCGTTCGGCGTAGTGCTCGCGGAACAGCTTCTCGACCACGTAACCCGCCCCCGGGAACCAGGAGACGTGATCGTGGTAGATGAACGCCGTCCAGGTCGGATCGTCCGTTGTGTTGCGCATCAGCAGCGCCGGGCAGGTCATCGCCAGTCCGGGGCTTAGTTTCTCGTAGAGCATCAGGCTGCCGGCGGCATGGAGTCCGGCGCGCCAGTCGTAGGTGCGCCAGAGGCTCCACTCGAGAACGGCGATCTCGATGTGCGGGTGCGCGGAGGCGCGAATGTAATCGCGCAGCTTGACGAGGTAATCCCGGATGCGCCGCAGCCCGGTCTCGAAGTTCTCGGGCTCGTATTCGTAGTTGTGGCACGCCCAGGATGTCGAAGTTGTCGCCGGCGATGTCGATGAGCTTCTGGCTCCAGTTCATGTCGTTCGACCGCTTCTGTCCGCACGCCACGATGCGCGCTCGGGAGCGATGGTCCGCAACCGGCTGCCGTAGAGGTTGACGATCTCGGCGTACTGCTCCGGTGCGAGGCCGTGGTTCATCGGCTCGTTGTCGATCTGGAAGTACCGGACGCTATAGGGCTCCGGTGTCCGTTCGCCGCCCGCCGCCGGCCCCATTCGGTCGTCGGCGGATCGTTCAGGTAGTGGACCCAGTCCATGGCGTACTCGAGCTGCCCGGGGTCGGTCGGGTCGCCGCGAGCACGACCAGCGGCTCGGTGCCGAGCTGCCGGGCAGAGTTCCATGAACTCATCGGTCCCGAAGCCGTAGTAATCCGAGTAGTCGCCCCAGATCGCGTTGGGGGTGTAGCGGCGCGCGACGCGCGGGCCGATGCCATCCTTCCACTTGTAGATGGAAGCGTAGGAGCCCCCGGGCCAACGGATGAAGGGCGGCGCGAGCTCCCGCAGGGCCTCGAGCAGGTCGGGCCGCAGCATGCCGTTGCGGCGGACGTCGGCGCGCATCATCGAAACGAAGTCGACGAGCGCTGTCCCGTTGCCGCGTGGCCACGATCTCGACCGACGCCTGCGTGTCCCGCACGGCGCTCGAGAAGGAGTAGCCGACTTCTTGCCAGTCCGAGCCCATAACGGCAAGCGGAACGGACGCGATCGGATTCGCCGGCGGAGCTGACGACGCGAAGGGTCAACTGCGGCGAGCCCGCCTCTATCCTGACCCAGAGCGAGCCATCGTACTCCTGCCCCGCTTCGACGTAGATGCGGCCCTGCCGGATCCCGGCGCGTGCCGCCGCGCGGCGTCAAGGCGCACGCTCTTCTGTCCGTTCTCGAACTCGACGCCGGCAAGTTCGACACTGCCGTTGTCGGAGAACGGCTCCCAGTAGGTGCCGAAGTCCTCCCCCTCGAACCCCTGGCCGCGAATCTGTTCGGCGTAGAGCCCATCGACCACCGAATGATTGATGTGCTCGAGGAAATGCCCGTAGATCCGCTCGTCGACCGGCGCCATGGTCTTGTCCGTATCGACCAGTAGCACGGCGACGCCCGGCTCACCCGTTGCCTGAGGGGCGCCCGAGAGCAGCGCGCTCGACGCGATGACGGACCCGAAGACGGCGGCGGTGGCGGCGAGTGAACTCCTGAGCAGGTGGCGTCGATTCATGAATCTCCTTTGCGTGGCGGACCGGGCCGCAACTCGTGTCAGTATACCGGGCGAACGACGGCGGCGGGCGGGGGTGTCAAGCGGCCGGTCCGAGCCAGGAATGGTCGCCGTCTTCGTTACGGTTCCGAAAATAGTCCCGCACGTAGGCGTGGAGTTCCGGCTTCTCGGAGGCCCATTGCCAGGTGCCGTCCGAGGTTTTGACCAGATCGGCGCATGGATCGAAGCCCAGGTGGGCCATGTCGCGGTGCCGGGTGGCGAGGCATCGGTCGGTGACGGAGCCATGCCAGAGGTGGAAAACGGCGCCGTCGATGTGGACGAGCCGGCTCCGGACATCCTCATGGAACGGGCGTGCCCAGTCGAGAAAGTGATCGAAGCGCGACGGCGTCATGTGGAGCGACCTGCCGACGATGTCAAACAGCCCGTAGGCGGCACAGACGATCGCCTTGTCGGCGCTGCCGAGGATGCAGGCGTCATAGAGCCCGTGCCTGTCGAGCAGCTCGCGGCGGGCCGCCCAGGCCAGCCCGAGCGTTCGCCCAAGCGGGAGGCCGGCCTGGCCGAGGGCCTCCTTGGATTGCAGGCCGGTGTTGATGAGGTGGATCAGGGAAACGGCGGCGGGGGCGAAGGCGGAAGGGTCGAACCGGTCATCGGGCAGGTCCCTGGCTGGGTGGTAACGGTTGCGGTAAAGCTGAACGATGGGCGCCTCCTGCAAGGCGGTGAGCGTGCGGCCGGGCCAGTCACCATCGTGAAAGACGACGTCGCAGTCCAGCCAGGCGACGGCAGTGCACTCTGGCGGGAGCGAGGCGAGGGCGACGTCGAGGAGACGCTCCTTCTGCCACATCACGTCTCCGCGACGGACCTGGATCAGGATATCGGCGTCGGCCGGAGTCAGCTCGAACTCCCGGCCGAAGGAGCACTCCACGGCGATGAGAGGCGTCTGGAGTCGCCGGCGGAAGGTCCGGTAGTTCTGCAGCCGGCGCCGAAAGCCGGCGGAGTTGAAATAGGAAGTAATCGCCCACAGCATTTCAGACAAACCTCTTTCACCGGCTGAATCCGGCTGCGAGGGAAGGTGTCGACCTGGACAATGCAAGCCGGCCGCCTGTATCCCGGTGCGGACCGTCGGACTTGGAAATCTCATCCCCCCCGGCAGAACAGTTCATCCACCATCTATCCGGCGGCCCTCATGACTATAAGCTATGAGTATAACCGGAGCCATTCCAAGCTTCACAATATCCGAACCGAGCAATATCCGAACCGGCAGCCCCGTCCGCGCAACACCAGGCGAACGGATCTCAGCCAACCCGAGGGGCCACTTATATAGTTACAGGCCCACCGGTCTCAGCCGAACGGTAAATGGCGTCCTGTATCTGTAACACTTTCAGATACTCCCGCCCCGGCGTTTCAAAAGGATTTTCCTGCAAAAGACAGTCAACAAAGTGGCGTTGCGTGAAGTAGCAGCAATCCCCTCCGAAGCCGCGCTTCCCGTGTGCGTACGGGTGGTCGGCTTCGGGACCGCCGAGTGGCTGAACGGTCAATCGGCCGTCGTCGTAGAGCCGTATGCTGCCGCCGTCCCCCTCGACGAGGAACGTGCCGAAGGTGTAGCGTGGGTCCTGGGCGGTCGGGGCGTTGTAGCGGTTTGCATCCCAGACGCCAACCGCGCCGCTCGCAAACGAGAAGACCAGCAGTCCGCAGTCTTCACCGGCGATCACGGGATTGAGGCGGCGGAGCATGGCGAAAACCTGCCGCACTTCACCCGCAAGAAACCGGAACGTGTCGATGAAGTGCACGCCGGTCTCGTAGACCAGCAGCCGCGGCATCGTTCGGAAGTAGGGTTGCCGGCCCAGGTATGCGTCCGGACCCCAGCCGTCGCCGGTGCGTGAGTGGAACGTCAGCGTGTGCAGCTTGCGGCCGATCGTACCGGCTTCGAGCAGCCTCTTGATCTCGCGGTGCCAGGGCTGGAAGCGGAAATTCTCATGCACCATCATGCGGACCCCGTCGGCTTCGGCCCGAGCGACAAGCCGCTCCGCTTCAGCCAGTGTGGGGGCGAGCGGTTTCTGGCAGATCATCGCGACGCCTCGCGCCCCGGCGGAACGGCAAAGCTCCTCATGCGTCACCGGCGGCGTGATGATATCGACGAAATCGGGACGCTCGGCATCGAGCATCGCCGCATGGTCCGTATACACCGCGGGAATGCCATAGCGGTCCGCCACGGCCTGTGCCTTGGCTTCATCCAGATCGCAGACAGCGACGATCCGGACATCGGGAATCCGGCTCCAGGCATCGTAGTGAAACTGGCTGAAGTAGCCGGCACCGATGCAGACACCTTTCAAGACAGCCATCAGTAATCCTCCAGGGCGCGTTGCGGCTGGATCGCCAACCAAGTCACGATCGCCAGTATGTTGAGCGCCGCGCCCACGAAAAAGAACGGGGTTGTCGAGCCGGTCCACGCATGGAGATAGGGAAAGGCCAGCGCGGTGAGAAACGCTCCGATATTGCCCGCCATGTTCATGGTGCCGGAAACGGCCCCCGAGTTCTCCCGTCCGATGTCGACGCACAAGGACCACGACGGGCTCAATGTCATGTCGGCGCCGAAGATGGCAACCGAGAGGAAGAGAATCGCCCCGGTCACCTCACTCTGGTACACGCTACTTACTAATCCGGCGGCCGCGAGCGAAAACCCCAGGATTGCCGGCAGCGTTCGGGAGAGCCTCCACCGGCCGCCACGGTAGATCCGGTCCACCAGCCAGCCGGCAAACCAGTTCCCCATCGCTCCGGCAATCAACGGCACCGAGGAGTACAGCGCGGCCTCGACCTCTTCCAGTCCGTATTCCGCCCGTAAGTGAGGGAACAGCCAGGTCAGCGTGAAGAAGAACGTGAAGTTACTGGCGAAGTACTGCGCCATCGCCAGCCACATGTTTTTCGAAGAGAGCAGCAGGTCCTTGGAGAGGACGGCCGGCTTGCCGGTGGGCGCCTGCTGGCGATGCGCGATGATGAACTCGAGCTCGGCTCTCGAGATTCGATTGTGCCGGGCGGGATCATCCTGAAACCAGACGAACCAGATGGTCGCCCAGGCGAGTCCCACCACTCCCAGCAACAGGAACGTCGAGCGCCAGCCGAGTGTCGTGATCAGCCAGGCCACCACTGGCAGTGCAAAGGCCCCGCCGAGGCGGGAGCCCGAGAAGTTGATGCCGGTGACGAGTCCGCGCTCGCTCATGGGGATCCACGAGTAGACCGCGCGGGCGATGCCGGGGAACGCGCCGGCCTCACCCATGCCGAACAGGAGGCGGAAGACCAGTAGCGAGACGTAGCTGAACGCGGCGCCCGTCAGCGCGGTGAACAGGGACCAGAAGGTGACGACGGCCGTTAGGATGCGGCGGGGTCCGAAGCGGTCCGCCAAAATTCCCGCCGGCGTCTGAAACAGCGCGTAGCCGAGCGCGAAGACCGACAGGACCCACCCCATCTGGCGTTCGCTGAGGCCGAAGTCGGCGACGATGGCGGGCTGGGCCGCGGAGATGCAAACGCGGTCGACGTACAGCAGCACCGAGAGAAGAAAGGTGCCGGAAACAAACACCACGCGGACGGGGAGCCAGGAACGGCGCCGGCCATCTGGACGCGGCGACGTCATGGTTCGAGAGCGAACGCCCGGACCGGGCAGCCGTCCCCGCCGGCCACCTTCAGAGGCAAGGCGGCGAAGGTGACCTTCGGTTGCGTGAGCGACTCGAGGTTCGCCAGACCCTCGACGATGATCACTCCGGCGCCGAGCAGAATGCGATGAATGCGGGTGATCTCCTCGATGTTCAGCGGATCGGCCACGGCCGGCGGCTCCACGCCGAGCATGGGCAGCCGGCGCTCCGCGCACCACTGGGCCAGCTCGTCGCTCACACGGGGCAGTGCGTTGTAGTACTCGGGCTGGCCGAGGCGGGTGCTCCAGCCGGTTCGGATGAGCAGGCCCTCGCCGGGCGCAATCCGGGCGGGAATGTCTCCCAGGTGCGCCAGCGTAATCGGCTCCTTGGGCGCGATTCCCGCGGCGTCCGCCACCCAGGCCGGGACAATGCACCGCTCGAGCGCGAAATCGTCGACCGCCTCCTCGCTGACCCCAAAATGCTTCGGTGCGTCGAGGTGGGTGCCGGCGTGCGAGTAGAGATGATACGTGCTGGTGTTCCAGCCCCGGCTCTCTATCGTGTCCTTGGCTTCGATCCGGACGCCGCGCATCCCGTCGCGGAGTGTCAAAGTGAGATCAATCAGCCTCTGGGAAAAAAATAGGTCGTGTGTGCCCACTCGGAGAAGAAGTATACAACGGAACGTGTCCCATCCGGCCACGCTTCTGGCGCCGTCCGCGCTACGGTAGACTCGCCTTGTGTTCCCGTCCCTGATCTCCCCCGGCCGCGGACTTTGCTCCAAATGGGCGGCCCGCCGCGGGCCATCGGGACTTCTCAGAAGATCCGCTCCTGCGGCGGCAGCGTCCCGAACGAGCCGATGTTGGCTAGCGAGAAGGCCACCCGGAACTGGTTCTCCTGCCGCGTGCCGAAGCTCAGTCGGCGGTACTGGAAGCTGATGCCGCAGCAGTCCGAGTTGTAGGTCACCTGGGTGGTGGCGTACTGCATGCGGTCCTGCCGGAAGTCGTAATTCGCCATGAAGGCCGCGTTCCAGCCGCGCCGGTTACGGGCGCCCACGGCGATGAGTCCCCGTAGCTGGTTGGCCGGTGCCGTCAATCCCTCGGCGGTGTTGATCCGGTTGTGGCTCAGGTTGAAGAAGTAATTGTTGAACCGCGCGTCGACGCTAAGACCGCTGTTCGTGAACCGCCCGAACAGCGGGTCGTAGTCGGTCCGCCACGAGATCCCGACGCCGGGCCGCGGACTGAGGCGAAGGTTGGAGACGATCGGCGAGTAGTGCCGCGGACCGTTGATGAAGGCGTACCCGGTGAGCCGTAGCGCCGTGAGCAGGTTGTTGCGCTCGCCCTCGACGACCGCACCGCCGAAGCTGGGATCGAAGTAGCGGGCCTGCCACAGGTCCCAGGTCAGCGCCTCCTGGGTGACCCCGTTGCGCTTGACGTAGAGGCGGTTGGTGATCGAGTAGTCGACCTCGTTCGTGTCCGACAGCAGCTCAGTCTCGTCAAACAGGATGATGCGGTTGAAGTCGTTGATGCCGGAGACGTACCGGTAGCCGGCCCGGGTCTCGATGACGTGCTTGACCTTGTCGCCCATCCATCGCGGTCCGCTGTAGATGCGCGCCAGCGAGGGCAGTTGTACATCGACGTCGAGCTCGCCGGCCGTGCGCACCAGGTTGTCGCCGGACACCGTATCGCCCTGCCAGCTCGAGCCCCACTGCGTGGCCCGCACCGAGGCCGACGGGGTGATGTGGATGTCCTTGATCCGCAGCGCCGTCGTGATGCGCGGGGCGAGGTCGATGCGGTCGACGAAGCGCCGCGTCTGGAACAACGGCTGGTTGCGCCGCAGCATCCCGAAGGCCGAGTCGAACGACACCCAGATGGGCAGCACTTTGCGGCTGATCTCGCGCTCCCGCACGTTGAACTCGACGCTCGGCAGTTGCCGGATGGCGACCTTGTCGTCCTCGATCGCGCTATTGAAGTTCTCGGTTCGCTCAAAGACGAAGTTCAGCCCGTAGCTCGACCAGTTCTTGTTGACGAAGCCCACCGAGTGCACTTCCGAGCCGACCGCCTCGTTGAACGACTCCGTGAATTCCTGCCGGAAGCGGAACGAACTCAGGTAGTTGATGTCCCAGCGCGACTGGAACCCCTTGCCCAGGTCCGCCGACCCGGTCACGGCGATCAGGAAGCCCTTCGCGACGACCCGGCTGCCGTTGTTGGCGACGCGCCCGCGGTCATTGACGCCATAGAAGTAGCCGTCGAACTCGGAATTTTGCGTCGGCCGGCCCCGGGCGTTGATGTGATGGGCGAAGCCCCGTGTGCTGAAGTACTGCGCGCGGTACGTCGCATCGTAGCTGCGGTTGATGGCCCAGTAGTAGCCCGTGCCCACCATCAATCCGCGCCGTGAGCTGTTGCCGATGTTCGGTGTCAGGAAGCCGCTGCGCCGCGGCCGCTCCTCGAGCGACTTGTAGAACGCCGGCGCGTAAAGCACCGGAATGCCCCTGATGCGAAGCGTCGAGTTGTGCGCGATGGCCCGGTTGCCGGGGATGATGTCGAACTTCTTGCCTTTGAGAATCCAGTCCGGATGCGGCAGGCTGCAGTTGGTCAGGAATCCGTTGTGGAGGATGTAGCGGTCCTTCTGCCGCTCCGCCCACTCGCCCTCGAACACGAACGGGTTCCCACTCGTCAACAGGTTCGGCCGCGGCTCGACCTTCGCGCTGGCCGTTCCCCGGACGTCGTAGAAGCGTCCCGTCTGGTCCCGAACGTTGTACTCGACCTTGTCGGCCTCGAGCGTCTCGCCGCTCACGAAGTTGCGGTACCGGACGTGGCCTTCCGCGAAGGCGTCGCCGGTGTCCTCGTGATACTCCATGTAGTCGGCCGTGAGCAGCACCTCGGTGGTTTCCAGTTGGGCGGCCCCACGGAGCTTGTAGACCCCGCCCTGACCTTCCTGCCAGATCGCCCGGACCACTACCTCGCCCGGACCCGGCACATCCGTTCGTACCGGCGTCGCCTCGGCCGGCGGCTGCTCCGCCTGAGGGGCGCCTCGCAGCGGTGGATTCAGACAGGCGAGGAGAATCGGCGAGACGGATAAGACATGCAGAAGCAATCTTTTAGAAAAGAAAACGTGACAGAATGCTCGAAATATGGTAAAGAAATAATGCGGGTACTGGTCGGCCGTCCGAATCGGGCAGGTCAAACGACCATATCTATCACGGTCAGCCGGGCCCCGCAAGCGCCGTTGACCGCTGGACGAGTTCTCGCGCCACGAGCCTGGGCGGCGAGGGAGGCGTCAGGTGGGTTTTTCCGGTCAGGCGGAGCGCGAAACGAAGACGATGAACTGTACATACTGCAGTACGCAGAATTCCGACACGGACCATCGCTGCCACCGTTGCGGCCGCCGGCTGCCGAGGGACACCGGTATGGGTGTGTTGTTCCCGGCCTCGCAGGCAGCAACGGCGCCACAGTTGGCCGAACGCCAGGCGATTGCAGTGGAAACCGTAACGGCGGCGATCGAGATGCCTTCCGCCAATCCCCCGCGCCAGCGGACGCTATTTCCGCAGCCCGTCCTCCGCTTCGAGGAGTTTTCGCAGCCGTCTAGCCGGCCCGCCCGGGCAAGGCGCCGGCCCGCCCAACGGAACTCCCGCCGACTGGAACGGCTGGAGGAAGCCGGTCAGCAGCGGCTCGAGCTCGATCCACCCGCGCCCCCGCGGCCCCTGCAGACCAAGAGCGGCGTGCAGTCGGCCAAGTACTGCCACAACCCGGTGGCCATGCCGATCCACCGTGCCATGGCGAGTGCCGTAGACCTCGGACTGCTGGGCGTGGCTTCCGCCTGTTTCCTGGGGTCGATGTATGCCCTCGGCGGCACGGCGGTGCTCCAAACGACGCCCTACGGGGTACTCGGCGCCGCGGCGGTAGCGATCGTGCTGCTATACAAGGTGCTCTGGTGGCTCGCCGGTGGCGACTCGCCGGGCATGAGGTGGTGCCGCCTGCGCCTGCTCAGCTTCACCGGACAGCAGCCGACCCGGATGCAGCGCGCCTCCCGCTTTCTCGGCTCGCTGTTGAGCGTCGCCTCCGGCGGCCTCGGCATCCTGTGGGCACTCGGCGACGAAGAGAAGCTGGCTTGGCACGATCACATCTCGAAGACCTTCCCCTCGCCGCGCGAGTTCTAGTGTAATGCGGCCGAGATCCCGCGCCTTATGTGTTGCCGCTTGCTGACGCGCGCGGTTCAGTGCAGGCAGACAGTTAGCACGGAACCGCGACCGTAAGGGAGCGCAACGAAATGGTCAATATTTCGGACGCAGACCACTAGGCTGGCAGAGACTGCAAATGGGCAGGCGAATCCGCCTGCCTCACCTGACTACGTTCACCACGCCCCCTCAGTTGGCGGACGTCATCTCGATATCGATCGTGATGGCCACTTCGTCGCTGACGGTCACGCCACCGGCTTCGATCGCGCGGTTCCAGGTCATCCCGAAATCCTTGCGACTGATCTTGGCGGTCGCCGATGCTCCCGTACGCATCCCGCGCTGCGTCGTGATCGGCGACGCCGGACCATCCACGTCGAAGGTCACTTCCTTGGTCACACCGTGAAGGGTGAGGTTGCCCGTCATCTTCAGTCCGTCGCCGACCTTCTCCACCTTGGTCGATTCGAAGGTCATCTTCGGGTACTTGGCCACATCGAAGAAGTTCTCGCTGCGGAGGTCGTTGTCGCGCCTCTCGTTCCGGGTGTTCACCGAAGCGACGTCAATCTCTACCATCACCTTGGCGGCGGTCGGGTTTTGGGGGTCGTAGTTCACCGTGCCGGACATGGTGTCAAACTGCCCGCGGACGGTGGAAACCATCATGTGTCGGACGGCGAACTGCGCCGCCGAGTGATTCGGGTCGATGCGCCACTCGGCGGCCGATAGGGCCGGAACGAGCAGCGTGGTCAACATCGCAAAAGTCGTGAGATATCCCAGTTTTCGCATCATGATTGCTCTAATGGCTATTGGACGTTTCGGCGAGCGAAGGGGATTGGTCACGTTTTGTGAAAAATTAAGCCCCGCTCAGGGGGCGGATCGGCTGTGGGAGCCCATCCAGGGCATTCACTTGGACGGTGCAAGTGTCTGGCGTAGCAGATCGAGGCCCCACTGGGCGCCCAGGGTGCGGATCCGTTCGCGATCACCGGGGAAGCGGATGTGTTTCGTGGTGGTCGTGCCTTCGGAAGAAGCGACGGCGAGGTAGAGCGTGCCGACAGGCTTCCCCGACCCGCTTTCCGGGCCCGCCTCACCGGTCACGGCGATTGCGTAGTCGGCGCCCGCCTTCCGCCGCGCCCCCACGGCCATCGCCTCGGCGACCTCCGCGCTGACCACCGTGTATTGCTCGATGAGCGCGGCGTCGACGCCGAGCAGATCCCGCTTCAGGTCCGCCGAGTAGACCAGGAACCCGCCGCGGAAGTAGTCCGACGCGCCGGCGACGGAGGTGATGCGCTCGGCAAGCATCCCGCCGGTGCAGCTCTCCGCGACCGCGAGTGTCGCCTTCCGCTGGCGCAACAGATCGCCCACGACCGCCTCGAGCGGCCGACCGTCGCGGGAGTAGATCTTTTCGCCCAGCAGTGCCTCGATCCGCGGACCCACCTCGCCCAGCAGGCGTTCGGCCTCGGCCTCGGTGTCGCACTGCGCGCGCAGGTGTATCTGGATATCGCCCGGAGCGGCCAGCACCGTCGTGACCGGGTTGCCGTACTCCTTGTAGACGGGCGAGATGAGCTGATCGAGATCGGACTCCGGCATCCCGCTCACCCGGAAGACGAGCGTGCGGATCACCCGCGAAGGCACGATCTCCCTGAGCCGCGGCGCGCACTCCTGTTCGAACAGCGGCTTCATCTCGCGCGGTGGACCGGGCAGCAGCATGATCGTCTTGCCGTCAACCGGCTGGATCCACTGGCCGGGCGCCGTTCCGTTCGGGTTGGGCAGGGCTTCGGCGCCCTCCACCAGGTAGGCCTGGCGGCGATTGATTTCGGCCATCTTCCGGCCCATGGTCCGGAAGCGCGCTTCGATCGCATCGCAGAGATCCTGCCGCCACTCGAGGCCGCGGCCGAGCGCATCGGCGACGGACTCGCGGGTCAGGTCGTCTTCGGTAGGGCCCAGGCCGCCGGTCATGATGAGGATGTCGGCCCGATCGAGCGCCAGCCGGACGGCCGCCGCGAGGCGTTCCCGGTCATCGCCGATCACGGCCTTCCCGGTCACTTCGACGCCCAGCAGGTTGAGCTGGTCGGTGAGCCAGAGCGAGTTGGTATCGATGCGTTTGGAGGTCAGCAACTCCGAGCCGACCGCGATGATCTCGGCGTTCATGTCTTTTCTGTTCCGGCTAGATGGTTACGGCAGCGGCCGTCCCTGGATGTCCACATCGGCACGGAACAACGCGCCGTTGGTCGCCACCAGCAGCGACCGAGACGGGGTGAAAGCCAGGCCGACGACGTTTGGACCCGATAGAAACAGCTCGGCATGGCGCTCCTTGTCGATCCGCACGACCCCCCGGCGCCCGCTCAGCGACGCCGCCACGTACAGGTTGCCGGCGATGTCGAAGGCAAGGCCCTGCGGCCGCCCGAGTCCCCGATAGTAGGGCTCCACCTCGCCATCCGGCGAGATCCGATAGACGCAATCGTAGCTCGACGTGGTGGGACCGCTGACGTAGAGGTGCTCGTCGGGGCCGAAGGCCAGGTGATAGGCGGCGATCGACGGCTCGAGCGTGGTGAAGACGAAGATCTGCCGGTCGCGGCTGACCTTGAAAATGGTCCCGCTGCGGTCGCCAACGTAGAGGTTCTCGTCGGCGTCGAAGGCCAGTCCGGTGGCGACGCCCATGCCCTCGACGTAGACCGACATGTTGCCCTGCGGGGTGATCTGGTAGACGGTGCCGTCGTGGCGGCTGGAGACGTAGAGCAGGCGGTCGCGGTCGAACGCGAGGGCGGTCGCGTTCATGAGGTCCGTAATGAACGGCTGGACGTTGTAGTTGAGGTCGATCTTGAAGACGGCCACCGGCGTCTTCTGGCCGCGGGAGCCGCTGAAGGTGACGAAGATGTTTCCTTGCGGATCGGCGACGGGGTTGGCCACCGGGTGCAGCGAATCGGCGATCTGCAATCCGATATCGCAGAGCCAGACGTCGCTGACGTCGTCGCCATTGACAACCGTCATCTCGCCGACCGCGGCGCCTTCCGGCACCCGCGCGATCACGAACGTGTCGGAGCCGATCACCACCGGTGCCTGCTCCTCTCCGATCATGACGCTTGGACGGGCGGCGCTCGAGAAACCCGAGCCGCGAATTGTCAGCTCACCACCGGGGATTGCGGCACGCGGCGTCACTTTCGCGATCCGGGGCCGGCCATTGCCAAGATTCCGTTTTGCCATACGCTACGTCAACAACCATCGCGCCGCGGCCCACAGCAACAGCGCCCCCATTGCGCCAGCCGCGATATCGTCGGCCATGATGCCGACACCACCACCCAGGCTCTCCGCTTGCCGTGCCGGAGGCGGCTTCAAGATATCGAAAAGTCGAAACAGGACGAAGGCCACCAGCAGGCTCGGCCAGTCGAACGCGGTAGCGCCGAGCAGCGTACACCATTGCCCGGCCACCTCGTCTATGACCACTATACCCGGATCGTTTCTCCCGCTGCTCCGCTCCACCTCGCCCGCCGCCCACACACCAACGCCCGTGACGAGCAGCGTCAGGACCGCGAGCTCCAGCTTCCCCCAGCCGAGCACTCCACAGAGGGCCCACGCGATGGCGACCGCGGCCGCCGAGCCCACGGTCCCCGGCGCCACGGGGAAGAAGCCGCATCCGAACCACGTACCCAGCGTCAGGGCGAGCTTATTCTTCAACGTCGGGCTCCGGGTCCGGCTCCGGGTCTTCCTCGCCGGGCCAGATCGGGGTCGAGATCACGTACTTCTCCGAAGCCCAGTTGCCGAGGTCGATCAGCTTGCAGCGTTCGCTGCAGAAGGGCATGTACGGGTCGCCCAGGTTGACTGGCTTCTTACAGATGGGGCACTTCATAGACCGCGTGAAATGGGCAGCGACGTCTTGTCCGCCAGGATCGGGAACATCTCTCCGGTAGGCGCCGGCTCTTCGTTCGCGGGGGAATCGACCAGCGCGCCGACCAGGTCATAGTCGTGGGTTTCGGCGACGCGCATCCGCCGGATCTGTCCGGGCTGGATCGGATGGCCGCCGTCGTCGTTGATGTAGCAGATGCCGTCGATCTCGGGCGCCTGGCCCGCGAGCCGACCCTCCCACAGCAGTTCGGTCTCCGCCGACGGTCCCTCCACCAGAACCGGCAGTTCCGCCCCGCGCAAGGCCCGCAGGCGCCGTCGCGAAATGCGCCGCTGGATCGACATCAGGCGGCGCTTGCGGTTGTAGATGGTCCGCTTGTCGACCTTGCCGTCAAGCTCCCAGCTCTTGCTGGTTTCCTCGTCCGAATATGAGAAGACGCCCAGGCGGTCGACCCCGGCGGCCTCGACGAACTGGCACAGTTCGTCGAACGCGGCCGGCGTCTCGCCGGGAAAGCCGACGATCATCGACGTGCGGATGGTGACGCCGGGGATGGTGGCACGGATGCGCTCGATGAGCCGCAGGAACTGGTCGCCGTGGCTGCCACGCTTCATGCGCTTGAGCACTTCGCGGCTCGCATGCTGGAGCGGAATGTCGATGTACTTCACCAGCGCTTCGTGTTCGGCGATGGTGTCGAGCAGGCGCTGGGTGACGCGGTTGGGATAAGCGTAAAGGAAGCGGACCCACTTCTCGTGCGGCGTCTCGATGGCGGCGAGGCGCGAGAGCAACAGCGCCAGGCCGTCCTTGAGCCCGAGGTCCTCGCCGTAGCTGGTGGTGTCCTGGCCGATGAGGTTGATCTCGCGCGCGCCCCGGGCGAACAGGCCCGCCGACTTCGGTGACCACACTCTCGAAGCGCCGGCTCCGGAAGGCGCCGCGGAACTGCGGGATCACACAGAAGGTGCACGGATGGTCGCAGCCTTCGGCGATCTTGACGTAGGCGAAGTGGCGCGGCGTCGAGAGGACGCGCGGCGTGGCCTCGTGATAGAGGTACGGCTCGAGCGGATTCGCGTCGAACGCCTCACCCTCGCAGGCGGCCGCGATCTGCTCCACTTCGTTGGTGCCGACGACGGCGTCAACCTCCGGCATGTTGTCACGGATCTCACCGCGGTAGCGCTCCACCATGCAGCCGGCGACGACGAGCCGCCGGGCGCGTCCGGCCTTCTTGAACTCGGCCATCTCGAGGATGGTGTCGACGGACTCCTGCTTGGCCGGATCGATGAAGCTACACGTGTTGACGACGATGACGTCGGCGTCCTCGGGCCGCGGCGTCAGCTCGTGGCCGCGCGCGGTGAGCACACCCATCATCACCTCGGTGTCCACCAGGTTCTTGGGACACCCCAAACTGACAAAGCCTACTTTCAAAGTTTGTATCCGGGTACGGCGCGACGTGTAGTTTCAGGATAACAAGGACGGAGCCGGCGGGGCAGGCGGTTCCGCTCGCTAGTACTCTCCGAGCGCCGGCACGACCGCCGGCGTGGCAGGCCTGGCGGCTCGCTGCACGCCGGGGGCGGCCTGCTCCACGTCAGGTGTCGAGGCCGGGTGTGCGCTTTCTCGGCTTTTGGATGTTGAAGCTCCAGGGCCGGTCCCAGCTCTTCTCTTCGTCCCACTCCGGGGTCGGCTCGAACCAGCCGCCTTCGGTGAGGTGTTCCTTGCACGCTTCTTCGTTCAGCTCGACGCCCAGGCCCGGCGTTTCCGGCACCGGGACGAAGCCGTCCTGGACAAGCGGCTTCGACGGGCCGTCTACCAGGCTGTCCCACCACGGTACGTCGAGCGAGTGGTGCTCGAGCGCGAGGAAATTCTCGGTGGCCGCGGCGCAGTGGATGCTGGCGAAGAACGAGACCGGCGTGCCGGCGAAGTGCATGGCCATGGGTACGCCGTACTCCTGCGCCATGTCGCCGATCTTCTTGGTCTCGAGCAATCCGCCGGCCGTGGCCAGGTCGGGGTGGATCATGTCGACGGCATGATTTTCGCAGAGGACCCGGAACGGCTCCTTCAGGTAGATGTCCTCGCCGGTGAGGGTGGGCACGTCGATCGTGTCGGTGATCCGCTTCAGCAGTTCCGTGCGCTGCCACGGGATCAAGTCTTCGAGCCAGGCCATGTTATAGGGCTCAAGCGCCTGGCCGAGCCGGATGCACGAGTTGACGCCGATGTGGCCGAAGTGATCGGCGGCCAGCGGCACCTCCATGCCGACGCCCTCGCGCACGGCGGCCACGTAGTCGGCCATCATGGCGATGCCCTTGTCGGTGATCTCGATGCCAGTGAACATGTGCTCCACACGATCGACGTCGGCCTGACTCAGGCCCAGCGGCTTCGTCAACGTACCCTCGGCACCCGACACCAGGCCGATGCCGAGATCCATCTTCAGAAACGTCAGGCCGGCCGCGATGCGTCCCTTCATGTGCTCCGCGTAAGCCTTCGGGTCGGGCGACATGATGGTGTCGGCATAGATTCGGACGCGGTCGCGAAACCTGCCGCCCAGCAACTGGTAAACCGGGACACCGTACGCCTTGCCCGCCAGGTCCCACAGCGCCATCTCAATGGCGCAGACACCGCCGGCCTGCCGCGCGTGACTGCCGAACTGCTTGATCTTCCGGAATACCTTGTCCACGTTGCACGGATTCTCGCCGACCACCCGGCTCTTGAGCATCAGCGCGTAAGTCTTGCTTCCGAGGTCGCGGACTTCGCCCAGGCCGTAGATGCCCTGGTTGGTATCCAGCCGGATCACTGGAACGCCCGCCCGGCCACGCGGACTGATCATCGCCACGCGCAGGTCGGTAATTTTGAGGTCGGTCGGGCTGGAATTCGTTTGCACGCTGCCGGCCGTCGCGTCGAAGCTTTCGTGCATCCAGACCCCGGCTCCGACGGCAGCCACCGCCGAGCCCAGCAGTGCCCGGCGCCCCAGAGTGCCGCCCGTCAGCTTCCTGACACTCTTCTTCATTGCTTTGCCTCCCGTGCCTGGACTCCCAGAGTCCGCACCCGCCCAATAGGGAACCCGACGATTATATAGGGAATGCAAACGGCCGTAAACCACCCACGGCTGACGAACACCACCACGGCTGACGATCGCTCCGAATCGGCGAATCGTCTAGCGATCCTGTCCCTTCGGCGGCGGGCGATGTCAGGCCCGGAAGAGCGGCCCCGGTGGAACCAGCAGGCGGGACGTTGCGTGTTTCGTATCATAGTGAGTTGGCTATGAAAACTCGACAACTCGGAAATTCCGATCTGCACATTACGCCACTGGGCGTCGGAGCTTGGGCCATGGGCGGCGCCGGCTGGAGATTCTCGTGGGGACCGCAGGACGACGACCTCTCGATTGCCGCCATCCGCGCGGCTCTCGATGCGGGCATGAACTGGATCGACACCGCCGCCGTGTACGGTCTCGGCCACTCCGAGGAGGTGGTCGCCCGGGCGCTCGAGGGAGTCTCCCCGCGGCCGCTCGTGTTCACCAAGTGCGAGCGCAACTGGAACGAGCAGGGCGATATCGTCAAGCTGCTCAAGCGTGACGCCGTGCGCCAGGAGTGCGAGGGCAGCCTGCGCCGCCTCAAGACCGACGTCATCGACCTGTACCAGATTCACTGGCCCGAGCCGGACGAGGATATCGAAGAGGGCTGGGAAACGCTCGCCCGCCTCAAGGAAGAGGGGAAGGTCCGGCATATCGGCATCTCCAACTTCAAGGTCGACCAGATGAGGCGAGCGATGAAGATCACGCCGATCACGTCGCTGCAGCCTCCCTATTCGATCGTCCAGCCCGAGATCGAAGCCGCCGAGCTGCCGTTCTGTGGGGAGAACAACATCGGTGTCATCGTCTACTGCGCCGATGAAGTCCGGACTGCTGACCGGCAAGATGACTCGTGAACGCATGGCCTCGCTGCCGGAGGACGATTGGCGGCACGGTTCGTCGTTCTTCAAGGAGCCGCAGTTCACTCGCAATCTCGCCCTGGTCGACCTGCTGCGCTCGATCGGCGAGCGCCACGGCCGCACTCCGGGCGAGGTCGCGATCGCCTGGACGCTGCGCCGGCCCGAGGTGACTGCCGCCATCGTCGGCGTGCGCAATGCCGCTCAGGTGGCTGGGATCGTCGGAGCCGCGGAATTCCGGCTCGATGACGGAGAGATCGCCGAGATCGAAACGTTCATGCGGGAGCACCCGGTCGCCGCGGCGGCCTGGTAGGGAAAGCGATCAGCCCCGGTGAAGGCATCCGGGAAGCTGATCGCGCTCTCCACTGACGCAGCGCACAACGCGGCCTCGGCGCGTGCGCAGCCAGAGGCTTTCGGATCGCCCGGTCCCGCGCCGAACGCTGTGCGCTGATAGCTCAACACTAACCGCTGAAGCTCGATTCCGCAGTTACACTATATAGGCGATGCCTTTCATCCACGACGACTTCCTGCTCACCAACCAGGCGGGCAAGCGCCTCTACCACGAGCACGCCGCCGGGCAGCCGATCATCGACTACCACTGCCACCTGTCGCCCCAGGAGATTGCCGAGAACCGGCGCTTCGCCAATCTGTTCGAGGTGTGGCTCGCGGGCGACCACTACAAGTGGCGTGCGATGCGGGCCAACGGGGTCGACGAGCGCTATTGCACCGGCGACGCCGATCCGTACGAGAAGTTTCTCGCCTGGGCGCGCACGGTGCCGAAGACACTGCGCAATCCGCTGTACCACTGGACGCACCTCGAGCTGAAGCGCTACTTCGATATCGACGACCTGCTGGACGAGGCGACCGCACCCGCCATCTGGCAGCGGGCCAACGAGCGCCTGGCCTCCGACGAGCTGACCGCCCAGGGCATCCTGGCGAAGTTCGATGTCAAAGCGGTCTGCACGACCGACGATCCGACAGACTCGCTCGAGTGGCACCGCAAGATCGCCGACTCCGGCCTGCCCACGCGTGTCTTCCCGGCGTTTCGTCCCGACGCCGCGCTCGAGGTCTCCGCTCCAAACGACTTCAATGCCTGGACCGACCGTCTGGGCGCGGTGGCCAACCTCGAGATCCGCAACTTCACCGATTTCCTCGACGCCCTCAAGCGCCGCCACGACGCTTTCCACGAGGTCGGCTGCCGGCTCAGCGACCACGGCATCAACAAGTGCTACGCCGACGCCACCAGCGAATCGGTCGCCGCGTCCATCTTCACGCGGGCCCGTGACGGACACGCCGCCGGCGCCGACGACCAGGCCCTGTTCGCGTCGTTCATGATGCTGTTCTTCGGCCGGCTCGACGAGGAAAGGGGCTGGACGAAGCAACTCCACATCGGCGCCCGCCGCAATGCGAATTCGCGCCGCCTCGCCGAGCTCGGACCAAACACCGGCTTCGACTCGATCGGCGACTGGCAGCAGGTCCAGGCCCTCGGCGCGTACCTGGACCGGCTCGATCAGGAGAGCGCGCTGCCACGCATCGTCGTCTACAATAACAATCCCAACGACAACTACCTGGTCGCCACGATGCTCGGATGTTTCCAGGACGGGGCCATCCCCGGCAAGATGCAGTTCGGCAGCGGCTGGTGGCACCTCGACCAGAAGGAAGGCATGGAGTGGCAGCTCAACACGCTGTCGAACGTCGGACTGCTGTCGCGCTTCATCGGCATGCTCACCGATTCACGGTCGTTCCTCTCCTATCCGAGGCACGAGTACTTCCGCCGCATTCTGTGCAACCTGCTGGGGCGGGATATCGAGCGCGGCGAGATCCCCGACACGCCAGCCGTCGGCCGGCTGGTCGAGGACATTAGCTTCAATAATGTGCGGGATTATCTGCGGTTGCCGCTCTAGGCCATACAGTCGATAGACGGACCGACCGGCCCGGCGGATTGTTCCCTGCCGCCGTAGAAGCCAATCGGTCCGTCCGCAGTCAGGCAATCTTACGGGCGAGGAATGTAGATCCCCAGCGAGTTAGCCATCTCGTGGAGGAACGTATTCAACATGTCCACCTTCCCCTCGATCCGGTCGAGTTGGCTCCGCAGCATGGCTACCGTTTCTCCGGTGACCATTTGTTGCAGTTGCCCCCGAAGGAATCCACCCGGATTTGCCGTGGAGTGGGCGTTCAGGTAGAAGTTGCTCGGGTTGGCCATGATCTCCTCGACCACCGCCAGGGTCATCGGATCGGTGATTGTGACTTGCCGGTGGATAGTCCCCGAATTTCCCGCCTCGAGATCTCCGGGCATGAGCCCGGAGTTGATCAGGACCGGTCCGTTGTTGCCGGTGATGCCACGGTGGATGTGCATCGCCGTCGGCGTCTGATCCTCGTCGGCGTTCCAGTTTACCCGGAAGCTCACAATGGCACTGGTAAGATCGCCCTGGGCGTCCCGTTGCGTCGTGAACTCGACGGTCGCGTTTCCGGACGTCTGATATCCATCGATGGCCGGGTTCTCCTGGGTCCCCGAGAGGTACACGTTGTAGATCACCGTGTCCTTGGTTTGCCCCCAGGCGGAGACGGTCGCCAGAGACGCGACCGCCGTTAGCAGAAGTAGCTTTTTCATTTACCCTCCTCGTGGGTAGTGCGGATTTCCCTCTCCGCAATTTCCAGAAGACCGCCGGCTATCCCCTCGCGACGATGTTCCCGGAACCCAGCACTCCATTAGGAGTGTCTTGCCCGCGGTTTCTCCTAACGAGATTGCGAAGTGACGTTACCGCTACACAATTACAGCACGGTGCGTCCGAATAATTCGTAACATCTTTCAGCGGCGCTTGCCGCGCGTCCAGGTCAATGTCCCGAATGTCGGTTATCATGTAACGGGCCTGGAGGAAGGTGCGCGCCATCCCGAGCCATCATGGCAAAGCCACAGGAATCTATCTTCATCCTGACGCACGGCGCGGGATCGGACCGTGAAGCGCCCCTTCTGGTGGCCGTCGACGAAGCTTTCCCCGCGGAGTCTTATCGCGTCGAGCGGATCAACCTGGCCTATCGGCAGCGTCGCCCCACCGGTCCTCCGCACCCAGGTGACGCGGTCCGGGATCGGGAAGAGATCCGGCGGGCAGTTGGGGCGGCTCGCGCTCGCACATCGGGTCGCGTCTTGCTCGGGGGCGCCTCCTACGGCGGCCGGCAGGCTTCGATCGCCGCCGCCGAGGATCCCGGACTCGCCGACGGCCTCCTGTTGCTTTCCTATCCGCTCCATCCTCCGGGCAAGCCGGACCGGCTCCGGACAGCCCACCTGCCGGACCTCGTGATCCCAACCCTGTTCGTGCAGGGCACCCGCGATCCCTTCGGTTCCATCGAGGAAATTCGGGCGGCGATGAAACTGGTCGCCGGCCGGACGGAACTGGTCGCCATCGAGGGCGCCGGGCACGATCTCAAGAAGGGGAAAGGCTGGCCGAAGGACCGGCTGGTCTCATTCTTCGTTCCAGACCAGCCAGCCGACCAGTAGCAGCAACGACAGCCCCAGCAGGACCCCCGCCGTTACCGGCGCGAGCGTGGGGAACTTCACGGCGGTGTGAAGGCCGTCCCAGTCGACGGCCGGGGCGAGCAGGGCGGCGGCCGTGGCAAGCATTGCCGCAATGGACAGCCAGGCGATTCGCTCAACCAACAGAATCGGACGCATGGCCTTCCGGCGCCAAGCCAGCCGCTCGGCCTGAATTCCCTGCCAGTACACGAGCGCCGCCTCCGGCGGGTGGGCTTCGGAGACGGCCAACTCGCGCTCTTCGGCCAACAGCTCGCGGAGCCATAAAGCATCGTCCTCGGGTTTGCCGGCGTTCATTGGTCGCCTCCCGGCCGTCCTAGCAGGGCCGCCATCTTCATCTTCGCGCGGTGGAGCAGCGGCCGCACGCTCTGTTCCTTCATGCCCATGGCCGTACCGATTTCGCGATGGCTGAAGCCTTCGGCATAGGCGAGCCAGACGATCTGGCGCTCGCGCTCGGTCATTTGTTTGAAGGCGCGGGCGAGATCGGCGTGGGCGGAGACGCGGTCGGCGGGACGGTCGCCGGAATCCGGCTCGATTTCCGGTAACTCGGCCTCCGGCCGGCGGACCTTGGCGCGCAACCGATCGTGCAGCAGGTTGGTGGCGATCCGGAACAGATAGGCGCGGGTCTCGGCAGAGTCCATCTCCGGCGGGGTGGCTCGGAGGTAGCGGTGGTAGACCTCGCGCGGCGTCTCCGGCTCCGTCGGCAGGGGCTCCAACATGCGCTGGCCGGCCTCGGACTTCATGAAGTCCATCATTTCCTGGCCGGCGCCGATCTTGCCCAGGATGTTCGCCCGCGTCTCGAACTGGGCCTTGAGCAGGCGGCCTCGTCTCAGATAGCTCAATACCGCCCAGACGATCCAGGCGATGATCGTCATGGCAATCAAGGGTCCAATCGCTTCATCCATTCCGGTGCTCCTTCATCCGGTACAACTGTTTCGGGCGCCGATTGTTAACCTCCGGTCTGAGACCGTCGCCGAACACGGCTATCCTGGGAATCGTGCGATTCCCCCGATCGAGCGGTATTCTCCTCCACCCTTCCAGCCTGCCCGGACCCTACGGCATCGGCGACCTCGGCCCCGAAGCCCACCGGTTCGTCGACTTCCTCGCCGCCGCCGGCCAGACCATCTGGCAGGTGCTCCCCCTCGGACCCACCGGCTACGGCGACTCCCCGTACCAATGCTTCAGCGCCTTCGCCGGCAATCCGCTGCTGATTAGTCCCGAAGCCCTGGTCGAGGATGGCTACCTCACGCCCGCCGACCTCGACTCAGTGCCCGAGTTCTCCGCCCGCACGGTCGCCTTCGAGACCGTCGTTCCCGCGAAGCTCGACCTCCTCTGGCGAGCCTCTCGCCGCTTTCCAGACGCGAGGCAACCGACGCCCAGCGCGCGGAGTTCGACGAGTTCTGCGCGGCGCAGGCACACTGGCTCGACGACTATGCGCGCTTCATGGCGCTCAAGGCCGCCAACGGTGAGGAGAAGGTCTGGGCCCAGTGGGATCCGGCGGTCGAGCCCGACCGCCAAGAGCACGAGGCCCGCCGCTTCTGGCAGTTCCTGTTCTTCCGCCAGTGGGGCGACCTCAAGCGGCATTGCGCCGAGCGCGGCGTCCGCATCATGGGCGACGTGCCCGTATATGTGGCCCATGACTCAGCCGACGTCTGGTCCCATGGCGAGCTGTTTCATCTCGACGCGCAGGGCTGGCCGTCGGTGGTGGCCGGCGTCCCTCCGGATTACTTCTCGGCCACCGGCCAACGGTGGGGCAACCCGATCTACCGCTGGGACACGCTGGCCGAAACCGGCTACGCCTGGTGGATCGACCGTATGCGGCACGCGTTCTCCATGGTCGACATCCTCCGCCTCGACCACTTCCGGGGATTCGAGTCCTATTGGGAGGTGCCGGCCGGGGAGGCGACCGCGCAGAACGGCCGGTGGGTTCCCGGTCCCGGCGCCGGGCTGTTCTCGGCGTTTCGGGAAGCCCTGGGTGAACTCGCCATTGTCGCCGAGAACCTGGGCATCATTACGTCCGACGTCGAGGAACTCCGCTCGCGGTTCGACTTCCCCGGCATGAGCATCCTGCAGTTCGCGTTCCGCATCAACCCGCCACGGCCTTCCTTCCGCCCTCACAACTACCCCCGGCATCACGTCGCCTACACCGGGAGCCACGACAACGACACGGTTGGCGGCTGGTGGAACGATCGCGGCAGCAACACGTCGGTCCGCTCGCCCGAGGACATCGTCAAGGAGCACACGTTCGCGCGCGATTACCTCGGCCTGGGCGCCGAGCCGATTCATTGGACCATGATCCGGACCCTGATGGCCTCGGTGGCCGATACGGTCATCGTGCCGCTCCAGGATGTACTCGGGCTGGGCTCGGAGGGCCGCATGAACCGGCCAGGCCGCGCCGGCGGCAACTGGCGCTGGCGGTACGCCACCGATGACCTGACGCCGGACCACGCCCGCCGGCTCAGGGAACTCACTACTCTGTACGAACGATGAGGAAGAGCCGGGCCGGGAGCCCCGGCGCGGCCGTGGACGGCCGCCTTACGCACGCCCGCCGGGACGTTCCGATCCCGAGCGACATGGAGGTCGAGCCAGGCGGGTGGGCCGCGTCTACCGCGCGCCCCGCTCGAAGCGGTCGTCGGCCTGCCGCCGGCCGTGGTCCGCAAGGTCGAGCCAGCCGGAGGCCGCTTCCGGGAAACAGTCGAAGCGTGGGGAGTAAGGCTTGATGTCGAGGACCGGTGTTCCGTCGAGGATATCGAGTTCGGCTACGCGCAGGACGTTGCCGTCGATCCCCAGCAGGCGCACCGGCGAGAGTCCGATCGGGTTCGGGCGGCTGGGCGCCCGGGTCGCGAATAGACCCCGCTCGGTGTCATCGAGGTAGGGGACCACGTGCAGGCGGGGCTCGGCGGCGCGATGGAACCAGCAGAGCAACCAGATGCGATCGAAACCGGCCAGGTCGTCCAGACCTTCCCGGTATTCGGCGTGGAGTTCGACGGTCCCCTCGGCCTGCTTCGCCACCTTGGGCTGGATCGGCGTGCCGCTCGACTCGCGAAACGGAGAATGCACGATCCCGATAGGCTTCACTTGGTATATGGAGGATTGCGAATCAGACATCACCCTCGCAATGTACAACGGTGCGAGGGCGGAGAGGTGCGTTCTCGGTCGACGTTCCGAAAAGACGAACAGATGGAGGCGTGAGTGAGGCGCCGCCTTCCGGGAGACGGCGCCGGCGGCATCGCTACCTTCGCGGACGGCATGATTCTGCCTGTCCGGAGTAGCCGACGCCGCCCGAGCGCCGCCTCCGCGACACAGCGGCTTTTGAATACTGGTGTGGGATTGGTCTACTGGCTCCACGGCGGAGTAACGCCGTTGGAGCGCGCGTAGGCGATCAACTGTCCCAGGTGTTCATGGGCGTGCGTGACCGCGAGCAGCGCGAGGTCCTCTTTCGTCCCTTTCTTCCCCCAAAAAGATCCGTCTCCGCCGACAGGTCAGCCTTTTCCAAGGCCGCGTAAATGGTGTTAAAGGAATCCTTCAGCTTGGCCAGCACTTCGGCTTTGGCGATCACGTTCTGCTCCAGCCCCTGGGCGTCAGCCGGCGGTTGGGCGCCGGTGAGCCGGGACGCGAACATGTAGTTCGACGAGGCCACGTGCATGAAGGCCTCGCTGATCGAGCGGACACTCTCGACCGGCTTCCAGGTGTAGAAGGGTTCCGGAGTGGCCTCGGCCAGTTGGATGATCTTTTGCCCAGCCTCCTTCAGGTTGTTCAACAGCATGGTGTTTGTGTCGGCGGCCTGAGCGGCGGCCGGCACGAAAGCGACTCCCAGCAATGACAGGGACGCAACAGTAACAGAAGCAAGCGCTCTTCGTGTCATAGCGCCTGTTGTAGCGCAACGGAAGGTGAAAAACAACCAGGTCTATCAACTCGATAGACTCGGCTCGCCGGCACAGGCGGGCTCTTCCCTTGTTTCTGATAGGGATTGTCCGAGGGCGCCGGACAACGCGGTAACGCCGCAGCCTTTTGTTTTCGGGCTTCCGGAGTTCCGGCCGTACTTTCTTCCCGGCGTTACAATACAACCAGACATGGATATCTACGAGGAACTTGTCCGCTTGCGGAGGCGGGGCAGAAGTGCGCGATTGCCACTATCGTACAGGTGAACGGCTCGATTCCCATCTCATCAGAACGCCAAGCTCCTGGTGCGCGAAGACGGCTCGATGCTCGGCACTGTCGGCGGCGGTTGCGTCGAAGCCGAGGTGTTCACGGCGGCCCGCGAGGTGATGGCGACCGAGCAGGCCCGTATGCTCGATTTCTGCCTCGGGCAGGACGTCGCCTACGAGAACGGACTCATCTGCGGAGGGCAGCTCAAAGTGTATGTCGAACCGGTGGTCCCACAGCCGCGCGTCTTCATCTTCGGCGCCGGCCATGTCTCGAAATCGATCGCCAAGGTCGCCCAACTGGCCGGCTTCGCCACCGTCATTGTCGACGACCGCGAGTCAGTTCGCCACCCGCGAGCGCTTTCCCGACGCCGAGGCCATCCATGCGGCCGAGTACGAGGAGATCTTCCCCCAACTCGAAATCAACTCCTCGACCTACATGATCATCGTGACGCGCGGCCATCGCGACGACCTGCGGGTACTGCGGCTCGCCATCCAGGCGCCGGCCCGCTTCATCGCCATGATCGGCAGCAAGCGCAAGGTGATCTCGATCGTTAAGGAACTCGAAAAGGAAGGCGTCCCGCGCGAGAGCTTCGACAAGCTGACCGCTCCGATGGGCCTCGATATCGGCGCCGTCACGCCGGAGGAGATCGGCGTCTCGGTGGTCGCCGAGATGATCGCCACCCGCCGCCAGCCGGACTCGAACTGGCGCCACGTATCGAAATCGATCTTCACCAACCCGGACCTCGCGGGGCACCTCAAGTGGGAGCGGCCCGAGACCGTCGAGTCGGCGTCGTGAGTGGCTCGGCCGGAATCGCCGGTCTCATCCTCGCGGCCGGCGCCTCGCGCCGCATGGGCTCCCCGAAGGCGCTGCTCACCATCGACGGCGAGACCTTCCTGGACCACCTGGTCGCCGCCCTCGAGGCGCATTGCGCGCCGGTCCTCGTCGTGCTCGGCTTCCACGCCGACCGGATTCGCGCCGGCATCCGCCGCACAGCCGGCGTCACCTTCGTCACCAATCCGGACCCCGATCGCGGCATGCTCAGCTCTCTCCAGTGCGGTCTGGCGGAAGTGCCGCCCGCGGCCCGTGCGGTCCTGTTCACCCCGGTCGACTATCCCCGCATCGCGCCCGGTACCGTCGCCGCCCTGGCCGCGGAATTCGCGCGGCATCCCGATGCGCCGGTGATCGTTCCCACGCATGAAGGGCGCCGGGGCCACCCCGTGCTCATCCACCGCGACCTCGCCGCCGAGATCCTCGCACTCCCGCCCGATGCCCAGGCCCGCGACGTGATCCGCGCCCACCGCCCCCGCACGTGTAACGTCCCGGTGGACGATCCGGGCATCCTCCGCGACATCGACACCCCCGAGGAATACGCCGTCCTGACCGCGGAGAGCTGACCGCCGCCAGCCGCTCCCGCTATCATCACTAAGGAACCTCGATGCCGTCGCGCCGCGTTATCCGCGTACTGCTCGCCGCCGTTCTCCTGCTCGGAATTGGCGCCGCACTGCCGCTGGCGCGCTTCTGGAGCCTGGTCCCTCCGGTCCAGTCCGCTCTCGAGCGGGCGCTCGACCGGCGGGTCGAGATCAGCGGTCCGGTGCGCCTCCGTCTGCTGCCGTCGCCCGCGCTCACGCTATCCGCCCTCACCATCCACGACGATCCCTCCATCGGGATCGAGCCTATCGCCTACGTCGAATCGGCCGAGCTCGGCGTCGAACCCTTCGCGCTCCTGACCGGGCACCTCGCCCTGACCAGCTTGCGTCTCAACGGACCCAGCGTGAACCTCGTCAAGACCGCCGCCGGGCAATGGAACTACCCGCCACTCTTCCGGCGGGCCTTTGTTTCCTATCCGAACGCCCGGCCGCGACTGCCGCTCATCGAGGTCCGCTCGGCGCGGCTCAACTTCAAGTTCGGCGACACCAAGAACGTCTTCTACCTCTCCGACGCCGACGTCGATATCCAAGCCGGCTCCGGCGGCGGCGACCCGCTCCGGTTCCGCTTTTCCGGGTCTCCGTCCCGCACTGATCGCGCCGCGCAGGGCTTCGGGAAGTTCAGCGGGAACGGACAGTTCGAGTACGTGCCGGAGGGTGAGAACCGCGTGCAGCTCGTGGTGCGCCTGGAGCGTAGCGCCATCCCCGACATCCTGACCCTGCTCCAAGGGCACGGCTCCGGACTCGGCGGCTTTCTGGCCTCGCGGGCCGAGATCGAAGGGCCGGTCTCGGATCTGAGCATCCGCGGCGAGCTCCAACTCGCCGACATCGACCGTCGCTTTCTGCTTCCCGTGCGCCAGGGCGACTGGGCGCTCAACTACACCGGCCACCTCGACCTCGTCGGCCAGCAGCTGCGCCTGCGGACCACGACGGGCGCCGAGCGCCTGCCCATCTCGGTTCGCCTTTTCCTCGCCGATTACCTCGCCAAGCCGCGTTGGGCCACCGTCGTCACCGCCGACAGTCTGCCGCTCGAGACACTGCCCGCGCTGGCCGCGGAGATGGGGAGCCCGATCCTCCCCGGATTGTCCCTGCGCGGCGCGCTGTCCGGCGCGCTCAGCCGTTCAGTCGACGGAAAGATCCAGGGCCAGTTCCGCGCCACCGGCATCGGACTGAGCGCGCCGGACGGAGAATCGCTCCAGGTCGAGGAAGCGGAAATCAACTCGACGGGCGGAGTGATCAGTGTCCAACCGACCCGCGTCACGGTCGATGATCAGGAGGTGGCGACGCTACGTGGCTCCTACTCCCGGGCGCAGCAGCAGCTCGAGATTGGAGTTCGCGGGCGGCGGCTTTCCATCGCCAGGTTCAGCGAAGTTTGGCAGGGCATGACTGACCGGCCCGTCCCCCCCGCCCTGACCACCTTCAGCGGCGGAGACTGGACCGGCGACATCCTGTTCCGCGGCACGCCGGACGAGGAAACCTGGACCGGCAAGGTCGAGATCCGCGGGGCCACGCTGGAGCTTCCCGGCCTGGCCTCGCCGGTGGCGGTGACGAGGGCTTCAATGGATACCTCGTCGAGCGACATCAGGCTCGAGGGCACGGCCGGTGGAATCGCCTTCGGAGCCCGACGCCGCACCGGGAAGCCGCTCGAACTCTCGTTCGCTGAACTGGACGCAGTGGCCCTCGAGAAGATCCTTGCCCCCACGCTCGGCCGCCGGCCGGGTCTGATCGCGCGCACGCTGCGGCGTACGGTGCCGGTTCCGGACTGGATCACCGAGCGAAACCTCACCGCCGAAGTCCAGATCAAGGACCTCCTCGCCGGACCGATTCATCTCACCGGCGTCGGCGCGCGCCTCTTCTGGCGGGGACCCGATATCACCCTCAACGTGCTGAGCGCCGAGGCCCGCCCGGGGCATCTCGCCGGCCGCCTCACGGCCGACCTGCGGCAGGGTTCACCACGCTATCATCTGGCCGCGCGGGTCGACGGGCTTCGCTGGGCGGGCGGCACGCTCAAGGCCGAAGGCCGGCTGACGACGGCGGGCCGGGGGCTGGAACTCGTCGCCAGGGCGCGAGCCGAGGGAGAGTTCTCGGTCGCATGGCCCCGCCGTTCGACCCCCGAACGGGTCACCGGCTGCTATGAATTCTCCGCCGCGCGTCCCCTGCCGGAGCTGAGCTTTTCCTGCCTGACGATCCATTCCGGAGCCGACACTTACTACGGCTGGGGGCGGGCGGCCGTCGGCCAGGGCATCGAACTCGTACTGTTCAACGACGCCGGACGATATCGCGCCGCCGGATCGCTCGAACCTTTTTCACTTACTATCGAGCCCGAGGCCGTGGCTACGTTAAAATAACAGTTTGAGCGCATCCGAACGGGCTCCGTACGAGATCGCGGGCCACCTGGGACAATATGCGCGTCGTCTCCGGCAAGCCGAGACGGACGAGGACCTCTACCGGACCCTCGCCGAGGCACTGCCGCCATTGGCCGGGCGAACCGCCGTGCTGATTATCGAGGACGGGCGTGTCAGGGTCCAGGCAGCGGCCGGCCATTGTGATCCGATCCCGCTGGCCCGTGCGCCGGCGGTCACAAACGTCGCCGATACGCTCGATTGTGTCGTCGCCATGCACGGACCCGAAGAGCTGTCGGCCGGTCTGGCGGATCTCCTGTCGGCGCCGGAGGGCAGCCGCGTTGTTCTGGTGCCGGTCGTGAGCAGCGGCGTGGTACGGGCCGTGATCTATGCCGAGAACGGACGCGAGCCGGCGGACTCCGGCGCGCTCGAGGTGCTGGCCACCGTCGCCGGACTGGTGCTCGATGCGCGGACAGCGGAATACCCGCCGCCGGACCTGATCGCGATCCGGCCGGCGGCATCTACGAACCGGTCATGAGAATCCGCACCTTTCTTCGGTTCAATACCCACTCGGGCCCGGCCGCGTCGCCAGGCGGTACGGATCCGGGACGCGCCGGAGAACGCCGCGCCGGTCGTATTCTCGCTCTCCTCGCGCTCTTCCTTCTGCCGGTCTTTTGTGGTTGGTCCCAGACGCTCGAAACCCTGGTCGCCGCCTACCGGGAGCGGCCTTCGCCGTCCACCAAGGCGGTCCTGGTCGCCTACGCCGAGTCGCACCCGTCGGACCGTGAGGGGGCTCTCGCCCTGCTGGCGGTGGGCGCCACGGAGGCCGGGAAAGAGGAACAGGAGATGGCCGCCGCGCGCCTCCAGATGGTCAAGACGCGGCTGCCGGCGCTCGCCGACTACGCCGCGTTTCATCGCGCCCGGGCGCTCTATGGGCTCCAGGATTACAACGGAGCCATCGCCGAGCTGGAAGCGGTGCTGAACAGCGATCCGCGGTCGCCGCTCGAGGCGGATGCCGTCATGCTGGCCGGCGAGATCTACCTCGCAAGCAACTATGGCGTCGAGGGAGCACGCCTGCTCGAAAAGTACATCGACACCCTGCCGCGGCCCGCCGGCCGGGCGCTCCTGGCCCGCTGTTACGAGGCGGCCGGCGAACTCACCTCGGCGGCCCGCGCCTTCCAGAAGGTCTATTACGAGTACCCCGTTTCGGCCGAAGCCGGGAGCGCGTTTACCGCGCTCTCGCGGATCCGCCGGCGGCTCGGCCGGGACTATCCCGAAGCGCCCGCCAAAGCGCGGTTCACCCGCGTGGACGCGCTGATGCGCGCCGGGCAGCACCTGACCGCCCGCGAGGAACTGCAGGAAATGACCGAGCGCCTCACCGGCGCCGATCGCGATCTCGCTCGCGTCTGGCTCGGCAAGGCGCGCTACATCCGGGAACACGACAGTGTCGCCTATCGCTGGCTCAAGTCACTCAAGGTGAGTGACGACGAGGCCGAGGCGCAGCGGCTCTACTACCTGCTCGAATCGGCGCGCCGGCTGGGCCGCCGGGATGAGGTAGTCGAGATCCTCGACACGCTCGGCAAGAAGTTCCCGAAATCGAAATGGAACCTGGAAGCGCTGGTCTCGGCCGGCAACATGTTCCTGCTCGAAAACGAGCAGGACCGCTACGTGCCGGTCTACCGCGCCTGCGCCGAGGGCTTCCCCGACGACACCCGCGCCGCCTACTGCGATTGGAAGGTCGCCTGGAGCTATTACATCCGTCGCCAGCCAGAGGCGGCCGGCCTGCTGCGCGATCACATCGCGAAGTTTCCCGCCTCGGAGAAGGTGGGCGCGGCGCTCTACTTCCTGGGCCGGCTCGCCGAACAGGAGGGCGAGCGGGACGCCGCCCGCACCTGGTACCGCGAGCTCGAGCACGAATATCCGAACTTCTACTACTCCTTCCTGGCTCGCGACCGGCTGGCGGAGGTGGGCGACGGCGCCGAATCGGCCAGTGTCCGGGAGTTCCTCTCGGGCATCCGGTTCCCCCTCCGCCGACATCAGAAGAACTTCAAGGCGACGCCGCTGACCGAGGCCCGGCTGGGCAGGGCACGGCTTCTGTTTTCCGCCGGGCTCGACGAGTGGGGGGAGCGAGAACTGCGCTTCGGTGCTCGCGACGGCGCCCAGGGGCCTATCCTCGCCGTCGAACTGGCTGCATCGGCAGCCGGCCAGGGCGACTACGGCAAGAGCATCCGCTACATCAAGGGGCTCGCACCGGGGTACCTGTCAATGCCGCTCGAAGCGGCTCCGGAGAGCTTCTGGCGGCTCACCTTTCCGCTCGCCTACCGGGACTCGCTCGAGACCTACGCCAAGCGCCGCGATATCGATCCGTTTTTCCTCGCCGCGCTGGTCCGGCAGGAATCCGAGTTCGATCCGCGGGCGGTCTCCCGTGCCCGCGCTTACGGGCTCACGCAAATCCTGCCCTCTACCGGGCGAGTGCTCGCGCGAGAGCTTCGGCTCGGGCAGTTCCGTACGTCGATGCTCTATCAGCCAGAGGTCAACGTGAACATGGGAACTTACTACCTGCGGGGCCTGATCGACGATCTCGACGGCCACGCCGAAGCCGCGCTCGCCGCCTACAACGCCGGCCGTTCCCGAGCCCGCCGCTGGCTCACCTGGGGCGACTTCCGCGAGCCGGCCGAATTCGTCGAGACGATCCCGTTCACCGAGACGCGGACCTACGTCCAGACAGTGCTCCGCAACGCGAAGATCTACGAGCTGCTCTACGACGCCGATTCGGGCCGCGGCGATTGATGTGTCCCGCAGTGGGGCAGCGGTTTCGCCCGCCAGTAGAAATGAAAGAAGCTGCCTGCCGTTGAATCTGGGGGCTGCCCAAGTAGGTGAATCCGCCGGAAAGACGCGGCGTGCCCAGCCTGGCGCCCCCTCTACAGTGCCCTACTGCACTTCCGACAGACCCGCGTCGGCCGCGACGATCCGCCGGGACGGCAGCCGCCGCTGATCCCGGACCGCGCTTTCCTGCGCGAGATCCGCATCGGAGGCCAGGGCTTCGAGAGGTTCGCTCGTCGGATGGTCGTGGAACCAGCTTGCGATGTAGGCGTCGGTTGCCCGGCGGCGGTTCATGATCTCGCGGCGCTGGGCGAGGGCGCGGCCGGTCTGGCGTAGCGCCCGCCAGAGGCCGGGGAATGAGGTGCGCTCGCTCAACACGCAAGCGCCAATCACCAGCACGTCGCGCCATGCCACGGGCAGCAGGTGCCGGAAGTAGAGATCGCCGGTGACGTTTTTGAGCCGCATCAGGAAGCGGTTCTTCACCGAGTGCATGCGCAGCACCGGAGGCACGTGGGTCCGGTGTCCGGGGATGACCCGTCGGACGTGATGGCCGATGGCGTTCGGCAGGTAGAGGCACCGCCATCCGATCAGTTGCGCTCGCCACGCGACGTCGGCGTCCTCACGGTAGGCGAAGAAGTCCGGGTCAAAGAAGCACCCGTCGATCGAGACCTCCTCGATCATGGTCCGGCGATAGAGCGCCGCCGCCGCGCAGGCGCCGAAGACGTACTCCCGTTGGCCATACCGGCCGTCGTCCGGCTCGTCCCAGCCGCGGTCGAAGTGGCGCAGGGAAGGCGTGAAATAGATCCCCGTCGAATCGAGGCGCGGACTCAGCGGAATCCCCAAACTGGGAGTCGCCCGCAGCAGGCGCCCGCACACCGCTCCCACCGTCGGCTGCTCCACCGTGCCCTCGACGAGCCGTTCGATGAAATCCGGCTGGAGCCGAACGTCCGGATTCAGCGTCAGCACCCATTCACCATGGCCCAAGCCGATCGCCTGGTTCTGACCGGCGGCGAACCCGCTGTTCGAGGTGTTCCGAACCACTGTGGCCGATTGCTCGTGCGTCTCCAGCAGCTCGGCCGTACCATCGGTCGAGGCGTTTTCGACGATGACGATCTCGAGCGGGCTGTAGCTCTGCTTGTAGACCGATTCGAGACACGTCTCGATGAACTTCCGGCTGTTGTGCGTGACGATGGTGACGGAGACCAATGGATTCATGATGTCGGACCAGCTCTAGGTAGAGAAGACCGCCCAGCCGGCATTCCAACTACACCACCTGCCAGGATTCCACATCTTAACCCGATTTAACCACGCCCCGCCCGGCATCCGGCCTCCCGCTACCGGCCGCCAGCCACCAATTTCCTCGCAAACCGGAAGGCCGCCACCAGGCTCGCCGTCGACGCCTCGCCTTGATAGGCGATATCGAAGGCCGTGCCGTGGTCTACCGAGGTGCGGATGATCGGCAGGCCCAGGGCGACGTTGACGCCACCCTCGAAATCTAGCAGTTTCAAGGGGATGTGGCCCTGGTCGTGGTACATGCAGATGATAGCGTCGTAGCGGTGGCGGCGAACGGCCAGGTAGAAGAGCGTATCGGGCGGGAATGGACCGTCCACCGGCATTCCCTGGCTCTGCGCCCACTCGACGGCCGGCCGGATCTCCTCGATCTCCTCCCGGCCGAATAGCCCGTTCTCGCCGGCGTGCGGATTGAGTCCGGCGACGGCCACCTTCGGGTCCGGCTTGAGGCGCTGCATGGCCTCGCAGGTGAGCTGGATGATCTTGGACACGCGGGGCTTCTTGGCCCGCTCGATGGCGGTCTTGAGTGAGACGTGCGTGCTCACGTGGGTTACCACGAGTTGCTCGGAGGCGAGCATGATGGTGACGTCCTCGACCCCGCAGAGGCCGCCAATCAGCTCCGTGTGGCCGACAAAGGCCGGGTCGGAGAGCTGGGTGGCTTCCTTGTTCATCGGCAGCGTGACGATGGCCGCGATCTCTCCCCGCAGCGCCGCGTGGGTCGCCTCGACGACGTAGTGCCGGGCGGCCGCGCCGGACTGCCGGTTGATCTTTCCCGGGGTAACGTCTCCGGCCGGGAGCAGCCCGGCATCGATCACGTTGAGGACGCCGTCCTGATGGTCGCCGGTACCGGCGCAACGGTGCAGCGGGACACCGTAGCCCAGTTTGTCGTTGGCGTATTCGAGCACGGTGAGGTCGCCGAAGGCGACAAACGGCTCGGTGAGCTGACCTTCATGGAAGGCCTTCAGCAGGATTTCGGGACCCACACCGCTCGAGTCCCCCATAGTGATGCCGTAGATCATCGTTCCAGACATTGTCGAACGCGGGCGAGCAGGTCCGCATCCCCGAAGCCGCCCGCCTTGGTGACGACGGCCAGGTCCCGGCCGGCAAAACGGGCCGTCGACAGCGGGATTCCCGGCAGCAGCTCCGTCACGGGCCCGAGCGTCCGCGCTCCGAGCGCCCCCAGGACGTCGAAGGCCGTATCACCTCCAAAGAGAACGAGGGCGCCGGGCGCCGCGCGGTTCAGGACGGCACGGGCGGTCGAGCCCAGACGGACGGCGGCGGTATCACCCTCGGCGTGGACATCCGGGGGGATGGTGAGCCCGGCCCATCGGCCGCCGTCCAGGGCATCGGCGACGGCATCGGCGGCGGCGGTATCGTCTGCGTGGTCGGAGCCCAGCCGGACGATCGGCGTCCCGCCACACTCGGCCGTCGCGAGTTGCTCGAGCGATGCGGGGTGCAGACTGCCGCTGATGACGAGGCCGCCCCGTACGGCGGCGAGCGCCGGCGTGTGTTCAGGGGGCGTCCGCAGCTTGCCGATCCAGTGCCCAAAGAAGCCAGAGGGGCCGGCCGCGACGTACGGTGCCGGGTGGGCGGCGAGGATGGCAGCACGGCCAGTTGTTGTGTGCCTGGCTCAGTTGCGTGTTGCTCTCCAGCGCCGCGAGGCGCTGGTCGTGGTCGGCGACGATCTCGGCATCGCCGAGCACGACCACCGAGTGGTGGTTGGCCGAGTGGTGGAACCCCGACCGGGCCAGCACGAGGTCGTCGATGATGGTCACCGTGAGGCAGACCGGCCACGGCCCGGTCGCGTTCAGCGCCAGCTTGCCGCCGGACGAGGCGTGCACCACGACGTGGTCGCCGACCCGGGCCTGCAGGGTCGGCACCACGATCGGCTGGCCGTCGGGCAGGACGTAGCCGAGGTGGCAGTGCGGCGTGGCGTCGAGGATCGCGTCGATCGTCGGTCGGTCGTAGGCACCCTTGTGCGCCGCCCGCCGCAGCGCCACGCGCTGGCTGGGAGCTTCGGAGCGGGGGTCGGTCGGCATGCCGCGAACGGTACGCGGTGGACACGTGGCGGCGCCTGTGGCCCCGCGTCACCCGGTGGGGCCGCCCTCCCACCCCTGCACCATCGTCTCGAGCGCGGGCAGCGACACCATGCCGCGTGACAGCACGACGTCGTGGAAGTCGGCCACGGCGAAGTCGTCCTGCAGCCGCTGGGCCGCTGCGTCGCGCAGCCGCTCGATCTCCAGCCGTCCCATCATGTAGGAGGTCGCCTGGCCCGGGTTGCCGATGTAGCGGTCGACCTCCCGTTCGATCGCCACCAGCTGCATCGGGGTGTGCTCGGCCATGAAGTCGATGGCACGCTGGCGACCCCACCCAGTGCGTGCATCCCGGTGTCCACGACCAGGCGGCAGGCCCGCATCGCGTCGGCCGTCAGCATGCCGAGCCGTTCGAGGTCGGTGGTGTACAGCCCCATCTCGTCGGCGAGCCGCTCGGCGTAGAGCCCCCAGCCCTCCCCGAAGGCGGGCAGGAACAGCTGGCGGTGCATGTCGTGGAGGTGGTCGGCCTCCACTGCCAGCGCCAACTGGAAGTGGTGGCCGGGGATGCCCTCGTGGAACACGGTCGCGGCGAGGTTCGCACCCCAGACACCGGCTCAGAGGTGTTGAAGTAGAACACCCCGCCGCGGCTGCCGTCGCGCGGAGGCGGCGAGTAGAACGCGATCGACCCGTGGTCGGTGGCGCGCACGTCGCAGTCCGCGACCGGTGTCCGGGCGAACCAGTCCGGCGCCGTCCGCGTGGCCCGCTCGTGCATGGTGTGGGCGGCCGCGACCACCGACTCGGCGCTGTCGTGGCGCACGGCGGGGTCATCGCGCAGGCGGCCGAGGACCTCCTGGAGGTCGTCGCTGCCGAACGCCGAGCGTCCCAGTGCGAGGAACTCGTCGGCGAGCAGCTCCAGCTGCGCCAGGCCGGTGTCGTGGACCTGCTGTGGTGTGGTGCCCGGCAACGTGTAGGCCTCGACCAGTTCGGCGTAGGTGTCCGCACCGCCCGGCAGGTGGACCAGTCCGCACTGCTCGTCGGGTCGCCCGGCCGGCGCCACGACGTCGCGCAGCGTCTGCTGCAGCTGTCGCAGGGCTGGACGCACGTGCTCCTCGATCGCGTCGGCCAGGTCCGCCCGCCACCGCCCGGCCGCCTCCTCGTCGAGCTCGGTGGGCGGGGCCTGTGCCAGCAGGGGGTCCGCCTCCAGCGGAGCCGCCAGGTGCGTGCCGATGCGCTCGGCGGCAGCCACGGCGTGCGACGCGATCATCGGCCGCCCGGCCGCGGTCGCCTCCTGCAACCGTTGCCGCAGCTCGTCGACCGCCGCCGGGAAGCGCGCCATCTTGTCGAGGTAGCGACGACCGTGGTCGGACGTGACCAGCGCGAAGTCGTTGACCGCCCAGTACAGGAACGAGTGCACGCCGCCGAGCGGGTGCGCGTAGGCGAACTCGACGTCGACGTCGATGGTCGCAGCAAGCAGCGATGCGGCGTCGGCAGCGGTGCGCAGGCTCGGCACGGCCTCGTCGGCGGCGTCGGGGATGGCGGCCTGCAACTCGTCGCGCAGCCCGAGCATCCGGTTGCGGACCTCGGCCGTGTGCGCGAGCGAGGACGACGGCCACCGTTCGATCTGCTCGATGTCGCTGTCCCACAGCGGACGTCGGTCGTCGTCCTCGACGTGTGCCGCCCAGAAGCGGTCGAGCAGGTCATCGCTGTGCATCGTCGGGGGCCTGGCGTCGGGTCCGGCTGCACCCAAGCAGACCACCGGGCGGTTCGCTGTCAAACCTCGTTCGCTGACCGCGGCCTCGTGCCGGGGCCTTCGGGGAACCGCACTACACGTGGGGACGTCCGCCGCACGCACATCGACGACGACGTCGAGGAGACCCGACACGATGACGACGACATCCGCCGCCACGAGGCGGCTGGCCACGTTCCTCGGGGCCGCAATGGTCCTGACCCTCGCACCGGCCGGATCGGCGATCGCCGCCGGCTCGTTCTGGGACGATGACGACAACGTCCACGAACAGGACATCGAGGGCCTGGCTGCCGCTGAGGTCACCAAGGGCTGCGACCCACCCGCCAACAGCCAGTACTGCACCTTCGACGGTGTGGAGCGTGGGCAGATGGCCGCGTTCCTCACCCGGGCCCTGGACCTGCCCGAGCCCTCACAGGACTACTTCGACGACGACGAGGACTCGATCTTCGAGGACGACATCAACCGCATCGCCGAGGCAGGCATCACCACCGGCTGCAACCCGCCGGAGAACGACGAGTACTGCCCGACCGACTTCGTCCGCCGCGACCAGATGGCCAAGTTCCTCGCCAACGGCTACGACGTGCCGTCCAGCGACGAGGACGCCTTCGACGACGACGACGGCAACATCTTCGAGCAGCAGATCAACGGCATCGAGGATGCGGGGATCACGCTGGGCTGCAACCCGCCGGAGAACGACCGGTACTGCCCCGACGACGTCGTGCGCCGCAACGAGATGGCCAGCTTCATCACCCGGGCCGACGACGACATCGATCCGATCGACCCGCAGTCGCTGCACGAGCGCCAGGTCTCCTACACCGTCAACGGCTACCTGGGGGGCGAGGGTGACGTCGACATCCGCTGGACCGACCTGCTGCGCCGCCGCGCCAAGGAGGGCCTGTACGCGGCGGAGGGCTGGAACATCCAGCACCGCCTGCTGGTCGAGGAGGTCGAGGGCGAGGGCGACTTCAGCCTCATCCTGACCCCGGCCGACCAGATGGACGACGCCAACGAGGACTGCAGCGCCGACGAGCCCGTGTGCACCGTCGACGACGTCGTGTACGTCAACCTGGAGGACTTCCAGGAGCGCCCCGCGACGTGGGCCGACCGCTCCCAGGCCGAGTTCCAGCGCTACATCGTCCAGCACGGGGTCGGGCACTTCCTCGACTTCGACCAGACCACCGACGCCGATGACCCGACCCACTACAACGACGAGATCTACTGCTCGTCGGACGGCGAGGCGCCGGTGATGCGCCAGCAGTGGGAGGACACCACGACCACCTGCACGACCAACGTCTACCCGCTGCCCTTCGAGCGTGACTGCGTCGAGGAGGCGTGGATCGCCGACGAGACCAACCAGGGCAACGGCGATGGCGACATCGACGACCAGTGCCCGCACGCACCCAACGAGCGCTGAGGGACCTCGGCGCCGACACGCCTCGACGGCCGCGCCCTCCCGGCGCGGCCGTCGTCGGTCGTGCTCCGTGCGGTACACCGAACCTGCAGACCGACCAGCAAGGACCGCCATGCCGACCACCGATCCACAGGTCGTGCTGATCACCGGGGCGAGCTCCGGGCTCGGCGCGGAGATGGCGCGCCAGTTCGCCGCACGGGGCTGGGATCTCGCGCTGTGCGCCCGTCGCGAGGAGCGCCTCGAGCAGCTCGCCGCACAGATTCGTGACAGCACCGGACGCCGGGTGGAGGTGGCGGCCCTTGACGTCACCGACGGCGATGCCGTCCAGCGGGTGTTCACCGACGTCGCGTCCGCCTTCGGGCGGCTGGACCGGGTCGTGGTCAACGCGGGCATCGGCAAGGGGGCGGCGCTGGGCACCGGCCGCCCCGACGCCAACCTCGCCACGGCCCAGACCAACTTCGTCGGCGCCCTGCACCAGGCCGAGGCAGCGCTGGCCATCTTCCGCGAGCAGGGCCACGGCCACCTCGTGCTGGTGTCCTCGGTGTCGGCGGTGCGCGGCATGCCCCGGTCGATGACGACCTACGCCGCGAGCAAGGCCGGCGTGTCCAAGCTCGGCGAGGGCATCCGCGCCGAGGGCATCCCGGGCGTCGACGTCTCGGTGATCCACCCCGGCTACATCCGCACCCCGCTCAACGAACACGTCGAGAACGCCCCGATGATGGTCGACACCGAGACCGGGGTCCGGGCCATGGTCGAGGCGATCGAGAAGCGCAAGCGGACCGCCTACGTGCCGCGCTGGCCGTGGCTGCCGGTCGCTGCGGCGATGAAGGTCCTGCCCCTGTCGGTGGTGCGCCGCTTCACCTGACGGTGCGGCGGGCGGCCCCACCGCCCGCCGTGGTCACACGAGCGCCTGCCCGGCGTGACCGGCATGGCTGAGGATCGCGTCCACCTCGGACCGGTCCTCTTCGGTCAGCTGCCACCCGGCAGCGTCGACGTTGGAGGCGACCTGCTCGGGCTTGGTGGCACCGGCGATGACCGAGGCCACCAGCGGGTGGGAGGTGTGCCAGCTGATCGCGAGGTCGAGCAGCGTGTGGTCGCGCTCCGAGCACCAGGAGATCAGTCGCTCGACGATGGCCAGCCGGTCGTCGTCGACGAAGTTGCCGGCCCGCTCCCCCATGCTGGCCAGCCGCGACCCGTCGGGCAGGTCCTGGCCCATGCGGTACTTGCCGGTCAGCAGGCCGGACTCGAGCGGGAAGTACGGCACGAAGGCGAGGTCGAGCTCATCGCAGGCCTCGAACACGCCGTCGTGCTCGGGCGCCCGGGTCAGCACGCTGTAGTGGTTCTGCACCGACGCCCAGTTGGGCACGCCGGCCTCCAGCGCCGCGCCGTGCGAGGCGCGCAGCTGCTCGGCGGAGAAGCCGGTGCACGCCGATCTCGCGGATCTTGCCCTCCTCGCGCAACTCGGCGAGGCAGCCGAGGGTGTCCTCCAACGGGGTCACCGGGTCGGGTCGGTGCAGCTGGTAGTGGTCGACGTGGTCGGTGCCCGAGCCGTCGCAGGCTGGCCTCGAGCCGCTGACGGATCTCCTCGGGCGCCCACCGCCCTCGGCGATCGTCGCGGTGTGGCCCCACTTGGTCGCGATCACCGCCTCGTCGCGGCGTGCGCCGAGCGCGCGGCCGAGCAGCTCCTCCGACCGTCCGTCGCCGTAGGCCTCGGCGGTGTCGAAGTAGGTGATGCCCTCGTCGAGGGCCGCGTCGACGACCCGCTTGCGTCTGGTCAGCGTCGATGCGTCCACCGAAGTTGTTGCACCCCAGGCCGACGACCGACACCTCCAGCTGTCCGATGCGTCGTGTGTCCATGCCACGACGGTACGGCAGACGGTCAGTCGAGCAGTGTTCGGACGTTCTCGGGGGGCCTCCCGAGCACGGCCCGCTCACCGTCGATGACGACGGGCCGCTGGATCAGCCGCGGGTTGTCGACCATCGCACCCGACCCAACGGCCGCGACTGATCGGCGGCGAGCGACCCAGTCGGCCATGCCGAGCTCGCGGTAGACGTCCTCGCCCGTACGCACCAGGTCCCAGGGCTCCCGCCGAGCAGGTCCAGCACCCGCTGACCAGCTCTCGCGGTCCGGCGGGGTCGTCGAGGTAGCGACGGACCGTCGGGTGCGATGCCGGCGCCCTCGAGCAGGCTGAGCGCCGCCCGGCTCTTCGAACACCGTGGGTTGTGCCAGATCTCCATGGCGAGCGAGGCTAACGGGTCGCCAACGTCGGGGGCCCACGCGTCAGACGGGCAGCTCACCCGTCTCCGCGATCTCCTGGGCGATCTCCCGCAGCTTGACGTTGCGATCGTTGGAGATCTCCACGAGGCGATGGAAGGCCTGCTCACCGCTGAGCCGTTCGCGCTCCATCAGCACGCCCTTGGCCTGGCCGATGACGTCGCGGGAGGCCAACGCCCGATTGAGCCCGGACGCGGAGATCGCCGCCTTCATGGCCACGGCAGCGTGGCTGGCGAAGACCTGCGCCAGGATCTGCGAGTGGCTGTCGAAGGCGCCCTTCGCGCGGGAGTAGAGGTTGAGCGCCCCCATCGTGTCCCTGGCGATGAACAGGCGCAGCCCGATCATCGACCCCCACCCGAGATCTGCGACCTCGGCGCGCCAGGCGGGCCAGCGGTCATCGTGCTCGATGTCGTCCACGACGATGGTCTCCTGCTGCTGCATCGACGACAGGCAGGGCCCCTCCCCGGCCACGTACTGCGCCTGGTCGGCCGCCAGGGCATCCACATCCGTCGTCGCCGGCGTCGACACCTTCCCATCGCGCACGATCATCAGCGTGCCGCCGTCGCAGCCGTCGATGTAGCCCACGGCGAGGTCGACGATCCGTTGGAGCGTCTCGTCGAGGCTGTCGGTCTCGGCGAGCTGCCGGGCGATGCCGGCCACGCGCTCGAGGCCGGCATCACCAGCCCAGTCCTGCCGTGCGTCCTCGGACACCATCGGCCCCTCCGGTCCCTCCGACGAGTATGGCAGATCGAGCGGTGGCGCTGACCCCCGCGTCGCGGCCCCGTCCACGGCCTCAAGGACGTTCCGTCACCTCGTGCGGCGGCTGCCCGAGCGCCTGCGCGTGACCACGGTCAAGCATCGACCGACGCGCAGGGCACAGTGCCACACGACCATCGGGAGGCAGCATGACCGGTCGCGACGGCCGACAACCCCGCGGGGGCGACGACCTGCCGACGGACTGGGACGCGGCCTACACCGACGTGCCACCGTGGGACATCGGTCGCCCCCAGCAGCCTTCGTCGATCTCGCCGAACGGGGCGAGGTCACAGGCACGGTCCTCGACGTCGGGTGCGGGAGCGGGGAGCACGCCCTGCTGGCCGCTGCCCACGGGTGCGATGCGCTCGGCGTGGACGTGGCACCTGCACGGGCCAGGTTCCTCGTCCATGACGCGCTCGACGTCGCGGCGCTCGACATGACTTCGACACGGTCCTCGACTGCGGGCTGTTCCACGTCCTGGACGACCCGGACCGCATGCGCCTGGCCGCTGCCGTGGGGCGGGTGCTGGCGCCCGACGGCAGCTACCACCTGCTCTGCTTCAGCGACCGCGTCCCGGGCGACAGCGGGCCTCGGCGCATCAGCCGCGACGACCTGCACGACGTCTTCTCCGACGGGCTCGCCGTCACGTCGATCACGACCTCGTGGATCGAGGCGACGATCACGTCGCAGCCGATCGCGTGATCGCCCGCATCACGCGTGTGTGAGGTGATCGCGGTCCGCGCGAGCAGGACGGTCTACGGTTGCGGCATGGAGACCTTCGTCCGACCATCATCGGCGCCGACCGCGCCGGACTCGTGGATGCCTCTCGGAGGTCGTCGTCGAGCACGGCGGCAGCTGGGAGCGCAGCCAGATGACCGAACTGCGGGCATGTTCGCCGGCATGGCCCTCGTGCGCGTCCCGTCCGACCGTGCCAGCGCATTCCGTGACGCGCTGGCTCCACTGCACGACCAGGGGCTGATGGACGTCACGCTGCGCGCCGCGGCGGACGAACTGCCCGAGGACGCCGCGACGCTGGGGTTCGAGGTCGTCGGTTCGGATCGTCCGGGCATCGTCCATGAGGTCTCCCACCTGCTGGCCGAACGCGGCATCGGGATCGTCGACCTGCGCACGTGGACCGAGTCGGCAGCCATGGCCGGCAGCCCGCTGTTCCGCGCGACGGCGGTCGTCCGCCTGCCCGCGGACGTCTCACCGCGGACCTGGACCGGACGCGCTGGAGGACCTGTCGGACGACCTGATGGTGGACCTGCTCGAGGACTGACCGCGCGCACCGGTTCGCGGGTCCCGCCCGTGGGCTGCTTCGATGGCCGCTCCCCCACCGCGCGGACGTCGATTGAGCACCGAGGCACCCCAGCTGGCCGAACGACTGCTGGACGCCCACATGGCCGACGCCGTCGGCGAGCTCTCCGGCGACGCCGGGCGTGGCGCTGGTCGCCGCCGAAGCGCGGGCCCTGCTCGCCGCGGCCCGGGACGTCCCACTCGAGGAGGTCGTGGACCGCAACGCGATCAAGGCCACCGCCGCGACGGGGCTCGACACCGTGGGTGGGTCGGCTGCCATCGACGCGATGATCTCCACGATGGTGCCGGTGCTCTACGACCTGCCCGCCAATGAGGAGCACGACCTCGGTGCCGTCGTCAGCTGGGGCGGTGTCGAGGCGATCGCCGACGTGCTGACCCGCTCCGAACAGTTGCGCGAAGAGGTCATGCGCCGGCTCGCGAAGAGCCCGGCGGTGTCCACGCTCGCGATGCGCTTCGTCTCGGCGCTGGTCGGCGATGCCGTGCAGCAGAACCGGGAACGGGCCGAGAAGCTGCCCGGGATGAAGTCGGTGCTGGGCATGGGCGACCTCGCCGCCCGGACGGCTCGCGGCATGGCACCCAAGCAATTGGAGAAGGCCGTCGGTGGCGCCGCGGACAAGGGTGCCCAGGCCGCCATGGAGCGCGTGAGCCGAGCCTTCGTGGACGCCTTCGACCAGGACGTGGTCCGCGACGCGGTCATGCAGATATGGGACCTGCACGCCGAGGACGAGATCGCCGGGTTTCAGGGCTACCTGCCGCTGGAGGACGTCGAGCACGTCGCGGCCAGCGGACACGCCCTGTGGTTCAACGCCAGCGCCGGGGCACCGACTGGGTCCGCGCACTGCAGTGGACGCTGGCGTGGACGCCTTCTTCGAGCGCTACGGCGACCAGGCGATCGGTGCGCTGCTGGACGACCTCGACCTGGACACCGACACCATCATCCGCCGAGGTCGAGCGCCACGCCCCCGGCATCCTGGCGACGCTGCACCGCGACGGCGAGGTGGAGGCGTTCGTCCGCCGCCGGCTCGAGCCGTTCTACACCTCACCGGAGGCACTGGCGATCCTGGCCGAGGCCGACTGACCGGCGCGGGCGGCCGGGCCCCGGGTCAGTTCGCCCGGTCTGGCTTGGCGTGGACGTGCTTGCCCCGGACGGTGGCGTTGGCATCTTGCGACGACTCGTCGAGGCCGGGATGGGCACCCCAGAGGGTGAAGCGCCCCATGATCGGATGTTGCCGATGTCGTTACCCGACAGGCTGGTCTCGCCGCAGACCGCGCCGACCGACGTCCTTGGGGCGGACCCCGACGTTGCGGCCGACCGACAGCCACACGTTGCCCGTGTCACCGTCCTCGTGGTCATAGTCCTCGCGTCCGCCGCCTGTCGACCGCCGCCGGAGCCGGAGCCACCGCTAGCCGCCGACCTTCGTGCCGCGCTTCTTGCCCCGCCGCGCTCGGCGTCGAGCTCCACCCGGGGACGTGGTCTCGTCGTGCTCGCCGGCTGCGTCGTCGTGCAGCACGGCCAACGCGGCGACGGCGATCGCCTGGGCCTGGTCGGGGTCGCCCAGCCTCGTCGAAGGCCCGCAGTCCGGTGTCGAGGTCCTCGCGCTGCATCGCCTCGCGGACGCGGTCGACCAGCTGTTCGGCGCGGCGGCCCGCAGCCCGCTCGACGGACGGCACCGGAGTGACCTCCAGCGAACGGCCGACGTGGCGCTCGATCGCGTGCAGCGCCTTGGTCTCGCGCGGCTCGACGAGCGTGATCGCCACGCCCTCGCGGCCGGCACGACCGACCCGGCCGATGCGGTGGACGTACTGCTCGGGCTGGGTCGGCAGCGAGTGGTTGACGACGTGGGTGAGCAGGTCGACGTCGAGGCCACGGGCCGCGACGTCGGTCGCGACCACCAGTTCGGTCGAGCCGTCGCGCAGGGCGTCCAGCACGCGGTCGCGCTGCGGCTGGTCCATCCCGCCGTGCAGCGCACGGGCGTTGTGGCCGCGCCCGGCCATCGTGCGCGTCGAGCTCCTCGACGTCCTTGCGGGTGCGGCAGAAGACCAGGGCGGCGGTCGGGTCCTCGACGTCCAGGACGCGGGTCAGGGCCGCCTCCTTGTGGTGGCGGGCGTTACCACGACCTGCTCGCGGATGCGCGGGGTCTCCCCGTCGCGTGCCGTCGCGCTCGATGGTGACCCGCAGCGGGTCGAGCATGCGGCGCTCGGCGATCTGGACTCAGACGTCGAAGGCGTCGGTGGCACTGAACAGCGCAGGTCTGGCGCTCCCTCGGGCGCCGCGTCGAGGATCGCGTCGAGGTCGTCGGCGAAGCCCATGGTGTCCAGCATCTCGTCGGCCTCGTCGAGGACGACCAACCTCCAGCTCGTCAAGCCGCAGCGTGCCGCGGGAGAGGTGGTCCACGCAGCGGCCGGGCGTGGCCACCACGACGTCGACGCCCTTGTCCAG